>NZ_JBALEJ010000038.1:0-156088 GCF_036917975.1 Nostoc sp.
TCATCACGTCGGTCGAGGAACTGCAATACATCGCCGATAGCTATTAATGTATTGGCTTCCCCCAAGCGAGAACCAGTGTCGCGGTAAAATGACAAAGCGGTTTCGTAGCGTTGTAATGCTTCATCACGTCGGTCGAGGAACTGCAATACATCGCCGTACACCTTGAGTAAATCACTGTAGCGTTTTAATTCATCTGGATTTTCTGGCTGTTGCCACTCTTGATCTAAACGCTTATATAATGTCAGACGGGCTGGATAGTAGTAATTTTTTCTTAAAAATTCGTCGCAGTTATCATGATTGTTTTCAGGATAATAAACGCTAGAAAAAGCCTGAATATATTCCCCAAGTTCACAGTGATGATGAAAAACTTCTAGATATTCCGCCACATCATCGAGTTTATCTGTAGATAAAAGTTCCGGTTTCCGGCGTTGTTCATAATAGGCGATGGCGCATTGATGCGCTTCTGGTGAAGAGGAGTTTTGTAAATAGCTTTGAATTAACGGTTGAAAATAAAACTTCCACACCCCTTGCTGTTTCTTCTCTTGTAACAGAGAACGTTTTGCTAGTTGTCGCAGTTGTATTTCTACCTGACTCTTCACCTCATCTGGAGAAGAAAAGGCAAAACCTAACCCCCCAGCCCCCTTCCCTACAAGGGAAGGGGGAGAATTCAAAGCCTCTCTCCTCTTAGGAGAGAGGTTTGGAGAGAGGTTTTCCAAATCCTGTGAAAAGTCAACTACTTCTACTTGTTCTTCATCAATGAAGCCAGATATCGCCATTGCTGCTGAACAGTCAAAGGGTAAGCGATACACGCTTAAATACTGCAACAGAGTTTGTAATCTGGGTTCTAAACGCTGAAGACTCGCATCTAAGATTTTAGCAATACTCGCCTCTGGGTCATCTCGGTGCAAGCCTAATATCTCGAAAATATTCTGGTTCAAAACACTAATATTCGCCTCTTCTCCCTCTTCAGCTTTCAGCAACCCCGCCACCAGCTTCAATAACAAAGGATGCCCATCAGCACTCTTGACAAATTCTGCTAAATTTGCATCTGAACCTTGAATTTCTAAAGCTTGTAACAACGCCACCCCTGCATCTGTGGAAAGTCCATCCAGTTTTAACCATTGACTTTGGTTTAGGGTATTGTTTGGTAGCGTTGGTTGTTCGCGGCTAGTCACCAAAATCTTACTTTCACTGCTAGAACCGAACCAACGCAATAAAAATTGATCATAAGCCTGATCTCGCCATTGTCCATCATTGTGCAGCAAAGTTTCTAGGTTATCCAACACCAGCAAATATCGTTCTGTTTGCAAACAATCACAAACCGCAATTAATAAATCTTCTGGTTTTTCCGGCGCTGGTTTCTGCAACTTATCCAATAGCCAGCGTCCCCACACAGCAAAAGGATACGCATCACTAAAAGTTGCCCAAATCCTTTGGGAAAAACTCGCTGCAACTGTTTCACATAATTTAGCAACTAATGCCGACTTTCCATAACCTCCTGTAGCCGTCACACCAATTAGACGCACATTACCTGAATGTAACCATTGCTGCATTTGGTCAAGTTCAGCAGTCCGCCCTTGCCAATAGCTAGTATCTGGATGCAGTGAGTTAATAATGGGACTTGAATTTATCCGTTGCTTTACGGACGACTCCAGTCAACCCTGTGGCGGAGTGCCATAGTAGTGATTTGTATTGCCAAATTGATTAGTGTTGTTATCGCCCGTCTTTGTCTGATAACCAGTGCTATGGTCTTTGTTAATCTGTGTAAGTTGGCTGTTATCTTCCACGCGATGAATATTGATTTCATCAGCAATTTTTTGGACATCTGTGGCAAAGTTGCCGTCAGCTTTCATTACATCCAGGAGATAAACCGCTACTCGCTGTAACGCTTCCTGATTACCTTGTTCAACATCGGTTAAAGCATCCTTAGCGCCAGGATTACCACTGAGTCTTTTCCGAATCGTCTGATACAATTCGTCAATCTTTTTCAGTCCCGTCTCAGTAAACTTCTCACCTAACTTACCTGCACTCGACTCAAAGAACTTGCCAAAAGCAACCTTTGCGATCGCTTCCGCTGCTGCTAAAGTAATAAGGCTAACCATATCTTGGTAAATTCCTCAACCAACAACTATATTTTATATTTTGTTCTACGTTTAATTACAGTCTCAAGTATCTCAAGTATCTAAATTCCACAAATCTTTTAAAACAGACGATAAAGATAAGGGGAATAACTACAAAGCAATCCCCAAAGTCTTTATCTCTACGTACCAGCATTTGATAAGTTAGTACATAATCTGAAACAATAACAGTAAAAGCAAAGAGGGGATTACGTTGAGTCACAATCCAGATGCCATAGCCCCCCACGGTGGACAGTTGGTTAACCGTATCGCCACACCAGAACAAAGAGCAGAGTTTCTCTCAAAAGCTGACTTTTTGCCGCGAGTGCAACTTGACGATCGCGCCGTTTCGGATGTAGAAATGATTGCGATCGGTGCTTTTAGTCCACTCACGGGTTTTATGAACCAAGAAGACTACGATCGCACTGTCACAGAAATGCGATTAGCTAACGGTCTTGTGTGGTCAATCCCGATTACACTATCGGTAAGCGAAGAAGTAGCTTCCCCATTACAAGAAGGCAGCTTAATCCGTCTGGATAACTCCAGAGGCGAATTTATCGGAGTTTTGCAACTCACGCAAAAATATCACTACGACAAAACCCGCGAAGCAATAAAAGTCTACCGCACTGATGATGTCAATCATCCCGGCGTGCAAGTACTCTATAACCAAGGTACTGTACATCTGGCGGGTGATATTTGGCTGTTGCAGCGTGAACCTCATCCCCAGTTTCCCACTTACCAAATCGATCCAGCTGCCTCACGGCAACTATTTCAAGACAAGGGTTGGAAAACCATCGTCGGCTTTCAAACTCGCAACCCCATCCACCGCGCCCATGAATATATTCAAAAGTGCGCTTTAGAAATTGTTGATGGTTTATTTTTGCACCCATTAGTCGGGGCGACAAAAGAAGATGATATTGCTGCTGACGTGCGGATGCGCTGCTATGAAATTTTGCTAGAACATTACTACCCCTTAGACCGGGTAACTTTGGCAATTAATCCAGCCGCAATGCGCTACGCTGGGCCTCGTGAAGCCATCTTCCATGCTTTAGTCCGCAAAAACTACGGCTGTACTCACTTTATCGTTGGACGGGATCATGCTGGTGTGGGTGACTATTACGGCACTTACGACGCACAGTATATCTTTGATGAGTTTGCGCCAGGTGAATTAGGCATTGTGCCGATGAAATTTGAACACGCTTTCTACTGCACGCGCACTAAGCAGATGGCAACATCTAAAACCAGTCCCAGCCGGCCAGAAGAACGCATTCACCTATCGGGGACAAAAGTCAGGGAAATGCTGCGGCGCGGTGAGTTACCTCCGCCAGAATTTTCTCGCCCAGAAGTGGCGGCAGAGTTGGCGCGGGCAATGCGGATAGAAGTACCAGCTTAGGGCATGGGGCAAAACAGTGCTGAGTGCTGAGTGAAGAGTTAGGAGTTAAGAGTTAGGAGTTAAGAATTTTCCCCCTGCCCCCCTGCCCCCCTGCCCCCCTGCCCCTCCACTCCCCACATTTTTGTAACTTTACAATACAGAGTTCAGCCCTGTAAGCTGCTAACTGATAGCTGAGGGCTGATAGCTAACTATGGAACGGCGCACGTTTTTACAGAGAATTGGCTCAATACTCGCGGTATTGGGGGTAACTGAAACTGAGTGGTTGTCTTTGGGAAATCGCTATTATCAGGCTTTGGCACAACCCAGTCCGCGCAAATTGGCATTGCTGATAGGTATTAACCAATACCCAAAAATCCCAGCCCTCAGTGGTTGTCTGACGGATGTGGAACTACAAAGAGAACTTTTGATTCATCGTTTTGGCTTCCAAGGATCAGATATTCTAACCTTAACTGAGGAACAAGCCAGCAGAGAATTCATTGAGGTGGCTTTTTTAGATCACCTGGGCAAGCAAGCTAAACCCGATGATGTAGTGGTATTCCACTTTAGCGGTTATGGCAGCTGTGTAAAATTGGAAACATCGCCAGATACCAAGCAAAATGCTCTGGTGTCAGCTAATTTTATTCAAAATTCACAAGATGAGAAAATAGTCAACTATATATTAGAAGAAACTCTGCTGCTATTATTGCGATCGCTCCCCACCGAACGAGTCACAGCAGTATTAGATACTAGCTATTATGCTCCTAACACAGTATTAGGATTAAAAATTCGCGCCCTTCAAGAGTTAGTAGAGGCAAAGTTAGCACCAGAGGAACTCGACTTTCTCCAACAACTCAAAACTCAGAAGTTACCCAGCACTCCGATTGTTTTAGCAGCTACCTCAGAACCAAAGCAGCCGGCAAGGGAAGGACTCTTTGCTGGTTTTAGTGCTGGGTTATTTACCTACGCCTTGACACAGTATTTGTGGGAATTCACCCCAGCTACCACAATTCAAGTCGCTCTTTCCCATGTAGAAAATTCTCTATCCAAATTGGGTAGTAAACAGCAACCAGGGGATCTGGAAAACCTCTCTCCAAACCTCTCTCCTAAAAGGAGAGAGGCTTTGAATTCTCCCCCTTCCCTTGTAGGGAAGGGGGCTGGGGGGTTAGGTTTGCCAGAGAGTATCATTGGTGCAGAAGGCGCGGTGACAGCTATTGAAGAGGACGGTAAAACAGTCCATCTGTGGTTGGCAGGATTACCGCCACAAGTGCTGCTATACTACGGGGTGAATTCTCGATTTACTTTAGCAACAACAGAGCAATTAATATTGCGATCGCGGACTGGGTTAACAGCAAAAGCCCAAATTTCCCAAACCGAAGGTACAAATTCCCTACAAGTCGGGCAACTCGTCCAAGAAGCAGTCCGGGTTTTACCCCGAAATGTTAATTTAACCATAGCTCTCGATACTGGATTGGAAAGAATTGAGCGGGTAGACGCCACAAGTGCCTTCGCTGCATTTTCCCATGTCTCCACCGTAGTAGTGGGAGAAAAACCTGCTGATTATGTTTTTGGTAAGTTACAGGAAATTCCTAGTCGTTATGGTCTATTTTCTCTCGGTGGCGAGCTAATTCCCAATACCACGGGGGAAGTAGGAGAAGCAGTAAAATTAGCCGCGCAAAGGTTAGCGCCAAAATTATCAACCTTGCTAGCAGCTAAGTTATGGCGACTCACAGAAAATCAAGGTTCTTCTCGCTTGGCTATTAAAGCAACCTTAGAAATAATTAGTAATATATCGCCTCGCGTTGTTATGCAGCGTGAAACAGTCCGAGCTTTTAAAATTGAAACTCCGATTAAAAAATCAGTACAGACGCGATTAATCACATCTCTCCCCACACCGATTGTCCCTATCGGTAGTCGAATGCAATATCGAGTGGAAAACCAGAGCGATCGCCCAGTATATTTAATTGTGCTGGGATTAAATAATAATCATACAGCGATCGCCCTCTACTCCTGGGAAACTCCCCAAGAACCAAATACTGAAGACATTAAGCCCCTCCTCAAAGAAGTTGTCATCGCCCCAGGTGAAACCCTTACCTTACCCCAAACTAATGCTGCTTCCGAATGGGTGATTTCAGGGCCAGCTTTCTTTAGCGAACAACAACTGATTTTTAGTACTACTCCCTTTAGCGCAACTATCGCCGCTTTGAACGCTGCTAAACATTCCTCAGCCGAACAACGGCCGATTGGCCCATTATTGAATTCCTTAAACATTGCACAAGCCTTGCTCCAAGACTTACATCTTAAAACGGAGATAAACGGCACAGCAGCCGACTCATATATCTTAGATGTGAATAATTGGGCAAGTTTTAGCTTTAGTTTTCAAGTGGTTTGACTAACCCATTGCACATTTTTTCTAAGTACAACATTTCATTAATTCATAGCGAATTAACTTTGGAGACTTCCAAATAAAAAAATAATCAATCGCTTTGGGGAGACTTAGGAGAGATATCGCTACCTTGTCCCCCCGCTCCTATTATTGGATGCAAAAATTGAGTAATTTAATTTCTGGATGTCCCTTGGCAAAACTCTGCGTACCTATGCGTTTAGGGAACTCCAAGAAATAAATTATCCAATATTGTGGGGTGGGCAACATGAGCGCCCAGTCTATAGGGCGGGCAAGATGCCCACCCCACAAGAGTTAATTGAATATTTTTTTATTTGGAAGTCCCTTACCTCTGCGTTTAAAAAAGTTACGAACTTATGCAAAGGGCACAGGAGCAGAGTAGCTGAGGGGGGAACTCTTTAGAAGTGGTAGTTTTACTGTAAACGTTGCTCCCTGTTCTTTGCCTGGGCTATCTGCGTGAACAGTACCACCATGCAGTTCTACTAAATGACGGACGATCGCTAATCCTAATCCTAATCCACCGTATGTTCTAGTGTTAGAACTATCAGCTTGACGAAAGCGATCGAAGACGTAAGGAAGAAAGTTAGGATTAATCCCAATGCCTGTATCAATTATCCGAATTTGGGCATATTTATCTTTTGTCTGTTGTTTTTCTTGGCCACTGACTACTGACAATTGCACCTCTACCCTTCCTCCGACGCGCGTGAATTTGATGGCATTGGATAGCAGATTCCAGACGATCTGTTGCAAGCGCTCAAAATCACCGGCAACTAAGAATTGAGAATTCTCGCCAAGATTGCTTTGGGATTGTGCTTCTGGAGATTTAAGATTTTCATGATTGATTTCTAATTCCCCATTTGAGTTTGGCGTTTCTTTGGAGGGAATAATGGAAAATCTCAAATCAATTTCCTTGGACTGGGAGGCGAGATTAACAGTCTGAATGGCTGACTCAATTATCGGAACCAAATTACAAGTACTGACATTCAGGCGTAACTTACCTCTAATCATCCGTGATATATCTAGCAAGTCTTCAATTAGCTGGGTTTGGGCTTTGGCATTGCGCTCAATTGTCTCCGTAGCCCTAGCCATTTGGGTTTCACTCAGCTTGCTTCGTTGCAGTAATTGTGCCCAGCCCAGGATGGCATTGAGGGGCGATCGCAACTCATGAGACAATATCCCTAGAAACTCATCCTTCATCCGGTTAGCCTCCTGCAACTCTTCAGTTTGTTGTTGCAAAGAAGCAATTAAACTCGCCCGTTCCATTGCGATCGCTATTTGGTCGCACACTGCTTGCATCATCCCCTTTTGATTGTCGGTGAAGCTTAACAGAGTGCGGCTGCCAAAAGAAAGAGTACCCAATAGTCGTCCTTGGGCAATCAATGGATAGGCATAATAAGCAGTAATGTTTAAAGAGCGAATCAATTCTGTTTGCGGGTCAGTTGATTGCTGCACATTCTCTACAGCTATTGCACAACGCTCCTGGGCTGCATTACCACAAACCGATTCACCAAATGCCAACCACTCAATTTCTTTCGCCATCTCTGGGGAAATGCCACTGTAAGACCCCAACTGCATTAACTGAGAGTTATCCTCAACCAAATAGTTAAAGTAAACATCTAAATCAATTTGTTCTGAGAGTTTTCGGTAGACGCTATCGATTAGTACTACTGGTTGCTGACTCGATAGTAAATCGTTAACTGTGTCGAATAGTAGCTTTAGCCGTTTGTAACCTAACGAGAGTGCTTTTTGTACCTCTTTGAGATTGCTAATCTCTTGGAACACCAAAATACAGATAGATGGATGACCGTGCATTGCTGGCAAAGTATCAGCAAATACTAGTAGAGAGCGCACACCACCGGGAGTGTGCCAGTCTACCTCCAATCCATTCAGACGTTCGCCAAGGGCAACCCGCACTCCTGGCATAAGTTCATTGGGGATGCGATCGCCAGCCGCATTTGTGTAGTGGTAAACTGTGTGATAATCTGCGGCGGCTACACCTTTGGGAAATTCGCTCCCAGCTAATTCGTCAGCAGAGCGATTGGCAAAAGTTACCCGCGCTGTTCCTGGTTCGATAAACAGCAACGGTCTTGGCATCAGATTTAACACATCCTCTAGCCATTTCTGCTGATTTAATAGCACTTCTTCTGCTTGTTTGCGATCGCTTAAGTCGAGAATAAATGCTACCGATTCTTGCCGGTTGTCTCCTAGCAACACGTAACCAATTAACACCGGAATCCGGCTACCATCCTTGCGAATATATTCTTTCTCATAAGGTGTACAAGCAGCGTTGGTGTTGCCTTGTGCTTCCGTAACACCTCGCTCATCCAAGTATAGATACTCTGGTGGTGTGATATTGATCCAACTTAACTTACCTGCTAACAAATCCTCCCGCGTGTAACCAATCATCCTGAGAAATTCGTCGTTTGCCTGCTGGATATTACCATACACGTCTCCAAACAAAATACCGATGACGTTAGCATCGACAAAACTTGCCAATTTAACTTCGTAGGTTCTCAGTGCTTTTTGAGCGCAGTCTCGTTGATAGCTGAGGCGTTCAATAACCCTGGCATTTTGCCAAATCAAAATAGTAAAAATTACAATCAGGACGATGGCAAATACCGATACTGCAAAGGCCGGATCGTATTGTCCTGCCTGTTGACCTTTAACAATTATCCACCCCAATATAAAAGGTATTGCGATCGCAGCAACTAATAAACGACGTGCAAGTAAGCCGCCGTAAGTATCACTTGTGACTACCGACATTAATCCCTGTTCTGCCCGCACCCACAAAATGCCCATATTTAGTAATATGAACAACCCCGCCGTATGTAAGGCCATTGATGTTGTATAAGGGGCAAGTCCATAGAGAACTTTCACTTTGTAGGCATAGCCCATTAGCGCCTGAAAGGAAATTAAAGTCGCAATCAGAGCCAGAATTTGGGCATACCAATAACTGCGGTGGTTTTTTGAATGAATCAAAATCTGTAGGGCTACACTCACCAGCATAAAGTTTAGTGCTGTGTTCGCCCCCATTCGCCCCGGATATGGTGTTGCCATACTAGTTGGCGAATCACGAAACACCAGTTCATCAATGCCGAGATTCCAACCGAACAGATATTGACAGAGTGTGAGTGCTGCAATTGTGGTGACGGCGATCGCACATACCTGAGAAATTAGTAGAGTTATTGGGGTCAAAAGACCCTTTTGGGAATTGGAGGGAGTGGGACTGTGGGGGGAATTTTGAATTATTCTTTCTCCCACGCTTCCCTGCTTCCCTGCTTTTGAAAATAACCACAGGGATAGACCACACAGGATGAAACACAGCGCTGTATTGACTTTCATTGTGGCAGGACTACCGAGAAAGCCGCGCTTGAGAACTTCAATGCCAAGCCACCAGCCAACTAGTACTAAACTGCCAACCAAAATAGGGATTGCACTCGCGATTTTTGCCACAAGTGAATTTGTCGGAATTTTCAATATATCTTGCAGCCGCAAGCGGTTAACATTTAACATTGAGTGTTCTCTAACCGCATCTATCTAGCGTAGTAAACTTCCGTATTTCTTACGGGTTAATCATTGATATACTTTGTATTTTAGGCTACCTCTTGACTGATTTTTCATCTACCTCTGTGCATATTTTTTCTTGTACAATTTATAGTAGGAAGTAATGGTGGCTTAAATAATTCGTAATTCGTAATTCGTAATTCGTAATTAAGTTTTGTGAAAGCGACGCGCAAAGCGAGTCTGCGATAGCGCCGGCGGCAAGCGAGTATTTTCGAGTCGCGTCCGGGGATTTAGACCCCGACCCAAAACTTGCCGATTATTGAACCGGGGGAAACCCACGGTACTCGGTTAAAAAACGACCTTTGAGAGGATTTTAAAATTGCAGAGTATCCTCAACGTAATCTATACAGTTTGAGATTTTGGGTTGAGTTTTTGGACTTTAAATATAAAGATATAAGTAAGTCAGTGAGAAAAATTCAATGTATATGAAGAAATATAAATTAGCTGTAGGTTGGGTGGAGGCTTTGCCAAAGCCAACATCCTGATATCTGTTGGGTTGCGCTCCGCTCCACCCAACCTACGTCTAATGCACAATTTTTTTGCTTGCCACGCCAGTAGATTGAAACTCCTTGTTTTCCTGTTCCCTATTCCCTATTCCCTTTTATATTTTATCTACCGCGATCGCGTTCTAAATCATCAATCACTTTTTGCAAATACCATTCGTCTGACATCCCAGGATGGTAATTTTGCTTTTGCTGAATCAATCGTTCGGCAATTTCCCAGTATCCTCCAACCATCCGCAAAATTCGCTGACGTAACAGGTTATACTTTTGCTTTTTCGACTCTGGACTAAATTTCTGGATTTTTTCTAGGCTACTTAAGACTTGTTGATAATTTCCCCAGTCTTCTTGTTCACAAAAGATACTCGCCGCTCGTTGATAATCTTCCACAGCTTTTTGTATTTCTTCTAAGCAAGTATAGGCAATACCGCGATTGTAGTAAGCTTGAGCATCATCGGGATTGATTTGCAGTGCTTGGGTGTAATCTTGAATTGCACCAAGATAATTGCCTGTTGTTCGATAGGCATTACCTCTGGCAATATAGACTAAGGGATCTTCAGGTTGTATCTGGAGTGCTTGGTTAAGGTCTGCGATCGCTCCTTGATGATCTCCCAATATAGAACGTGCTTTACCTCGGTTACGATAGACAATGGCATCTTGAAAGTTTAGTCGCAATGCTTGATTAAAATCTGCGATCGCTTCTCGATAATTACCCATTTTACAACGCACAACCCCACGACAGCAGTAAGCTTGGGCATCTTGCGGATCGGCTTTTAATACCCAGTTTAAATCGGCGAGTGCCTCTTGGGTATCTCCTTTTTCTGCCTTTTCTAATAGTTGCGTAAAATAATCATTGGTGGATAAAATTGGCGCACTTATAGAATGTGATTGCTCAAGGGCTGGTAATTCTTTGGGTTGTAACTGTTTAATTTGTTCCAGACACCCACGACAATTCTCTTTGTCTTGTTGCTCTAAATATAGTTGTGCAGCTTTTTTAAAGTTAGCGATCGCATCTTGAATATAACCCTGTTTGCGCCGCACCATCCCCCGCAGATTATAAGCAGCAGCATAATTGAGATTGAGACGAATAGCGCGTTCTACATCCTCCAACGCCCCTGGCAAATTTTTCAGCGCCACTCTTGCTAATCCCCGACAATAATATGCCTCTACACTCTCAGGATTCAGCTTCAAGGCTTCGGTATAATCTGAAACAGCCTTCAGGATTGCTCCTGAGTCATAATGTGCCAAACCCCGTTGCAAGTAAGCTTCGGTCAAATAAGGTGTCAGTTGTAAAGCATGGTTAAACTCCTCAATTGCTCCAGCGTAGTCTTTTCGCCTAGCCTTTTCCAATCCTCTATTGTAGAATTCGTCATTCATAGCATTTGTTTGGTTGATTCAGTTAGTTGAATTCCAGCAGGCTTGTTTTGTAGTCTAACTTATGCACTCACACTTAATATTCTAAGTATCCAGCGTGGCCTTGCTGAATTTCGGATTTTTGATGAAATAAAATAAATAAGGGAGTAGGGAATCAGGCTTTTCGAGTTGTATGGAGTTTTTTCAAAAATTAAATAGGAGTCCTAATATAGCGGTTCTCATTCACGTGAGGTACACCCGTAGGGGCAATACCCTGCGGGAAGCCGCTTTGCGTCTACATGAATTGCCCCTACACCTTGCGATATAATTTTGTACCGCATTTGAGTGGGAACCGCTATATAACGATAAAAATTAATTGATATGCTAAATTTAGTCATCAATTTAGATAAACCAATATCAGCATGATTATTCAATACAGTTCAGATAAGCCCAAAACCCTTATGTAGAGACGCGATTTATCGCGTCTTGAAAGACCAATAACCCTTAACTGAACTGTATTGCATGATTATTTACAATTACAAACAAAAAAAATAGGGAAAATGAATAGATTCAATTCCCCATATCTCGTAGATTATAAAATATTTCCAGGTTACTAAAATTATTCCAAAAGTAAGCTAGGAGAAGTTAGTACAAAAACATCCCAACTTCCTTGAGCATCAGTTTGTGGTTTTATGGGATTGGCGAAGTGGAAAAATTCATGGTCATTGACCAATAATAGTTCCCCAGGATTTAGAACTTTGCTAAACACAGGCTTTTCTTTTTTAGCTGTATATAGATGTGTTTCTCCACCTTGAATATTCTCTCTAGTTACTGAGAATATGCCAATAAAATCAGTGCCATCTTGATGGATACCTTCAGGTGCCGGATTACCAAAATTATCTGGAGAACAAATAATTCTAATCTGATGAACTCCAATTTCAGCTTCAGGATGAAGTTTACAAGAATCACTAAATGCTAAGACAAGATTTCTAAAAATATCCAGTTCTATAAGTGCATCATCTAATTCTGCAAACTCTCTTTTTATGTCACCTACTAATGGATTATATTCTTTACTTTGAAAGAAATGTCCATGAGGTAATTTGATCAACTGATTTCCAGAGACAGTAAATCGAGATAATCTTCTGGAACGATAATTGCCTTTGATATAAGGGTCAATAGGCATATTACTAAAAAATGGCTTGAAACCTTCTAGATTGATCGAGTTTACTTTTCTTAGGGTAAACAAAAAAGCATATTCTAATTCCTTTGATGTCCAAACCTCTTGCATAGGATTTACCTCCTTGCACGTTGAAATTCTCCCAGATTTTTTATGGGAGGCTGATAACACTTAGTATATGCTACTTTTTGTTAAAATGTTGTCAATTTGACTACAATAATTGACAATCTATGATAAGTAAAATTACCCAAATTCTTTCACAGGGCAGAGTAGCTGCTGAAAGGATTTACCATACTCAGTGCTGAGTAAAAATACCAGTCCCCAGTCCCCAGTCCCCAGTCATTCTTCCATTCAAGGCTTTTGAAATTCGTTTCATCGGGAATGTCTTCTGCCTCCTTCAACACGAATTACTATTAACTCCGTTGCCAAATTTTAATTGTCTTATCCAAACTCCCGCTAACCAGCATCTCACCGGATGCTGTGAAGGCTAATGCTGTAACTATATTCCCATGACCTGTAAATGTACCCAGCAATTCGCCGGTTTGTAGATGCCACAATTTGATGGTTTTATCAGCACTACCACTGGCGATAATTTGTCCATCGGGACTTAAAGCGATCGCATATACTCTATCTCTATGTCCTTTAAGAGTATGAACTAATTCTCCAGTCTCCAATTGCCAAATTTTAATTGTTTGATCCCAGCTACCACTCACGAGTAGTTTACCATCTGCACTGATTGCTAAGGAACGCACGATATGAGCATGACCCATGAGGGTATGTAGAGGTTGTGCATCTTTTAAACTTTTGATCCCCGTTTGGGGTAAGGTGCGCCAAACTTTGATTTTGCGGTAGCTACCTGTAACCAGAGTTTCCCCATCTCGACTCAAAACCAGAGAATGAGCAGCTGTATCATCTAAAGAAAGTGCGATCGCTACCTGACGTTGCATCAAATCCCAAAATAGAATTTTTCTGTCATCTCCACCTGTCGCCAACATTCTGCCATCTGGGGTGAAGGCAGCACACCGCACTACCCCATTGTGTTTGTGCAAAATATCTATCAAGTCTAAAGCACCTACGTGCCAAAGCTTAATTGTGGAATCTGCACCGCAACTCACTAAAGTCTGTCCATCTGAACTAAAAGCTAGGGAATTCACTTCATCCACCAGCCCAGATAGTACCCAAGGATACTCTGATAATGTCTCTATTAATTCACCCTTGCTTAAATCCCAGAGTTTCGTCTCGCCACGGCTACCACTTGCCAAAATGGGTAAGGCTTTGCCATTGTTACACCCGGAACTGAAAGCTAGGCAATTAATCCCTCTGGTGTGTCCTTGCAAAGTCTGCCAGCATTCCCAGTCACCGACTATATCCTTGAGGCAATGCTCTGATGGTAGAGTCTGTATTGTATCTGCGATCGCTCTCTCATTAATTACTGGCGACTCATTTTTTTTGCCAGTAAGTGATTCTAAGTACCAACTCAATCCCCCTGCATACAACAAGTTACTTGGAGTTACATACACTTTTGGTTCAGCAAATTCAAGTTGATTTGTCGGTAAAAAGCCTGTTATTATGCTTTGCCTCTCGTAACCTAAATTACCTGTAGATGGATAAAACAAACATAGAAAAATTAATACTTGGTGATTTTTCAAATCTTCTTGAGTAATCGACCACCTAATTTTGTCTTTCTTAATACCATTAAAACTTTCTCCATCAGCAACGTAAACTTGAACACTTAGCTGAGGATGATCTTTAAGTACATAAGGAAATTTACTTTCGCCACCCAAATTTCCTTCATCATCTAAAATCATATTTTGTAAGGTATCTTGTGACACCTTTTTTACCAATTTGCCCAACCGTTCAGTTATTACTCGGTCAACAATATACTCCCGTAAAAGATAATCTTGAGCTTGTTGTTGGAAGTATTTCGGGAAAGGTATCGTCCAATCAGGAGGCTCAGGATATTCAGGTGGCGTTGGCGGCGGATTTTTGGCGAGAACTTCTGCTTGTTGGCGAGAAAGTTCTTGGAGTCTAGCCAATGGCTCACCCCAAAAGGCCATAACTTCAGTGTGACAACCTTTAACTTGACTTTCTAGCAAAGATAAGTCGTAAGTTTTAGGCTTTTTCACACGTTGAAGAAAGTCTGTTTGTTGAGCTTTGAGTAAGCTAATCCAATCCATCTGCATTCCTGCGGCAAACTGTTGCATACCTACGGTAAGCTATACCAATGCAATTACTCAAGTTTATAACCTTAGTTAATTAAAAATTCAGTAATGTTAGGAGTCTAATAAAACACAGCCATTGGCAGATGTTTCCAGGAAAGAGATAAATAAACAGCACTTAGACGTTTCATGAATTGATGCAGTTGAAGTGTATAGAATTTAGATGATGTCAGTCAATTCTAACGGACATGGACAATGAGATACTGTTTTCCTAGAAACACTTCTAGCTGCAAAAGAAAGTTTAATTGGAGACGGATTTCCAAGATTGCGGATACGTTAAGTCAACAAATACCTACACAAAAATAACCTAGTACAGCATGGCGGAAGTAAACCACCCCTGACGCTCGATGACTCGCTAACGCTGCGCTAATGGGTGACGCTCGCAGGCTCGCTAACGCTGCGCTAACGGCAGTTCCTCACGGGGGGAACCCCCAAGACCGGACTGCCTCACCATCCATCCCAAATCAATGAAACCCTCGTGGTATAAGAATTACGAATTACGAATTACGAATTACGAATTATTTTAACCTTTACGTTTTGGTTGTCTGGGTGTAGTACTGACATCAGAGGAGTTGCCAAAAGTATCCCTTGCTTCGATTTGTTTAATTTTCATTTGCAAGTTCAAGTCATCACTGCTAACAATTGTTTCTAAATTTGCTAATCTCTCCTCTAGCAGTTCTATTTGCTGCTGTTGCAAATAGTTAGTTTTTGATTTTTGCTCATCAGAACGCCAAACAGCAACAGTACCAACAGCTGCGCCACCAATAGCCACTAGAGGAAGAATAGCACCGCTTTTAGTAATGGCTGACAGTGGGACGCAAACTCCGAGAATTGCTACTGTAATTACCCAAATTCTGGTAGTAGCAGATAACCTGACATCATGATATTGCTCTAGATTGGGTTGAGATTTTTTAGCCATAGGTAAATCCATTGAAAAGTTATTTGCTAGATTGACACAATTACCTATTACAATACCTCCTACCATTGGGTTAGGTATAATTGCTATGCTAGTATTTATGTAATTATAGTTACTCAGTTATTTGCGATCGCTAGATTGGAATTGTTAGGAGCAGTTGTACCTGGCCAATAGAAAAATTTTCGGAAAATTGATATTAGGAAGAACCAGATGACAGTTCGTGCTTTTTTCCAAGCTGCTAAAATCGAGGGTTTCCAGTCTCCTTACGATACCATTCACCTGAAAGTTTTCTATCCAGCACAGATATCGACGGGTAAGGTAGAAATAAATAAAGCAAATTTGCCAGTTGATTTAGAAAAGGCACCTTTTCCTGTGGTGATTTTTTTCAACGGTTTTAACTGTGATGCTCAACAATATCAATGGTTGGCAGTTAAACTTGCTGAACGTGGATTAGTGGTGATTCTCTTTAACTGGATTGCAGAAAGTATACCAGGAATAACGAGTCTGACTCCAGGGGTTGATTTTGAAAAGCTGAAACCAACAATTTATCGTACTGTTCCCACTGCTCCGGCTTTGCCAACACTGCTAGCGAAAGTAGAACAGTTACAGTCTGAGGGTATTTTAGCTGGAATGCTCGATCTGCAAAGAATAATTTTAGGTGGACACTCCGCAGGTGGTAGAGTAGCAATCGAAAATGCCGATCCCCACTTTTTCCCTCAAGTTGCAGCATATTTTGGTTATGGTTTACACACTATGGCAACGTTATCATTGGGGTACGAGCCAGCAACTATCTTATCCTTACCAGACTCCCTACCACTTCTACTGATGGGAGGAACTTGTGATGGAGTAATTGCGAACAGCAGCGATCGCTATGGTGTAAGCTCTGGAAATGCTACCACCTCAGTCATCCGTACATTCCAAGAAGCAATTGCTGGAGGACGAAATGACAGCTATCTACTACTTTTGGAGGGAGCAAATCATTTTTCGATAGTTGATCGGCTAGATTCCACTCTAGATATACCCTTGTTGGACTTTCCCGCCACCCAACCTCAAGAAACCTTCCGTTTGCTGATGGGTGAAATCATTAGTTTGTTTATTGACACTCACGTTCGCCACCAATCAGAAGCATCTCTGTTGCTTGAACAACTATTAACTACTGCCAATCCTCTGATAAAATCCTTTGAGCGTAAGTAGTTAAATTTATGATGACAAGTGAATCTTATATTTTTCTGGCTGGAGCAAGTCGCGGTGTTGGTCGAGAAATTGCCCAATATCTGAGGGCGCAACAGCTAAAGGTTAAAGCACTCGTGAGAACAGCAGCAGTTGCAGCTGAACTAGAGAAAACAGGTATTCAAGTAGTTGTGGGAGATGCCTTAAATGTTGAGGATGTAGAAGGCGCAATCCTCAAAGATGAACCTATTCACACCATTATCAGTACAATTGGCGGTTTGCCGACAGATGGAGAAAGAGCAGATTACCCTGGTAATAGAAATCTGATCGATGCAGCAGTTAAAGCTGGAGTGCAAAAGTTTATTCTTGTGTCTTCTATTGGTGCTGGCAATAGTGTTGTTGCTCTGTCACCCCAAGTTTTAGCAGCACTGGGAACAGTTTTAGTTGAGAAAGACAAAGCAGAACAACACTTAATCGCCAGTGGACTCACCTATACAATCATCCGTCCTGGTGGACTAAAGTCAGAACCAGCAACAGGTAATGGTGTTTTGACTGAAGATCCGCACATTATTGGTAGCATTAATCGTGCAGATGTCGCCCAGTTAGTTGTCCATTCTTTAAATAGCGATCGCGCCAATAATAAAATCTTGTCAGCCGTAGACCGAAATATGCTGTTTGGTCCAAGAGAATTTGCAGAATTTACTTTAGAGTAATTTAACTAAAATTCAGTGTATACTAACATGGCATTATTAAATTAGTCTAACAAGAATTCAAAAAGGAGCATTTTCAAAAAGACAAAATAATACTATCCAAAATTGTTACAGTGAATGCTCAAGCCAAAGGATTAGGCGAAGAAATTTTAGAAGAATTACTTGCCGATGAATCATAAACTAATTGTCATTGACACAAATGTTTTACTTAGTGCTGCTCTAAGTCGTAATGGAACAGCCCGTAAAGCCCTAGATAAAGTCTATAAAGAATTCAAAATTGCTCAAAGCGATGAAACTTATCAAGAATTAAACACACGAATTTACAAACGTAAGTTCCATAAATATATCTCATATCAAGACCGACAAGATTTTTTGGACATAGTTAAAAAATCCAGTCAATTTATAGAAATAAAATCTCAGATAAACACCTGTAGAGATCCAGATGAAAACAAATTTTTAGAACTTCCTAAAGATGCCAATGCAGAATTTTTAATCACAGGATATCAAGACCTTTTATCACTCAACACCCTAGCCGAATATCAAAACCAGATTATTACTCTCAGAGAGTTTCTTGACCTTGATTAATTCATCTTTAATCCTGTAATTAGTTCACATGGAAGGCTGTAAATCTAAAGGTTTAGATGGAATAATGTACATTAATTCTGCACCGTCTGGTTTAATTTCTGTAGATGGAGCTAATTTAAGCCAGTCATGAAAGCTGATGCCTAATTGGGAAATTGCTTGTACTTCTGTTTGGTAAGATTCAAAGCGGCGATTGGTTTCAATCATAGATTCCATTACCTCCAAAGTTTTAGGAAGACGTGCATAAATTTGCGGCTTAGGATCATCCCAAATTGCTTTTCCTACCCAATCTACTTTAGAATCCCAAATTGCTGCTGGTATCGATTCTACCCACTTCCAGTTATTCGGGTCTTGAGCCAACATGAATAGATTCATACGTTGCATATCGAAGACTGCATTTTCATCCAAAGTTGGGTCGAGCCATTGATAAATTCGGGTTAGCCTCCGCAAATCAATCTGACCTCTGAACTGAGGCTGTAAGTATATTGCTGGGTTATAAGTAAGCAGAAGCTTAACATATTTCTGAATACGAGAACGAATAACTATTGATCCTTCTTGAAAGCGGCGAAGTGCTGTATTGTGTTCTTCTAATTCTAAATAGCAACGTGCTTCAGCTAGGTAAGCTAAAGATAAAGTCAGCAGATATTCATCAGCAATTTGGCTTTTTTGCTCAATTTCAATATCTGTGTATTCAGTATAAATATGCTCTGCTTCTAAAAAGCGGTTAATAGCTTGTAGTGCGCTGCTTCTACGATTTTCTGGTTTAGTCATCGTAAAAGCATTAATAGCTAAATCGAGCGCAGCACGAAAATTTGCATAGAAACTAAGATCGATTTTACGGTTAATGTGATTTAACAATTTTTGTGCTTGTTGTAAGCGTTGTTCTAATTCTTTAAGCCGTTGTAGTATCACAGTAAAGCCGATAACTGAGACACCCAGGTTGAGTATACTGACTGCACTAGTTACCTGCAAAATTCCTTGAGTTAGTTGCAGACTTCGCCCAAGTTCCACTAACTCCTTTCCACTAGGATTAGTTGATCCCTGCTCCCGTAACCAGGTAACGATATGTTTGCTTCCTACTTCTCGGATTACACCTCCAACCCGTTCAAGAGTTCCATCTGTTAGTCCTTTGACAATCCAATCAGCAAGCATAAAGGTTACTGTAACTGGTAAACTCACGATCTTCTCCTAGTTGCTAAATTGTCAGTAGCGCGATATATAGCAATAAACCACTTTGCCTCTAAACAGCAAATACCTGCGCTTTACTCAGTATTCCCAATTTGAGTACTATTCTGTCTAATAGCGATCGCTCTTTTTAACGAGTCACCCACGCCAACAAAGAAAAGCGATCGCAGATACAATCATAAGTAAAAAGCAAGCAGGTAGAAAATGGCTGAAATTGTCACCCTTCAACTTCCTGAAACACTGGCACAAAAAGCAAAGGAAATCGCTGCTTTCACACATCGGCGACTTGAAGATGTATTACTAGAATGGATTGACCGCGCCATTACCGAACTACCTATGGAATCATTACCAGATGATCAGGTTTTGGCTATGTGCGATATGCAGATGGAAACTCAGCAGCAAGAGGTTTTCAGTGACTTGCAAGCGCGTCACCGAGAGGGACAGCTTAATGATGCAGAAGTTCGTCAACTAGATGAACTCATGCAGGTCTATCGACGTGGCTTAGTAAGTAAAGCAAGAGCCTTAAAAGTTGCTGTTGAACGCGGCTTGAAACCAGCCCTCAATTAACAGCAATGGCACGCTTTTATATTTCTGTAGAAATAGAACGTCGTGTCCGCACCGATGCTCGAAATCGCTGTGGCTATTGTTTAAGTCCTCAGCGTTTAGTAATGGCACGTTTGGAAATTGAACATATTATTCCCATATCTAAAAATGGTAGCAATGATGAATCAAACTTGTGGCTAGCTTGTCCCCTATGTAATCGCTACAAAAGTGATAAAACTACAGGGGTTGATCCAGAGACGAGCGAAATGGTAAGGCTATTTAACCCTCGTACTCAAGTCTGGTTTGAGCATTTTGGCTGGAGTGAAGATGGTCTACGTATTGTTGGTAAAACGCCGACTGGTAGAGCAACTGTTGCAGTTCTACATCTGAGTGATGATGCAGATGCACTGGAAGTTCGCAGTTATTGGGTGCTTGCGGGTTGGCATCCTCCAGAAGATTGAACAAACTGTAGATGAGAGAGAGAACGATCGCTCCAATTCATCTCACTCAAATACAGTTACAATAGGGTCGGAAAGATGCGAAAACTTTAGTACAAGTAATTATGCTAGTTGAACCACCATCTGAAGAAGACGAAACTACCTATCTCCTGAAATCAGAAACTAACAAAAAATATCTACTCAAAGCTTTAGAAAATGTAGAAAAAGGTAACTTAGTTTTTGTTAATTTAGATGAATATGAAAAAATTGTCTTTGAATCACAAACTTATAAAATTGAAGAAGATTGATTATTTTGACTTGCAAATATCATTATGAGTAATAAAGTTCATTGAGGCGGAGATATTGTTTTAGAGGATATTTGTAAAGTCTCAATTCATACTAGCCCTGGCGACTAGAAGTCACGGCTACACGAGACTTTACCTGCCTATGCAGGTTAAAAACTCTTAATTTTTCTTAGTCCACGGAGGTGGACTTTGTTTGTGTAGTAGCGAATTCTATTCGCCCAATACTTTATAAAAGTATAAAACTAAAACAGATATTTCATCTTCAGAACTTATACCAATTCGTAATTACGAATTACGAATTACGAATTAATACAAGTTCCCTTATTTATAAATTTGCAAGTTGTTGGTAGCGTTCCTGAACTTCCTGAATCGAAAACAAAGTTTCAAACTTCAACCCAGCTGACTGATACAACTCACCTCCCCCTTGCTCTCTGTCTACTAGTGAAATTACTTGATTGACGGTATAACCCGCATCCTTAAGACGCTCAACCGCTTTCAGAGCAGATTGCCCAGTTGTCACCACATCTTCCAAAACTACTACTTTTGCACCTTCAGGTAAACTAGGGCCTTCTATGTAAGCTCTCGTCCCATAACCCTTAGCTTCCTTGCGAATAATCAGCGCTGGTATCGGTCGGTTTTCATAAACCGAAACTATACTCACTGCTGTCACAATTGGATCAGCCCCCATTGTTAAACCACCTACAGCCTGTGTATCTACAGGTAATAAAGGAAACAGCAAGCGTCCAACTGCCAAAGCGCCTTGAGGATGGAGTGTTACCTGTGTCTTGTTGACGTAATAAGAACTACGCAGCCCAGAAGAGAGGAGAAAATCACCCTCTTGATAAGCAAGTTGACAAAATAAATCTAGTAGCTTACGGCGCAAAATGGTCAAATCAGGAGTGGTTGCCCAAATATCTGAGTGGGTAAGAGTTTCAGTAGGATACGTCATTACAAAACATTAAAAATTGTGCTACACCAAAGGTTGAACTCATCAGAGTT
This sequence comes from Nostoc sp., assembly GCF_036917975.1. Taxonomy (GTDB): domain Bacteria; phylum Cyanobacteriota; class Cyanobacteriia; order Cyanobacteriales; family Nostocaceae; genus Nostoc. The sequence continues at coordinate 21,551 of NZ_JBALEJ010000038.1, forward strand.
CTGAACTTAAGCATAAATTAAGATTGCCCAAAAATTGAGGAGTCAGAAACGTGGGTATAAAATTCAAAACCTTTGGTGGTTTATTAGTGCTGCTTGCTGCTGGTATTGCTTTTCCCTCTGTTGCATCTGCCCAAACGGCAACACCCAATTATGAAACGACGAGTGATGTCTTTGAACGAGCTTATTTTAGTCACGATCGCAATTTCTACGAAAATGGCAGCCTCAAGCGTCAGCTAGACTCATTACTCGGATCTGGTTCCAGTTTCGGTGGTTCCTTCCCAGAAAATGAAATTGCTCACGATGCTGAATTGGTTAACACTTTATATCATGATGTCCTGACTCAGCAAGCCGGCAACGATCCTTATATTCGCACTCCTGATTTACCAAATCCTTATGACACATCGCTAATGATGTCTCCTCGTTTGAATAGCAACAAACTCAAACTAGGAACTGAATTCAGGTTTGAAACTTTACCATCTCGGTAATATTTAGGGAATGGGGAGGATGGGAGAATAATTACTAACCAACATTTCAGCAACGCTCACTACAAGTGCCCGTGCCCAATGCCCCATACCCTCTATTACTAATTTTTGATGATTCAGTGCGCCCTGCTGGAATCGAACCAGCCTTAAGGCGAATTATGAGTTCGCTGCCTCCCCAATCGGCCAAAGGCGCATGTTTTGCTGGGTTTTGGGTTGCTATGAGTAAATTGCTTTAACTCTTAGGTTAACTTTCTTTGCTAATTTCAGAGTGAGGGAAATACCTCAAGCACTTGAGTTTAGCCAATTCCATAATTATATCACAAATTTTCCGCTTGTGAAGACTGGACAATAATTTCCCAGCTTTTTATACTACATAATTTGATCAGAGATATAGTGCAAACTAATATTGATTAAGTTCCTTTAAGGATTGAGGTCAAAAGCTTCACTATTCTTAAATAGACCAGCATTCTATTGTGATAGCTTGTCAGCAATGAAAATAAATTCTACTGTACTTCTTACTTTGATTTTGCTAATTCTGATGATGGGAGCCGGCTCTGTGAGCGCGTTTTTGGGCTTTGAACTGGGGAGTTCAGCACTTAAAGGCGTTACTACACCAGATGGGCGTCCCACAACCAAATTTGCCAGCAATAAGGCAAATAGCTCCCAACAGGGGGGGCTAGTGCTATTAAAAGAGGAAGAGATTCTGAAAATTGTCAAGGCACGAATTGAGGGTAAGACCAAGGTGGCTAAGTCTGAAAAGCTAGAGGAAGATGATGAAGAAACCAATAGCAGCAAGCAGAAGCCAGAGGAAAAACCCCCAGAAGTGGTTGAAGAAAAACCCCTGCCAGGTTTTCCGGTTACTGCCCAAAGTCAGGGTGTAACCATGATTGTGCAATCTGCTCACTACTCTGGTGGTGATTTGCTACTAAAAGTGAAAATGCAGAACAAAGGTAAGGATTCTGTACGATTCCTGTATAGTTTTTTAGATGTTACCGATGACAAAGGACGAACTCTGAGTGCGAGTACAGAAGGCTTACCAACAGAATTGCCTGTAAATGGGCCAGCATTTTCAGGTACAGTGAGCATTCCCACAGCTTTACTTGATGATGTCAAGAAAATATCACTTGCTCTTACCGATTATCCTGCTCAACAATTGAAGCTAGAGGCATCGAATATTCCGGTAGGAAGGTAGATTGGGCAACTGGAGATTTTAGATTTTAGATTTTAGATTTTAAATTGGGGACTTGGTACTAAGCAATTTACCTAGATACCCAAAACTAAATCCAAAATCCAAAATCCAAAATCCAAAATCCAAGAATGGGGGACGTGAGTTTTACACGAGCTTTGGCAGTGAGTGGTTTTCCTAATTTAATTTGGACAGACGTGGCGCTGCGGTTGTTATCAGTGCTACTACTGATTGCCATAAATGCCTTTTTTGTGACGGCGGAATTTTCGATGGTCAGCGTGCGGCGATCGCGTATTCACCAGTTAGTTAAGGCTGGGGATATTCCTGCGATCGCAGTAGAAATGCTACAACGCAGTATTGACCGACTGCTATCTACCACCCAGTTAGGTATTACCCTCTCTAGTTTGGCGCTGGGATGGATTGGCGAAAGTACGATTGTTGTCCTGGTTAATGCCTGGTTAAGATCCTGGCCTTTACCAGTTAGCATGACTACCTTCCTGGCACATTCCCTATCAATTCCCATTGCCTTTTTCTTAATTGCCTATTTGCAAATTGTGATCGGAGAACTATGCCCCAAATCCTTAGCTATGTTGTACTCAGAACAGCTAGCGAGGTTTTTGGGGCCTTCAGTAAAAGCGATCGTGCGTTTTTTTGGCCCCTTCATCTGGATTCTCAACCAATCAACTCGTTTTTTATTGCGGATTTTTGGCATCCAATACACAGGTCAAGGCTGGAGGCCGCCTGTAACTCCTGAAGAATTGCAACTAATTATCTCTACAGAATGGGGATCTACTGGTTTACAGCGTGCAGAGCGAGAATTGCTCAATAATGTTTTTGAGTTTGGCGATGTCATGGCCCAAGATGTGATGATCCCCCGCACCAGTATTATCACGCTGCCAAAAGATGCTACCTTCCAAATATTACTCAGGGAAATGGCTTCTACTGGTTACTCTCGCTACCCAGTGATTGGCGAATCTTTGGACGATGTTCGCGGCATTGTTTATTTTAAAGATTTGGCGCAACCTTTAGCTGTAGGAAAACTCAGTTTAGAGACACAGATTCAACCTTGGATGCGTCCCGCCCGATTCGTTCCAGAACACACGCCCTTGAGTGAACTTTTGCCCATGATGCAGCAAGAGAAACCCGCTATGGTCATGGTTGTAAATGAATTTGGCGGTACTGTGGGACTAGTGACAATCAAAGATGTCATTGCCGAAATTATTGGCGATCCAAGCGTTCCTGAAAACAGCGACGAATTATTGATTCAGATGTTAGATGAGCAGAAATTTTTGGTGCAAGCACAAATCAACCTCGAAGACCTCAACGAAGTTTTGCATCTCAATTTGCCCCTGACCAGAGAATACCAAACACTAGGGGGCTTTTTGCTGTACGAGTTACAGAAAATTCCGGCCATTGGCGAAATATTCTGTTATCAAAATCTCGAATTCACTGTCGTCTCAATTGTTGGCCCACGCCTACATCAAATTCAACTACAACGCCTACAAGAGTGAGGAGTTGAGAGTTAGGAGTTAGGAGTGAAGAGTTAGGAGTTAGGAGTTATGAATTTTCACTCCTCACTCCTAACCTGACTTTTCACGTTATGTGGAAAAGTCCACCAAAAACCTAACCCCCTAACCCCCAACTCGTCGCGGGAAGGGGGAAAATTCAAAGTCTCTCTCCTTTGAGGAGAGAGAAATAGAAGAGAGGTTTTCCAGATGACCTGAATTGTCAGACTCCTAACTCCTAACTCCTAACTCCTAACTCCTAACTCTTCAAGAAGCATACGTCAGTGGATCAATAAATCCCAATTCGGCAAAAGCTGCTAGCCGCAAGCGACAAGAATCACATACGCCACAGGCGACATCTCCAGCAGTATAGCAAGACCAAGTTAGCTCCCAAGGAACTCCCAATTGGTTCCCCAGTTGGATGATGTCGGTTTTTTTCAGGTTGATTAGGGGTGCAACAATCTTAATTGGTTGTCCCTCACGCCCTTGTTTGGTTCCCAGGCGAAAAACTTCTTGCATTGCTTCGATATAGTCGGGGCGACAATCAGGATATCCTGAATAATCGAGGGCATTAACGCCGATATAGACACGCTCTGCTGCGATCGCTTCGGCGTAACCAAGAGCAAAGCTTAAAAAGATGGTATTACGAGCCGGAACGTATGTAACAGGAATATTTTGAGACATTTCATCTAGCGATCGCTCCTGGGGTAAATCAATGGTGTCATCGGTAAGTGCCGAACCACCCCATTGTCGTAAGTCAAAATTAACTACCTGATGTTGTGCGATCGTAGCTTTTTGAGCAACAGCAAGGGCTGACTTTAACTCTTGTCGGTGTCGCTGCTGGTAATCAAAGGAAATAGCATGACATTCACAGCCATCAGCCTGAGCTTTATACAAAATTGTGGAAGAGTCCAATCCCCCAGATAACAGAATTACAGCTTTCATTTCAGTTGCAAATTTTGGATTTCAAATCGCCAAATCAAACCTTAACAAAATGCCAGAAAGCAATGCCAAGAAGAATTTACACTTAGGTCTTACCGAATTTTTTACAGTTAATCAAAAGACATATTTTTTTGGAGAAAGTGGAAAATCCCAAACAAACCCGAAATATCTATACAAAAGATATTTGGATTACGGGAACCGATCACAAACTTTGAAATTCTTCATAAACATAGGCTCTATGTTACCATCTGGATGGTTTTAGACGGATCGTAACTGGCTTTCGAGTATAAACGCCAACGGCCGTAGCGTCTCTAAATTTGGTGGTTGAGGAGAGAATAATAGTGCAAGATAGCATGTCAGTGGCAGAACCGAATCCATACACACAGCGCAACCAGCCACGACCAATCCGCATAGGCGTGATTGGAGTGGGTAACATGGGACAACACCACGCTCGCGTGCTGAGTTCAATGAAAGATGTTGAATTAGTCGGAGTGGCAGATATTAACGTCGAGCGAGGATTAGAAACTGCCAGCAAGTATAAGGTGCGTTTTTTTGAAGATTACTGTGACCTGCTACCCCTTGTGGAAGCAGTTTGTGTAGCTGTTCCCACCCGTCTGCACTATGCTGTGGGCATCAACTGTCTGTTAGCGGGAATTCATGTTTTGATTGAAAAACCGATCGCAGCCAGTATTTCAGAGGCAGAGTCTTTAGTCAATGCTGCGGCTGAGTCTCAGTGTATCCTGCAAGTGGGTCATATTGAGCGTTTCAACCCAGCTTTTAAAGAATTGAGCCAAGTACTGAAAACAGAGGAATTGCTGGCGCTAGAAGCCCACAGAATGAGTCCTTACTCAGATCGGGCAAATGATGTTTCGGTTGTGCTGGATTTAATGATCCATGACATCGACCTACTTCTGGAATTAGCTGCTTCCCCAGTCACAAAATTGACTGCTAGCGGTACTCGCTCCCTAGACTCTGGTTATTTAGATTATGTAACCGCTACCTTGGGATTTGCCAATGGTATTGTTGCTACTCTGACTGCCAGTAAAGTTACGCACCGAAAAATTCGCCGGATTGTCGCCCATTGCAAAAATTCATTTACTGAGGCAGATTTCCTCAAGAATGAAATTTTGATCCATCGGCAAACCACTGCCAATTCTCTCACTGACCACCGACAAGTACTTTACAGGCAAGATGGTGTAATTGAAAAAGTCTACACCACCAATATTCAACCTCTGAGTGCAGAATTAGAGCATTTTGTCAACTGTGTACATGGTGGCAATCAGCCCTCAGTAGGTGGTGAACAAGCTCTCAAAGCTCTGAGACTAGCAAGTTTGATTGAGCAGATGGCACTGGAAGATCGAGTTTGGAATCCTTTAGACTGGCAATCGGAACCAAGAGTACAATCATTGACTCCGACAGCCTAGAAGCAGAGGGGATGAGGGGGATGAAGGGGACAAGGTTAAACTTTCTTCCTTCTCCGTTCCTGATTCCCCACAGCATCAATCTCAGAAGAAAACCCTAAAGTATGTTTTGAAATTTGTCATCAAATCTTTAGATCCTCCCTAGTCTTTCAAAAAAACGACTAAGGGGGATCTAAAAAATTGGAAAATAAAACCTAGTACCGCAAGGCGGAATTCAAAATTCAAAATTCAAAATTCAAAATTAATACAGCGTAAGCGTTTCATTAATTTTGAATGGGTGGTTTATTTACGCTGTGTTGTACTAGTGGTTCATGTCATTAATTAAATTGTGATAAATGAGGGTGAGCAGATCCCCGACTTCTTGAAGAAGTCGGGGATCTGGATCTGATCGCCCCGCAAAATTAATGAAACAGATCCTTAACTTTTGCTTGTCTGAGTCTGTTTCCAACTGGTTCCCAGCCTGGAGGCTGGGAACCCATTCCCTGAGGCTCCGCCTCCTCTTTTGTGGCGAGAGGCAGAGCCTCTCAGAATACGTTACCAGCCTGGAGGCTGGTAACGAGGCTACATAAATTTGGGCTTTTCTTAGTGCCATTCAGCCAAGTTACCTTGACTCTAACAATCTAGAACAATTAGCTTTTAAAAAAGCTAAGGCGGAATCTTAGTAACAGAACTAGTACAGCAATTTTAGGAATTGACTTAATGCTTGAATGGATAACTAATACTATCAACTATTTTGGCCATTGGGGAATTGCCCTACTAATGTTCTTAGAGAACCTTTTTCCCCCCATTCCTTCAGAATTGATCATGCCACTGGCTGGATTTACAGCAAGTCCATATCAACCAGGAGGGCCAAAGCTGAATATCATTGGTGTGTTTTTTGCAGGGCTTTTGGGTTCTGTATTAGGCGCACTTATTTGGTACTATCCAGGTAAGTTTTTGGGCGAAACTCGTTTGAAAGCTTGGGCTGATAAATATGGCAAATGGCTAGCTATTTCCAGTAAAGATATCACTAAGGCCAAAGTGTGGTTTGATCGACAAGGTACAAAAGCAGTATTGATTGGTCGTCTTGTACCAGGAATCCGCACCTTGATTTCTGTCCCCGCCGGGATCAGCAATATGCCCTTGTTACCATTTTTGTTTTACACAACATTGGGTAGCGCGGCTTGGGTGGGTTTGCTAACATACTCAGGATACGCGTTGGGTAGTCAGTATGAACTTGTGGACAACTATCTTGCTCCTGTATCCAAAATCGTATTTGGGGGTTTGGTTTTGGTATTTATTTTCTGGATATCCCAGCGCCAGTTAAGACGTACTAGAAGATGAAACACGGACGCTTTTGGTTTGAAAGCAGTGAAAGCAGGGGTTACATCTGGCCAAAATTCGCCTACACTATGCCAAATAATACTAGATGTGCGTTGGCAGAGCTTACCGGAGATATCGCCGGAATTAATTTTTGGCGTATTTCTAGCTACACTTGACGCAACCTAGAATTTCTGGTTGCTCGCATTTTTGTAAGATGAGCATGACAACTTTTTACAGTTAAGTTTGAACTAGGAGCTTTCATGACAGACCAACCTTCCGCCGCTACCCCTATTAATGCCGCTGCTATACCGATGAATAGAGTGTCGGCATCCACTCCCATAAATGCTGTAAATAATCCCACCCCAAACACCGGAACGGTTTCAGGAAAAACCATTCTCAGTGTTGATTTAGGCAGAACTTCCACAAAAACTTGTGTGAGTCGTGAACCTGGTAATGTAGTGTTCGTACCTGCCAACGTCAAACAGATGTCAATAGAGCAAGTACGCGGTGGTGTTTTTGAAGCCCGCGCTACTGACCCCTTAATGGATTTGTGGCTGGAGTATCAAGGCAATGGATATGCCGTTGGTCAACTGGCGGCAGATTTTGGGGCGAATTTAGGAGTCGGACAATCCAAGGTAGAGGCTGCACTGGTAAAAGTGTTAGCAAGTGCTGGCTACTTTAAACTCAAAAATGATATCTCAGTCGTACTAGGTCTGCCTTTTCTTTCTTTAGAGCAATTTGAAAAGGAAAAAGCCCAGTTGATTAGCCAAGTAGGTGGCCCTCATGTGTTGAACTTCCGAGGCGAATCTGTGACGCTGAACGTCAATAAAGTTTGGGTTATGCCAGAGGGCTACGGCAGTTTGCTGTGGTCTGAAGCTCAACCAAAGAAAAATCCTGGCAGTCCCGATTTTACAAAAATATCGGTGGCGATCGTCGATATTGGACATCAAACCGTCGATCTTTTGATGGTAGATAACTTCCGTTTTGCTAGAGGTGCTTCTAAGAGCGAAGACTTCGGGATGAATAAGTTTTATGAATTGGTGTCTGCCGAAATCGAGGGAGCAGATAGTCAATCTCTAGCGCTGATTTCTGCTGTGAACAAACCCAGAGGCGAACGTTTTTACCGTCCTAAAGGCGCTAGCAAGCCCACCAACCTAGATGATTTTCTTCCTAACCTTACGGAGATGTTTTCTCGCGAAATTTGCAGCCGTGTGCTAGCCTGGTTGCCAGAACGCGTCACCGATGTGATTCTGACTGGCGGTGGTGGTGAGTTCTTCTGGGACGACGTTCAACGTCTGCTCAAAGAAGCAAAGATTAATGCTCATTTAGCAGCACCTTCCCGTCAGGCGAATGCTTTGGGGCAGTATATTTATGGAGAGGCACAATTATCCTCCAATCGCGCTGCTAGGGCATAAAGCTGATGTTCCAATGGTCAAAAAAGGTAGTTAAATCCGTCACGTTCAACCCAGAGCTTGCTGATGAAAGCTTGTTAGCGCAAGTAGAAAGTTATTTGGAAAAACAACCAGACAAGACTTTCAGCGACCTCTGTAAAGAAGCCTTATGGCAATCTTTATGTGTACCGGAACCTGTACAACCTGCTCCACAAACAGCAGTAACAACACCGATTGATCAACAAATCGGTGAACTGCAACGTCAAGTGGCTGGACTTGAGGAACGTTTTTTTGCCAAGGGATCTAATCGTTTGGAGGCGATGGAACATCATCTACTGCAACTTTCTCAACAAGTTGCACAACTGGCGCTCATAGTCAATGATCGATCGTTCATTCCGTCTCCAAATCAATTAGAAGTAGTAAATAATACTTCTTATACTGTTGCTACCCCTCCTCAAGAGGTTGACCCCGTAATCAGTCGCCTTAGTCAGTTTCTCGATGATTTTTAAGGAACAATCAGGTTGGTGAGCAGTTTTTGCTCATGTTAAAAATCCTTAATAGTATTAACTATTAAGGATTATTAATGTTTATATGAGGAACCACTTACTACACCTGAAGAACTGAGAAATTTTTATGTATAGCGAGTTAACAGTCCTGTCGAGCTTAGTTCCGGCTCGAATTACTCTTTATAGGACTCCAAAATACCACTGCGAATCATTAGTTGGGGCCAAAACAACACAAAAAATCCCATCCATGTTACTACAGGGATGGAAACGAGAATTGTTAGCCAGATAGTTTTAAATAGTAACCAGCTACCACCAATCAGTGTTACACCTGTGAGAACTATAGACCAAGGCTGACACCACCAAGGTTTATAGTTCCAAGGACTTATGGGCTTTTGTTCAGACATTGGTTTTATTTAGTAAAACTCCAAATATTCCTTTAACAACAATTATGAATTGTTTTGACAGATTAAGTTTTGTCATACTCGATTTTTCCATAGTCAAGTTTGATAATTCGGTCTGCTAAATGAAAATAGCGATCGTCATGGCTAATCACTAGTACTGTTTTACCCCGCGATCGCAGTTCTGGTAGAAGTTGAGTGTAGAATATTTCTTTAAATACTGGATCTTGATCGGCTGCCCACTCATCAAATAGATAAATTGGTCGATCTTCCAAGTAAGCTGTGAGCAAAGCTAGCCGTTTCCGTTGTCCTTGAGAAAGAGCAGTGGTAGAAAGTTGGCCGTTTTCAACTTTTACTTTATGGTCTAGTTGCAGTTGTTTTAAATATTTTTTAGCTTGCTCGTCCAAGTCAGAATTTTTTAATCCTAAAAGTTCTTCAAATAAATAAAAATCGGAAAATACCACAGAAAAATGCTGGCGATACCATTCTCGATTCTGTTCGCTAATTAGCTCGTCATCAAAGCAAATTTCGCCTTTTTCTGGGATGTAAAGTCCGGTAATTAGTTTAGCTAATGTAGATTTGCCGCTACCATTACCGCCGACAATGAAGACTAATTCTTGAGGATATAGTGTCAAATTTATAGGGCCAAAAATAAAGCTATTGTCTTCTTGGTCTGTATAGTAAATATGGGTAACACTTTTAAATTTTAACCTGTGCCAGTCAGATTTCAGGGCAGGTGGAACAGTGGATATTTCAGTTCGACTTGCTAGAGATAAACCCAGGGATTCGATTTTTTGTAAAGCAATGCTGGCTTTGCTTAATAAAGGAAGTTTGCTGATGATGTTATCCATTGGTAACACCAAGTAAGTGAAAGTTAAAATGTAGCCAGAGAGAGTTTCGGGATTGATGGTAAGCAGATTAGGTAGCACAAACAGTACAAAACCGAGGGCAAAAAAGAATATGAGTTGACCCCAGCTGGAAGTTATGGCAAAAAGGGTTAGACCTTTAACATTGTGATGACGAAACTCGTTAGCAGTTGATTGCAGTTTTTGTTCTAAAAAGTCTTCACGCCGCCGATAGTTGAGTTTGAGTTCCTTGACTCCTTCGGTAATGGTGCGAAAATGTTTAAACAGATGATCTTCATCTTCACGAGCTAGGGTCAGTAATTGTCCTCCTCGGTTGAGTAGCCACTGACAACTAGCGATCGCAACTACTGAAATTCCACAAACCATCAGCAATACTAACCAAGAGAGCCAGGTTATATATGTTATACAACCCAGGACGATCGCTAAATTAATAAAAATGAAAGGCATCTGATAAACAGCATCAGCAACCGCCTGAATATCTTCTGTGAGAGTTGCCAATAATCGAGGATTCCCTAAGCGTTCCAGATGACTCAACTCGGAAGCGAGAATCTGGCGACTTAAACGCATCCGTAATTGCAAGACTGCATTCTGAGAAAGACGAACTAGCATCACTTGAGAAATGATACTGGTAATCAGTGCAACTATTGCCAGCCCTGCAAAACCCCAAATTATCGATGTGAGGCGGGAAGCACTACCGCTACTAGCAGTATGGCTAATTAAGGCAATCAAGCCAGCACTACTACCCCCACTCAAGAATCCCGTAGCGATCGCGATCGCCACCATCCCCCACGAAGAACGCAAAAGAAAGTAAATCAAATTCATGACAGATGCCTATACCCAATTGGATACAACAAAAAATGAAAATCTCTCTTTTTATATCCCATGCGCGATTTCCATAATTGTTGTTTGCCAACCAATTAAATTTGCGTTACTAGGGTGGATTTTATATTTTAACAGTTAAACACCCTCTTCAAATATCACGATGAATCAGGCACAAGGCAAGATTGGGCAATTTATAATAGACATCTCCGAAAAAGAATTGTTTTGACGTAGCACTGCTACGTCTCTACAAAGGTTCTGGGTAACGCATATTGAATTTCTGGAGATGTCTAATCATTAGGACTTTGGTTTGAGCAAAAATACATTCCTAATTTCTTCTGCCTCGTGCCTTTCTTTGGTAAGCTAGTTGGAATTACAGCTAATTATGTCAATAAACTGTCAAATTACCTGCTCAGTTTTCCAGAGTGAAATTTGCAATGACTGTAAATCTAAAGTCTTCAGAGAAACGAATTAATGTGGCGGTCGATTCCAAAACCGCTCCTGTCACTCAAGGAACCCGCTACGTTCCTTTGCACCATCGACGCATTCTGTGTATCTTTCCCAAATACAGCCGCTCCTTTGGTACTTTTCATCACGCTTACCCACTGATGGGTAAAGTTCGGGCTTTTATGCCACCCCAAGGTATTTTAATTGTGGCTGCCTACTTACCGAAACAATGGGAAGTGCGGTTTATTGATGAGAATGTCAAATCAGCAACGAGAGCTGATTACCAATGGGCTGATGTGGTGATTGTGAGTGGAATGCATATCCAAAAACCACAGATCAATCAAATTAATGAACTTGCCCATCGAGCGGGGAAAATCACCGTTGTGGGTGGCCCCTCGGTATCTGGGTGTCCAGAATATTATCCGGAATTTGACATTTTAAATTTGGGTGAATTGGGAGATGGAAGCGATCGCCTGATCGAATATCTAGACCAAAATCTGGAACGTCCCCAACAGCAAATTCGCTTTGAAACCAAGGAACGTCTACCCTTAACAGAGTTCCCAACTCCAGCTTATCATTTGCTGAATATCAATGATTATTTCCTGGCAAATGTCCAGTTTTCTAGTGGCTGTCCTTATCACTGCGAGTTTTGCGATATTCCCGAACTCTATGGCAACAGTCCCCGAATGAAAACACCAGAGCAAGTAGTCGCGGAGTTAGACGCAATGCGACAATCTGGCAATTTGGGAGCAGTGTATTTTGTCGATGATAACTTTGTTGGCGATCGTCGTGCCGCCATGAAGTTACTTCCTCATCTGATTGACTGGCAAAAACGCAATGGCTACCCCATCCAGTTTGCCTGTGAAGCAACGCTCAACCTAGCTCAAAGTCCAAAATTGCTAGAAATGATGCGCGAAGCTTATTTTTGCACAATCTTTTGCGGCATCGAAACACCAGAACCAAATGCCCTCCATGCGATTTCCAAAGACCAAAATCTGAGTATGCCAATTTTAAAAGCAATTCAGGTTTTAAATAGCTATGGCATGGAAGTAGTATCAGGAATCATCATCGGGTTAGATACAGATACACCAGAAACAGCAGACCGAATTATCGAATTTATTCGGGCATCGCAAATTCCCATGTTGACAATTAACCTACTTCATGCATTACCTAGAACCCCATTATGGCGGAGATTAGAAGCAGAAGGACGACTTCTCTTTGATGAAAGCCGCGAATCAAATGTTGAGTTTTTGATGCCCTACGAGCAAGTTATTGAGATGTGGCGACGTTGCATCACAACTGCTTATGAGCCGGAATTTTTATATGAGCGGTTCGCCTACAACATGGAACACACCTATCCAAACCGCATCAAAATTCCTAACAGCCCGTCTCGCGCTTCTGCGGCTAATATTCGCAAGGGTTTAACTTATTTCAGCAATATTTTGCTGCGGGTAGGCTTATTTAGTAACTATCGTCAGACTTTCTGGAAAATGGCCAAGCCAGCACTAAAAGCAGGTAATATTGAAAACCTGATTCACGTTGGACTTGTGGGCCATCATTTGATTAAGTTTGCCCAAGATTGCGCCAAAAACGAAGAATCAGCTTCGTTCTATTCCCAAAAAATCCTCACCAAAGTTCGTAGCTAACTGTCAAGTGAAGGAGGCAGGAGGCAGGAGGCAGGGGGCAGGCGGAAAATCTCTATTTCTTATCTCTCCGTGTTCTCTGCGCCTCTGCGGTTCGATTAAAAAATATTTTTCACTAAAGACAGAAATAGAGAATTTAATAAATGATTTACCACTGCGATCGCATCTGCTGCCCTTTAGGTTTTATCCTAAAGAAGTATTAAGTAGAACCTCCGAACTATATAGAAGGAAATATACCTGTGAAGAAAACTTTGTTTCTCAGTCCTCCTTCCTTTGATGGGTTTGATGGTGGCGCAGGTTCTCGATACCAAGCCAAGCGTGAAATTACCTCCTTCTGGTATCCGACATGGCTGGCACAACCCGCAGCCCTTGTACCTGGTAGCAAGCTGATTGATGCACCCCCACACGAGCAAACAGTAGAAGATGTTATCAAAATTGCTCAAGATTACGAGCTAATTATCATGCACACCAGCACGCCTTCGCTGGCTAATGACGTGAAGTGTGCCGAAACAATCAAAGCTCAAAACCCTAATGTCCAGATTGGTTTGATTGGAGCGCACGTAGCAGTCTTACCAGAACAGACGTTGCTGGAAAACCCAATCATTGACTTCGTGTGTCGTCACGAATTTGATTATACCTGCAAAGAAATCGCAGAGGGTAAATCTTGGGAAGAAATTACAGGTCTAAGTTACCGCGATCGCCAGGGTAATATACGTCATAATGAAGACCGCCCCTTGATTCACGATTGGGATTCCATGCCCAGTGTCTTGCCGATTTATCACCGTGATTTAGATATTACTAAATACTTTATTGGCTACTTACTACATCCATACATTTCCTTTTACACTGGGCGGGGCTGTCCGGCAAAATGTACCTTCTGCCTTTGGCCGCAAACAATTGGCGGACATTTATACCGCACTAAAAGCCCCGAAGCAGTTGGGCGCGAGATGGAAGAAGCCAAAGCCATTTTCGGCGACAAGGTGCGAGAATACATGTTTGATGACGACACCTTTACTATAGACAAACAGCGTGCGATCGCAATTAGCGAACATCTGCGGCGACTCAAACTGACTTGGAGTTGTAACGCCCGTGCAAATCTGGATTATGACACCCTCAAAAAACTACGCGATAACGGCTTACGCCTACTTTTGGTAGGATTTGAATCTGGGAATCAGCAAATTTTAGATGGCATTAAAAAAGGAATCAAGCTGGAAGTAGCGCGGAAGTTTATGGAAAATTGTCATAAACTTGGCATTACCGTACACGGCACATTTATCATTGGTTTACCCGACGAAACGCCAAAAACAATAGAAGAAACAGTCCGGTTTGCTTGCGAGATTAGTCCGCATACAATTCAGGTTTCGATTGCCGCTCCCTATCCTGGCACAGAACTTTATCGTCAAGCACAAGAAAATAATTGGTTTAGCAACAGTTCTTTAGTTGCTAGTTCAGGAATTCAAATGTCTACACTGCAATATCCCAATCTCTCCAGTGCTGAGATTGAAGATGCAGTTGAGAAGATGTATCGGAAGTTCTACTTCCGTCCCAGAGCCATTATCCCAATTGTTGGCGAAATGCTCACCGATCCCCAAATGTTAATACGCCGCTTGCGTGAAGGACGGGAATTTTTCTCATACTTGAAAGACCGTCGTACCCAAGCAACTGCGAAAGCAGAATCGGTCATTGTTGGTTAATTGTTGGTTGTTCTTTTTGGAACAATTGACATAACGTGAGTTCGACAAGTCTTATTTGACCTCTCCCCCAGCCCCTCTCCGATGCGGAGAGGGGAGCAAAAAGCTTAATTTTTCGTTGCTCCTCCCTTTCCGTTTCGGAGAGGTTCATCGAATTCACGTTGACATAATACCATTTTGGATTGAGATCGGCATCAATCCAACTCAATAGCTCAATTATCGGAACCTTAAAAATCTAAAACTTATGCCAGCACAGCGTTTCGCTATCATCAATGGTGATGACTTTGGTTTCTCTGAAGGAGTTAATCAAGCAATTATCAAAGCACACAAAGAAGGAGTGCTAACTAGTACCAGCCTGATGGTGAGCGCTGATGCTGCAAAAGAGGCTGTCAACTTGGCAAAGGCCAATCCAAATCTGGCCGTTGGACTACATCTTGTGTTGATATGTGGACGTTCTGTCTTACCGCCAGAGCAAATTCCCCATTTAGTTGACAAACAAGGTAACTTTTCCAACAGTCCATTTTTTGCCGGATTGCGCTACCAATTTGTTAAGGAAACCTATCAAGAACTGCGGCAAGAAATTCGCGCTCAGTTAGAAAAATACCGTTCTACTGGTTTGCCTCTTTCTCATGTGGATGGACATTTGCATTTGCACGTCCATCCGGTAGTCTTGCGTATTTTAGTTGACTTAGCACCAGAATTTGATATTAAAGTTATTCGTCTTCCCAGTGAGGAATTGGGGATGACCCTAAGAGTTAATCGCAGTCATTTACTGACAAAGCTAGTTTGGTCAGGAGTATTTGGCAGACTACGCCGCTATGGTGAGAAGCTACTAGAATCCCAAGGTATTAGCTTTACTCAAAGAGTTTACGGTTTATTGCAAACTGGAGGCATTACAGAGGAATATTTACTTGGGTTGATACCCCAAATTCAGGCAAACTTGGTAGAGATTTACTCTCATCCAGCGATGTCTAGGTTGGGCAACTCTTGGAGAGGCTACGCCAACGCCAACGCAATTTATGGCGATTCTTTAAATGAAGAACTAGTGACAGGTGAAGCAGAACTGGCTGCCTTGTTAAGTAGTAAGGTACGCGAAGCGCTGCTGAATAACGGCTTTGAAATTACCAACCACCATTTTCTATCCCAACATACCATCTCAGGGAACTCCAAGAAATAAATTATCCAATATTGTGGGTGGGCAACATGAGCGCCCAGTCCACAAGAGTTAATTGGATATTTTTTTATTTTTCAGTACCTAAATTTTATTTTCCAAAATCTTTAATTAATGATAATTAATCCTAAAACTATCTGTACTTCATTCAAATAGTTTCGGAAATAATTAAGCCAGCCAAAAATATTTAGTGAAAATTTAAAAGTAAAATTTCTCTAAAGTAATCACCTTATCATCCCAATTTCATTTAACCTATATAAAAAAATCTTAAGCTTATCGGCAAGGAATCTAGAAAATGCTAATATTACCCGCCTGTTAATTAATGTTTATGTTTGTATCTACCTTCTTAACAAATGTTCACCTAGTTTTCATTGATTTATTACTAGTTTTATGCGTTTCATCGGTCTGCTTTTATTGCTATGCAATTTATGCAGCAATCACTTTTTTTGCTGATCCCCAGCCAATTGATCTAGATTTCCATCCACCTGTTAGTATCCTCAAACCCATTTGTGGACTTGATAGTGATACTTATAAAAACCTAGCCTCCTTTTGTCAGCAGAACTATCCAGAATATCAAATCATCTTTGCAGTGCGAAACTCTCAAGACCCTTGCATAGAGGTTATAGAGAAAATCATCCATAATTTTTCAGATTTGGATATTTTGCTGATTGTAAGCGATCGCGTCATTGGTACAAACTTCAAAGTTAGCAACTTGGCCAATGCCGCAGACAAAGCTAAATACGAAATTCTAGTCCTTGCTGATAGCGACATCCGAGTTGGAAGAGACTATTTGCAAAGAGTTATCCAACCGTTACAAGACGAAAGCGTGGGTGTAGTCACCTGTATGTATCGCTCCTTAGCTCAAGGATGGATATCGACGTTAGAGGCTATTACTGCTACGACTGAGTTTCATGCTGGAGTTTTTGTCAGTAATCTGAAGGAAAATGGTGTAAAATATGCTTTTGGTTCCACCATTGTCATCCCGAAAAAAGTACTAAAAGCTATCGGTGGATTTGAAGCGATCGCTGATTATCTGGCAGATGATTTTCAACTTGGCTATCTACCTGTACAAGCCGGCTACAAAGTTGTGCTTTCCGACTACATTGTTGAACATGTACAGATAAGCAACAACTTAGTTGATGCTCTCAGGCGACAGATTCGTTGGGCACGTGGTAAACGAGTTTCTCGTCCTTGGGGTTATCTAGGACTAATTTTTACCTATGGAGTCGTCACCAGCTTGCTGCTACTGATTACTACTGATGGTTCAATAGTAGGATGGTTAGGACTATGTATCTGTTGGGCAATAAGATTACTGATGGCTTGGATCGTTGGTACTATTAGTTTGAAAGATCCAATAGTCAAAAAATTTCTGTGGCTCGTTCCTGGGTGCGACTTATTAAGCTTTGTGATTTGGTTTTTTGGCTTTATTGGCAACACTATAGAGTGGCGAGGACAGCAACTAAAGCTAACTAAACATGGAAAGCTATTATTACAAGAAAACAAAAATTATCAATTATCAATTAAGGTTTTGACTAGTTAGTTATAGCAGTTCCCATTCAGATGTGCGTATCGCCATGTGTAGGGGCACGGCAATGCCCATTGGTGTCAACTTAAGCTGAAACTCCTTTAAAATCTCGTTTCCAGCCTCCGGCTGGAAATGCTGCTCCTGGTGGCTCTGCCGCCAGTAAAGAGAGGCAGAGCCTCTAGGATGGCATTCCCAGTCGGAGACTGGGAACGAGACAATATCTAAAAGCTTTTACTAGGCTAGCTTTCACGTTAAGTTGACACCAATGGGCAATGCCGTGCCCTTACGAATGTACTCACTCACGTGCATTCATCCCACGTTCCGTCTAGTGAGGCGTGGGACTTTTGCTATTAGAGTTAAAAATCGAAGGTTGTACGAAGCACACCTACATACTGGGTATCGTTTCTACTATCGTTTTCTGGGTTGAGAATTACCCAAAAACCAGGAGTAACTGAAATATTGTCGTTCAGACGGTAACGATAAAATGCTTCGATATGATAAGCGTTATTTCCTTCTTGACGGACATCACTGTTAGAGACATGGGGTGGTATACCAAAGAGAATTCCTGGCAGATTGCCTCTACCACCCACATCGGGAAACGACACACCAATCGCCCCAAACCAGACATTGGCATTGTCACCATTGTTCACAAATAGAGAATCTGTTCCACCCCTACCATTGGAAATATCACTCAAACCAGAGTTCTTGGCATTTGCCCAAATATATCCACCCCAAGCGTGGACTTGGAAATTTGGGGAGAAGCGATAGTATCCCTGTGCGCCGACAATATCGTTGGAAGTAGCAATGTTGTTGCCAAAGGGAGCGTTTGACAGCACGCTACCCGTCCCAGCCGAGAGATCGATTACTCCAGCAGGGCTATAGCCATGAGAGTAGGCAACACCGATCGCTCCTTGCTTACCATAATAGGCTAAGTGCGCTAGGGCATTGTAGCCACCATTAAACAAGCCGTTGCTCCCCGATGGCACATTGGGACTGTTTGCTAAATAGCCCAAGGTAAGAACCAAGTCTTTGGTGATGTTCCAGTTAGCGGCTGCACCACCACCACCTCGCCGGAATAAGGGACTATACGATCCAAATAATGAGGGAACCCCATTGCCGTCATCAGCGATCGTGGCGGGAGTGATGGTGTTTGTAATGTCCGTGTAACCAATGCCTGTAGGCCCAACAACGAAGTTAAGGGAATCACTGACTGGGAAGTAATAACGGATATGGGGGACAAAAAGTGTCTCGTTGCTGTCATAATCGAAGTTCAGGCGTGTCATCCCTGTGCCTGTAGCTGCGGCAATTTGGCTTGCACCATTGGAATTAGCAAAGTTGCCAAACTCTAGCCGAACTCGCAATAAATCTTTGCCAGTGAAACTGCTCTCAAAGTTGAGACGACCCCGATTTGCAAAGTAGATACGGGAGTCATCGCGTTCCCGCTTCGGGTTGCCGGAGGCATCGCCACCAACTCTATTACCAAAGGTATCACTAATGGCAGTAATAATTTGAGCATTCAGCTTGGTAGTGGTGGAAAATTGCTGTTTCTCTAGGGTTGCTGTTCGTGCTTCTAGCGTATCCACTCGCCCACGCAGAGTTGTCAATTCTGCGGCAAAGTCTTGCTGCAATTTTTGCAGCACTGCCAAATCTTGCTTATTAACTAAATCGCTAGTAGCTGTGGCAATTAACTCATTAATCCGATCCAAACAAGCATTTAAACCTGCGGCAAACTCATAACGGCTTAAGGCACGGTTCCCGCGATAGGTAGAATTGGGATAACCTGCAATACAGCCGTAGCGTTCCACCAGTGATTGCAATGCACCAAACGCCCAATCAGTTGGTTGTACATCAGAAAACTGAGAAACAGAATTGACTTGCCCCTGCAAATTCCTATTCGCATCTGCTGGATTAGAATTATCTTCTGGAGGTGCTGCCCAAACTGCCGGAATTGCCAAAAACAGAAGAAAAAAACTATAAAAAAGAGTTTTGATCATCGACTTGTGAGTTGAAAATGGTTGAATTCTGACTTGGTAACGAAAGAGATTAGGCTCAAACTAAAGCTTTCAGCTTACGAGCTAATCTACATATTTTGAGCTAAGGTTTTAGGTCAATATGGTTCAGTTAAGGGCTACTGGTAACATTTTTGGGTTCTCAAGACGCGATAAATCGCCGTCTCTACAAGTGTTTTGGGCTTATCTGAACTGTATTGGGTTTTAGGTCACTTAAAGCAACGCTATGACTTTTTGCTCATTGCTGCTTTTAATAGCTGCTTCTATAATTCGCATTACATTAATTCCGTCTTCGGCAGTAACAGCAATTGGCTGATTATTAGCAATGGATTTGTACACCGCATCGTAATAACCTAAATAACTGCCCTGTGAGCTTTTAACTTTTTCCCGAATTACTTTTGTGTCTTTTTCGGTATGAAGTAAGCCATATTCACTTTCTGGCTCTGTATACCAATCAAGTGTATTAGGCTTCATACCCGCGACTAAATACTCTTCTTGTTTATCGGCTCTGCTTTTGACAAAAGAACCATGAGTGCCATGTATGATATAGGCAGGCGCAGGCTCACGCACCAGAAAACTTGCTTTTAATTTGACGCGCAGTTTGTCGTAGTATAGTATCAACTCAAAATAATCATCTACCTGCGATCGCACTCTTGTGATGCGGATGTCTGCAAAAATAGCATCAGGCATCCCAAATAAATGCAAAGCTTGGTCTATTAAGTGCGGCCCTAAATTATTTAATGTTCCTGCCCCTGGACTTGGAACTTCTACGTGTTGTTTATGACTGAGAGTTGGTTTATATCTTTGAAATTGAAATTCTGCTTCAATAATATCACCTAATAAGCCTTCTTGAACAATTTTTTTGACTGTTTTAAAATCACTATCCCACCTCCGATTTTGATATACAGATAATTTCTTTCCCTGTTTTTGTGCCAATTCTTTGAGATTTTGCGCTTCTGCTACTGTTGTGGTAAATGCTTTTTCGACCACCACATGTTTATCTGCAAGCAATGCCTGTTTAGCATAATCATAATGGGTATAAGTGGGTGTATTTACGACCACCAACATTACTTCCTCATCTGATAGCAATGCTTCCAAAGAAGGATAGCTTTTTACATCCGGGTAATGTTCCTGTATCAGCTTTTTACTTCTTTCCCAAGAACCGGCTAATTTAAATCCGGGATGTAAATCAATAAACGGTGCATGAAATACCATGCCGGATAAACCAGAAGAACAAAGAGCCGTATTGATAGTTTCCATCTTTTTATTGATTGACTGAAGCGAGAGTTTTTATTAAATAGAATTCAGGAGTCAGAATTCAGTTGTGTATTCTGTATGACTGGCGGATAGCGCAACGGGGCGCATTGGTGTCAACTTAAGCTGAAACTCCTTTAAAACCTCGTTTCCAGCCTCCGGCTGGAAATGCTGATCCTGGCGGCTCTGCCGCAAGTATTGAGGCGGAGCCTCAATGACGAGCATTCCCAGTCGGAGACTGGGAACGAGACAATATCTAAAAGCTTTTACTAGGCTAGTTTTCACGTTAAGTTGACACCAATGAACGGGGCGTAGCCCATTCTGACTTCTGAATTCTTCTTCAATTAGTTTTTTTCTGATACTTTTCCGGGAGAATCGCCGAAGAGAGCAGGGGAGGCAGGAGGAGATAAAATACCTCTCATGCTCTACAAATCACGTTAGCGCCGCGGGACGTAGCCTATTACGAATTACGAATTAATTACATGTCTTCTAACTCAATTCCTTTGGTTTCTTTAATAAAAAAGAGAATGAAAAAGAATGAGGTAGCTGCTGCAATTGTATACAGTCCATAGGCAGAACCTAGACCGAAATATTGCAGTATAGGAGGAAATGTTGTGGAAATCACGAAATTCGCAATCCATTGTATGGCAGCAGCAATCGAAAGCGCGGCGGCTCGAATTTTGTTATTAAACATTTCTCCCAACAGCACCCAAACCACTGGCCCCCAGGAGAAGCCGAAGCAAAAGACATAGAGGTTGGCTGCAATCAGAGCCAAAGTCCCAGCGCTGCCGGTAAGATTGGGGTTCCCAGCAGCATCGAGGGGAGCATTGCCAAAAAGATAAGCCATCGTCCCCAAGGTCAAGGTCATGCCAATCGACCCTACTATAAGTAAGGGCTTGCGACCAAATCTATCTACGAAGGCGATCGCAATCAGTGTTGTAATAATGTTGACGGCTCCTGTAATCACCGTAATTGTTAGGGAATCTTTTTCGGAAAACCCGACAGCCCGCCACAAAACGCTGCTGTAGTAAAAGATTACATTAATCCCAACAAATTGCTGTAATACAGATAAGCCTATTCCTACCCAAACAATGGGGAGGAGTCCGCCACTTCTGCTTAATAGGTCAGAAAACCTGGGTTGGCGTTCACGAAGCACTGTCTGCCGAATTTCTTCGATTTTTGGCAGCACATCGCCCCCTAAAATCTTGGTCAGAACGTTAACAGCTTCCGGTTCCCGTCCTTTGGCAACCAAATAACGGGGAGATTCCGGAATTGTTAAAGCTACCATCCCGTAGAATACTGCTGGTGGGACTGCTGTCCAAAACATCCAGCGCCAAGCTGCAACCCCAAACAAAAACGGCGAGTCTGCTGAACCTGCTGACGTAGCGATAAAGTAGTCGCTCAATAAGGCGACGAAAATTCCTACTACGATCGCTAATTGTTGCAGAGATCCTAATCTTCCTCGCAAATGGGTGGGAGAACATTCGGCAATGTAAGCTGGCGCGATGACGCTAGCAACACCGATGCCAATCCCACCCAATACTCGCCAAAAGATAAAATCCCAGATTGTGAAGGCAAACCCAGAGCCGATAGCACTGATGGTAAACAACGCCGAAGCGACTACCATTGCGTTGACTCGACCATAACGATCTGCAATCTGTCCGGCAAAGAAGGCTCCAACAGCAGAACCCAGCAACGCTAGGGACACTGCCAGCCCTGTCACCCAACTACTGGTATTAAAAGCTTTTGCTAGAGATAAAACCGCGCCGTTGATTACAGCAGTGTCAAAACCGAATAAAAACCCGCCGAGGGCAGCCGCACCAGCAATCAAAATCACATAAAAGGTGTTGGATTTGCGACGAATAGTAGTAGATGACATAGTTTATATATTGGGAATTGGGCGTTAGGAGTGCTGAGTGCTGAGTGCTGAGTTAAGAGTTTTGTTTATCTCCCTCAGTCCCCAGTACCCAGTCCCTTTTATCGTCTAGAACGTCTGCGTAACCGATCGATCATTACTGCCAAAATAATTACTAGTCCTTTGACGACTAGTTGCCAGAAGTAAGATAGGTTCAACAAGGTTAAACCGTTGTTGAGAATCGCAATAATCAATGCACCTAGAAGTGTGCCGCCAATAGTACCAATACCACCTGTAAAGCTGGTTCCACCTAAAATGACAGCTGCGATCGCATCTAATTCATAACCCTGACCTAATACGCCACTGGCACTATAAAGACGGCTGGCGCTCATGATTCCTCCTAAGCCTGCCAGTAATCCGCTAATACCATAGACGAATAGCAACACCCGATTAACTTTAATCCCAGTTAATCTCGCTGCCCGTTCGTTACCACCAACGGCATATATCTGCACTCCTAAAACAGTTTGCCGCAGGACAAACCAGCTAGCAATTACCGTTAGTAGCGCAATGATTACTAGCCACGGCAGAGGGCCGATATAACTATTACCCACCCAAGCAAAATTGATGTCCCGGTTAATCAGCGTTGTCCCCTTGGCAATTAAAAAGGCCACACCCCGCAAGGCGGTAAGTGAACCCAAGGTGACAATAAAAGGTGGTACATCCAAAAAGGTAATAAGCGCACCGTTAAGTAAACCTAAAAGCAATCCTGCCAGCAAGGCAGCAGGTACAGCCGCCCAACTTAAAGCCGGCAGTAGCGATACTAGCAATGCAACTACGGCAGAAACGGCTAAGATTGACCCAACGGAAAGGTCAATACCGCCGGTGAGAATTACAAAGGTCATTCCTGTTGCCAGCACAATATTGATTGATGCCTGACGCAAGATATTGACGATGTTACCGCCGGTGAGGAAGTTGGGAGAAAGGAATGCAAATAAGATGCAGATAATTACTAAGATTGGCAGAATACCCGCAACTTCCAACAGAGTGCCGATTGATTTCCGGTTGCGGGATGCGGGATTGTTGCCTAATTTATTGGCAGGCGGTCTGACTGTCTGACTCATGATGCTAATACCTCCGATGCTCCTGTTGCGTAGTGCATAATCTTTTCTTGGGTGATTTCTTTGCCAAGACTGCCATCCAGTTCGCCTACCAGCTGTCCTTCTCGCATCACTAAGACGCGATCGCTCATGCCGACAATCTCCGATAGTTCGCTGGAAACCATTAAAATAGCAACCCCTTGTGCTGCTAATTCGCTCATAATTCGGTAAATTTCACTTTTGGCACCGATATCTACGCCGCGTGTCGGCTCATCTAACATCAGTACTCTGGGCTTAATAGCTAACCAACGCGCTAGCAGTAGCTTCTGCTGATTACCACCAGAAAGATCCAATGCTCTAATTTCCAAATTGGCTAGGCGGATATTAAAGTTTTCTACCGCATCTGTTGATAGCCGATTCACTGAAGCCCAGTTAACAATTCCAGCCCTTGCATCCTGTTTGAGTGTGTTGATAGCAATATTCTTGCGGGCGCTCATTTCCAGAAATAAACCTTGGTCTTTGCGGTCTTCGGGGACGTAGCCAATTCCGGCGGCGATCGCATCACTGGGCGTATTAATTTCCAGTTTTTGGCCGTTCAAGAATACTTCACCACTAGCCTTACGGTCAGCACCAAAAATCAGCCGGGATAGTTCTGTGCGTCCAGCACCAACCAACCCCGCTAAACCGAGAATTTCTCCAGCATGAAGTTCAAAACTAGTCGGCTCAATCTTCTGACGCGCATCGCTCATATTTCTGACTGATAGCACGACGGGGCCAGGATTCATTTGCCGTTGATGTTCGTAAAAGTCCTGCATGGAGCGACCGACCATCATCTGCACCAATCGCTGTGGAGAAATTTCGCTGCGTGTCAAACTACCAATATATTGACCATCGCGCAACACACTAATCCGGTCAGCTAGCGCATAGATTTCTTCCATCCGATGGCTGATGTAAATAATAGCAATGCCATCACGCCGCAGTTTGCGAATTACCTCAAATAAATGGTCGCTCTCACGGTCAGACAATGCTGCTGTTGGCTCATCCATCACCAGAACGCGGCTTTTATCTTTCAGCGCCCTGGCAATTTCCACTTGCTGCTGTTCGGCGATGGACAAAGTACCAACTATCGTCTGGGCAGTAAAATTGGCTCCCAGGCTTTCCAATACTTCCTCTGCTTCTAATTGCATCGCTTTGCGGTCTAAAAGCTGACCTCGCCGCAACTCGCTACCCATAAACATATTTTCGGTAACGGTTAAATTCGGTGCAACATTCAGTTCTTGATAAATCAGATTAATACCCGACTTGCGTGCTGTCGCCGGATCGGTAATTTTCAAGGGTTGACCATTGATGCGAATTTCTCCTTCATCAGCAATGTAAGCCCCAGCCAGGATTTTCATCAATGTGCTTTTGCCTGCTCCATTTTCACCCATGAGGGCATGAACTTCTCCCGGATAAATGGTGAGATTAACATTTTGGAGCGCAGATACACCATGAAATCTTTTTGTAATTCCTTGCATCTCTAACACTGGGGTGCTAGTTGGTGCATCAGAAAGTGAGGTTTCAATATTTGTTGTCATGAGCAAAACCTGTAAAAACTATTTAAAATTTGCGAAGGTGAATTAGCAATTAATAAACTCATATTTTATTGACCGCAAAATCATGTTTTAAAAGCTGACTAGGAGTTTTAAAGAGATATTTTCATCCTCTGTTGTTAACATTAGTTCACAGAGATTGCTGGGAGAGTCTGAGTGCTAGAAATGCACAATCAGACTCTCCGCTGATGCACATACATAGCGGTTCTTGGTTGCAGTACATAGAGTTTTGACCTCTCTCCAAACCTCTCCCCTTTTAGGGGAGAGGCTTTGAGTCTTACTCCCCTTCCCTTGCAGGGAAGGGGCTGGGGGTTAGGTTTTGTATTAATTTAAGTGAAAACCGCCAGACATTTTAGGTATGTGCAAAAACTTTACAAAGGCAGCAGATGATTCACATCAAAAGACATAAGCTTTCAACTGCAAATTTACAATTTTTATTACTTACCAGCCTTTTTCTGTGCTGACGTTATCTTTCGTGATCAACTTAACTGGTATTAGGATGGTTGAATTACTTGGTTTTTTCCCATTTAAGATGTCGTTGCCAACTTGAACTGCTTTTTCGGCCATCCCTCGCGGATTTTGAGTAGCAGTTGCCGCATATATACCATCTTTAGCTGCGATCGCAGTTATTGCTTCTGGCGCACCATCAACCCCGACAATAAAGAAGTCTTTACGTTGTGCTTGGTTAGCTGCTAGTTCTGCGCCGACTCCACTCGGATCGTTGATAGCAAAAACCGCATCAATCTTTGGAAATGTTGTCAGCAAATCAGTCATAACTCTGAGTCCTCCATCCCGGCTACCCTCTGCATTTTGGTTTTTGGAGAGGATTTTGATATCAGGATATTTGGACAATACATTCTCGCAGCCACTAACTCGCTGAATCACCGAGTCCACCGGCGGGCCGTTAACTATGACTACATTGCCTTTACCTTTGAGGCGGTCAGCAATATACTTGCAACCAACTTCTCCAGCTTGGACATTATTAGTGGTAATAGTGGCATCTACACCCCCTTCTGCACCTGTGTCTACTGCAATGACAATTCTACCTGCTTGTTTTGCTTTTTCAATTGCTGGCTTAATGCCACTTTTATCAGCAGCATTGACGATAATGATGTCAGTATTGGAAGCAGTGAAATTTTCAATTTGATTGCTTTGTTGGTTGAGGTCATAGGCACTGGAAACTACGGTAACATTGACATCCTTACCGCCGATTTTTTTCGCTTCTGCCTCAGTTGCTTGTCCCATAAGGACGAAGAAGGGATTACTTAAATCACCAACAGTAAAGGCAACTGATTTTAATTTTCCATTCCCAGTGGCGGTTTGAGTCTCTGCACTGGTATTGGTAGCAGGTTTAGTATCAGTGTTAGTAGCCGTGCTATCGGGAGAATCATTTGTACAGCCAATAAGACTGCCACTCATGATACCTAGTAGGCTAGCTGCGATTACGCGAAGCGTAACACCAGAGGTGAACGTAATCTTTTTCACATTCATATATTTCCTAGAAGTCATTTTTACTTACACCAAATTTGAAAACGATGTATTAAAAAAACAGGATCGAGTATTGCAATCTTCCTGTATCAAGTCTTTTTCCGTATCTTGTAATTACGAATTACGAATTACGAATTACGAATTACAAATTACCAGCCTTTGTAGCTGCTGAGGTTCTCTCTAGTAACCAAGTTGACTGGAATCAGAATATTTGGTGACTCAGGTTTTTTACCCTGGATGATATCGTTGCCAATCTGAACTGCTTTTTGGGCCATCCCTGCGGGATTTTGAGCAGCAGTTGCAGCAAATACACCGTCTTTATCCTCCATTGCTTTGGTTGCATCTGGCGATCCATCAACCCCAACAATAAAAAATTCTTTACGTTTTGCTTGTCTCGCTGCTAAATCTGCGCCGACACCGCTTTGGTCGTTGGTGGCAAAAACGGCATCAATTTTGGGAAAGGTTGTCAGCAAATCACTCATGACTCTCAATCCTCCATCCCTTGTCCCTTCGGCGTTTTGGTCTTTAGAGATCAGTTTGATATTAGGATATTTGGACAATGATTTCTCACAGCCACTCACTCGCTGATTGATTGAGTCCATTGGCGTACCGTTGAGGATGACTACACTACCTTGACCTTTGAGGCGATCGCCAATATATTGGCAAGCAACCTCACCAGCTTGGATATTGTTGGAACTAATCATTGCATCTACATCTGCATCAACGGCTGAATCTACTGCAATCACAACTCTACCTGCAAGCCTTGCTTGGTCAATTACGGGTTTAACTCCTTTTTTATCAACAGCGCTAAGGATAATTAAATCAGTCTTCGCAGCAGTAAAGTTTTCGATTTGGTTGCTTTGTTGGT
Organism: Nostoc sp.; assembly: GCF_036917975.1. Classification (GTDB taxonomy): domain Bacteria; phylum Cyanobacteriota; class Cyanobacteriia; order Cyanobacteriales; family Nostocaceae; genus Nostoc. The sequence continues at coordinate 49,009 of NZ_JBALEJ010000038.1, forward strand.
TCAGATCAAAAGCACTGGAAACCGCATTAACTCTGATATTACCCCCGATTTTCTGGGCTTCTGTCTCAGCGCCATTCTGCACTGCATTATAGAAGGGATTGCCTAAGTCACCCAAAGCAACGCCGATTGTTTGCAATTTTTTATTTGGATTACTAAGACTCTCTGCACTTATATTAGTAGCCTTCTTAGTATTATTAGTAGCAGTGTCGCTATTTGAAGCGCCATTTGTGCAACCAACAACCGCGAAACCTAATATGCCAACTATCAGCGTAATTCTCTTCATATTCATCTATTTCTAACAACGTATTTAAATTTGATAAAGGTCAGCAGAATATGAACTAGGTCTGAAAACTTTAGACCTGCTTAGTGATGTTACTAGATTTTGGAATTTCAACTCCAAAGGTCTTCTAATTTCAATACGGTTCGTTAAGGGCTACTGGCAACAATTTTGGGTTTTCGAGACGCGATAAATCGCCGTCTCTACAAGTGTTTTGTTGCTCTATCTGAACTGTATTGCTTCTAATCTGACCCAATTGGAGTTATTACTGTTAGTTTCACGAAACTAGATGTTTTGTTTTTAAAGCAAAGCCATGAACATTACACTACTTCAAATAATCACATTATTTTCTGGCGAAAATAATTCAGTAGTGCGTAGTCTGAAAACAGCTTTTACGTGAAACTGCCAAAAATTAGTTTTATTAAACTTGTAAATCTTATTTGTTTTGACTTGTCTCATTTTATATCGCTCCAGTGAAAAAATTAATTTTGTTTATTGAACTTTACAAACAAAAAAGAGTTGAAATCTCTCTACATAACCTAAAGTCTTCATTGCAAAGCATCTGCATAAATTCGCCTATTCAAATTTTTGTTCAATGTTAAAGTTTTTAACAGTTCTCAATCAATACCCTTCAAAAAGATATTGTTATAGTAGGGAAATCTTTGACTGTGAATGCCAGATTTTGAGAAATGTAAATATCTTTTAATTAGATTTTTTAAATTAACTCAAATCTGCTTGGCAAGCGTATTTATTTGTTATCAAACAGAATTCAGGAGTCAGAATTCAGTTGGGTATTCTGTATGACTGGTGGATAGTGCAGTGTTAGCGAGTCTGCGAGGGTGCATCCCAGTTTTTATTATTCGATGAAATAATAAAATTTAACATGTCATTGCGAGGAACGAAGCAATCGCAACGCCTGGGATTGCTTCGTCGTCCCTCCTCGCAATGACATAAGATTGTTAGATTTTGAAAAAGTGGGATGCTCCCGTCTGCGATAGCGTAGCGGTAGCGAGTATTCGATCGGCGTGTCTTGATTCTGACTCCTGAATTCTGACTCCTGAATTCTTCTTCAAGCAGCTTAAAACTTTAACGTTGCGGGTAAATATTTAGCCACCAAATCTTCATAGTATGGTTTTAATTTCTGCCAATCAGGAGGAATAGGGTTTTTTGAATACAAATCGTAGGGATTAAATAACTTCACCCATTTAAACATTTCTTTATCATGTTTATCCATCAAATGTTCATAAGCATTTTCACGATGTTGAGGATAAAATGAGTGATAGCGAAGCATATACAATGCAGGTTCGGGCAAATAGTTTTTCATCATCTGATAAAAATACTCATCATGCCCCCATGACATGTGTATATTACTCAATCCACAGTTAGGCTCATAAATGCCATATTTAGTGTTGTAGTCGGGGTTCTGATAATCAGGATTTTCTTTGAAGAATTCGGAGAAAACAATTTTATCAGAAAATGCACAACCTACAGGATAAGTATCGCCAACAGTAGCCCATTGAGACTCACCAAACAGACAAAGTACTTTCCCCATATCGTGAAAGAAGCCAGTAAGTACCATCCAGTCAGGATGACTATCGGCGCGAATGGCTTCTGATGTTTGCAATAGATGCTGTAATTGATCCATGTCTGTATCAGGATCGGAATCATCAACCAATTGATTCAAAAATTCGACCGCATCCCAAACAGACATTTCTTTTTTATCAAACTTCAAAAATTCTTTTTCTTTCTGAAGTACAAAATCATACGTTTGATTAATATGATTTAACCGATAAAACTCTTTTACCGTATCTCTAATAGTCGTTTCGTAATTTCTGTATTCTTCAGTGGCTTTACCTTCTTTAACTATGTTTTCTGGATCGGGATAGCGATTCAGTAAGTCTTCTTCCCATTCTTCTAAGGAATGTAAGGGATTTTTTTGAACTTGAGCAACTACATGATTTAGAGTTTGCGACATATTTTCTTACTTGTTGATTTGTTAAATAATACTTTTACATTCCTTTTATGCACAGGTGTGCAAGACCTTTATTAGACTTATTCTTTAATTCTTGCACACGTGTGCAAGAATATGTGTTAAGTTTCTTTTCGTCTTTGGATGCCTGTGCATGATTGACTGGTGAGAGTTGTCACCGCTTCATCTACAAATACATGGGTAGAGGGGCGTTGCTGATTGCGTGAAAAATAATTTTGCGTTATTTCAAAATCCTTGTAGAGACGTTGCATTGCAACGTCTCTACATCCAAATTCATACCTCGACTCAGCAACACTGGGTAGACTCATGTCTTGCATCTAGCCCTGGCGATTAGAAATCGCGGCTATACAAACAAAGTCCGCCTACGCGGACTAATGCAAAATCAAGGTTTTCAACCCGCGCAGGCGGGTTTTGCCTGTGTAGCCGGGACTTCCAGTGTAAGAGTGCAAGATATCAGGTAGAGGCGTACAAATGTACGTCTCTATGTTGGATAGATTTTTGAAAATGGCATGATTATCGGTTTATGCACACGTGTACATAAACCTTGTTAAAAATATAAGTTTATCTTTTGTCTTACACACGTGTGCATAAACTATGCTAATTTTTTTGTAGAATTCAGCCAAGGGAGTCGTTAATTATTTTATTAATTGTATAGCTGTCGAATACTTGACAAGATTAGCTAACTCTTGCAGTTGGTTTATTGCTTCTGCACCTTCCAACTTCATTAATTCGCGATCGTCCCACAATTCCATCCAAGTAATCCCGTAATCAGAGACTAAAAATCGAATCAGGTGCTTTTCTCTGAGGCTAACCATAAATGAAGCACTCTTCATTTGGTCGCCGCATGTATAACATGACGCAGTGTAACCACGCCGTTCAAGTACAATTGTCAAGGCTTGCAGGCTCATTACCAAGTCTTGGACGAATTCTCGATGTTGTTGCGCTAGTCTTAAAAACACTAGTTTTCTCCTACCACTCTTCTTAATGTGGTTGCTTTGATATCTCTTTAGACTTACATCTGATGTGATTTAGTTGCCAAAAGTTCATGTTTTCGTAGATACGTGATTAATCTTAATATTACGGTTGTCACCGATAAGCTAGATTTCCAAAGCCGCTCTAATATTTTGGACAATTATCTGGGGTGGCTGTGCAACATCAATACATAGAGCGTCTAATGGTTCTTCAAGAGTATAAAACTGGCTGTCGAGTAGTTTTTCACTCATGTAATGATTGCTACGCTCTTGCAACCGCATTTGAATCAACTCATAAGACCCTTTGAGGTAAACTAGTTTGATGCAAACGCTATCCAATACCAAAAATTGCCGATAGCTATCTTTTAAAGCGGAACACGCCAACACCACATTTTTATTTTCTTGTAGCCAGTGTTTAATAGCTGTTTGCAAATCTTGTAACCAAGGTATCCTATCAGCTTCACTCAGAGGGATAGCACACCGCATTTTCTCAATATTCTCTGGCGAGTGGAAAGAATCAGCGTCGCTAAACTCCCAGTCTAAGGAGTCTGCTAGCAGTTTTCCGATGGTAGTTTTCCCAGAACCAGATACACCCATTACGATAATAATCATTTTTTTCTTAATAAAAGTTTAACTAATTCCTAATTTGTAGTTGTAATTATGAACAGAGGTAAAAGTCAGGACTTTTAACTCCTTTCCATCTAAAATGTGAGTTGTATTAAAATCTCTTGACAAATAACGATTATTTTCTATAATACATACAAAATGCACACGTGTGCAATATTTAAAAGCTAAGATAAAATAATGAATAAACGAAGAATTTCCATTGAAGATATTGCCCGCAGGGCAGGCGTTTCTCATTCTACCGTTTCACGTGCTTTGCGAGATAATGCTCTAATTAGCCCGAAAGTGCGAGAAGAAATTAAGCGACTGGCGCAGGAAATGAGCTATGTGCCGAATGCTATTGCTCAAAGCTTGCAAAATAAACGTACTAATACCATTGGTGTGGTAGTAACTTCAATTTCAGATCCTTTTTTTGCAGAGGTAGTAGAGGGAATCGAGAAGATAGCCAGACCAGCAGGCTTGAGTGTTTTATTGAGTGCTTCACACCGAGATTTTGATCAGGAAATGGCAGCTATTGATACTTTTCATCGCCGCAGGGTGGATGGGATCTTAGTAGCCGACTCACGAATTAGTAAGCAGCATATCAAGCAACTCACACAAATTGCTGTGCCAACGGTTCTGATTAATAGCCAGACCGAAGATCAATCGGAAATATTTCACTCAGTAGAAATAGACGATCGCTTAGGTGCTAAGTTAGCTACAGAGCATCTAATTAGTCTGGGACATACTGCCATTGGTTATCTGGGTGTAGGCGATCGCAGTAGATCAAACCAGCAGCGCCTAGAAGGATATCAAATGGCACTTGCGGAAGCTGGTATTCCACAAAATACTGATTGGGTTTCAATTAGTGATGAATATAATATCAGAAGAAGCGATGTTGCCACTGGGCAAAATATGCTTGCTAAACTATTGGCTGCGGAAGTTACAGGCATCTTTTGTTACAACGATATGGTAGCAGTTGGCGCTCTGTTAGCTTGCCGAGAATTAGGTATTTTAGTACCGCGAAATTTAAGTCTGGTCGGATTTGATGGTATTGCTTTGGGCAATTACGTTACGCCGGCGCTGACCACAGTTAGTCAGCCAATGTTAGAAATTGGTGGCTATGCCATGCAAATGTTACTCGATTTAATAGAAGAAAAAACTGTGGAAAACCGTGTTTTATCTCCTTTTTTAGTAGAGCGTGGTAGTAGTACTAAATTAATTAAATAATTTCATGAAAAGAAGTGAGGTTTAAAACCTCGCCCGCAAGTGGCGCGAAAGAATCATTGTTTCCCAAGGTAGGTAGAAACCCCACCCCTTGTGGGTGGCTGTCTTTAATTTTGAATTTTGAATTTTGAATTTTGAATTGATTCATCATTCTTATTTGCACTCAGCAACACTAAAAACTTTAATCGGACAAAAATATGTTAACCAAAAAACCGAGTTTATCTCCCGATCGCTGCTTTTCTCCAGAACCAGTTCAAAGACGACTAGCCCATCAATTTTTTGACAGCATATCTGCGTTACCTCTAGTTTGTCCACACGGACACGTAGATCCAGCTTTGTTAGCTAATCCCGCAGCCCGTTTTGGTTCACCAACGGATTTACTGATTATCCCTGACCACTACCTTTTGCGGATGCTATACAGTCAGGGCGTATCTCTGCAAGCTTTGGGCATACCTACTAATGATGGTTCACCAGTAGAAACCGATCACCGCAAAATTTGGCAATTGTTCGCTGACCATTTTTATCTATTCCAGGGTACTCCCTCTGGGTTGTGGCTGAAAGAGGAACTAACTAACGTCTTTGGGGTGGATGAGCCTTTAAATTCTCGCAATGCAAGATATATTTATGATTGTCTAGAAGGTTTGTTAGCTTTACCTGAGTTTTCCCCTCGTGCTTTATTCAAACGCTTTAATATCGAAGTGCTTTGTACTACCGATGCCGCCAGTGATAACCTAGAGAATCAGCGATCGCTCCACGAAGAAGGTTTTACTCAAATTAGACCAACTTTTCGTCCCGATGCAGTGGTTAATCTGGATGCTCCTGGTTGGCGGGAAAATCTTAGCAAGTTAGAAAGCAGTATCGGTAGAGAAATTAACACTTATGCCAATTTTGTGCAAGCTTTAGAAGAACGTCGAGCTTTCTTTAAAAAAATGGGCGCGACAGCTACCGATCAAGGTGCAGCTACACCTTATACTACACGTCTTTCTGACCAAGAAGCTGAAGCTATCTTTGCAAGAGCATTAACCAGCAAGCTGAATCCAGGGGATGTCGAAAATTTTACCGGTCATATTTTCATGGAAATGGCGCGGATGAGTGTAGAAGATGGCTTGGTAATGCAAATGCATTGCGGTGTGATGCGTAACCATAACCCGGCTTTATTTGAGAGATTTGGAGCTGATAAAGGTGCTGATATTCCCATAAAAATAGAGTGGACTCAAAATCTGCGTCCGTTGTTGTCAGCTTATGGTAACGATCCGTGCTTCCATTTAATCATTTTTGGTATGGATGAAAGCGCTTATAGCCGCGAGATGGCTCCGTTAGCTGGTCATTATCCTACTGTATTGCTTGGGCCGCCTTGGTGGTTTCATGACAGCCTAAATGGTATGGAGCGTTATTTCAATCAGGTAATGGAAACTGCGGGAATTTATAATACTGCTGGATTTAATGATGATACGCGGGCTTTTGTTTCGATTCCGGCTCGTCATAATGTTTGGCGGCGGGTAGCTTGTAATTGGTTGGCTGGATTGGTTGCACGGGGGTTGGTTGAGGAGGAAGAAGGGTATGAAATGGCTCGTGCTTTGGCTTATGACCTCGCTAAGGTTGCTTATAAGTTTGAGGGGAATTGAAAACGCAAAGGGGCGCGGAGGGAAGCGCAGAGGTACGCAGAGAGGGGGAATGGGTGATGGCTGAGTTGATTTTGAGTAAACTTTTTAGTTTGAAGGAGCGGGTTGCGGTAGTTACTGGTGGTTCTGGTGTGCTTGGTGGGGCTATGGCAAGGGGTTTGGCTCTAGCGGGAGCGCGAGTTGTTGTTTTGGGTCGCAATGAAGTTAGGGCGGGGGCGGTGGTGGCTGAGATTACTGCTAATGGTGGAGAAAGTATTGCTGTGGTAGCCGATGTTAGCGATCGCTCCCAATTAGAAATCGCTAGGGATGTTATTATACAGCGTTGGGGTGAAATAGATATCTTGGTAAATATGGCTGGTGGTAATATTCCGGCTGCCACAATTACTGCTGATGCGACTATTTTTGATATGCCACATGCAGCTTTTGAGGAAGTAGTTAGCCTCAACTTAGTTGGGACTCTCCTACCTTGTCAGGTTTTTGGTCAAGCAATGGTGGAAAGAAGTCAACCCCACGGTTGCATTATCAATATTTCTTCTATGTCTGCCATTCGGGTGATTAGTCGGGTGGTTGGCTACTCAGCGGCTAAGGCTGGGATAGATAACTTTACTCGCTGGTTAGCCGTAGAACTCGCCCAAAAGTATGGTGATGGAATGCGAGTAAATGCGATCGCACCAGGTTTTTTTATTGGCGAACAAAATCGAGATTTACTCCTAAATTCCGATGGTAGCTTGACCGTTCGCGGGCAAAAAATCATTGACCATACCCCTGCCGGACGTTTCGGAAAACCAGATGAATTACTTAGCACCTTGATTTGGTTATGTAGTGCTGGTTCTAGTTTTGTTAACGGGGTAGTCGTGCCGGTAGATGGTGGATTTAGTATCTACAGTGGAGTTTAATCATGTATTCACTAGCCGTAAATAACGGGACACTTTCAGATGAGCAAGTTTCTGGGCTAGTTCATCAAGCTTTAGCAGACCCAAAGTTAGATGGACAGCGCATCTTGGTGTTAATTCCAGATAGTACCCGCACTGCTCCCATCCCGCAAATGTTTCGATTGCTTCATCAAGAGTTGAGTAAAAGGGTAGCGGCTTTGGATTTTTTAATTGCCCTGGGTACACATAATCCCATGAGTGAAGAACAAATCAATCACTTGGTAGGAGTAACATCGGAGGAGCGAGAGACAACTTTTAAAAAAAATCGCATCTTTAACCACCTTTGGAATAATCCAGATACCTTTATTTCCTGTGGAGTAATTTCGGCAGACGAGATAGCAGAAATTAGTAGTGGAATGCTGCATCAGAAAGTTGATGTGCGGATTAATAAGCTGGTAACAGAATACGATTTGATTGTAATTTGTGGCCCAGTTTTCCCCCATGAAGTTGTCGGTTTTTCTGGTGGAAATAAATATTTTTTCCCTGGTATTGGTGGTCAAGAAGTAATTAATCTCTCCCACTGGTTAGGTGCTTTAATCACCTGTTATGAAATTATTGGCACGCTGGGAATAACACCAGTCCGGCGTTTGATTAACCGAGCCGCTAACCTGATTTCTACGCCAAAACTTTGTTTAGCGATGGTAGTCGCACCGAAAACAAATCAGCTAGCTGGACTCTATATAGATCAACCAGAGTCAGCCTGGGAAGATGCTGCAAAATTATCAGCTAAACTGCATATTAAATATGTAGATCGGCCTTTTAAACAAGTGCTTTCAGTCATGCCCCAAATGTATGATGACATCTGGACAGCAGCTAAAGGAATGTACAAGCTAGAGCCAGTAGTAGCTGACGGAGGCGAAGTAATTATATATGCTCCTCACATTACCGAGTTTAGCTATACACACGGCGAAATTTTATCCGAAGTTGGCTATCATGTGCGGGATTACTTTCTCAAACAGTGGCATAAATTTCAAGACTATCCTGCTGGAGTGCTGGCCCATAGTACTCACTTAAAAGGGATGGGTACTTTTGATCCGATAGAAGGAGAACAAGCGCGGATTCGTGTTACTTTAGCTACTGGCATTTCTGCTGAACGCTGTGCTGCTCATAACTTAAACTATCGTGATCCGGCTACTATTCAACCGACAGAATGGGCTAATCGAGAGGATGAAGGCATTTTACTTGTGCCGAAGGCTGGCGAGATACTATACCGTCTCAGTTACGGCAATTTTCAGGCAACTAAATCGTAGTTTTCGAGTTTTAAAGACGCGATAAATCGCCGTCTCTACAAGTGTTTTGGTCTTATCTGAACTGTATTGAATCATAAACTGCAATTGCGATCGCAGTTTAATATTTTACACTTCGCGTTATTCTTGATCAAACGTCAGCGAATCAGTTTATTGCAGCGAACAAAAAAGCATGGGTGGCAAATTAATTGTATTTGAAGGGGTGGAAGGCTGTGGCAAAACCAGCCAAATGCAGCTTTGTTCTGAGTGGTTGGAAAGTCTCGGTGTTTCTGTGGTGGTAACTCGTGAACCAGGGGGAACAGAGTTAGGTGTACATCTTCGGCGCTTGCTACTAGAAAAGTCAGAAGATAAACCAGTTGCAGAAGTGACAGAACTCTTATTGTATGCTGCTGACCGATCGCAACACGTTGAACAAGAACTCAAACCAAATCTCGCAGCTGGGAAATATATTTTATGCGATCGCTACACTGACTCTACCATTGCCTACCAAGGATATGGTCGCGGTCTGAACATCAGTTTAATCAATCAGCTGAACAATATTGCTACTGGTGGTTTAGAAAGCGATCTAACTATTTGGCTAGATGTCGATGTCGAAGTCGGACTTTCCCGCAAACTCTCAGACCAAGTAGGATTAGACCGCATTGAACAAGAAGCGATCGCTTTTCATCGCCGCGTTCAGCAAGGATATGCACATTTAGCAGCATCCCATCCCTCACGAATTGTTCGGGTAGATGGCAGCTTGAGTAAAGAAGCTGTACAAGAGGTAATTCAAGGAATTTTGCGCGTACATCTGCACTTGACGAGGTAGTAGCGTGACAAGGCGAAAATGTTGCAATAAATTTTCTTGTGGGGCGGGTATCTTACCCGCCACGGACGGGCGATACGCCCATCCCCCAAGAATTTTCTAATGCACTATTTTAGCCTTGCCACGCCAGTAGGTTGGGTGGAGCGGAGCGCAACCCAACATATATCAGGATGTTGGCTTTGGCAAAGCCTCCAACGCCACTTGCTACAACGCTCTTAACCCGCGCAACGCAGTGCATTGGTGTCAACTTAACGTGAAACCGCTTGTTCGCCGGGAATTGAAATTCCCGTATAATAGCGAAAGTCATCTGAAGATGACTAAATATCGCCAAAAATCTCCAGTCTACTTCAGTAGACTTTAGCCTACTAGCCCGGAAATTTATTTTTGAAGTAATAAGTAATGGGTATTACTTATTACTCATTACTCATTTATTTATTTCCGGGCGGGCATGGAAGCCAACAGTTAAGCTATTTCCAGCTTAAGTTGACACCAATGAACGCAGTGGCTCCCCAACCTACAATTTTTTTGCAACTCTACTAAACTCCAACAACTTTTACTACTTCCCTTTTTTCTCATCCAGTGCTTTCTGAATAGCTTCTCTGCAAAACTCAGGAGGGTCGTCTTGTGCCTTTACCTCCTCCTTCATTTTTTCGGTGACACGAAAATTAAGATTTTGTGTTAGCGGTTCTTCTCTATCAGACTTAAGTGGTTTTAAATTTTCTGGATTACCTTTAGGGTTAGGCATTGTTGAGAGATGTAAATATAGCTTGAACGATACGTGAACATATAGATAGAGTTTTAAATCGGTGGTGTTCGCGTCTGTCAAAACAGTTCACCACCGATACCACTCATAGCCAAAGGGTTTGCTGTAGGCATCGCCTGAAATGATCCTTGCCTTTTAGATGAACTCGTAGGAAAGTACTTTTTAAAACTTCGTTTCCAGCCGGAGGCTGGAAATGCTGCTCCTGGTGGCTCTGCCGCCAGTAAGAGAGGCGAAGCCTCAACGAAGAGCATTCCCAGTCGGAGACTGGGAACGAGGCAACTACTTCCCTTTTTTCTCATCCAGTGCTTTTTGAATAGCTTCTCTGCAAAACTCAGGAGGGTCGTCTTGTTGCTGCACTTCCTCTTTCATTGTCTTAGTGATACGTAAATTTAATCTTTCGGTTAATGGTTCTTCTCTGTCTGTAGTGAACGGTTTTAGATTCTCTGGCTTGCCCTTGTTCTTAGTCATTTGTATAGAAATATAAATAATAATATTTACCACATGCCTACCAGTGGAAAATATTTAATTGGTGGATGTTCACCCTGGTAAAGTTTGCATCCACCGATACCACTTTTACAAATGGGTAATTCTATTTTATGTTCACAAGGTCAGAACTCGAAATCAAAACCACTGCTGAATTGAGAGACTTATGCAGGCGTTACGGATTAAAGTCTACTGGGAATGGAGGGTACAAGACTAGTTGGATTGTTACCTTGATGGCATTTCCCCAGATAGCACTCTCTCAATTAAGGCAAGGAAGAGGGTTAAAATCACCAGGCTTCAGTGTTATTCAATTCCTCGAAGGAATCGTAGATGAGATGAACTCCCCCACTGATGAACAAGCGGCACTAATTCGGATAACTTTAGAAGGCAAGGCTATGAGCTATCCTGACCGATACGACCAAGAGAGTTTATTGAACTTGCACAAAGCTAAAATGCACCTTGAGATGGCTATCGGACTGCTAAATCAGTAAATCAATCAATTTACGAGCCGAAAGTAGTTAGTCCCTAGCAACCTAAAGCTGGGGACTTTTTCTATGTCCTACATAGCCAAAGGGTTTGCTGTAGGCATCGCCTGAAATGATCCTTACGATCGCACTAGCCTTAACACAGCAGTAGATAAGCTCAGGTAAAATTTATGGCTATAGTAATGTAAGATGATTATCTGGATGATGTCTGGTTGATATCCATAACCTAAACAAAATCTAAATTACTAAAGCTGAGAGTTGGGAAACTCCGGTGAAATTCCGGGACTGTGCCGCAGCTGTGATGGGATCGCCCAAGTCAGAATGCCAACTCTCAGGATGTCCTCAAGACACACTCACCGTCTACTCCCTGCGTTGCACGGGGAAGGAGTTCTAAATTTGCTTTCTGGATTTGCCACTTGTCCCGGCTTGTTTTATGCTACACCCGCCGCAGATGGTATATTATCTCGCGTTAGAATACCAGGCGGAATTATTAGTAGTCAGCAGTGCCGTGCGATCGCAGATATAGCAGATCAGCATGGTGGCGGCTATATAGACGTGACTAATCGAGCTAACCTACAAATTCGTGAAATCCGCACAGGGATAAATGCTGAGGTTCTGAAGTACCTACAGATGATGGGATTGGGTTCTAGCAATACTCTTGTAGACCACATCCGCAATATTATGACCAGTCCAACTGCTGGTATCGATCCCCAAGAATTAATCGACACTCGCCCTTTTGTCCAAGGTTGGGATAGTTATATTGCAGCACACCCGGCGCTTTCGGGACTGTCGGCAAAATTTAGCGTTTGCTTTGATGGTGGTGGGATAATTCGGGTGTGCGATCGCTTGAATGATATCACCTTTGCAGCTGTCTTAGTTGATGATCATGTTTATTTTCGCCTCTATCTCAGTGTTGGCGAGAAGGGTCAACCGCCCAGTAATACGGGAATTTTGCTATCACCAGAGCAATGTTTACCCGTCTTGGCAGCTTTGACGGATGTCTATCTAACTCATAGTCATATTACGAGTAAGCGGCGGCTACGTCTCTTAGAGTTATTGAACACCTTGGGTTGTGAAAATTATCTCCAGGAAGTTGAACAGCGTCTATCTTTCCCGCTTTTGTACAGTGAAAAAAGAAAAGACCTAACCCCCCGACCCCCTTCCCTGCAAGGGAAGGGGGAGAAATTCTCCCCTCTCCTTGTAGGAGAGGGGTTGGGGGAGCGGCCAGATGCGAAATATCAGCATATTGGCATCCATCCCCAACGTCAGCCAGGCTTATTTTACCTTGGTGTCGTCTTGCCCCTTAGGCGGTTGGAGAGTAGACAGATAAGGTGTTTAGCAGATTTAGCAGCAAAATACGGCAGTGGAACTCTCAGGCTAACCCCTTGGCAAAATTTGCTCCTTACAGATATTCCTCAGCAATGGGTTGCTGATGTCCAAAGTGAAATTGCTTTCTTAGGATTAGATTTCTCTGCAACCAACATCAAGAGTTCATTAGTTGCCTGTTCTGGAAAAAAGGGTTGCGCCGCTTCTGCCACAGACACTAAAAGTCATGCGTTGGCATTAGCAGAGTATCTGGAAACTCGTGTTACTCTCGATTCCCCAGTTAATATCCACTTTAGCGGCTGCGAAAAGTCTTGTGCCCAGCATAGCAAAAGTGATATTACTCTCCTGGGTGTCAGCATTGAGACTGATAATCAAACTGTAGAGGGCTATCACATTTATGTTGGTGACAACAAGCAGAAATTCGGACATAAACTATATCAATATGTAACTTTTGCCGAACTACCTGCATTAATAGAGCAGATGCTATATGTATATAAAATTCAACGCTTAAATTCTGATGAGTCCTTTGGGGAATTTGCTAATCGATATCCACTAGCCCAATTACAGCAGTTATTTAATAAATACTTAGAAGATATAAGCACAGATAAATACAGATGATTGATTCCTCCGTTTCTCTTACTCTGTGTTCTCTGCGCCTCTGCGGTTAATTAAATTAGATATTCTTCTAGTGAAAAGAAAGTATCTATAATTAACCAACAAATCAATCCAAAATTTAAAATCCAAAATTGAATGCCCGATTACATCCGAGATGCCAACGAAATTTACCGCAATTCCTTTGCAATCATCCGGTCAGAAGCAAACCTAGATGTGCTACCGTCAGATGTAGCAAAAGTTGCCGTGCGTCTGATTCACGCCTGTGGAATGACGGATATTGTCACAGACTTGGGATATTCACCAACAGCAGTACAATCCGCAAGGACAGCACTGGCAGCAGGAGCGCCAATTCTCTGCGATTGCCGAATGGTTGCCGATGGCGTTACCAGACGGCGGTTGTCTGCAAACAATCAAGTTATCTGCACTCTCAACGAGCCAGAAGTGCCAGAACTTGCTCAGAGTATGGGCACTACAAGGTCGGCGGCAGCTTTAGAATTATGGCGATCGCACCTCGAAGGATCGGTAATCGCAATTGGCAATGCCCCCACAGCCCTATTCCGACTGTTAGAAATGCTCGATGAAGGAATGCCCAAACCTGCGATTATCCTGGGCTTTCCAGTGGGGTTTGTCGGTGCAGCCGAATCGAAAGCAGCATTGGCAGCAGACAGCAGGAATGTACCATTTTTAACCTTACACGGTCGGCGCGGTGGAAGTGCGATCGCGGCAGCAGCAGTAAACGCCCTGGCAACGGAGGAAGAATGAATATGCAACCCAAAGGTCGTCTTTATGGAATTGGTGTCGGCCCAGGCGATCCAGAACTATTGACTCTAAAAGCGCTGCGGCTATTACGTGCGGCTCCTGTGGTAGCTTATCAATCAGCCACAGATAAACAAAGTATCGCTAGAGCGATCGTAGCGCAGTATCTTCCTGGCAATCAAATCGAGGTGCTATTTCACCTCCCCCGCGCTTTGGAACCAGAAAAGGCAAAATCTATTTATGACCAGGAAATTCAACCAATCGCCAACCATTTAGCCGCCGGTCGAGATGTCGTGGTGCTGTGCGAGGGCGATCCATTTTTCTATGGTTCCTTCATGTACCTGTTCACGCGGTTATGTGACCAATACGAAACAGAAGTTGTCCCCGGAGTTTCCTCACTGATGGCTTGTCCAGTAGCTTTGGGTGTACCTTTCACCTATTACACCGATATCCTCACAGTTCTACCCGCCCCATTGCCAGCAGAAGAACTAACCACACATCTACTGATGACTGATGCCGCCGCGATTATGAAACTAGGTCGTCACTTTACCAAAGTACGAGACATCCTGCACAAATTAGGGCTAGCATCACGGGCGAGATATATTGAGCGGGCATCAACATCACAGCAACGCATCATTCCCCTAGATGAAGTTGATCCAGCCGAAGTACCTTATTTCTCAATGATTGTGATCCCTACTAAGAATAGATTATAGTGTGACTTGAAGAAGATTCTGGCCAGGTTGTCCTACCCCTGATAACCCAGAATTTATTTTCTCCGTTTTAACCTTGATGGGGACGGCAGTCGGAAGATTACCTGTCAGCGTTCTGGGTTATCGTTAGCGATCGCTACCTCCGATGCGATCTCGATGCATGTTAACAAGCGATCGCAGCATAACTTAGTCGTTTGCCTTGGAATGTGAACAAGAATTATTTAAAGACGGTCAGTAGACAACGAGATATTTGGGGTGTGGATTGGTCTATTTTCACTCAGAAAATCGTGTTTGAGTCAATCATCAACATTCAGTAGACCAATTTCTCTCGCTTAGGTGATGTCAAAGTCAAGCAATACAATATATGAAAACAGTTGACATACAGAAATCCTATGGTTTGATTTAGTTAATTTGTTCTCAGATGATTGGCATAGTCTCATCTAATACTTTTCATAACTGAGATATGCCTTTTGTTAGAAGGATAATCACTTTTTTATAGTTAATGTTTATTTGTACTTCAAAAAAACAAGCTAATTGGCATGACAAATTTGATTTCTCGGACTATTAGTCACATCAGTTCCTTGCTTAAAGGACTTCAGACAAAAAGTTTGTTGGCTGTTGTCCTAGCTGGTTTTGTAATGCTGACAACGAATGTTGGTTATGGGCACAACGACAAAGCCTTAGGTGAAAGAGTTCGCGAACAGGTACAGCAAGATGATTCTCAAAGACCAAAAACAATAGGCGAGTGGAATAAAGAAGCTCGTGAAACGGAAGGTTCTCCTGGAAAACGACTTCAAAAAATTGGTGAAGAGTCAGCAGAAGCCTTTAAACAATTCGGATCTGGGTATGTAGAAGGCGCTCAAAAAACTGCTAGTGATGTAGGGGAAAGTGCAGCGCAGACAGGCAAAGATATCTCTAAGCAAGTTCGACGCTAAATAGCGTTGCTACACTCTATTGGTAGCTATTAAGCTAGGTGTCAACTGAAGGTAAAAGCCAGTCTAGAACAAGCTTTTAGACATATATCTCGTTTCCCGCCTCTAGCGGGAAACGAGGTTTATCATTGCGAGGGGAGCGCAGCAATCCCAAAGCTTTGCGATCGCTACCCTGTGGGTTCTCCAAAGGAGTACATCCACTTCGTTGCATACCCTGCTGGAAGGCTTACGCCAACGCAATGACATATTGTCAGTGATTTAAGGAATATGCAAAGGTGAGATGCTTCCATCAACTCCTGCTACAATAAGCGTCTGAGTTGGCATAATCCAAAGCCAGCTAATTAATTTTTGACTTAATATACTTAGGGGGTTGTTTGGAAAAGCGTCCATTGGGGTTAGTGGCAATTGTTCTTTATAAATCATTTGCCGCCTTGCTGCTTATGGTTACTTCGATTGCTTTATTATTGACATTAAAAAATTATCAAACTCTAGAGATATTTTCAGACGACTATGTTTTAGAAAGTAAATCGATAATTATTGATTGGGTTTTAAGGAAAGTTACTAATTTAAATCCTAGAACTCTAGCATTTAGTGGTATTGGATCAGGAATCTATGCTATCGTTACGGCTATTGAAGCCGTTGGTTTATGGTACGAAAAGCGTTGGGCACACGTCTTGGTATTGGTGCTTGTCGGTATCAGTATTCCACCAGAGATTTATGAATTAATTCGGGGAATATCTCTGATAAAAGTATTGGTTTTTGTATTGAATTTAGCTGTATTTGGCTATTTACTCCGAAATTTTCCTAAACATTAAAACTAATTTTTTATGTTAACAAAAATGAACGAGGCTGAAACTCTCCTGACTTGAAAGTGCTGAGTGCTGAGTAGTGAGTGCTGAGTGCTGAGTGCTGAGTGCTGAGTAGTGAGTGATGGAGATGAAGGAGAAATAGGAGAAATAACTCCTGCCCCCTGACTTGAAAGTGCTGAGTGCTGAGTGCTGAGTAAAAATACTAGTTCCCAGTCCCCAGTCCCCAGTTATACTGCGAACGGGTAACAACGAGACTTTTTAAAAAATGGCTATAAGCTTGGCACAAACAAGCTTTTGGCGATTATTCAAAAGTCAAGTTCTCAGCCGTTTTTAGTATATTCTTTCATTCAAAGCTGTGAAACTTGTTTCATCAGGACTGCCTCCTGCCTTATCCCAACGACCGAATGGCACTAAGAAAAGCCCAAAAGCCTGTGTAGCCTCGTTCCCAGCCTGGAGGCTTGTGAATGTATTCCGAGAGGCTCCGCCTCTGGTCAAGAAAGAGGAGGCGGAGCCTCCCAGAATGGGTTCCCAGCCTGGAGGCTAGGAACCAGTCAGCGCAAGGGCTGTATCTTAACTTAGTGGCATTCTCCCAACAACCTTATGGGGATTGAAATGTTTGACGACAAGAGGCTACGGGTTTACACAAAACCAAGACCCCACGTTGTACAATCGCTAGAAATACAATCGGGAGAGCGACTTGCCTAGATCGATTCAGTCTACTCAACCACCACTAAAATTTATTCCCCAACGGTTGAACCTGCTGGTACTCCAGATTGTTAGGTGGTTATTGCCGATCGCACTACGGTTTCGTACTCGCTCTTGGCTACCGGCTGGGATTGTCAAAATTGAAGCCAAGAATGTTGAGGTATTAGCTGAACTTTATCAACAATTCCAGGCTGGAAAAATTCGCCTTTTGTTGGCATTTCGCCACCCAGAGGTAGAAGATCCCCTCTGTATGCTGTATTTGCTTTCTCGCATTGTACCAAAAGTTGCTCGTCAAAAAGGGATTACACTACCATCCCTAGTCCACAGCTATTTTCTTTACGATCGCGGTATGACAGTTTGGGCGGGAAAGTGGTTAGGTTGGCTGTTTTCTCGGCTGGGAGGTGTGCCGGTTCATCGCGGTAGGCGACTAGATCGGCAAGCGATCCAAACTGCACGGGAGTTGTTTGCTAATGGCGAACTACCGATCGCAGTAGCACCAGAAGGCGGTACTAATGGTCATAGTGGTATTGTTAGCCCCTTGGAACCTGGTGTTGCTCAAATGGGTTTCTGGTGTGTAGAAGATTTACAAAAAGCTAACCGGACTGAGACTGTAATCATTGTGCCGATCGCTATCCAATATAGTTACGTTGAGCCACCTTGGTCTAAAATAGATTGGCTATTGAGTCAGTTGGAAGCTGATAGCGGCTTGAAAGTTTTGGAAATTGATTCGGGTAATCGCGAAGAGATTTACTATCAACGCCTCTGTAGGTTGGCTGAATATCTGATTAGCGAGATGGAAGAATTTTATCGTCGCTTCTATCATCAAGACATCCCCAAAACCATCTCAATTGATGAATCTGCTAATACTAATCAGATATTAATTGCCCGACTTCATCATTTACTAGATAAGGCTTTACAAGTTACCGAGCAATATTTTGAAGTTCAAGGACAGGGTAATTTTATTGACCGTTGTCGCCGCTTAGAAGAGGCTGGCTGGAGTTACATTTACCGAGAAGATTTGCCAGATATTAATGCTTTAGCACCCTTCAAACGCGGTTTAGCAGACTGGATTGCAGAGGAAGCAGACTTGCGAATGCGACACATGCGGATAGTGGAAAGTTTTGTTGCAGTCACAGCTACTTATATTCAAGAAAAACCAACGGCGGAACGATTTGCAGAAACAGCTTTGCTTGTATTCGATATGCTTTCTAGAATTCAAGATACAACACTTCCAGGACGACCTCGGTTAGGTCTGCGACAGGCACAAATCACCGTGGGGAAGCCAATTTCAGTTACAGAACGCTCTCGCAATTGTCAGGGCGATCGCCTGGCGGCTAAACAAGCTGTGAGCGATTTGAAAAAAGATTTGCAAATCGCTTTAGAGAAGATGATTAGTTGAAGAAGAATTCAGAATTCAGAATCAAGATGCTCGTGACTGAACAAGGCAAAAGTAAAAAGTAAAAAGTAAAAAGTAAAAAGTAAAAAGGTAAAAGAAAGAAAAAATTGCTTTGTTGGGGAGCCACTGCGTTGCGCGGGTTAAGAGCGTTGTAGCAACTGGCGTTGGAGGCTTTGCGTAACCCAACATCCTGATATATGTTGATGTTGGGTTGCGCTCCGCTCCACCCAACCTACGTCTAATGCACTTTTTACTTCTTAATCGCTATCCTCCAGGCGTACAGAATTCAGAATGAATTCTGTACGACTGGCGGTGCTTCGCAGCGTAAAGCCTGCGGCATGGCTTCTCTACGAGAGGCTGCGCCAACGCTTAGAGCGAGTATTTTCGAGTCGCGTCTTGATTCTGAATTCTGTTAGCGCAGCGGGGCGTAGCCCATTCTGCATTCTTCTTCAATTAAGGGAAGTAGGACGCTGTGAAAAGTCAGAAAAGCCTACTTGATACCAAAAAGCATAGTAGAGAAAGGCAAGTCTGACCAAAGCTAACGATGAAGTGAGTTAAAATCCTGATATCTTCAATAACTAACCCACGCAGAACGCCCCCGAAAAAGCGATCGCTATGCTTCAATACCCCAATCTCGAACAAGCGCTAAAATATCACTTCGGTTACGACAGATTCCGCCCCGGACAACGGCAAATTATCGAAGATGCGCTGCAAAATCGAGATTTATTGATTGTTATGCCTACGGGCGGGGGAAAATCTCTGTGCTTTCAGTTACCTGCATTGATCAAAAAAGGTTTAACGGTGGTGGTGTCGCCATTAATCGCTTTGATGCAAGACCAAGTGGAAGGATTACGGAATAATAACATTGCTGCCACATTTTTAAATAGTAGTCTGAATCCTTATAAAGTGCGATCGCGGGAAGAAGCCATCCTTAGTGGCAAAGTGAGATTACTTTACGTCGCCCCAGAACGTCTTTTGAGTGAAAGATTTCTCCCATTTCTCGATTTAGTCAAGGAAAAAATTGGCATTGCGGCCTTTGCCATCGACGAAGCCCACTGCGTCTCTGAGTGGGGACACGACTTCCGCCCAGAATACCGTCAAATGAAATCTCTGCGGAAACGTTATCCTGATGTTCCTACCCTTGCCCTGACTGCCACAGCAACCGATCGCGTCCGTGCTGATATTATCCAACAATTAGGGCTAAAGCAACCCAGTATCCACATTGCTAGCTTTAACCGTCAAAATCTTTACTATGAAGTTCGTTCTAAAAGCAAGTCTGCTTATGCTGAATTATTAGAACTAGTTCGAGAAACTGATGGTTCAGCAATTATTTATTGTCTGACGCGAAAAAAAGTTGATGAACTCACCTTTAAATTGCAAAATGATAAGATTGCCGCCTTGTCTTATCATGCCGGATTAACTGATGAAGAACGCAGCAGCAATCAAACTCGATTTATTCGAGATGATGTGCGTGTCATGGTGGCAACAATTGCCTTTGGCATGGGCATTAATAAGCCCGATGTGCGGTTAGTAATTCACTTTGATTTACCGCGTAATTTAGAAAGTTATTATCAAGAATCCGGTAGGGCGGGAAGAGATAGCGAACCATCCCGTTGTACACTTTTTTTCAGTTTTAGTGATATTAAAACCATTGAATGGAGTATTGATCAAAAAACCGATCCTCAAGAACAGTTGATTGCTAAACAACAACTACGTCAAGTAATTGACTATGCTCAAGGTACTGTCTGCCGCCGGACAATTCAGCTAGGTTATTTTGGAGAACGTTTTCCGGGAAATTGTGGTAACTGCGATAATTGCCGTTATCCCAAACCAATGCAAGATTGGACAATTGAAGCCATGAAGTTTTTATCTTGTGTGGCGCGTTGTAAAGAAAGATTTGGGATGCTGTACATTATTGATGTGTTGCGGGGGGCAAAAAGCCAGAAAATCATCCAAAATGAACACGATCAGCTTTCTACCTACGGTATTGGCAAAGATAAAAGTGTGGATGAATGGCGAATGCTGGGGCGATCGCTTTTACATCAAGGATTACTAGAACAGACTAGCGATGGTTACTCAGTTTTGAAGCTTAACCCTCTTAGTTGGGAAGTGATGCGGCGACAGCGTACAGTTTCCCTTGCTGTTCCGGTAGCACAGAAGATTAATTGGGAAGAAGGCAGTGAAAAAGCTGTTGAAGCGGAGATATTAATGCAGAGGTTGCGATCGCTCCGTAAACAACTTGCCGATGAACAAGCCGTTCCACCTTACGTTGTCTTTCAGGATTCTACCCTGAAATTGATGGCACAGCAACAACCTACAACAATAACCGAATTTGGTAAACTTTCGGGCGTCGGCAGTCACAAACTTTCCCAATATGGCGATAAATTTCTCACAGAAATTCGCGCCTACCGCCAAGAAAAAGGTTTGCTAGATCCACCACAGGCTAATTTTACACCCTCTATTAGCTTACCTTCCGACACAGAAATATTCACATTCCAATTGCATAAACAAGGTTTGAGTGTTGATGAAATTGCCAAAAAACGCAACATTCGCCCTACAACAATTATTCGTCATTTGGCAGATTTAATTGAGAAAAATCAGCCCGTAGATTTAAATCAGTTAGTATCTCTGGAACATCAACAAAAAATTTGGCAAGTTTTAGAAGTGCTTGGTGATATCTCTTTGACACCAATTCGAGAACAACTAGGTGAAAGCTATAGTTTTGATGAAATTCGCTTAGTACGCGGTAAGTGGCGGCGCGAAAATCGCAAATGATTGTATTTTTATCTATTACCTAATTTTCTTGAGCAGAATTCAGGAGTCAGAATGAATTCTGTACGAGTGGCAGATAGCGCAGTGTAAAGCCTTACGTTGATCTACTTAAGAGTCTTCCAAAAAATAAATGATCTAAAACCCGTCATTGCGAGCTTCGCTCGCAATGACAATTGGGCATTTTTTTACTTGGAGTACTCTAAGTCTATTTTATGCCTGAATTCTTCTCTAGTTTCCATAGGTTTTGCTTTCGACCTTTATAGACAAGCTTCCCTTTCAGTTTTTGCTCCTCCTCAAATTTATTTACTGGGAATTTGGGAGACTCCAGCAAGAACACATTGCTGAATTTGTTAGGAACAATTGGGAGTTGTTTAGTTTTTATAAACTGGAACTCAACGTCTGAATTAAGTAAATAACTAAGAGATTCTACCATTGGGATAGAGTTTTCAAGGATTAATAGTGGATGAGAAGTTTGGTTAATTAGCTTGGGTACTATAACATGATCAAGAGTTCTTTTAGTCCACCAAGTTTCTGCTTGAGAACTAACATAAAAAGATATAATTCCTCCCATTAGAAGAGCAAGGAAAGATACTTTCCATAAGTTAGTGATAAATAACCTTCTATTTATAGAAGTTATTTTTTTAGCAAATAAGTAGGCTACAGATAAATAAATACCTATGTAAGAGGGAACAAAATATCGTGCCATAATCGACCGATATCCCCCTGAAACTAAATCTGACAGAATTAGGGGTAAAGAGCTAGCACCCATCAATGTCAGAATAAAAACTGAGATTTTTGGGGGAGTTTCACGGCAAATAAAATAAACTGAGTATCCAACTAAAATCAAAAGTAGAGGAATTAAATAAGTACCAAAAGATAAATTAAATTTAGAATCTGGGAAATATGTAAAGAAATACCAAAAATCCATAAAGCTATAGCTGATATTTCTCATCCATTCTTGAACGACATTTGATATTGACATAGTTTCAGATGCCCAATTGGAAGTGTCTTGAAGACTATTAAAATTAACAATAATAGACAAAATCCACGGAACAAACGCTAAAAGTGCCAAAAATGACGCGAGAATATAGGCAATGACAGTTTTAGTAAATCGGAAGCGTTCAATTACCAACACATATAATCCATTCCCAATTGCTACTAATATAGTGAGTAAATATGTGTATAAGCCAAGAGTCATTGTTATTCCATAGAGTAACCAACTCAGTTTTGTTTTGAGTCGCAATGCTCGCAAAAATGAGGCATTTGATAAAACAATAGTCACTGCCCATAAACTATAAGGTCTTGCTTCCTGGGCATACAGCACATTAAAAGGTGAAACAGCCATAATTGCCATTGCTATCCACCCTACCAGTGATGAACCAAATAATTCTAAACACAACCAATAGGTGCAAGGGAAGATTAGCAGACTTATCAGTGCAGAAATACTCCGCGTTACTGCAATAGAATTACCAAAAAGTGTTACCCAAAACCTAGCTATGAGAAAATATAGCGGTGGAAGCTGCGGTTCTTCTAATGCTAATCCTTTAATAGTATCAGTGAAATCTTTTTGATAATTGGTGCGTTGATATTTTTGGATGTCTTCTATAGTAACTATTCTGCCGTCAAAGAGTTGGCTATTTACCTCTTTTGTTGTATAGCCTGAAAGCCTTAGTGACGTGAAAGTTTCATCTCCCCAATAAATCTTTTTATCTAAATTAATAAAGCGAAAAAATATTCCCAATGTTAATATAAAAATAACTAAAGCTTTTAGCCAGATTGGAGTTTTTAATATAAGCATTAAAATATTTTCTACGTGAAGTTATCGATGCCTTCGTTCATACTATAAACTCCAGATTTGTGATCGTCAACATTTTGCTGAAAGAAGTTTATTCTTCCAAGATAATAAAACAGGAGTCAGAATACAGAATTCAGAATTCAGAATACTCTACCCATAAAGGGATAGAGTTTTAAGGCGAGAATATTTTAATTTTTTCGCCCATCAGGGGCGAGGTTTTAACCAATAGTCATCACCCACTCGTACAGAATTCATACTGAATTCTGACTCCTGAGTTCTGAATTCTTCTTATAAAAAGATATTGCTTTCCTGATTAGCGATCGCGCCAACTATACTAACTTTTAGTAATCTTTAAATGATAAAAAATACAAGTGCTAAGAAGAAAATAAAGTGTAATTCTATCATTTATTTAAAACCTCATTTCCAGCCTCCGGCTGGAAATGCTGCTCTTGGAGGCTCTGCCGCCAGTAAGAGAGGCGGAGCCTCAACGACGAGCATTCCCAGTCAGAGACTGGGAACGAGGCAATCTAAAAGCTAGTTCTAGACTTGCTTTCACGTTAAGTTGACACCAATGTGCCGTGCCACTACACCTTGGGATATAGTGTTGTACCTCATCTGAATGGGAACCGCTATAGATAAAGTCAGTTAACACTAAGAAAAACTGGCAATTTAACAATTTTAATCTTGTGAAGCAGATGGCAATGGTTCAGTGTATTGACTTTTGCCATGCAGAATTACAGATAGCAGCTTAGGTAGTGCTAGGCAGGCAACAGTATTTAACAGCGTCAGGAATATACCATCTATCAAACTCATATATTAACCTTCTCCGTTTGAAAATTGGTGTTGACTATATTCTTAGTTTGAAGCAAAATCAGTAAAATTGCTTAAAAACGGCATTTGAGATTTCTTTTAGAGAATATAAGCTAAATAAATCTACAGCAGAATTCAGAAGCGGAGCCGGAGAAGCTCTGCCTCCGGTCAGAATGAGCTACGCCTTGCTGCGCTAACAGAAGCAAAAACGGTATTAACATAGTTTGATTTATCATTGCCAACTTACTCAGTTCTACAAAAATTTATTTTTACTTTTTAAATTTTTAATAGAAGACTAATGAGGATTTGGCAAAGACCCAGTAATTTTACTGGCAACAATAAAAAATTGTCGTAGAATTAGAGACATCTCAGAGCAGATATTTTATACTAATGAATCGCTTTTCTCAGAAAATAACGAATTCTCAACAGATTATTTCACAGCAAACTCAGCTTGGTCAGATGTGTGGTTCTAAACGGTTATTTCGCGATCGCTATGAAATACTACAAATTTTGGGTCGAGGTGGTTTTGGCATCACTTTTTTAGCCAAAAATGCAGTATTACCTGGGAATCCCCTGTGTGTCATTAAACAACTTTGTCCGAAAGTAACTAACCCCCAAAGTTGGCAAAGGGCATGTATGCGCTTTGAAAAAGAAGCAAGAACTTTGGGTAAACTCGGTAGTCATTCGCAAATTCCCATGCTATTAGACTACTTTCAGGCAAATGGGGAGTTTTTTTTAATTCAAGAATACGTGCCGGGTTTGACTTTAGCGCGAGAAGTGCGGCAAACTGGGCCCAAAAGTGAAGCCTCAGTTAAGCAATTTCTACAGGAAATATTACCTGTATTACAGTATCTTCATAAACATCATGTGATTCATCGGGATATTAAGCCCCAGAATTTATTACGGTGTGAGTATGATGGGCGGGTAGTGCTGATTGATTTTGGGGCGGTGAAAGAGCAATTAGTTAATGCTTGTGAAAACTCAATGAATCACGCAAATACCAACTTTATCGGGACTAGGGGATTTGCACCACCTGAACAGTTTTCTCTGCGTCCAGTTTATGCCAGTGATATTTATGCACTGGGTATAACTTGTATTTATATGTTGACTGCAAAAAGTCCTTTAGAACTGGATTATGACCATAATACTGGTGAAATATCTTGGCAAAAACACGTAAATATCAGCAACAGTTTCGCCCAGATTTTAGGAAAGATGGTGAAAATTACCTTAGAGGATCGATTTAAGACTGCTGATCAAGTGATTAAAGCTTTAGGTAATGATAGCTATTCACCTACTTTGGCGAACTGTTTAACTACCCAAAAATTGAATAATAGAAGTATTACACAACACGAAATTACCAAACATGAAATTACAAAACACGAAATTACACAATACGAAAATTATGATGTATACATACCACCTGTAGCCAGAACTGCTAATGCCATTCGGAAATTGAGAGCAAGGCTCAAGGAAACACGGTAACACAGCTAGAAGCCTTATTTATCTAAAGTATCAAATGAATAACTAATCATCTGCGATTTAAAATAGCCAAAACAAATTTAGTAATTATTTTAACTATACTTGATATTCAGTGATGATTAATTAATCAGGGTTTATCTTCAATACTTAGTTAGTTATTGCTTATCAATATACAAGCAAATTTACTAGGTTTAATATTTCAGAAAATTATTTATATTCAAATTATTATATAATCGATAGAATAATTAATCTTATGACTCTCGTAGTTTTCCACAGAAGAGGAAGACTGACTACTATTTACAAACGCTAACTATATAAGTAATTCCCCAATCCCCAGAACAGGGTTTTCTACCACCAGTAACCGAGAGTCAATTTTATTAAGGGAAAGTTCGGGGCAAACTTAGCCTAAGTTGTCATGCAGTCGCGCCTGTCAGATCATGATCTGCTGCTTAAATCCCGATTGCTCAAATCCCCTGAATTCCAATGGAAAGAAGTTTTGCCAAAGTTGTAACACCCCGCTGGTGTCACTTTTAAGAAATCGCTTCCGTGTCATCCGAGTCCTTTCAGATGAGGGGGGATTTGGCAGAACCTATCTATCAGAAGATGTAGATAAACTCAACGAACGTTGTGTTATCAAGCAGTTAGCTCCCAAATTCCAAGGAACTTGGTCGCAAAAAAAGGCGATGGAGTTGTTTGCTGAAGAAGCCCAGCGTCTACAAGACCTTGGGGAACATCCCCAAATTCCAACTTTGATAGCTTACTTTGAGCAAGATGGCTGCCTATATTTAGTTCAGCAGTTTATCAATGGGGAGAATTTGTTAAAGGAGTTGCAACAGCGCAAGTCTTATAACGCTAGGGAAATTCAATCTATTTTGCTAGATTTATTGCCCATCCTGAAATTTATCCACGATCGCAAAGTCATTCATCGGGACATCAAGCCAGAAAATATTATCCGCCATAAAAGCGATGGGCGATTAAGCTTGATTGATTTTGGTTCCTCAAAGCAATTCACCGCCAAAGTTCAGCAGAAATCTGGCACATCCATTGGTTCACATGGTTATTCTCCCCTAGAACAGATTCGAGATGGTAAAGCTTTCCCCGCCAGCGACTTGTTTGGTGTGGGGGCTACCTGCTTTCATCTGCTAACGGGAAATTCGCCCTTTCAGTTGTGGATGGAATCTGGGTACTCTTGGGTGAGTAATTGGCGGGCATATTTGCGGAGTCCATTAAATCCTGAGTTGGATTTTGTCATCGACAAGCTTTTGAAAAAAGATATTCATGAACGTTATCAGTCAGCCGATGAAGTCCTTAGAGACTTGACCCCAAAACAACTCCTCGCCTTACCACCAGCAGGTAAATCATCTGGGAAAATACCACCAACTAGGGCACCATCTTTACCAAAAAATTATCCCTTACTGAGAATTCTAATCTTGGTAAGTGCTTTGATGATGTTGTTCGGCTTTGGAGAATCTTGGTATAAACATTTTCGCCAAATTCAGACCACTTTGGTTTCTAGGTTGATTCACCATAATAATTCTGGCAAAGATGAAGCGCTTTTAAGTCAACCACTAAAGATTACTTTGGATCAGGTTTCCCTAATTAACACCCTCCAAGCACACGAAAACTCAGTTTTATCTGTCGCCATCAGCCCCGATGGTAAAACCATTGCCAGCAGTGGCGACAATAGCACAATCAAACTTTGGAATCTCGCAACTGGAAAACAAATCTCTTCACTCAACGGGCATTTTCAGCAGGTGAATGTCGTGGTAATTAGCCCAGATGGCAAAATTCTGGTTAGTGCCAGCGATGACAACACCATCAAAATCTGGAATCTGACAACGCGAAAACAAATTCGCACTCTTATGGGGCATTCTGATTCAGTTCATGCCCTAGCCATCAGTGCTGATAGCGAGACTCTGGTTACTGGTAGTGATGACAACACAATCAAAATTTGGGATTTGGCAACAGGAGAACAAATTCGGACACTAGCAGGGCATACATTCTGGGTGCGTTCAGTAGCCATCAGCCCCGACAGCGTGATCCTGGCTAGTGGCAGCTTTGACAAGACGATCAAAATCTGGAATTTAACAAAGGGATACCCAATCCGTACACTAGAAGGAAATTTTCAAACAGTTACAACTGTGGCTATTAGCCCAGATGGTAAAACTTTAGCTAGTGGTAGCCGTGATCGCACCATCAAACTTTGGGATCTACATACTGGTAGAGAAATTCGCACACTGGCGGGACATAGCAACACAGTCACATCCGTAGCCTTCAGCGCCGATGGTAAAATTCTTGCTAGTGGTAGCCGCGATCGCACCATAAAACTGTGGAATCCAGCCACAGGAAAGGAAATTCTCACATTGACAGGGCACACCAACACCGTGACATCCGTTACCTTCAGTCCTGATGACAAAACCCTTGTCAGTGGTAGTGAAGATAACACTATTAAGATTTGGCGGTTGTCTCAGTGAGTACTGAGTACTGTTAGCGAATTTATTACACAATTGTTACAAAAGCTATGGGATTTTAGGCGATCGCAAGTCGTTTCTAGTTTGCGAGATATTATTGTAGTTGCTAAACCAGGTCAAACAATTTTGGATTTTAGATTTGCGATAGCGCCGGCGGCAAGCGAGTCCGCGTACTCTTACAGAGAAGCAAGCTACGCGCAGCGTCTCGTAGAGAGCGTCTTTTGGATTGACTGCGCCCACAAGGGGACACAGCTTAAAGATTTTAAATTGACGATTTTAGATTTGTTCCGCCCACCAGGGGCGGGGCTTGAACCAAAAACAATTTAAAATCTAAAATCTAAAATCTAAAATCTAAAATTCGGAGAGTCAAATTACCCCCCTTAATCAACTAACTAAAGCAGATTGGGAATTATTGCTTTTTTTGCGTAACGCAAAAAAGCAATAATGCTATAATGGCACAGGGAATTCGGTAAAATTTCCCTAAGCAGCACGACATTTGAATCTCAAATAGATACCCAAGTGTCTAAATAAATATATGGAGAGGTGTCCGAGCGGTTCATGGTGACGCACTCGAAATGCGTTTTGGGGAAACTCAACGGGGGTTCGAATCCCCCCCTCTCCGTTCAAAAAGATTACTGAACAATTAAGAGATTTCCAAGAAATAAATTATCCAAATAAAGCCTTCTCTTCGAGAGGCAACGCCTTCGGCATGGCAAGGCTATGAGCGAGTCTTCTCCCTTGGCGTTAGCCTCTCCCTTTGGGAGAAGGGGAGACGCTAAGAGCGAACGAGCGTCATTTTGAATTTTGAATTGTTAATTGTCAGTCCCTAAGCTACGCGCAGCGTCTCTCAAAGATCATCATTAGGAATTTTAAATTGTTAAGTTTGGTCTACAGTTTGAATTGTCAGCATTTGAGGGGGCGTAGCATCAGGTGGGTAGAGAAAATCCACTTCTACCAGTCGGCGTTGGCCAGGAGATATTTTTAATTGTGCAAGTGGTTCTCCCATCTGTCCCCCTTGTTGAACTAAATGCCAATATTGAGTTCTGGGTAAGCCACGATCGTCATTGTAGCGAATACGAACTGTGCCACGGAAAAAGATAGATGGTTCGGGTGGTGAAAAAAAGCGCAGCCCTGGTTTACTTAACTCATCTTCTTTAATAGGCGTTTGGAAAAGCACTTTTATAGTTTGCGGCTTATCGGTATTGTTGAATAATGGTAGAGAGATATTGTATTCAATGCCGTAGTTGCCATGAGCTTCGTAAGCAGTACCAGGATAACGCGCCACTAGTTTCGCAGTTTGGTTTTGTCCAGTACCCATTTTGCCTGCTAAAAGCGTACTTAAACCGTAAGAAAAAGCTTGTCCTGATTTAGGAATTGTCAGGTATGAACTATTAGAGTCAGTAACTTGTGCTTGCCAACGAGAGCCAACAGCTACCCCCGCTACCCGTCCGTAAATTTCTGTTGCCCCTGCAAGCCGATCTGGAGGACTGGGGGCAGGTTCACGAGGCCCTGCAAAATCACCATTTTCTAACAAATTCTCCCATTCTTCTAAAGTTGGCGCTCGTTCACTACCATCGGGATTGGGTTTAGCAAACATGGCCAGGTTTGCCAGATAAACAGGACGATCGCTATACAAACGTAACAAAGTAGAACATCCATTCAATGGCGGCGTTAAAGTCCGCACTGGAATGGGATGATTCATTAACATCCGGCTTTGTTTTGCTGGAATTACCAACTGGGTTGGCCATCCTGACTGCCGTCTAACTCGCAGCACATCATTCATCACGCGATCGCCCGGCCCAGCATAAATGTCTCCCGAATTATTGTCCTGCATGGGAGGAAGCTTGACAAAAGGTGCATCAGGTTGACTAACATAACTAGCTGCTTGCAAGATGTTGACAGTTGCAGGGCGATCGCTGGGATTGTAAACAATCACTCCCAAATAAAGAGTCCGCAAATCATTTGGCGTCTCAATCGCTCTAGCAATATGGTGAGAAAATAAATCAAACCGTCCCTGAAATGGAAAGTTCAGGTGGGCGCTGGGCACTTTTTTGCCTTGAGGAGGAAATGTAGACAGCAGAATTCCTTCACTCTGAACTACTTCTGGGTTATTACTGTTAAATACTGGTACTTCGTCAAGATGTCCTGTTAAAGGTCTTGTTTGTTGGGGAATGAAAATTTCCTGTGGTGCAGGAGAAGGCGATGCTTGAGCCAAAAATAAATAGGAAATAAAATTAAGCATTTATTCAAAAAGCAATTTATGACTGAAGTTCAGAATACAGCATACCTAACCTCCACCCAAGCATGACAAGTTAGAGGAGGTTTGCCAAAACTCTCACCAAAGTAATTTAATTGGAGCGATCGCTTTATTATGCTTACTCCTTTGAGGTGAATGAGTATTCGTGCCAATCGCTTAGGGGGCGATACCCAATTGCTTGATAAATATGATTGGCTGTGGGATTGGCTAAATCTGCTATGAGGAAACAATGGCGGCATCCCTGATCTAGCAGTTTTTGGCTTAACGCTGCGATACAGGCAGTGGCATATCCTTGGCGACGATACTCTGGTGGTGTATAAGCTAAATTGATCCGACCAATTGTAGGTAACAATTGTTTACTAGACGCAACTGAAACTGGAGTATTATCAACCCAAAAATAAGTATTCTGCTGTTTCAACTGATTATCTACTTGGTGTTTGACATCTTCGCTCACTGCCTGATCTGTCTCAGATAAAAATGCAGAAAGCCACTCGATCAACAGAGAGCGATCGCTTTCAGTTGCCACTCTAAGATATCCTCTGGCCGTTGAGACTCTTTGCACTGCCGTTAGTAGCCATGATTTGTGATGTTTATATTTGAGATGATATGGGAATCTGGTTTGATGCTTGCTAAGTATACTGAGACTTTAATCCTTAAACTATCAATAGTGGCTTGCTCATAATTTCCTACAGCGTCAGCCATTACTCCCGTTTGGGGAATATTTTGGGAAGATACAACCAAAGGATTTTGAGTTGTTGGGAAGGGAGTGGTTACTGCGGTTAGAGTTACGGCAGTCGTCTGTGTTGGTGGTTCTGGCGATTGTGCAGCAATGTTTTCATTTTTTTCAGCTTAACTTTTGAGGAATGAATGCGATCGCCCGTATACGCCCAGGGGGTTTTTCAGAAACCCCCTCCCAAAATCGGAGATTTGGGGCGTAGGGCGCGCTTTGCGATGGCGTACCCGCCCACCGGAGGCGATCGCATTCCCAATCACGTTGATTCTTCCTGGTCATCATCCGTTACTCCGCACTCCAGCAGCTGCATCTGAGTTTCCCTGATTGAAGCACGCAGAGATTCCACTAAGTTTTGTAATTGCTCAACATCAATATTTACGTCTTGTCCAGACTTGACAGCAATGTTTGCTGCTTTAGCTATCTGATTGAGATTCACCCCAATCGCATTCAGTTCTTCGTACAATTTCCAATTCAACTGTGGGGGTGGTGGAGGTTCTACAACACGTCGTCGTAGTGCAGCACGACGAATAAATTCTGTAATACTCACGCCGTAAATACGGTGATAAGACTGAGTATTGTAACATACCTAAAAAGTATTTATGTAAAAGTAGCATAGAAGATGAAATCCAAACTGATGTTTATCAAGCTCCTTTACTCCACAAAGAATTTGCCCAAACACTGAATATAGTTATTTTGGTCAAAACCAATCTTAAAACTAATGCTCGTAGTCATGTAATTCTCTTTTCTAGTGACCTAAAATTATCAGTTGACGGTTGACGGTTGACGGTTGACAGTTAACGGTTAACTGTCAACAACCACCGCGACTAGTTATGCTTTTTTAGCGCGCATTAGCTTATTAGATATTTTTCCTTTTATCTCGTTATGGAATTATGCTTTCAAGACGCAGCAACCATTGGTTAAAATGCTGACATTGTTGACGTATCGTATCCAGCCCAATATCGATCGCCAGCAGCGAACCATGCAGGGGTTTGTCGTATCCATTGCAACAATTACGAATTCGTTTTGATGGTGCTGTTAGGGGATGATCGTTAATATGCTCAGGGGAAGGAAAGGCGTTACATTCAGCTTGTAAAATACTGACCACACTGGCATCAAACCACCCAGCAAACGCTTCTGGCTGACTGTACAGAAGTCCTTCAAACTCGTGAACTAGCAAATTCGGGATAAAATTCTTGTGGCCGATATCCTTGCCCATTTCCTGTTCTAGATGTTCAGCTTTCTGGAACGGGTCGCTGGTTTTTGGCTCTGAACTAATTCCTGGAAAATCATTGGGCAAGGCGTACATATCAAACATTGTGGTGACGAACGCCGATTTGTCTTCAAGGCACTTACGATTTAATTGCGGCTTGATTTTGGCATAACTCACCACACCCCCCTTGCCCGTTGAACTGGTTTTCACCAGAATCGGGTTGAGGTATATATTTTTATCCTGAAAATACTCGTAGAGCAGTTCCCTAACGAACGTTTCCTCAGTTTGCCCTTCCACAAAAACATTTACTCGGATCATCGTGAAGGTCTCCCGCCCAGGACGTTCTTCTGCCAAAGCTCGCCCAGGCTATAGTCTTCAAGCCACGCCGACAACTCGTGCTGATTCAGTCTGCGAAGTGATGATTTCCCCTCATCTCGGTCTACAACAATCACATCCGTGGCATCAAATTCGTTTAGTAGTTCCACTGACTGAGTTGAAACAATTACCTGTTTTTTGGCACTATGTATCAATGATGCCAGAACGGTGATAGCATATGGGTGCAGACCCAGTTCTGGCTCATCAACCAGAATTGTTTCCGGCTGAAAGTCTTCTGGTTGCAGAAAAACAGTTGCCAGACACATGAAACGCAGCGTGCCATCTGAAAGCAGATGTGCCTTAAACGGGATATCCTGCCCCCGCTCGAACCATTCCAGCTCAATAACCTCCTTGTTTTGTGGAGAAGGACGCAGGTAAAAGTCCCCAAAGAATGGGGCAACAAGTCGAATGGTTTTGACGATTCTTTGATATGATGCTGGGTAGCTGTCACGCAATAGATACAGGAAGGATGCAAGATTGCGTGCATCAGTTCGCAGGTAGGCGTTGTCATTGATACCGTGCGGCTGTTTTATATAGGCACTCTCGCTGGTGTCATGAAAATGATAAACCCGCCACTGCTGCATAGCAGACAAAACGTACTCATCAATTGCAGTCCCTGTACCGACAAAAGCCCTAGTCTCGAAATGACCCTTACCTATTTCACGCTCACCACTCATGTTCCACCAGAAGGATTCAGAAGCGAACATCAGGCGATTGTCTTGGGTTGGTTCAAGGGTAGCGAAGTATCCATTATTACCGAAGCATAACTGAAACTCCAGTTGTTCCGTTGTTTTACGTCCAAAATGCAATAAGGCATCGGGACTGCCTTGACGGCTGACAAAAACTTGCAGGTTCTGCTCAAGCAACTGCCCAACCATGCGGAAGAAGCCGATAAAATTAGATTTACCCGCCCCGTTAGCGCCAATCAAAACGTTAAGTTTGGAGAGTTCAAGGTCACACTTAGCGATAGACTTGAATCCTTTTAAAACTATTCTCGACAGTTGTTTGTCACTGTTTGTCGCCGTCATGAACAGTCTCCCGATAGACAGGCTTTTTATGTGCTGGTTTCATTTTATTGGTAATCAGGCTTGACAGGAGGTTCAGGATACCCTGCGTTTTTTCTACAGGATTCAAGTCACTGGAAGTTCTAAAGGTTTGCAGCAGTGTCAATTACTTGGAATTATTTACTCAGCAGTAAAACTTCCCATATTAATCTAGGAGAAGCTTTGAGCAAGGAGTTTTTGGCTGCTGACAATTTCGATAACCAATCACTATTATTTAGGGATTTCCTCCAGCAGTGTTGCAGATAGTCAAGAAGCCACATCTGTTGGTGAAACTCCAGTGTCGCTTCTATTTCTTTGGCAATACTCAGTGCTGTCAAAGGATTGGTAACAGGTGTGGCTAGTTGCGTTGCTTCAGGAGCGATCGCTCTATTGATTGAAGTTGTTCGTGGTGGGCAGCAGCCTGTCCTGGAGCGTATTTTTGCAGGTAAAATACTAAACCTCGTCTACCTTGAAAACCGTAGTTTTGTAGGTTGGGTGCAGCGATAGCGTAACCCAACATAAAATTTGGTGGTAATGTTGGGTTGCGTTTCACTCCACCCAACCTACATAAATATATCTTTTAAAAAACTCTAGGTTTCAACATAGATGAGGTTTATCTAGCTTTTATCAGCAGAATTACTACGGGTGCAGGAGGGTGAATGCAAGTAGGAAAAAGCGAGGAATTAAGAGAATGGACTAGAAAAGTCATTGAAAAAATGCCAAATCTCACAAAACCTCAAGCTGTTGTACTCGCAATGTGGACTTTTGGGATAGTAATGACTTGAATCTTGTGGACTGACAACGGTTTCAGTATTTTTAGCAGAACTACTGGGAAAAAAGGAGAATACCATACGTCAGCAACTGCGGGAATGGTATCGAGACGCAGAAGATAAAACAAAAACTGGTCGAACTTCATTAGATGTGACATCTTGTTTTAGTCCGCTACTATCTTGGATAATAAGTCTTTGGCCTGAAGGCGAAAAACGTCTGGCATTGGCAGCTGATGCCTCAACTTTGAGCGTAGGCGCAGCCCGCCGCAGGCATCGCTTTACTGTATTAGCAATTAGCATTGTTTATCGTGGCTGTGGAATTCCAATTGCCTGGAAAATTGTTGAAGCAACCAAGCCAGGAAGTTGGAAACCCCACTGGAAAGAATTATTTCGCCATATAGACAAAACCGTACCAACAGATTGGTTTGTAATTGTCACCACAGATAGAGGGCTTTATGCTGAGTGGTTGTATCAACAAATCTTGAACTGTGGTTGGCATCCTTTTATGCGGATTAACTTTCAGGGGCAGTTTAAAATTAAAGGTACTGTTTCTTGGCTACCTCTAAATACTCTTGTTCCAGAAGTTGGTCAGTCATTTGAGTCATTGGTAACTTGTTTCAAAAGTAACCCGATTGAATGTACATTGTTAGCCCGTCATGACGAGGGTTATGCCGAACCTTGGTTAATTCTCACCGATTTACATCCCGAAGTTGCGGATGCTTGTTGGTATTCGATGCGATCTTGGATTGAATGTCTATTTAAAGACGGTAAAAGAGGGGGTTTTGCTTGGCATCAAACTAAAATGACAGGTTTTTCTGACCCATACTCGTTTAGAGTGTGGGTTAGACGTGTTTTTGAAGGTTTTAATTCCAGACCCATGTCTATTAACCATTCAGAGATTATCTCCCTGCATCTTTGGACAACGGTTATGTCTTTATGGAGAATCACAAAGTCGTCGGCGTATCGGATAACTTGAGGGCTTCTAAACTTTGTACCTTTTTTGTGATACCAAGTTTCCCTCATGGTTTGAGACATTTCTGGAAATGCCTTATTTATCCGTTCTTCCATCCCGTGAAGGGCGATGTTAGCTAGTAACGGGGAAATTACCCCACCCTGCGGCGTACCCGTCGCACGGGTACGTGCGCCCGCTTCGCTATCAGATGTTGGAAACAACTGCTTACCCTGGTTTTCAACTGTGACCCGTCGTACCGCTATAACCCTATTAGACCAAGAACTCATCAACGTTCTTTGGAGTTTGCGGCATCGTTTGACATCACCACGTCGGGAAGCAGCATAGATGCGTTTTTGCAACTTAAAAACATATTTCTCAGCTTTTCGCCAATCAATAGATTTCCATCCCTCAGTTTTCATTTCTGAATCCGAATTAGGCTTGTACATTGCTACTAGTACCTCTAGCTTTTCCACATTGCGGTTCACGTCTGTATATCCCGGCAGTTACGCCATCCCTTTTTAGGCATTACCCGTTAATTCGGGCTAGGCATTGACTTTTTGAACCATCTCTACCTCCTGTAGCTTATGGTTTGATACCTACCTATAATTATTTACAGGCGCAGACAAGAAGGTTACTTCGTTCCCGCTATCCATTGGTTGGGTTCTTAGGGCGTGTCTCTCCACCGGGGTTTAAAGAGGTGCGCTATCTCGGTAGCATAATCCTGATAGTCTTTGTTACCCTTGTCGGATATTTCTGACCCAAGAGATGTGAGCTTATTTCCCTTGGTGGGTGGTGACGATGGTTCAGATGACACTTCGTTTTCTCTGCCCATAAACTCTTGCTTGCAGTGGGTGCTTTCAGCTATTACCACCCATTCCTGCTTTCACCCCCGCTTTACGCCTTTGATAATCAGTCTCAGATGTAGGGGCTACCAGTTGTCTGGTAGTTTGTGTGCTTTTAATCCCGCACCGGGACAGTAGGACTTGGTATATTGTGGATTAGGTTATAATTCAAGTTGAGTTACTTAAATCTTTCCCTTTATCTTCTCGCTTTCTTAGCTGTTGGCTCGGCTAGATTTCCACACCTACATGGATAGTGAGTTGTCATTGATTGAGGATTTAAAAGTGCGAACTCTACCCTTAATAGGTTACTCAATCAAAGCCAGTCATCCTCCTTATTCAGGTTTCGACTGAACGAATCGCACATGCTTTCCAACCAACTAGCTTTTCACCATATTTGGGTAGGGAGTCTCCATCTAAAAAGCTCGACTTGCTCGTGTAGGCTTCCTCTGTTTCAATAAATCTAATGCTGTGCAAATCACACAGTTGTTTTAATCTGTCTTTCAACTTGCCTAAAGGCATTTGAACAAATTTGGTTGAGTCGATGGGAACAGTACAGTAAGACTGCACATAACTTCAAGTCACTTTTGGGAAGTTGTGTCACCATCATCAATCCCATCCACCCGTGCCGCTTCCCTCTCAGGTCTGAAGACGCGCTCGTTTCCCGCATCCCGCATATTTCTATGAGTCTTTGAACTCCGTTAATTAAGTTTTTAAGGTGGATTAATGAGGAGTTCTAACTCTCCTCAGTCCCAGTCCCAGTCCCAGTCCCAGTCCCCAGTCCCCAGTCCCCAGTCCCTAACTAGTAATCGTTCCAGTCAGAGGAGAACTAGGACTGGCGTAATCTTTAATGGGCATTCTGCCAGCAAGGTATGCGAGACGACCGGCAACTGTTGCTAAATTCATGGCGCGGGCCATTGCTGCTGGGTTTAGAGAAAGAGCGATCGCACTATTAATTAACAAGGCATCTGCTCCCAATTCCATTGCCTGGGCGGCTTCTGAGGGTGAACCAATACCAGCATCTACCACCACTGGCACACCTGCATTTTCAATGATGATTTGGATATTGGCAGTTGTTTTTAGCCCTTGTCCAGAACCAATTGGCGATGCCAAAGGCATTACTGTCGCACAGCCTACTTCTTCTAAACGCTTGGCTAACATCGGGTCAGCGTTAATATAGGGCAATACTGCAAAGCCCTCTTTTACTAGTTGTTCTGCTGCTTGCAGCGTCCCGATCGGATCTGGGAGTAAATACTTAAGGTCAGGTATTACTTCTAACTTGACAAAATTATTATCTTCCTGTCCTAACAATTTTGCCATTTCTCGCCCCAAACGCGCTACCCGAATCGCCTCTTCCGCAGTTTGACAGCCTGCGGTATTGGGCAACATCCAAATTTTCTTCCAATCTAAGGCTTCTGCTAAACCTTCATGTCCAGGAGCCTTGGTTTGTACCCGTCGGACTGCCACAGTGACAATCTGGCAATCGCTGGCGGCGACGCTTTGCTGCATTTCCTCGATGCTGCGATACTTACCAGTTCCCGTCATCAAGCGGGATTGGAAGGTTTTGCCAGCAATAATTAATGGGGAATTTGTAGAGACGCGATTCATCGCGTCTGGGGTACGATGCCCGTTGGAAAAATTGGCAGAGTGAGTCAGCATTGGGGTGGAGGTAGATGGCTTGGACTGGAAGCGCGAATAGTGAAAATTAGCAAGTAGAGGGTCAGACTTTTGTTCCAAGATGAAATCGGCAATTAATTTGGCAGTTATGGGCGCAAGTAGAATTCCGTTGCGGTAATGACCAGTCGCCAGAGTTAAATTTTGACAGTGGCTAGTGCCAAGGATGGGTAATTCATCAGGGGTAGCTGGGCGAAATCCCCACCAGAATTCTTGAATGGGATAATGCTTTAGTTGGGGATAAAGCCGGATGGCAGCTTGTAGTAATTTTTGAATACCTTCTGGGGTGTTGTTGGGAATAAAGCCAACATCTTCGCTGGTTGCGCCAATAACGAGGCGATCGCATCTTGGTACGATGTAAATATCCTGCCCAAACAAAACCCGCTTCAACGGCAATTCCGGCGAAACTTCTGGTATCCGCACACTCAGCATTTGTCCTTTTCTGGGTAGCACAGGTAGCGGTAACAATTCATTTGACCAAGCACCTGAAGCTAAAACATAGTGCGCGGCGTGAATCATTCCAGCATTGGTTTGTACACCAACCACTTGCCCTTGCTGCTGTAAAAATGCTTCTACTGTAATGCCGTCTTTGAGTTCAACACCAATAGACTCAGCCGCCGTCCGCAATACGTGAGCGAGAGCCTTATTATCAACTTGTGCGTCTTCAGGATACCACCAACCACCAATTACTTCTGCTCCCAATCCTGGCTGATATTGATGAATTGCCTCTTTATTTAACCAGTAAGCCGGGGATGATGGGGAAGAGGAAGAATTTACTTCCCCTACTCCCCCTGCTTTCCCCTCCCCCCCTGCCTCTTCAAAGACAGGTGCGAGGATACCGCAGGGACGGTAGCCAGTATTTAAGCCGGTCAGTTCTTCTAATTTGCGCGTCCAGTCGGGATATAAGGCACGCGATCGCCAGCACAAGGAACGCATTGCCCCATTAGGGATGTTTTCGGCATCTGGTGCCAACATCCCGGCGGCGGCGTGGGTAGCGGCAGCCTGGAAGTCACGACAAAGCACGGTGACGTTTGCCCCGCGCAGTTTTAGTTCAATGGCGATCGCCAAACCAATAACGCCGCCACCAATAATTACAGTCTCACTAGTCATTAGTCATTAGTCATTGGTCATTTGTCATTAGTCATTAGTCATTTGTCATTTGTACATAACTCATAACTCATAACTCATAACTCATAACTTATAACTTATAACTCGTAACTAAAGACGGATCGAGAGTTACCACAAGGCGCGAATTGGTTCGCTGTTTTGATTTGTATCGCTGGATGGGGTGTTTGTGTCGGAATTATTTGTACTACCATCAGTTGTACTGTCAGCAGGTGAGGTTGAGTCAGTGGAAGGATTCTGGGCAACACTACTCCTGTTATCAGGTCTTGGGGCTACAATGCCGCGCCTGTTTTCGTTTGTTTCAGTTTTTTCATTTCCTTCAGTTGCAGTTTCATCATTCTTGCTGCCTGCACTGCTATTAACATTGATATTAGCTGGGAGAACTTGAGATTTTTTCTCACTGGGAGCGTTAGCAGTTTGTACCCCCATCGGAAAATTGATGCCTAGTAACGTACCAAGCAGAATGGCCAAACCTCCAGCCATCAAAATTAAGGGTGTCCATCTACCCATCTTGTCTTACTCCTTTTTAACCTTTTGGTGTCCACACTATTCGAGAACCTTGTCCCCAAAATCCATCAAACTTTGTCACTTTCACGCTCGATCGCGCTAATTCGCTGCTGATACTTTGCCCTCTACCTTAACCGTACAAGTACCACAACTGCCAATGCCCCGACAGTTTATTACCTTAGCACCGCCATTGTAGAGTTCAATACTATTTTGCAGCAAAATCTCTCGGAGATTGCTTCCTTGCTCACAATCAATTGTTTTACCTTCAGTTAGTACTTTAGGCATTTTTAAACTGCCAAAATGGCTTTTTGTTGTATATTGACACATTGCCTCGAAAGTTGTCTCGTCAGTCCCAGTTTTATGACCACAAATTCATCACCTCAACTTTGGCTCTATGACACTACATTACGGGATGGCACTCAGCGCGAGGGGCTATCAGTATCGATAGAAGATAAGTTACGCATTGCCCGGAGACTCGATCAACTGGGAATTCCCTTTATTGAAGGAGGTTGGCCTGGTGCCAATCCCAAGGATGTACAATTTTTCTGGCAACTCCAAGAAGATCCGCTAAAACTTGCTGAAATTGTGGCTTTTTGTTCGACTCGACGCCCCAACTCCACTGCTGCAACCGAACCAATGCTACAGGATATTTTAGCTGCGGGAACTCGCTGGGTAACGATTTTTGGCAAGTCTTGGGATTTACACGTGACAACAGGACTCAAGACGACATTAGAAGAAAATTTGGCGATGATTCGTGACACCATTGAGTACCTCCGTTCTCAAGGTCGTCGGATTATCTACGATGCTGAACATTGGTTTGATGGCTATAAGCACAATCGAGATTATGCTTTACAGACATTAGAGGTGGCGATCGCATCTGGTGCTGAATGGCTAGTCCTCTGTGATACCAATGGCGGCACTTTACCCCACGAAATTAGCCAAATTGTTCAAGATGTTGTCAGGGTGACTGGGGAACTGGGGACTGGGGACTGGGGACTGGGGACTAGGAAAGACTCTTCCCAATGCCCAATGCCCCAAATTGGAATTCATACTCATAACGATTCGGAAATGGCGGTTGCTAACGCAATAGCTGCCGTGATGGCCGGGGCAAAGATGGTACAGGGTACAATTAATGGTTATGGTGAACGTTGCGGCAATGCTAACCTCTGTTCGTTAATTCCCAATTTACAATTGAAGGCGGGTTACAGTTGTATCACAGAAGACCAGCTCACACAACTTACAGAAGCTAGTCGTTTTGTGAGTGAGGTTGTCAACCTTGCACCAGATGAACATGCCCCTTTTGTAGGACGTTCGGCTTTTGCCCACAAGGGCGGTATTCATGTATCAGCCGTGGAACGTAATCCCCTAACTTACGAACACATTCAGCCG
This sequence comes from Nostoc sp., assembly GCF_036917975.1. Taxonomy (GTDB): domain Bacteria; phylum Cyanobacteriota; class Cyanobacteriia; order Cyanobacteriales; family Nostocaceae; genus Nostoc. The sequence continues at coordinate 89,864 of NZ_JBALEJ010000038.1, forward strand.
GAACAAGTCGGCAATCGTCGCCGCATTGTGATTTCTGAACAGTCTGGACTGAGCAATGTTTTAGCTAAAGCCCGCAGTTTTGGCATTGAATTAGATCAGCAAAAAGCAGAGGCGAGGGAAATTCTTCAGCGCCTCAAAGATTTGGAGAGTGAAGGATTTCAATTTGAAGCAGCAGAAGCCAGTTTTGTACTGTTGATGCACGAAGCTTTAGGAGATCGCCAGAAGTTTTTTGAAGTCAAAGGTTTTCAAGTCCACTGCGACTTAATTGAGGGGAAAGAAACTAGCAATGCCCTAGCTACAGTTAAAGTCGCTGTTGAGGGGAAAAATATTCTGGAGGCGGCGGAAGGTAACGGCCCTGTGGCAGCTTTGGATGCAGCTTTACGCAAGGCTTTGGTGAATTTTTATCCCCAAATCGCAACCTTTGATTTGACAGATTACAAAGTGCGGATTCTCGATGGGCATACGGGTACTGCGGCGAAAACCCGTGTGTTAGTAGAGTCAGGTAATGGTCGTCAACGCTGGACGACGGTAGGGGTTTCTAACAATATTTTGGCGGCTTCCTATCAAGCGGTGGTGGAGGGTTTGGAATATGGTTTGTTGTTACATTCCCAAGCATTAGCAGCTTTAAAGGCTTCTAGTTGACAAAAGGGATATGTATAGCGATTCTCGAATGGAAGCAATACACAATAGGGTACAGCATTGCTCATTAGTGTCAACTTCAGCTGAAACTCCTTTAAAACCCAATACAGTTCATTTAAGCTTCTCTTCCTTCTCTTCCTTCTCTTCCTTCTCTTTCTTTGCGTCCTACCCTGCGGGAAGCCACTTCGTGTCTATGTGTCCTTTGCGGTTCGTTAAAAAAAATTACTTTGACAAAGAGTAAACCCTTAACTGAACCGTATTGCTTTAAAACCTCGTTTCCAGCCTCCAGCTGGAAATGCAACTCAAAAGCGGCTCTGCCGCCAGTAAGAGAGGCGGCAGCCCCAACGACGACCATTCCCAGTCTCCGACTGGGAACGAGATTTAAAACGCTGATATGGTTAATCTAGTGGCTTCTGTGCCATGAACACAAAAATAGAAACCAATTGCCAATCTGATACTGATAACTATTGTTGCTTCTATACCTAAAATGCGTAGGCGCAGCCCAACCCAGGCATCGCTAATATTTAGGTGCAGACCGAGAAATCTCATGCTGCGAGCAAAACTTCATCATAATAAAAGGTTTTAGGAGAACTTTTCCCATGATTGGGCAACTAATTGGCTCAACCAGCGACGCTGTTGCTGATCCAGCAGTGGATCATCTGCTAGTAACTGAGTGGTTAATTCTTCCAAAGATTGACCCTGAGCGCGGACAACTTTAATTACTCCAGCGATCGCAGCAGCAACTAATTCTTCATCAATCGGCTGTTGTCGCAGAGCAAAAATTTCCTGGGGACTGTCTGGAATGGGATAATTCATGGCGTGGGTTTACAGAAATACAAAATGAACAATAAATTCAACAAATTCTTAAAATTTCTTCACTGAATCTTTACCAAACCAATAGGGCGGAGTTTACCTTACTTTGTGCCTGAAGAAAATCTGTCTTAGTGAGTAGATTGATCGGAGATGTCAGGAAACGATGAGAGAAATCCTTTATTTAGAAATTCCAACTCCAGATATGGCAACTGTGCGTAGCTGGCTACAAACAGATTTTGAACCTGGAAATGGGGAAAAATTGCTTACCTCAGAAGGCTTTCGCCTCAAAATACCTAGTGCTACTACACCTGCTGGCACGGCTCTTTCCGAAAACTTGCCTGCGGAACTTTCGGTATTTGTCTGGTCAGTGCAACGAACTACCTATCTGAAAGTGTTTCGTTGGGCAGAACAACCCTTTCCCGGAGAGGGACAAATTCTGCGACACCTAACCAAAGAAATCAGAAGCCGTTTTCCGCATCATTACCCAGAACCGCCAGCGATTGATTTATCCCAGCAATCGATTTTTGCCGCGCTAGCCTCTGCTTACCCCCTCACCGTCAAGTATTTTCAGAAAATGCCCAACGGTGAATATGACCTCACACGTGCCTATTGGTGGGAACAACGATGGCGCGAAGGGGTACGGAATCCGCAGCAGCCGCGTCAAGTTGTGTTTTCTGGTAAAGGGGACTGGGGACTGGGGACTGGGGACTGGGGAAAAGATCATCCCAATACCCAATCGCCAGTCCCTAATCCCCAGTACGACATCATTTATATCGGCGGCGCATTAGGTGCGATTCATGCAGCACTGATGGCAAAACTGGGATATAAAGTCTTGCTGGTGGAACGAATGCCCTTTGGGAAGATGAACCGAGAATGGAATATTTCGCGCGATGAGATTCAAAGCTTGGTTAACCTGGGTTTAGTCACCCCCGCTGAGTTAGAAACCATCATTGCCAGGGAATACAAAGATGGATTCAATAAGTTTTTTGATGCTAATAATCCAGCCAAACTGCGATCGCCCGTCCTCCACACACCCACAGTCCTAAATTTAGGCTTGGATTCCGAAAAATGGCTCCAAATGTGTGGGCAAAAGCTGCAAGCCGCAGGTGGCGAAATCTGGGATGAAACAGAGTTTATCCGTGCAGATATTGATATATCACAAGTCATTTTGAAAGTCAAGCATTTACCCAGTCAGATTGAAAAACAAGTAAGTGGACGACTGCTAATCGATGCAATGGGAACTGCATCACCCATTGCTTGGCAATTAAATGGTGGTCGTGCTTTTGATAGTGTCTGTCCGACAGTGGGAGCGGCAATTGAGAGCGGATTTGAGCCAGGAGTATGGGATTCCCAATATGGAGACGTTCTTTACAGTCATGGGGATATTTCGCGGGGAAGGCAGTTGATTTGGGAATTGTTTCCTGGAGCAGGTGATGAACTGACGATTTATTTATTTCATTACCACCAAGTCAATGCCGAAAATCCCGGTTCCTTGCTAGAGATGTACGAGGACTTTTTCACGATTTTGCCAGAGTATCGCAGGTGCGACATGGATAAATTGGTGTGGAAGAAACCGACATTTGGGTATATACCGGGGCATTTTAGTATCGGAAGTAGCGATCGCACAGTTGCCTTCGATCGATTGATAGCGATCGGTGATGCGGCATCACTGCAATCTCCCCTCGTATTCACTGGTTTTGGTTCCCTAGTTCGCAACTTAGAGCGTTTAACAACACTGTTGGATATTGCTCTCAAACATGACTTGTTAAGTTTCCGACACTTAAACCAAATTCGCGCTTACCAAAGCAACGTTTCCGTGACTTGGCTATTTTCCAAAGGCATGATGGTACCCACAGGGAAATTTTTACCCCCGCAACGAATTAACGCCATGCTCAACACCTTTTTTGGACTGTTAACAGACGAACCACTAGAGGTGGCAGATAATTTCATCAAAGATAAGTGTGATTGGTTAACCTTTAACCGCCTAGCACTGAAAGCCGCCAGTAAAAATCCTGCCTTACTTTTATGGATTTGGGAACTTGCTGGCCCTAGAGATTTAGTGCGATGGCTTGGTAGTTATTTCAACTTTGGTCGTCATGCCCTAGTTAGCGCTTTGCTGAGTCCGTGGTTTGAGCGCTTCTTGAATCGGGTAGGTTTTTGGCTAGAACCCCGGAATCCAGGCTTGTGGCTACGGCTATTGGCGATTAATTATGCGATCGCCACAGGCAAACCGCGATCGCGCAGTCAAGTCGCAAAAACCAACCCAGAAGCCATAATTCCGAAGTCAGAAGCAAGAATTAGTCATTAGTCATTGGTCATTGGTCACTAATTACTAATCACTTTATTACTCCAAACTCAGCACTCAGCACTCTTAACTCTTGGAGCGAAAATTCGGTAGTTCTACAGATGCCAATGACTTACGTCCCTTGGGTGGACGCTGGGGATAAACCACTGGTGAAGGTGAATTGGCATCATTAGTGTTATCACTTGATGACTCTGGGGACAAATCAGTTGTTGACAATTCCAAATTCGTCAATTGTGAAACTTCTGACCAGTAGTCTTCAGCTTCTCCAACAGGCGTTTCGGTGTGAGTTGGAGTAGAGGGAACCAGTAAGCTGTTAGCTGGTGAAAGCACAGAATCCGTCGTCCAAGAAGTAGGGGTAGTTGCAGGAGGATTATTTTCTTCTTCTACCGGCTCCTTTTGGGGATTTTCTAGTTCCTCATCGTCTTCTAAGATTGTTGCTAAAGTCTCCCAGATAGGCGCATCACCTACATCCGTTTTCGCAGCAGGTGGTGGTGATGCAGATGCAGGCTGGGAGGTGAAAAACATTTGAATTAGACTATCTAATTGCTGATCTAAATTTGATGAACCCGAAGATGAAACAGCTTCCTCTGTATTTGGGGAATCATTAACTTTTGGAGATGACTCTGGTTGCGTTGGTGTTGGCGTGTCTTTCTTAACTGTCCAGTTCCAAGGAGATGAAGGCGTTGGTGGGACTTCATTTCTTTGGAATGGGATTGGTGCTGAAGGTTCGCCCCAAGAATTATCTGGATCGTTATTCAAGGATTCTGCTTCTGCTGACCAAGGTGTAATTGGCTGTGCGTTAGGAAACAAAGACCGAGCTTTTCTGGAGAATCTTCCTTGGCTACTAGTTATGTCTTTAGGATGTTTTGCCGCATCCTCTAGGGAGTCATAGCTAGGAACCGATGTATCTAGACATTTTTCTAAAGCTGCTTTAAATTGCAGCGTTTGGCGTTGTTGTCGCATCAGTCTAGTACGTAATTCCCGACAAACATTTTCTGACTGCAATAGCTGCTCAGACTGTTCGTTGTTGCTAGTGTGTAGCAACGTACATTCTCGCTCTAACTGGGCAAGGCGTTGTTGGCTAATTTGCAACTGTGCTTTATAAGTATCAGTAAAAATTTCCTGGCGCTGAATAGTTTGTACAGCGGTTTCTAATTGTTGAAATAGAGATTTTATCTGTTCTTGAGCGGCAGCGAGTTCCTGAGTATGTTGGTTGAGCATCGACTCACTAACGCTGGAGCGCGTTTTTTGCCACTGCAAAACCTTTTCTGACTCAGCTAGGTTATCTTTTAGCTGCTCCACTTGTTCATACAATTTATTGTTAGCCGCACGTAATTCTTCGTTCAATGCCAGCAGGTTTTGAAACTCCGAGTCAATAAGTGCTTGTTTGCCGCTTTCCGGCTCTGCAACCCAGTCCTGCTGGGTGGTATCTTGTGAAAATTGTGTATCTTCAGCTGGCATGAGGAGTGGCAGCTTTTTAACTGCCATATTGTCATTAGGCACAACTGAGTAAAAGGGACAACTCGCCTGTTCTGATTGTGGCGAATTAGCAGAATTTAGGGATTCCATCACAGCCCCCTTATTTGAGGTGTTAGCTTCATTCATCACTCTTGACTCACCTGCTTAAAAATATTCAGCAGTGCTGGCATTAGCATTGCTTATCAACTCTGTCTAATCAGGGTTTGCTCTAGAAGCTAAGTTTAACTCTCTCCAAGCACCAGCAATTAATTATCAATTGGTGTTCCCCATTTTGTATCTAGACTGATGCCGTTATAACACTATGATGCTCTTTCCCGTCAAGGATAGTAGGCAGAAGGGGAACTCCGGCGATCTTTGAGAACAGGCAAGAGAGAGGAGAAACCCGATAGTTAAGAACTAAATTATATTGGCTGATGAAGTTTTTCTATGTGAAAAAACTGCCTAAACCTACACTTTATTATTTAAAACCGCATCTGTCTTTAGAGACAAATAATAAATGTGTTTTTAAATACATTCACATGCTGGCTTATTTATCGAACAGAATTCAGGAGTCAGGAGCGGAGCCGGAGACGCTCCGCCTCCGGTCAGAATTCAGCAATGTTTTCTGTACGACTGGCGGATAGCGCAGCGTAAAGCCTTCTCTACGAGAGGCTCCGCCAACGGCATGGCTTCGCTTAGAGCGAGTCTTCGAGCGTCTGAATAATCGGCGTTTTTGCACCCCCACCAAATTTTCAATTTGGTGGTGCAACAATTCCTGCGCCGGTCTGAATCCCCGACTGATTTATTCTGACTTCTGAATTCTTCAATACTTAGGATACATCACAGTACCAGTATCTTTTATTTAATGATGATTCTGTAATAATACGCTTGGGTTAAGGGCTACTGGCAACAATTTTGGGTTTTCGAGACGCGATAATGTTAAAAAATTCTGCTGACCACGAATAAATACTTATAAAGAGTTATTGAAGAAGTAATAATACACCTAAGTGTATTAATGAAACTTTTTTAAAGAGTAATCTCAACTTAGTACTGGCTTTTATCTGGGTAAATGCAGTTCTAGTAAGCAATTATCGGCTTAGTTCGTGAGAGGTTTTTCTCTCAACTTGCCTTCAATGCGTCAAGTTTCTTTAATGACTACAAGAAAATCATTTAAAGTATACTTAACTACTTAATAACATTATTTACATTGTATTTTCGCTAACAGTAAAAATACTATAATTAAGTATTAATATGGATACACTTTTTAATCCTTTTGTTAAAGAATAATTTATATAACCGAGTTTTCCACTAGTAATAAAGTAGTTATAAAGAAGTTATAAAGACTATTATTACTGCCATTGAGATGATTTGGGCGTGAAATAAAGCGTTATGGCAGTTAGGCTTGTCCAAAAAATTCAATTTTAAAATAGGGGTGCTAAAGATGACCGATATACTTACAATGGGTGCAAATATCAAGCAAGAAGCTGCCAAACTATCGCTGTTGTCAGAAAATTTTGACAGTTTTTGGGACAAAGAAATCAGACCGTTATTTACAGAAGAGTCTCTATCTTTCAAGGTTAAAACTCTCAACGGAAACTATGTCAAGTACGTAAACTTGGATAATGGAGCTACAACCACTCCTTTTGCAACCGTCAAGCAGCATGTCGATGAAATGCTTGACGGTTATGGCAGCGTGCATCGAGGTTCTGGGCAAAAGTCCATCATCACTACACGAGAATATGACGTTAGCCGAAACATCATTCGAGACTTTGTAGGGTCATCTTCAGACAACTATGTAATCTTTGCGAAGAATACAACAGAAGCAATTAATGGAGCCGCGACACTTTGGGCAAAAAAACCGGGGAAAATCTTAGTTTCTGATATTGAGCATTCATCCAACCTACTGCCTTGGGTGACTAGAGACGAAGTTGTGCAGTATAGAACTCAGCCGGATGGAAGTGTAAGTGTTGCAGAAATTGAAGATATCTTCAAAGCCCACCAAAATCTCCCCGAAGCCGAGCAAATTAAGTTAGTAACTATTACAGGTGCTTCGACAATTACAGGTTATAGACCTCCGATTTACGAGATTGCAGCTTTAGCACATCGGTATGGCGCAAAGATATTTGCTGATGTGTGTCAGTTAATTCAGCATGAACGAGTAGATATGCGTGCTGATGATGACCCATGTCATTTAGATTTTGTGGCTTTCTCTGGACACAAGATGTATGCGCCTTATGGAACCGGGGTTTTGCTAGGGCCAAAGGAATTTTTTGATAGCTCCTACCCTTATCAAATCGGCGGTGGAAACCTGCCTTATATCACCAGAAATCTAGAGATCAAGCGTTTTTATACAGAACGGGCCCACGATCCTGGAACACCAAACGCAATGGGTGCGATCGCCATTGCCAAAGCGATTGAAATTATCGAAGCAGTAGGACGCGATCGCATTGCTCAATATGAACACTGTTTAGTTGAATTCACATATACACGGCTGGAGATGATTACTGGTGTAAAAATACATATTCCCGAAGATAATTTAGCCCATGTTATTCCCTTCGATATTGATGGGTTTGACGGACGCTTAGTAGCAGAGATTCTGGCACAAGAATACGGTATTGGCGTTCGGGCTGGGGCTTTCTGTACTTATGAATACATTCGCAAACTCAAGAATGTTTCAGACGAACAAGACTCCGAAATTGCTCAGGAAGTAGACAGAGGAATTACGCGCAACATTCCTAGTATTATCCGAGCCAGCTTTGCTGTATATAATACATTAGAAGACTGCGATCGCTTTATAAATGCGATCGCTCAAATAGCTAAAAACGGATTTGCTCACTATTTACCCAACTACACACAAGATCAGATAACTGGTGTTTGGACAGCGATAAATAGCTAGTTTTTTAGGATATTGGGCATGGGGCATTGGGCATTGGTTATTAATTCATCTCCCTTGCTCCTTCATCAAGCCTTATTGTGTGTATCTTAAATTACGAATTACGAATTACGAATTACGAATTGAAAGGGGGTAATAGCTTGAGCGATGAAAACCTCTTTGACCAAGAGGATTATGTACAGAAACGGGTTGAGCAGTGCATCTGGCAAAAAAGTACAGATGCGGGTATTTCGCGCCAGCGTTTTCTGAAAATACTAGCTACTATGGTTGGCGCAACAGCCATTGGGGGATTAGCTAAACCTTCATCTGCTCACAGTCAGACAGCTGTTAAAACTAAAGGGAGCAAAATACTTAAGCCATTACCACCAGGGTATATCTCTCATAGCAAAGGCACATTAGAGATGAACTGGGAAGCGATGTATGGACGTGGTTATTTAGTACCAAACGATTGGTTTTATGTTCACAACCGCAGTACACCTCCCCCTTTTGACCCGTCTACATGGCGTTTGCAAATTCATGGAACTGGCGTTTCTGCACCTTGCGAGTTTACTTACGATGAAATCATTGCCATGCCATCCGTCTCAGTCACTTGTGCTATTGAGTGTGCTGCTAATGGTCGGCGGTTCTTTGAAGAAGCTTACAACACACCACTTCCTGGAACACGTTGGAGGCTTGGGGCGATTGGTGTGGCTGAGTGGACTGGTGTACCACTTGGTATGTTATTAGAGCGGGCTGGATTGAAATCCACAGCAAAAGATGTACTCGTTGAGGGTGCAGATGTAGATTCGCTGGACTCAAAAGAGACAAATAAATCCAAGTTCAGCAGTGTAGTTCCAATTAGCAAAGCATTAGCAGATAATTCGCTCGTTGTCTATGCAATGAATGGAGAACCATTACCCCCAGATCATGGTCAGCCGTGCCGTGTCTTATTTCCTGGTTGGGGAGGAAACGCCAACGTTAAATGGATTGAGCGGATTGAAGTTTCTGAAACACCGATATATACCCAGTGGGTGACAGAACAGATGGTGCTGGTTGGTGCAGACTATCCAGCGATCGCACCATATAAAGGTAAGCTGATTACCTACCAAAATGTTAAGAGTGCTTTTGAGTTGGCTTGGCCAGCTACGCTTTCGGCTAAAACCCACTTACTGCGTGGACGTTCTTGGTCTGGGAAAGGAAAGATTGCACGTGTAGAAGTCAGCCTAGATGGCGGCAAAACTTGGCAATTTGCACGACTGAGAGAACCCAATTTTCCATTTGCATGGGTACGGTGGGACATTGAATGGAACCCACTTCCTGGGGAATATTTTCTCCAGGCTCGTGCTACAGACAATTTAGGTAATACACAACCGATTACAGTTCCGTGGAATGATTCTGGATTGCTCTACGGAGGCGTTGTTAATCATCCGGTGATGGTACGGGGATGAGGAGGACAAGGGGACAAAGAGAATAATTAATAACCATGCCCAATTCCCAATAGACATCTCCGAAAAAGAATGTAGAGACGTAGCACTGCTACGTCTCTACAAGGGTTATGGGTAACGCATATTTAATTTCTGGAGATGTCTAATGCCTATTCAGCACTATCAGTTGTCTAGAAAAAGAATTATTTATGATTGATTTTAGTTGGTTGATTTTAGTGAGTGGGGGTTTAATATCGGGAGTCATAGCTGGACTTTTAGGAATAGGTGGCGGTATTATCACGATTCCTCTTTTAGTCACACTAGGTTATACTCCCGTTCAGGCGATCGCTACTAGTAGCCTTGCTATTGTGATTACTTCAATTTCTGGAAGTTTGCAAAATTTGTGGATGGGCTACTTTGACTTTAAACGAGTAATCTATTTAGGAATTCCAGCTTTTCTAACTACTGGAATAGGTGTATATTTTGCCAATAAAATTCCATCCTATATAATACTCTTTACATTTGGCATTATACTACTCACTAATATCTATCTGATTGAGCTTCGTAAGCAACTAGCCTTTAAAGAAATAGAGAATACAGCCCCAGTATTTAACCCATTAGTTTCTAAAATTGGCACTGGGGGAGCAGCAGGAATTTTAGCAGGTTTATTTGGCTTAGGTGGCGGTACGATTATGGTGCCGTTGCAAATGTTGCTATTGGGAGAAGAAATTAAAGTAGCAATTCAAACTAGTTTAGGTGTGATTGTCATAACTGGTTTAGCTGCCTGCACAGGACACACATTAGAGGGAAATATTCTGTTTGCTCAAGGTATAGTTTTAGGCTTTGGTGGTCTTTTAGGCGTTCAGATGAGTACTCGCACGTTGCCAAAACTACCAGATTATACTGTGAGTTTAGTGCTGCGTATTTTTCTAGGAATACTATCAATTTATATTTTTTGGGAAGCTTGGACAAATTATCAACAAATAATTACTAGTTTGTAATTCGGATATTTTTCAAAGAGGTGAGATATGAGTATTTTTAAAGTTGAAGTTGTCAAAATCAACAGTATTAATCCTCATCCCAATGTTGATAGGCTAGATATTGCCTCTTATTTTCTCAAGGTAGCTGTAGGGTGTGTTATGCCGTAGGCTAACGCACCTGAGATTGTTGACGGTGCGTTGCGCTTTGCGACAACACACCCTACATTAAAATTCCTTAACATAGCTGGAAATATTAGCACCGACTTACTTACAATTTATGTCCCTGGTTTACCTCACCCTCAATCCCTCTCCTTATAAAGGAGAGGGAAGCTAGAGACAGGATGAAGTTTTGCATCTTAATTTAATCCACGTTCCTTACGAATTATGCTCTCAAGGTAGCCATCGGGGATGAAACCCAGCTAAGGGGAGTTGTTCTGGTTTAATTTCAACAGTCGTAGCATCAGCGATGGGTAATAGAGGCATTAACCACAGGCTACTGGTAGCGATCGTATCTCCATCATCAGTTTTTAAAGTGTTTGGGGGTAATGATGCTGTGGTGTTTGTCTGCGGTACTACTTGGTCAAATAACAAGCCCAAACCGTCGGCAGATAAACTCATTTGCACATTCCGTTGGGCGGGAGGCAGTACTAATAGTGGTTTCTGTTGTCCGGTTTTCAGATCAATTGCCACCACATAAGGTTGTTCTATGTATTGTTCCTTGGATACTAGCTGTGTCAGCAAACAATAGAGGGTGGGTGAGGCGATGTCAAATTGGCAACTGACAATTGAGCCTGTTGTTTTTACTAGTTGTTTCTGCACACCCTGGTTTGTCACTAAAAACAAATCTCGCGTGTAATCTGTATTAAACCTTACCATTGCTGCTTGAGAGCCATCTTTAGAGAAAGCCTGTACCAAACCAAACTGCGGCAGAAAATCTAAAGGTTTACTTGCATCACCTTGCAGTGGTAAAATCGCTGCTCCCTGTCCTTGGGCAACTGCAACGGCTTTACTATCTGGCGTGATCATAAAGTCTCCCCCTGGTTGGCTTTTGAGGCGTTGCGGGACGGGTTTTTTTGCGGAAGCGTCACTGGTTGCTGGCATAAACCAGAGTCCAAAGTCGCCAGGATTATTTTTGTTTCCCCGTTGGATGACAATAGTTTGCCCATCGGGTGATAAGTCAAATTTCAGGTTTTGATAATCTTTATTATCTAAAATCAGGTCAACTTTGCCTTCTGGTTCTGCTTTTTGTCCAGATTTAGCAGAAACGCCGGTTGTTACTGTATATATTTGGGCTGAAAGTAAGTCTTGATTGTTTGCGGCGCGAGCAGAAAATAAAATTTTCTCCCCATCAGGAAATGATTCAAAGTCTATTACTACCAAGTCTTTAGGGGTAAGTACCCTTTTTTGTTCTTGGGTCAAGTTGTAAAGAACTAACCGCCCTTTTTCTTCTTTATCAGTGCCGATGTAAAGGATAACGCGATCGCGTGTACGAAAGCTACCTGTAAAGGGTTGTATCAGCCGATTGTTGCCCTCTTGCAGGGCAAACTTATCTTTGGCTCCTTGTAACTGCACTTTATAATTCGTGCCATAAGGTGCTGGTGCTACCAGTGTATAAACCATCCGCCGCCCAGCCCAACTGAATTTACCTGCGAGGGGTGGCTCAATTTTCAAGTTATCCTCGACGCTTTTGATTTCCATTGGGCGGCTGAAGGTGAGGGTGAAAGAGTTATCTTCTGCCCCAATTTGTTGATTTTGCCAGGTAAAATCCCGGACACGAGCAGTTACCACATCACCTTGCAAGATGATTAACCCAATCAGCACACTCAGCAGTAGCATTAGTGCGATCGCAATCCGATCTAGTGGTTGAATAAATATTTTAGATTTAGTCATTGGTTATTAGTCATTTGTCATTTGTCATTTGTCATTTGTCATCAACAAATAACTAATAACTATAAGGATTTTGGGGTTGAGGAATATTTTTGAGGGAGGTGGCAGCAATGGTAAGTTGGCGTTTACCTGACAAATTTTCTGTCACCATTTGTCCTTCGACTTCCAGCCAGGTATCGGCGGCATAAGCCTCTTGATTATTTTGTAGTTTGACGGGCAATCCCACAGGGTAAGCATCTGCTGCACAGCAAGTTAAGACAAATCGTGCTAAGAACAAATATTCTTTTCCTATATCTGGCGGGTGGATGACAAACCCCTGTACTTTGACTTTTTGTCCTGTATATGTATCTGGCTCTGGATAGACATTGACAGTACGCACCCAATCTACAAGCGATCGCTCCTCTGGGCGAACGGTAGCGCGAAAGGCTTGGGGTTTAACACGTGTGCTTCCCAATGAATCAGTCGTTATACCTCTTTGGAGTGCTTTGTCACTAGCAAAAACTTGCGGTGTAATGATAAAACCTAGAATCGCCGTAGTCAACAATAAAGTACTGCCCCAACCTGGGGGAAATAAACTAATATGCGGGGTGTTTGGTGTCACATCACGGCGACGATGTTGCCAAAGTTCCTGCATCTTGAAGAAACCAATAATAATCAAGCTGATACCAGTCACGACCACGAACCAAATGTAATTTGGGTGAATCAACAGGTTCAGCTTGTTAGTTAACCAATATCTCAACATCAAAGTGCCCCAAGCTGTAATTGCTATAGCATCCAGCCAAGGGAGTAACAGATTTGGGATTTTAGATTTGGGGGTTTTGTTAGTCATTAGTCATTAGTCATTGGTCATTAGTCATTGGTCATTAGCAAAGGACAAATGACAAATAATTTTTTAAAAGACGTGCAAGTTCAGGAAAAGGGTGAACACAAATGTTAATTGTGCTGCTAACGCAAATAAGTAAAAGACCGTTTTGGGTTTAAAAATGGATAACATCAAACCAATACCTTTGATGTCAATCATTGGCCCAAACACTAGAAATGCCAACAATGAACCACTGCTAAAGGTTGAGGCAAAAGATAGGGCGAAGAAAGAATCAACTGTAGAACAAATTGACACCACTACTGCTAATATCAGCATTACCACAATTGAGATAATGGGGCCAGCACCCAAACTGAGAATTAATTCACGGGGAGCGAGGACTTGAATGGCAGCCGCGATCGCACTTCCTACAACCATGACGCCGCCGAGTTCTCGGAATTCTTGGATGCTATTATCCACCACTAGACGCAGTTTCGCTGCCAAGGGTTTATTGGTAGTAGACGCTGAGGTAGGCGGTACTAAATTAGCATCTATCCGCAGTGGTGTACCTGCTTTTCCTCCTAAGATATAAGTCCCAGATTGTAAGATATTCGGTATTGTTGCTTCCTCTTGTGCTTGGTAACGCTTACCACGGCGCTTGGTTTCAGGCGGTGCTGGTGGGTTAAACTTCATATAACGAGCGATCGCAGGCTGAATTATCGGATTTAAGTCCTTTTGAAAACTGAAAACATACCCGATAATTGTGGCAATTGCTAGAGAAAACACGACTCGTAAGACTACTATTTCTGGCTGATCTCGAAATGCTGTCCAAGTTGACCAAATTACAATTGGGTTAATTGTTGGTGCTGCTAGCAAAAAACCAATTGCCACTGGTGTGGGTACTCCCTGAATCAGGAACCGCCGCGCTACCGGTACATTCCCGCACTCACACACCGGAAATAAAAAGCCGATCATGCTGCCAACTAAAGCACCCAATAGCGGATTTGTGGGCATTTTTTCTACGAGTTTGCGCTCATCAACAAAAAACAGCAGCAAACTGGAGAATAAAACCCCAAGAAGCAAAAAAGGCATCGCCTCGACTAGCAGACTTAGAAATAGCGTAAAACCATTGTTCAGTTCATTCATGGGTGTCGCAGTCAAAAGCGGTTTTTAGTTTTAGGGTTCTGCCTAGTCATTCTATCGAAATGGGGATCAAAAGCAGTTCGGGAAAATTAAACATTATTTAAGTAGCAAGTTATCTAATGTTTGAAATTGCGCTTCAGCGCTACAAACCTTTGCTTAAGCCAAGATAGTGATTTTTACCTGAGTGCATTTACTGACGATGACCATTTCTAAGATTGTCTAAGTTCAGAATTTGTTCCGTTCTAGAGGGCAAGTAGCTGCATAGATGATTTGAAATTCCCTATGTTTATACTTACAGTAATTTCCTGGATTAGATATTAGCTCGGCTCTATTTTCATCAAGTATTCACAGTTATGCAACATTTGGGGTAGGTGTAGCCCGTCGTAGACATCGCTCTTGGTTGCGACCATCATTGATTTTGGCTTGTTTTGGCAAAATTTGATCTGATCCTTGATTGATTGTTTACTATAACAACTATAAAAAGGCAAGACCAAATTTTAGCCAACAATCTAAAAATCACTATCAGGCTAGAAACCTGAACGGTAATCACTAAAACTGAGAGATGCTCTTCTCTCCTGGCGCAAACAAATCTTGTCTGCGACACGCTAGGGACTTCCTACAAATAAATTACCCAATCTTGTAGGGTGGGCATCTTGCCCGCCTTTGTATATGGGCAGGCAAGATGCCCACGAAGTAGTTGAGTATTTTTTTATAAGAAGAATTCAGAACTCAGGAGCGGAGCCGGAGACGCTCCGCCTCCGGTCAGAATTCAGTATGAATTCTGTATGAGTGGGTAATGAATATTGGTTAAAACCTCGCCCCTGGTAGGCGAAAAAAATTAAAATATTCTCGCCTTAAAACTCTATCCCTTTATGGGTAGAGTATTCTGAATTCTGAATTCTGATGCTAAATCAGCACATAACCCTTTGACGCTATGTAAGGGAGTTTTAGGAGTATTTTTTTGATACAAAAACTCTGCAAAATTCAATAACTCTTGCTGTCTATCTATAGGTAGTTGGCGCAATTTTTCCAAAACTGCTTGCTCAATATTCATAATATTTATCAGCTTTGTACTACTATAACGCGATGCTTACGGCGGTAAACTACGCATTTTCCACCACACGGCATTCAGTTCCTCAAATTCTTTAAGAAGTCGGGTATCTGGTGTTCGCAATTATTTACGTTTTATTGGAATCCCCCAAATCTTGATTTGTCGATCAAATCCACCACTGGCAAGAATTTTACCATTTGGACTAAAAGCGATCGCACTTACCCAGTCTGTATGTCCACTCAGGGTATTTATTAACTCGCCTGTAGTTAAATTCCACAATTTAATCCCGTCTCTGCCGGCACTAGCAAGGGTTTGTCCATCGGGATTAATGGCGATCGCATTTACCCAGTTATTATGTCCTGTGAAGGTGCGGACTAATTCTCCAGTATTAATATTCCACTGTTTTATGGTGCGATCGCGGCTAGCACTAACTAATGTTTCTCCATCTGGCGTAAAGATAACAGCGCTAACAGCATTAGAATGAGCTACTGATTCACGGATTAATTTACCAGTACTCAAATTCCACAGCTTGATTACACCCTTATTATCACCACTAGCCAAGGTCTGCCCATCAGGACTAATAGCCACGGTATAAATCAAATTATCAAAGCTGACTAGAGTCCCTAGAGGGCGCTGCTGTAGCAAATCCCAGAGACGAATCCCATCCAAAGCTCCACTGA
Source organism: Nostoc sp. (assembly GCF_036917975.1). GTDB lineage: Bacteria > Cyanobacteriota > Cyanobacteriia > Cyanobacteriales > Nostocaceae > Nostoc. The sequence goes on from NZ_JBALEJ010000038.1 coordinate 105,915, forward strand.
TGAGAATTTTACTATCAGGAGACACCGCTAAAGATAATACGTTACTGGTATGTCCAACAAAAGAGCGGCTAAATTTAAAATTTTTCAGGCTCCAGAGGTTAATTGTGTTGTCATCACTACAGCTAGCGAGGGTTTGACCATCTGGCGAAATCACTAAAGATTCTATGGCGGCTTTGTGTGCTTTGTTAATATCCCCTAACTTTTTGCCGTTTGTTGTATTCCACAGAAGAATTATACCCTCGTTTTCTGCACCTCCACTCGCAAGAATTCTGCTATCTGGACTGAAAGCGAGGGATTTGACGGTTCCGTTATGTCCTCTAAGTGTGTAAAGCAATTGGGCATTAGCAAAGTTGCTAGTAGCTTGGGAGTTTGGCGTTACTTCAATGGCAGCATGAGCCTGATGAATGTAAAACCCTTTCCAGATAGTCACTGGAAGGGCAACAGCTGCCATAAATGCCAAGATAATATACGGCCGCAGAAAATTACCGCCACCTCTTCCCTCACTACTCACTGTTTTTCCTCACTTTTATAGATACAGTTACCCAAATTAATTTTGCAGAGCTATTACTTAATAACTCTGCACATCCTTAAAGAGGCGGTTTTTTCTTAGAAACGCTTAACATTGGTAAAGGCGTACTAGAAGAAGAACGAGAGGGCAAATAATGTTGCACTACAGGTTCCTCTGGTAAGGGACGACGCTGCTGGAAACGCCACAACTTAAAGCCTAGCGCTATCCCTGCCGTTCCCAAACCAAAAGCAAACAACGACCAGCTATCATTCAATCCGCCAATCAGAGCATCCATAACGCCCATCGTCATTAATACACTGATTATTGGCTCTTTTCGGTAGGTTGACTTCAAAAAACGAGGTAATACAGCATTCATCACAGCTTGGTTGGTTCCTGTTCACCTTTTGTGTATATTTACCAAGAATACCTCACCCGTAATTTGCCTTTCTCATCCAAGGCAGACACTAATTTATGATTTTCTTTAGTAGGGGAGGAAGTTTACTCATTAATCGCCTTGCATCAGCTAGTTGCAAGTCTATGATATTTAAATCAAAAATAGGTATTTCGATTCCTCTCTTGCTTACATTTTAGGGCAATTATTTATGAATAAGTCTAATTAAAGTATCTAGTACAGCACGGCGTAAATAAACCACCTATTCAAAATCAATGAAACGCTTACGCTGTATTAATTTTGAATTTTGAATTCCGCCTTGCGGTACTAGTGGTCTGTCAAATTCATTTTGGCGGTTAGAGAGACGCGATAAATCGCCTTCTCTACAGAGAACTTATCCGTCAATTAGTTCTTGACAGACCACTAGCTTACAACTTCAAAATTGTGCTTGTTGATGGCACTACTTTAGACCCAGCCATGATAACACCCCTTGATTGCTTGTATATTCAATCACCAGCAGCAAAGCGAAGCCAATCATTGCCGCTCGACCATTCAAGCGTTCGGCATATTCGTTAAAGCCAAACTTAGGCTCTTCTAGTTTAGGTGTAATTGTTGGTTGTGTCTGTGTCATTTTTTTTAGAAACCTTTTTTCGGCAAACGGGAATTGATATCAGACTTCTGGCAGAAGTCGAGGAAAGTGGGGGTTTTTATCCTACACTTGGTCGCTTATAAGACCGATTGCAGTGCTTGAATGCCAAGATGACTTGAGAAATTCAGCAAAAGCTTCCTAGTCGGGAGCTATACAATCGCTCTTTTAATAAATCGTTACTATTCTTTATATATTGTATAAATACTGGGGCAATAGTCAAGGATAAGAGTCAATACGGTTCAGTTAAGGATAATCGTAGGTTGGGTGGAACGAAGTGAAACCCAACAAACCCGCGAAAATGTTGGGTTTCGTTCCTCCACCTAACCTACGCATCTGAGGGGTTTTTGGCGCTAACTGAACCGTATTGGGATAAGAGTTTGGGGCTACTCAAATTTAATTGAGAAACTTAGAACACAGATTAATGATCTCTAATGCAGCTATCTGTAATAGGTCAGCGCCAATAGGAAAGTAGCAAGGTTGAAATTGGCAGGCTACAGTTAAACAAAAAAAATTATCAGAGGCGATATATGGAAATTGGTGTTCCTAAGGAAAATAAAGATCAAGAGTTTCGGGTAGGATTAAGTCCTTCTAGTGTGCGGGTGCTGCGAGAAAGTGGTCATAGCATCTTTGTGCAGACACAAGCAGGTAATGGTGCTGGATTCTCCGATGATGACTACAGAAGTGCTGGAGCCGAAATTGTCCCCACATCAGAAACGGCTTGGAATCGGGAATTGGTTGTTAAAGTTAAAGAGCCTCTGACATCTGAGTATAATTTTTTGCAGAAAGGGCAGATATTATTTACTTATTTACACTTAGCAGCCGATCGCAAGTTGACAGAGCATTTAATTGATTGTGGCACAACTGCGATCGCTTACGAAACCGTAGAACAACCAGGCGCTAACAGATTACCCTTGCTCACTCCCATGAGCGTAATTGCCGGTCGGTTAGCAGTACAATTTGGAGCCAGATTCTTAGAACGTCAGCAAGGTGGTAGAGGTGTACTTTTAGGCGGTGTTCCTGGAGTGCAACCGGGCAAAGTAGTAATTTTAGGTGGCGGCGTTGTCGGCACAGAAGCAGCTAAAATTGCTGTGGGCGTGGGTGCGATCGTGCAGATTTTAGATGTGAGTGTTGAACGCTTATCTTACTTAGAAACTCTCTTTGGCTCTAGAGTCGAATTGATTTATAGCAACTCTGCTCATATTGAAGCCGCAGTCAAAGAAGCCGATTTGCTCATCGGTGCAGTTTTAGTGTTAGGACGTAGAGCGCCAATATTAGTATCTCGTGAATTGGTCAAACAAATGCGTCCTGGTTCAGTAATAGTTGACGTAGCTGTTGACCAAGGCGGCTGCATAGAAACCTTACACCCCACATCACATACAAATCCGGTATACGTTGAAGAGGGTGTGGTGCATTATGGCGTTCCCAATATGCCAGGTGCAGTACCTTGGACAGCAACTCAGGCACTCAATAATAGTACATTACCTTATGTTGTCCAGTTAGCGAATTTGGGAATTAAGGCACTGGAAGTTAACCCAGCCTTAGCTAAGGGTGTGAATGTGCAGAATCATCAATTAGTACATCCGGCTGTGCAAGAGGTATTCCCTGACTTGGTAAATTAAGGTATGCAAGTGTCAGGCGATCGCTTATTTTAATGGTAGTAGCGATCGCTAATTAGACTAATTTCCTTGCCTTATGCGCGGATGGGTAGGTGTACAAAATGAGAAGGAGCAAAAAAGGCTGTACGCTCCATCTATACAAGGCTTTGAGGGCAATCATACCTTTAAACCATCCGCGCACCTTATAGGGACTGCGTTTCAGCGATTTGCATCTTATGCTATGACTATTCTCTGTGTTATGATTTGCCTACTCGCGCAACCGTACCTTGAAAACCAAATACAGCATTGCTTTCAGCTTCCAGCGATTGCAATTGACCTAAATCCCTATTAGGGATTGAAACGGTGAAATCTCGTTTGAGGGTAGCCTTGGTGGTAGATTGCAATTGACCTAAATCCCTATTAGGGATTGAAACGAGAATTAGAGTTGTTGCTGCCAGGGTTTAAGTCTATGATTGCAATTGACCTAAATCCCTATTAGGGATTGAAACAGAAGGAATTCAACGCGAAGGACAAGAATTAGAGTATTGCAATTGACCTAAATCCCTATTAGGGATTGAAACTACCACACAGGTATTACAAAGCTTCTTTTTTAAATTGCAATTGACCTAAATCCCTATTAGGGATTGAAACACATTGGCGAGCGATGATGTATTTTCAAGTTCTGATTGCAATTGACCTAAATCCCTATTAGGGATTGAAACCGCTGTCGACACGGTGGATACCGTTTCTAGAACAGTTCGCAAACGGATTGCAATTGACCTAAATCCCTATTAGGGATTGAAACCGCTGTCGACGGCTACGAAGCTAGAGTGTAATATTGCAATTGACCTAAATCCCTATTAGGGATTGAAACATGATAATTTACTTACCGCGTTTACTGGCTTGAGATTGCAATTGACCTAAATCCCTATTAGGGATTGAAACTGACTAATATTAATTTCATCCCCTTCTTTGTTAAATTGCAATTGACCTAAATCCCTATTAGGGATTGAAACGTGTCCCACGAAGCTAGAGTGTAATTGTTTTTTGATTGCAATTGACCTAAATCCCTATTAGGGATTGAAACACTTTATGCCGAAGATACACCTCAAAGCGTAAGTATTGCAATTGACCTAAATCCCTATTAGGGATTGAAACAGCTACGAAGCTAGAGTGTAATTGTTTTTTGGCGAATTGCAATTGACCTAAATCCCTATTAGGGATTGAAACCGGCATCTCGGCAGTTTCCACGGCAATTAGTGCGCTGCAACATTGCAATTGACCTAAATCCCTATTAGGGATTGAAACAAATAGCAGCGCAGCCCCAGTACCAGGCTCAAGTAGATTGCAATTGACCTAAATCCCTATTAGGGATTGAAACGTAATGGTATGCCTGTAGCTTCTTGATTAAAAGATTGCAATTGACCTAAATCCCTATTAGGGATTGAAACAACGAAGTGACAGGGCTTTTTACTATTACCTTTAATTGCAATTGACCTAAATCCCTATTAGGGATTGAAACATCCTATTGATATATTAAACCTGTATACGGGTTTATTGCAATTGACCTAAATCCCTATTAGGGATTGAAACATAAAGTTGCGATTATGGATCGGAAGCCCCCACGAGATTGCAATTGACCTAAATCCCTATTAGGGATTGAAACCTGAAATTCATCCTAGTTTCAAAGTTCGTGCGCTTTTCATCTCTGATGAAATTGCAATTGACCTAAATCCCTATTAGGGATTGAAACAACGCATTGCTTTCCGCTTCCACAAGCGCCGCCGCTTGCACATATTGCAATTGACCTAAATCCCTATTAGGGATTGAAACATTGGGCATTGGGGACTACGCTGCTGACGGATTAATTGCAATTGACCTAAATCCCTATTAGGGATTGAAACAATTCGCCCTGAATATCATCGACCTCAAGTTATCTAATTGCAATTGACCTAAATCCCTATTAGGGATTGAAACCGTAATATTCGCCTTCTTTAAAAAGATGGGCGCATTATTGCAATTGACCTAAATCCCTATTAGGGATTGAAACTAGTTAAGAAAATTTTTATTGCAGATTAACATCCGTCAGTCAAACTGAGGTAATGAGGGTAAGTATATAATAAGGCAAAAACCATGAAGAAGTATAAGGAAATATTACGTGTCATCCTTGCTATATCCATCATTGTGGTTGGAGTGACACACTTTGTGATTCCAGAACCTTATGTCAAAATTATGCCGCCACAACTTCCTTACCACTTAGGATTAGTTTATCTCAGTGGCTTTTATGAGATTTTGGGTGGTATTGGGTTATTAGTTCCGCCTGTGAGTCAAGCTGCTGCTTGGGGACTTATTGCTCTTTTTATTGCGGTTTTCCCTGCCAATATCAATATGGCGGTTAATCACATTCAGCTAGAACATATACCAAACTCACCTTGGGTACACGTAGTTAGACTTCCCTTTCAAGCTGTTTTAATTGCTTGGGCTTGGTGGTATACGAAATCTTCGGTTGGGGAAAAACAAGCTTCTATTATTCCGAAATCACTGATTCCCAAGGAACTAGAATCAAAGTAAGTGCGTTTTTATATCTGAAAATCATGCGCGTTGCAACTTTGTTTGGAATAACACTCTCGTTAGCAATAGGCATTGGAGAAGTTACACTTCCGGTGACTCAAGCTGTGCAGCTTAGAGATGGCCTAGTCTATTTCGTGCAACCGCCAAAACTTGTTAACGCGACAACTACTTACAAAGAGGTGAATTTTTGGGGCGCAACTTACTATTTCACTATCGATGTGCCGGAAAATGCTGGAGAATCACTCCAGAAGGTAACGATCGCACAAAAAGAAGGATCGGAAAACATCCGCTACAATCTTGATGATACCCGCGCATTTGTCGGCACACGCGATCGCAAAGAAACGCAACTGAAACTAGGCCCAGTCACAAACGACCGCGACACACGTACGGTTTCTGTAAACTTTGACCCACCTGTAACTCCAGGACAGACAATTACCATCGCCCTCCGCCCTGTGAGTAATCCCAGCTTTTCTGGTGTCTACTTATTAGGTGTTACAGCATTCCCTGTGGGTGAAAAATCTCACGGTCAATTTCTTGGCTTTGGACGGTTTCAGTTTTACGGCAATGGTAGAGGCTGGTGGTTTCCATAGAGGGAATGGGGAATAGACATCTCCAGAAATTAAATATGCGTTATCCAGAATCCTTGTAGAGACGTAGCACTGCTACGTCTCTACATTCATTTTCACCAGATATCTAATATTTTCTAAAAGTTGTGTTATAAAAACGGGCAAGAGTCTTAAATAATTCGTAATTCGTAATTCGTAATTCGTAATTAAGTTTTGTGACGGGGATTTAGACCCCGACCCAAAACTTGCCAGTTATTGAACTGGGGGATTTAAACCCACGGTAGTCGGTTAAACAATACGAAAGGGCTTAATGTCAAGCTTTTTTGTGAAATACTTCTGAGGATTCAGGGAAAATTAGCTGTATTTTTCCTGAGTCGCTGACGTATACTCTGATTTTTCGGTAAATGCGTAATTCTTACAGCAATGGAATCAAATGTTACTGTAAGCAATCAATACTTTAGCGTTTAATTATCAGTAATCTTTAAAAATCCCGAAAAAAATATGTTAAGTATTCCTATTAACCTAAATTTACCTCGTATACCCCATTTAATAACTGTTTTACCTGGGCCTCGCGCTCAAGCAATTGTACAACGCGATCGCGCCGTAACTTCTCCTTCTTATACCCGCGATTACCCGTTAGTTGTATCTCGCGGTCAGGGCTGTATGCTAGAAGATGTGGATGGCAACGTATTTCTAGATATGACCGCAGGTATTGCCGTTACCGCCACCGGACACGCTCACCCAGAAGTTGTCAAGGCAATTCAAGAACAATCGGCGCGTCTGTTGCACATGTCAGGGACAGATTTTTATTATGAGCCGATGGTAGAACTAGCGGAACAATTAGCGATGCGCGCCCCTTTTCCCCAGCCACAGAGTAATGGTGTGTTTCCCGCAAAGATATTTTTTAGCAATTCTGGGGCAGAATCCAACGAAGGAGCAATTAAGCTAGCTAGATATTACACCAAGCGATCGCTAATTGTGGCATTCTTAGGTGCATTTCACGGACGCACTTATGGGGCAATGTCTCTTACTGGTTCCAAAGCAGTGCAACGAGCTAATTTTGGGCCTTTAGTTCCTGGGGTAACTCATATTCCCTACGGCACTCACGCTAGTTTAGATTACTTGGAACAACAGCTATTTACGACAATTTTACCACCGCAAGAAGTAGCAGCGATCATCGTCGAACCGATTCAAGGAGAAGGTGGATATATCGTACCCGAAGATGGTTTTTTAAAACGGATTCGGGAGATATGCGATCGCCACGGTATTCTGATGGTAGTGGATGAAGTACAAGCGGGGATGGGGCGGACTGGTCGCTTATTTGCGATCGAGCATTGGGGTGTGATGCCTGATATCATTACCACAGCTAAAGGTATCGCCAGTGGTATGCCCTTGGGAGCGATACTTGCCAGACCAGAGTTAATGACTTGGCCTCCCGGTTCTCACGCTACTACATTTGGTGGTAATCCTGTAGCTTGTGCTGCTGGTATTGCCACACTGCGACTCTTGGAAAGTGGTTTGATGGCAAACGCTACCCAGATGGGCGAATTATTACAAGCTAGTCTGACCAAGTTGCATCAAAGATTTCCCAGAGTATCGCCGCCACGAGGTAAGGGTTTGATGGTAGCGGTGGATTTATTGGATGAAGTGGGTAATCTCGATCATAAATTACGCGATCGCATTATCCAAGAAGCTTTTTTACGCGGTTTATTATTACTAGGTTGCGGTAAAGCCGCAATTCGTTTCTGTCCCCCTCTAGTTATCGACAGCGACCAAATTCAGATAGCCCTTGAGATTATCAGCGAGATTTTAAGTTATTAAAAAATTATAGGGATTGGGGATTGGGGACTGGGGACTGGGGACTGGGGACTGAAAAAAATTAGTTGAACCTTAATACTTAATCCAATCTCTAATTCCCAATCCCCAATTCCCAATTCCCAATCCCCAATTTCCAATTCCCAATTCCCAATCCCCAATTTCCAATCCCCAATTTCCAATCCCCAATCCCCAATCCCCAGTCCCCAATCCCCAATCCCCAGTTCATTATGAAACCCGAAATAACCCTGAATTTATGGAAATTACTTTGGCAAGAATACAGCGCCAGGGTAAATTATGCCCGTACCTACCAACAAATGATTACTGCTGCGGGTGGGACTGTCGCCAACGACCACATTGCTTTTCGGTCATTGCGTTTATTAGTAGATACTCCACAGGGTCAAGTTAACTTGGGAATTGACTACCTTGGACAACTTGCAGAAGCTTTAGGTTACGTGGCGGCTGGAGAGTATACTTTTGCTCAAACTCATTTGTACGCTCGTCATTATCGTCATCCACAGCAAGAGGAATTTAACTTACCCAAGCTGTTTATCAGCGAGTTGATTGTCGATGAATTGCCTGCTAATATTGCCCAACTCATCTCTAAAACAGTATATTCAATCCCAAAGGAACTAACCTCACCCCTGATTATTCTACAAAAAGACAGGAATATTGAAACCATCGCCAAAGAACTCCAGCAAGTCTTTACCCGCCCTTGGCAACTTCCCCAGCGTTCTTTTGTCGAAGAGGTGAATCAGGTTACTCAATATGGGGCTTGGGTGTTGCTACACGGTTATGCTGTCAACCATTTCACAGGCTATGTCAACGGGCAGAATACTCCAGAATATCCAGATATTGATACTACCGCCAGTGCTTTAGCTAACCTGGGTGTACCAATGAAAGCAGAGATAGAGGGAAATATTACTTGTGGTTTGCGGCAAACTGCAACTCAAGCAGTCACAGAAATGGTGACGGTATTAGATGATAACAGTGGTGCAGAAATTCAGATTCCTTGGACTTACGCCTATTATGAAATTGCCCAGCGCTATCTAGTAGAAGTGGAATCTGGAAAGCAGGTACTTTTTGATGCTTTTTTAGGAAATAATGCCCAGCAATTGTTTGAAATGACTCGTCTAAGTAGGTAAGAGGCAGAAGGGGAATTACAAGCTACCCCTAAATCTCTTGAATCCGAAAAAGTGATTGATTTTTTGTGATATCAAGTCTTTTTCCTCGCACCTTATTCACCTTTTATCCCACTCAAGGCATTGATTTATCAAGGTTTTCTGTTTATTCAGCAACCCCTAAGTACAATACAGTTCAGTTAAGCAATTTTTTCCTTCTCTTTCCTCTCTCTGTGTCCTCTGCGCCTCTGTGGTTCGTTAAAATTGACAAAGAGTGCTAGCCTTAACCCAAGCGTATTGCCCCTAAGTAAACGTGAATTCGATTGCTCATATAATATCTACCCAATTTGCTCAATCAAAAAACCTCTAAGAAGGTTTACTACGCAAAACCGTCCCTCTCCGAGTCGGAGAGGGACAGACTTGAACTTCAGTTCAAGGCAGGGAGAGGTTCGTCGAACTCACGTTAAGTAAGTGTGCAGAATTAATTACACAATGCCATTGTGTAATTAATTTTGTTTATCTACTTATCCGCATTAAGAATTAAGCGCAGCACCACTAGCCTTAAACTTGGGATAAGCAATGCGTTTGTGATGAAATTGCTGCCAAACTTCCACAAATATTTCAGCAATTTGTGACATTTCTTCCCGTGTTAGTCCCGAATCTACGAGTTGATTGTCTTGCCATTTGGCACGCAAGATGTTATTTAACATTGTTAAAGCTTGTTCGGTAGAGACATCTTTAAGCAATGGCTTCTTTCCCGGAGATTTAGCCGATACTTGCAGCGATCGCAGCGCGGCTTCACAAGAATCTGCTAACATAACAATTCCTGTTTCCCGTGATTGCGGAATCGGCCCATCATAGCGAAAATCTGCGTCGTCTACTATTAAACTCGGATTTTCCTGAGCCATTTGCTGGGCTTGGTGATGAAAATAGGCAATCAGCATCGTTCCCTGATGCTCTGGAATAAAAGCTTGAATCGCTGTCGGTAAAAGGTGTTTACGTGCCATCACCAACCCTTCGGTTACGTGCTTTTTAATAATTTCTGCACTCTTCCAAGGGTCTTTAATCTCAGTATCATGTTTATTCGGCCCGCCCATTTGATTTTCAATAAAGCCAAGGGGGTCGTGCATTTTACCAATATCGTGATATAATGTTCCGGCCCTGACCAATTCAACATTGCATCCTAGTTCTTTGGCAGCAGCTTCCGCAAGGGTAGCCACAAGCAGGGTATGTTGAAAAGTTCCCGGAGTTTCGGTAGCAAGTCGTTTTAATAAAGGGCGGTTAGGATTCGCCAACTCTGCTAGGCGGATTGGGGTAACTAAATCAAAAACTTTTTCTAGATAAGGACTCAAGCCCAAGGCGACAATACTCCAGCCTAAACCGGATAAAGCAAACAATCCGGCTTCTTGGAGGACGATATACCAGGTTGAACCAAATGCTTGACCAATTAAGATTTTAACAACCAGATAAATACCGCCTTGAGTTAAAGCGATCGCCACACCTAATAAGGCCAATTCTTCACGCGATCGCAATCGTTGAGCGATGTAACTACCTAATATTCCTCCCCCAACACCAGCTAAAAGGGCAGCCTTGCTCATCTCCAAGCTCATGCCTAAGATCGGCAACAACAGTCCGACAACTGTCAGCGCCAAAGTAGAGCCGTAGAAGCTTCCCAACAACAAACCAAGGGCACTCCAGGTAGTATAGGGCAATCCGATCGCGATCGCTCCTGGTACACTCAGAGTTAGCAGTAACACTAACAAGCGATCGCGTTGTCGCAATTCGTAATCGATATGCCGTTCTACCCAGACAAAAATGCTAATGGCGATCGCAATCACGCTTCCTAACTTCAGCAATTCTTGCCATTTTATCTCCCGACGAATCAGGTGATAATGCTCCAGCACCTCAAAGTTCCATGCAGTAATCTGCGCTCCTTTTTTGACAATTACCTCACCAGAGTGTACCTTCTCCATCACCGGGGGCACACCAGCAGCAGCCTTTTGAGCGTTTTCTCTTGTTTGTTCTTCATCATTTTGTAGATTCGGCTTGAGTACAGCTAACAACACGTTCTTTGCCAAAGTTTCGGCGTCTTCTGGTACAAAGGTCTGCAATTGTAAACTCACCGCATCTTGTAAGATATTTTTTGGTAGTCCTTGTGGGATGCCTTGGGCAAGAATCCGCTCTGTAATTTGATGAATTCCCGTTTGGGTTTTTTTCCACTCCACATCTAACAAATCTAAAAGCAGGGATTCTTCGTATACTGCTTCTGGCTTAACACTCTCTAACTGTAAAAGTTTGGCAGTGGCTTGGGTGTATCTTTGGCGTGCTTGGGAAATTAAGGCAATTAGTAAGGATAAGTTTTTCTCAGAAGTTATGAGACGGTAAGATTCTAGTTCTGCTACGGCTTGAGTAAAGTCAGTATTTTGAGAAAAATCAGTTGGTTCTGTCTTTTTTGGACTCTGTGAATCAGATTTGGGTGTTGTGCGCGGCTGGCGTTCCTGATTAGATGAGGCGGTAGTTTGTCCTTTTGGTTTCTTCTGCGGATTTTTACTATTTTCTACAGTCAATAATAGTGCTTGCCATTCCGATTCAGGACAAGAGCGGAGATAACGCTGGGTAGAAATGGATAAAATTACGGAATTAAGAAAAGGAAAAGCTCCAGCAACGGCGCGAATTTCGTTGCCATCATCTAGGAGTTGTTGCAAATTTTTATTAATTTCTTCATTCACTCGCGCATCAAGCATCAACATCTGTAAGGAGCTTTCACTAACGGCTTTGCGCTTGGCTTCTGTTTTTTTCTGATTTTCGATATTAGCTGTGTAAGGGGCTGTAATTGTCTGGGGCGCGGGATTTCCAACTTGGAGTTGCGTCTGATTGTATAATTTATTTCCAATAACGCCTGTTAGAGATACGATCGCGATCGCCAAAATTACCGAGTAACGCTGTTGATATGCCCAATCTAAACCGACTGCATAAATACTGCTCTGAGTTTTGACCGATTTTGCCTTTGGTTTTAGCGATCGTTCTTGTTTTCTGCGATGCCTACGGCGGGCTACGCCTACGCTTTTGTGATTGGTTTTTGATAAAAACAGGAGTATATTCTTGAGCATAGTCCTGAGAAGTTCCCTTCTATGGGTTTTAGCTTTGGGACTTCTCATTAACTTTCCCTTACGGCGTAGTGCTGTATACTGTCGCCGCCAGTGAATCAATTGCTGGTTCAAGAACTGCAAAAATTGCTGCATTTTCATTAATCTCTGCCTGCAATTGCCGACTTTGATGGCTCAAAAAAAGACAATCATCAGGAAAGTTTACTCTGCGGCTACTGTAACTACGGTGGCGGGGCTTTTTTACTGCCGATTTGCCACAATAGCTAGCTACAGAATCAGTCCGAGGTTTGCGGAAAAATCCTAGTATATGAGACTAATACACTGTGGCATCAGTTTGCCTACTTTTAAAAAGGGATTTAATTGAGATTAACGCAACCGAATAACGCGAGGAGCTGCGTAAACAGAAAGCAGAGCCGCCTCACATCCCTCCTCTGCTAACTCCCTTGGATTTAAGGTAAGATCATACACTCCCGACCACACCGCCACAAATGCATCAGTCAATTTTAACATTTGGGAAAAACTAGTTAGTCCCCATACTGGAGAGTTACTCTGCAAGAGCAAGACTTGCCAATTTACAGGAATTCCACCGATACCATTATATGCTCCTGATAAAGCACCAGTAATTGCACCTGTAGCCTTTGAGCTTATAAGCGTAGCATCTTGCACTTGAGAATTATCATTGTAAGTTGCCTGCAAAACTGCAAGGCGAAAGTCTTCCAAGGTACTCAAAAAGCAGTAAAATGCCATTGCAATAGTATTACTGAGTTTTTCTTCCCTCGCAAACTCAGCTTGTACCCTTGACAATCCCACCCCTTGTTCTAATAAATTCTGGACTCTTAATAATTTTTTTGGTATTGATGTCGGTGTTTCTCCGATAAAAGCAATTATTTGTGGAATAAGGGTTAGGGGGTCGAGTTTTTCCGTTAGGGCAAGAGCGATCGCATAAGCAACTGCGAGTGTTCCATCTCTTACTACTGGGTCATCTTCCCAGATGTTTAGTACACGTAGCAAGTTTTGACGCAGTTTAATTGGATTTTCGTGAAAAAAGAGTGCTACTGGTAGTGTGGCAATAATTATTTTTACCGATATCTCATCAGTTGCAGCTAAATGAAGCGATTCTTCTTGCTGACGCCTTATCCAATCATCTAAATCTAATCTACCCAATGTAATTAAACTCTGAGTACCAATAACCGCCATTTTGCCCAAATCTAGGCAACTCTGAAATTGGATTCCACCACCACAAGTTAAACTTTCCCCTAGAAACGCTCCGAGTAAAGTACCTTTAAACCGACTAATAGGAGAGTAACGCATACAATTTTGGATTTTAGATTTTAGATTTTAGAACTTCATCTAAAGTCTAAAGTCTATAACTGATTCATCTTTCATCCTTTCTCAAATGATTTACCAAAGCTTGTAAGCCCAACAGGTAACTTTGAACGCCAAAACCACTTATTTGTCCGATCGCAACTGGGGCGATGTACGAATGATGGCGAAAATCTTCCCGGCGGTAAATGTTACTCAGATGCACTTCTACTGTGGGTAAGTTAACAGCAGCGATCGCATCTCGCAAGGCGACACTTGTGTGGGTATATGCGCCTGCATTAATCAGAATTCCCTGATGCTCTCCTAATGCGCCATGAATTGCATCTACCAGAATTCCTTCATGATTTGACTGCACAAAAAAAACTTTCGCCTGTAACTTGAATGCTTCTTCTTCTAACAGGCGGTTAATTTCAGCTAGCGTTAAAGAACCATAAATTCCTGGCTCTCGCTGTCCTAGCAAATTTAAGTTTGGCCCATGCAGTACTAGAATGCTTAAGGATTGCAAAGTCGAGTTCAGCACTTTGGGATTAGTGGCGACGCCGTGAGCGATCGTTCACAGGAATCGGAATCAGTTCCGGTTCCGGTTCAGCCTCTGGCCCTAACAGGCTCTCAATTAGCCTACGAGCTAATTCCTTAAGCTTTTCCAGCACCTTTTCTATATAGTCCATGAACAGACCGCTCCTGAGATACTACCTCAATTTTTGATTAACAGGTGAAAATAGCATATTTTCGCACCTCTGGCTTCCAATCGGGCTGATACACAATCCCGCATTTGGGACATAAGCCACTTCTAAAATTTGGCGTTGTGTTTTCCCTTACCTTTTAGACTATCACACTTGCAACCTATCGAACTGTATCCTATCAAGGATGGATATCAAGGGTCAAGAGTTCAGGATTGGACTTGAGACTCTTGACTTGCAATTAACTTTCTGCGCTCTTTTTTTTCGCAGCCGTCGTTGATGACTTAGCAGTTGACTTAGTAGTTGACTTAGATTTGGAACTCGTTGATTTAGTCGTTTTGCGAGTCGATTTCGCTGTCGATGCCTTAGCTGACAACAAGTTCAGTGCCTCAGCCAAAGTTATATCTTCTACCGTTTGACCTTCTGGGATACTTACATTAGTTTTGCCATGCTTGATGTAAGGGCCATAAGGTCCATCGTAGATATTGATTGTTTCCCCATCTTCTGGATGCGTACCCAATTCGCGTAAGGCTGCCTTGGACTTGCTGTTGGTGGAACTGCGTCCCTTTTTGGGTTCGGATAACAATTCCAATGCACGTTCTAGGCTAATTGCCAATACATTATCAGCAGCTTTTAGGGAGCGGTAATCTTTCCCTTCTTTACCTTGGTCATGAACCACATAAGGGCCAAAGCGTCCCAAACTTGCTTGGATTTTGCCGCCAGTGACGGGATGAACTCCTAGTGTTCGGGGTAGTGCCAACAGACCAACAGCCATTTCCAGGGTAACGGTTTCTGGGGTGACACCTTTAAGTAAGGAGGCTTGTTTCGGTTTGGGGTTTTCGTCGGTTTTATCACCCAATTGGACGTAGGGCCCGTAAGCACCAATTTTCACATAAATCGGTTCGCCAGTTTCGGGATGCCGACCTACCTGGTCAGGGCCAGTGATTTTTTGCCGCAGCAGTACTTCTACCTGTTTGGGGTCGAGGTCAGCTGGTGTCAAGTCTTTGGGAATTGAGGCGGTAATCACCCCCTCACCATTGACGACTTCGATGTAGGGGCCATATTTTCCAATGCGGACTTTGGCATCTAGATTCTCTAGTTCTACAGTCCTAGCTTTGGTGGCATCAATTTGACTTTCCCGTTCTCTAACTAGGGTTTCTAGCCCTTTCTCTCCTAGATAGAATTGCTGCAAGTAGGGCAGCCATTTCGCTTCACCTGTGGCAATGTCATCAAGGGTTTGCTCCATCTTTGAGGTAAAACTGGGATCAACGATGTCTGGAAAATGTTTTTCCAGCAAGTCAGTGACGGCGAAAGCGGTAAAGGTGGGAATGAGGGCGTTAGTCACCAAATGGGCATAACCCTTATCGATGATTGTGCCAATGATGCTGGCGTAAGTACTGGGACGACCGATACCTTCGCTTTCTAATGTTTTCACCAAAGAAGCTTCGGTGTATCTAGCTGGCGGTTGAGTTTCGTGCCCAACGGCTTCTAGCTCTGTACAATTCGGATGATCCCCTACTTTCAGATTCGGCAAAATTACTTCCTGGTCTTCCAGTGCTGCTTCTGGGTCGTCCGAGCCTTCGACGTAGGCACGTAGGTATCCTGGAAATTCAATCCGTTTGCCAGAAGAACGAAATCCAGCATCCTCGACTTGCAATTGTACGGTAATTTGAGTTTGCCGAGAATCAGCCATTTGACAGGCAACAGTCCGCTTCCAAATCAAATCGTAAATGGCAAGTTCCCGACCACCCAAAGCAGTTTCTTGGGGGGTACGGAAGGTGCTACCTGCTGGACGAATTGCTTCGTGCGCTTCTTGTGCGCCTTTGGATTTGGTGGTGTATTGCCGGGGTTGGGGACTAAGGTATTGTTGACCGTAGAGCTTTTCTACACAACTGCGAGCAGCTGCGATCGCTTGATCTGACAAATGCACCGAATCTGTCCGCATATAGGTAATATACCCTTGCTCGTACAAATTCTGGGCAACCCGCATGGTGTCACGGGCTGAGAGGCGCAGTTTTCGGTTAGATTCTTGTTGCAACGTCGAAGTTGTGAACGGTGGCGACGGTTTGCGCGTCACTGGGCGTTCCTCAATGTCGTTAACATTCCAGGTTTTCCCAGTTAGGCGTTCCTTGAGGGCTACCGCTTGTTCTTCGTTGAGCAACAAGACATTACGTCCTGCGGTAATTTCTCCGGTCGTTGCGTCAAAATCGCTACCATTAGCGATTTTAGTTCCTCCCAACGTTACCAACTGGGCACCAAAGGGGGTTTTTTCCTTTGACAAACTGGCTTTCAAATCCCAGTATGTACCCTCATGGAAAGCGCGGCGTTGGCGTTCCCTAGTAACTAAAAGTCTTACAGCTACAGATTGCACTCGCCCAGCAGATAATCCCCAGGCGATTTTTTTCCATAAGAGGGGAGACAGAGTATAGCCGACAAGTCGATCTAAAATCCGCCGGGTTTCTTGGGCGCGAACCAACTGCTCATCAATATTACGGCAGTTTTTCAGAGCTTTTTTGATCGCCTCTTGGGTAATTTCGTGAAACACCATCCGCTTAGTGGGAACTTTCGGCTTCAGCAGTTGGTATAAATGCCAACTAATGCTTTCACCTTCCCGGTCTTCGTCCGTTGCCAGAATCAGTTCATCTACATCCTTGAGGGCATCTTTGAGCTGGGTAACAATTTTCTTTTTGTCTTTCGGGACAACATACACCGGTTCAAAGTCGGCGTCCACATTTACCCCTAGCTGCGCCCATGATTCCCCCTTGACGGCAGCAGGAATTTCACTAGCCGACTGGGGTAGGTCACGCACATGACCCATAGACGCCTCCACCCGATAGCCTGCTGGCAGGTAGTTGCGAATGGTACGAGCTTTGGTTGGAGATTCGACGATGACGAGAGTTGACATGGAAATTTCAATAAAAAGAAGAGCTACTAAGCTAAACAGTCAAGTTGAGGTAATTTTTGCAAATTGTCAAGATCAAAGGTCACGCTTAGGGCGGTGATTTAATCCTCACATAAACTGCCTGTTTGGGAGAAAATTCGCTGAACTTAATGCCCAGTCTGTCCCAGAGGATACATGAGGGTACGCTGGGTCTGAATTTCCAGCTATTTTAATCTTTAACTTATCTAACGCATAATTGGCGACTACAGTTTTTAAATTTGGGGATTGGGGATTGGGGACTGGGGATTGGGGACTGGGGATTGGGGAGTGGGGAGTGGGGAATGGGGGAGATGAAGGAGAATAAGCAATGCCCAATGCCTCACTTTAATAAAGCTTGTGCCAAAATTAAATCAAACTTGAGAGCAAAAGCGAAGTGGGATTTGTACCCATGTCAGGAAAGCAGAACTATGCAACCAATTCGTCAGGGTGATGTGATCTTACTACCTGTGCAGCAGGTTGAAGGACAAAAAATACCTCATTTAACTTTGGCAGAAGGCGAAGTTACGGGTCATAAGCATCGGATTACTGAGGGCAAGGCAGAATTATCTGAAAAAGATGGCACACTCTATTTACGTGTTTTTTCAGATTCGGCATTGCTAGCTCATGAGGAGCATAAAGCTATTTCTATTCCCCAAGGTGACTGGATGGTGAAAATTCAGCGAGAATACGAGCCTGAAGGTTGGCGTTATGTCGCTGATTGAAAAGTTAACGCCTGAGCAAGAGGCTTTGATTCCAGTTTATCGAGAGAAAGCGGTGGAAGTTGTTAAAGCTACATATACAGCTATCGGTAAACAACAGCCAGAAATTATTTTTTGTGAAAGTCCTTATGCTGGTTTAAAAATAATTTTTAAAAAGCTACCTAATTTAAATTTTAATAATATAAATATTCTAAGTCTCAATAATAATGTTTGCGACTATATTATTGCAGATTTAACTAATAAAGATAGAGAATTTTCATATCAAAAAAATACGGAGATTCTTAGACAATTAAGTATTGTTGATGTTAAACCAAATTTTAATCCACGAGAATATGTATTAGAAGATAAATTCCAAAATCAGCCTAAAATCAATATAAATTTAGGAGATCGTCTCTGGTTAAATTTACAAAATTTGGCTAATCGTTGTTGTAATGTGGATTTTTACGTTTCTGTATTAAATTATTCTTACAGCAAAAAAAGATGGGAAACTTTACAGTCTTTATCAAGGTTTTGTGGTTGGATTTCTCCATTTGAAAAATTTTGTATAGTATGCGATCGCCCCCTTCACCTGCGCTTCGACAATGAAAATCGCCTCCACGCTGAAGGCGAACCCGCCATTGAATTTACTGATGGATATAGCCTCTACTCCTACCACGGCGTAATCTTACCTGAAAAGTACGCTAAAATCCCCCCTCAGCAATGGCAAGCTACTTGGCTTTTAACAGAAGAAAATGCCGAATTACGGAGAGTATTAATTCAGGGTATTGGTTACGCTAGAATCTGCCAAGAACTACAAGCTATTGAATTAGATACTTGGCAAGAATACACGTTATTAAAAATTGATGCTGATGTTGATGAAGAACCAATTTATTTATTAAAAATGACTTGTCCTAGTACAAGCTTTATTCATGCCTTGCGAGTTTCGCCGAATATGAACTCAGCGCGTGAAGCAATTCGCTGGATAAATTGGGGTGTAGATTCAGAAGAATTTGGTGTGCAAACATAATTGCTTAAGATACTTTCCCCATTTAGAAATTGTTCAACGATCGCTACCTAATTTCTTGATAAAATCCCCATGTTCAGCAGACTGCAAACCTGCTTGTAAAACCTTCAACACACCCTGCATATTACCTGCTAATAACTCTGTCGCCGCTAACCACAACCCTGGAAATACCCGACTTTGCAAAACGCCTTCATTATCAGGTACTAATTCCAAATATTCACCCTGTTCCAGAGAAAACCAAGTCAATTTTTGGTCTAAAACTTGCCAAACAATATATTCTTTGACACCGTTACGACGATAAGCCTGTTTTTTGCCATGAAGATCGATAGCCGCACTACTAGCAGCAATTTCCACAACTAACTCTGGCGCACCTTCAATATAATCATCTTCACTCAGCCGCGTTTGACCCCCTGCTTCCGGTAGAATCAACAGAACAACATCGGGTTGAGGTTCGTTATCTAAGTCTAAGCGGACGGTAGGTTCAACTCCCAAAGCTACACCAGGAGTTGCAGCTTCGTAAGCAACTAACCAACCAATAATCCAACCATGCGGTTGACCGTGACTTTGGAAACGCAGAGCAGCAGGCATAATATAGACAATCCCTTCAATTAATTCAGCTTTTTTCAGGTTAGGGGTGGCATTATAGCGACGCTCAAATTCGTAGCGGGTGAGTTTGTCGCCATTTTCCAAAAGAGGAATTGTCAAAGGCTGGGAGGGTGTTTTCACCATAATTGTTGTACTGAAAATGAGCTTGTGTACATCCTAGCGCTGCGAACCGCTATAAATATTCTAGCTAGTACTTGTAAATAGCCAGATTGAAATAGTTTGCAATAATAGCCAAGCATTTAAGCTACCAATCACAATTGCTACTAACCATGATAAAGTTTTTAGCCACCAAGGGTTGACAAATTCGCCCATTAAGTGACGATTACTCGTAAACATCACCAAAGGCACTACCGCAAACGATAGCTGTAAACTCAAAATCACTTGACTGAAAATTAGTAAGCTACCTGTACTCTTTTCTCCCAAAAGTATAATTGAAATTAATGCTGGGATAATGGCAATTAATCTAGTTAATAATCTACGTAGCCAAGGTTTTAGACGCAGATTTAAAAATCCTTCCATGACGATTTGCCCTGCTAAGGTGGCAGTCAGGGTTGAACTTTGTCCAGAAGCAAGTAATGCCAAGCCAAAAATGGCGCTGGCGGCATTTACACCTAATAAGGGAGAGAGCAATTTATAAGCATCTTGAATTTCTGCAACATCCTGATTACCAGAAAAATGAAAAGTTGCCGCCGCAATAATCAAAATTGCTGAGTTGATAAATAAGGCGAAACATAAAGCAACTGTAGAATCGATTGTGCCAAACTTAATCGCTTCCCATTTCTTTTCGGATGTTGATTCCCAATCTCGCGTCTGCACGATTGATGAGTGTAGATACAAGTTGTGTGGCATTACTGTTGCCCCCAAAATGCCAATAGCAATGTAGAGCATTTCTGGATTTTGTACAATTTCTATTTTGGGAACATATCCTAATAAGACTCCGCCCAAATCAGGACGCGAAAAAATGATTTCTGCTGTGAAACAGATGCCTACAGTTGCTACTAACAAGATTACCAAAGCTTCTGTATAGCGAAAGCCTTTGTTTTGTAGCAGTAATAATACAATTACATCTAGTGCTGTGATACACACGCCCCAACTCAGGGGAATGCCAAAAAGTAGTTGCAGCGCGATCGCACTTCCCAAAACTTCCGCTAAGTCACAGGCTGCGATCGCTATCTCACAAAGTACCCATAGCCCGAAGTTAACACGCGGACCGAAGTTTTCTCGACAAGCCTGCGCTAAATCTCGCCCCGTTGCTACTCCCAACCGCACACACAGAGATTGCATTAAAATCGCCATCAAGTTGGAAAGCATAATCACCGTTAGCAACGCATAACCAAATTTAGCCCCGCCTGCTAAGTCAGTTGCCCAGTTACCAGGGTCAATATACCCTACAGATACCAAATATCCTGGCCCTCCATAAGCCAACATCTTGCGCCAGAAGCTTTTGGTGTTAGGAATTTTAATGCTGCGATGAACTTCAGGTAGGCTGGGCTTTCTGGCTGGTTTTTCTGGGAAGGGCATTTGTTTGTACTCTCAAATTTTCATAATTTTCTCATAATTATAGGAAACACTGACAAGAATAACTACCGTCGCAAGACTATAAATTTTAATATCCACTAAATATTAATAGAAAGATTTAACAAGAAACCTAAATATTATATTGATATAGATTCTCGTTCTTAAATTATCAACTTGTAAAAACTTCTTTTTTTAATTAAATTTGAATAAAGGCTAATATATCCAATAAGTTACTAGCCTCCATAGAAAAAATGAAGCAGAAAGTACATTCAGAATCTTCAGATTGTTGCAACGGTGAACACGATCATCACGAGAATCATAACCATGTTCATAATCACAATCATGATGAGAATCATAACCATGACCATAATCACGACCACGGTGGAGAATTCAATCTAAAAAATGAGGTATTGCCTTTAGTTGTGATTTTAAGTTTATATGCGCCTGGTGTAATTTTTGAAACTCAATTACACAATACGCTTTATTCAATCGGTGAATATCTGCTTTTTATCCCTGCCTATTTATTAAGTGGATGGAGTGTTTTAAAAACTGCTGGGCGTAATATCCTCAGAGGCAGAGTATTTGATGAAACATTTTTGATGACAGTAGCGACACTAGGTGCGATCGCAATTCATAAATTACCCGAAGCTGTCGGAGTAATGTTATTTTATAAAATTGGAGAATTGTTCCAAGATATTGCTGTCAGTCGTTCCCGTAATTCGATCAAAGCATTATTGGAAGTCCGCCCAGATTATGCCAATATCCAAATAGAGGGAGAACTCAAGAAAGTATCACCAGAAAAAGTAAATATTGGGGATATTATCGTTGTTAAACCTGGAGAAAAGATTCCCTTAGATGGCGAAATTATCGATGGTAATTCGCAAGTTGATACATCCGCATTAACTGGAGAATCTGTACCACGAACGGTGAGGTTAGGTGAAACAGTTTTGGCTGGAATGATCAATAAAATAGGTGTTCTCAGCATTAAAGTTACAAAACTCTTTGATGAATCTTCCATTGCCAAGATTTTAGACTTGGTGCAAAATGCCAAAAGTAAAAAAGCAGAAACAGAAAAGTTTATTACTAAATTTGCTAGATACTATACACCAATTGTAGTTTTTACATCTCTAGCAGTTGCAATATTACCTCCTTTATTCATTTCGGGTGCAACTTATTCCGAATGGGTTTATCGTGCCCTAATTTTACTAGTTATTTCCTGTCCTTGTGGACTCGTTATCAGTATTCCATTAGGTTACTTTGGAGGTGTGGGAGGTGCAGCCAGACGTGGTATTTTAGTTAAAGGCTCTACTTTTCTAGATACTTTAAATGCAGTTAATACAGTTGTTTTTGATAAAACGGGAACGTTAACAAAAGGGGTATTCAAAGTAGCCAAAATAGTACCATTAAATGGCTGGAATGAACAAGAATTACTGCAATTAGCTGCCAAAGTAGAATCGCACTCAAATCATCCCATAGCTCAATCTATCCGTAAAGCTTATGGTGAAAAAATTGATGAATTTGAGGTGAGAGATTATGAAGAGATTGCAGGTTATGGAATTCGAGCCAAGATTGAAAATAGGGTAGTGATAGCGGGAAGCGATCGCCTACTCCACAGAGAGAATATTGTTCACGATAATTGCCAGTTAGAGGGAACAGTTATTCATCTTGCAGTGGATGATATTTACGCTGGATATATTGTCATTGCTGATGAACTTAAAGAAGATGCTAGACTTGCTATTCAAGCACTCAAACGGATGGGTGTAGAGAGAACAGTAATGTTGACAGGAGATAATCAAGCGATCGCTTCTCGGATTGCTGAACAGCTTGGCATAGATACATATCAAGCAGAGTTATTACCAGAAGAAAAAGTTAATGCCATTGAGAAATTACTCAGCACTGCTGGCAAGCATGGTAAAGTTGCCTTTGTTGGCGATGGTATTAATGATGCACCTGTGATTGCTAGAGCGGATGTTGGTATGGCAATGGGTGGGTTAGGCTCAGATGCCGCGATCGAAACTGCCGATATTGTGATTATGACAGATGCACCGTTAAAAGTGGTAGAAGCAATAAAAATTGCCAGAAAAACAAGGCAAATTGTTTGGCAAAATATTGGCTTTGCTTTAGCAGTTAAAGCTGTATTTATTGGATTGGGTATTTTTGGTATAGCGACAATGTGGGAAGCTGTCTTTGCTGACGTTGGAGTAGCTTTACTGGCAATTTTAAACGCAACTAGAGCGATGAAATAAAACAGGAGTCAGAATACAGAATACAGAATTCAGAATACTCTAACCATAACGCTATCATCCACTCGTACAGAATTCATACTGAATTCTGACTCCTGAGTTCTTAATTCTTCTTATAAAATTTTTGGGAAATCGGGAATATGTAATTGAGAAATTGTAGTAATTAAACTATGAATGCTTCTCACTCATAAGCCGCTACCCAAAATAGAACCTATGAATTCATCAATCAAAGGCATTGCTACAGCTACTTTAGCTTTACTGATTAACTATTCAGCAAACCCAGCCTTTGCACTACCCCAAAAAATCAATCATCCAAGTACTGTTGCTACGCAAGCGTCAAAAGATATCTTGATTGTTCCTGGCGAACGAGTGGGGCCGATAACACGCACAACCACTAAGCAAGATTTAGTAAAGCTATTTGGTGCATCCCATCTCGTTGATAAAACCATTTCCGGTGCTGAAGGAATAGGTAGTTTTGCAGCTACTCAGGTAAACCTAAATCAGGGGCGATCTCTGTTAATAGTCTGGAGTGATAATACTCGTACCAAACCTCTAGATGTGCGTAACCTGGGTTCAGCTTGGAAAACCCGCGAAGGTATTGGAGTAGGAACACCGTTAAGTGAGTTACGCAAAAAACTAGGTAACTTTAAAGTCTATGGATTGGGTTGGGATTACGGCGGCACTATTTTGCTGGATAGTAGCAAATTATCCCGTTATCAAGGCAAACTCATTTTACGAGTAGATGCTGCTCCTAATGCTTCTGAAAAGTTCCCCAATGACTACCAATCAGTGTCAGGAGATAGTACTTTTTCCTCCACCAATCCCCACTGGAAACCTCTGGGAATTAGGCTTACAGAAATAATTGTTGTACTGAATCCGAGTCAGTAGTGGTATGCTAAACATCAGTTTGCTTGCTAGGGCGTAGAGGGACTATGGAGACGACGTTCTTATACTAAGTCTGGAACTTGTAAATTACTGAGATAATAAATTACATAAGTGACATCTCGTGTCGCAATTATGTTTCAGCTATTGAAACCAAACACAGTAAACCAGATTGCTAAATCGATAATCTGGCTAATCGTATTGAGTAAAGATTATTAACTCAAAAAGTACCTGCATGTCTTCCCAGCAGCATCTACAATATGAAATCGATGGATTACAAGGACAGTCTGAAGTACTAGCTGATAAGTTAAAAGTGTTGCGTCGTGATTATGCGATCGCAGCAGATACTCTCATTCGCTTCCAATTAGAAAAGCAAATTGAACAAACTGAAGCTGAAAAAAGGAAATTGGATCAGCAGCTTGATGATCTGGAACGAGCTTCATCTAGTGAAAAAGTGTATCATGCTTTGTTGAAATTGGGCTATCGAGAGCAGACGCGAACATTTCGGAGATTTATTGAGACTCATTCAGTAGCAGCCTTTCTAATCCACGGTTCACTTTACTATGGTCAACGCTGGTTATTGAATAGGTTAGTGCGGCAAAATGTCTCCAATATCATGACGGGAAAGGTTGTGCGAATTGAACTCAGTCGCATTGCTCGGAGAAGTGACAGTGCTGCATTGTGGCGTGAACTTGGTGGTAGAGTTGGTCTGGGTAGACAAAGCTCAATTCCTGAAATTGCCGAACGAGTTTATCAATGGTGGCTAACTCAGAATGTCCTGTTAATTTTATACGATGTCGATTGTCTTTCGGAAACTCTTTTGCACGAGTTAATCCGAGATTTCTGGTTACTATTAGCGACTAAAGTTAAGACGGCTAGCCCCCAAGCGAGTCAATTCAAATTATTAATGTTCCTAGTAGATTATGATGGCTGCGTAGGTAGTTGGAATCTTCCTTTTGTAGAACGGCTCGACCCTACTTGGAAGCCAGATAACCCTGTCAAACTACCTGAGATTAATCAATTTTCTGACGATGAACTGACTAACTGGCTAGAGTATTCAGAGGACGAATTGCCGACTAAACTGATAGATCAGCTAGATGAAACAGTACAAACAATACTGAAAAATAGTGATAACGGCATTCCAGAACTCGCATTGGGCGAAATTTGTCAACTGTCTGGCTGTAATTGGTATGACGAAGAGGAAAAATGGTTAAGGCTGTAGGTGGAAAACTCTTGGAATATACAGGTAAAGTGCAGCCCAAGTTAGGAGAAAGAGGGGCGAACGGACAGATGTTATATCCCTATTTGCCTAATCCTGAACTGATAGAAGCAGTCAACTTAGCAATTTACTTGGAACGTCCTTTACTGCTGAAAGGTGAACCGGGATGCGGTAAGACTCAACTTGCAAGTGCAGTTGCCTACGAGCTAGGTTTGAACTTGGAAGCTTGGTATGTCAAATCCACTAGTCGGGCAAGGGATGGGTTGTATAACTACGATGCTGTAGGACGGTTGCGGGATGCCCAGCTAGCTGCTTCTAGTCGCCTGACAGCAGAACAAATCCAGCGAATTGATGACCCAACTACATATATACGCTGGGGGACTCTGGGACGGGCATTTCAGCAAGAAAACCGCACTGTCGTACTGATTGATGAAATTGATAAAGCTGACATTGACTTTCCCAACGATCTGCTGCTGGAATTAGATGAGCGGCGGTTTATTGTTGAGGAAACGGGTCAGCAAATTGAAGCAAAGGTAGCACCAATTGTTTTAATCACCAGCAATGATGAGAAAGATTTGCCAGATGCTTTTTTGCGTCGATGCTTGTTTCACTATGTTGAATTTCCTAGTCGTGAGCGGTTGATACAAATTGTTAACGCTCTGTTTCCCACTTCACCCCAAGCTTTGGTGGATAAAGCCATAGTTCGCTTCCTACTGCTGCGGGAGGAAATGCGAAAAGATAAAGGGGAGGCTGGCAAGAAAATTAGCACGAGCGAATTAATTGACTGGTTTCGCGTCCTGCGTCGTTATCCTCAAGATGAGGCTCTGGCAAAACTGGATGGCAAAATACCTTATGCTGGGGTGTTGCTGAAAAGTTGGGATGACCATATACGCTATTTGAGATAGAGCCGTGGAAGTGAATGATTTGCCTCTACTGGAACTTTTTACTAAACTGCGTGAAGCTGGCTTACCACTCGGCATAGAGGAATATCAGTTAGTATTGCAAGCTATGCAAGCTGGGTTTGGGATTAATGACCAAGCTGCTTTAAAACGTCTGTGTCAGACTTTGTGGATTAAATCGGCTGAGGAGTTGCGATTATTTGAATATCACTTTGAACAATTGATAAGTATTAATGTTTTATTGCCAACGTCAGAAAAAGTTGTTAGACATTCTCGGCAGCATCAATTATCTCTAATTACTCGCTACTTGATTCTGGGGTTTGTCGGAGTAGGAATTGTCTTGGGTGTTGGATTAACTTTAAAACAGCGAACTCAGACAGCACAGCCAACCACAACATCAACAGCACAGCCAACCGAAAAGCCAACCGAAAAGCCAACCGAAAAGTCAACCGCAACACCAACCGCAACACCAAAAGACACGAACCAGCCAGATTTAATTTTTTGGAGTTTGCTATCAGCTATAAACTTGAGTGCTGGATCTGGATATATATTTTTCAAGTGGATATTTAAGCGGAGGGTTGAACAACGCATTGATCAAAGTACCTCACTTCCCAAATCAACTCCCAGTTCGGTTGCTTCCCCTGTTCCTACAAAATTGACACAAACAATAGAAGATGAGGTACAAGTAGCTCAAGTTGTCCTGCAAGCTACCAGTAGAAGTGAAGAAATTCTCTACAATCGTTTCATCCTGACCACTGAGTATCTTCCCGTAACCGAACGGCAAATGAAGCAGATTTGGCGCTACTTGCGCCGCCCGGTACGTGAGGGGCCACGCACAGAGTTGGATGTAGAAACAACGGTTAAGCAGATTGGACATCAAGGTTTACTACTCGAACCTGTTTTGCTACCGCGTCGAGTGAACCGAGCGGAACTACTGTTACTAATTGACCAGGATGGCTCGATGGTACCTTTTCACGAGATATCATATCGTTTAGCAACAACTTCCTGTCGTGGCGGTCGTTTGGGCAAATCTGGGATTTACTATTTTCACAATTGCCCTATTGAACATCTCTACCGCGATCGCAATTATCAAGAAGCAGAGTTAGTCAGTGATATCATCACTCATAGTTGCTCCAATCGCACTGCTGTATTAATTTATAGTGATGCTGGGGCTGCCCGTGGTGGCTATAGCGAGGAACGTTACGAATTAACCAAAAAATTTCTTGCCCAGTTGAAACAAAAGGTGCGTTACATTGCTTGGCTGAATCCGATGCCAAAAAAGCGCTGGCTTGGGACAACATCTGGAGAAATTGCCCGCCTTGTCCCAATGTTTGAAGTCAATCGTCGGGGTTTACAAGATGCTGTAGATGTGCTGCGCGGAAGGGCTACGAATTCTGAGGGGCAGAGAAAATGAGCAAAATTAGTCCTCAAGTTGCTAACCGACGTATAGAATCTTTTAATAAACGATTTGGGAAAGCGCACCTATATTTGGCATATCATGCTGCTTTTCCCTTAGCGCTCACACCAAATCTTTTATATCGTATATGGGCTAACTTCCAGCGAGATATTCACGCCCAAGTGCTAGATGTCCCCTGGATAGCGGTAGCGGATGTGTTGCTTTCTAGCCTTTGTGATGAAGTTGGACATGAACTCTACGAAATGGATTTGTCCATCCGAAATGTGCTGTTAAAGCGATTACAGGAAGATGAAAAGTTTGGTCAACAGCGAATTAATGAACTGTCGGACTTTTTACTTAATTATATACAACAGCAACTTCAGAGTGATGATCCCGATTTGCGCGACTTTGCTCAAGCCCAATATTGGACAGCGATCGCATATACTAAACCCAGTCAGGCAGCTAGTGAACTAACAGCTACTCTCAAAAAAGCCTATCACACCGATAGAGCGGATTTAATTCGATTAGCATCATTGGTAGAAACTTTAGCAGAGCCACTAGCAGAATTTGAGCCACTACTGATTGATGCTCGTAAAATGAGGAGCTTTGCCTCTAGCAATCAAGAGGCTGTAGAGCCTCCATTGGCAAAAAATAAATTTCCTAAGTCTTTAATTTTTTCTGGATTGGCTTTAGCACTGGTTAATATCAGTTTTTGGTATCTTTACGAGCCAGCACAAGCAATTTCAATGTGTATGCAGTCTTTAATTGAGCCACAAAGCAATAACAAAGCACATGGTATTGGTGTTGCTGATCAAGACGGTAGAGTAGATTGGACAGCTGTGAAAAACTCTGGTAAGACTTTCGCTTTTGTAAAAGCTACAGAAGGTGTTGCCATTAAAGACTCTGCTTTTCCTAATCACTGGCGAACTCTGAAAGCTGATGGTATGATTCGGGGTGCTTATCATTTCTTTCACCCAAATACATCTGACCCGGTTGAGCAAGCGAAGGAATTCTTAAAAACTGTTGGTAAATTTGAACCTGGAGATTTACCACCAGTTTTAGATATAGAAGTAACAGATAACGTAGATAAGCAAACTGTCATCAATGCAGCCAAGCAATGGTTAGCAGAGATAGAAAAAGAGCTAAAACAACAGACTGGAAGGACAATCAAACCAATTATTTATACTTACCCTGGTTTCTGGTCAGAGCTTGGTAATCCATCTGATTTTGCTAGTTACCCTTTATTCATTGCCCACTACGGAACTCAGCAACCATCAATTCCTAGCCCTTGGCAGGGGAAATATCTATTCCATGAATTTGAAGGTGATGTATCTGGTGTAGCTGGCGTTAGCGGTAAAGCTGATTTGAACTACTTCAACGGCTCAGTACAAGACCTTAAATGTTTTGCAAAGTCGCCATCCCTCTTCCAAGTGACATCCCAATTACGTAATTTTATATCTGGACAAAAAATTACAAAAACTACAGAGCCTATTGTTAGTCCAACTTCCACACCTTTTGTTAGCCCAACTTCCACACAAGTAAAATAGCTAAAACTAGTCAATACTAATATTTTTGTTTCAGGTTTACACACCAGTCACAAGTTATACAGTATAAAAGGCGATGTCTAACGACAAGCTAGCAGCTACGCATTTATCACCCACCGCATGACAAACCAAACTTTTACCAACGGTTATAGGTGCTGATTTAACAGTCACAGTCAAAGATGCAACGGCTATACAAGATATACTGATTGATAGCGATCGCCCCACCATCCACCAAATATAAATCACCCCATGAAGCTTTGAAGTTTAGCTTCATCAAATGCAAGACCCCGACACGCATCGCTCCTGCTGCTACGGTAAAATTGAGAAATAAACCAGAAAATCTCTTAAATATGACTATAGATAGGTTAGATAGAATTGAGGAAATTCTAGCTCAAACCACAGCCTTAGCACAAGCTAATGCAGCTGAAAATGCTTCACTGCGCTCAAGTGTTGGGGAACTTAGCTCAAGTGTTGGGGAACTTAGCTCAAGTGTTGGGGAACTTAGCTCAACAGTCAACTCACTAGTGCAAATAGTTGAAGTGCATCAGCAGAACTTTGAAGTATCTCAGCGCAATTTTGAAGTAATTATGTCTGAAATTAGAGGTTTGAGAACTGAAAGTCAGCGCATCTTAGAACATTTATTTGGTAGAGAAGAAAACCGCGAATGATGGCATAAAGCATGACAAACCAAACTTTTACCAACGGTTATGCATTACTCATTGGCGTAGGTGCTGATTTACCAGTCACAGTCAAAGATGCAACGGCTTTACAAGATATACTGATTGATAGCGATCGCGCCGCCTATCCACCAGAACAAGTCACACTCCTTACCGAAACCTCTGCAACTCGGCAAAATATCCTCGCAGCTTTTGACCAAATCATCGCCCAAGTCAATCAAAATCCTGATGCAACTGTGATCATTTACTACTCTGGTCACGGTGGACGCATCCAGCGCACCAATGAATACTTCCTTGTACCGTTCGGCTATGACCCCAGTCAACGCGCAAACACAGCCATCTCAGGTGTAGAATTTACCCAAAAAATTGAAGCAATTACAGCGCGTAAACTTGTAGTTTTATTAGATTGCTGTCATGCTGGTGGCGTTCCAGCTTTGAAGGAACCAGGGGAAACATTTGTAAAATCCCCCTTACCGCCGCAGCTGTTAAATGTGCTGGGAACAGGAAGCGGTCGAGTTGTGGTTGCTTCTTCGCGAGAAGACGAATATTCTTACACGGGTCAACCCTACAGTGCTTTTACAGATTGCTTGTTGGAAGCTTTTCAAGGTAAAGCGGCGGTGAATAAAGATGGCTATGCACGTATTCTTGATATTTTAGTTTATTTGTTTGACCAAGTACCCAAAAGAGCATCAGGGCCGCAACACCCATTTGTAAATAAAGTGCTAGATTTAGGCGATAATTTTCCCCTTTGTTATTACGCAGGCGGAAGTAAATTTTTATCTGGTGAAGTAGCAACTATGGAAACTAGTCCAGTTTCTACTAGCTTAACTCCTGGACAACGACGGCGATCGCAACAAAAACTAGACGCACTTCAGGCAGAATTTGACATCCGCAGCGAGAAGTTTAAGCAGATGAAGAAAGCTGTAGCTATTGAGGCTGGTACGGCAGTTAAGTTTCAATTAGAACAGCAACTTCTTGATGAAGAGGCAAAATTGGCATATCTTAACGATGAACTGGATAAACTTGAGTCTGTATTACAATCATAAGACTTATGTAAATATACAGTTATTTGGCGCATGGAAATTAGGGTTTCCCCACCCAGAAAACAAGAAAAATAGAGATATTCAGTTAATTGGTGTTGGTTTATACTATTTAAAGTTTTTGTAGTCGTTATACTCATAACTTAGGTTCTACCTGGGAATTAGGAAGTGGCTTTGCCACTTCTTTTTATTTATTTGGTAGCCCAGTAAAAAATCAATTAAAAGTTAAAAGCCACTTTATTGAGCCTTTAAACTTTATTGTTATATTATTTTACAAAATACCTGCTAAATATCCATTGGTAAGGGCATACATCTGTACACCCCTACAACGATTAATTGTTGCAAAGATTGTTGACAATAGGATGAGAGCGTGTGTGTTTAATTAGCCAGACGGAATTCTGGTCATATAAACATGATGTTAGTCATTACTCATTGTATCTTGCCATCTCTCACGCTTGGGCTTGCTCTCAATATCGTGCGATCGCGCTTCTTTCCAAGTCCCCCACATTAGGCATTGCTGTTTTTCAACATGGTTAATAAACTGCATAATTGAGTGATCTGCTTTGATGGGAGTTTTCAAATCAAACTGAATTGTTTGGAGAATCTTAATGTCACCCATGAGAAAGTACTTAGCTACAATCTTAGTCAGCCATAGCACAACTCGATTGCATAACAAACCAAAAATTCCTTTACGTTTTTTAGTCATCAGCAGAACTTGACCTTCAGTTTTTCCCCCTTGATGGAGGCGAACTGCAACCATCATGTGGACATGGAAGAAATCTGGGCCAAGTGTCACAATGCCAATGCTACCGTACCAATAGCAAATACTGTAAGTTATGACATTTTTGTAGAAAAGACGGATGAGCTTAATGAAAAAGGAATTGTCTTTGATGGGTGTAGTATTACTGAAGATAATAGCATTTTCGTTAAGTTCCTGTCTTTCAAAAATAATTTCTACTGGCAGTTTGTGAACTGTATTGAGGTGTTGAGCATCAATAGCATTAATCATCACCACGTTGGGGTGACAGTTCATCACAAAGTGAGAATGGATGGCGACATCACACTCTTTTTGTTCCAACTCTGGAACAAAAGGTAAGGGTTGTTGTGGTATTTCTCCAGTCCAAACCCAAATCATCCCGTACTTCTCAGCAGTGGGCCAAGTTTGTAATTGTAGAGAAGGTGGTGTATCTAAACATGGGATATTAATACACATCCCCTCAGCATCAAACTTCCAGTGGTGGAAAAAACAACGTAGTGCATTACCTTCAACTTTACCCTCAGCAAGGTGAGCGCCCATGTGTGGACAGTAGGCATTAAAAGTAACTATCCTTTTGTCTTTACCACGGTAAATTACTAATTCTTTACCCAAAATCGTGACAGGTTTTACTTCACCCACCCGCAGATTTTGAGAGGGTATTACCCAATACCATCCCTCAATAAAACGCTCTGGATTATTGAAAATTTTAGGTTTACGGATTGAGCTAAAAGTCTGCGAGTTGAGATTCATTTTTATGGTTTCACTTGAAGTGAAGCAGTTGATCTAGAAGTAACATGGGGACTTTAAAAAAACAGTTACTTTCAGTACCATGAGCAACAGCTACCCAAGAAATGAATAAAAATCATCAGGTAAAATCTTGAAAAAATATGATTAAAAATGTCAAAATTATGCTATTTCAATATCAGCTAAATTCCAAAAATACATTTAGACTAAATATTTGAACATTTAAAACTTAGTAAAATCTCTAATTAGATAAAAAGTTGCAATACTGATGATAATATTTTGCTTAACTCTCAAACAACTTAACGTCTAGAAAATATGTAATAATAATTACAATAGTTGGGGAAGTCTACCGTGCTAACTCAAGATAAAAAACTGCTTTTAATTGGTCAGGTAACAGATTTAACTGGAATACCCATCAGGACAATTCGTTATTACGAGAGTTTAGGCTTAATCAATTCATTGAGACGAACAGAGGGAGGCTTTCGCCAGTTTTCATTGGATGTACTAACTCGTCTAGCATTCATTAAAAGGGCACAAAATCTTGGTCTTAGCCTAGAGGAGATTGGAAATATTCTTCAGGTTTACGATCAAGGGCAGACTCCCTGTGGTGAAATCAAAGAAAAACTTGAAGAGAAGGTCTTGCAGATTGATGGCCAAATAGATCAGTTATTAACTTTACGCTCTGAAATCAAGGGATTACTTTCAGGCTGGAAGAATATCAGCGATCATCATGAGGATACAATTTGTCCGATTATTCAAAACACCTCTCAGGACTGACACCAATCAGGAATCAGCACTTTTATAGAGAAGAAACCACCACAACTCTAGTCCAATTAAGCCTAAACCTGCGATCGCAACACCAACTTTCAAGCCCAAAGGTTGCTCGATACGTTGAAATTGGCTGGTTTGCTCTGATGAATGGGCTGGCATTTCTGCGAATGCTACACTTGATGTGCCTGTGAGAAGCACTAAAGCTGTAAGGCTTCCCCAAAGCGTTTTTTGACTGAACATTTGCTAAATTACCCTGCAATTATGAGCTAATTTTTGGTTGAAAGTTACGCAATCTGAGCGCGTTGCTAACAACAGAGAGCGAAGAAAGAGCCATTGCAGCACCGGCAATAATTGGATTGAGTAACCAACCAAAGATGGGAAACAGAATTCCTGCCGCAATGGGAATACCAATGACGTTGTAAATAAAGGCAAAGAAGAGATTTTGCTTAATATTGTTAATGGTGGCGCGGCTGAGTTGAATTGCTGTGACAATTCCTTGCAAATCTCCAGAAATTAAGGTGATATCGCTAGCTGCGATCGCTACATCTGTTCCCGTCCCAATGGCAATTCCCACATCAGCCTGTGCTAAGGCTGGTGCATCATTGATGCCATCACCTACCATTGCGACAATTTTAGATTTTGGATTTTGGATTTTGGATTTGGTAAATCTCTCTATCTCGCCTTGCAAAGATTGGATAATCGCCACCTTTTGATCTGGACGCACTTCAGCAAAGATTTGCTGGATGCCAACTTGTAGAGCGATCGCATCAGCAGTTTTACGATTGTCTCCAGTAAGCATTACTACTTCTAAACCTAACTTCTGTAAAGCTTTTACCACTGCTGTTGATGAAGGTTTGAGGGCATCGGCAATACCCATTATTCCTTGTAATTCGCCTTCTACAGCAATCAAAATGACTGTTTTACCTGCGGCTTCCCAGGCATCTTTATACTGCTGGAGATTTATGGTATTAATTCCAAGTTCTGTTAACCAGCGTTGTGTACCAATTTGCACAAGCTGATTTGCAACAACTGCTTGCACACCACTACCTGCATTAGCTACGAAGTTCTTTGCATCTATTAAACTCACCTCTTGAGACTGGGCATATTTTACAACCGCTTCCGCTAAAGGATGCTCTGAATTACGTTCCACGGTTGCTGCTAATCGTAAAAGCTGGAGTTCATTACCATTAGCTGTGCCGTTGACAGTTACAAAGTCTGTAACCGTTGGTTTCCCTTGAGTTAAAGTGCCGGTTTTATCTAGAACGATGATTTTAATTTTGTGTGCTAGTTCTAAGCTGTCCGCACCCTTAATCAAAATCCCATTTTCTGCACCTTTGCCTGTCCCCACCATTACAGATGTGGGGGTAGCTAAACCCAAAGCACAAGGACAAGCGATAATTAGTACACCCACTGTTGTCATTGTGGCTAGGGTGAGGTTGCCCGTGAAATTAAACCAAATGACAAAAGTGGCGATCGCAACGGCAATCACAGCTGGTACAAACCATCCTGTCACTTGATCTGCCAAGCGCTGAATTGGTGCTTTAGAACCTTGCGCTTGCTGCACTAGTTTGACAATTTGAGCCAAAAATGTATCATTTCCGACTCGTGTCACCCGAAACTGAAATGCACCCGCACCGTTAATCGTCGCCCCAATCACCTCATCTCCTGGCTGCTTTTTGACTGGTAAACTTTCACCAGTTACCATCGCTTCATCTATCGTCGAAGCGCCTGTAATCACTTCGCCATCTACCGGAATCTTTTCACCAGGACGCACTAAAATCACATCATTGATCCTGACTTCGGCGATGGGAAGATCAATTTCTATTCCATCACGGATGACTCTGGCATCTCTAGCTTGCAATCCAATGAGTTTGCGGATAGCTTCAGAAGTTTGTCCCCTAGCGCGATTTTCCAACAACCGCCCCAGCAAAATTAAGGTAATGACAAAGGCGGCAACTTCGTAATAAATATGAGGAATCAAGCCTTGAGCAATAAAAAATTCTGGAAAAACAGTGACAAACAAAGAATATAGATATGCTGCACTTGTACCCAAAGCAATCAGGGTGTCCATCGTCGCCGTATGGCGCTTGAGGGATTTCCAGCCATTGCGGTAAAAAGATCCACCACACCACAACACGACGGGTGTTGTCAGCACTAACTGCACCCAAGGATTTTGCAGGAAACTTGGAATTAAAGGTAAATTTAGCCCAGTCATCATGGGCAATGATCCCAAAAGTAGGAAAATGCTGATTACACCTCCCACCACTACCTTGAGGAAGAGTTGGCGTTGTAATGCTTGCCTACTCGCAATCTCTGCATCATCTTCTTCGGAGAGTAATTCTTTCTGGAGTGAGTCAGAAGAGTATCCCGCAGATGCGATCGCACCTTGGATTTTTTCTAAATTGGCTAAAGAGCGATCGTACTTGATAGTGGCTTGCTCTGCTCCAAAGTTAACGTTGCAGTCAATTACCCCAGAAACAGAGCGAATCGCCTTTTCGATGTTATTGGCGCAAGCGGCACAACTCATGCCTCGAAGTTTGAGCGTGAGAGTATCCATTTTGGGGATTGGGGATTGGGGATTAGGGATTAGGGATTAGGGATTGGGGATTGGGGATTAGGGATTGGGGATTGGGAATTGGGAATTGGGGATTGGGGGTTAGGGATTAGGGATTGGGGGTTAGGGATTGGCAATTGGTCATTCTCCCAGTCCCCAGTACCCAGTACCCAGTCCCCAGTACCCAGTCCCCTTAAGCAACTGGATAACCAGCAGCAGCCAACGCTTCCTTAATTACTGTTTCTGATGCTTGAGTTTCTACATTGACCAGCTTGGTTGTTGGATCAGCCTGAACGCTAGCATTGGCATCGACTGCCTGAAGTGCTTTGGTGATCTTGCTTGCACAAACAGAACAAGACATGCTGGGAACTGTGAGTTGGAGAGTCATAGATTTACGGGATAAAATGAACAACCTTGCCAGACCAAGCTGGATGACCGAGACGTATCCCTCACACATCAGAAATAACTGGAAAGAGGGTCGCCTTGAATTCATCCTAGACTCTCTAGCCGGCTGGAGAGTCTAGAGATTTTTAAAAGTTTTTCGCTAAACTTCAAATTTCTTTACAAGTTTGGTTTAACGGAGTAACCATTGCCATCAAAAATACAACGTACTACAAAACACTTGTCATCCGATGAAAGTGTGTGTTATTAAGGCTATATAACCACATTAGTCAGAATTAACCTGTTGTTTTCCCCACAGTTCTGGGAAAACAACACTCCGCACCAGTTGAGACGCGGCTGCTGAACCCAAGTCTCCCTATCTCTTCACAACCAAGGGTCTTTTTTAAGACTCTATTTGGAGTTTTCATGCAGCCAAAAAATCTCAAACGTCTCCTGCGTGCCTTAGAGCGGCAAGGTTTAGATGTAACTTATAACAATCGCACTTATTCAGTCCGTTTAGTTAATTCTCCTGATGCGCCTGTAGCAGAAGTGCTACTACCAGAAGACTTCCCCGTTGAAGCTAAGGCATTAAAGCAGTTAGCGAATTTAGCAAGCGTCCGCCACCCATCAGGTGGATGTGTTTGTCGTGCTTGTGCTACGCCTGACTTTCACCCAGGTGATGCTGGTGTTGCCATCGGTTCAGTCATCGAAACTGTGGGTCAGGTCATCCCTGGTGCTGTCGGTTCTGACATCAATTGCGGGATGCGCCTGCATGTTGTTGATTTGACAATCGACGAATTCCTCGCAAAGCGCGACCAATTCGTAGAACGGATGAAGGGGGATTACTTCTTCGGTACGCGTGATGTGACGATGACTGCTCAAGCAATGCGATCGCTATTTCAGTACGGTGTTCCTGGTTGGCTAGATGCCATGCTAGATCAGCCTACGGGGAGTGTAGTCAAATCTGATTTGCAGCAACTTGCCCAAGAGAGCGAACGCATTTTCTTAGGTGGTTCAATGGATGGTGACTGGAAACTTGCGCCGGAAGAATTGGTTCCCGATAGTGGACTAGTACGCGATGGCGGACTGGCAACCATTGGCGGTGGTAATCATTTTGTGGAAGTGCAGCGAGTTGATAAGGTCGAAAATCGCTCACTTGCCCACGCCTGGGGAGTGCGCGAGGGACAGCTAGCTTTTATGATTCACTCTGGTTCTCGAAATGTGGGTAAGTATATCGGGGGAATGTGGCGAGATCAAGCTAAGGCGACTTGGCAAAAAGGTCTAAAGTATCCTGATTCTCAGATTTTTCCTCTCTCTACTTATTCTCACCCGGAACTAGTTGCCAGTTATTTGCAAGCTGAGTCCACTGCTGCTAACTATGCTTTTGTCAATCGCCTGCTGTTAGCAGAATTGCTACGTCTGCGTTTGCGAGAAGTATACAAAGATGTGGAAGCACCTCTAGTTTATGATTTACCCCATAACATCACCTTGCTAGAAGGTGAAGGATGGGTAACACGCAAGGGCGCTTGTCCCGCTTATGCAGAGCAACCAGTGATTATCCCTGGTTCAATGGGTGCTTATTCTTATCTGATGGTGGGTAGAGGCAATCCAACATTTTGTAATTCGGCATCACATGGGGCGGGAAGAATTCGTTCTCGCTTCGATCTCAGTCGCAAAGGTGCATCTCAAAGTGAGTCGGAACTGGGATTAACTGGCGTAGACTGCATTACCCTGCGTGAAGAACGCCGAATTGAGGAAGCACCTGCTGCCTACAAACCGATTCAGTCTGTGATTGATGTGCAAGTTGAGGCAGAAATGGTGGATGTTGTAGCACGATTAAGTCCAGTGCTGACGTTTAAGGCGTAGCTACTAAATAAAAAACCCCTGGTTCACATCCAGGGGCATCCATCTTTATTCCCTCATCTAGAATCGCATTTGTGAAGCTATAGTAAATCCGTAGTAATGCAATAAACACATAAGATAGATGACTATTTTGCAATTAACTAGTTGCGTGGGAATTTCCCAGTCTCATGAATGAGAGCGATGTCTACTGGCATGGCAAGCTTAAAATAGTGCATTAGTCTCATACACCCGTAGGGGCAATACTCTGCGGGAAGCCGCTCCGCGTCTACATGAATTGCCCCTACACCTTGCTTGATCCAAAAAAAAAGGTTTAACACTCAGCTAAACCTCTATATACTTCAATACGGCTCAATTAAGGCTAAAATCCTTTTTTTAACGAACCGCAAAGGACGCATAGACACGAAGTGGCTTCCCGCAGGGTAGGACGCAAAGGAAGAGAAGGAAGAGAAGCTTAACTGAACTGTATTGCTATATACTTAGTGCTTAAGCAGATATCCCAGATTAATTTAGTTTTTATAAAAAAACACCCTGGGTATTATTCCAGGGCGCATACACATTTTAAGGCATTAATTAAGCTGAATAATAACTTTGTAAAATAGTTATTTCTACTATCCATAGAATGATCTAAATATTGCTCTATATATGGTATTAGTGAATTTTTGATAGTGTTCTATAAAACTAAATTTGTAGATTTTCATGATATCTTCTATTCCTTTAGTGTCAAGAAAAATATTCCATAATCTGATATTAATATTTTCTTTAGAGTCAGAAATAAACTCAAATTGAATGTAATTTCTGAGAGAATACCCTCAAGGTAATCTCGCGATCGCTAATAAGTAGACTTAAGTATTTTTAGGTAGTTTTACAGTAAATAAGCTACCTTTGCCTACTTCCGAAACGACCTGGATGCTTCCTGCGTGTCCTTCAACAATCCGGTGGGATAGATGTAGTCCTAAGCCACTACCTGAGCGTTTATTTTTACCTTGGCGAAATCGTTCAAAAATGGTTGCCTGATCTTCTGGCGCAATCCCATATCCTGTATCTTCTATCTCAATTGTTACCAAATCTGGATTTTCTGGCTGAGGTGGTGTTTCAAAAATGCGGATGGTTATGCCTCCTGTATCTGTAAATTTGATGGCATTTGCGATCAGATTGTTGATCACCCGTCGTAGTTCTAAGCGATCGCCCATAATAATACCAGCTTTTGGACTCAGTGGATCTAATTTACTGGTATCTATTTCTAGAGTCAAGCCTTTTTCATTTGTTAAGGGACTTAGTTCACTGACTACTTCTTGAGATATCTCACGTAAATCGCACTCTTCCCAATTCAACGTTTTTTTACCTGCCTCGAAGCGATAAACTTCTAACAGGGTATTCACCATTTCCATCAAATTTTGGTTACTGCGAATCATCACTGCGATCGCCTGTTTCATTTCCGGCGAAATTTTGCAGAATGTTTCCATTTCAAACAAATTCAACATGCGATCGGCGGCTACTAGGGGAGTTCGCAAATCATGAGTTAGGCGGGAAACAAAGTCTTCCCGTTGGCGGGCCATTTTTTGCTGTTCGTCTAGACTATGCTTGAGACGCAATAGCGATCGCACTCTTGCCAGTAATTCATCAGTATCAAATGGTTTACGAATAAAATCGTCAGCACCAGCATCTAAACCTTCGACAACACTGGATTGGTGAAAGGCAGTAATCAACAAAATTGGAATATAAGAAATTGCAGGGTTCTTCCGAATCCGACGTGTGACTTCATAACCATCTATCCCCGGCATCATCACATCTAACAGAATCAGATCGGGTGGAGATTGGTCAATTTTCTGCAAAGCCTTTATTCCATCTGAAGCCAAATCAATTTCATAGCCCTCACTTTCTAAAATTGCTTGAACCAAAATGAGATTATCTCGAGTGTCGTCAACTGCGAGGATACGATAAATTTTATTATTTTCAACTACAGACATGATTTATCAGTTTTTTGGAAGTAATTTATAGTTTAAATTTAGGATACCCTATTGATGTTTTCCTACTTTGAAAAGATGAGTGAGGAGGATTTTTAGCAGGGCAAAAAAAATCGTCATCATCTAACTGTGAAGTTGGAGTATCAGCTTCTACAGTCGGTAATGTAATTTGACGTGGCAATTCAATTTTAAACATTGAACCAACCCCTACTTTGCTCTCAAGAAATATTTTGCCACCCATCATTCGCACCAGTGAATCGATAATTGCCAAACCCAGACCTGTACCTGGATATTTGCGAGTGATAGTTTGATCGACTTGCCGAAATGCTTCAAAAATATGTTTAAAATCTTTCGGTGCTATGCCAACACCTGTATCCTGAACAATAATTACCACTCGATTTGCAGGTAATTCTTTAACTTCAACCCAAATTTCACCAAACTCGGTGAATTTAATGGCGTTGGAGAGTAGGTTAATTAAAATCTGTTTGATCCGAACTGGATCGTTAAATACCAAAGGATTTTGTAAATCGGTTTTTACTAATAACGAAAGATTTTTCGCCTCAGCTAGGGAGCGTATTTCACTAACGGCGAGATTTATTACCTTTGATATATTAAATATTTCTGCCTTTAAGTCTAATCCTCCTCCTTCCAGCTTAGAAAAGTCGAGAACTTCATTGAGTAACATTAGCAAATGCTTTCCATTATTCAAGATCCGCTCAACCATATCTCTTTGCTGGTGCGTTAGTTGACCGAACTTAGGACGCAATAGGACTTGCGAAAAACCAATAATCGCATTCATCGGCGTTCTAAGTTCGTGAGACATAGTTGCTAAAAAGAGTGATTTTAGACGTGATGCCTCCAATAACTTGAAGTTTTGCATTTGAATCTGTTGCTGTTGTCTCTCCAGTTCTTGGTTCTTAGAAATAAGTTCTTCATGAGTTTCTCTAAGCTGCTGGCTTGCCAAATCTGCCTGCATTTCAGCCTGATAAATGCGAATCGCACTCCGCAAAACCTGCGACAAAGTTTCTGGGGATATTCTAGACTTAGAGAGATAGTCTGTAGCACCAGCTTTCAATAGCTGAAGAGTAATTTGTTCATCTCCTTGATCTGTTAGGACTACTAAAGGAACTTTAATTTCTGAAGAACGTAGCTGTTGAATCAAGGTTAGTCCATCTTGGTCTGGTAAGCGATAGTCAAGGAAAACACAATGATATACAGTAGTGCTTAAGGCAGAAAATGCTTCATTTCCATCGCCTACTTCAGCCAGTTCTATTGGAACACCCGCTTTAGTCAAGGCAGAACGAATTGCTATCCGGTCTACTTTGTCATCGTCTACAACCAAAATTTTCAGCGTCTCTTCCATCGGTTTTTATTTTTGCCGCCAAACATAGGTTGATGTATAACATTTCTATTTTCAGATTATCCAACTAAAAGAATATAATATTTTCGGACATCTAAAATCTGTAACTTGATTGACTAAGACATTTTGTATAATGTCTGAAACGTTGAGTGTTGCCTTAATCTCAATGTTTCGGACTTTGCCTTGGCTTGAATTCAGTCTGTTGTATCTTCAATTTGATTGACTTACCAGAGTTTGGGAATAAAACTCTTAGTAAATGATCGATAGCTCTCAAAAAATTAGCAATTAACAAACTGAAAACTAGCGATCTGAAGACAGCAGACAGAATTGATATAAAGTAAAATAGAATACTTTAACCAAGCTCTAAGACCAATTGTAATTGAGTGAGCAAGTGACCGTCGTCAGTCATTGGTGAGAGTTGCATACTATTATCCTGTACCATAAGCTTGAACAGTTTTACCCTTTAGATTGATTAGACTAGGTAAATAAGAAAATACTGTCTATACCTATTTGTGAATCTGAAGTCATTCTACCTGCTGAAATTTCGACAATTTTCTTAGCGATCGCTAGACCAATTGCTAGTATTTTTACAGATATATTTTAATTACACTGTTCTTAAAATTACCAATATTTAGCCCCGAAGAAAGCTTCCTGACAAAGGCTTCATTAATCGAATGAATCCAAAGGTATGGTTAAAAACCGCTTGAAACCATCGTTTACTTTCTCTGAAAACAACTTCGACACATTGTAATTCTTTCATTTTCGTAAGCTTTTTTTAAAGTTGTACACAAAATCATACTAAATGGAACATAGCAACTCAAAGCTGGATTATCAGCCAGGAGTAGCAATTTGGCATTCGTTTCAATATTTCATACTTTTTGTCTAAGTATCCATATATCTCCAGCTAGATTTGTCCTCTATCTAAATATAAAAATTTCGAGTATTTATTATTTCTATCGGTGGATGCAGACTGGTTGAAATATCATCTATCTTTAGTTTGGGAAAATCAGAGATAGTAGTGACAAAAGGTAATACTTTGAAAGATGCAAACAGCACAAGAGTGAGTGTAGCGATGAATGAAATTAGTATTATTTTAATTGAAGATCATGACTTAACACGAATGGGACTACGAGCGGCATTACAGTCTCACAGTGCATTGAAAGTAATTGGCGAAGCAGCAAATGCAACCCAAGGATTAAAACTTTTAGAAACGGCAAAGCCAGACGTAGCAGTTGTAGATATCGGCTTGCCTGATATGGATGGCATCGAACTTACTCGTAAATTCAGACGCTATCAGGCGGAAACTGGGCAATCAAATACGAAGATTCTCATCTTGACAATGGATCATACAGAGGATGCTGTACTAGCAGCCTTTGCAGCTGGTGCTGATTCGTATTATATGAAAGAAACCAGCATCAGTAAATTAACTGAGGCGATCCAAGCAACTCACGGCGGTAACTCTTGGATTGATCCGGCAATTGCCAACGTGGTATTGCGGAAGATGCGCCAAGGTATTCCTGGAGAAATTCAAGGTTCTGACAAGCCGAAAACTGTCAAAATTGAGGCACTTGCATCAGAATATGAGCAAGTTTTAGAAACATACCCCCTAACTCAACGGGAATTGGAAATACTAGAGTTGATTGTCGGTGGGTGTAGTAATGGGCAAATTGCTGAGAAACTCTACATTACAGTTGGTACTGTAAAAACCCATGTTCGCAATATTCTAAATAAACTGTGTGCTGACGATCGTACACAAGCTGCTGTGAGGGCCTTGCGTTCTGGGTTGGTAGCATGAGGGATTGGGGATGAGGAAGTAAGAATTTTAGATTTTA
The DNA here is from genome assembly GCF_036917975.1 of Nostoc sp. Lineage (GTDB taxonomy): Bacteria > Cyanobacteriota > Cyanobacteriia > Cyanobacteriales > Nostocaceae > Nostoc. The sequence continues at coordinate 149,133 of NZ_JBALEJ010000038.1, forward strand.
AATTTTAGATTTTAGATTGAAATTTAATCCAAAAGACGCTCTCTACGAGACGCTGCGCGAACGCGGACTCGCTAACGCTGCGCTATCGTCAATCCAAAATCCAAAATTGAATTGCCCAATTCCCATTCAAAATCGTTCCTGTAAACATTCTGCAATGCGTAGTGCGGCTCCTGGTTTACCCATGCGTCGCCCACCATTTTCGGCAATAATTTGCAAAATATCAGGATCTTTGAAGAGGGATTGTACGACCTTGGCAATTGCTGCTGGCTGATCAATTAAAATCAAGGATGATCCGAGAAGACGACTTTGAGCTTCAGCAAAAGCCGGGTTATATTGCGGCCCATTACCGGGAATTGCGATCGCAGGTTTCCCTAAACCGATAAACTGTTCTGTGGCTGTACCTGCCATTGCGATCGCTATATCTCCCAAATGTAAGCAATCATTATAGGCTTGTTGTGTTAAAACTAAATAAGCATTTCTTTGTTTAAATGTCAAGGCATTTGCATCGGAGATTTGGATAGGAGATGCTGATTCAGCGCGCCAGCCTTGAGATTGCACACTTTGGGATAAAATATTAGAGTCTAAACCAGGAGCGATCGCACCTAAAAATACTACTGTTTTAGAAGTATAGAAGATCGAATCTCTCTGCTGGAAACTTGCCATCAATGCAGATACGGCAATCATAATTGTTTCCCAGTTGGTATATGCCTCTGGCGGGCGAGAGCCAGGAAGAAGAGTGACTACAAAAGGTCTAACTATCTCTCGCTGTTGGATATCTTGACTATAAAATTGTTGGCGTGAAAACGTTGGTTCTAGACCATCCATCATGGGATTACCCAAACTTAAAGCTGGAATTGGCCATTGTTTTAATGTTTCCGTCGTCAACCCATCTCTAGGAAAAACCGCCTTACAACGGCGACGACTCATTAACCAACGTTCCCAAGGATGGTAAACTGAACCGGAAAAGTTTTCCCAACGCGCATTTTTAGATTTCCGTGGCAATAATCCAGCTTCATCCCGCACGTAATATTCAGATTTCGCCGTACCGACAAAAGCATAATTAGCGCCACTGAAAGTTGCAAACAACAACGGTACAATATCTCCCACTGCTAAAATTGCTCTTTTATTACCTAATTTTTTTTGGGAACTTACCCAACGGCGGACAGCTTTAATCTGGCTGAGGGTAAGTTGCAATAAACCACCGCGTACATCCCGCGCTAATTGACGACCATCCATATAGATAAAGCCACCAGAAGGCATCGTGCGGACTGAACCAATAAGGGGAATATCCAACTGTTGATAAGCATGTCCTTCACCCACCAGAGGCAAAGCAAAGATTTCTGGTGGGTTTGATTCTCGTTGGAGTTCTTGCAAAATCCGAACTGCAATTACATCTTCCCCATGACCATTACTTAATACAAGTAACTGCAAAGGAGGGGAGTTAGAAGCAAGAGATGACCGAGATACATTACTCATAGAAACAAAATATCAAAATTAATTGTCTGTTTAGGAGGTATAAATAGGGAAATCGACGAAGCAGCTGGAAGTTAGTATTATCCCTATTTCTTTACTTCCATACAACTAATACCAATTTTGGATAGGAATGTAATTGTTTGAAATTCCTCGAACAGCCTTTTGGTCAATACTTTTAATCAAAAATCTAAAATCTAAAATCCAAAATTAGTATAACTCCCAGTTAATTAGGTTAAATATTATGCGAGTTTCTGCTACTGCAATTTTTACTTTAGCTACTTTAGCTGCTGCCAATGTCACCTAACAACCGTATCCTTCACCGCCACCAAAGACAAACGAGATAATCCCCTCAATCCAACTCAAGGTTCCGTTCTGAGTCTGAGTACACAACAATCTATAGCCATCGGCGAAGCTAATATTTCCCTCAATCGCCTCAAAGCCAATTACAGCCAATATTTACCAGTGCGCGATTTTAATTTGAGTTCAAGTATTCCTCAGGGGTTATATCCAAAAATTTATGCATTATCCATAACCCTTGTAGAGACGTAGCAGTGCTACGTCTCTACATTAGCGATCGCTTCTGAAAATGAATATTATAAATTGACCAATTTATTACACAATATTTAATAATATATACATTCTCAAACTCTCATTCCTCCGTGGACTCTGCGTCCTCTGTGGTTTGTTTGTCCTTACCTTTGCGTAAGTCCTAAATCAAAGTAAAAATTATTGTCACATTTTCGTAGACATTAATTTTTTATAGTGCTAATCACACAAAATATCAAAAAATATTATAAGTAATGGTATGGAAAAAAGTGTTATAAATGCCAGCCTTTCTACTCAAAACTTAACCTTTCGTCCAGGTGATACCCCTGTATCATTTGAGGTAACTGTCAATAATGATAGCGATCGCTTTGTCAATTTTCAAATCGAAATTACCGCCGCCGGAGAAACCCGGAATACAGGCTATCGCTGGTATCGACTAGAACCAGAGGTAGCAGCAGCCAAGCCACCCGGTAGTAGTACCATCTTCCAAGTCTTTGTATTCAATACACCCATTCCGGGATTTGTCGGTACTGTCAACCTGATGGTAAATATTTTTTCACCGCAATTAGCACAACAGTGCAGACTTGTGCTACGCCTGAAAATTGAGCGAGACAACAGACCAACGCATTTAAGTGTAGAATTGCCTGTGCGGGAGTTCCAAGTTTATCCTCGCAATTCTGTAGATATACCAGTACGGGTGCGGAACTTGGGGCAACAACCGACTGATGTCGTATTACGTTTTACAGGCATTGATTCATCTTGGCTAGCTGGCAGTGCAGAACGCCGATTATTCTTAGATCCAGGTGGTTTAGCAGAAGCTACATTCCAATGCCAACCTCCATCTGTAGTCCAAGCGCCCAGTCAAAATTACCATTTTACGATTGAAGCTGTTAGCAATAATGGTTATCCAACTAATGCTGAAGGTAATGTTGAAGTTTTACCTGTGGGTTTTATAGACTTTACCACCACAGAAAAACACCTGAAAATTCCCAGTAAATCGGCATGGTTGCCTGATTGGAAATCTCATACAGCTTCCTTTGAATTATTATTTAAAAATGCTAGCAATCTCAATCAGCAAATTAATATCCAGGTACAGGGTAGAGATTGGCGAAAATGTAGTTTCAAAAAGCTTCCCGAAATTGCCAATCTCCATCTAGGAGAGACAAGTAAAGTCATTCTTGATGTTAAAACAAAACGCCCTTGGGTAGGAATCGGCAAAACTTTGTTACTGGAGGCTAAATCGGAATTATCCGACCAACGTTTAGGGAGTACAGACCCAGCCACGCAGACATTAGAAGTGGAGACTTTGCCAATTATACCTTTATGGCTACAATTGGTTGCGATCGCACTTTTAGCCGCACTCCTAGCATTAATCTTTCAACCCAGAGATGTAATGCATACCCGTTCTGTAAACTCAGTGCGTTTTAGTGGCATTGGTTTATCTGTGGTCAGTGGCTCAGATGATTGCACCTTAAGACTTTGGAGAATCGGTACTGATAGCTTAGATCCTGATGATACAGTAAAATACACTGGGCAGCCCGTTGCTTGCGATCAAGCGCAACAACCCAAAGGTCTGATGGCGATTACTGATGATGCGGTAGAAGTCTTACGCTTCATGCCATTGCAAAATAATCGTGCGGCTGTTGGTTTAGATAATGGTGTCATTGAACTCAGAGATGTCCCATCAGGTGCCAAGATTAGCCAACTTCAAGACCTTAAAGATTCTAAAGCAAAAGGCGATCGCGTTTTTGATTTAGCTTTCACCTCAAACTCACTTAACTTATTCAGTGGTTATGGCAGTGGTAAAGTGAGACTATGGTCAAGACCAGCGCCTAACAGTGATTTTCTGCCAGAACCGCAAGTTATTGACGTACAAAGTACATTGAAACTATCAGGTTTCCAAGTCCGGGCATTAAATCTCAGCCCAGATGCAAAAACTCTCGTAATTGCTGGAAACTTCAAACGTTTCATCTTGTGGCAGTGGAATCCAAATCAATCTGACAAACAATCTCCCAGTTTATTAGTACAAAATCTAGAAAAACTAGACCCATTAGTTGGGCGTGAAGACTATATTTGGGGATTGGCTTTTGTTCCTAACTCAACAAGAAAAATCCTCGCAACATCTGATTCTGCGGGCTTCATTACAATTTGGGATTTAAATCAGTGTCAAACTATCAAAAATCCGAATCCCTCCGAAAAAATAAATGAACTTAATTGTTCACCACTAGACCGTTGGTCAGCATCAAAAACATCTGTGCGGACTCTCGCATTTAGTGACGATGGTAGTCTCTTAGTAAGTGGTGGCGATGATGGACGAGTCGTGGTTTGGTACTTAACCTCCGAACATAAACTCGACAAAACAAAAGCAGCAGAAGGCAAAACAATTTACCAAAGCTCTAAAAAAATCAATAGTATCGACTTGAAAACTAATCAAGGAACCATGATTGTGAGTGGTGGTGAAGATTTTCAGGTCAAACTACATCGCATCAAATAAGGAAGTCGATATATGCAAGCAAAATTCAATCCACTACAAGTTATTATCAACCCACCTGGAATTCAATTTGGGATGCCAGGAGATACTATTGAACTCTATATTGTTGTAATCAATCAGGGAGATCAAAGTGCGGTTATTGACTTATATTTTGTTTTTGACGAAGTATTTCAAAATTTAACTGGCTGGTCTACCTCTCCTAGAGAAAGTTTAGCATTAGCTCCAGGGCAAAATAGCGACGAAGTAAAATTTGAGTTTGAAATTGCTGCAAATGCTCTCCCCGGAACCTATGACTATACACTAGTCGTAGATTCACCTCTACATTATCCCCAAGATACTCCCATAACCTTCCCAAACCAAATTAAGGTTCTGCTAAAAGAACAGACAGCAATTCGCGTAAATGACCCGACATTTTCCCTAAGACCTAACACCAACCCCAACAAACCACTAATTTTCAATCCTAGTGAACCTCTGCAAGTGGAAGTAATAGTTGATAATCGCTCTTATCTTGTAGATAGGTTCCGCTTGAGTTGCCCAGATTTAGATGATGACTGGTTCACAATTAATTATCCTGCAACTGGATTTGAGGGGCCAGGATTAGTATCTGACGTGACTGCACTAGAACTAAACCCTGGTACTCAAGCTCAAATATTCTTGAAATTTCACCCACCTGGGGATACCCTGGCGGGAAGTTATTCTCCGACAATCCGCTTGTATTCAGAAAACTCTCCAGACTTAGTATTACTGGATTTGGTGTATATCCAAATTCCGACAAATTATCGCCTAGATATAGAACTTCATACCATCTTGGCACAAGTTAGCCGTAGTCTTGGCAAATACGAATTATCACTAGCCAATCGGGGCAATATTATCCGCGAACTGATATTAAACTTAAAAAGTCGAGACGAAGAAGAACTATATACTTATAAATTTGAACCTACTGAAGTCAGATTATTACCTAATAGAAGTGCCGTAGCTAATTTGACGGTCAAACCCAGACCTTGGTGGCGAAGACCGTGGTTTGGTGCAGGGCTAGTGGTCAACTTTCAACTCGACATCAAAGACCAACAAAGTTTACCCCTACCTAACACATTGCCTCAAGGAACTTTGGTATGGAAACCCCGTCCTTTATGGCAATTTATTTTGTTAATTTTGGTAGTTTTAGGCTTACTAGGAGGGATAGGATTCATCATTTGGCGAATTTTAAACCCCGATCCTTTAAGATTAGAAAATTTTAGTGCAAATGACTCTCAAATCACTGAAGGCGATGAAGTAGCTTTGAAGTGGGATATTCACAATTATCAACAGTTGCAAAAGTTAGTTCTCACAGCCAAGGGTTCGCAACCGATTCAGCCTATTACTTATGACTTTAGCAACGGCATTCCGGAAACACTGGGTAAGGGAAATGCTAATGAAATACCTCCTTGTCAGGTGCAAGATAAACAACAGCTAATTTGTAGCAACGTTAAAACTGGAGTGAAAACAAAAGGAAATTACACTTTTGAGTTACAAGCATTTTATCGTAATGGTATCCAATTATTTTCTCCCAAGAATCAAGTAGCCAGCCAAACAACCCAAATAGAAATAGCTGAAAAACAAATTGCTGAAGTACTTAGTTTCCAAACGGATAAACCACTGTATACAAAAGGTCAAAATATTCTTTTAAGTTGGACAATTGCCCGTCCATTATTATTAGGACAAATTCAAATTGCTGGCAGTGCAGATGATGGTACATTATATAGTGAGCCAATTACTTATAAATTTAATCAAGGTAATCTTGCCGATCCGAAACTCCAAAAGCTATGTACACAACAAAATCAACAACTGCGATGTATAAATATTCCTCTACTAGCATATAAAGCTGGGAAATATGCGTTTGAAATCAAAGCTTTTCCTAACAATGGAAGTCAAAAAACTAGTTTTAAAAAGACTGAATCAAAAATTGAAATATTACCGAAACCATTCAAAATTGTCTCTTTTAGAATCAACGGTAGCGAACAACCAAATCTAGTTCTCAACGAAGGCGAATCTGCTACCTTGAGTTGGAGAGTAGAGGGAGAAAATATTCAGGTTAAACTTCTACCATACGGCAATGATGTTCCAGCCATTGGCTCCATGAAGCTTCCAGTCAATCAAGCCTTCCCCCCTCAAATCGGACTGCTAGTCAATGATATATCTGGTAAGCAACAACCCCAGCAAAGAGGATTTGCAATTACAGTTCTCAAAAAAGTAGAGCCTACTCCTATACCTAGCGTTAACCCACTTGCGCCTAGTCTTCCATCCAACAATAGCCCATTTAAGACTCCCTTACCTCTGAGATAAAGCTTATGGAAAGCTATTTTTAAAATACAGAGAGGTGCGCGGGATAAGCGCGACTTGAAAGGTCGTTTAGGACGGAGAGCCGACTCTCCTAGAGAATTCACACTCTCTACCCTCATGTAAAAAG
>NZ_JBALEJ010000039.1:0-110001 GCF_036917975.1 Nostoc sp.
GGATGCTGCACATTTTGTGCATCGAGCATACTTAGGATTTTTATGGTGTTTTACAAGAACATTTATTTGTTCACCATCTGGACGAAAACGATTTATACTAAAAACGGATGATTGCTAGACTTTTGCCCAGGCAAAAATCTTTGTATATCAATACTTCTGGCGATTTTAAAACTAAAGCTGCAACCCGTCTTTAGTATAATGTTTTAGGAGCAATTAATGCAGTCACTAAGGAAATAATTACGATAACAAATGAAACTTATATTAATTCAGAAAGCATTTGCCAATTGCTATTTAAATTAGCAAATCTTGGTCTAGATATTCCGATTGTTCTAGTATTAGATAATGCTAAATACCAGAAATGTTACCTGGTACAAGACTATGCAAAACAATTAAATATACAATTATGTTATTTACCTTCTTATTCACCACAATTAAATTTAATTGAGCGGTTTTGGAAGTTGATCAGAAATGAATGTTTATACTCTAAATACTATGCTAATTTTACTGATTTTAAAACAGCAATCTCTAACTGTATTGTCACTGCAAACACTGACAAGCAAAAAAAGCTAAATAGCTTATTGACTCTCAATTTTCAGACATTTAAAAAAGTCCATGTTTTAGCCGTTTAGAGTATAACCACCTAAATCCTGATATCATCCAATCCATAATTCCTAAATAACTTAAATCACGACGGATAGTGGAGAGAATTACAAACCAAATGACAAACGTTGGTATTAGAATCGTTCCTTGACGATATTTACTTGATGAAACACTCGCCAAAGATTCTTTGATAATAGTTGATAAATGGGTTGCAATTGGTTGCAGATCATATTCTGTCGTCAACTGAGTAAGTAGCTGATGATGTTCTTTTTGAATTCCCATACAAAACTGTCAAACATAACTGGAAATAAACTTTTATAAAGCTTAAATATTCTTTCATGTTTTGTCAATATATAAAGAGGATCTCATTTAATATAACTACCGCACTGATCTAGTTTAATTGACTAAGGGACTGAAGTTACTCATCATGAATATCGGTATATAAAATTACTCAATAATATAAATAAATGGCCTACTCTTCTACTACTTAAATCAAATCTTTAATTGATGACACCAAAAGCGCGGACTATTTATTTTTTGAACAGCAGTGAGCTCAACCATATTCATCCCAAGGTGTCGAGCATAACTTTTCCCTGTGTTGTAGTTTACATTGGCACGTTCAGCCACCTCTTTGATTGTCCAACTTCTTTGTGCTCCAAGTTCTCTAATCTTTAGTCTAACTAGCCCTATTTTTATATTGACAAAGGCGAGATTCCAGCTTTTGATAATTAATCAGGTGGGACTCAACCTACAATATCAACATCAAAAGCGATCACACGTCCAGCCTAAAAAACTAACAGAGCGATCGCTACTTTTGATTTTGAAGGCAAACAGCATAGAAGGTGACTTCCATACCTAACTAAATTAAAGGTTTATCCCTTTTTCCCTGTCGTCCCCTATCTACCCCCTGTTGTGGTGCAGACATGATTTGCTTTTGCTGTTCTTGTAGCCAGGTTTCAAAAAGTTCATTCAGAAGACGCACTTTCATAAATTCATCCAGTTGTGCGGGAATAAATTTTTCCAGCCGCAAAATCACAAACCATTCAGCGATGCGTGTAGGGGGCAATATCTGACCTGGTTGACTGCTAGAGAGCATTTGTACCATTACAGGATGTAGTGCATTCAGTTCAATCGGGCCAACTAAACCGCCAGTTTGGGCTTCTGGCCCGAGTGAATATTCCCGCGCCAAGTCAGCAAAAGAGTTTTCTTTTGCCTGAATCCTGAAGTAGAGTTCTTGGGCAATTCCCACATCTTGGGTTCGCAGTAGGGAATAAATTACTTTGTCCAGTTTTGTCTTGGACTGAAAAAAGTAAGATTCTAGTTTGTTACCCCAAGTAGCTTGCTTGAATTTTTCAATTTTCAGCTTACGAGTGGTAATGACTTCTAGTTGATCGGAAGTCAGCCCTTGATGTGCCATCCAAGCGTGGATGTCTTCTTCATTTTTGAATTGTTTTTCAGCGTAAAACTGCTGTTTAGCTTGGGCTATTTCCTCAGGTGTACACTCTATTGCTACTTTCGCAAGGTGTGAGTTTTGCTCTATTGCCTCATCGATGATCAATTCACGCTGCAACTGTGGCAGCATTTGGTAACTTGCCAGCAAGGAAATCAATTCACTAGCTGCGATTGTACGATTACCGATTTGGATCGCTTCAGTCATTAGCTTTCAGGCATCTTAAGAATATCTAGTTTGTTAAAGAAGCTATACCATAGCCCAATACGGTTCAGTTAAGACTAAAATCCTTTGTCAAAGGCAATTTTTTTAACGAACCACAGAGACGCAGAGGGCACTGAGAAAAGAGACAAATGCTTAACCGAACTGTATTGTACCATAGCCCATTTATTAAGAGCTTTCACCTTAATCTTAACGAGTTAGATTATGCTAACCTCACTTTCACAATAATTAAATAGTTACTTGCTAACATACTTAAAAATATACAGTTTATGTGAGTTTTTATCAAAGATTCTACGCAAATATACTGCTTAAACCTCTTGTGATTACCTGCATTTCTTAGAAGGCTGATGAAATTTGGGTTTTAAAGTTTAAGGATGATTCTCATTTATAAATTTTTATTGAGAATATTCACGCAAGAATCAGGGTCATGTAATCTGCTTTGAAAGCGATCGCCAGTTGAAAAAAAATGTGTCTAATGACAAGCCTTAAGTCCTGGGTCTATTAAAAGTTGTTAGAGATAGAAAAAGACAGCACAACCTATGCTGCTTTTTCCATTTGTGTATCCAGCAACCAAAAATTCTCAAATCTACAACGACTCTAAATAGTTCAGAAGATCCGCCATTTCTTGGGCACTAGGTTGGAATTTTGGCATTGGCGGTGTTTCGCCACTGATCACTTGATGAATCAGTCCATACCGAGACTTGTGCTTGGAAACACCTTGCAAGCTGGGGCCCACTCGCCCGTCTGCTTCCAAGCCATGACAACCAGCGCAGTTAATTTGAAAGATCGCGTGTCCTTGAATTGGGTTTCCTGTTAAGGATAGAACACTCTTGACGTATGGATCGGAGGCTTGAACTAACTGAACACCAAAAAAGCCTAAAGGGACTGCTAGCAGTGTGGCCAGCATCAATAAAACGATCCGCTGAATCAATATTTCAGGTTTGGTAATCTGGTTATCCAAAAGGTTTGCTGTGAAAGTCTAGGTGTGCTAAAAAGTTTTCATTTCCTACACATAGCTTAAAAGTTCTTGATTGTGTCTGCAAGCACAGAAGACTATTTTTTTGTAAGCAATTGGGCAGTTGCGCTTTAAAAAGGCTGTAGAGCGCAGGATTCATCCGAAATTTGGTAAAATCAAAAGCAAGCAACGAATATTTAATCATTACAAAGAGGAGATTTCCAGTGGTTGAACCCCTGCTATCAGGTATTGTCCTTGGTCTAGTTTTCGTCACCCTTGCTGGACTGTTTTACGCTGCCTATAGGCAATACAAGCGCCCCAATCAGTTAGGAGGATAAGGGAGTGCTAAGTTAGGAGTTAGGGGTTAGGAGTTATATTGTTCCTCATCTCCTTTATCCGCCCCTAATCCCTCACTCCGAATTCTGTAGAAAGTAAGTGATGTGTTGCCGTAAACTTTCTGGCGGCAAATTTCCCAAGCGGGAATCTCTGGTGGTGTCCAACCTTGTGAGGCGTGTTCAACTGCGATTTCGCCGCTAGGATCTAAAAGTTGATGGTGAGCGATCGCTTCTAATACTGGTTGGTACAATCCACTGGCATAAGGTGGGTCAAAGTAAATTCTATCGAATTGCTTGCCCGATAAAGTCTTTAACTGCTGAGTAATATCTCCCCGTAATACCCGAAATTCCTGGTCGGCATTAGCTACCTGTTGCCAATTTTCTTGGATGGTGGCACAGGCTCGGCTCGATTGTTCTATTCCCACTACCAGGCTGGCTCCTCTACACAAAGCCTCTGCGCCCATTGAGCCAGTACCAGCGCATAAATCTAGCCAGCGACAACCTGTAATTTCTCCCTGCCAAATATTAAATACTGCCTCTCTTACCCGCGCACTAGTGGGTCTAGTTTCTTTTCCTGGTAAAGTTTTTAGCTGGCGATTGCCGTAAATTCTCAAACTCATTGGTTATTAGTCATTAGTCATTAGTCATTAGTCATTAGTCATTGGTCATCAATTGTAGACAAAAGACAAAGAACAAATGACAAAAAGAATATTAGGCAGGAATTTTTTCGCGGACTTGAGCAACGAAATTAGACAGGATTTGCAAGCCGATATTAGAGGATTTTTCGGGGTGAAATTGGACTGCCATCAGGTTTTCATGGGCGATTGCAGCTGTGACGGTTTGAGTCCCGTGAGTGACGGTTGCTGCACGGATTAGGGGGTCTATTGGGTCAACATAGTAGGAATGGACAAAATACACCCAAGGATCGGACGGTAAATGCTCCCACAAAATACTTTTTGGTTGAGTCACTTCCAGCTGATTCCAACCCATGTGAGGAATAGTAATGTCGGGTTCTGAGCGAAACCGCCGCACTTTTCCTTTGATAATTCCTAGTCCTGGTTGCGTACCTTCTGCACTTGATTCAAAGAGAATTTGCAATCCTAAACAAATTCCCAAAAAAGGTTTACCAGATGCGATCGCTTCTTTAATGGGTTGTTCTAAACCACGCGATCGCAGGTGTTGCACTGCTGGATCAAATGCTCCCACTCCTGGTAGGACTATAGCATCTGCCTGCTCTAATTCCTTTGGAGAATAAGTAACATTAGGAGTTGCCCCAGCTTTTTCCAAACCTTTACAGACTGAGTGCAAATTTCCCATCTCGTAATCTACGACCGCAATCACTGGCATTTACCTGCTCCTTGTAAAATTATTATGGAGGGTTTTTCTATTCTAAATAATATTTGTTATGAAGAAAAGAATTCTATTAACTTCTTTTGATATTTGGCTAAAGGATCAACAGTCAAATTCATCTGATGATTTATTACTTGAAGTTACCAAACTCGATCTGATACCGCATGACTTAACTTTTTTACGCCAGTTACCCGTAGATGTGCAACTTGCCAGTGTCCAGGTAATGGAAAAAATCAATGCAATCCAACCTGATTACATCATCTGTTGTGGCATGGCTGCAAGCCGTACACAATTAAGTGTGGAAGCCGTTGCTAGCTATGGAGAAATTGTTTTACAGACAGAAGTTGATTTGGAAAAATTAGTGGCGGGAGCCGTGGCAATTGAGATTAGCCACGACTGCGGTAAATTTGTTTGCGAGGGTCTTTACTATTCAGTGTTGGACTACTTAAGCCAAAATAAACTCACGGCACGTTGTATTTTTGTCCACGTTCCGATTCTTAATCAAGAAAATTTGATGGGTATTCTTGCCGATTTCGTATTAATTATTAACAAACTGGCACTTTCATCAAGTTGTTAATGTCTGTATGGTGAAAGAAATATCTAAGTATATGTTGCCATTGTTACTAATTTTTCCCATCGCTCAATTAACTCCTGCTACGCCACCACCTGAAGAAGTTAGTTGTACAACCACAAGAAGTACGACCTTTACCAGGTCAATTGGATACAGTGCCAACGTTTAACAGCAATAGTCCAGAATTGGTTTTGAAAGAAGGAATTTTACTTTCCACCTTTCCACCAGATGGGAAAAAAGTGCCAACGGCGCATCTGAATTTTCCCTTTCGAGGACGATTTGATATTTTTGCTCACCACATTACGAAAGCTGAACCAGCAGATAATTTGCGATCTCTTTATTTAGGGATAATTTTGCATAACCCTAGTTCGGAATCGGTGAAGGTGAATATTTGGCAGGCGGCGAGTTATTTAAGTCAACCGGATGCACCATTTATTCAGTTACCATCTTTTAGCCAAAATCTTTTAGGTACAGTTTTTGCAGGTCCTGGCGATCGCGTCATGTCTGATGTGCTTCGGGGAGTGCGACAAGAGATTTTTCCTGCTCAAATTGAGATTCCAGCAAAGCAAAGTCGGATGTTACTCAATTTGCCAATTCCTGTGCAGGGATTGACACCGCCCCTCAATGGTCGGTCTACATTGATCCGACTGCAAAGTAATGGCACTGTCTATGCAGCTAGCCTCGCTATGTTTGCACGAGTGAATCCTGATGGCAGTGAGCAATCGCCTACCTTAGAAGAGTGGCAAAATTTACTAGATAATGGCGATTTAGCAGGGCCACGAGATAAAGCGCCCACTTCCTTAGAGGGAACTGACAAGCCAAGAATTTATGGGCGTGTAGCCGGAGTGGCTGCTGGTTCACGATGGAGAGCCTTATTAGTAGATAATCCTAAAGCTAGGTATCTAACTATTCCCCAGCCTGGTCAAGCGTTTTCCTACGCTCTGAGTACCCTGCATGGGGGTACATTAGGAACTGGTCAAATTCAAAGTGCTACTATGCTGGTGCGCTATCCTGACACCGCATATCGCGCTCATGGCAACTATGGAATTCAATATAATCTCAAGTTGCCGCTATACAACAATACTCAAAGTCCTCAAACTGTTAGTGTGTCGATACAAACACCACTCAAGGAGGATCAGTTGGGAAAACCAGGGCTACGCTTTCTAAGTACACCAGCCCCTCAAGTATTCTTCCGGGGAACGGTGCGGGTACGTTATAAAGATGAGCAAAATCAGCCACAAACTCAGTTTGTGCATTTAGTCCAAAAGAGAGGTCAACCAGGGGAACCATTAGTTTTATTAAATATGAAAGCAGGCGATCGCTCTTTAGTAGAAGTAGACTTTCTCTATCCGCCGGATGCTACACCACCACAAGTATTAACAGTTTCAACTCAGGCTGAACCTCGGTAATGAATGATGGGTAATTAGGTAGGCAAAAACTCAGCAAATAAAGCTCTACTGCTGATCAACTTTGTACGGTCAAGCCAGAGGCTCGTCTGATATTAAACAGTTAGTTATGGCAGAGACTTACAATGCTTATTGATAGTAGGCATTGTATTTACAACACAAATACTATTTAAGAACCATTCCAAATTGTAAACGCCTATTGAAGTTGTAATAATAGATACTATGACTACTAAGGTAGTAGTCCAAGGTTTGATTTCATGGATAGATTGTTTTCTTGATATGGATTATAAAGAGTGTATCTCCAAATACATTACCTGAATTTAACTATGACAAGCAATATTGTTCTTAATTATACATTTTAGAGACGTAGCAATACTACGTCTCTAAATTCTTTTTCGGAAATGTCTATTTATTAACCTCGTTGAAAACCCTTTGCTGGCTTTTGTTGCCCCTTAGCCTTTGGCTTAGATTTGTTAACTTCTCCTAAGGCTTCCTGAAATAAGTTGTGCAAATGTATGGGTACACTGGCAATATCTGGTAACTCTGGCTCAATAGGTTTGTGGAATTCTTGCAAAAGTGTATCCAAGTCACTTGCAAGCCTAAACTCTGGACGTTGCAAAAATGCTTGTAACACATTTTCTAATTGAGTTGGATACTGTTGCGCTAATCGATGCCAGATAAAAGCATTAATACTTTTATCTTCAAGGTAGTAACGAACTAGTTTTTCCGCCCCTTGAACACTTTGCCAATCCTCTACCGCTAAAATTGCTTGTACCTTACTATATGTTGGTAAAAACATTTGTCCCCAACGGGGATGAGAAATAGCCGTTACCTGTTCTGCTTTCTTGAGTTCAGCAGGTAAATCAACCTTTGGCATCACCATTTTGCTATTACCGCTTTTGCTGTTAAACATTTGAGAGACTACGTTAGAATCAGCACCAAATTCTTCTGCTGCTGCTTTGATTTCATCGTCTCCAATGCCCGCTGCTTCTGCCACCTCAGCCAGAGATTTAGAAGTATCAATTCCTGCGGCGGCAAAAGTTTTTTCAGTAATTACTTCTTGAAATTCCGCTATTTTCTTATTAAGATGGTATCCAGATAGTGTGATTTCGTCAGTGCCAAAAAAGTCCACAAACTGCTGATGATATTGTGCTACTGACTGCCAAGCTTCTTCTAGCAAATCTGGAGCATCGCTGTAAAGATTACTTTTATAATTCTCTTTGAAATTGCCAATTGCTACAGCAAGTTTTGGTTTACCTAATTTACCCATGATTGTGTAGGGGCCAGAAAACATCCAGTAGCTATCGGTGACAGGAGAAATGCGAGTTAGCAATATTTCTCCGACTTTCAACCGAGATATTGCCTGTAATGTTTGAGTATTGTTTGGCTTGACGATGTAGTGTTTATCTGTCAACCAGTTGGTCAATTCAAAGCCATCAGGTAAAATATTGGTTATGGCAAATAAGCCAATAAAACTATGATGCCAACTGTTGATCAGACTGCGATCGCTTTCTTCTAAATCTGGATGGCTTTCGATAAACAAGTCTAACGGAGACTGATCACCGACTTTCCCATCTGTCAGAAAACTATCAATGATTAAGTCTTGCTGTGTACTATCTCCACTTCCACGGCGCGACTGTGCTGCTGCATAAGTTTCCAGTGCTTTTGCTAGTTCCCCTTCAGCATCAAGGACAAAATCAACTAAGGCTTGTTTTAATTGGTGCGATCGTTCTAATATGACATCCACAAGTTAATCTCTCGGTGCAATAGATGTAGATTATAGCGTTTGAGAGAATTACAACATCTAGCAATAGCTAGATTTATGGTGACGTGTACTTAGCTAATTTAGCCTTCAAGCTTCTCTTAAACTAGATATAAGGCATCACACAAGGTCATTACAGATGGTCGCAATTCCAAATTCTAGCTATATTTCCCCAGAAGACTATCTCAGAGAAGAAGAAACTAGTCCTATCAAGCATGAATATAGACAGGGACAGGTTTATGCAATGGCAGGGGCAAGTAATGCTCATGTCATTATTTCTCTTAATATTGCTTCAATGCTGAGAAATCATTTGCGCGGGAGTGGTTGTCAGGCTTATATTTCAGATACCAAAGCACATATTGAGTCAATTAACATCTATTACTACCCCGATGTGATAGTAAGTTGTGACCAACGAGATAGAGCTTTTAACAACTTTCTGCGTTATCCTTGCTTAATTGTAGAAGTGCTATCTCCGACAACAGAAGCCTTTGACCGAGGTGATAAATTTGCTGACTACCGACAGATAGATTCACTTCAGGAATATGTACTTGTGAGTCAAACTCGATTAAATGTTGAGTGTTTCCGTCGTAACTCAGAGAGACAATGGGTACTTTATCCTTATGGACAAGAAGATATCATTCATTTGGCAAGTTTAGATTTTCAGTGTGCTGTTGCAGATTTATATGAGGATGTTACTTTTGAATCGCCCTAATTGATTGACCAGATCGAAAGCCAGAAACCAGAATCTTGAGGATTTAAAAATGTGTTTTTAGAGAACAAAATAAAAAGGCAAAAGAAAATCTTCTTTTGCCTTTTTGCTTTTTAATAGAGACGTGAAATTTCTAGTCTCTATTCATCATCAAAATCATCTTCGTCGTCTTCCTCTTCTTCCTCATAATCGTCGTCGTCTGCGACTTCATCGGCGATTAATTCATCTTCGTCATCTAGAACTGACCTTTCTGCACGTCTGCTGCCAAAGCCAGATTCCCCAAGAGTAGGAGAATCTAAATTATAGGTGCGAGCTGTGCGGTCATCTAAGACCATATCTAGAGGATCGTCAACTTCATCTAAGACACTACTGCTAATCTCAGCAGCATAATCTTCGATCGCACCAGGTTCATCATAGGTATTGTACCCAGTACCAGCCGGAATCAATCGCCCGATAATCACGTTTTCTTTTAATCCGCGCAGCCAGTCAGATTTACCTTCGATAGCTGCTTCGGTAAGTACCCGTGTTGTCTCTTGGAAGGATGCGGCGGAAATAAAGCTGTCGGTGTTCAAGGATGCTTTGGTGATCCCCAACAACACTGGGGTATACTGTGCCCTAGCACCGCCTGTAATTGCCATAGCTTCGTTCACCTGCTCAACTTGGCGCAGTTCCACCAATTCGCCGGGAAGCATGGTGGTGTCACCACCATCATCAATCCTGACTTTGTTGGTCATCTGGCGAACAATCACTTCAATGTGTTTATCGGAAATATCAATCCCTTGAGACTGATAAACCATTTGCACTTCATTCACCAAGAAGGTTTGTACCTTCTGCAAGGCAAGGCTAGCACAAGCATAGATTCCGTCTTCAGAACCCAGGCTAAAGAAGATTTCCAAAATTTCATGAGGATTTGATGGGCCATCAGTCAACGGTTGTCCCGCTAATACCAGTGAGCCATCTGGCACAATCAAATTTTGTCCTGGCCCCAGAGGATAATCTGTCACCACGCCATTTGATTCTACGACCTTAATAGCGATCGCTTCATCACCACCCTCAGCGTAAACTACCTTAACTTCACCCGCCCGACGACATAAAATGCACGCTTCTTTCGGCTTACGAGCTTCCAGCAGTTCTTCAATCCGGGGCAAACCTTGAATGATATCTCCAGTTTTGGCGCGTTCAAACACCAGCAACACCAAGTTATCACCCCGTTGTACCAAATCGCCGTCTTCTATCTGCAACACAGCACCAGGGCTGACTCGGTAAGGGCGACCAATACGGGTAGTAATAACAT
Organism: Nostoc sp.; assembly: GCF_036917975.1. Lineage (GTDB taxonomy): Bacteria > Cyanobacteriota > Cyanobacteriia > Cyanobacteriales > Nostocaceae > Nostoc. Next base: position 10,655 of record NZ_JBALEJ010000039.1, read on the forward strand.
AGTTCTGAGTTTGAAGTGAGGAGTTAGGAGTTTCGGAATTAACTCCTAACTCCTCACTCTTAACTCCTAACTTTTTAACGTCCACTACTTGCCCTGATTCTGGGGCAAAAACTCCAGGAGCAACTTCTGCACCTTCTACTAGCAAGTCACCCACTTTCACCTTGGGCTGAGTACTAGTATTAATAGTGAGCCTGTCAACGTCGCGTAACACCAAGCAACGGCGCACGTTTTCAGTTCCTTTTTTGACACCCCGCACTTCCCCACCTTCTTTACACAAGATTTGGGTACGTGCGACTACAGAACCAGGGGCGATGGTTAGCCCATCGTGTACCTCAAGTGTCGTTTGGGTGCTACCTTGGGTGGCATCAGCGGTAATGTCTCGACGAATTACCAAGGATTCTAAAATCACCAGTTGCAAGCGTTGAACTTCTGGGTCTTCAGTATCCTGCACCAATTCAATATCTGCTGCCAGGGGTGAAGCATTATGGTCTTGTTCCCCTTCTTGCTCAATTTCTAGCACTAACTGGGTTCGCAGTAGTTCCACACCTTCAACAGATTTGACGCGTTCTGAATCTTTGTAAGGTAGTCGCTGCACAGCCCGCAACTGAATCGATCGCCCAGTTTGTTGACTTACCGATGTTGTTGATGGCACATCTGGATTATCCGGTACGGCAAACTCAACTACTGGACGACTCAACAGGGCAGGACCTTCAGGAGTCTCCACATACTGGATATAACGCAATTCCGTGGCGACATTGCCTTGGAATTCCTCACCTGGTTGGATGAAGGTGTTATCTCGCCCGATAACTGATTCTGGATCGTCCACCATCAGCAGTTCCCCTGGCTTCACCACAACTTCCCGCAGGATGTCGTTTTTCTGGGTCACTTCGATCACACCACTGTTTTGGCAGAAGATATCCTTCACCACTTCAGTGCCAGCTTCGACAAACTGACCGTCTTCTACTAACAGCAAGGAGATATCTTTGTTAACTTCGTGGCTTTCTTCAGGAATCCACAACAGGGTACCGCCCTGCACAACTTCATAACCCAGCTTGGCTTTACCCTTTTTCTGGACTTCGACACCCGCGAATTTCAGGAATCCACCAGTGGTTGTGCGATAGCGGTCATCAATTAACTCAGCTACTACTTGACCATTTTGCACTTTTGTGCCTGGTGTAGCCCGGAGGTTAAATACCTGATTGTTGCCAGTGGAGACTAAGTAGTTATTGCGACCTTGAGAACTTTGGACTGTCACGGTTGCCTGGTCTAAGACCACAGAAGCAGTGATAATCTCAATTTCTCTGGTACTCTTACCTGGGGTGGCTTCGGGCAAGCGCACCACACCGCCGTGCAAACTGGCTAACTTAGTTTCAGCTAAAACTCCATTAGCAGCGATCGCATCACCATTTTTGACAATCAATTCAGCCCCTGGCGGCAAGTTGTAAACTTCCCCAGATAAAATCCAAATCAACCCCCCCCGTGCGGCTGTGGTTGTGGTGTTACCCTGACGGTCAGTTTTTTGTTCTGGAACGACTTCGGCAAATTGCACTTCCCCTGCCAAGTCAGAGGCGACATCTTTAACTGCTTTTTCTGTATTAGTCCGAGTTGTCCGTCCACCAAGGGCAACCTCTGCCAACAACTGACCTTGTTTTACCTTATTTCCATCAAATACATATAGTGTTGAACCTTGAGTCAGATGAACCTCTTGGTTCTCTGGGGTAACATCACCTTCTTTTTTCGGCTCCAAAAGCATGATGCCATTAGCTTCAACATAGAGGGCATCTTCCCCGTGGCGGGTACGATACGTTCTAGTCTTCAATTTGCGGGGAAGCTTGACAGTTCCATCGATTTTAGAACGAACTTGTTGCGCCACTTCTCCAGTAAACACCCCACCAGTGTGGAATGTCCGCATGGTTAGCTGAGTACCAGGTTCACCGATACTTTGGGCAGCAATAATCCCCACAGCTTCGCCCAAGTCTACCATCTTAGCGTGGGCCAAACTCCAGCCGTAGCAGTGTTGACAGACAGAACGTGCGGCTTCACAAGTTAGTGGCGATCGCACCACAACTTCACCCACCCCAGATTTTTCAATTTTCTTCGCCAAATCCTCAGAAATTGGGGAATTGCGGGCGGCAATCAATTCTTTTGTTACCGGATGCACCACATCTTCGCCAATTACCCGTCCCATCAAACGGGTGGCTAGAGGAATCAAGGTTTTAGCACCTTCTGTCATTGGCCGAATCGCCAGACCTCTGGTGGTGCCGCAGTCAAATTCCCGAATAATTACATCCTGGGATACATCCACCAACCGACGGGTGAGATAACCAGAGTCAGCCGTCCGCAAGGCAGTATCCACCAATCCTTTTCTGGCACCGTAAGACGAAATAATGTATTCCGTCACAGTTAATCCTTCACGGAAATTGGTTTTGATGGGTAAATCGATAATTTCCCCTTGAGGATCTGCCATCAGTCCCCGCATCCCCACCAACTGCCGCACTTGAGAGATGTTCCCCCGTGCCCCGGAGAATGCCATCATGTATACAGAGTTCAGGGGATTAGTCTTCTTGAAGTGGACGACTACTTCATCTTTCAAGGCTTCACTAGTACCATTCCAAGTATCGATTACCTTTTGGAAGCGTTCTACTTCAGTGATTTCTCCCCGTTGATAACGGGTTTCAGTAGCGCGAATTTCTTCCTCGGCTGCTTCTAAGAGCAATCGCTTAGTTGGTGGTATCATCAAGTCATCTACACTGATGGAAACCCCTGCTTTGGTAGCGTAGCGAAACCCCAAATCTTTCAATTTGTCCGCCATCACTGCGGTTCGCGCTGTACCATAATTCGTAAAGGCCCAAGAAATTAAATTTCTCAGTTGACCTTTGTCAACCACGCGATTGCGAAAAATCATTTTTTCGTTAGTCATTAATCTTATGGATTTTGGATTTTAGATTTTGGATTTTAGATTTAGCAATTTTGGATTTGGCAATTATTGGATTTTGGATTTTAGATTTGTAATCCAAAATCCAAAATTTAAAATCTAAAATATTTTAGATTTGTAATCCAAAATCCAAAATTTAAAATCTAAAATTTGCTAACTTGCTAGTGCTTCCTGAATGGCATTGTTGTAAATAACGCGGCCAGGGGTTGTGTATATATACTGCGAAAGTACATTGCCTTTAGCATCAAGTCTGACTCGACGGAACTTATAGAGTAATGTGCGAGTACCATCCTCGTTTTCCGTCACTTTCACGGGTTCCGTATCCGGTTGGTCTGATTCTATTTCACCGTCAAACCGCACGTAAATATAGGCGTGCAAGTCAATTTGATCTTGCTGGAAAGCCATAATTACATCCTCTAGTGAAGAAAAGTAATTTCCTGCCCCTTTTGTCGCACCAGGATTTTCTGCTGTTAAATAATAAGCTCCCAACACCATATCTTGGCTAGGCGTGATGATGGGTTTACCTGTGGCTGGTGACAAAATATTGTTAGAAGCCAACATCAACAACCGCGCTTCTGCCTGACTTTCTAACGACAGAGGGACGTGTACTGCCATTTGGTCGCCATCAAAGTCGGCGTTAAACGCTGGACACACCAGAGGATGCAGTTGAATTGCTCTACCTTCTACTAAAATCGGTTCAAAAGACTGAATACCCAAACGGTGCAATGTTGGTGCCCGATTTAGCATTACAGGGTGTCCTTCAATCACCTCTTCCAGCACATCCCAAACACTGGGATCATTACGCGATATCAGCTTTTTCGCAGCTTTGATGTTATTCACCATGCCGCTACGAATCAAGCGGTTAATTACAAATGGTTGAAATAGCTCAATTGCCATTTCTCTAGGCAAACCACACTGGTGAATTTTCAGCTTTGGCCCAACCACAATAACCGAACGTCCAGAGTAATCAACCCGTTTACCTAACAAGTTTTGTCTAAAACGTCCTTGCTTACCCTCAATAATGTCAGACAAAGATTTTAGGGGTCGGTTATTTGCCCCTACCACAGTGCGTCCCCGACGACCATTGTCAATTAAAGCATCCACTGCTTCTTGCAGCATCCGCTTTTCGTTCCGCACGATAATCTCCGGTGCTAAAATTTCTTGCAAGCGTGCCAAACGATTGTTGCGGTTAATTACCCGCCGATACAAATCATTTAAATCGCTGGTAGCAAAGCGTCCGCCATCTAGTTGCACCATTGGGCGCAAGTCGGGAGGAATCACGGGAATAACTGCCATTACCATCCACTCTGGTTTGGAACCGGTGGCGATAAAGTTGTCAATCACCCGCAATCGCTTAATTAACTTGGCTCTCTTTTGCCCCTTGGCGTTGCCAATTTCTTCCCGTAGGCTTTCGGCTTCTTGTTCCAAATTAATATCGGCAAGCAAACGCAACAGCGCTTCCGCCCCAATACCTACCTCTACGCCTTGCAGCACAGAATCTTCGCTATAAATTTGGTCTTCTATTTCCAACCACTGGTCTTCACTCAGTAGTTGTTTGTAAGTTAAAGTTTCGGCATTTCCTGGACTCAGGACAACATAAGAGTTGAAATAGACAATCTGCTCGACATCCCGCAAGGGCATATCCAACAGGATGGAAATATAGCTAGGAATGCCTTTGAGATACCAGACGTGAGCTACTGGTGCAGCGAGTTTAATATAGCCCATGCGGTGGCGACGCACCCGTGACTCGGTGACTTCTACCCCACAGCGCTCACAAACAATACCTCTGTGACGGACTCTTTTATACTTGCCACAATGGCATTCCCAATCTTTTGCGGGGCCAAAAATGCGCTCACAAAATAAGCCGTCCATCTCTGGCTTGAGAGTTCTGTAGTTAATCGTCTCTGGCTTGGTAACTTCACCGACTACTTGACCGTTGGGCAATGTTCTCTCGCCCCACTGCCGAATGCGTTCGGGGGAAGCCAAGCCGATTTTTACGTAGTCAAACTGATTAGTTTGGGCAGGTCTCATCGATTTTGGATTTTGGATTTTGGAAAATGGAATTGAAACATTGCCAGCAAGATTCGGAAAATTGGATCGTAGATTTTAGATTGTTAATCCAAAATCTAAAATCTAAAATCCAAAATTTATTTATTCGTCATCATCCAGCGATTCGCGGGAAAGAGATTCGTAAGTGGGTCGAGGAGGTGTGCGACGGGCTGATTGGTCTGCCATCAAATCGACTTCCACATCTAGGGAACTGCCGTCTGCTTGGGTTTCTACCTTATGTACGGCAATGTCTAACCCCAATGATTGCAACTCGCGCATTAACACCTTGAAGGATTCTGGTGTTCCTGGTCGAGGAATTGCCTTACCTTTAACGATCGCATTTAAGGCTTCATTCCGCCCTTGCATATCGTCAGATTTAACTGTCAGCAATTCCTGTAAGGTGTAAGCCGCACCAAAGGCTTCCAATGCCCACACTTCCATTTCTCCAAACCGTTGACCACCTTGTTGGGCTTTACCACCCAAGGGTTGTTGAGTCACCAGTGAGTAAGGTCCAGTGGAACGAGCGTGGATCTTATCATCCACCAAATGCACCAGTTTCAGCATATAAGCTACACCGATGGTAATTGCTCGGTCAAAGGGTTCACCTGTCCGACCGTCATACACCATGATTTTGCCTGGGTTATCTGGGTTATATACCCAGTCTTTCCCTGTTTCGTCCCGGGCTTCTTGCAATTTGCCATGTACGATTCTCCGGGATGTCTCTTCACCGTACATTTCGTCAAAGGGAGTAATCTTAAATCGGACTCCCAAGGTTTGACCAGCCCAACCTAATAAGCACTCAAATACTTGTCCGACGTTCATCCGACTGGGTACACCCAAGGGGTTAAGTACAATGTCTACTGGTGAACCATCGGGCAAATAAGGCATATCTTCCGCCGGTAAGATCCGAGAAATAATCCCTTTATTACCGTGGCGACCTGCCATTTTGTCCCCAACTTGGATTTTGCGTTTTTGGGCAACATACACCCGGACTACCATATTGGCTCCTGGTGGTAGTTCATCACCTTGTTCACGAGTAAACAAGCGCACGTCAACTACGCGCCCTTTTTCACCATTGGGTACTCGCAGGGAATTATCCCGCACATCCCGCGCTTTTTCACCGAATATCGCCCGCAATAGTTTTTCTTCTGGTGGTTGGTCTGATTCACCCTTGGGTGTGACTTTTCCTACCAAGATATCACCAGCTTCTACCCATGCCCCAATGCGAATGATTCCCTGTTCATCCAACTGGCGCAAGGCATCTTCCCCGACGTTGGGAATTTCTCTAGTGATTTCTTCTGGCCCCAGTTTGGTTTGTCTGGCTTCAATTTCATATTTTTCAATGTGAATTGAGGTGTAGACATCATCCTGCACCAGTCTTTCCGAAATTAAAATTGCGTCTTCGTAGTTGTAGCCTTCCCAAGGCATATAGGCAACAACGATATTTTGTCCTAGCGCCAATTCACCGCCTTCGGTGGAGGAGCCATCAGCCAATACCTGACCAGCAACAACCCGTTCCCCAATGCGGACGAGAGGTTTCTGATTTAAACAGGTGTCTTGGTTGGAACGTTGATATTTGGAAAGGGTGTACTTAATTTCTGGAGTATTCGGTTTCGGACGGACGCGAATTTCTGTAGCATCCACATAAGTGACATCGCCATCGGTACGCGATACAATCACCATCCCGGAGTCTCTTGCTCCTTGGGCTTCCAAACCAGTACCCACCAATGGACGCTCTGGCTTCAGCAGGGGTACTGCTTGCCGTTGCATGTTCGATCCCATCAGCGCTCGGTTAGCGTCATCATGCTCCAAGAAGGGAATCATGCTGGTTGCTACCGATACAATCTGTACGGGAGACACCGCTACGTAGTCCACTTGTTCTGGTGTTGTGGTAGCCCAATCTTGGCGATAGCGCACTGGCACTTGCGGCCCTTTAATATAGCCATTTTCATCTAATGGCACATCCCCAGTAGCAGTACGTAGGTCGTCTTCTTCGTCTGCTGTCATGTACACTGGTTGTAGGTCAAATCGTACCCGCCCATTTTCCACAGGTCGAAATGGTGTTTCTAGGAAGCCGTACAGGTTCACCCGCGCATGGGTTGCTAAGGAGCCAATCAATCCGGCGTTGGGGCCTTCTGGTGTCTCAATGGGGCAAATACGTCCATAGTGGCTAGGATGAATATCTCGCACGGCAAATCCGGCACGTTCGCGGGTTAAACCACCGGGACCAAGGGCACTCAGACGGCGTTTGTGGGTCAGTTCTGCTAAGGGATTGGTTTGATCCATAAACTGACTTAACTGGCTGGAACCAAAGAATTCTTTAATTGCTGCTACCAATGGTTTGGGGTTTACCAAGGAAGCGGGAGTTAACACTTCGGCATCGGATACGGTCATCCGTTCCCGAATTATTCTCTCTAGGCGGTTTAAGCCAACCCGCACTTGGTTTTGCAGCAACTCACCGACGCTTCTCACCCGCCGATTGCCTAAGTGGTCGATATCATCGATATTACCAATGTCATATTCTAGGTTGATGAGGTAATCGACGGCTGCCAAAATATCCCCAGCAGTCAACACCCGCATGGTGTCTGGGACAGAAAGGCGCAATTTCTTATTGAGCTTGTAACGTCCGACGCGACCAAGGTCATAACGTTTCGGGTCAAAGAAACGAGAGTCGAGGAGTTGTTGTCCACCTAATACTGTGGGTGGTTCACCAGGACGTAGTTTGCGATATAACTCCATCAGGGCTTCTTCTTCGGAGAATTGCCCTTCTTTTTCGATGGTTTTTTGGAAATATTCGGGGTGGCGTAAGGCGTCAAAGATTTCGTTGTCTGATAACCCTAAAGCCTTTAATAGTACCTGCGCTGAGAGTTTGCGGGTTTTGTCGATGCGTACCCACACCAAATCGTTACGGTCTGTTTCAAATTTCAGCCATGCTCCCCGGTTGGGAATTAAGCTAGCTGAATAAGTACGCCGCCCGTTTTTGTCTATTTCTGATTTGTAGTAAACTCCTGGCGATCGCACTATTTGGTTGACAATTACTCGCTCGGCACCGTTAATAATAAACGTGCCGCGATCGGTCATCAAAGGCAAATCACCAATGAATACCTCTTGCTCTTTGATTTCCCCGGTTTCTTTATTAATCAACCGTGTGGGAACATACATTTGGACGGCATAAGTGCTATCCCGCCGTTTAGCTTCTTCGACGCTGTACTTTGGCTCTTTGAGTTTGTAGTTATGACCTAAAAAGTGCAGTTCTAATTTACCCGTATAATCTGTGATAGGACTAAAGGAGTTAAGTTCTTCTATCAGCCCTTCTTCTAAAAACCAGCGAAAGCTTGATCGCTGGATTTCAATCAAGTCGGGCAATAGAAAGGCGGGTTCCATATATGTTTCTTTAGTCATGCCTCTACCTTTGTCAACCTGGTTAAATTTTCCCTTGGACACTGCTGTTTGACGCTTCCCACTGCTAGCCAGTGTCCTTAGCTGCTTGGGAACTTTTTCTTACACACTTGCTATTTACACGTATGGGCAAACACAGCGATTAAATCTAGCTAGAATGAGCAATCTTGACAAGGGGACGATCGCTCTTAATGAGGAGTGTAGAAGCGTACAAGCAAGGAATAATTTGCTGAAAGCATTTACAGTCCGCACCCAATGCCCCATGCCCATTTCAATCAGAATATACAGTTGAGATATTCCTGAATTTGATCTAAGTTTCCTCACTTTCCCTCCAAAAAGCGCGTTAATCTACTGACGCAGCTCCACCCAGTGTGTCTTAAATCCACTCCGTTGTTTATACTCTCAGTGATATCTTAGATATCCTAAGACTGAGGGAATGATCCGCACTTCGCCGATTTTGAATCAGAATCACTTCATTTTGCTGGATTGTACTCACAAGGCAATTTTGTTTAACGATTTTCAATAGATTTAATAGACACTCAGCTGATGTTGTGCAAAAGTCTAGCTCAATTTGGGTTGGCACGGTTAGTCATGTGTGGAGTGCATCCGCTTGTAGAGATTGGGTGGATGGCCAAGCCATAATAGCACGGAAAATTCAGATGAGAAGTTTTAGGCTCCTTCCTTTATCATTATGACGCAAGCAAAATGTTTTTGAGGGAATAATATTAGCATATTTTTGTCCCCCTATAGGTTTATTTTTTTTAGCACAACTTAACAAAAGATATTAGGACATATTCTATACTTACAACCCAAATAATTTGCAGGCATTTTGGGTGGTTTGATGGGCGATCGCCTCTACAGTTTCCTGACGCAATTTAGCTACTTGTTCGGCTACATAAAGGACGTAAGCCGGCTCGTTGCGCCTCTCGCCCCGTTTCGGAACTGGAGCCAGAAATGGACAGTCTGTTTCAATCAGTAGGCGATCGCTACTTACCATCGCTGCTGAAGATTGTATGGCTTTGGCGTTTTTGAACGTTACCGTTCCGCTAAAGCTGATGTAAAAGCCTAAATCGAGAAACCATTGGGTTTCTTCTGGCGTTCCTCCCCAGCAATGCATGACACCCCGTACTCTTTCCCCTTTGAGTTCTCGCCATTTTTGCAACACTTCTCTGGTTGCCACGGCAGCATCCCGACAGTGGATAATCACTGGTAAGTTGAGTTCAGAGGCGATCGCTAACTGTGACTCGAACACCATCAGCTGATGCTCGTAGTTATCAGCTTTGTAAAAATCCAGCCCCATTTCCCCAATTGCTACCACATTCGAGTCAGAACTTGCTAAATTTTTGATTTTCTCGGCTGTGTCGTTATTCCATTTTTCAGCATCTAAAGGGTGTAAACCCACAGCGAAGCTGATTTCGGGAAACTCTTGGGCTAGGGATTGAATACTGGCAAACTCCTCTGGATGAACACAGGAATGTACTAAACGCACTACACCTGCTTTTTGCCACCGCGATCGCACTGTTGCTAAATCCGGCTGGAAACTATCAAAATTGAGATGTACGTGCGTGTCTATCAGTTGCATCTTTTGTCCTACCCTGCGGGAAGCCGCTGGCGCGTCTATGTTGTTTGTCCTTAGTCAAAAATGACAAAGGACAGATGACCAATGACTACTCAGCTGTTTGGGTGAGGGGTTTTAGTCTGTGAGCCAATCTTGACTTTTTCCTTGCCCCATTGTTGGGGTGAAGGACACCCCGTTTAATCGCTTTGTCGATTTTGCCGTAAGCCTCAGATAACCTGGTTTGTACTTCTTGTTTTAATTCTGGGCTAGGATTAGCTGTATAGGCAGCTACAGCATTAATGTATTTCTTGATCAGCGTCTTGACTGCTGATTTGTAAGCTTTGTTACGCAGTCGGTTACGTTCTGCGATTTCGGCACGCTTGAGAGCAGACTTTGTATTCGCCACAGTCAATTCCAAAAATACTATTAATTATGTACACACACTACTAGACTTACTAATATAGCATCCAAATTGCCAATGTTATAATTTCCTAAAAAAATTCTGGGATTGAGTATTGGGTATGGATGAATAATCAATAGTTATTGTTCCACCCTTTCCTCTCTCTTCCTTAGGGACTTCCAGAAATTAAATTATTCAATTTTGGGAGAGAAGATGATCGTTAGATTTTTCCTCCTCTGCTTCCCCTGTTCACCGAAACGACGGGATATTTTTTTAGTTGGAAGTCCCTTACTCCCCGATTCCGTATTTCGTCAATTCAGGAAATGCGTTAAAATATTCAGATACATCTAAGACTGCTACCCTAACTCACCACAGCCTGATTAAGCAATGTGATTGCCAAAAAATACAATCTTATACCTGTAAAGCGGATGTATTGTCAGAGGCAAAGAACTGTAAAGAGCTAAATTTCAGGGATTTTTAACTATAGAACCGATATACCGTCTCTATACACAGATTAACAAGTACTGAAAGTTAGGAAAACAAGTAAAAATTCTACTCAGATCATACTCTCTGTAATCCGGGAAATTAGGTGAATACACCACTTGCACTCTGCAAGTAGTGAAAATAAAGGCATAAGGGTAGCGGGAATGGCATACTTGCTTTTTGCTACTAGCCTACCGAGGCTTGTGGAACTGAGCAATTAAGTTGCCTCATCAAGCAAACTATATGCTGGTAGTCTTGAGAGTATCAAAAAAATTCAGGTTAAGCTAGAGAAGAGAATTAGAGTCAGCTTGCACACCCCAGTGGGTCAAGAGCAATACTAAATCTCAGATGGCAATATTATAATTTTGGCATTGTCCTTACTCCATGCTGCGAATCATTACTCAGCAGGCAGACGTTAGAGCAGAACTACAACGGATCTGCGATCGCACCCATGACGAACAGGTGCTTCACAAAGAAGCAACGGTGCGGGAAGTTTTGCAAGCAGTGAAGCGCCAAGGCGACAAAGCTGTATTGCATTACACAGCCGAATTTGACAAACAAACCTTGAAAGCAGAAGAACTCCGAGTTACAGGCTCGGAATTAGATGCAGCCTATCAACAGGTGTCAAAGGAATTGCTTGATGCAATTCGGCTAGCTTGCCGCAAAATTGAAGCGTTTCATCGTCAGCGTGTACCGAAAAGCTGGGTACATTTTGGCGACGATGAAGTAGTGCTGGGCAAACGCTACACCCCCGTAGATCGAGCCGGGTTGTATGTGCCTGGTGGCCGTGCCGCCTATCCCAGTACAGTGCTAATGAATGCAATTCCGGCTCATGTTGCTGCTGTACCCCACGTGGTAATGGTGACACCACCAGGCCCTGGTGGTGCAATTAATCCCGCAGTCTTGGTAGCTGCCCAAGAAGCAGGGGTGCAAGAAATTTATCGCATTGGGGGCGCACAAGCGATCGCCGCTTTAGCCTATGGTACACAAACGATTCCGAAAGTGAATGTGATTACTGGCCCTGGTAACATTTATGTCACCCTAGCGAAAAAACTTGTCTACGGCACCGTCGGCATTGATTCTTTGGCAGGCCCCAGCGAAGTGCTGGTGATTGCCGATGAAACCGCAAATCCGGTGCATGTAGCTGCTGACTTGCTAGCCCAAGCCGAACACGATCCAATGGCGGCAGCAATTTTGTTGACGACGGATGCTGCTTTGGCGAAAAACGTGCAATTAGCCTTGGAAAGACAGCTAGTAGATCATCCACGGCGAATAGACACAGAAAAAGCGATCGCTCACTACGGCTTGATTATCGTTGTGGAATCGCTCGAAGCAGCAGCAGAACTCTCAAATGAATTTGCCCCCGAACATCTAGAATTAGAAATCAAAGACCCGTGGGCACTCCTACCACAGATTCGCCACGCTGGGGCAATCTTTTTAGGTTACTCAACACCAGAAGCCGTAGGAGACTATTTGGCAGGCCCTAACCACACCTTGCCAACTTCTGGCGCTGCCCGCTATGCTTCGGCATTGGGGGTTGAAACTTTCCTCAAGCACTCCAGTATTATTCAATACTCCCAAACCGCACTGCAAAATGTGGCTGGTGCTATTGATGTGCTAGCAACAGCAGAAGGTTTACCTTCTCATGCCGATTCAGTACGACGCCGAGTTCAGCAAGAAGAGTGATTTGGAATGCTGAATTTTTTTGTTACTAAAAGTTTGGATAGTGATACCTACGGTAAGCTACACTAACGCACGCCATTTGCTATCCTACCTTCAGCTTCTCTTTAAGCGTCCACAAGTCGGGCATTACCGACGGTAGTTTCTGGGAGAGAATTTTCCTTTCCCAGAAACTCGTGAAAAACTTCTCTAGCCCAGTCACTACAAGGTAATACGTATAAAAGTGGCGTGAAACTGACCTATAGTACAGCCTCAACTATTCTCAAATACATATAATTAACAAATAAAAATTGGTTTAGTGTCGCCGCCGACGGATTTTGCTAGATACTGATGTAAGAGGTCTACTCTTTAGGAGGCGAGAGCGGTGCTAAATAGTATTTTGGTAGCTCTGGACGGTTCGGAAATTTCAGAACGAGTAATTCAAACTTTAGATAATTTGGCTTTGTCAAAAGATGCCAAGGTTATTCTTTGTCATGTGTTTCCCACACCAGAGTCAGAAATGGAACTACCCGCCGATCGTCCTCAGCCAGAGTCACCAACATTTTCTTATTTTCAGGTTGAAAAACAGCTGCAATCCTATCAGGAAAAGTTATCAATCACAAGTGAGTTAGAACTAGTAACTGGTGATCCTGCTGAAGAAATTATTCGTCTTGCCAATATTTATAAAACTGAGTTGATTATAATTGGCAGTCGAGGGTTGATGGGGATGAAGCGAATTGTTCAGGGTTCTGTTAGCAGTCAAGTTGTAGAAGAGGCTAATTGTTCAGTATTGGTCGTAAAACCAAGGTAAAAATTTACAAGGGGAAGCAATGACTACAACCACCCCAAAACTAACCTTTGAGGAATACCTGAAATATGATGATGGCACTGATACGCGCTATGAATTGGTTAATGGAGAACTAATTCCCATGAGTTTGGGAAGTGGGCAACATGGCGCGGTAACAGACGCAATCATTGTTTAAATTGGCAGTTAGTTGACTAAGTTTGTATAAAATTAACAGGATAAATCTGGCTGAGGTTTTTTATGAGTTCCCGCCGCATTCTTCAAGTTGGTGAATCTTATACTTTCAGCCGATATTTTGAATTGCCTTTCACTATTGATGATATTTTAGCCGAATTAAATTGCACTATTGAAAGGAAAAATCTCACATTACCTGAATCATCAGAAACTTTAGATATCCAATTTTTACAGCAGCAACTTCGGCGTAATTTCTCTCATATTGATTTAGTTAATGAAACTACTAGACGCGAAGCTTTAATTGGCCCAATTTTGTTTGAAGTATGCCATTTAACTAATCAGAGACTCAATATCGAGTATTCTATTGCTGTCAACGACTATCTGAAAGGGACTCTCGACTACTATATTGCAGCACCTCAAAATTTATTAGTTATCGAAGCCAAACAATCAGATTTAGTTAGAGGATTTACTCAACTCGCTATTGAATTAGTGGCACTCGATCAATGGACTAAATCTACATCTGAACTTCTATATGGTGCAGTTACCACTGGTGAAGACTGGCGTTTTGGGGTTTACCATCGTGGGAATCGTCAGGTGACTCAAGACCAGAAACGCTATCAAGTTCCAGAAGATTTATCTACGCTGGTAAAAATTATTGTAGGTATTATTTCTGGTTCATAAACACGTTTAAAAATAATTTAAGGATTTAAAAAATCTAAATGCTCACCTGGTTCGTGGCGTAACTTCTTTAGAGACGCTTGGATTTTCAATTTACCTTGGTCAAGCAGTACAATCCAATCAGCGCGATTGATTACTTTAGGACGGTGACTGATCAGGATTGTGGTTTTGCCTTGACGGTAAAACAGCAGCTTATCTAAAACCTCTGCTTCACTCACAGGGTCGAGTCCCGCAGTTGATTCATCTAAAATCAAAACTGGTGGTTTGTTTACTATAGCGCGTGCGATCGCCAGTCGTTGCCTTTGTCCGCCAGAAATATTTGCACCAAATTCACCTAAAATGGTTTGGTATTTGTCGGGTAGCTTGCTGATAAAATCATCAGCCCCCGCAATTTGACAAGCGGTAACAATTTCCTCGAAAGTAACGTGAGGCGAACCTAAACGGAAGTTTTCTAGAATTGACCGACTCCAAAAGTGTGCTTCTTGGGGAACCAAAATAACTTGTTGGCGGAGACAAGTAATATTAAGCACTCATGATTAGCGACCCTAATTCAGACTTTCTCCGCCCAGTTAAAAGTGATGAATTTCTGCCCCTTATTAGTCTTTGGACAACTCTGGGTGGGCTGTTTTTAGTCAGCACTTTTGGTATAGCAGTTACCCTTGCAGCTATCACCAAGTACAACGTCACAGTTAAAGCAACTGCAACTGTCAGACCCTACGGGGAAATACGGATAGTGCAAGCAAAGATGGAGGGAACTGTTCAAAATATCTTGGTGAAAGAGAATCAAGTAGTGAAAAAAGGAGATGCGATCGCCTACATTGACTCCTCTCAACTCGAAACCAAAAAAAGCCAACTCATCGGGAATATTCAACAAAACCAGCAGCAAGCAGCTCAACTCGATGCCCTATAGAGACAAAGAAAATCCCCTTGTCTCTACGTTCAGTCGATTTAACGTTCTTGAGTTGCCAAAAACTGACGCAAGCTTAACAAACTCAGGGTTTGACCCAAATTTAAGGGCAAAATTGAAACTCCTTCCAAGCGGGACTGTACCCAACCTTCTCCCCAATACCATTCGTGGAACCCATCAATACCTCCGCTGAGTATCAAGCGGAGACAGTTGGATTTGACAACGTTTACTTGATGATGAATCGCAACTGGCCCAGTCCAGGTTGTAAACTGGAATCCGGGAAGCAGTTCTTCTGGCATTCCTGGCGCAAAGCGTTGTCCTAACAGCCATTTTTCTAGTTGTACCGGATGCAGCAGACTGTCACGAATTGCATCTGTTGATGCTTCGATTTCGATCCGCAGTTGGCTTTGTTGAAAATTACCCAGCATTTTTCTCGGATTACCTAAAGATGAGACATCGCTATTTCTAATATTGCAAATAGTTTTAGTCATTAGTCATTAGTCCTTTGTAAATCACTAAGGGACTTGCAAATAAAAAAATATCCCAAAACTGACGCAAAAATCCTCTCTAAGCTGTTCGTCATGTAGTTTTACAAGGCAATCTAAGACAGGAAACGGTTTCAGGCGCTAAATTATCAAATTTAAATGCGCGACAGCTTATTTCTCTTCTCTCAGTGCCCTCTGCGTCTCTGTGGTAGCCTGCGGCAAGCCGCTCCGCGTCTACGTTAAAAAAAATTGACTTTGACAAATTTAGTCTTAACTGAATTGTATTGCCTAATAACCAATGACCAATGACCAATAACAGCCGTTTATTTGCGTAGCATCCTACTAAGTTACTTTTCTCGCAGCAGAGAACTTAGAATAGAAAAAGTGAACTTGTTAAGAAATGTAAGGTTATTCATGGCGGATCAGTTAATTCGTGCAATAGCAGCCGAAGGTGGAATTCGTGCCGTAGGTGTGATCACCACACGTTTAACAGAAGAAGTACGGCAGCGCCACAAGCTTTCTTATGTGGCAACGGCAGCACTGGGCCGGACTATGGCGGCGGGCTTGTTAATGGCTTCTAGTATGAAGCGAACTGGATCGAGGGTTAATGTTCGGGTAAAGGGCGATGGGCCTTTGGGCGGCATATTGGTAGATGCCGGCTTAGATGGCACAGTACGCGGATATGTCGGTAATCCATCTATAGAATTGCCTCCCAATGCTAAAGGTAAGCTAGATGTTGGTGGTGCAGTAGGTGGCGGCTATCTCTACGTTGTGCGGGATATCGGTTATGGTTATCCTTACTCTAGTACTGTAGAACTAGTTTCTGGCGAAATTGGTGATGATGTAGCTCATTATCTGGTGAATTCCGAACAAACACCTTCAGCTTTAGTTTTAGGTGTGTTTGTGGGAGCAACGGGAGTAACTGCGGCTGGAGGATTACTGATACAAATATTACCCAAAGCCGCCAGAGACGAAGCTCTAGTAGAAATTTTGGAATCACGGGTTGCCAGTCTAGCAGGATTTACGCCATTGTTGCAAGCTGGGAAGACTTTACCGGAAATCTTTGGCGACTTGTTGGGAGATATGGGGCTGGAAATCTTTTCCGAACGGCAAATGCTGCGCTTCCACTGTGGTTGCTCTTTCGATCGCGTTTTGGGGGCATTGAAGATTTTGGGAGAAGCTGAACTGCAAGATATGATTATTAAAGATAATGGTGCTGAAGCAACTTGCGACTTTTGCGGTAATGTCTACCAGGCAAGCAACGATCAGTTAGCTCAACTAATTGCCGATTTGCAAGCTGAATCTGCTATTTCAGGATAAAGTATAAAATAGCACTGATTTTTTAGATTGATAATGGTACTCTGTGGAGAGAGATAATCAAAAAAGTAGCTTTTTAATCATGAGAAAGTTACTATGTCAACAATGGAATTATCGATCTAAAACAGAGCGCTATTCAATTATTTTGGTGTGAGAGATGACAGAGCGGGATATTCCAGACAGTTGGTCAAGAGCCAGTGGAAGAGAGCCAGATCAAAACAAAAGATTATCCCGAACAGAGCAATTCGGTGAAACTCAGCCATTTGATGCCCCAGCTACTGGTTCTAACTCCAAGTCAGTGAAGCGGCGAAAAAAAAACCATAAGAAAGGATTACCTATAAATAGTAATTCAAAAAAAACAGCCCCAATCAGTAATAATTCTGATAAATGGCCACGCTGGATGAAAAGCTGGACATTGTGGCTAGTACTATTAATGTTGATTCCCGGCAGTGTAGGATTCTTGGCAATGGCAATGCTGTTCAAGTTGCCAGCTGCTCCTAATTGCCCCTCAATTTTCTGGCCTCTAGCTAGTGCTTCTGTGCGGTTACACTGCGCTCAGTTGGCGGCTTCTAAGCAAACAGTTAACGACCTATTGCAAGCGATCGCTCTGGTGAAGCAACTACCACAAAATCACCCGTTGCATGGAGAAATCGATCGTTTCATCGAAGAATGGTCGCGGGATATTTTGAAGCTAGCTGATGAAAGTTTCCAAACAGGGAATTTAGAAGAAGCGATCGCTACTGCTAAGAAAATACCCAAAGATGTGGCAGCTTATAAGTTAGTCGATGAACAAATTGGGAAATGGCAGTTAATTTGGTCAAAGGCAGAAACCACATACAACAGTGCGATCGCCGAAGTAAAGGAACGGCGCTGGCAATCGGCCTTTATGTTATCTGCCAAAATGCTGCGCGTAGACAATCAATATTGGGCGGGTACGAAATACGACCAATTGAATCGTCTAATTGCCACAGCGCGCGAAGATGGGGATAAGTTAGGCAAAGCCGAAAGTTTAGCAAATAGCAAAGTAGTCGATAATTTATTAGAGGCAATCAAGTTAGCCGAGTCCATTGGCCAAGAAAGTTACCTTTACCAAAAAGCTCAACAAGCGATTCCCGCATTTGGACGGAAAATGCTGGAATTAGCACAGGCAAAACTAGATAATAAAGATGCCGATGAAGCGCTGAATATTGCTAGGCAAATACCGGAAAGTACCAAACTACAAGGTGAAACCGATGACTTTATTGCCATAGCTGACGCGAAAAGGAGTGCTTGGATCGGTAACGTTTCTGGTTTACAGGCAGCGATCGCTCAAGCACAACAGATTTCTCCTTCCAGACCAGTATATAACGAGGCGCAGCAACTAATTGCTCGTTGGCAGCTGGAAATTGAAGATGTTGCCAATATAGAAAAAGCGAGAATATTGGCTAGCCAGGGAACAGTGCCTAATTTAACAGCAGCGATCGCCCAAATACAGCTAATTCCTGCTAGCAATCCCAGGGGTACAGAAGCTAGGCAAGAGATGGATCGCTGGACTGCCCAAATAGAAACAATTGAAGACCAACCTTACTTAGACCGCGCCGAACAGATAGCAATATTCGACGATATTAACTCCTTGCAAGCTGCGATCGCCCAGGCTAGCGAAATTCGGAGAGGTCGTGCATTATATCCAGAAGCACGGAAAAAAATTCGTACTTGGGTCGGAAAGATTCAACGAATTCAAGACCAACCCTACTTAGATCAAGCACAAGAACTGGCTCAGAGTGGAAATCTCACCGCCGCCATTAACGCAGCTCAGCAAATTGCTTCATCAGGAAGGGCGCTTTCTGGGGACGCACAAGCTGCAATCAATGACTGGGAAGGGCAAATCCGCACTAGAGAAAACTGGAAAAAAGCCCAGGAAGTGGGGGCGGCTGGCACTCCAGAAGCCTTGGTTGAGGCAATACGACTAGCAGATAGCGTTTCCAACAATAGCATCTTACGTATGGATGCGAATCAGGCTATTGACCAATGGAGTCAGCAATTGTTAGAAATAGCACGCTCTCAAGGTCAGTCTGATATTGCTAGAGGCATTGACATTGCTAAATCGATTCCACGCGGTAGTGCTGCTTACAGTGCAGCACAAGAGCAAATTAAGGCTTGGCAGGATTTTCTCAATCCTCAGCCGAAACCTCAGCCTCAGTCTGAATCTCTACCATTTCCTCAATCAACAACTACTAATGGGCAGTAATATACAACATTTTTCATTTGATTGAACCGTAATAGTCTGTCAATAAATGATTGATGGATAAATTCTTTGTAGAGACGCGGATTTATCGCGTCTCTCTAACCGTCAAAATAATTTGACAGACTAGTACCGCAAGTTTGAGAAATCAATAAGCAAAACAAGATTGGCTCTAAGCTGAAGCGATTTCTATTTAGCCTTCACCCGCGCCTGCTTCACCATCGCAATCAGAGTTTGATGGGCATCTTCCGCATCTGTTAAAACATGATCAAACTGGATGCGAACTTGTACAGCTTCCTCATTTACTTGCGCTGTTAAATCCATACCATGTGCATCAATTGACAGCATTTCGGCTGCACTTGCATCTGTAACACCACCAAAAGCTTTAGCATAAATAATTACAGCATCAGCATGATCGTCATTCATGTGCTTGCAGATGCGCGAACTAATTTCAGTAGAGAAATCCTTAGACATTGTGAAGTTGAAAGTGATGAATATGGCAAGAGCCTAAATTCTCGGCTCAGTAGTTCAAATTAGCAGAAAAAGCTAGTCTTCAGCCATCGTCATTATAAGTGATATCTGAAAAACAACTGCCCTTGTATATATTTGATAAGTTAAGTTTATTACTGGTACAAGAATTAAAATAAAATAAACATTATCCAGTATTTTTACCTTCTATTGCGGAAAGCAGACAGCGTAAACTGTAGCAGAAGTATTAGCCAAACTATTGCAGCTAAGAGACAATGAGCGAAATTAGCCCCAGACGAATTGTAATTGGGGATGTGCATGGACACTATGAAGGTTTAATGACATTGTTGGAGGCGATCGCCCCCACGTCAGAGGATCAAGTCTATTTTCTGGGAGACTTAATCGATCGCGGGCCTCATAGCGCACAAGTAGTTAATTTTGTCAAACGAAATAACTACCCATGTTTACTGGGAAATCACGAGCAGATGTTATTAAACATTCTGACCAATGAAAAAACTTCTTCTTCAACGATGCAGGCATGGCTGTATGGTGGAGGGCAAGCTACTGTAGCCAGTTATAAAGAAGCTCCAATTCCTGACGACCATCTGGATTGGTTAAAAGCTTTGCCTACATACCTTGACTTGGGGGATATTTGGTTAACTCATGCTGGTGTTGACCCTTCCAAGTCGGTGACAGAACAAACAGCCGATGAACTGTGCTGGATACGAGAGGAATTTCACAGCATTGAAAAACCCTACTTCCCAGATAAGCAAATTATTATCGGTCACACTATTACCTTTACCCTACCTGGTGTTTCCCCTGGGAAACTAGCACAAGGGAGGGGATGGCTAGACATAGATACTGGCGCTTATCATCCCCGGAGTGGTTGGTTGACTGGACTGGATGTCACAAATCACTTGGTTTATCAAGTTAATATCTTTAAAAACTATGTTCGTACCCTGCCTTTAGAAGAGGTTGTAATTACCGTTGATCCAGCTAAAATCAAAGTTGCTCGCCGCAATCAGAATTGAGAGTGGGGAGATCAGGGAGCAGGGGAAAAGAAACAAGTTAAAAGTTAAAAGTTAAAAGTTAAAAGAAATATTGAATTTATAAGAAGAATTCAGAACTCAGGAGCGGAGCCGGAGACGTTTCCGTTGCTCCGGTCAGAATGAGCGTATGAATTCTGTACGAGTCGGTAATGAATATTGGTTAAAAGCGAGTGGAATGGTGGGCGAAACAAATTAAAATATTCTCGCCTTAAAACTCTATCCCTTTATGGGTAGAGTATTCACCAATTCTGAATTCTGAATTCTGAATTCTGACTCCTGTTTTATCTTTCTTTTTACTTTTCACTTGGTTCTTTTTACTTTTATGCCCAATGCCCAATCTTGTCAAGACCTCACTAATGCTCGAACATTAGCTTTATAACTAGCATTATCCAAGCCATATTTTTCATTACTAGGTTGAGAGTTAATTGCACGTCTGAGGGCATCAATGCGATCGCTAGTTCCAGGGTGTGTACTCAAAAATGTCGGCGCAGAACCACCTTTTTTCAGCAGCTTTTGCATAAAAGAAACCATTGCAGACTGGGAATAACCAGTACGTGTCAAAGTTCGCAGTCCTCTTTGATCAGCCTCAAATTCATTTTGACGACTGCGTGGCAAGTCTCGCGCTAACTGTACGCCAATTTGCACTGCTGAATTCCGATCTAAGCCGGCGGCTGTTAATAGACCACTTTCAAGGGCTTTTTGCTGCATCTGCTTGACTACGTGTTTTCCGCCAATGTGACCAATTTCATGGGCGAGTACGCTTGCTAGTTCCGCTTCATTGTCTGCGGTTTTCAGCAAACCTGTGTGGACATATACATAGCCGCCCAAGGTCGCAAAGGCGTTAATAGAGTCATCCTGAACTATCTGGAAAGTATAGGGGAGATCGGGGCGATCGCTATTCGCTGCTAAACGCCGACCAACTTGTTCTACATAACGATTAACTTCGGGATTGCGGTAAAGCCGGACTTGACTGCTGACTAATTCCTGATTAATCTGCTTACCAAGATCAACTTCTTGATTAGGAGATATATTAGAAAGCTGAAATGCCTGAAATCCTTGGAGTAGAAGAGGCAAGAAATCTAAAGTTCTTCCAGGCAAGGGTGTACTTAGGCACAGACTCAGAGCAACTACCACCGAAATTAGGGGATAAAACCAGCTACGCCGCCACTTATGGTAATTTGTAACAAAACCTTTCCAGTTGAACATAATACGCTCTGAAGATTATTTCGGGAGAACATAAAATAATGGGACAAATTATGAGACGGATTTAAAGTATTCTAAGTTGCATTCTTAACTTCAGCCCAAAGGAGTTGTTATATAGATAATTCTTAGGCAAATCTACCGAGATGCGGGAAACTAGGGATTCTCTCTAGAGATAAGTTTAAACACTAGATTTTACTTTCTAGCTGCGTCAGTCTTAACAAGTAAAAGTTTTAGGGTTAGCTGCTGCTTATTGAACTTACAAACTCGTGATAAACTGTCGCATAACCGCAATCCCCGGATGCTTTGAGTTATTACCAAATAGGGAAAATTGCCGTTCCCATCGAAAACCTTCTTGCTACAATCAATTACTTCGCTATTACCTCGGAAAAGTTTTTATGGCTATTTTAGATTCAAAAGGTCGCTTGTTTGGAAAAATAAATCTCCTAGATTTAGGTGCTGCACTGGTAATTATGCTAGTTATATTTGGCATCTTTGTCTTTCCTGGAACTTCTGGTTCTGTTGCCCAAGTCGGTGCGAAAACAGTACCCATCGAAGTAGACTTAGTAGTTCGTGGTTTGAATGTACGTGACCCGGAAAAATTAATCGATAACGGGTTAAAAAAAGGCGAAAAAACTAATGTAATTATCCGCAATCAACCCTACGGACAAATTGAGATCAAATCTATTCAACAGCTACCTAGAACAGTCAATGTTTTCCAACCTGATGGCACTGTCAAAGAACTTCCAGATCCCAAGACTAACAATTATAGTACAGATTTTCTTTTGACTTTAGACGGCAAAGCCCAAGTTACTGAAAGTGGGCCAGTTTTGGGTAACAGTAAAGTAAAAATTGGAATGCCATTTGAGTTAGAAGGCTTTAATTACAACTTCAATGCAACTGTCATTGATATTAGATTGAAAGACAAATAGTATTCTCACTTTTGTTCATACTATTTTCTCTAGTAATCCTATTTGATTCGTGAGAATTAAAACCAGCAGATCCCCGACTTCTTTAAGAAGTCGGGGATCTGATTTATCACCAATAATTCAGGATTGCTATATATAGCCTGAAACCACGAGGGGAGTTTTGATCCTGTTAAGGGACTTCCAAGAAATAAATTATCCAATCTTGTGGGGTGGGCATCTTGCCCGCCTTTGGTTGCTGGGCGGGCGAGACGCCCACCCCACAATAAATAGTTGGATATTTTTTTATTTGGAAGTCCCTAATTAAGCAGAGGCAAAAATTTGCGAATTAAACCGATTGTCACTGCTGGTAATTCTAACTGTGGTGTTAATCCGACATCTTCCAACTGTTGAAAAAATCGGATTGCTTGGGGATTGATTTCGGCAAGGCGGCGACCAATTGAAGGCCCTGTAAACTCTGACTGTTTTCCCCAAATAATGGCAGTGGGAGTCGTCAACTGTTGAATGTAAAGGGATAAGTCAAAGCATAAATCGCCACGTACAAAGGATAGTGCTGCATACTCAGCATTAGGCTGTTGGGCAGATTGTAGATAAGCATCTACAATTTCCTGGTAGACTCGATTAGATTTAGCAAATTGCCGTTGCTCTAAGAAACCGCGAATACCACCACTAGTAGCAATTCCAGTGCTGTAAAGTAAACGATCAACAACGGGAACGCTAACTAACTGGGCAAAAAAGCTCCGGGAGTAGTCTTCACCAAAGTCCGAAAGTCCGGCGGGGGTGGTAAGAATTAAAGACTTGAATAAATCAGGATGATCTGCTGCTACTCGAATTGTAAATGCTGCGGTCAAAGAAGAAGCGATCGCTGTTACTGGCCCTGTACAAGTCTGCTCGAAAAATTCCCGAATCGTCGTCAAATAATCTTCAATTTTATAACTCCGTGGCGGATGCTCAGACCTACCCCAACCGAGCAAATCCGGCGCAATCACCCGATATTCAGCAGCAAAAGCTGGATAAACTTTCGACCACTCATAAGCAGAAGATCCACCACCAAAGCCGTGCAGAAATACCAAAGTTTCTCGATCGTCTTTGGCAGTCACATCGCCCTCCCAAGGCGCTCCAGCAGCAGTATAATATACAATCCTACCTAGTGAGGTATTTATGGAGCGTTGTTCAAATCCCAGTGGTTGAAACATAAGTATTTTTTGTTAACTGTAGTGATTAGTTGGCATGAGTGAAAAAAGAAACTTGGGATGCAGGGATACAAAGAAAGTATTTGATTATTTCTCCACGTCTACGCATCTTTCCTCCTCCGTCTCTTCTTTAGTCACTTTAGATGTTTACGTGTTTAGTTCAAACTTCGTGGTCATTGTTATTATCCACGAACCAATCACCTAAGACTTCTTGCCACAGTCAGATTAAGTAGATATAAAATTACTAGATTACTTGTAAAGATTTGGTGATTTTTTTTCATGATGAAAAGTAAATTAACGTTGAAAATACTGTTTTATAAGGATTTTTCATGGTAGCGAGTATCACTCAAGCCTGAATTCAGCATAAGTTTTTATGGTAATCTATCAAAAAACCGATAAATAATTTTGAGCGTTAACATATAGTGAAAACGCTTGTTTTAGTAAGCTATTAATCCTACTTCTATATGATGTGGAAAAATAGTATTTAATGTATAAGTAATCTGATTATTATCTAAGTAATGGTAAGGCGGGATGTCATGGTAAAGCAGGCTACTCTTCAATCAAATAAACTACTAACGATTGAAGACGCTAAATTTGCACTTGACAACTTTAGTATACAAAACGAGATTAAAGCTTCAGTTTGGCGGGGTCAGGTCGAGCCAGCTATTGATGCTGCCAGATTTACTGTACCTACTTGTATTTCTTTAGACTTAGAAGACTTGAAGTGTTTTGAAGCAGTAGAGCGGCAATATGAACGTTGGGGAGTCATTTTTCATAATTCTCTAGCAATACAGCCATCAAATCCAGCGTTTCCAACCTATTCAGGGCTAACAGTTTTAATGGGAGCGCCCAAAAGCGGATTTTTAGAAGCTACTTTTTTGCGTCCGGTTAATTCGGTTAGCGCCTTTGTCACTAGTTCGCAACGGCTAGTGCTTTCCGCCTACGATCGCGATCGGCAACTGCTTGGTCAAACTGTACTACCAGCCTCTAATCTTGCCAACTCAGACTCAGTAATTTCCCCTAATACCTTATTATCTATCAATGTGAATAACATCTACAGCGTTACCTTCTGTGCTTTTGATGGACAATTCACCCTTGATAATTTTCGTTTTTGTCTTTAATTAAGACTTACGTACAAGATGCCCTTGCTCTGAGCCGTTGAAAATGGTATCTTAATTTGCGCTGTGCTGTACTAGTCTACTATCCGTCTATCAAACCAGACATTTTGCGGTTTGAACCTTCATTCTTTCTTCATCCATAGTAAAACTTATACAATAAGTAATTTCGTAATCAATTAGGTAAACACTGTGGCACAGGCTTCGTCTTCTTGGCAGCAATTGATCAACCAGATCCCCGACTGGAACTGGTCGCTGACAAAATTCAAGACAAAGGGAGCCATAAAGCAGCAAACATTTAGGCGCTTCTCTGGGCCTGGGGGCTTTCTTGGGTTCTTGACAATCGTCATCGCCATGTTGTTGTGGAACTGGAAACTCCTATTGGCTCTCTTAATCGGCATTGGGGTAATGGTATTGGTTTACTCAATGCAGGAGTGGGATTGGCAGTTACGCTGGTCTAAAATACGTAATTTCTTAAACAGTTCAAATCGTCGCTTGGCCTTAGCAGTCATCAGTGGTGGTATTGCTACTGTCAGCACTTACATGGCAGCGGCAATATGGGTTGACTCTCATAGTCACTGGATTGCTGCTGGTGCGATCGCGCAAGGTGTAGGAACCCTGTTAACTTTAGTTTTATTGGTATGGCAAATTGTCAACTTCTATGAAAATCGCGAAGAAGACCACCTAGATCAGTTATTGGTCAATTTAACAGAAAAAGATCCATTGAAGCGGTTGATTGCCCTACGTCAACTAACTAAATTGATCAGCCGTAAGCGAGTTGATTCTTCAGTGCAACAAGATATTGTCGAATGCTTGCAACTCCTACTGAGTCGAGAGGAAGAAGTTGTAGTTCGAGATGCAGCTTTTAAGAGTTTACAAGCTTGCGATGACCTCCGGTCGGTCGGAGACCATCGCCTACAAGTTTTATCCCCCAAAACAGCAACAACTTTCACACCTGTATCGCTCCGAATTAAAAATTCAAAATTCAAAATTCAAAATTAACCAACTTTGGGGGTTTAAGTCCCCTACCTCTACAGGCAGCCCGTTTTGGGTCGGGGTCTAAATCCCCGACCCAAAACGTAATTGCGAATTGCGTTAGCGCAGCGTTAGCGAGTCTTCTCCCAAGGGGAGACGCCAAGGGCGAACGAGCGTCATTGCGAATTGCGAATTGTTTTAATGATCCCCATAAATAAATTTTAGGGGCTTGTATCATGAGTCGTTTTCGGTCAAAGTTTATGAAAAAAGTGAAGGTTTAAAACCTCGCCCCTTGTGGGCGAAACAGTCCTTGTATCCCAAGGGTTGTTGAAACCCCACCCCGAAGTGTCTGTCTTGATTCAATTGCGAATTGCGAATTGGTTTCATTAGTCATTGGTCATTGGTCATTAGTTAAATGATAAGTCCTAATTAATACCCAATCCCCAATCCCCAGCCCCCAATCCCCAGTACCCAATCCCCAGTCCCCAGTCCTTATTTTCGAGATAGCCTTCCATTGCGGACTTGCACTATCGGATGATTGCACCGCCGTACTAATTGTTCATCGTGGGTGGTGACGATTACTGTAGCCCCAAAGGAATTTAACTTTTGGAGAATCTGGATCACTTGCCAGGAATTATCTGGATCGAGATTTCCAGTAGGCTCATCCGCTAACAGCAAGGGTGGTGTACCAACGATCGCACGGGCAATACTTACCCGTTGTTGCTCTCCCCCAGACAACTGATCTGGAAAGCAGTCAGCTTTACTCAGTAAACCTACTAGCTTTAAGGTTGGTTCCAAGCGCCGTTGAATTTCTTTACGGGTATATCCTTGAGCTTGCAGCACAAAAGTGACATTTTCTGCTACTGTTCGCTGGCTAATGAGTTTGTAGTCTTGAAACACAATACCAATCCGTCGCCGCAATAATGACAAGCGATCGCCCTGCAAATCCGCTACATTACATTCATCAACAATTACTTCTCCCTGTGTAGGCAACTCCTGGCCATAGAGCAGTTTCAAGAGCGTTGATTTACCAGAACCACTTGGCCCTGTGATAAACAGAAATTCTCCCTTTTTCACCTCAAGATTCGCATTCAACAAGGCATGACAGCCGTTAGCATAAGTCTTGGTTACAGATTGCAATAGCACCTTTGCAGTAGTATTGCTACCGCGCTGTTGAGTTTCACTATCCTTTCTATGAACAGATTTATCTGTCTTAACTTGAGTTGTTAATACTGGCATTGTTAAATTTTCCTCATACCCACAACCGAACAGCTTGGTGTCTCAGATGTGACGTTCCCCTCAAAAATAAGGATTCCCAGGTTTCGCCTGGGAATTTAAATTCAACAAAGAAAATTTAAAACTTTTTGAAGGCTTTAATACTAACTAAGTAATAACACTCAGAACTCAGAACTCAGAATTCAGAACCCAGAATTCAGAACTCAGCACTCAGAACTCAGCACTCAGCACTCTTAACTAATTGCACCCCTTGCTGTCAAACGATAAACAAACGCTTTCACCGCAAAGGCTGGCAAAGCCAACATCCGCCGCCAGCGCCAAGGTTCTTGATAAAGCCGATATAACCATTCCAAATTATTATTTCCTAACCAGGCGGGAGCGCGAGTTTTAGTTCCCGACCAAATATCAAAACTGCCACCAACACCAATCCAAATTGCTTGAGGACACAAATGGCGGTTTTCGGCAATCCATAACTCTTGACGTGGCACTCCCAAACCGACAAAAATCACTTGTGGCTGCAATTGAGCAAGAGTTTGTCGTAATTGCACTTCTTCTTCTGGGGAATGGTAGCCTGAGTGAGTGCCTACTATACTTATATCTGGAATTTGCTGCTGCCAAAAATCTGCCGTTTTTGCAGCGACTCCAGGCGCTCCTCCATAGAAAAATATCTTTGTTCCTGTCTTCTGTTGCCCAAGTTCTTGCAAAAGTTTTTCTGCTAATTCAATCCCTGGAAAACGCTGCACTTTTTGCCATAACAGCCAGCGTAAATACAGAACAACCCCGGCTCCATCTGGAATCACGAGTTCAGCATTTTTAATAACCTGAGCTAATAATTGATTTCGCTCTGCCTGCATAGTCATTTCTGCATTGAGCGTTACTACATGAGTTCCTTTGCCTGCGTGCAGGCATTCTAACAACCAGCCTGGATAGTTAGCCATCACATGAACTGGTATCCCCAACACTGAAAATGCTTGATTGCCGTTAGACATAGCCTATTCTTGAGTAATCCTCACACCAGGTTTTGCATGAATGTTAAGTTTATCAAATTTTTTATATTAGAACTTTGACAGGAAAGACTCCCCATTGTCCTGCAAGAATAGAAAGCATAATTAAACTAATTAGTATTGGGCGCTTGTACTTGGGCTGAACCAGTCCAACTTTTATTGTTAAAGTTTAATATTCACTCAGTATAAAACGCTCAACTCACAACTCTGGTTCCGGGAACAGAAGCCCCCACTATACTACTTGCGGTTAGTGTGGGAGTATGTCACGAAACTCGACTTTATGGTTAAGGTAGTGTAACGGGCTGAAGTTGGCTATGAGTAAAATTCGTATCGCTTTAATTGAAGATCATGACCTAACTCGTGTAGGTATTCGGACAGCACTACAGCAAAAGGATGAAATTGAAGTTGTAGGTGAAGCTGCCAATGCTGTTGAGGGGCTAAAGATGTTAAAAATGGTACGACCAGATATTGCCATTGTAGATATTGGTTTACCAGATAAGGATGGCATTGAGTTAACACGGGAGGTGAAATCTAGTACTAATGGGCAGCAGCTACTTACAAAAGTGTTAATTTTGACGCTGCGGGATAACAAAGAAGCGGTGTTAGCAGCTTTTGCTGCTGGTGCAGACTCTTACTGTATGAAGGATATCAAATTTGATAATTTGCTGGAAGCAGTGCGAGTAACTTACAATGGCAACGCCTGGATCGATCCAGCGATCGCTCGGATTGTATTACAACAAGCGCAACAAAATCCCCAAAAGTTGGAATCGGCTTTTGTCGGTACTAAAACTATTGCCCCTAACCCAGATTCTCTTGAGAATCTGGAAGGAATTCAACCTTACACCCTGACAGAAAGGGAATTGGAAGTGTTACAGTTGATTGTCGAAGGTTGTAGTAATGCAGTAATTGCGGAAAGACTTTACATCACAGTTGGCACTGTTAAAACTCACGTTCGCAATATTTTGAATAAGCTATGTGCCGATGACCGTACCCAAGCAGCAGTCCGCGCCTTGCGTTCTGGGTTAGTTGGATAAATTTAATTTTGGTGTGGAACAATTGAGGACGATCGAGAGAAACTTAAAACTTTGAGAAAGTTATATTTTCAAAGTGAATGGCTTCTCTGATTTTCTGTTATTTATCAGGTGAGATAAACATCATACTATCTCGCCATTCAAATATGTGAAAAAAAAGTCAAATATGGCTGAGAATGGGGCGGAAAAACTTAAGCTCATGGTGGTAGATGATGAGCCGGATAACTTAGATCTACTCTACCGCACTTTTAGGCGAGATTTTCAAGTATATAAAGCCAATCATGCCTTTGGCGCTATGGAAATCTTAGATCAGTTTGGCGAAATGGCGGTGATTATTTCTGACCAAAGAATGCCAGAAATGAATGGGACTGAATTTTTTAGTCGCACCGTAGAACGCTTTCCAGACACGATTCGGATTTTGTTAACTGGTTTTACTGATGTCGAAGATTTGGTCGATGCGATTAACTCTGGTCAGGTATTCAAGTACATTACCAAACCCTGGAATCCTGAACGGCTTCGAGGCTTAGTTGAGCAAGCTACTGATACATATCGCTTAGTTAAGAAGCGTACCCAAGAGTTGCGTCGGGCCCTACGGCGAGAATCTTTGGTTAATGCGGTGACAACGGCAATTCGGGAGTCTTTAGACTACGACAGTATGCTACAAAAAATTGTCGCAACTATTGGAGAAACATTTGAGGCTACCAGTTGCTTACTCAGACCAGTCGAGGGCGATCGCCTGATACAAGACAAGTTCTTCTACCACGATCCTAAATCTCCTGTATCTGATTGTTTGTTTGACCCCAGTATTTTAATCGAAAAAGTCCTGGAAACTCGTCATTATCAACTTTCTCAAGATGTCTATGATGGTAATCCTTGTCACCATCTAGTTGTACCACTTAGCTATCAGCAGCATCTATTAGCTGTGCTGGCCCTGCACCAATGGGGACGCGATCGCCCTTGGGAAGATGAAGACATCCAACTGATTGCAGGTGTTGCTGAACAAGCAGCCTTGGCCCTTTCTCAAGCAAAACTCTACCAGCGCCTCCAAGAAAAACAACAGCAGATTCACACTGAGTTAGAAGTGGCTCGCCAAATTCAATACAATTTGCTACGCCAAACTTTACCTGACATCAAAGGGGTGAAGGTGCAAGCCTGTTGCTATCCGGCGCGGGAAGTAGGAGGCGATTTTTTTGAAGTGTTTGTCCATCCCAAAGGCGATTTGTGGTTGGCGGTGGGTGACGTTTCTGGCAAGGGCGTCCCAGCTGCTTTATTTATGGCTAGTATTATTTCAGTTTTGCGCCGAGAATTATCTCAAGAAACGCCAGCAGAGCCGAATGTGGTTATGCAGAACCTCAACCACGCTCTCAGTGAAGATTTAATTAGCAACAATTATTTTATCACTCTTGTGTTAGCTTGTTATACCCCTAGCACTAAGGAACTCGTCTACACTAATGCCGGTCATATCTATCCACTATTATGGTCACGCGGTTCGACTTTAGCTGACAATCCCAATTACCTCAAAGTCCGTAGCGTTCCTTTAGGGATCTTGCCGAAGTGGCAGGCACAATCTGGTCGCTTGGTTCTCGCTACTGGAGACATATTGTTACTAGCAAGCGATGGAATTACAGAAGCAATGGTATCAAGTAGTCCTGATTCATCAGTAAAAACTGTGCCTGGGGTTGAACCAGAGAACCGTTCGATGCTGAATCAAGATGGTCTTTGGCAACTCCTACAAGAAGAGCAACAACCACTTTCTCTTAACCATTTACTAGCTCGCATCCAGGCAGATAATCACGTTCAAGAAGATGATCAAACTATACTTTCGCTGGAGATTTTGTAAGTCATGAAAAGTGAGCTTCATGTCCCAAGTGACTTGAATTTTCTGAATATTGTCGAAAACTGGTTGCTGGGATGCTTGAAAATTCAGCTAGGAGAATCTGTAGATTGGTCGCGGCAATCAAGTCGTTTGAGACTGGCTTTAGTGGAAGCCTATTCAAATGCAGTCCGTCATGCTCACAGGGATAAACCAAATTTACCGATTTTACTACGTTTGGAAGTGCAAGATCGGGATCTTGCCCTAGAAATTTGGGACTACGGCGAAGGTTTTGATATGTCTAACTACTACGCTCCAAATCCGATAGAAAAACAAGAAGGTGGTTATGGTTGGCTGATTATGAATCGTCTTATGGATAAAGTCGATTACAAGTTGCAGATTAATGGTGCTAACTGTCTCAAATTAGAAGCTACTTTACCTGAATTAGTCCAATAAACGAAAGTTACTATTTTTCAAGTCATGTTATTTCTGAATTCAGACTCCTGAATTCAGAATTCAGAATTCAGGAGTCTGAATAAGGGACTTCCAAATAAAAAATATCCAATTAACTCTTGTGGGGTGG
Organism: Nostoc sp.; assembly: GCF_036917975.1. GTDB lineage: Bacteria > Cyanobacteriota > Cyanobacteriia > Cyanobacteriales > Nostocaceae > Nostoc. The sequence continues at coordinate 42,318 of NZ_JBALEJ010000039.1, forward strand.
GCGTCTCGCCTGCCCTATGAACTGGGCGCTCATGTTGCCCACCCCACAGAATTGGATAATTTATCTCTTGGAGTTCCCTAAGTTAACACCAATGGCATCTTGCCCGCCCAGCTTATTTGCTATTTTTCACGACGTAAAGAAAGCAACTCTTTGGGGGAAGCTAAAAGTTTGATTCTAGTATATGAAATTTGGCGTTGTTGGTTGAGGATAAATAGCCACAAGACATTCACACTACACCACGAAGTTTGTGCTTTACCTCTGATCTGGATTTGGATGTCACCATTTTCTAAAGTCTCGGCTATTCCTGAGTTGGGGTAAGCTTTAATGCCTTGACCTTCTTGTTTTAAGTAGGCTGCGATCGCATCTGCCCCCACAATATCAGATTCAAATGGTGGACGCATCACACCATCTACGGCAAATAAGGCAGCAGTTGCTTCAAATTCGCCTGCATTTAAGGTTTCAAAATAACGCAGTACAGTTGCTTCTGTAATTCCCTCAATCTGGAATTCAGCTTTCAGCTGCGCTGGGGATATAAATTCAGCAGAAGTCATAAAATTACCTGTATTATGTTAGCTGAATATTAATTTCAGTACAAAAATATGTCAAAAGAAAGCCGCCATTGAGATAGATTGCTATATATTGGTAAATCTTCCCCACGATGGAAGTCTTAAGAGTGGCTATATGTAAAGTGAGTAATAAATCTTAATCAAAAGTATTGACTACATAATGTAGACTAAAGTCGCCTTTGGTTAGGCAAAATCCAAATAAAAAAATGAATCACGATTCCGTAACAAGCAGCAGTCTGGTGAAAGAAAAAGCCAGCGAGTTGGGCTTTCATAAAGTTGGAATTACTGCTGTAGGTAGGGTAGATGCCACAGAAGCGCAGAGGTTACAAGCATGGATTGAACTGGGTTATCACGCCGATATGAAATGGATGGCTAACCCAAAGCGTCAGGATATTCGCTTAGTGATGCCAGAAGTGCGATCGCTAGTATGTGTAGCGCTGAATTACTATACACCACATCAACGTCCTGAAAGTGAGGAATACGGCAAAATTTCTCGTTATGGTTGGGGAAGAGATTACCATAAGGTGATGCATAAAAAACTCAAGCAGTTATCTATGTGGCTAGAATCTCTTGATGGCGGCATAAGAGCTATTTATTATGCAGATACCGGCCCAGTGCAAGATAAAGTATTGGCTCAACTTGCTGGAATTGGTTGGATTGCCAAGAATGGTAATGTGATTACACGGCAATATGGCTCTTGGGTATTTTTGGGAGAAGTATTGACCAACTTGGAATTAGAGAGCGATCGCCCGCATACAGAACACTGTGGTAGCTGTACTCGTTGTCTTCAGGCTTGTCCTACAGGTGCAATTACTCAGCCTTTTGTTGTAGATGCTAATCGCTGCATTGCCTATCATACCATTGAAAATCGCGCCGAGGAATTACCAGAGACAATCACACCTCATTTGCAAGGCTGGGTTGCTGGCTGTGATATTTGCCAAGATGTTTGTCCTTGGAATCAACGTTTTGCCCAAACAACTGATATTGCAGAGTTTCAGCCCTATCCTGGGAATATTGCTCCCAAGCTGCTAGAATTAGCCCAAATCTCAGATCAGGAGTGGGATAAACAATTTCCAGCATCTGCCTTGCGGCGGATTAAGCCAGAAATGTTACGACGCAACGCCCTAGCTAATCTTGACGCATCCAGACAAAGAATGACCCCGAAAGTAATTATTTTTGATTTTGATGGCACTATTGCTGATACAGTAGATGCCCTTGTAAGTATTGCTAATCGTCTAGCTTTAGACTTTGGTTATAGACATATACATCCAGAACAATTAGCCTTTCTCAAGAACTTAACATCTAGGGAAATTATTAAGTACTCTGGAGTTTCTCTATTTAAAATACCTTTTCTAGTTAAAAAAGTTAAAGGGGAATTAAAAAACAAAATCCCCGAATTAAAGCCAATTCCAGGAATTAAAGAAGCATTAATAGAACTCCAAAATCAAGGATATAAACTAGGTATTATAACTTCTAATTCTAAAGAAAATGTTACGCAATTCCTCACAATCAATGATTTAAATCATCTATTTGATTTTATCTACTCAGGAATTACAATTTTTGGCAAAACAACGATTATTAATAATGTATTGCGGCAAAAGCAACTCAAACCACAAGAAGTTATTTATGTTGGAGATGAAACCAGAGATATAGAAGCATCAAAGAAAGCAAATATCCAAGTGATTGCAGTAACTTGGGGCTTTAACTCAGCAGAAGTACTCGCCAAGCAAAATCCAGATTATTTAATTGAGCGGCCTAGTGAACTACTAGAAGTGATGAATGGTGGTTAATTATAGGGTTTATTGACAAGCGTGAGGTAGACCCGTAGGCGCACAACATGTTTATTGGTGTCAACTTAACGCGAAACCGCTCGTCCGCCGAGAATTTCAATTCCCGCCTCATAGCTAAAGTCATCTGAAGATGACTAAAATATCGCCAAAAATCTCCAGTCTACTTCAGTAGACTTAAGCTAAAAGCCCAGGAATTTATTCCCTGGCGGGCATGGAAGCCAACAGATAAGCTAATTTGTAAGGGCACAGCATTGCTGTGCCCTGTATCCAAACGAGAACCGCTATACTACTGTATTGTTGTGGTTCTATTTAGAAGTTGTAGCCAATTCCTAATAGTATTCCTACATCAGTATTATCGACAAAAGCAGCATTTGCACTACCCGTTAGCGTAAATTTAGAACCGAGAGGAATATCTACACCACCAGTTAGCAGTAATCCAAAATCAGTATTATTATTAGCGGCAATAGCTACACCAGCACCGATGTAAGGAGATATAGAGAACGTTTCCTTACCCACTGAACCTGCTGTGCTAGGAGACCAATCCAAAGTAACGGGAACCAGATACAGTGTATTATCCCCAAATATTACCGATGGTCGCACTGATATATTGCGTGTCAGACCAAGTTTGCTAATCACTGCAAAGTTACCCTCGCCTAGAGCTGTACTGTCTCCGGTCAAACCAATGTTACCAGCAACCCCGATATAGCTTCTGCCACCACGAGTAGCTCTACCTACTGTCACGTCAGGCGTACCATTATTTCCTGTTGGCGGTTGATTTAACTTACTGATGTTAACATCAGGCGGGATCAGGACTTGGTTAATTGCATGGATAATACCATTGCTAGCTTTAACATCTGCCTGGATAACTCTGGCATTATTCACCTCGACTTGATTGTTAGCGCGATCGATTTGAATATTTACAGGTCTTTCTTCAACGGTTTCCAGTTTCCCAGGCGAGAGTTGACTCGCAGTTACCGCACCGGGAACCACATGATATCTCAAAATCTTAATTAATGCTTCTCTGTTCTCTGGCTGCTGTAACTCTTGTAAAGTAGCAGTAGGCAAAGCCGCAAATGCTTGATCGGTGGGAGCGAAAACTGTATAAGGCCCAGCCTGTTGAAGAACATCTGCTAAACCTGATGTCTTTAATAAAGAAGTCAGAGTTGTAAAAGAACTACTGGATGCAGCAAGAGTAACAATATCGGTACTGGTTGGAGTCCCAGCGACAACATACTGACTAGCTGGAAGATTGCTAGCAATGGGTTGCAGCTTTCCTTGCTTAACTAAAGCTTGATATAATAATGCCGCAGCTTCAGCACGAGTTAAAGACTGTTGCGGATTGAGTTGTTTCACATCCGGGTAATTCACAACAATATTACCTAGTGTCGCTGCTGCCACACTATTAACAGCATAGTTGGGGATAGCTGAAGCGTCGTTGTAGTAACTACTGAGAGTATTAGCATCGCCACCAGACAAACCCAAGCCACTACTTAAAGAAACAATCCCCTGCACTCTAGGAATTTCTTGATTTGGTTTAAACACGTTGCCAGGATAGCCTGCCAAAAATCCAGTTTCGTAGGCGTTTTGAATTGCAGAAGCCGCCCAGTAGTTAGCAGGAACATCACTAAATCCACCAGAACTTAATTGCCGAACTCGATTTTGGTTACTGAAAGCTTTTTGAATCAAGGCGGCAAATTCAGCACGAGTCACAGGTTGATTCGGTCTAAAAGTACCATCAGGAAAGCCAGCAATTACGTTATTGTCGGCTAGGGCTTGAATGAAGGGACGCGCCCAATAATCTGAGGAAACATCAGACAAATTAACTGTTGAAGTTGGTGCTGGTGTACCTGATGGTGTAGATGGAACAGTAGTTTGAGATAAAGCTGGAGTAGAAATTACAATGGGAGTTACTGTCGCAGCTGTCATTCCCAGAAGTAGGAAAGCAACTTTTGTTGATGACCAACGAAACAAACTAGACATGGAAATACCCTCTTTTTAATTTCTTCGGTTGACTATTGGAAAATACTGGATTCAGGGTTAAGTAAATACAAATATCCAGATGATTATTTGGTTTGCCTCGATATGAAACCCGTTTCGCAAGCTCAATGCATCATGATCTTTAGCAAGATTTAAGAAATAAAATGTGTCTTGGTAATATAATTTATTATTAGTCTTTGTTCGATAGTATACAACTAACTCAAGACTAGACTTTGAGGAAAAACTTTCACTCTTTAGATAGTTGTCGCTGACGAAAAATTTGCCAAATCTAGACTAGAAATTAGCGATCGCAATCAAAAATTTCGAGCCTGATCGTGCTAAATTCTTTGGCTAAGAATTAAGTTGTTTGCAAAAGACGATTTTATGAAAAGGAATCCAAAGATAAACTAGGATTTGGAAAAGATGTCTTGTCTGTATCAATCTGGCTCACAACTCCTCTGGAGCTAGGGCAACAAATCCGGTTTTGACTCCACGCTTGAACCCTGCTTTTTCATAGAAGTGCAAAGTCTCCTCGCGTTTTGAGCCACTCAGAAGCATCACTTTATAACACTGTTTCTGCCATGCCAAAGTTAAGGCATAATGTAGTACTTGCGTACCTAATCCCTGTCGTCGATAATCGGGGTGAGTGACTACATTTTCAATAATCCCGTATGAACGTGCGCCACGGGTCAAGTTGGGAACAATAGTTAAGTTACACGTTGCGACTAACTGATTATCAACATCAGCCACAATGTAATACAAACGGGGATCGTGTAAAATCGCATCCCAAATGGATTGTAAAATATCATCAGCAGGTAGAGGGGCATCGATGGGGTTTAGGTGGTGATACAACGCCAGAAGTTGAGGAAGTTCGTCACGCGTAATCAGGCGAACGGTAATTATAGGTTTAGACAAAACTGTATTAAGGTAATTACGCCAGGAAGTATGTTTGAAAATTTCAAATCAGGACTTAGGGACTTCCAAATAAAAAAATATCCAATTACTTCTTGTGGGGTGGGCGTCTCGCCCGCCCTATGAACTGGGCGCTCATGTTGCCCACCCCACAATATTGGATAATTTATTTCTTGGAGTTCCCTTATGCAAAATAATAAAAAACGAACCGCAAAGTACGCAAAGTACGCAAAGGAATAAGAGTTTTAGAGCAATACAGTTGAGTTAAGCAATTTTTTCCTCTCTCTGTGTCCTCTGCGCCTCTGTGGTTCGTTAAAATAAAAAATGACTTTGACAAAGAGTGCTAGCCTTAACTGAACCGTATTGAGTTTTAGAGAGTTATTGCGTAAGTCCTACAAATGTCAAAATCATGGCAATGTCAATTCAGTGCGAACAACTCCAGCACGTTCATGACGGGCTAGCAGTTTAACTGTGCTACCTTGAGGCACACGCACCACCCATTCCACCTTCGCCCGATCCTTGGTAGGATCGCTGTGCCGTCTAATGGGAGTTGAAGGCTTGTAAGCTCGTCCCTCTAATTGACCTAACTCTTCACGGGGTTTACCCGTTACTAAAGTTCCCCCAGGAGGTAGTTCAATTTCACAGATACAGCCCCGCACCAGCTTTTTTTCTAAGGCTTGAAACTCCTTTAAAACCTCGTTTCCAGCCGGAGGTTGGAAATGCAACTCAAAAGTGGCTCTGCCGCCAGTAAAGAGAGGCGGCAGCCCCAAAGACAAGCATTCCCAGTCGGAGACTAGGAACGAGGCAATCTAAAAGCTAGTTCTAGACTTGCTTTCACGTTAAGTTGACACCTATGGATGATGACAAATGCCTACTACACTGTGGTGGAAGTTTGCCTAATACTTCTAAACTACTATAGCGGTTCTCAGTTGGGTGCAAAATAGTAACAACAGTGAGTGAACCATCCAATAATGTCTTTTTTAGTCACTGCATTTAGAGCATTTGTGATCGCTTGATCTAATTCTTCATAAGTTCTGGCAGCTTGCGATGCCTGCGGCGGGCTACGCCTACGCAAAAATTCTTTTACCTTTCGACCAACAATTTTCAATTGGCGAAAAATCAGGAGAATAAGGAGACAAATAAATTAATTTGGCCCCAACAGCTTCACGGATACCAGTAACCTTATGAGAGCTAAAGTTGTCCATGACAATAGTTGCACCTGGCCAAAGATTTGGAACTAAAACTTGAGTGACGTAAGTTTCAAACGCTGATGCATTAGTAGCACCAGTAAAAGTCATAGAGGCAATGATTCCTTCTAAGGACATAGCCCTAATCATCGTGACATTTTTTCCCCGTCCGTCAGTCAGGACGATCACCATAAGCGCGACTACCTTGAGGCGAACGGGCAAAGCGTCTAGTCATGGCGATGTTAACTCCAGCCTCATCGATAAATATCAAGTCCTTTAGCCTGACTGAGCCAATGGTTGTCCAATACTCTGCTCTTAGTTTTTGAACTCGTTCTATGTATTTTTTGCTCGCGTGTAATGTTTTTTTTGCGCGTTAGGTTCAGTTTTTGAGTGATTCTTCCCATTGTCGCTTTGCTGACTAGAACCCCCGTTCGTTCCTCTAATCGAGAACACAACTCAACCAAAATTGCATCGTTGTCTTCCTCCACTAAGGTGACAACTATTGCCATCTGTTCACTACTTAGCTTACCTGTATTACCCCCACCATGCGCCTTTGGTTCGACTGTTCCGTTGTTTCGATATCGCTTTAGTAGCTTCTGGATAAAAGTTAAACTCACGCTAAATCTTTTTGCCAGTTTTTCGTTGGGAGTCTTCTCGATTATTGTACGCATCAATTATTTTTTTGCGTAGGTCAATGGAGTATGCTTTCATGGAAGATGCACTTTGCGGTTAATTTTCTTTATCCTCCCACATTTTGTATTTCACTCAACTGAGAACCGCTATATTTAAAAGCTCAAAACCTATGACGAGAAAAATATTAGCTGGACTAAGTTCTGAAACTTACGAACACCCTTTTGATCGCAAAGCCTTGGCTTCTTTGCAAAAGATGCCTGGTGTCTCTTTACTACTCAAAAAAGTTAACGAATACGGCATTGATCGCTTACTTAGATTGCAAAGCCTTGGTAGTGAAATCAGAATTTCGCCCCGTAATTTTCCCGAAGTACATCAAACATTTGTGGAAACTTGCCAAATTCTTGATGTTGCTCCACTTCCTGAATTGTATCTGTTTCGAGGCACTGGTCACATTAAAACCTATATTGTTGGGGTAGAAAAACCCCTTGTTGGTATCAATTTAGATGCAATGGAGTGGCTTAATGCAAATGAGTTGCTTTACGTTTTCGGACATGAAATCGCTCGCATTAAGAGTCAGCACATGATTTATCACCAAATGGCAATTGTTATGCCAACTTTGAAAAATTTGTTGAGTAGTACCACACTGGGAGTCGGTGGCTTAGTAGCTGGTGGCATGGAATTAGGTTTGTATAATTGGCGGATGATGGCTAGGTTCACCGCCGATCGGGCTGCAATGCTTGCTTGTCAGGATATTGATGTAGCAACTACTACACTAATGAAACTTGCGGGTTTACCAGATGAGTACTTGACTACTGCTGTAATCGAAGATTTTCTCGTCCAAGCCCGTGAGTTTGCATCTAATAACTTAGATAGTGTGGATAAGGTAACAAAAATATTAAGCTATACAGAATCAGAGCTTTCCTGGGTGGTTATGCGGGCGGGTGAGTTATTGAAATGGGTTGATTCAGGAGAATATGATAATTTAATTCAACAGATAAATTTAAAGACACCAGAAGAACCGGAAGCAAAAGAAGAAAAGACACCAGAGGAAAAAGAAGGGTGGAATTTTTTGACTTCTTGGTGATGGAATTTTGGATTTTGGATTTTGGATTTTGGATTGCCCGATTTTAGATTAAATAGCCTTGGCGATTAGAAATCGCGGCTACACAGACAAAACCCACCTCCGTGGGTTAAAAATCCTTGATTTTTCATTCTTTTTAAACTATCGAACAACCTAAGTACTAAGAGTAACGGCTAATTTATCAGCAATTCCCGCAATCCAGTTTTCATCTTGTTTGGTATAACTGCGAGGGGCGTTTGCTGCCAAAATTAACGCACCTTGATTACCAATAGGTTGACAAATTACACCTTGAGTATTCTCTGGTAAATAATCAAATTCAAGCCTACCTGGATATATTTTGAGAGCAACTAGATAAATCGGTTTTTGTTTTTCGAGTACTTGTTTTAAGATTACCCCTGGTACAACCTCAGATTTCGTACCCAGAATGCCACGACGCAACAAAACTTTACCTTGATAAAAAACCACAAGCGATCGCGTTACTGTATTAGTCAACAATAAATGAGATGCCCAGGCTAGCTCTGTTTTTACAGCTTCGGGCAAATCTGCTGCGAGTACAAAACCTTCTTCTCCAGTTAGTTCTACAATATCAGGCGATCGCGGCTGAACTTGCTGCCAAATTAAACCCGTCAAAATTAACACCGCACTCAAAATCACGCCTACCACATCACCACGCGATTGAGACTGGGTTAGTTCCGGTGTCAATAAACGGTTAATCAATAAAAGTACAGCGCCTAGCCCACCCACGACAATAGGTAGACGCCGCAAAACTCGATTAGGATCAGGTTTAGTCATTGGGCATTGGGCAATAATTAATAGTTCTTCTCCCTCTGCTCCCCCTACCTCCCCTGCTTCCCCTGCTCTCTTTCCCCCACTCCCTCATCTCCTCACTCCTCCCCTGGTTCAATAATTCGCTGGAAAAGATAACCAGTACCCCGCGCGGTGAGAATCAATTCTGGGTTGCTAGGATCATCTTCTAACTTTGCCCGCAAACGGGATATATGCACATCTACTACGCGGGTATCCACATGACGTTCTGGTGTATAACCCCATACTTCCTGCAAAATTTCCGAACGAGAAAAGGCTTCTCCAGAGCGACTGACTAGCAACTCTAACAAGCTGAACTCCATACCCGTCAATCGAATCCGCTCATCGCCTTTGTAGACTTGTCGCTTATTCGTATCGATTTTAATATTAGCGACATGGATTACCCCAGAACTGGGAATACCAGAAGCACCGTTTTTATCTACCCGCCGTAGCACCGAGCGAATCCGGGCTTCTAGCTCCTTGGGGGAAAATGGTTTAACTACATAGTCATCAGCACCCAATTCTAAGCCGGTGATGCGATCGGCGACATCACCCAAGGCTGTTAGCATAATAATGGGGACATCTGATTCTTTTCGTAATTCTTGACATACACCATAGCCGTCTAGCTTTGGCATCATTACATCTAAAACTACCAGGTCAGGCTCAGTTTTGCGAAAAGTTTCCAAAGCTTCTTCCCCGTCGCCAGCTGTCACTACATCGTAGCCAATCATGGAAAGGCGCGTTTCCAAAATCCGGCGAATGCTGGCTTCGTCGTCTACCACCAAGATTTTTTCTTTATGGCTTTCCAAGTTTCTCTAGGCTCCTTAACTAAAAATTTACATGATTAATTTTTAATACCATAATATTAAGATATCATTCCATGAATTGATTTGGAAAAAGCTCTAAATACTACTACTATTATTAGTTTTTAGTTTTTTTCAAGAATTAAGTAAATATTAAGATTATTTAATAAGATTTAAGAATGGCAAAGCCAAAAACCTTTTTCACTTGTAACGAATGTGGAGCAGAATCGCCCCAGTGGTTTGGTAAGTGTCCAGCTTGCGGCACTTACAACTCCCTAGAAGAACAAATTTCTATCCAATCCTCAGTAGATGTACCCAGTCGGGGGGGAGTAAGCAGTTGGCAATCGGCTCAAGGCAATGGCAAATCTCATGCTAAACCAGCTAAAGCGCGAGCCTCTTTAACATTCGATCAAATTACCGATCGCCAAATTGCCCGATGGGAATCTGGTTATGGAGAATTAGATCGAGTGCTTGGAGGTGGGGTTGTCCCTGGTTCTATGGTGCTGATTGGTGGCGATCCAGGTATTGGTAAATCAACTTTATTGTTGCAAGTATCAAATCAATTAGCACAGAAATATCGCATCCTTTACGTAACTGGTGAAGAATCGGGACAGCAGGTAAAGTTACGAGCTTCCCGCTTGGGAGTATCAAAACCCCTAAGTGTGGTTAATGAAGAGGATGTTAAGGTAGTAGTAGATCCGGCACTTCCCATAGACCCTGACAGTATTGGTGCAGATTTATACGTACTGCCAGAAACAGATTTAGAAGAAATTTTACGGGAAATAGACTCTCTCAAGCCAAACGTGGCGGTGATTGATAGTATCCAAACGGTGTTTTTTCCGGCGCTGACTTCTGCACCAGGTTCAGTAGCCCAGGTACGGGAATGTACAGCAGCATTGATGAAGGTGGCGAAGCACGAAGATGTCACCATGCTGATTGTGGGACATGTCACCAAAGAAGGAGCGATCGCCGGGCCAAAAGTTTTAGAACATTTGGTCGATACAGTATTGTATTTTGAAGGCGATCGCTTTGCCTCTCATCGGTTATTACGGACAGTAAAAAATCGCTTCGGCGCAACCCACGAAATCGGCATCTTTGAAATGGTGACAGATGGATTGCGAGAAGTCTCCAATCCCTCAGAGCTATTTTTAGGCAACCGTGACGATCCCGCACCTGGTACGGCCATTGTGGTGGCTTGCGAAGGTACTCGCCCGATTGTTGTGGAATTGCAAGCTTTAGTGAGTCCCACCAGTTACCCTTCACCTCGTCGGGCTGGAACTGGTGTAGACTACAACCGCCTAGTGCAAATTCTCGCCGTCTTAGAAAAACGGGTGGGAATTCCGATGTCGAAATTGGATTCTTATGTTGCTTCTGCGGGTGGGTTGAATGTGGAAGAACCAGCAGTAGATTTGGGAATAGCGATCGCAATTGTTGCCAGTTTCCGCGATCGCATCGTCGATCCCGGTACAGTATTAATCGGTGAAGTTGGGTTAGGTGGACAAGTGCGATCGGTTTCCCAAATGGAACTGCGGTTAAAAGAAGCTGCTAAGTTGGGATTTAAAAGAGCGATCGTCCCAAAAGGCACAAAGTTTCCCGACTTGAATATTGAGATATTACCAGTCTCTAAAGTCATAGATGCAATTATCGCCGCCATTCCCCATCAAGAACTGACAGCCGACGATTTAGAACCCGATGAAGATGAGTAACTACTGGGGAGGGAGTGAGGGAGTGAGGAAAGAATAATTAATGCCCAATCCCCAATCCCCAATCCCCAATGCCCAATCCTAAAGGAAAACCCACCATGACAACCCTCACCCAAGACTACCAAATCACTTGGGAAAAACTACCCGATGATTACAAACTTCCAGATGATCCAGTGGACAACATCAACCAACCAGCTTTAGCTGCTGCACTCACAGAAAGCCTACAATTAGCCGGAAAAATTTCAGCTAACGCTCTAACAACAACTAATTACGGCATCTGTGCCACTTTAAACAACAAAATGGTCATTAAAGCCCCTGATTGGGCTTTCATTGCCAAAATTAATGTTAGTAGAGAAGAAGTAACACGCAGTTACACCCCTCAACTACAGGGTGACATTCCCGTAATTGTGATGGAATTTGTTTCTGATACACAGGAGACAGAGTATTCTATCAAAGCAACATATCCCCCAGGAAAATGGTTTTTTTACGAGCGTATTTTAAAAGTACCAAACTACATTATCTTTGAGCCAGATAGCGGCAGTTTAGAGATGTATCGCTTAACCACAGAACAGTACATTTTGCAAGAGCCTGATGAAAATCAACGCTACTGGATAGCCGAAATAAATCTTTACCTTGGAGTGTCCCAAGGTACTCGTGAAAACCGCACAGGAAAGTGGTTACGGTGGTGGGATGAACAAGGAAACCTTCTACCTTGGGGAACAGAATTAGCTGAACAAGAACGCCAACGCACTGAACAAGAACGCCAACGCGCTGAACAAGAACGCCAACGTGCTGAACGACTAGCAGCACAATTGCGGGCGGCGGGAATTGAGCCAGAAGATTAGACTTCCTGTAAATAATTTAGGTTTGCTAGATTAGCGAAAAATTTGCTAAATCTAGCATTTTTTTTTAGAAAGATGAAATTTTAAATAATACTAATTAAAGCCAAAAATTGAGAGTATTTTTGTTAATTATGGCTTCCTAATACTACCAAAGCTAATGCTAATTTATTCCCGTTAAAACTTGAAAATTATTATTAATAATTTTCAAGTTTTATAGTTGATAAGTATAATTTTATACCTTAATATAAAGACATGATAAAGGCGATCGCCTAATCCCGCGAAGAAGAATGCGATCGCCGTTATCTGTCCCCCTTATCAGGAGATAAATACAATGATGGCACAATTACAAAAGTCTGCCCAATCAGAGTTAAAGCAATACCTGGGTGAAAAAGATACACCCACCCGCAAGGAATCAACTGCACAGCCATTTCCCAACAGAGAACCGATTAAGCATCTACTGATTGGTTCTCCCAAAGCCGTTAGCAGTACAATTCACTACTTGCAGGTAATTGGCTATGCCAGTGTAGGAGATTGGAGTCCCCTGTTACCAACCGCCAACCCAGGTGAAGTAATGAGTATTTTAAGCCGTCAAATTTTAATGCAATAACCCCTATCTAACTTAGAACCCCGACTTTTGTTAAAAGTCGGGGTTCTGGATACCGCCAAGTCTCTACTTTTCCTGTCGTGGATCTTCAAAGGGAGGATGAAAACCTCCTTTTATCCAAAGTTGCCGGGATTTTTGAATGAAGCGATCGCTACGGCGTTGATCGTTTAAATCTAATCTATTACAAGTTGCCCGACCTGTGGGTGTGATATCAATAATTTTTGTAGCATCTGCTGACCAAACAAAGTGTTCAGACCACTGTTGCTGACGGGCATTAAATAAGGCTACTTCTTGCTTAGTTTCTGGGTCAATTCCCACCGTAAAATTATAATGACGCTCGTTACATCGACGACAAGCTAGAGCTAAATTATCCACATCATCAGAGCCACCTAAAGATTGTAGGTAAATATGATCAATTGTCAGAGGAGACGTGCTTAATGATTCAGGATAATGGCAGTATTCACATCGAAAACCAGAACGTTTACGAACCAACTCTTGGATATGATTAGGAATTGTCATACCTGAGATGCAATCATTGCGTTTATATAGCTGAAAATCTCATCTAATTCCCCAATCGCCTCCAGTTCAGCAGCTTCTTCTGGTGTCAAAGAATCAGCTTTTTTTCTATCTAGCAGTTCTTGCATCCGCAAACCCAATTCGTCTGTAAATTTAAACAAATTAAGATTATTGACTTTTTCGACTCGGATACCATTCGTTAGCCAAGATGAAGGTTTAACTACTGCGATCGCCATAAATTGATTACGATTGAATATACTCCTTATTGTAGGCTCCATCAGAATCGCCTAAAATCTCCCTTGCCAAAGCCCTAGTGATGAAACAAATCAAAATTATTGTAGAAAAACATTCTGACGGTTATGTTGCCTATCCTCTGGGTATAAAAGGGGCGATCGTTGGTCAAGGTGACACCTATGAAGAAGCCTTAGCCGATATCAAGTCAGCTATTCGCTGCTACATTGAAATATTTGGCAAAGAAATGCTCGAAGATGACTCTGTTTGAAGAATTCATTAATCAGCAGTCAAATTACTTCTAAACAGAGATATTTCTATGAAAATTAGCTATGATGCCGAAGTTGATGCTCTCAGTATCACTTTCCGCGAAACCACTGTAACAACGCAACATTTAGCTGAAGGAATCGCCGCCAATTATGATGCAGAAGGACAATTAGCTGGTATCGAGATATTAGATGCTGTCAAACGATTTGGCGGACAAGAAACTCTCCGCCAAGTAATTATTGAAGGAATAGGTTTGTCAGTTACTAGTGAAAACATGACAAATGTTGAAAAAACAACAGCCTGACAATGAAAATTACTTACGATCCAAGGTACAACATAGCTTATATCTGTCTCCAAGAAAAAACAGCACAAGTAGAAATAATTCAAGTCAGTGAAGAAATGAATGTAGATATTGCTCCTGATGGCACAATTTATGGAATTGAATTGCTCAATGCTAACCAGCAATTAGGCGCTGATGAACAGGGTAAATTAATCGTAGTCAATGAAGCATTAGGAGAATCTGCCGAAATTAAGCTTTTACTATAGTGTCAAACTACTGATACTGGCAGCGGATTGCAGCCGAGCAATTACTAAAAAGCTACAGCGAAGATGATGCTATCTACGACACAATTTAATCTTAGGACTTGCAAACGGTTTTGTTAACTGTTAAATCACTGATAAAGTCGGTTTTCGCCGTGGTAAAATTAAAATATTCCTCATTATTCCGGCCGGATTACCGGGGATCGAGTAGCCGAAGGGTGCTGATTCGGCCTCTACTAATTTTATTGAGAATACTATACAAGTCTAATGGTTAAATCTGCTCCTTCCCCAATCGCTAGCCGTAAGCCTTCTAAAGTCGAAGGAATCAAGGAAAATAGTAATTTTTTACGTGAACCTGTAGCAACTGAGATCCTTCAAGACACTACTCATTTTACCGAAAATGCGGTGCAGCTTTTGAAGTTTCACGGCTCTTATCAGCAGGATAACCGCGACAACCGCACCAAGGGACAGGAAAAAGATTACCAGTTTATGCTGCGGACAAAAAATCCGGGTGGTTTAGTACCGCCAGAACTATATCTGGCTTTAGATAAACTAGCTGATGAGTATGGCAACCACACCTTACGAGCAACTACCCGTCAAGGTTTCCAACTGCACGGTATTTTAAAGAAGAATCTGAAGACAGCGATCGCTACAATTGTAAATAATCTGGGTTCAACTTTAGGAGCTTGCGGCGACATCAACCGCAACGTGATGGCACCACCAGCCCCTTTTAAGAATCGCCCAGAGTATCAGTATGCTTGGGAGTATGCTCAGAATATTGCCGACTTGCTGTCACCACAAACAGGCGCTTATTACGAGATTTGGTTAGATGGGGAAAAGGTAATTAGTGCTGAGGAGAACCCAGAGGTGAAGGCAGCACGACAGCGCAATAGTAATGGCACAATTATCCATGACACCGAAGAACCAATTTATGGCACGCACTATATGCCCCGGAAGTTTAAGGTTAGTGTGACAGTGCCAGGGGATAATTCGGTTGATTTGTATTCCCAAGACCTGACGTTGGTAGTAATTACTAATAAAAAGAAACAGTTAGAAGGATTTAATATTTTTGCTGGTGGTGGTTTAGGTAGAACCCACGGTAAAGAAGAAACTTTCGCTAGGTTAGCAGACCCCATCGGTTATGTAACGAAAGATGACGTTTACGACGTGGTGAAAGCGATTGTTGCTACCCAGAGAGATTATGGCGATCGCACCGATCGTCGTCATGCCAGATTAAAATATCTAATCAACGAATGGGGTGTAGATAAATTCCGCACCCAAGTTGAAGAATATTTTGGTAAACCAGTTGAAGCCTTCAAACCACTACCAGAGTTTAAATATCACGACTTCCTCGGCTGGAATGAACAAGGTGATGGCAAACTATTCTTAGGAATTTCCATTGAAAATGGTCGAATCAAGAATGAAGGTTCGTTGCAACTGAAAACCGCCTTGCGCGAAATTGTCGAGCAGTTCAAATTACCCATCCGCCTCACACCCAGCCAAAACCTGATTTTTTACGATATCGAACCAAATAGCAAGGAAGCTATTCAAGAGATTCTTAGCCGTCACGGTGTCGGAGACGACCCTAGTAAAATCGAACCTTTAGTGCGTTATGCAATGGCTTGTCCGGCTTTGCCTACTTGCGGCTTGGCAATCACCGAATCAGAACGAGCAATACCAGGTATTTTGGAGCGGGTTCGCGCTCTTTTAGATAAAATAGGTTTACAAAAAGAACATTTTGTGGTAAGGATGACAGGATGCCCTAACGGTTGCGCTCGTCCCTACTTAGCAGAATTGGCCTTTGTTGGTAGCGCTCCAGAATCTTACCAATTATGGTTAGGGGGTTCGCCAAATCAGACTCGACTGGCACAACCTTACACAGAAAAGCTGCACCATAATGACTTAGAAAGCTTCTTAGAGCCGATTTTTGTTTACTTTAAGAAATCTCGGAAATCAAAAGAAAGCTTTGGTGATTTTTGCGATCGCATTGGTTTTGATGCCATCCGCGAATTTGCTGCCACCTACGAACCCAAAACAGCCAATGGTGCAAACAAATCGCGCCATCGGGTGAATTTGAAAGAAGAGGTTTATAGCAAGTTGAAGGAAGTAGCAGAAAGCCAAGGTAAACCGATGACTCAGTTGGTGACTGAAGCGTTAGAAGTTTACTTCCAGAATCTTTCCTAAGCCTAGTATTTTTGTGTGGTAGACATTTCATCTGCCACAAATAAGCAAAAAAATGTGTAAGGATTTAGTTTTCCGGCACTTTCTCAAAACGAAATCCACCCTCTTCTATACTTCCACACTTTTTTCTACTACCTCCAACTACTCGGACTAAAACTGGTTTAGCATCTTTCCGTTCACTGTTAATGAATTGGAGTGCATCACCTGAAGTTTTGTCAGGTGGTAGCTTAATAGATTTTAACTTTTCAATTACATCTTTTCTAGAGGGATTTTTGGACTGTGAGATTGCTGCGATAAAAGCCTGAGTAGCATCATAACTAGAAGCTGTTCCCCAGTCAATTTTATCTTCCCATCTCTCGCAAGCTCGCTTTGCAAATTCTTCTGAGTTTTTCTCTTCAGGAAACCAGGGAACTGTCAATATTAAACCTTCAAAACCTTCTTTAGCTTGTTTTAAAATTTCTGAATTATACAGAGTTCCTCCTCCCAACAATGGTAAATTTCTTAATTCTGGAGAGACGAATTTTTTATAACTAACAATTTTAATTACAGTAGAAACTGACTCTGTATTTGGGAAAAAAACAACCGCATCTGGATGATTTATAATAGAAGTGACAAGAAATTCTTCCTTGAAGTTTTGTTGTGGGATCATTTCCAAATCTTTAGATGATACTTTTCCACGTTGTTCCTTAAAGGAAGCTTCAAACTTTTCTTCGATGTCTTTACCGTAAGCATCTCTATTATAGTAAATAACAACTTTTTTTATATTATGCTTGATAGCATAATCGGCTAAGGATTTAGCAGTAACTTCATTAGAACGGATTGTCCTGAAAAAACCTTTACCTTTTAATTCTGTACTGGCGCTAGTAGAGGCTATCATTGCCAAATTACTATGTTGATATTCCTCAAGTGCAGATTTACTAGCTTGGCTAGCATTGTGACCAATCACTGCTAATACATCTGAGTCTTTAGTTAACTCTTTAGCAACTTTTCGAGCTTGATCTGGATTATTACTATCATCGGCTATCCTGACATTCAAAAGTCTACTTTTAAAACCAACTTTTTCGTTCGACTCATTAAACTCATTTTGGGCTAGAGCGACTCCTCTCAATATTGCAATAGCAGATGATCTACTCACATACATAGGTACAACTACAGCCACAGTTATAGGCTTGAGATTCATCTTTTTTGCCTGTTCGTGGGCTAAGGAATTATTGTAATAAATTGCTACTTCAGGATCACTTTTGTCTATCTCTTTAGATGTTTTAAAAAACTCTATTGCTTTTGAATAATCACCTTTATTGAAAGCTTCAACTCCCTTATTTTGATAAGAAATTTCATCACCTAAAAAGAAAGACTTTTCTCCTTGGCTAAAGAGTTCTGGATTTAAAACGTAAGGTACACGCAACCACTCTGATTGAATTGTTTTTTGTAATTGAAATACACTGACTCCAGCAATAATCATCATATTGATAGTTATTGCTGCAAGCAAGCGCTGAAAACGTTCTTTTTTTTGGATTTTCATTTCTAAATTAGCTATTTCTAACTCTTCGCTAGCATTAATAAACTGGTAATCTTCAATATTCAGAACTTTACCATCACGCCATGCAATTGCTTTTTGTAATTGTTCACCTTGCAATAGCGATGATTTATCTTGACGGTTAGATGATAACCATCTCAGTAATTGTTCTTCATAGGGTCGCATCTCTACTAACATTTCAGCAACCCAATTATAATTAAATACTGATTCATAAATGAGGTTATAAACTTTTAATTTACCATTCCTTTCTTCTATCAAACCAGACAGAATTAGTTCATTTTGTTCTAAACTGTCATTTACTGGTAATTCTTTATCTTGCAAAATTTTAAGATAGAATTTAAGCAATTTAACAAGAGGTTCTTTACTATTAATAATTCTGTTATGAATAGTTCTTAAATGTTGTGGTTCATCCTGATATTCCCAATTTTCAATTATTCGTGATTTTACTAATTTCTCTATCCACTTAGAGATTAAATTTTCATCACTAGGAATTATATTTTCATCATCTGCAATTATTTTGAATATTTTTTGCGTGAGAAATGGTTGTCCGCCAGTCCATTTTAGTATTTCTCTAAGAATAAATTCAGCAACTATAGGATCATTAATTTTACCTTCTAATCCTCTAGTTAAAGGTCGAGCTTCCTGTAATGAAAACCCATTTAATTGGATTGCTTCGCCAATATTAAAGGGTGTGCGTCGCGTATCTTGGATTAATTGAGAAGGTGTAGCTACTCCTAGTAATACAAAGGTAACTCGTTCATAAATTGGGTTATTAGCGCGTTCATTATAACAAAATCTAATAAAAGCAAAAAAATCATCAGTGGGGAAATCCAAACTGAGAACAGTGTCAATCTCATCTATAAAAATAACAATTTTTTGCTCATTTTCTGCTAATAACTTATTCTCGAAAAAAGAACTTAATCGATCTAATGGAGTTAAATCTGATAACGACTCTGTTTGTAAATGAAATTTATCTGCAATATTTTTGATTAAACTATTATACCATTGTTCCTCAGTAAACCCTTTAGTCCCAAGCCTATCTAGGCTGATTACTACACATTTAAAGCCTGCTGTTTCTAAGTTTTTCTTCACTCTTACCCGCAAGCTAGATTTACCCATCTGTCGAGAGTTAAATACATAGCAAAAATTACCTGCTTCCAGTTTATCATAAAGGTTTATGTCAGCTTGTCGCTCTATATAACTAGGATCGTCAAGATTTAAATCCCCACCTACATGATAATATTTTTGTCCTTGATTCATTGTTTATTTCACTTATTTTGCTAGTAACTATTCAAGAAAAGCTTGGAAATACAACCGATACAGTTTACAACGTGGCTGAACACAATTACCCTGGAACTTGACTAATCCCAAACGGTACAAAGAGATGGCAATTCTCGGACGTAGCTGAACTGGATTGTTTTCATCTGCCGATATGACTTGAATGAATGCTGTTTTCAACTCTGGATTATTTTCAACCTTTTCCAATAGTTCTAGTAGATGATTTTTGTATGCTCCTGCTAGGGTTGGAGCTTCTTCTAAAAATTGCTCAAGGGAGTTTTGATGCGATCTAATATGGTCAATACCAGTTCTTAACAGATTTGGATGTCCTCCTACCATATCCATTAGGCGCTGCACTTGTTCAATGTTCCACTTTAGTCCATATAGCTCGACTAAACGCTGTACCTGCTCCTGCTCAAAGTCTGGTAAATCAATTACTAAATGTAGATTAGCAAGAGGTGATTTATTGATATCTAGCGAGGCATAAACTTCTGTAGAATGAGCAATTATCAAACGGAGTCTTTCCCAGATTTCACTCTTTACATCGCCGCACCTTGCCATATCATAAAAACTTCGGAGTAGACTACAGAATTCTTGAGAGATTTCATTTTGTTCAAAAATTAAATCAATATCATTCAAGGCTAATACCAAATAATTAGCAGTTTTTGGTAACAAGTATTCCTGAAAGTAACCGATCGTGTTATCCATAGGAGTCCATTGATTGTTCCAACGCTCATTTACCTGATTAGTTAAACCTAGCTCTTGGCTAACAGCAGCGCAGAATGAGCGTAAAAATCTCTCTATGTCGGTTTTAGTTTGGGGATTTATTAACCTGCTGCAATTCAACGTTACGGTTTGATAATTATTTGCTGTCGCATAGGTGAGAATCCTATTCACCAAATATGTTTTTCCCATTTTATCTGGTGCTTTAATTCGGATGAGAGCGCCTGGTTGTCTAATTTCTTGATAACATTGCTGTTCAATAGCAGGGCGTTCTATATAAAAATTACTAGAGGATTGCCTGACTATCTTTTTGCGAAGAACTGGAGTTAGTTCTTCAGAAATACCTTCTAGTTGAATCTCTACACACCCAAATTGAAAAGCTTCTTGAGGTGAACGATTTGCGCCTAGTGCTTTGTAAAAACCCACAGAAAATGCGATCGCTGCTCTATCCCCAATAGCAGTATTCATCCCGATGACAAAAGGGATATGCTGGACAATAGCCTCCGCCTGAATCACTGAATGACAAGCATTGAGAAGCACACACTGGACTTGATTAGCTACTAATTCAAACAATGCAGCTAAAGCTTGGGGCTTGACTGGTTGCACTTGACCAAATGTATTCTCAAAACAAAGCTCACCCGTACTTGTACCATGTCCCGAAAAATGCACAATATCAGGCTGAAAATCCAATATTTTTTGGCTGACATCTCCAGGACGTGCAGATAATCCGTACTCTAGCTGAAATCTTTCTCGTTGGTTGGCTAGTTGTAGTCTTTGCTGGATTTCTCGCAACTCTTGCTGTAAACGCAGTCTAGACGTATCAGTAGGTTCAGCCGTTAAAAACAAAATTCTCATCTGGCGATCGCTGGCGTAAGTCATCCAAAACCGTTCCTAAAGTTTAATCAATTGCCTGCATTGTTTTTCACTCACAGTTCCGGTTTAGCATACTTACGAGAAACTACTGAAGTGATTCTACTTGATTTTAATGTTTTATCAAGAAATACAATAATATTTCATTTCGATCAAAATCCAGTCTAGACGGAAAATAATTCCTATCCTCACCATGCAGAAAATATCATGTCTCAACTGCAAAGAATTGCGATCGCACCCTCCCAACTCCAGCAAGGGCAAATTCTGCTCACCAAAGAACAACAGCATTATTTAGGGCGGGTGTTGCGCTTGGGTGAAGGCGATCGCTTTATTGCAATGGATGGTAAAGGAAAATGGTGGTTAGCGCAGCTTATAGGGGAACAAGCACAGGTTTTAGAACCGCTTTTAGTAGAAACAGAATTACCTATAGCAATTACGCTGATGGTGGCGTTGCCCAAAGGCAATGGATTTGATGAAGTGGTGCGGTGTTGTACAGAGTTAGGAGTAACTTGTATTGCACCAATATTGAGCGATCGCACTTTACTTCATCCTAGTCCTCAAAAGCTCGAACGCTGGCGGCGCATCGCTGCGGAAGCTGCCGAGCAATCAGAACGCTCATTCGTGCCGACAATTTTAGAGCCTGTTCCTTTTAATACTGCTATCACCGCCAATCAGACAAGTCACCGTTACATTTGTGAGGCTCGTGGTGAGTTTCCCCATTTAAAACATTGCTTACAGCACAAAGGACAAATGACCAATGACAAAGGACAAGAAACAATTGTTATTGCGACTGGGCCAGAAGGGGGATGGACAATACAAGAAATTGAGAATGCAAAGTCAGCTGGATTTCAACCTGTTTCCCTTGGTCGTCGCATCCTGAGAGCAGTTACAGCCCCAGTAGTAGCATTATCCTTGATTTCCGCAGCTTGTGAAGTATAAATGATTTATAGCTCACGCAAAAGTAATTTTGGGTGAGACATCACTCTCGCGTGTATTTAAAGTGATGATTGAGCAAGTTGCGATCGCCTTTGAGCATAAAGACTATCAAACAGCAGCTAAATTACTCAAACAGCTGCAAAAAGAATCACCAGACAATCCTTGGGTACAATTTTATCTTGGTCGGCTGCATGAAGTATCTGGAAAGCGTCAGAATGCGGAAAAAATTTATCGGCAACTGCTGCGAGATACGACAAATACCAAAATAGTGGCGCTAGCACGTCAAGGTTTACAACGACTACAAGAAATGGAACTAGAAGAAAGACAAAGAGCCATTTCTCAAGCAAAATCTGAACCGAATAACACCGAACTTGGCGTACTAGTCTTAGAGCCACTTAGTAACGAACTGAAAACAGAAGCCTCTCGAAAATTCGCCCAGATTATGCAGCTAGACCCCTACACTGCAAGGCTATTACTGCCAAGTCGGGGCTGGAGGTTGTACCGCACTGGTCAAGTGGGAGAACTAAAATTTTATGGAAAACAGTTACAGCAAGCTGGCATTCCTTGCTTTTGGGCAACAATAGCTCAAATTCAGCAAATTCAAGTTTATCAAGTCAAACATTTCCAAGAATCTAGCCCACAAGCTACTATTGTTTGCCGTAATGACACAAATCAACTCGGTTCTCTCACCTTTAACTGGTCAGAAGTCACAGCCAGAGTAGTAGGACTGTTGCCTATTTTTGAACAAGTTGTAGATGTTGATCCATACCATAAACTCGAATGGAAAACTCAAACACAAGATTATGCTCAGTTTTGTGATTTACACATACCTGGTAGACGTTGCATTCTCCGATTTTATGATAACGGCTATGAATTCCAGCAAGGTTTAGAAATCATTCCCCAAGCTAGCCAAAATACAATCAGAATTAATTGGAATAATTTATCTAGTTGGATTAACCAGCAACTACCTCAAGTCAAAATCTGGTCAGATTTCACATCTTTTGCAGATACAACATTAGATCAAACAGAAATGCTGAGTCATATCAAGTCTCACATTAATCTATTTCGCCGGGAGCAGAGTAATTGGGATTCAGCTTTTCATTTATATAGTGGACTGGTGTTTGTTAAATAATTTGTAGATCAATCGAAATGACGCGTTTTATACATGACAAATTTGCCAAAGATTATCTGGAAGAATTACTCAAAGATGATGGAGAAGTCAAGCCATCAGACGCGGGGAAGCTTAACGTATTATCACCCAACTACTGAAATTATCGCCGATATTCATCGCCGCAATCGCCGATGAGTTGGTACAAATCGCGTGATTGGCGAGATACTGCACTGATGCGATCGCGATCGTCTGCATCTAAACTAAAACTAAATACTTTGGCGTTATCTTCTATATGTTCAGATACACCAAGTCTGGCACCAACTATCACACCTGCCACAGTTGGCTGATCTAAAATGTAACGTGCTGCCACATTAGAAATGCTTACCCTATGCTTATTAGCAATTTCCTTTAAGATAGCCAGCAACTCTTGAAATAAGCGCCAACCACCCCAAGCATCGATCATATTTTTATATTTTTTCAAACTAGCAGTAGAGAGATCAAATCCTCGCGGTTCTGGTTTCCCCAAATAGTTTTCTGATAACAAACCGCCGCATAGTGTCCCGTAAGTAAAAAGCTTTATGTCATGCTGTTGACAAAACTCCACCATATTAACTTCAGGGCGGCGGTCAATAAGGGAAAATTGCACTTGATTAGAAACGATTTTGATACCTGCTTCGGTAATAATCTTTAAGTTTTCTGTGTCAAAATTAGTTAAACCTAGATACTTAATTTTACCCTCAGTCTGAAGTTCAGCCATATATTTGAGGGCATCCAGATAATTTTTATCCTGATATTCCCACCAGTGAAACTGCAACAAATCTAACGATTGTACATTCATCCTTCTCAGGGAAATATCAATATTTTCTTCGACGAGTTTTTTCGTCATTTTGCCTGGACGAGGTACCCATTTTGTAAAGGCTTGTATCTGAGATAAAGCATCTTTTCCACGAGTATCAATTAGTTGACAGCGAAACTCACCAATAAAATCTTCTGCAGGGCCATAATGATCTGCTAAATCCCAAGTAGTAAAGCCTGCATCTAAATATTGAAACATAGTCTCAATGGCAGCTTGGGAATTAATCTTTCCGTGTGCGCCAGATACTTGCCACATACCATTTAAAATGCGGCAGATATTTAAATCGGGAGTGAATTGGAGACGGCTAGCTGTGGGTAAATTCATTTTTAAGTTTTAGGAGTGAGAAGTTGGGAGTGAGAAGAATGAACAATTTGTGAGTTCGTAAGCATCTTATTACAACATTCTTAGCTTTTATGCCTTCTTAAGAACCATTAGACATCTCCAGAAATTAAAGATACGTTACCCAGAACCCTTGTAGAGACGTAGCAGCGCTACGTCAAAACAATTCTTTTTCGGAGATGTATATTTATAACAGCGATAATCAATAACTCTTAAATCTTAACTCTTAACTCCTAACTTTGAACTCCTAACTCCTATAACTCCTAACTTTAAACTCCTAACTCCTAACTTTCTAACGCCAGCCTTTTTCAGCCTGTTCGAGAACGTAAGCAGCAACATCTTGAATTTGCTGTTCAGTGAGACGCTCTTTGTAGGCTGACATATTATTTTTACCATTGGTAACTATAGATGTAACTGCCTCTATTGAATCCATACCATATTTTTTCAGGGCTTGCTTTTTGAGATTTTTACCACGCCTAACTATGTTGCTACCGTTGATATGACAACCAGCACAATGAACACTAAAGATTTGTTCACCATTAACTGTGTCTGCGGCATTAGCAGGCAAAGTAAAAGTACTGATTAATAACAAAAAGGTTACTAATACTAATTTAAGTAGTTTTTTCAATTAACTTCTCCAGATTTGGACATACTAATTCTAGGTATAAATATCATAAGCAATACTAGAGAGATTCAAAGTCAGTTGTAAATCCAGCAAAATTTGCACAATCTTCTTGAAAGGACTCTGCATCACTAACATCTTCAATTTTATAAGACATGATGCGCGTCCCATCTGGCATTTTTTTGGAACCAATCAATTCACCTTGATATTTCGCTGCGATCGCTTTAAAATCAACACCATAGAGTTTCCAGGCATCACCCGAACAAGTAATATTTACTCGCCACATATTTCACCACTAATTACTACCACTAAATATTCATCATCTCACAAATGGGCAACATGCTACACGTCACCTCTTGGAGACTGGGATTTTCTATCTAAAGGAAGTGCCTAGCTCTATCAGACTACGCCATAATGTGGGTGTAGGAACATGTCTAGAAACTTTTATCCCAATTAGTTAAATTCTCCGAGTTGAAAATGCCTAACAATATCAAACAACAAATTCAAGCCGACTTGCAACAAGCGAAAGAAACTGGACAATTAAGAACTGAGCGAATTCGAGAAATTGTCAAATCCGCAGTTTCTCAAGTAGCTTCTGAGTTTAAACAAGGTTCTAGTGAAGTTCGTAGCATTGTCAGAGATGCTGTTTCTGCTGTCATTGAAAACTTCCAAGAAAAAGGTGGCGAACTCAAAGATGAAGTGACAGCTTCCATTGAAGGAGCGCTGGAAGGAATTAATAGTCAAAGACACGAAGCTATTGCTAAAACTCAAACAGATATCAAGCGACTACAGGCTCAACTAGATGGTGAAGAAGAACAACTCCAGCAAGAAGTTGATGTAATTTTGGCAGAGATTGAAGAGACGGGTAAGGAGAAATCTGATAGTACCAAAACTGCCATTGATTCTGCTGTCAATGCTATTAAAGATAGTGAAGAGGTTGCATTGTTAAAGAAACGTTACGCGCAACTGCAATCGCAGCTAGCCATTGTCCGAGCCAACTTAGCTGCACGCTATGGCGGACGTAATCTGGAAGTTCAAGATTATCTAGACGAGGCTAAACACTGGTATGATAAAGCTCGCCCCCAAGCAGAGTCTGTAGCCGTACAGGTAGAACAGAAGCGATCGCAGCTAGAAGATAAACTGGGTGAAGCTGGCACATCTCTAGCCAGAAAAGAGCGCCAAATCAAACAAACGTTGCGAGAGTTACTCTTAACCGCAGCTGACTTATTCAAAGATAAGGAACCTGCTGATAAAGAACGGGAGACTATTCATAAATAGACTGCTTTGATGTTTAATTGAATTAAAAAATAGGGTGGAAAATTTCTCACTCTATTTTGTTGAATAATAAAAAGATTCCCGACTTCTTGAAGAAGTCGGGAATCTGGGTAGAAAAGGGGGAATTATGGTTTAACAATTACCCATTAAGAAAATTCTGATCGCGTATTAGTAACTACGTCCTTCTTGGTTAACTTGTTCGTCATGCTTGGCTATAACCCAAATTGCATGAATACTACCAGGAAGCCAACCTAGAACTGTGAGCAAAATGTTAATAATCAAAGTTGGCCCAACTCCAACTGTCAAGAAAACACCTAAAGGAGGAACTAACAGACCTAGAAGAAAACGAACTAATTTCATGATTTTACAACTTTGTGATTTTGTTTAGTTACATTCATTTGAGGATGCCGAATTGGGAAATCCAGATTCGGAGATTTTATGTAGTTAAAGAAACGTGAGCTAACTAGCGTTTCTACCTCTTCTAACTTATCTAGAAGGTAACTCAGTTTGATTCTTTACACTACCACCGCTAGTTAAAAGATTTCTTTCAACAAAGTAGTTGTTAATGAAGGTGTTAGCAAAGGTTAAAATTACTGGTCCGAGAAGGAAACCAATGATTCCGCGAACGGCGAACCCAGGAACTAATACTGCTGCTAACCAGAAACATAAACCGTTGACGATGAGCGAAAATGCTCCAAATGATAGAAAATTAAGTGGTAGAGAAAGAGCAGATAGGACTGGTTTAACTGAACCGTTAATTAGACCAATTACTAAAGCGGCAATCAATGCTGCGGGAAAATTAGCAATGTCAACGCCTGGAACAACTAAATCAACAATCAACAGACTCAAGGCTGTAGCTAGGGCGGTTAAAAATGGAGTCAACATCGTTTCTACCTAATAACTAGAGATTTTTTTGCAACTTCTTATATCATCTTTAACTATCTGCTAGGTTTTCACCTCTCTTGCAAGATAGAATTTACTTCTACCATTAGGTCTATCATTGATAAAGCGCTTCTCTGTTGAGTCTAATACAGACCTAACAAGAACAGTCCTTCCCTACAAGGAAAGGCTACGGTGTACACACATCCAGGTTTTGTGTTTACCATCTCAGAGGTTTTGGTTCATGAAACGGTTGCTTGCTTTTATTACAACTGCTTTCCTCTGCTTTGATTTCGCTCATCTTGTCAAGGCATCTGGGTCAATCTCAACACTTTCAGATAATAGTTGTAATTTAAGGATTTTGAAAAAAGGAGAGGGTTGTTTCCTTTACAAGGTTGAAGCTGGTAATTTCTCTATCCCTGTTTACTACTACCTACCTAATCAATTGCAGGCAAATACGAAAGTGGTATTCGCCATGCATGGCGAACAACGGAATGCTGAAGATTATAGAAATGACTGGAGAAATATCTACAACCACAAGGGCAGCAACAATCCAAATTTTATCCTGCTTGCTCCCCAGTTTAAGCAAAAGCGCTATCCATTAGCTACAGGGTATAATCTTGGTAACATGTTTACAGAAGATTTGAAGATTCTAAATCCTCGAAACCAATGGGCATTTACTGAAATTGAAAATATTTTTGACTTCGTGAAAAGAAGCACCAAAGTCAACGCAACCAATTACTATCTCTATGGTCACTCTGCTGGCGCACAGTTCGTACATCGAATGGTCATCTTTATGCCCCATGCACATATTAAAAAGGCGATCGCTGCCGAGGCTGGTTCGTATATAATACCTGATCAGCATAGGGATTATCCCTGTGGTTTCCATAAAGAAACCGGAGAGCAACTGCCATCTGTGGACTTGAAAACGACTTTCAGTACACCAATGACAATCATTTTAGGCACTAAAGATAACAAACCTTTATCGGATGACCATGATACCTATAAGTGCGATGCACAACAAGGTACTAATCGTTTGGCTCGTGGCGAATATTTCTACACTCAAGTAAAAAGTATTGCTAATAAGAAGAAAGAAGATTTTCAATGGACTCTCAAAAAAGTTACCGCCGCTCACATTGTTGCAAAAACGAATCCCCCGATTGAAGATCCGATGTTAGTGTCTTGTGCCGCAAAGGAGTTTTTTCCGGAATTAACGGGGGTTAACTGCCAATAGGGGAGTGTTGTAGAATTTATTGACGACAAAGGATTGACAAGACAAAAATTAATCAGATTTTCCCGACTCAGGCTTATAGTAAAGGGCAGATTTATATAAGACTTGTTCTTGATGGGTTTCTAAAGTGCAATCAGACAAAGGGTAAGTTACACAAGTAACAACATAACCAGCCTGTATTTCACTTGGACGCAGAAATTTTTGCTCACTTTGGTTAACTTCACCACTAATAAGTTTAGCAATACACGCAGAGCATTCACCTTGTTTGCACCCAGATGGTAGGCGGATACCAGCATCTTCCGCCATATCGAGAATATACTGATCATCTGGTACTAGAATGGTGCGATCTAATCCAAGTGTAGGATTGATGAATCGAACTTGATAAACTGCCATCTGCTGTTTCTAATTATTGTTTAACTGCTTTCATCGACAAACTAATCCGCTTAAGTTTCTCGTTGATTTCTAACACCTGCACTTTAACAACTTGTCCCACTTTGACAATTTTGTTGGGATCGTCTACAAATCTATCAGCAAGTTGGGATATATGCACCAAGCCATCTTGATGTACGCCGATATCGACAAAAGCACCGAAGTTGGCGACGTTCGTCACGATTCCCTCTAATTCCATTCCCACCTTTAAATCCCTGATTTCCTTAATTCCTTCTCTGAAGGTGGCATACTTAAACTCAGCACGAGGATCTCTACCTGGTTTTTCTAGTTCGCTG
The DNA here is from genome assembly GCF_036917975.1 of Nostoc sp. Taxonomy (GTDB): domain Bacteria; phylum Cyanobacteriota; class Cyanobacteriia; order Cyanobacteriales; family Nostocaceae; genus Nostoc. The sequence continues at coordinate 71,337 of NZ_JBALEJ010000039.1, forward strand.
AGAATGTCGCGTAGTGTGGGTTCGCCAACGGTATCAGTAACGTATTTTTTCAGGTTGGTCTTTTTGAGTTTTTCGGCAATTTGTGTCACCTGATTTAATGGCACATTTAGATCAGATGCGATCGCTTCTACTACAGAATAACTCTCTGGATGCACTGCTGTATTATCTAATGGGTTATCACCACCGCGAATCCGCAGAAAACCGGCTGCTTGTTCAAAGGCTTTTGGCCCCAATTTCGGAACTTTCAACAATTGTCGGCGATTTTTAAAGGCTCCATTCTGATTACGATAGGCGACAATATTATTGGCTACTGTTGCCGTAATCCCAGAGACGGAAGTTAGCAGTTCTTTGGAGGCGGTGTTTAAGTCTACGCCGACATAGTTCACGCAGCTTTCTACGGTGTCATCTAATTTCTTTTTCAACAACTTCTGATCGACATCGTGCTGATATTGTCCCACACCAATAGATTTGGGATCAATTTTCACTAGTTCCGCCAAAGGGTCTTGTAAACGGCGACCGATGCTAATAGCACCACGCACAGTAATATCTAAATCGGGAAACTCTTCTAAAGCTACAGTACTCGCAGAATATATAGATGCGCCAGATTCATTTACCATTACCTTAACTGGTTTGTGTTCTATGGTTTCTAAAACTTGCGTGACAAATTCCTCTGTCTCGCGGGACGCTGTACCGTTACCAATGGCGATTAACTCAATTTTGTACTTTTGAATAAGATTTTTGACAGTTTGTGCAGCTTTGAGTCGCTGTTCAGCCGCTTGGTGGGGAAATACCGCTTGATATTCCAAAAATTTTCCAGTTTGGTCGAGGACAGCAACCTTACATCCAGTTCTAAATCCAGGGTCTATTGCCAGTGTTGGTTTCATCCCTGCTGGTGCAGACAGCAGCAACTCTCGCAGATTAGTTTCAAATGTCTTGATTGATTCTATGTCTGCATAAACTTTCTTCTCAGAAATGACCTCTCCCATAAGAGAGATTTTCATCAAACGGTTAAATGCATCTTTCAGCATCGCCTGATAAAAATCCCGAATTGTCCGAACTTTGGTTTTAATTTCTTTTGACTCAAGATAGTAAAGTAGCGTATCTTCATCAAAAGCAATTTCAAAGCTTAATATTTTTTCCGTTTCACCCCGACACAACGCCAGCATATTGTGGGGGGCAATATTTTTTACCTTAATTTGATAGTTACGGTACATCTCAAATTTGGTTGTACCTTCAGGATAATCATCTTTGATACGGGAGACAAATACGCCTTCTTCTAAAAGATAATCGCGGATATATGCGCGTAACTCAGCTTTTTCGGCGACTTCTTCCGCTAAAATGTCAGCAGCACCTTTGAGTGCTTCTTCAGCTGTTTTGACTCCCTTGGTTTCCGAAATATACTTAGCCGCAGCTTCCTCCAAAGAAGCTGTTGCAGCATTTTTGATATTTAAAGATTTGATGAACTCAGCCAGTGGTTCGAGTCCTTTTTCTCTAGCGATAGTGGCGCGGGTGCGTCGTTTTGGTCGATAGGGTAAGTATAAATCCTCAAGTTCGGTTTTTTGTAAACAGGGTAAGATTTTGGCTTTGAGTTCATCCGTAAGTTTACCTTGTTGAGCGATCGCACTTAAAATTACCGATTTTCGTTCTTCCAGTTCTGTTAAGTAAGTATAGCGATCGGACAGTTCACGTAGTTGCACTTCATTCATCTCATCAGTGCGCTCTTTACGGTAACGTGCAATAAAGGGAATTGTTGCACCCTCCGCCAAAAGTTCCAGCGCGTTTTGCACCTGATGGGATTTGAGGTTTATTTCAGTTGCCAGTAGTTGAGGAATATTCAGCATTAGGTGTCTAAAATGAAAAAATGAAAATGCTACTTCTAAAGGTAATACGCTAGATTCTGATTCTGGCGCAAGGCCAAACTTTTAAGCCAATTTACCTGATGATTTCTCACAAGAGTCTAATTGGCGAAATAGACAAAACCCACCCACGCAAATTTTAAACCCTTTCAATCCGCGTAGATGAAGGAGAGTTTGTATAGCATAGCGCAGCTACAGGAATCCGGTTTGATTTTTGAAAAACCTCAGTACACATCTATTCCCTTCTTTCCCTCTTCCCTACCTATACAAGTATCTTCAGTAATCTAGTAGGATTGCTATATGCTGAGTTAGAAAGCAGTAGAAGGAGTGTCACAGTAAGGATTCTATACACAAAAACAAGCTACGCGTAGCATCTTGTAACCTACTTTGAAAGCAAGCTTTTGGATGCTTCATCTGTCGCCAGAATTATTTACATTGGTGTAATATATAACATTACATAATTTTGATTTTCTATAATATTTATTTCGATCGGTTGTTGTGGCTAAAACCTGATTGGATGTAGAATTAACCAGAATTCCAAAAACTAATTTCGTTTTTTAAACACAACAACTTTTAGTCCAGAGGTTAGTAGAATGCCTTTGTTTTTCTTGATACCACTGTGTACGGCTTTAGCTACTGGCTACTTGTTTAAAAAGAGTAATGATGAAATTGCATATCTTGCAGGTGTATTTGCAGCTATTAGCTTGATTTTAAGTTTGGTATTAGCACCTTGGCAGATTCAGTTTGGATTGTTGCTCGTTGTCTTCATAATTAGCAACAGGCTTTTGCAAAAAAATGAGTCTAAACAATAGAAAAACAACCTAGAAAAACTGAATAATCCCAGTATCCTAACCATGACTAACTTTTATCTTCTCATTTAGCCGATAAAGGCGATGGTTAGGTATTTATGAACTTGTTTACCAATAAGACCACGCCAACTTTTAAAAAAATATACTTACAATAAATTGCAGTATAAAATAAAGATTGATGTTCAAATCATCAATGGGGCTTTAGGCTGACTTGGAATCTGAATTAACTGTCAGCCTTCTGTCTGAGATATCTGAATTTGGAGATTTGTATGGATAAATAGAAACCGATTCAGACTCCCAGTTACCATCTATAATTTTCAGTGTATATTAGCATAATTTTTATACCAAGTAATAACAATACTTGTATTGTTGTTCAAACTTCAATTCAGCTTTTTATCAAATTTGATACTAAGTACGATATTTCATTAATTCATAGCGAATTAACTTTGGCAAAACTCTGCGTACCTTTGCGTTTACCTCTGTGTTCCTCTGCGTTTAAAAAAGTTACGAACTTATGCAAAGCTGTACTAAGCCCCTACTTCTGCAAATTTATTACCCAGAAAGTACTTCATAAATGTACAAATCCTCAAAATAAAAATTCACATAAAGGAAAGTTGCGATTTTATGAAGTTTTTGTTTAAGTATATTTTCGGTTAATGAATTTTTGATGAAGTATGGCGATAAATTTGCAACACGCTTTTATCGTGGTATTCTAGTAGGTGATTACATGTAGCAATAAATTGGGAGAAAAAAGCCTAGTTAGAATTACGAAGAAGAATCAAGCAAACCTAATACTAAATAGTCTAAAATATTTCAAATCTAATGCAATAAATGTCAACTCCGAGTTTACGCCGCATTAGCTCTCAGTGTTCTCAAAAACTAACTATATTTGGACATTCAGTAAAAATCTCTAGAATCTGTAAAGCGCGTTTATGTAGGGTAGTTAACGTATCGAAGATTTACGCAGCTAAATAGACTTCTGTTACAAATTTTTTCACGTTTCCAATATAGAATGAGTACAGACACTGAGTTAGAGTACAAATTTTTATTATTCGGTTTAGTTAACAGCCAAGGTTTAGAGATATGTTTGCGAACCTGGATAATTTCTGCGGTATATAAGTAAATTAGTAAACTTCCCTGGAGCAAATAGAGAATATTTATCAATCCAGCTAAGTTTTAATGTATAAGTTGATAGCTTGAGAAGTTCAGTAGTGTCTTCAACAAGATTTCTACAGCAGGATACAACAGATGAAAGTTAATGAATGGATTAATCAAAAATTCTGGCAATCCATTTTTATTCGTTTAGCTGCATCTGTCGCAGATGTGGTTAGAGTCCAAGTTCAGGATAAACGATGTATACTACAGGCTGCACCTAAGCGTACTGCTAAACTTTGTCCAGAAATAATTTGTGGCAAAGCTTTCAACCTTTATTACATCTGTATCCTTTATAGCCTAGATATTGCGATCGCGCTCAAAGTAGTGTTGAAGGGTAACTGGCTGATACTAAAAACTTCTACAATTCACAGTTGGGCAAAAACGAAATTGATTGTGCAAATTGCCAAGCAAAAAAAATGGTTTACCTGGGAGTATAACTCGGCAAACCAATTTAGTGCGCTCTACTCCGAATCATATCGAACGCTGCAATTATAAACTAACCATCTGAGAAATTGCATTGCATCTTATTTAGTTACTAACTCTAGAAAATAAGCTTCAACGATTATTTTGATTATGAGTCAGCCTTACTAACTTTGTTGTCTATTTACTGAAGTGGAGGTCGAATTGCAGAGAAGGTGTAACCGAGATCCGAAACGTTCAAAACAACGGGCTGTTTACTGTCCGGTTCATACCTAATATCTGAATAGAGGCAAATGTGCGATGAAATCTATGTCCCAAGCTTCAAACTTTAAAATAATTCCCTATATCATCCTGTTTATTAGTATTTTGTTTAGTATTTCTGGACAATTGCTAATGAAATACACCATGAGTCATGCAAATGAGGGACTATTGACATGGGAATTTCTTCAAAAATTAGCACTAGCTGTTAGTGTTTATTGTTTGGGAATAGCAAATTGGATATTGGCTTTGCGCTCTGTAAAATTGAGTATTGCTTATCCATTAACTAGTTTAAATTATGTCGGTATACTTTTTGGCTCCTACTACTTTTTTAATGAGGTGATTACATTGACTCGAATAGCAGGAGTCATAACTATTTTTATGGGTGTACTTTTAGTGGCTATTCCACCGAAAAAGTCTATATAACTTTATAGTAAATTCCACAACAAAGTATTGACAAATGAACTTCACTACTTGGCTACTTTTAATGTTTGTAGTTTTATTTGGAACAATAGCTAACCTGTCTCTAAAATACGGACTTTACATTTCTAGTCCTACTAATGGAGAAAGCCCATCTATCCTAAATTTGTTACTTTCTCGTTATTTTTTGATTTGGTTTATCTGCTATACATTTATGACTCTTTTGTGGCTTTATGTATTGCGGACAATTCCTTTGAGTCAAGCATTTCCAGTTCTCGGATTAATGTATGCACTGATCCCAATTGCTTCTCACTATTTTCTCAAAGAGCAGGTTGTATTGAAGCAGTGGATAGGAATTTCCATTATCATCACTGGTGTAGTTCTTGTTGTAAGCTAATAGCTGTATAGGTAATAGCCCAGGTTATTAATATTAAAATAAAATCCTCTAATGATAAATCTCAAAAACATCCCTACAAAAATCTAAATTTATGAATATAGGCATTGTTGGCGGGGGTATAACTGGGTTGGTATTAGCTCAACGTCTTTCACATCAAGGACATAGAGTCACTGTATTTGATAGCAACAAGCAGCTTGGTGGACTTACTACTTATCATGATTATGGGTTGTTTACCTGGGATCGCTTTTATCACGTTATCCTCCCTTCTGATACTTACTTAATAAATTTTATTAGAGATATTGGTCTTGGAGATAAACTGCGTTGGCATCGAAGTTTAACAGGGTTCTATGACAATAAAAAGTTTTATTCTATTAGTAATGCTATAGAATTTCTGCGCTTTCCTCTCTTTGGACTTATCGGTAAAATTAGGTTAGCTTTTACTCTTCTGTATGGTTCACGCCTGAATAACTGGCGGCGCTTAGAGAAGATTTTAGTTGAAGATTGGTTATTAAAACTCGGTGGAAGAAGCACATACGAGAAGCTCTGGAAACCCTTGCTTTTATCTAAATTAGGAGAGAATTATAAGCGAATATCAGCAGTTTTTATCTGGGCTTATATCAAACGGCTATTTTCAGCGCGTGATTCTTCATTAAATAAAGAACAACTTGGTTATGTCTCAGGCGGTTACAAAACTGTTTTTGATCATATAGAAAAATTAATTTACGCGGCTGGAGGTCATATCCACACAGGTGTTTCGGTAGAACATATCTCACCTCATGCAGGGGGTGGAATGTGGGTAGAATATCAGGGGAAAAAAGAACATTTTGATAAAGTCATTTTTACTGGCCCAGTTAACATTTTGCAACAGGTTACTGCTAATGAACTGGTGAAAGTTTCAGACAGTAGTGAAACAGTAGAATACCTGGGTGTAATTTGTATGGTACTTATTACTCGCAAGGCTCTAATTCCTTATTACGTAGTAAATATAGCCGATAGAAGTATTCCCTTTACCGGAGTTATCGGTATGAGCAACTTAGTTTCTTTACAAGAGACAGCAGGATATCACATGACATTCCTACCGAAATATATACTTTCCACTGACGCCTTGTTAAAACAACCAGATGAGGAATTACGCCAAGTATTTTTCCAGGGAATACGTTTGATGTTCCCAGAACTGAAAGAAGATGACATTGTAGCAGCCCACATCAATCGAGCTATTAAAGTGCAGCCACTACAAGTTTTAAATTATTCAAGTCTTGTTCCAAAAGTGAGTACAGAAAATGATGATTTTTTCGTCGTCAATACCTCACAGTTGGTCAATGATAGCGTTAATAACAACGCAGTTGTGCGACAGGTCGATGAATTTCTCAAAAAATCAACATTACTGAATTCTTGAAATTTGAGTACTGGTATTTTATTTTAAAAATCACAGGAGTTATTTATGAGTCTTTTTGTTCTTTTACCTGCATACAACGAGCAAGAATCAATTCGCCCCTTGTTCAAAAAGTTTCAGACATTGCAGCAAATCTCTAAGATGGAGATAAAACTGATTCTGGTTGATGATGGTAGTAGTGATGCAACTGCTGAAACTGCTTTAGAAGAATCTCAATCACTAGGTATATTACTGGAATTAGTTCAACATCCCAAAAATGCTGGTTTAGGTCAAGCAATTAAAACAGGTTTCACGACTTTCTTAGAAATATCTCAAGAAGGCGATTTTTTAGCGGCGATGGATTGCGACAACACTCAGCCACCAGAACTATTAATAAAGATGTATGACACTATGATAGCTGGGAGTTATGATATTGCGATCGCATCCAGATATCGAAAAGGTTCTAAAGTCATAGGCTTATCAAAATTCAGAGAGTTTATGAGTTATGGAGCCAGCTGGCTTTTTAGAATTGCCGCCCGTGTACGAGGTGTAAGAGACTATACTTGTGGTTATAGGCTATATAACCGTACTTTCCTCACTAAACTGGATATGTATTATGGAGACAATCTATTCACTGAAAGTGGATTTGCCTGCATGATAGATTTACTGCTGAAAGCCAAAGTCCTCAAACCAAAAATCGTAGAAATTCCAATGGTTTTGAGATACGATCAAAAGCCTAGTGCTAGCAAAATGAAAATTCTTAAAACTATTACTCGAACCCTAAAGCTATTGTTTAAGAATCTAGTATCTACAGCACCAACTTCTAATTTAGCTCAGACTTTCAATGAGCAAGAAAGAGCAAGAATTCCCCTGAAAATGGCAAATCGCAAATAAATCTGAGCAGGATAGTCTAGATTAAAGAAGTCGGAAGTCGGAAGTCGGAAGTCGGAAGTACAGTTTTGTAATGGGGATTTAGACCCCACCACAAAACTGACTTATTTATTGAACCGGGGGACTTCAACCCACCGAATTCGTTAAATTAAGCGTTTGCAGTAAACAAGATTACATATTTAAGATGAGTTAGTTTTCAAAAAGTTTCTGTATGTGGAATTTCTCACGTTCCACTCCTAACTCATAACTCTCTTCGTTAAGAAGAGTGCCACTTAAATACATATATATAGGTGCATCTCATTTTCCGACGACACCCTCAAGGGTGTGAATTTTCAAAATAAAGCCCGCAAAGGCGGGTTTTGTTTATATAGTCCCAAACTTTTACTCTATGGGCTAATTTGCCAAGGCGTTGCTGAAGAGGAGTAAAATCCACACACCTTTCTACCAACAGTGACTTTAACTCATTTGTTAGACTGAACACACCAGGATTTTTCAGTCAAATCTCTGAACTACGCCAGCAGACGAGGCTACCCATGCTTACAAGTACGCTACTTCTCTCGAATCAACTTCCCACCCTCCAATATTCCTCCACACCAGAGCGTTTCGATGAAACCTGGGAAGCCCCACTGGCTACCCTTCTGGGATTAGGACGCGCCGCCGGCGCTGACTTCATCGAATTATTTTTAGAACGTCGTAACTATATTAGTTCTCTTGCAGAAGACGACGCCATCACCAGTATTTCACCCAGCCTATCTACAGGCGCGGGAGTCAGAGTATTTCGCGGTAAAGCTGACTGCTACGTTAGCACCAATGACCTTTCGTTTTCCGGTTTGAAAGCAGCCTTAGAAAAAGGTCTTTCTATCTTGGGATTACAACTACCCACTGCAAAGGCTTTCATCCCAGAAATTAATCTGGAATTATTGAGAGATTACGCCACCAAAAGAGGTAAAGATGCCTGGCTACCAGTATGTAGCTCCATCCGAGAAATGGGAGAAATCCTCCTTGAGGGTACTGCCAACCTGAAACAAAAAGCTAGTCACGTCCAATCGCGCCGTGCTACCTATTTCCGAGATTGGCAAGAAGTTTTAATCGCCGCCAGTGATGGTACTTTTGCTCGTGATATTCGCCTCACCCAGTCAGTAGGATTTAACCTATTGTGTGCTGATGGTGCTAATCGTACCTCAATTGGCGATCGCGCGGGTAATACTAGCGATGCCAACTTCTTGAGAACTTGGGATTCTCAACAAGCTGCTGAGAAAATAGCAGAATCGGCTGGAAAAATGCTCTATGCAGATTACGTGGAATCGGGTACTTACCCCATTATTATGGCCAACCACTTTGGCGGCGTAATCTTCCACGAAGCTTGTGGACACCTCCTAGAAACCACTCAAATAGAACGTAATACCTCTCCCTTTGCTGACAAAAAAGGCGAAAAAATTGCCCACGAAAGTTTGACAGCCTGGGATGAAGGGCGCTCTGAAAATGCCTTCGGGACAATTGACATGGATGATGAAGGTATGCCTGCTCAAAGAACCCTATTAATTGAAAAAGGCGTTCTCAAAAACTTCTTAGCAGATAGAACAGGTTCTACACGCACCGGACACCCCAGAACAGGAAGTGGACGCCGCCAAAATTATACCTATGCCGCCGCTAGCCGGATGCGGAATACTTATATCGATTCTGGCGAATACACAATTGATGAATTATTTGCCTCTGTTGATAAAGGCATTTACTGCAAAAAGATGGGTGGCGGTAGCGTTGGTGCTACAGGTCAATTTAACTTCAGTGTTGATGAAGCTTATTTGATTGAAAATGGCAAAATCACCAAACCACTAAAGGGAGCAATACTTATTGGTGAAGCTAAGGAAATTATGAATAAAATTTCCTTGTGTTCTCAAGATTTGGAAATTGCCCCAGGCTTTTGTGGTTCCGTTAGTGGCAGTATTTACACCACAGTTGGACAACCCCATATCAAGGTTGATTCTATTACCGTCGGTGGAAGATAAGAATTTTGGATTTGAGATTTTGGATTTGGGATTGTGAATGATTTGGATATTATGTGAATAAAAAGCTGTGAGACAAATATTAAGTCATCAGCTAAACCACATCTAATTTGCATAATATTCGATTGTACATTTCTTGTGGGGTGGGTGTCTCACCCGCCCAGTAAGTACAAATAAACTTGATTATGTGGAAACCCTTAACATCCAAAATCCAAAATCTAATCTTCAAAATAAAATCGCTTCCAATCTAAAATCTAAAATCTAAAATCAACTATGCCAAATATCAATGAGATTGCAAATTCTGCCAAGGACAATGCTGAGAAGCTTGGCATTAAGAAATTCGACATTTATGGCTCAACAGTAGATGATACTAGCGTACAAGTAGACCAAGGTGAGCCAAAACAAGTTAAAGCGTCAAATCGTTCTGGTGTTACTGTTCGTGTCTGGAATGAAGATAATATAATGGGTGTCACCAGCACCACAGATGTAGACCCCAAGGGACTAGAATTAGCTTTGAAAACTGCTTATGAAGCTAGTTTTTTTGGTGTTAGAGAGAATGTTCCTGATTTTAGTCCAGAGGCTACTATTCCTATCCCAAATAAACCTCAGGATAAAGCACCCCAAGCACCAGTTGCTGAACTTATAGAAAAATTGTTGGTAGCTGAAAAAGAATTACTAGCATCTCATCCAGCAATTAAAGGTGTACCTTATAACGGTTTATCACAAAGAGATGTTGACAGATTCTATCTCAATAGCGATGGTGCAGTGAGAACTGAATCTCACTCTTTGGCATCAGTTTATCTTTACAGCAAAACTGAGGAAGAAGGAAAAAAACCGCGTAGTGCAGGTGCTTTTAGAATCAACCAAAATTTAGATAATCTAGATATTAATGGTTGCATCAAAGAAACCGCCGATAAAACCATCAGCCACTTGAATTATGAAAAAATTAAAACTGGCAAATATCGAGTTGTTTTCTCAGCAGAAGCTTTCTTAAGTCTGCTGGGTGGTTTTTCTAACTTATTCAATGCCCAAAGTATTTTAGACAATCAAAGCCTATCAACTCCTGATGATTTAGGAAAGCAAATTGCTTCTCCTCTACTTTCACTTTATGATGATGCCCTTCACCCAGCTAACGTAGGTGCAGAAAGTTTTGATGGCGAAGGAACACCTACTCGTCAAATTTCGCTAATTGAAAATGGCATTTTAACAGGATTTCTCCATAGTGCTGGTACTGCTAAAAGGTTAAATACCCAGCCAACGGGGAATGCCAGTATTGGTGCAAAAGTCAGCGTCAGTCCCAATTTTTATCATGTTTTCTCAACAGGAACTCCTGAGCAAGAGTTGAGCTTAGAAACGGCTGAAAATGTAATTCTTATCGATGATTTACAAGCTCTCCATGCCGGAGTTAAAGCCTTGCAGGGTTCCTTTTCTTTGCCCTTTGATGGTTGGCTAGTTAACAAGGGTGTTAAGACGAGTATTGAGTCAGCAACGGTTGCCGGCGATTTCTTAGAACTCTTGAAGTCAATTATTTATGTAGAAAAAGAACCAGAGTTAACGCCAGGGGGAGTTTGCCCGAAAATCTGGGTTAATGAACTGTCAATTACCGGTGAATGAAGAGTGCTGTTAGCGGTAGCGGGGCGTTTAGCCCGTGCTGAGTTGAAAGACCGCGCCACAAGAGGCGGGCTTTTACCATAAGTGCGGAAGTACTGAAGTAATCTTCTTGTTACTCAGTACTCTGCCTCGTTCCCAGTCTCCGACTGGGAATGCTTGTCTTTGAGGCTCCGCCTCTCTTACTGGCGGCAGAGCCGCTAGGAGCAGCATTTCCAGCCTCCGGCTGGAAACGAGGTTTTAAAGGAGTTTCAGCTTAAGTTGACACGTAGGGGCACTGCTGTGCCCCTACACCGAGAGTCTATTTACTATCAAAGAATGATTAATAAAAGCCTGAAACCATCTATTTTGGTAAATGCACACCATGATTAATTTGTACAGTGCATAAGTTCTAATTTTTAGTCGTTAATTGTTCCATCAGGCATAACTGCACCACGCAAATCTGCACCCGTCAAATTTGTACTACTCATTTCTGCTCTGATTAGATTTGCCTTACTTAAATTAGCGCCAGTCAAGTTTGTCCTAGCAAGATAGGCATCAACTAAGTCTGCTTCAGTGAGGTTAGCCCCACGCAGGTTAGCCCGACTTAAATCAACTCTATTTAACCTTGCAAAACTCAGGTTTACCCCACTCATCTGACATCTAGTCAGTTTAGCATCTGGCATAATTGCACCATACAAGTTAACACCTGTAAGTTCGGCATCAACGAGATTTGACCGTTCCAGCCTGGCGTTCATCAGGTTAGCACCTTTTAAATTAGCACCCCCGATGTTAGTATCTGCCAGAGAGGCATTATACAAAATCGCTTCACTCAGGTTAGCGTCACTCAAATCGGCATAACGTAGCGTTGCCTCACTCAAGTTAGCACCACTCAAATCAACTTTAGATAAATCTACACCAGTTAAATCAGCGCCTCGCAGGTCAGCTTTATGCAGGTTAGCACCCCGTAAACTAGCAGAATACATTCTCTTTTCTTCTCGCAGGTTAGCACCACGCAAGCACGCACCAGTTAGATTTGCACCACTCAAATCTGCACCACGCAAATCGGCATCCATCAAGTTAGTATCTAACATATATGCCAAAGTTAAATTGGCATTACGCAAATCAGCACCCTGCAAAGTTGCACCATGTAAATTAGCATCATGCAGGTTGGCACTGATTAAACTTGCCTGATTTAAGTTCGCGCCACTTAGCTTTGTACAAACTAGATTTGCCTTATTTAGGATTCCTCGATTTAGATAGCTAAAAATTAGGATAGCATTACCCAAATCTGCTTTATTCAAAGCTATACCAATCAAGTCTGCACCAAATAAATTTACTCCATTTAAGTTTGCCTCAATAAATTTCGTTTCTCCATTTTCATATCGCTGAAGAAGTTCATTAGCATCCATATTTTTCCTATCTCAATTACTATAATATTTCCAAATTTTTCCAGGCTCAACAATATTCAAAAGTTACGATTATTCTTTGGTAGGAGGTACTATAAATTGACAGGTATTATTATCATCTATGAGTGCAATTTTTTGATGAGGATTAACTAATGTTCTCGTTTCTAGAGATGAATTGCTGTTAAACGGTTGATATCCGTCGGCGCTGGGTGATATGTTGCCATATAAACCTCGCATAGATTGGATGATTGCACTAGCTGCTTGAATATTCTCATCCGGCTTACCTAGAGATATAACAGCACTATTTAGTTTAGATTCAAGCTCTTTGATAGTTGGACAAGTATCAAATAATCTCAACAATAAATCATCAAGTTGTTCAGCCTTCAGTTTCAACCAGTCTTCTTCATTGAAAGCAAACTTTTTGTAAAGTGCAGAAAATAGAACTATCTTAGCCCTAAGTGGGTTGGTATACTTCATAATATTTTGCCGTAAATCAAACTGATTGTATTGATGTTTGGTTTGATTGTTTGGAGATTTATCTATAGAATTTGATGATATTTGCCCAGAATTATAAAATGTCTGTTCCTCTTGATGAGATTGATTTAATAATATTCCTGTGGCTTCATCAGGTGTTATATATAGCTTCTGCATTTCATGAGAAATAATACTGGCAAGTAGGGCATATTCGGCTTGTTTGTTAAGGGTTTTTACAACTTTAGATAAACTATAATTTAAGTTATTTATAGTTGGATTTAATCTGTATAATTCTTGAATTAATTCCTGTAATTTAAACCTATCTAGCGTCTCTTCATCATTCTCCCAAATATTTTTGCAAGCTGAGTATATTAATTTTTTAATCCGTTTTGAGTTCTCATGCTGTTCTAAATGTTTAGTTACTGAATCGAGGCTAGATATAGTTTTCATCGGCAAATCTCCGGCACAGGTATTAAATAGCAATAAACAAGACTTACGCACTGAAAATTTTAAACCTAGATTCCGCCTAACTTTAAAAAGGGGAACCCTAAGAGCCAACTTTTTAGGATCATTGGTGGATCTTTAGTGCGTAAGTCCGAACGAGTGATAAGATTAGCCCTTTCAAGGTAACTCATAAAATCTCTTTTTCTCTGAGCTATGTCTGTGTCGGAAGTGGTTTATAAGTTATTTATTTAACCACGAGGCACAGCGAAAAATCTGAGGGCAAAAAACCTCTGTTGGCGCAGCCAGCCTCAGATATCAGTCTTTCCCAGACAGAGAACACATAGAAAAGAGGTTTAAAGAGGAATTCATCTTCGAGAATTTATACTCAGCGTTGAAAGGGCTGGTCTTATGTTATACCCTTTTTATCTAGCTTGTGTAGTTATGTCAAGCAACTTTGCCCACAGGTTAAGGCAACAGACGCGATGAATCGCCGTCTCTACAATAATCAGTCTCTTGTCTTGAGGGCGATTTATCGCATCTTTGTGATGATTTATCCCGTCTCTATGAGCTAGAATTTTCATCAAAAAACCTTAATCGAACCGTATTGGATTGGGGTTGATGTTAAATTATTTAAACCTTACCGCTTCCTATCAAATACAACAGCGCCATCCGAACGGCGACACCACTGGTAACTTGCGATTGAATGAGGCTAAATTCTGGGTCATCCATTAAATCAGAACTAATTTCGACACCTCGGTTAACCGGGCCTGGATGCAAAACTTTGACGTTAGGTTTACAGAGTTGCAGCTTTGCACGTGTAATACCAAATAGCTGATGATATTCTCGCAAACTTGGTAGTAAATGAGCCGTCATACGTTCTTTTTGCAAGCGCAAAGTCATCACAAAATCGGCATTCTGTAAAGCTGGTTCTAGCTGCCAGTGAATAAAAAGTTGTTGATTTGGGGAGGGCGATGAGATAATTGATTTATCTCCTGCTGCTTCCTGACCTTCTGCTTCTTCCAAGATATACTCGGCAAATAACTTGGGTAAAAGGGTGGGTGGTGCTGCAAGATGCACTTCGGCACCACTAGCAATTAAACTCCAGATATTCGATCGCGCCACACGAGAATGAAGAATATCTCCAATAATGGCAATCTTTTTCCCCTTTAAAAGTTCTATTCGGGGATGATCTGGGTCAATGAGAGTGGTTATGGTAAATAAGTCTAGCAATGCTTGGGAAGGATGCTCATGTTGACCATCACCAGCGTTGAGGACGCTAACTTTTACACCTAGACGATCCATTTCAGCCGCGATCGCATTCGGTACTCCTGCCTCTCGATGGCGGACTACCATAATATCAGTTCCCATGGCCAAATAGGTTTTCGCCGTGTCGAGAATTGTCTCTCCCTTAGTCATAGAAGATGTGGCGGCGGCGAAGTTCAGCGTATCTGCACTTAAGCGTTTGGCTGCGAGTTCAAAACTGCTGCGAGTGCGGGTAGACGATTCAAAAAATAAATTCGCCACCACCTGTCCTTGTAAGGTTGGTACTTTCTTCGTCCGCCGTGATAGCACCTCTTGAAAACTGGCAGCAGTTTGCAAAACAGTATCGTATTCAGTGGTAGTGAAATCAGCTAGGGAAAGAATGTGATGACGATTCCAAGTGTTAGTAGGCATAAATAGCAATCAGTTTCCTGCATAGAGATACAAGCGATCGCGTCTCTACAGCTTTTTAATTTACAGATGCAGAGGAAATGATATCACTTGTCTTCTATCAAATTAGATATCTATTATTTTCTCATTAGTCCTTTGTGAATACAAAGGACTAGTACAGCACGGCGTAAATCCAGCTAGTAGCGTGGCAAGGCTAAAATGTTGCAAAAAAATTGTAGGTTGGGTGGAACGAAGTGAAACCCAACAAACCCGCGAAAATTTTGGGTTTCGTTCCTCCACCCAACCTACGCATCTGAGGGGTTTTTGGCGCTAACTGAACCGTATTGGACTCTAATTTTCTTAACTTGACACCAATGGCAACATGAGCGCCTAGTTCATAGGGCGGGCAAGATGCCCACCCCACAAGATTGGGTAATTTAGCGATCGGCGAACGGGACTACCCACGTTTTAAAGAGCTTGAGATTGATTTTGCCTCTACTCACGGCGTAGAAGTGTGGGAGGATGTTTTTAATTTTCGTCTCAAGCCAGCACTGGACAAAGACTCTGACCGTTGGCTGTTAATTCAAAAATGCAGTAAAGGTTTTACAGTAGTATCAACGATATAGCCAAACACGCAACAGCGACAGCAATTGTTCGGTATCTACGGGTTTAGTAATGTAGTCTGATGCACCGGCTTCAATACACTTCTCGCGATCGCCTTGCATGGCTTTAGCGGTCAGTGCAATAATCGGCAAAGATTTAAATTGCTCGTTTTGGCGGATTACGCGTGTTGTTTCGTAACCATCCATTTCTGGCATCATCACATCCATCAACACCACATCAATATCTGGTGTATTTTGTAACAATGCAATTCCCTCTCTGCCATTTTCAGCATATAAAACCTGGATTTGATAACGCTCTAGCATACTGGTAAGAGCGAAGATATTCCGCATATCGTCGTCTATAATTAGCGCTTTTTTGCCAGTGAGTAAGTAGTCTTGTGAATGCAGTTGTTCAAGTATTTGGCGCTTGGGTGCTGGTAAATTTGCTTGGACTCGGTGTAAAAATAATGCTGTTTCATCTAGGAGACGTTCGGGCGATCGCACATCTTTAATAATGATTGTCTCGGCAATTCGTCTGAGTTCTGTTTCTTGAGCTTTGCTAATTTCTCTACCTGTGTAGACAATAATTGGTAAAGTTTTACCGTGAGGTAAAAGCTTTATCTGCTCAATCAATTCAAAGCCGGTCATGTCGGGTAGCCCTAAATCGAGGACGAGGCAATCAAAATGCTGGGTGCGAATCGCTTCTAGGGCTGCTGTACCGTTAGCCACTGCTGTGGTTGAAACATCGCTGTTGCCAATTAACTCAACAATACTCAGCCGTTGAGTCTCATCGTCTTCGACTACTAATAAATTTTTCACCTGGCGTTCAACAAAACCTTTAATTTTGCTCAACGCCTCGGATATTGTCTCGCTGGTTAAGGGTTTTTGCAGATATGCGATCGCACCTAATTGTAAACCGCGTTGTCTTCCTTCCTCAACTGTCATAATATGTACGGGAATGTGACGGGTATTTGGGTCATGTTTCAGACGATCTAATACCGTCCAACCATCCATTTCTGGCAACCGGATATCTAGCAAAATGGCTGAAGGTAGAAATTGCTGCGCTAACATCAAACCTGTACTACCGGTTTGGGCAGCTATTACCTTGAATCCTTGCTGTTGCGCCATATCTAGCAGGATACGCGCAAAATTAAGGTCATCTTCAACAATTAATAACACGCGATCGCCTCTTTCAATGGTAGTGCGATCGTCATTTATGAGTGGGGAGTGAGGAGTGGGGAGTGGGGAGTGGGGAGAGGGGAGAGGGGAGTGGGGAGTGGGGAGTGTCAATCTAGACTCAGCACTCAATTGTGGTAAGTAGAATGTAAAGGTGCTACCTTCACCGGGTTGACTGATGAGTTTAATTTCGCCGCCGAAGAGACGGGCGATTTCGCGGCTAATTGATAAGCCTAATCCGGTGCCGCCGTATCTGCGAATGGTAGAGCCATCGGCTTGTTGAAATGCTTCAAAAATCACTTTCTGTTTTTCGGGGGCAATGCCAATGCCTGTATCGCTGACTGAGAAGGCAATCACAAGCTGGGCACTATTTAAGGTTTCGTGACTGAGACTCCACCCTAGCTTGGCCACCGCAATCCGTAAGCGTACCTCTCCTTGTTCTGTAAATTTAAAAGCGTTGGAGAGGAGATTTTTCAACACCTGTTGTAAGCGTTTGACATCTGAATAGATGGTGTTTGGCAATTCGGGAGTGAATTCAATTGTAAAGGCAAGTCCTTTGTCTTCAGCAATTTGCCGGAAGGTGCGCTCAATCACATCACCCAACTCTCCTAATGGCATTGGGATCATGTCAATGGACATCGTTCCAGATTCAATTTTAGCGAGATCCAGAATGTCATTGATTAACGTCAACAAATCATTACCGGCTGAATAAATTGTTCGGCTGTATTCGACTTGCTTGGCGGTGAGGTTGCGATCGATGTTATCTGTTAACAATTTCGCTAAAATCAACAAGCTGTTTAGCGGTGTCCGCAGTTCATGGGACATGTTGGCGAGAAATTCTGATTTGTATTTTGAGGAAAGGGCGAGTTGTTCAGCTTTGTCTTCTAAAGATAGTCTTGCTTGTTCAATTTCCCGATTTTTGCGCTCGACTTCTTTCTTTTGCATCGCCAACAACTCTGCCTTCTCTTCTAATTCGGCGTTGGTTTGTTGCAGTTCCTCTTGCTGTCCTTTGAGTAAATCCTCAGAAGTTTTGAGTGATTGGGCTTGTTGTTCTAAGCGCTTGTTGGTTTCCCGGAGTTCACTTTGCTGAGTTTGGAGTTCTTCAGCCAAAGATTGCGATTGTTTGAGTAATTCTTCAGTTCGCATCGATGCGGCGATCGTGTTGAGAACGATCGCAATACTTTCGGTAAGCTGGTCAAAGAATGTCAGATGAATTTCGCTAAAGCGGCGAAAGGATGCTAATTCAATCACTGCTGTCACCTGTCCTTCAAAGAGTACAGGTAACACCACGGCATTCAGGGGCGTGGCTTCTCCTAAACCAGAGGCAATTCTGACATAATCACTTGGCACATCCGTCAGCAGAATTCGCTCTTTTTCTAAGGCGCATTGTCCCACCAAACCTTCACCCAATTGGAAGCGGTTAGCTAGATGTCTGCGTTCGCGGTAAGCGTAGCTACTGATTAGTTTTAAATATGGTGTATTTTCCGCAGACTCCATCAGGAAGAATACGCCGTGTTGCGCTCCTACCAAGGGTGCTAATTCTGAGAGAATTAGTTTAGATACGGTTTCCAAATCTCGCTGCCCTTGGAGCATTCGAGTAAACTTGGCTAAGTTAGTTTTCAACCAATCTTGTTCGGTGTTTTTCTGCGTTGTCTCTCGCAGGTTGGCAATCATCTGGTTGATATTATCTTTAAGTATTGCTACTTCCCCTAATGCTTCGACGGCAATTGAACGAGTTAAATCACCTTTAGTTACAGCTGTAGCAACTTCTGCGATCGCTCGCAACTGAGTTGTCAGTGTAGCAGCAAGTTCATTTACATTATCCGTTAAATCTTTCCAAGTTCCAGCCGCCCCAGGGACTCTCGCTTGTCCGCCTAACTTCCCTTCAATTCCCACTTCTCGCGCTACTGTGGTTACTTGATTAGCAAATGTCGCTAGGGTATCAATCATCTCGTTGATTGTCTCTGCCAAGGTTTCAATTTCTCCCTTAGCATCTAACATCAGTTTCCGCTTCAAGTCACCGTTAGCAACTGCGGTTACAACTCTGGCAATACCGCGCACTTGTGCCGTTAAGTTACCCGCCATCGAGTTCACGTTATCAGTTAAATCTTTCCAAGTCCCCGCAACACCTTGGACTTGCGCTTGTCCGCCCAACTTCCCTTCAGTTCCCACTTCCCGCGCCACCCGCGTTACTTCACTGGCAAAGGAACTGAGTTGATCTACCATCGTGTTGGTGGTGTTCTTCAAGTCTAAAATTTCGCCTTTGGCATCAACGGTAATTTTCTTCGATAAGTCGCCATTAGCTACCGCTTTCGTAACTTCGGCGATGTTGCGAACTTGTCCGGTGAGGTTCCCCGCCATCGAGTTCACGTTATCCGTTAAATCTTTCCAAGTCCCCGCAACACCTCTAACGTAAGCTTGTACGCCCAATTTACCTTCCGTTCCCACCTCACGGGCAACCCTGGTAACTTCCGATGCAAAAGAATTTAGCTGATCCACCATTGTGTTAATGGTATTTTTAAGTTCCTGAATTTCACCTTTGACATCGACGGTGATTTTTTTAGATAAGTCGCCGTTTGCTACTGCTGTGGTAACTTCGGCAATGTTCCGCACTTGCGCCGTCAAGCTTCCCGCCATGAAATTTACGCTGTCGGTTAAATCTTTCCAAGTGCCGGCTACACCTTTAACTTCGGCTTGTACACCTAACTTACCTTCAGTTCCCACCTCACGGGCAACTCTGGTAACTTCACTGGCAAAGGAATTGAGTTGATCTACCATTGTGTTGACGGTGTTTTTCAACTCTAAAATTTCACCTTTGACATCAACGGAGATTTTCTTAGATAAGTCGCCATTAGCTACGGCGGTGGTGACGGCGGCAATGTTTCGCACCTGTGCCGTTAAGCTTCCGGCCATAAAATTCACGCTGTCGGTTAAATCTTTCCAAGTTCCAGCTACGCCGCGCACATCTGCTTGTACGCCGAGTTTACCCTCGCTTCCCACCTCACGGGCAACTCTTGTAACTTCACTGGCAAAAGAATTAAGTTGATCCACCATTATATTGATGGTATTCTTGAGTTCCAGAATTTCGCCTTTGACAGCAACAGTGATTTTTTTGGATAAGTCACCATTGGCGATCGCAGTTGTCACTTCGGCAATATTCCGCACCTGTGCCGTCAAGCTTCCCGCCATGAAGTTTACGCTGTCGGTTAAATCTTTCCAAGTGCCGGCAACGTCTTTCACTTCCGCTTGTACACCCAATTTACCTTCAGTTCCCACTTCACGAGCAACTCTTGTAACTTCACTTGCAAAGGAACTGAGTTGATCCACCATTGTATTAATGGTATTTTTCAACTCCAGAATTTCACCTTTGACATCAACAGTGATTTTCTTGGATAAATCGCCAGTTGCAACCGCCGTAGTCACTTCGGCAATATTTCGCACTTGCGCCGTCAAACTTCCCGCCATGAAGTTCACGCTGTCAGTTAAATCTTTCCAAGTTCCAGCCACGCCGCGCACTTCTGCTTGCACACCCAATTTACCTTCGCTTCCCACCTCACGGGCAACCCTTGTTACTTCTGATGCAAAGGAATTGAGTTGATCCACCATTGTGTTAATGGTATTTTTAAGTTCTAAAATTTCACCTTTAACATCAACAGTGATCTTCTTGGATAAGTCGCCTGTTGCAACAGCCGTTGTCACTTCGGCAATATTCCGCACCTGTGCCGTTAAACTTCCCGCCATGAAATTCACGCTGTCGGTTAAATCTTTCCAAGTACCAGCCACGCCGCGCACATCGGCTTGCACACCCAGTTTACCTTCACTGCCAACTTCACGCGCAACTCTTGTGACTTCACTTGCAAAAGAACTGAGTTGATCCACCATTATATTGATGGTATTCTTGAGTTCGAGAATTTCACCTCTAACATCAACGGTGATTTTTTTAGATAGATCACCATTGGCGATCGCAGTGGCAACCTCGGCAATATTTCGCACTTGTCCGGTGAGATTACCCGCCATTAAGTTAACGTTATCAGTTAAATCTTTCCAAGTACCTGCTACTCCCCTCACTTCTGCTTGTACGCCCAACTTCCCTTCAGTTCCCACTTCACGCGCAACTCTTGTGACTTCTGATGCAAAGGAATTGAGTTGATCCACCATTGTATTAATGGTATTTTTCAACTCCAGAATTTCGCCTTTCACATCGACGGTGATTTTCTTAGATAAGTCCCCATTTGCCACAGCAGTAGTAACTTCGGCAATATTCCGCACCTGTGCCGTCAAGCTTCCCGCCATGAAATTCACACTATCAGTTAAATCTTTCCACGTACCCGCTACCCCGCGCACTTCTGCTTGACCGCCTAATTTTCCTTCTGCACCCACCTCACGCGCAACTCTTGTGACTTCCGATGCAAAAGAATTAAGTTGATCCACCATGATGTTGACGGTGTTTTTCAACTCTAAAATTTCGCCTTTCACATCCACAGTGATTTTTTTGGAAAGGTCGCCATTAGCTACCGCCGTTGTCACTTCCGCAATGTTACGGACTTGGGCAGTTAAATTTCCTGCCATCAAGTTAACGTTGTCGGTTAAATCCTTCCAAGTACCTGCTACACCTTTAACTTCTGCTTGCACGCCCAACTTCCCTTCAGTTCCAACTTCACGGGCAACTCGCGTTACTTCACTCGCAAAGGAATTAAGCTGATCCACCATCGTGTTAACGGTGTTTTTTAGTTCTAGAATTTCGCCTTTGACATCAACAGTGATTTTTTTGGATAAGTCACCATTGGCGATCGCAGTGGCAACTTCGGCGATGTTGCGAACTTGACCAGTGAGATTACCCGCCATTAAGTTAACGTTATCAGTCAAATCTTTCCAAGTGCCAGCCACACCTTGCACTTCGGCTTGAACACCCAACTTCCCTTCAGTTCCCACCTCACGGGCAACCCTAGTAACTTCTGATGCAAAGGAACCAAGCCGTTCTACCATCGTGTTGACAATATTCGCAGTTTGGAGAAACTCACCTTGGAGAGGTCTGCCATCAATTTCTGTGGCGATCGTTTGGGATAAGTCACCATTGGCAACCGACCGAATCACCCGCGTAGTTTCAGCCGTTGGTTGAACTAAATCTGTAATCAGAGTATTAACAGAAGTCACACAATCTGACCAAGATCCTCGAACATCTCCGAGAGAGGCGCGATCGGCAATTTTGCCTTCTTTGCCAACAACGTTACCAATCCGTTGTAGCTCCGCCGCCATCCGCTCATTTTGATCAATAATATCATTGAGGGTATCAGCAATTTTTCCCGCCACCCCAGTATGGTCTATGGGCATCCGAGCTGAAAAGTCACCCTGTTTAACAGCATTCAGCGTTCTTAGTAGCTGATTTAAATCTAAATTGTCGCTGTCTCTAGTCAACTGTTCGGTTGCCATAGCCTTATCCTTAATCTTGAATCTTGAGGAATTTTTTGTATTTTTTGTATCCCGTACTTAGTTAGAAAACTTTTAGGTAATGGTTATCAAAATAGAGAGTAGAAAATAAAAAGTAAATCAAACTAATTTTTACGGGTGCGACTGTAAGCAGTTGATAAAGACTGCAAACTAGATGGTATTGCCGTCGTATCTGACATACCACTTAAAGAACTCCAAAAAATAAATTATCCAATATTGTGGGGTGGGCATCTTGCCCGCCCAGTCCATAAGGCGGGCGAGACGCCCACCCCACAAGAGTTAATTGAATATTTTTTATTTGGAAGTCCCTTAGCTAATAATAGCTAGTTGGACTCTGTTATGCAGCATCAACTGTGGGCGATGCCTACCTGGGCGAATACAGCATCGCATAGTAAACCGCGCCCACGGTGCCAAAGGATTAATTTTTGGGAGATTGGTTGTTGCTTGGTAAGGGACTTCAACTTTGCAAGTAATCAAAAATACTTGATGCAGAATTATCAGCCCCTTTCCACAGAGGCGGGAAAAAAGATAATCAATATAGTTATGTTTATTTATACCCACTTATCTAAATCTCTCTAAAGATAGATGTATATTTTTTTACTAGTTAATTAATACTCTAAGAACGGGTAAGTAACTGTTGAATAACTGTTTTAAAACATGAAACAATGAGGAGATAGCTCAGACGGTAAAGAAAAAAAGCAGATAGATAATTAGCGACATGAAGCAATCTAAAAGCACGAGAAAGCGGGGACTTGTCCTGACGATCGCTGGGTTGAAGCGTTTACAAGCGGCGATTCTGACCATAGAAAAGGTACAAAACAATGGGCGTCGCTTCACTCTAGAAGATTTAGGCGATCGGATGAATGTTTCTACCAAAACTCTAAACCGATTATGGTCGTTGAATACAGGCGTAGATCAAAAAACCCTGAAATTGTGTTTTAGCGCCTTTAACCTAGAATTACACAGGGAAGATTATGCGATCGTCAGTGAATCAAATCATACCGAAAGCTATCAAGCTTTTTCTCGGAGCTTGGATACATTAGATACAAAAAAAAACGAGATATCCCAGTTTTTATCTTTAGATACTTTTGCTACTCAGCACCATGACCAACTAGAAAATCTTTGGTCATACCCAGATGGCCCCGTACCTCTAGATTCCCCGTTCTATGTTGAACGTCCCCCCATTGAGGAACTAGTTTATCGAGAAGTAATTCAACCTGGCTGTGTGATTCGGATTCGAGCGCCAAGAGAGATGGGTAAAAGTTCTCTTGTGCTACGGTTGTTAGCTTTTGCCCAGATGCAAGGTTATCGCCCGGTAAAGGTCAATTGCAAACAAATAGATTCCAGTTTTCTGACAAACTTAAACAAGCTTTTGCGTTCTCTGTGCTGGCAAATTGCCACAGAATTGGGCATTGATCCGAAGCTAGATGAGAAATGGGATGAGGAAATAGGCTGTAAGTTGAGTTGCAGTTTATATTTGCAATCTTATTTGCTCAAGCAGAGTCAAAGCCCAGTGGTTTTAGTATTAAATGAGGTTGATCGCTTTTTTGAATATCCTGAAATTGCTCAGGAGTTCTTTAGTTTGTTGCGCTCTTGGTATGAAGAAGCACGACAAGATAGTAACTTGCAGAAACTAAGGCTAGTGGTGGTTTACTCCACAGAAGTATATGTTTCTTTGGATATCAACCGCTCTCCATTTAATATTGGACTACCGCTCCATCTGCCAGAATTTACTAAGCAGCAAGTAAAATATTTAGCCCAAAGACACGGACTAGATTGGAACTCTAATAACGAAGTTACCCAACTGATGTCTCTGGTTGGGGGACATCCTGCACTGATTCGGATTGCTCTGTATTATCTTTGCTGTCAAGGAATCACCTTAGAAGAACTGATACAGGAGGCGATCGCTAATGGCGGTATCTATCGTTATCATTTATGGCGACACTGGGCAATCTTACAAGAAAATCCCAGTTTGGTAAAGGCATATATTGAGGTTGTGAACACAAAACAAAGTATTTCTCTGAACCCCATTGACGCTCATAAGCTCGAAAGCTTAGGGTTGATCGCTTATGAAGGCGATCGCATCCTACCACGTTGCGAACTCTACCGTGCCTACTTTAAAAAACAACTAGGCGTTGCTGAGTTGGAATATAAATCATTACAAAAACGTGCTTGAGAAACTATCAGATACTCTTTCTCTCGCACCTTCCGCACCCCTTATCTACGGGACGCTAAATTTATTTATGGGGATTATCTTTTTATATTACGGGTTAAAGCCGTCCGTCAACGTCACCGACGAACAGCTGCTCTGTCACTTGACATCTGGGCTGATGCCTTAACTTGACACCAATGGCATCTTGCCCACCCCACAATATTGGATAATTTATTTCTTGGAATTCCCCAAACAAAAATGACAAAATCCCCTGGCTATACAGTCAGGGGATTTCTAAACTTGGTCTAGTGAACAGTTAGAGAATTATTTTTTGGGCGAGATAAGCATCATCATGTTTCGCCCTTCTTTTTTTGGCGCTTGTTGAAGCTCACCAAAAGGCTCCAAATCAATTGCCATTCGCTTGAGCAAATCTTCTGCTAGGTCGCTGTGTTGAATTTCTCGACCCCGAAACATCACAGTCGCTTTGACTTTATCACCATCTTTTAAAAAGCGCTCTGCTTGTTTAACACGCACATTGTAGTCGTGTTCTTCTATTTTGTAGCGCATCTTAACTTCTTTGACATCGGCGGTGTGTTGCTTTTTCCGGGCTTCCCGTGCCTTTTTCTCCTGCTCAAACTTGTATTTGCCATAGTCCATAATCCGACAAACCGGCGGGTCAGCTTTATCGCTGATTAGCACCAAATCTAGCTCTTTTTCTTCGGCTAGATGTATTGCTTCCTGTGGGAGCATAATTCCCAACTGGGCACCGTCAGTGTCAATGACCCGAATTTTTGGGAAGCGAATTCGTTCATTAATTTGGGGCAGATCGCGAGTTCTTTTCTTCTCAATCACAGACATTATGATTTGTGGGAGTTCTTAATGAAGGATTCAGGGTGGTCTAGATTAGTATGCCTCAGAGGCAAAATACAGAAGTAACTCAAGAATGAAAACGTAGTCTACAGTTCTAGGGTAACTAATCCGTAAAAGACTTGCCTCGTTGTATTTGTCATTCTACTCACTCTGAGATAATTTCTTGGCGATAGTTAATCTAAATTACACAACCTAGGCTATGTTAAATATTATTACAATTATTTAGCAATATTTTTTGCGATGTCTACGACGGGCTACGCCTACGCAGTAACAATTAGCTTGGGCGATTAACGTCTTCGTCGGGCAGTTTCAACTAATTTTGACATGGTGTAATTTTGCTAGATGTTCAGATCCCCGACTTCTTGAAGAAGTCGGGGATCTAGCAGTCCCCAATCCACCCATAACTGAGGCATTTTGTCAAGTAGCCAAACTCCTACTTCACTATGGCGACAGCCTGATGAACGGATCAGGTAAATTAAGATAAGTAAAGAAAACGCTTTGAACTAAATGGCAGCTCTAAGCTTACAAGAAATTTCTACTCAGTTAGAAAGTCCGAATTTACGCGATCGCATGGTAGCCCTTGCTAATCTGCGTCATGTTGACCCTGAAGATGCTGTTCCTTTGATTAAAAAGGTACTTGATGACGAATCTTTGCAACTGCGATCGATGGCAATATTTGCCCTTGGAATCAAGCCGACACCAGAATGTTATTCAATTTTGGTAAAAATTCTCGAAAATGATCCAGACTATGGTATGCGTGCCGATGCTGCCGGTGCTTTAGGATATTTGGGTGATGCCAGAGCCTTTGAGGTGCTATCACGGGCATTCTATGAAGATACTGATTGGCTAGTACGCTTCAGTGCGGCTGTTTCTCTAGGTAACATTAAAGACCCTCGTGCCCGTCAAATCCTTCTTCAGGCATTAGATAGTAAAGAAGTAGTGTTGCAGCAAGCTGCAATCTCTGCGCTGGGAGAAATTAAAGACATCGAGTCTGTAGATAAAATCCTGCGCTTCGCCCAATCAGATGATTGGTTAGTCAGACAGCGTTTGGCAGAAGCTTTGGGCAATCTTCCTACTTCTAAAAGTGTCTCAGCTTTAAAATATCTAGAAAAAGACAATCATTTCAACGTTGCTGAGGCAGCCAGAATTGGCCTCAAAAAGCTTGAGGAAATAGGCAATCAAGCTTAATATTAAAACCTTCTGCTACCTTTTAATAATAATTAAGTGGGAATTTTAGCATTTTGATGCAGGGTAATTTCATTCATGAATATTGAAGAGTTTTTTCAGTTAAGTGCTGGTAAATGGTTTTCTCATCGTACTAGTCAACATTTGGCTTTTAACCAATCGGAACATAGCAAGTCAGATATCATCGTTGAGACGCTGGCATTAGATCATCCAGAAGCGATCAAACTGTGTCAAAAGTATAAAATTAATCCCAGTTCTGCTTCCTCTGCTAGCAAAATTACCTGGAATGGCACAACAGAAAAGGATCAAGTGAAACACAGTGGTTCAACTGTGTTAGTTTCCGTACCTGATGAAGATAATCCCACCCAAGGTAAATTACTGCGAGAAATAGTTGATGCCAATAAAACTCCAGTTGCCGGACGCTATAAAATCGACAGTGACGGTGCTTTGATTCTAAGTACAGAGGATGAAAATATATCGTCAGAGGAACGCTTGTGGTTTGCTAGCCCCAATTTACGAATGCGGGTAAATGTCCTCAAGAGTTTTGATGGATTTAGTATCACTTCTTTCACTTCTGAAATTCGTATGGGTGGCTTTCCACCAGCCGAGAAGGCTTCGGAAACGGCTAATTCAGTATCTAGTTAGTTTTTTGACAACATATTCCCTCCAGAAATGGGGGGAATTAAAACAATTCGCAATTCGCAATTCGCAATTACGTTTTGGGACGGGGATTTAGACCCCGACCCAAAACGGGCTGCCTGTATTGCTGGGGACTTAAACCCCCAAAGTTCGTTAAAGAAGTCGGAAGTAAGTTTTGTGAAAGCGTTGCGGTAGCGAGTCTGCGATAGCGCAGCGTTAGCGAGTACTCGAGCGTCGCGTCCGGGGATTTAGCGCAAAGTGCGGTCTTGGGGTCTCCCCAAGAGGAGCAACTTTGCAAGACAGACCCCGACCCAAAACTTGCCGGTTATTGAACCGGGGGACTTAAACCCACGGAGTTTGTTAACTAGAGACCGATCATCTGAAAATATCTCAGTAGCCTTGTAGGGTGTGTTATGCCGTAGGCTAACGCACCACCCGAAGATTTTGGTGCGTTACGGAAACCGTAACACACCCTACACATACTTGGATTTTTTCATAAATCAAATACTAGTCCGATAGACAATTACTGATGATAGAAACATTATCTGTAATATAGGAGACTGCGTACAGCTTTCCCACCACGGTTAACAGTCAATTATTTTTAAACCACTTTTATGCCTGCTTTCTGTTGCAACCTTAAGGGAAAAGGGCACTCTATGTAAAGATAAGCAACGTTGATATCAAGCAGCCACTAAACAGATGATTCAACAAAAATCCTCTATAGTCCCTCATCCGCTATGGCAAATTGGAGGCAGCGTTGTTTTAGCGATCGCAGTCATCGCCACCGTCAATGGCAAAGGTGGTTTTGTAAGTGCAGATATCAACCAATCTTTAATGCAGCTGCAATCGTTTATTGGCGTGATTACACCCACTATTCTCGTGCTGACGGCAACGATCGCAGAACGAACACAAGCAGAAACCAAGCTGCGTTTAGCTATGCTGTTGATGGATTAGAAGAATCTAATCAAGGGCGTTCGTTTCCAGATATTTTAGCCAACCCAAATACCATCTGGATTAAGACTCGTCAAATCAATACCAACCAAGTGAAGATTATAATTTCTGATAACGGCATAGGCATTCCTAAAGAGATTCGCTCTAAATAGCGATGCCTGCGGCGGTAAACTACGCATTTTGGTAACAAGCACTCAAGTTTAATTAAAGGGACTGGGAACTGGGGATTGGGTTTTCACTGCCAAGTGATGGCGACGAATTGCATTTATGATATACCCAAGGTAGATGTAATAGTATTTAATATGTGCTATCTACTCAATACTGCCAACTGTAGGATTGAAAATTAGTATTTTTCTACATAAAATTAAAAATCTAAAATTAAAATTTGGTAACACTGATGGTTAGGAGTGTTAGAGTTTCAAGAAATTCACCGGAACTTTTCAGCGGGTATTCATGCTGAAGAAACTACAGAAAAAGCAAATTTCGATAATCGCGGGTGCGGCACTGTTTGCCTTTTTAGCTGGGGCAATGGTATCAGCACCGGAGATCGGCAAATCTCTAGGGAAATGGCTCAAACTGAGTCAGAATAAAACGGAGCAAACATCAGAGGCAAGTAAGGCTCAATCAGCCGTATTTCCACTGATATCACAATCACTGCCAGAACGGGCGGCAAAACTAGCAGCGATCGCCCAAGAATCGCAATCGCCAGACCGAAATCGCGCTCGTTATCTTTTGGCGAGTGATTACATTGAAAGAACCCAAGGGAAAAAAGCTCTACTTTTACTCCAAGGACTAGAGAAAGACTATCCCATCCTTGCGCCCTACATTTTGCTCAAACTTGCCCAGGCAGAGGATATGCTGGGCGAGGATGGCAAAGCCTCGGATCTTAGGCAAAGAGTGCTGAAACTGTATCCCAAAGAAGCGGCCAGCGTGAAAGCACTATATCTAATTGCCCAACCGAAGCAACAAGAAATTGCGATCGCTCAATTTCCTAGCAATCCTCTAACTTGGGAAATTATTCGCAAACGCTTGCAAGAAAATCCCAATCAGCCCAATTTAGAATTGATTTTGGCTACTTATGCTTATGACCAACCGGGCATAGTGGGCGTTTTGGATCAGCTAGTAAAACAGCCTACTTTGAAACCCGGAGATTGGGAACTAATTGGTACAAGCTATTGGGAAAATAGTCAATTTCTGAAAGCAGCCAATGCTTATGCCAAAGCACCCAAAACATCGCGTAACCTCTACCGTACCGCACGAGGGTTACAGGTAGGAGGTAAAGATAAAGAAAAAGCGATCGCCACCTATAAACAATTGGTGCAACAATTTCCCAATACTGAGGAAACTGGGAATGCTTTACTACGGTTAGCAGAAACCGCAAAAACTCCTAAAGACGGCTTACCCTATCTCGATCAGGTAATTAGTAAATTTCCAAAACTTGCTGCTACTGCACTGGCACAAAAAGCTAAAACTCTCCAAACTCTCAAGGATCAAAAGTCAGCTAGCGCCGCATGGCAAATACTCATAGCTAAATACGGTAATTCTGATGAAGCCGCAGAGTATCGCTGGAAAATAGCCCAAGATAAAGCCAATGTTAAAGATTACGTCGGTGCTTGGCAGTGGGCAGAACCAATTGTTACCAACAACCCCAACAGTATTTTGGCTCCAAGAGCAGGCTTTTGGGTAGGTAAATGGACAGCTTTACTAGGCAAGCAACAGGATTCTAAAACTGCTTATGAATATGTGATTAGCCAGTTTCCTTACTCTTACTATGCTTGGCGAGCCGCAACCATGCTAGGGCTAAATGTCGGCAATTTTGATAACGTGCGCGCCATGAACCCAGAAGTAATCGCACCCCAACGTCCAGTACCGCCTGCTGGTTCTGAGACTTTCAAAGAATTATATCTGCTGGGTCAAGACCGTGATGCCTGGTTACAATGGCAAACAGAATTTCAGAACAAACTTCAGCCAACGGTAGCAGAGCAATTTACTGAAGGGTTAATGCGGCAGGCTAAGGGAGAAAATCTCATCGGAATTGACAAAATTTCTAAATTGGAAGACCGCGAAATCCCCGCAGAACTCGCCCAATATCAAACTCTGAGCAAACAAATCACCTACTGGCAAGCCCGTTATCCATTTCCCTATCTTCGGGAGATTGAAAAGTGGTCTACTGAGCGTAAACTCAATCCCTTGTTAGTCACTGCCTTAATCCGTCAGGAGTCGCGGTTTGAGCCAAAAATCAAATCCGTCGCTAACGCCACTGGTTTAATGCAGCTGTTGCCAAGTACCGCTCAATGGATTGCCCCACAAATCAAGGTGGATTTCAAAACCATAAACCTAGAAAATCCCAACGATAACATCATGCTAGGTACATGGTATTTGGATCATACTCATCAGCAATATAACAATAACTCTCTGTTGGCGATCGCTAGTTACAATGCTGGCCCTGGCAACGTCTCCAAATGGTTGCAAACTCTAACTACAAAAGATCCAGACGAGTTTGTTGAAGAAATTCCCTTTGATGAAACCAAAAATTATGTGCGGCAAGTATTTGGCAATTACTGGAATTATTTGAGACTTTACAATCCAGAGATTTCTGATATCGTCGCCAAGTACTCGACTACACATCCACAACTACCGGCGCGATAACAATTCAAAATTCAAAGTTCACAACTCATAGTGATATGTGTTTAGCTAAAGGTCAAGCTTAGGACTTACGCAAAAATACGCGCGGTAGGGGCAATTCATGAATTGCCCCTACTACTCAAAAATCACTCTTTTCGGCTATTGTTTGCGTAAGTCCTATTTCTGTTGAGAGGGTGAAGCGATCGCTAATAACTGGAATTACTCGCAGGTTGTAAGCATTAATTTAGCAGCGCAAAAGTTGTCGATGAGGCGTTCGGTTTTGGATCGGAAATCTGCTGCTAAACTTGAGCGTAATGAATCCTAACTGCTGCCCTTCTGGAATGGGAGAGCTTTTATTATGACACCAATTCTTCCTGGTGCGCCTTGGCTAATTGCACATCGCTCAATGTTGGGTTTAAACAAGCCTTATAAAGTTACCCTCAACAGCCAGGATTATGTTTTGTGGCAAAATACACAAGGCGAAATCTTTGCTCTTGAGAATATTTGTCCTCATATGCAGGCTCCTCTTTGGGAGGGTTGGATATGTGTATCTCGCGATTCTATCGCTTGTCCCTTTCATGCTCTTGAATTTGATGGCAGTGGTAAATTGCTTAAAGACGGAAAGCCAAGTGGTCAAGCGATTGTAACAACTTTAGAGTTAGTGATTCAAGGCGATCTAATCTGGACTTATGGTGGCTTTGAACCGCGCTTGCCCATTCCCGATCTGATTCCCCGAAGAACAGAAGGGTTGGGTTTTCTCGGTATTGCAGGCGAAAAAAGCATTCATTCAAGCTTTTTAAATTGCATTAAAATCAACTACGACTTTAATCACCAAAACGGCAGCCATCGTGCAAGTTTCAAGATTCGTGAAAATCCAGTTCATACTTTTGAAGAAGATGGTTATCGTGTCAGAGTTGAACAGACCTTTCTCCGAGAAGACAATACTCTGAGTGAGATTTTAGAGAATCCGGCTTTGCTCAGTACTCCAAAAACCTATAGAAGCGAACTAGAATACAGTTTTCCTTCAACGACCATGTTTAGAGCAGAAGTGGATTTTGGGCATATTCCACAGTTCTACATTTTGTACCCTGAAACGGAACATCGAACAAAAACATTTGTCTTATGTTATGGCAAATGGAAGAATCCACTATTTCAGTTGCTGGGAATGAATGCGATCGCTCGGAGGTCATTGATACAGGCAACAGCAAAGGTTATAGAGCAAGATTCAGCTACCTTGGAGAGTTTGTACCCCCAGCAGAAACCCAAAATCCGGTTGCCCAAGGAGGAAATAATGGTTTACGTCGAAAAGTTATACAGCGCTTGGTAATAGTTAGGTTTCAATTTTTATATGTACTCTAAAGTGACTTTATCTTGACTATAATTCAATAGCGATGCCTGCGGCGGGCAAAGCCTACGCCCTCATGATCCCCCAAGAGCGATTTGCTTGTAGCAGCGCTTCTCTACAAGACGCTCCGTGTTAAGCGTTCGCGCAGCGTCTCGCAGAGAAGCTATGCCGTAGGCTTTACGCGATCGCCCAGATTAAAATAAATGATTTCAAGCATCGAGAACCTAAGTAAGTCGGCACGATAAAACCAAGGTATATTGAGTTTTGTAAAAACCCTGGAACTATTGCTTTATAGGCTTTTTGCTGACCTTACACTTTGTTGCATAGGTTAATTTTTTAACGCCGACTGACTTACCAGCCTAGAACTTACGCACTGTACAAATTAATCATGGTATGCATCACGAAAATATGACGTTTCTGTCCTTGATGAATCATTCTTTGATATATGTAAACCCGCGCTATGGAGGGCACAGCACTGCTGTGCCCCTACGACAAATGTGGTTTTTCAACCCATTCATGTTTTCTATTTCGTGTCAATGCGTAAGTCCTACAGCCATAATATTTGTCTAGTATTTCTGGTTTTAAACACTCAAAAATCGCCCAAAAACGCTCATAAAATGCCTGTCTTCTGGCTCTATCTTGAGCTTTTTGTGCTTCTGTCCACTCAAAGCGGTAGCATAAAGCAAATGCTACGGAGCAAGATGCAAAAGAATGAGTCGAATTACTGTGACGACAGTAGGAACCTTGGGGGATCTTCACCCCATGATCGCGATCGCGCTAGAGTTGCGGCAGCGAGGTCATGATGTCGTATTTGTCACGCATGAAGTGTATCAATCAAAGCTACAAGCCTTGGGGTTTGAGTTTCATTCCATGCGTCCAAATTTCACAGCGATGAACGACCCACAAGAAATGGCGCGAATGATGGATTTGAAAACTGGACAAGAATACATGGTGCGTCAATGGGCGAATCCGCACTTGCGCGAAATGTATACCGACTTGCTTAACGTTGCCAAAGGTGCAGATTTTATCTTTTCGGGCGAAGGGGTAATCGCAACTTTGCTCGTGGCAGAAAAGCTCGGAATGCGATGGGCTTCAAGCGCAATGGTTCCCCTATCGTTTTTTTCAATCTACGATCCCCCCGTTTTAGCTCCGTTTCCAGCTTTAGCGAAGTTATGCAAACTGGGACCGATTGTAAATCGAGGCGTTCTCAATTTTGCAAAGCTTGTGAGTAACTCCTGGGCAGAGCCAATTCGACAACTGCGACGAGAACTTGATTTATCACCCATTAACTACAATCCTTTTCTTGAGAATCGATTTTCACCTTATCTAGTCATTGCCTTATTTTCTTCAGTTTTAGGGCAACCTCAGCCGGACTGGGCGGCAAACACCGTAGTCGCAGGCTTCACTCTCTACGATGGGACGCAAGGTGGCGCAGAACTAGCTCCAGAGTTGAGGCAGTTTTTAGAAGCGGGTGAACCTCCGATCGTCTTCACGCTTGGCTCTGCTGCTGTGATGAATGCTGGAACCTTCTACCAAGAAAGCCTTCGAGCCGTCCAACAACTGAATTGCCGAGCTGTTTTGCTCATGGGTAATAATCCAACACTAGAAAATCTTCCAGATAATGTTTTGGTAATCAACTATGCGCCGTATTCTCAGATATTTCCTCATGCCCGTGCGATCGTGCATCAAGGTGGCATTGGTACTACGGCTCAAGCATTACAGGCAGGTCGCCCGACCTTAATTATGCCGTACAGCCATGATCAACCGGACAACGCAGCAAGAGTTCAACGATTAGGAACGTCTCGCACAATTTCCCGCGAACAATACTCCGCTTCACGAGTTGTAAAGGAGTTGAGTGAGTTGCTAGAGAATCCGACTTATGCAGCAAAAGCGGCGGAAATTGGACAAATCATACGAGCCGAAGATGGTATTGCTGTAGCGTGTGATGCCATCGAAAAACAGCTAGGAAAAGTTGTAGTTTCATCGTAATTCTCTATCTTTTACCAACAACTCTGGTACAGGAGGTTGATTATAATCCAAGGTCAAATCAAATCCGGCTTGCTCATATATCTCTAATAATAGATTCTGTAAATTTAATTTTATTTCCTGTTCTTGCTGTTCTAAAGGAATAGTAAAATTAGGGATAGCTTCTCTCACTGTAAAAGCAAATAATTGAGCCGAGGGTAAGCAATCAGACCTGACAACTAAAATCCGATAGTCTATGTCAGGAATATTTGTCATAATTGGCATTTTATCGCCATTTCTAATCAAGTCAATTTCTACTAAATTAGTATCACTTTGTAATATTTTTTCTCTTTTCTCTAAATAGGATTTTCTTCCTGATTTTGTGCGTTTATTGGTGGGAGAAAGCACTTCAATTACTGTTATTACTTTACCAGTAGAAACTTCTCTAATTTCTAAATATCCTTCTTTTATTTCTAAAGGTAATGGTAATGTTACAGTAATAGATTTATTTTCTGTGTCAGTGGGTAAAGTTGCTATTGCTGTTTTATTACTATTGGATTGTTGTTCCTTTTGTTTTGCTGATAAAATCGCTAAATCAGGAATACCATTAAGAATTGCTGTTGAACACGTAAATCGTCGTCTAAAAATCTTTAAAATCTTGTCTGATAGATATCGAAATCGTCACCGACGTTTTGGTTTAAGGTCGAATTTAATTGCCGGAATTTATAATTACGAATTAGCTCTATAAAGTCAGATTAAAAAATAAAATTATCAAATAGTTTCAGGATTTTATCAATCACTGAAACTAGATTTGCTGCTAATTTTTTAAAATTAGCGTAGGCGCAGCCCGCCGTAGGCATCGCTTGATAATAGCTAATCGAAAAAATTGATAAATTCTTCCTATTCTAATTGCCAAATCTCAAATTAAAATAACCCAATATCATACCACAAAATATTTATGCAAGAGTTCTAGTGAACGCAGTTGTAAGAGCGTGGGTACTAGAACGAGGTGGTGGGGAATTTTTGCGATCGCTGCTTGAGTCACTGGTTGAACAAGACAGGCTAGAACAAGAAAAAAAGTTGCAGCCCAATCTACAACCGAAAACACCACCACCACACCAAGCCAAAGCACTAGCGGCATAAAACCACTACTCCAATGCGTTCGCTGTGGCTATCAAGGCTCTGACTTTAAGAAAGAAGGATTAGACAGAACGAAGTCAAAGCAGGTTTTAAAATGTCCTGCGTGTCGTTCAAAGTCAATCAATCACTTGAGTCTAGGCTAGGGCGTAGGTAGGGGGGGAGTCCAGAGATTGACGTATCTCTATTTCGGCGTAGATGGCTCATCTGTGTCTCTTCCCAGCCTCATATTTACTCAAAAACATAAGCCCGTCTTCTATCTATTTGTAGTTAAGAAGACGGGCTTATGTTTGTTGTTTGAAGTGCTTGCTTACTACGCTAATTATAGCATTTTTATGCAAGTTTCCAGCAGAAAGGGTGGCGGTCTTTATATAGGCGTTCGCCCAAAAATTTTTTAAAAATTTTTACTCCAAAATCAACCACTTGACGGCGTAAACTTAGGCAAATTGAAGAGGGAGTTAGTTTAAATCTCCCCACAAGATTATTCCGGGAACCACCAGTCTGATGGTCTAAAAGTTGGTAATTTATCCGGCTGATTCTCAAGGAAGTTTCGTAATTTAACCTTGTTCGTGATAGTTCCAATAACCTGAATACCGCCAAATCTACCACCTACACCGTTTGTGATTATAGCCTTGTATTCAAAAGTATCGCACTGATTAAATCTTGGCATGAAGTCATCAAAGCGATCGCATTCCTTACAACCATCTTTAGTAAACATTCTTTCTTCCCAGTCTAAGGCATCTTGTAGAACTTTCGCCTTTTCTTTTTCAGAAAGTTCGCCGTATATTCTCTTACGAACATTCCTATACACGAAGGTCTTAACCTTTCTAAGTCTATTGTCTAATCTATTGTTTTCCATGTTATACTCCAGTAGTGTATCCAAAACTCTAATACTTAATATTATTATAATGCACCCGTACTACTAACACTAGTATGGGTGCATTTTTGCTATTTAAGCTATGTCTAAAAGTTCAGGAACACAGCCGGAACATGGAACGGAACACAACCGGAACGGAACACCGGAACACCGGAACGGAACGCTAGGAACATTGATATTGCGTTGTTCCGGTCGTGTTCCGGTCGCTTCTCTAGCCTGTTCCGTGTTCCGCTCCGGTCTAGGGGTTAGCCTAGAACAGTAAACCCATTCTCGCTTTCACCATCAATTAATTCTTTTTGAATTAGCTCATCTATACCGCTTTTAATTTCTGCCATAGGTGGTGTTTTGTCTCCCCACTTGCGCGACTTTCTAATAGTCTCTAGCTTTACTGGCGGGTTCCCATTTCTGATAATATCTAGAATGGTAGCGGCTACTTTAGATAGTGCCGGAGTATAAGCAGATGGAAGTTTAAAGAATGACTCTAGCTGTTGTCTGGTGTTGTCTTGGATGTTATCGTCTGCTACAGCATCCTTAATAGAATCGGCTGATTCTAAACACTGGCTTCTGTAGCCTTTGTATTCGTCTCGGATAAATTCTGGAACTACGCCAAGAGTCCAATTTGAATTGTTGGAGAGAACGATAGGAGAATCACCAGCGTCTAGTTGATCTAGTTGCTGTTTCAATTCTTGGCGCTTGTTAGAATTGCTGATCAGGTGGGCGTTATTTAATGCTAACTCTAAGAATTCGCGCTTGCTGTTTTTAGCAAGAAAGATGATGTCACCAACACTTCTAGAATCCCTACTTCCGCAGAATGGTAAAGCATCTAAGTTAGGAGAATGGGAGCTAACCCACAAGCAAAGGTTATACTCGCGTCCAACTAGCCAAGCTTCATTTAAACTCGCTTGTAGATGCCCAGCTAAGGGCACGAACCCCAACTCTTTTTTTTCACTAATATAGTACGAGTTTGGTTCTAAATAAATGCCTTTAAGTGCGTTCTCCAGCATTACGTTCATTGTTAAGAAGTCTCAAGAAAGAGTCTGGTTATCTTCCCCTCTTTCATTCCCGCATCAATGAATTTTATTATTTCTACTACGGCGTTAACTGGATTATCTTTAATGCAAAGTGCGGTTGTAGCAAAACTTTTAAAGAATGCTAAATCAGACTTTTTAACAACTACGGCTAGAGATTGAAGTCTATTACCGTGGTGGGTCTTAAGTCTACCCCAAGCAGTACCTAAAAACGTTGTCTTACCTGCACCAGGTGCGGCAATAATTACGCAACCGCCGAGTGTTTGTTTATCAGCCGACAACACCAGGTTATCAATAATAGATATCGCTGCTTCTTCTAGCGTGTCTAAACTCGTTTGGCTGGACTGAGTTTGTAATACTGTTGTCGCCGAATCCTGCACTAGCAGTACTTTTGGCGCAGTAGATATAGTAGGTGTTTGATTCTGTAGCTTAGTTGGAGCGGTGGCAACGGTTAAGGCTGATGCTCTGTCCATCAATTCAGCGCGTGTAATTCCCAACCTTTCGGCGCAATAGTCTACAGCATAGTCAAATACGGGTTTTCTGTCCCGTCTAATCAACTTACCTTCCGCTATTTCCCCCTTAGAGGCACTCACCAGAGCATCGCAGAACAGGCGATCGCCGGATAGCTGCCATAACTTAGCCCAATTTTTAGCCGGAGATGAGCCTAGAGCCAGTGAATACACCTTAAGTTTAGGTAGTGATTTAGTGATTTCGCTATGGTCGTTTATGGTTCCACCAATGATGGTAGCCGCACTCCCTACGCTTGCGGCAAGTACAACCGCAATAACAAGTGGGCTTGTGAGAAGACTTGCCCCGGAAATTGCCAAACATACGCTAAAGCCAGTAAAGATTGAGCTAGCTATATTTTTGTGGATCTTGTTTTCTAGCTCGTTGTCTAAATGTTCTAGAGTATGTTGGAATTGTTGTAGTATGGCGGTTTTCTCTGTTAGGCTTTCTGTATTTTCTTCTTGGCATAACTCATAAAATAGAACTTTTAGCGGGTCTGCTAGATTCTTAGTAATTTTTGATAGCATGGGATTAATTCTCGTTTAAGTTTGTAAAAAGCCCGCACAGGTTTAGCTCTGGCGGGCTTTTGAATTAGAAATTAGTCGAAGCTTATTGGATCGGGGATGTCAGTATCAATCGCGTCCGAAACTTCACCCAAGACACTAACCATAGAACTAACGAGTTTTAGCGTTTGCTCTGGAAGTGTAAGCGATATTGCCGCTATAAGCAGGGCAATGAACTTTTTATCCCCATTTTCCTGTGGATGTTCCGAAATCCAAGCCAATTGCAATCTCGCTTTCCTCTAATTCGATAGAGGCTTTGTCATCTCCAGCGAATAGGCAGTAAGCGATACTGCCGTAACCTTCTGGTTTTACGTCGTTGAGTGTAATTTTGTAAGTTTTTTGAACTCTTGAACGACTGGCATCGGCTCTCAAATGCTCAATTGTGTGAGTGCCGGAAATATTGCGGCGAATGTCTTGCGCCCATTTTTCGGGATTGTGAGAAGAGGTAGT
>NZ_JBALEJ010000040.1:0-9013 GCF_036917975.1 Nostoc sp.
CAATTGACAGTTTGAGGTCATAAACAATTTGTCAATAAGTAATAGTGCTGAAAATTTTGCTTAAAACAGACGTAGGAAACACAATTTTAGGGCTGGCGATACTTACGCCTAAGCGTTATTTACCCTGACCGGAAAAAGCATTTACACAAGTTAGTTAAATACCCACACTTCATATTTGTTTGAAGTGGTTGTGAAAATATTCCAAAAAAGCATTTACACAAGCAATACCTTAGCCAAAATAAGAGTATGAAGAGGTAGGGCTGACGTAGTAGAGTTATTGTCGAATGGCAGCGTCTACTAATTCAATTTCTTGCCCTGCCTGTTTCACTAGTTGGTCAATTAGGGTGAGTTGGGCGTTGGATGTGGGAGATTGGCTAGGCGCTGTTAGGTGTTGCTGTTGTTGGCTGACAGAAAGGGTATTTTGTGGCTGTTCTGTGGCTGGCTCAGATGCTTGCTGTGTTAAATTTTGTAAATTTTCAGGTGACTCTAACAGACGTTCCATACCCTAATGGTTTTTTCTATATATAAAACACGAGGGTATGGAACATCTACTCACTGGCTTTAAATTTCCTCTCTTGGGTGTTGGGCGTTAGCGTGGTGTCTTGGCTGTAGTGGTGTTTCTCTGGCTATATCAAAATTCCCCACCTTTGTATTACAAATATGCTACAAAAACAGCATTTTGCTGTATCGGCTCAATAAGTTGGGGTAGCAGAAAAAAATAAAAAGCTTAGTAGGTACAGCAGTGATATAGAATATGACACATGACGCAAAGCCAATCGAGGAACAAACCAGTATACGATTTGCTGCAAGCCATCGACCCAAAAGGGATTGCAGATGAATCAGTGCGTCGAACCGTAGAGATATTATTGAACCTCGTAGAGGAATTAAATTTACAGGTC
The DNA here is from genome assembly GCF_036917975.1 of Nostoc sp. GTDB lineage: Bacteria > Cyanobacteriota > Cyanobacteriia > Cyanobacteriales > Nostocaceae > Nostoc. The sequence goes on from NZ_JBALEJ010000040.1 coordinate 900, forward strand.
AAAGAACTACGAGAAGAAAATCAAAGATTGCGGGATGAAAACAACCGCCTGAAGGGAGAACAAGGGAAGCCAGACATAAAAGCCAAGAAGAACAAAGGCGAACTCAGCAACCACTCATCAGAGAAAGAACGAGAAACTCCAAAAAAGCACACCAAGACCAGTAAAAATGAAAGTATCAAAATAGACCGAGAAGAAATACTAGAATATCCTCGGTCGGAACTGCCAGCAGACGCGCAATTTAAGGGCTACGAAGAAGTCATCGTTCAAGACATCAAACTCACAACCGATAACGTTCTTTTCCGCAAACAGAAATACTACTCACCATCCGAGGGAAAAACGTACTTAGCAGAACTACCATTGGGTTACGGGGGAGAATTTGGTCCTGGAGTAAAAGCCCTTGTCATCAGCCTATACTACGGGAGCAACATGACCCAAGGTAAGCTGTTGGAATTTTTAGAGGATATTGGCATTTTCATGTCAGCAGGTCATTTGTCGAACCTGTTGATCAAAAACCACTCTGATTTTGAAAACGAGAAAAGTGAAATTTATTTGTCGGGACTAGCCAGCAGTCCTTGGCAGCACTTCGACCAAACTGGTGCGCGTGTTGGCGGAGTCAACCACACCACCAATGTCATCTGCAACCCTTTATATACAATCTACTTTACGACATCCAAGAAAGATAGACTTACCGTAGTCAAAGGATTACAAAACTCTCAGGAACTTGAGTTTATTCTTCATCCACTAACTTATGAATTGCTTGAGAACTTCCAACTGGCGACTAAATGGAAAAATTCTCTGAAATTATTACCTCAAGAAACTGTATTTAGCTCTACTGAGTTCGAGACCCTACTTGATACGTATCTACCTAAATTAGGCTCTCAACAACGTACTCGTGTTTTGGAAGCAGCAGCGATCGCTTTTTATCATCAGCAAACTGACTGGCCAGTGGTGCAGACTCTTCTTTGTGATGATGCTCCTCAGTTCAAGTTAATAACCGAGGATTTGGCTCTGTGTTGGGTACATGAGGGACGGCATTATAAAAAATTAAATCCTTACGTTGCTTGTCATCAAGAACTTTTGGATCAGTTCTTAGATGAATTTTGGAATTACTACCGACAACTACTAGCTTATAGAGATTCTCCAAGGGCAGAACTCGCACGGGAACTAAAATCTAAATTCTGGGAACTGTTCGATACAAAAAGTGGTTACGAGCAGTTGGATGAACGAAAACGATTAACGGAGGCCATTGCCTCCGAGTTACTTCTAGTTTTAGAGCATCCAGAATTACCATTGCACAATAATCCTGCTGAGTTAGCTGCTAGAACTATGGTGCAGCGACGTAATATTAGCTACGCCACTCAGACTACTGAGGGTACTAAGGCGATTGACACTTTTATGTCTCTTGTTGCCACTACTCGTAAGTTGGGAATTAGCTTTTTTGAGTACGTGCGTGACCGCATTTCAAAGATGAGAATCATCCCCTCTTTGGCGACTATTATTCGTGAGAAATCTTCTATTTATCCCTTTGGTTGGTCGTGGCAACCAGAATAATTGCCTACCCCGAAGTATTGAGGGGATACAATATAAGGATATGTTTGAGATTGCTTCAACCCATTGCCCAGTGCGTCCTTGTCCTCTACATCCACAATCCTAGAGATGACCACATATCGTCAATTAACCATCTGGGATGTATTAGATGAATTGTCCGAATCTCCAGCGACATCAACACTAGCACCGATGTGGGAATGTTTAGATGCGGAGCTTGAAAAATTACCCTTGGAGGCACAGTTATTAACCGCAGCGCGGGAGCAATGCGATTTTGTGAGGTCTGGTCAAAAACAAGCGATCGCTAAAAATTATATTTAAGTACAAGGTAATTTTATTTGCAAATAAAATACTGGTTTGCACAAAAATTCATCTTGATGAAATATCTCAAAAAGATTGCTAGCAAGTCATTTGACGATTGTTTATAAAAATATCTGTAATCAGTCTTTTATACTTAGTATGAATTATGCCAAAAAGTAAATTAAAGGCAAGATCAAAGTATAAAATGTATCAAACAGTTTGAGTTTTAAGAAAAGAGTTAAAGATAGAACCACAAAAATTATCCCAACTTCCAGCGATCCATTGACAACGCAGATGTAACAACATTTGCTGCGTTTTCTTTCAACCAAAATTTACTATTACCTTTGATTCTTAAATTGACAACTTGGCGGATTAAACTCAAAGAGCACCACTTCCAATAGGGAGTTTTTTATCTATTGCTTTATCATAATTTAAACGCCCTTTATGATAAGCATCTAAAATATAATTTCGCTTAACTACCATAATCTTACACCGCTCTCCAGTAGCTACAGCAATCAACTCATCCATCTGGCTGATTAAGGATTTAGCTTTCCCTTTTTTTAAATTCTTTCTAACTTTTAGAAACCATTCTTTAGACTGTACTTCCTCTTGAAAAGCCGCGTCTGCAAATACTTTTATATTTTCCGTAACATGATAAAAATCGAATAGCTGATAAGTTTCGACTGGGCATCCTAATCTTGTCAAAAGTGGAGGGATATGTATCCAGATCCACTCCGCCCCATCCGCGATTAATAAGACTTGTTTTGCTTGGCTAATTCCCAAGTGAACTAAATGCGCTTCTAAAATCTCCAAAAGTGGTTTATATCCTTCATAAGTGCCATCATTCGTAATAGGAATTTCAGAACTATTCACTTTTTTACCTTGCTCGTCAACAACATAAATTGTAAATAACTTTGGCTCATTGCTGTGTCGAGAGCATCTTGAGATTGGGAAAGATTATATAAAAATAAGGCGATACATTGACCCGCTAAAATGAGCGCTGAGTCTCTAATTTTTTGTTCTCTTTCTTTAAAAACTTGCCCATCCCAAACACTAACATTTGTCAATTCTAAAAGTTTAGTAACCTGAATTTCAAAGTCTTTCAACGATTTGGCTAAATCCAAAGTTGCATCTATCTTTTTTTCCATTTATGTTGATATTGAGAGCTTGAAAACTACTATTAATAAGGAATTCTACCTTTTTTCGTAGTTATAAAATAATTATTGCTCACATATACCAGGGAGCAAAACAATAATGATAATCAGGGCAGCACTCCAAACGCCTGTTATAGACGTTCTTGATCAAATATTTGATTTTTTAGTATTAATACTAATTGACATGTAGCTAATATTTTTTTGTACTGAGCAAAAAGTTTAGCGATCGCTTGTTTTTGACCAGACCTCACAAAATCGCATTGCTCCCCCGCAGCGCTTGCCTTCAGTCAAATTGCGGATATTCTTAAGTCTCGTGCAGAAATGCTGTTGCAAGATACGCGCGATCGCAATAGTCTTTTGGGGCCTGTTGTTAGCACCGATCTCTTTGCTGGTCTAGTGCGGACAACAATGCACCTAGATTTAGATGATTTGATTGAACCGCAAACACCACAAACCTTTAAACCACATGGGCCACACCAATTTTTATATCCTAACCAGGAGGGTGATTCTGTAGTAGCGCCTGTTGAAAAAGCGAATATTTTGGCAATGCTCGATGAGGTGACAACTTTAGAAGATGTCCGCAATTTGGCATCAGATGAGGATGTCCAAAAATGGCAGAGCGCCATCGCTAACTACCTGATAAATGTCAAAGATGAAATTTCTCTGAGTAAACTACAACAGGAATTGAAAATGCCGATGGTGGAGGTGTGGTTAGGATTGTTGTTGGGTGGCTTTACATTAGAACAGCGTGGCGATTTTTATCACAACCAAAATGTCTGGGTGAAAAGCTCAGAAACTCAGAACGGCTTTTTTATATTCGCACCCAATTACTAGAGCCAAATCAAGTCACAATTCGTATTGCCAACAACGGACTGGGAATACGAGAAGATGCTTTCAAGCAAATATTTAATCCCTTTTTTACGACCAAGCCCGTTGGACGATCGCTCTTAGATAACGCGATCGCTGCCAAGCGTGAAAAATTATATTTAAACTCAGTTAGTACTTCCCAAGATTCAGAAGATTTCCGTACTCTCCATCAAGCCTGCTTACATGCAAATGAAAATAGCTGTTATGCGAAAATTGTCTACGACCCGTTGAGTGGTTCTTACCCATTGACAAGAAATAGCGGAGTACATTAAAAAGCTTGGCTTTTGGTAGCATTAGTCAATTGAATTGAGCGAAACTATTGCATTGTGGCGTTGGCGCACCGTTTTTGTTTATCTGCTGAAGTCGCTATTTAAGGTTAAAGTTAAGTCGCTATTAGGATTAATTACAACGACTTGATTCGTAGAAGTGGGATCAATAATGCCGCCAATTGTCGCGCCAGCTGCAGCGCCGCCGATAACTTTTCCAGGAGTGATAGTACGATTACCAGTGATGCCGGAAATTCCGGCGGCGGCGGCGGCCCCAATTGCGGTATCTCTTAAAGTCGAGAGAACGTTACGATTTTGATTTGCGCCAACGGCTGTACCAATGGCAGTACCAGTTAAGACTTTGCCAAGTGTAATATGCTTGTTACCAGTGATGCCAGAAATTCCGGCGGCGGCGGCGGAGCCAACAGCAGCATCTTGGAGGATAGCTTTGATGTTAGGACTACGTACATCTTGTGTAGTTGTGATTGGACGCGAAGAGGCATTAATTGGAAACTGCTGACCATTGATAATCAGCTGACTAGCAACAAATTGAGAACCACCGTCTACAGGTTGCAATTGACCAACAACTTGGCTACCAGCAGGAATAGTTAGAGTTCCCTGATTATTTTTGATATCAGTTGCGACTATCAGTGTTAGAGGTGCAGTTTCCTTGGGACTAACAACGATTTTCTTGGCATCTAGATATTTAACAGGAATAGAAGTTCCAGAGTGAAGTAGGGCAGTGATTGAGGAGCCAGTAGCATTTGCAATATACTGCCCAGAAATACTAGAGGTTTGTCCAGAGGGTGTTAAAGCAAGACATAAAAAAGCTGAGACTTCAGCACGACTAGCTAATTGATTAGGTCTAAGGAACTTAACATCAGGATAATCTACGACCAGACGTTTTTCAGTAGCAGCAGCAATACCACTCTGGGCATAAGTAGGAATAGAACTGGCATCAGCAAAGTTTGTAGTTAAGGTGGTAGTCGGAGACTGAGTGGGAAAGTAATTTAAGCCACTTGCTAAAGCGACGAGAACTTGAGCGCGAGGAATATTTTGAGTAGGATTAAAAATCTGGCCAGGGTAGCCGGATAAGAAGCCTGTCTGGTTGGCTGTTGCAATTGCATTATGGGCCCAGTAATTGCTGGGGACATCTACGAATTGAACTGGATTACGACTCTTTTGTGCATTTGGGAAAGCCTTACCAATCATCGCGGCAAACTCAGAGCGGGTTACAGAGGCATTGGGACGGAAAGTACCATTTGGGTAACCACTGATAACTCCTTGTTGAGCCAGTTGAGAAATACATGATTGCGACCAATTGCCTTGAACATCAGTAAATGTCGATTGAGCAAATGTGGGACTGGCAATAACCAAAGGTGCAAATGCACCAAAGGTCATTTGTAGTAACAAAGATAAGGCAGTTCTCGACTGAGATTGAGATATTTTAGTCATGGAATGATAGTTATGTGATTGGGGGTCTAAACCGAATGGGGAGCAAGTTTAGCTCGAAGCCAGTGTTTTTCAGAAAATCCTTGCCAACTACCAAGGGCGATCGCTTACCCCTAGCCCAAAAATTATTCAATTAAAAGGGGCGAGATCAGCTCGCCCATCAAGTCTCTATTTATGATGTTGAACATCGTTTAGGGCACGTTTAGTCGCGTTGAGTGCAGCATCGATATGCACAAGAGAACGATGTTGCAAGCCCCGGGCTGTTGGATCGTCTTCCTCACGCTTGATATCAGAATGCACTTTCTTCAATATTTCTTCTGCCTTATGTAAGCGTCCAGGATGATTATTGGGAACATCGACATTTGGATGATCGTTGATGTCTTTGCCATCATCAATAGATGCCTTCTTAATGTCGTTAATAGTGTAATTTATCTGCCCAATTGCAACATCTTCTTGTCCACTAACGGCAGCATCGCCTGGGCGATGTTCCAGCAACCACCGTGCAGTGCGTAAATCAGTCAGGGCGTGCAGGTAATAAGGATGCTTCCCTGGCAAGTCGGCATACGCAGATCCCGAAGTCATCAAGAGACTGTTACCTAGAACGATTGCTACTAGTCCTGTGAAGATACTAATCGAAGGAACTTTATGCTTGCTCATATTTGTGAATGACGAATTTAAAAGTTGTCTACATTATTTAGACTTCCTGGTTTCACAAAAGGTTTAATTAGATTTACGTCAATGTGATGTAGTTAATATGTCAATCTTGTGCCTCGTGCCCTCTGCCTGATTTGGAAGCAGTTATGTAATAAATTTGACTAAAATCCCGATGTGGATCGTTATTGCTTCTTTCTTCTTTCTGTTTGCACTCTTCGCGTTTTTGATCAATTGGTTCTGGTTCAGTTGAATCTGCCGTTAAACAGATTGACCGTCGAACAAAGATTTCTGGGGCACAATGGAAACGAGAAAATGTGCCTCAAGTCCTTGCTCACCGCTGTGCCTACCTCAATGGATTATTGTCGGTTTGAGCTACTTCAGAAAGTGAGATGTTCCCTCCAAAACTCCCGATGGCTGCACTTTGTCTTAGCAGCTTTACCTGTGATTGGTATCTGGTTTTTACTCACCGTTGGCTCATTTTGGAGGGATTAACTGTTACTTCATTCGGATCGTTATAAGCCTGGACTTTTTCGCGCTTACGAGCCAGACCTGCTAAACCGACTAGACCAAGTAAACCTAGCCAACCCCAATCGAAACTGCTCCCGCTAGTTTTTTGGGCAGTTGTGATGCCTGTATTGCTATTAGTACCTGTTGTTCCACCGCCTGTTGTTCCAGTATTGGAAGTGCTTGTACCTCCATGAATACCCATCGTACCTGTACCTGAAGTACCTGTACCTGAAGTACCTGTACCTGAAGTACCTATGCCTGAAGCACCTGTACCTGAAGCACCTGTGCCTGAAGTACCTGTACCTGAAGCACCTGTACCTGAAGTGCCTGTACCTGAAGTGCCTGTACCTGAAGTGCCTGTACCTGAAGTGCCACCACTGGAGGCTCCGGCTCCGCTACCAGTGCCTCCACTTTGGGCAGAAACAGAAGGAGGTAAGGACACAGAAGCAAAACTCATGGCAAAGACAGTCGCCAAAACAGCTTTAGATAAATCAGAAGATTTCATACTTATTGTTCCTTTTTTGTTCGAGATTTCTGTGGTTGATTAATTTTCAAAACCGATATCGTTTACTTTATGGGATTTTTTAGAAGATGACTTGACGCAAAGTGCGCCGGTTCCCTGTGAAGCTCCAACGACGAGAATTTTCATTGGTTTGATCTCCAAATTAGTTTTGAATTGGGTATTTGGCGCTTGTACTGCGTGTAGCCGTAAAGCCTGCGGCATAGCTACGCTTAGGGCGCAGCTATGGTTCACAAACTAGACCACAAAATGGGTAAAAGCACATTCCTCGACATTCGAGAGCGAAGTTCGTAACACTTTGCCGTCAAAGGGTTTTAATTCTTCTAGAACTTTATCTAGAGTAACTTTGCGGGCAAGAATAAAGATAGCAGAGGTTCTAGGCTCCAGAGTCTTGCCCAATTCTCGGATAAAGTCGTCATTGATTCCAACATCAGTTAATGCATCTGAAAGTGCCCCACTGGCGATTCCAATGGTGTAGCGATCGGGGTTGTCCATCCACAGCTAACAACTTGCTCATCAGTTTCTGTTGATTAACTTTCGACCTCCGCAAGATTCCTGATTAGTTTCCTGATTTCTCACTAAAGCATAAATCATTAAATACTTCTTATATCTTGCTAGATAAATAAGTTCAATTTCATCTACCACTTTTGAATGTTTTATTAGATTTTGTATAAATTATACATTAACTAAAACACGATCTTTGACGTCAAAACATTATACTTTGGGAAATTGTTCTGGGGTGGATCGGGGTGGGTGCGATCGCTGTTTTAGCGATCTCCTGATGTAGAATAAGTCTAAAATTAATAACATTCATAATGTTACACGAATTTCTCTTAGCAGAACGTGACG
>NZ_JBALEJ010000041.1:0-99435 GCF_036917975.1 Nostoc sp.
ACTGAACCCTTCCCGAACTCAGAGGTGAAACGCTGCTGCGGCCACGATAGTTTAGGGGTAGCCCTACGCAAAAATAGCTCGATGCCAGGTTTATTATTTATACTTAAAGCCCCACGCTTACATCATAGCTTGGGGCTTTTTGTTTATCCCAGCATTCATGCCACATTAGGTGGGTTAATTTAAAAATTGAAGTATTTACCGAAAAATAGACTAGATAAAGAAAGGTGGCTCTTCCGTACCTGTTATGCTATAAGATGTCTGCAAATAAGTTTGAACCCCTTATTGTGCAATAATAACAGGCATTATGATTATACTGCAAACGGCTAATATCTGGACTTTACGGGATGGTATAAATTTCAGAGGGAAAACTTGAAGAAAAACTTTGCGTACCTACCCTGCGGGAAGGCGTTCGCGTAGCGTCTCGTAGAGAATGGCCTACGGGTTTACCTCAGCGAACCTCTGCGTTTAAAAGTAAAATTCCTAACCGTTTTTAGTATACCATTTGAGTCTTCGTGCTGAAATTGAGGTTATAATCGCCTCTAAACCTTGATTTTAAAGGAAAATTTTGGGGTTTAATTAAAATTTCAGCATAACACCTACTGAAGAACCAGAAAGATTTTAACTTCTAAAACTAAATTTAGATTTAGATATGGCGATCGCGTCACAAGAAAGTGCCAAAATGGATTTTGCTGACACCCAAAACTTAATTATGTTTCAGAGAATTAGGCTTGTTTTTTCAACACAGGGTTACAAGCTGGACTTAGTTGCCTGATAATTTTGTATTATCATGTATAATATGTTGCTTTTTCTTGATATCATTTAGTCGTTAATAACTAGCTATTAATACAAAAAATGTCACTTAAAATAGTTCATAGCTTTGATGCCAGTTTCACTCTTCAAGCACAAGCTCAAGAAACTCTATTTAATTTGTTGACAAGTGTTGCTTTCTTGAACCAAATTTGCCAACAGTTGGGATGTGAGCAACTTAAATTTACAGAATTACTTTTCCAGCCAGTTCCTTACAGCTTAACTACCACAAAAGGAATGCCAGCAGAATTTGAAAAATATCATGAATCTGATGAATATGCCATTATTAATGTGCCACCAAATTTCATGTTCAGTGCTAAGATTTTCCAACCCAGTCGCCTTTGTGCAATTTACCAAAAATTGGGTAATGGTTAATTATTCAAGATTATTTTTCCCTAATTAGCAATTCTCAATTCTGAAGGCAAATAGTAAGTTTAATATTTTATGTATGGCTTCTGAAACGAATCTTTCTTCTTTAGCAGTTCTGGAATACATTCCTTATATCGACGATCGCGGCCAACTACCCGAACAATTTCAGGGTAAAATTGGTGTATATGCTATTTTTGACCAAGAAAAAGCGCTGCAATTTGTAGGATACTCTCGTGATGTTTATCTCAGCCTTAAGCAGCATTTAGTCCGCCAGCCACAGCATTGCTATTGGGTAAAAGTTCAAACTATTGAACGCCCCAGTCGCACAATCTTAGAAAATACTGAAAATGCTTGGATTGCTGAAAATGGTAGTGTGCCCTGGGGCAATGGGGATAACAAAGAAAAATGGACTCATCCCATTGATGTCAAAGTAGTAATGACACCTGAAGAACAGGCAAAATATCAGAATCCAGCTAATGATGAATTAGCACAAATAAAAATTATTAAAAATGTAGCACGGAGAGTAGAAGCAGAAATTTCAACGCAATTGCTAGAAGTGCGCGGTTTGCAAATGCAAATTCGCTTCAATCCTAAATTGAAGGAAGAAGGTTTACTAGATTTGAAATGAAGGTAGTTTTGGGGAAAACTATCTTATGAATATCGCTTGTAATCTCCTATGACAATACAACTGCTGAACGATCGCTATCAAGTTATCCGCACATTGGGCGCTGGTGGGTTTGGTGAAACCTATCTAGCTGAAGATACTTATATGCCTTCAAAGCGCCATTGTGTGGTTAAACAGCTAAGACCGATTCACAACAATCCCCAAATTTACCAGTTGGTGCAAGAGAGGTTTCAACGCGAAGCAGCTATTTTAGAAGAACTCGGTGGTGCAAATGAGCAAATTCCGGCATTGTATGCCTACTTCTCCTCAAGCGGACAGTTTTACTTAGTTCAGGAGTGGATTGAGGGCGATACCCTAACTGGAAAAGTCCAGAAGCAGGGGCTATTTAGTGAAGGCGCTGTCCAGGAATTATTCATGAATTTATTACCCGTCCTGGATTACGTTCATTCCAAGTATATCGTTCACCGCGATATTAAACCGGATAATATCATTGTGCGCCATCGAGACGGTAAACCAGTACTGATTGATTTTGGGGCTATACGGGAATCGATGGGAACAGTAGTAAATTCCCAAGGCAATCCTACTAGTTCGATTGTAATTGGTACGCCTGGCTATATGCCGAGTGAACAAGCCGCAGGTAGACCAGTTTTTTCTAGTGATTTATACAGTTTAGGAATGACGGTAATTTATTTGCTGACTGGTAGACAGGCGCAACAACTAGAAACCAATTCCCAAACGGGTGAAATTGTGTGGCGACAGTATGCGAGTCATGTTAGCCCAATTATGGCAGGACTTATTGATCAAGCGATCGCTTATCATCCACGCGATCGCTACCCCACAGCCAGAGCAATGCTGGATGCTTTGCAGAGCATAGCAAATCCAATTCCACTGACACAACCCCTCTTGACTCAACCGACTGTAGTCTCTGCACCGCAGCCTCAGACGCTATCTGTCAAGCCGCAGCCTACCCCTCAAAGTAATCAACCAAATGGTATTCTCATCGGTGCTTTAGTTGCAGGTGGGCTAATCGGTGCATCTGTGATTATTAGTCAAGTGTTACCAAAATCTTCTCAACCCATAGTAGACAAAGCGGTATTACCTACAGAAACACCCTCAACTATCACCAGCCCAGTGATAGAAACTCCCAAATTTACACCAACTCCCCCATCTGTTCCTATTCAATCTACACCTTCCTCAACTACATCAATACCGCCAGTTGATACCACGACTCCAAACAATTATTTCTGGCTTTCCCAAAGACTTGTAACTGATACAGATTTGAATGGTAAGAACGGTTTTGAACTAGATATTATGCGAAATTCGATTTTTGCAATTCATGGTCGTCGTTTTAGCACTGCTGAATTACAAAATTACTTTGATAACCAATCTTGGTATCGTCCTATATATTCACCAGAAGAATTTCCACCTAAATTGCTGACAAAATTAGAGCAACAGAATGTAGAATATATCAACAAATATCAAGACCGTAACGGCTTGAGATATTTCAAGAAATAAGTTTTTCATAAAGGGAGAGTGGCAATAACTCCTGCGGATGGTTCTACGTCTCGTCCTTCGAGTTGCCTGAGTTGTGTAGGCGTAGCCCGTCGTAGACATCGCAGAACTGAATGGATTTTTTGCTATATGCCTTTGCGCTGCCAACGTTGAAAATGCTCCTCAGTCAGTCTAGCACAGCCAGCAAACTCGCCTTTATAGCAGTGCCAAAATCAATCAGCACAGTATCACCAGTTAGGTTAGTTTTGTACCCATCTTGGTAAGCCGCAATGCGAACTAAAACACCATTAACGTCTGACTCCCATCTGCCATCGGCGACCTTATCAAAACAAAAAGGATTTCCCATGACCCAAGACAGTCCAGACAGATTAGACCGGATAGAAGCGACATTAGATAAGCAGTTGCAAGTAAATGCTGATCTGAGAGTAACAGCCGAAGCCCTGCTACAAACCGTTCAAAATTGCATCTCACTATTTCGGAGAATTTTCGCATTTACTACCTCAAAGGCGATCGAATGACATCGCTAATTCTCTGCGTACCTCTGCGCTTACTTCTGTGCCCCTCTGCATTTAAAAATATTTAAGTTATCTGCAAAAACCGAGACTCTTTTTTGATACTATTTAAGGCCGGACTCCTTAAATATTGATTGACGTATGAGCAAAGGTACCCTGTTTGATAAAGTTTGGGACTTACACACCGTTGGTACACTTCCCTCAGGGCTAACGCAACTATTTATCGGGCTTCATCTAGTTCATGAAGTCACCAGTCCCCAGGCCTTTGCTATGTTACGCGAGAAGGGTCTAAAAGTACTGTTTCCAGAGCGGACTGTGGCCACGGTCGATCATATTGTGCCCACAGATAATCAAGCGCGTCCCTTTGCCGATAGCTTGGCAGAGGAAATGATTCAGGCGCTTGAAGAAAATTGTCAAGAAAATAACATAACTTTTTACAATATTGGTTCTGGCAGTCAGGGTATAGTTCACGTCATCGCCCCAGAACTGGGAATTACCCAGCCGGGAATGACGATCGCTTGTGGAGATAGTCACACTTCCAGTCATGGGGCATTTGGTGCGATCGCATTTGGCATTGGTACTAGTCAAGTCCGCGATGTTCTTGCTTCCCAAACCCTTGCCCTTTCCAAACTGAAAGTCCGCAAAATAGAAGTTAACGGCACTCTCAACCCAGGAGTTTATGCCAAAGATGTAATTTTACATATCATCCGTACCCTTGGCGTGAAAGGTGGTGTGGGTTATGCCTACGAATTTGCAGGGACGACCTTTGCACAAATGAATATGGAAGAAAGGATGACTGTCTGCAATATGGCGATCGAAGGCGGTGCTAGATGCGGCTACGTCAATCCCGATCAAGTCACCTATGATTACCTCAAAGGTAGAGATTTTGCTCCCAAAGATGCAGATTGGGAGCAAGCAGTAGTTTGGTGGGAATCCATCAAGAGCGATGCTGATGCCCAGTACGATGATGTAGTGGTATTCGACGCGGCGGAAATTCCTCCTACCGTTACTTGGGGGATTACTCCCGGTCAAGGTATCGGTGTCAATCAGTCAGTGCCTCAACCAGAAGAACTGCTAGAAGAAGACCGATTTATTGCCGAAGAAGCTTACCGCTACATGGATTTATATCCTGGTCAACCCATCAAGGGTACCAAAATAGATGTCTGCTTTATTGGTAGTTGCACCAACGGCAGAATTAGTGATTTACGAGAAGCGGCAAAAATCGCCAAAGGTCGCCATGTTGCAGAAGGAATCAAAGCCTTCGTTGTCCCTGGTTCTGAACGGGTGAAGGAAGAGGCGGAAGCTGAAGGACTGGATAAAATCTTTCAGGAAGCTGGATTTGAGTGGCGTGAACCGGGATGTTCCATGTGCCTGGCCATGAACCCCGATAAGTTAGAAGGAAGACAGATCAGTGCCTCCTCATCTAATCGCAACTTTAAAGGAAGACAGGGTTCCTCTTCCGGTCGGACATTGTTAATGAGTCCGGCGATGGTCGCCACTGCTGCCATCAAAGGCGAAGTCTCTGATGTGCGTGAGTTGCTGTAACTTTGGGGACTGGGTATTGGGGACTGGGTATTGGGGACTGGTAATTGAAATACCTATTACTATTCCTCATATCCTCATCCTCCCTAGTCCCCAGTCCCCAGTCCCTTTTTCAACAGGCTGTCATTGAAATAATAGATAAAATCTATGGTGAGTGAAGTTAAAACGGTTTCAGGACGCGGTATACCCTTAGTGGGCAATGATATAGATACCGATCGCATCATTCCTGCACGATATTTGAAAGCCATTACCTTTGACGGCTTAGGTGAAGGCGCGTTTATCGATGATCGGAAAGCACTTAAAGGTGAACATGCCTTTGACCAACCCCAATACCAAGGCGCGAAGATTTTAATAGTCAACCGGAACTTTGGCTGTGGTTCATCACGGGAACATGCACCCCAAGCGATCGCTAAATGGGGAATCCAAGCTTTAATTGGTGAAAGCTTCGCGGAAATCTTTTTTGGTAATTGTGTGGCAATGGGCATACCTTGTCTGACAGCCGATGCTGTTACTGTTAAACAACTGCAAAAGTTAGTCACTGCCAATCCCCAAGCCGCCGTCACTGTAAATCTGGAAACCTTGCAAGTGCAAATTGATGATTATACCGCCCCAGTTGCGATCGGTGAAGGGACAAGAAGCACATTTATTTCTGGAACTTGGGACGCTTGCGGTCAGTTGGTAGCTAACGCTGACCAAGTTCGGTCAACGGCTGCAAAATTACCTTATGTAGGTTGGGGCAATTTAGCTGCAAGTTAGCGACGTGTAGAAAATTCGTTTGTGTCGCCGCGATTTCTAATCGCCTGGTATATTTGCTTTCGTTGAAATGCTTCCCTTTCGGGACTTCCAAATCAAAAAATACCCATTAACTCTTGTGGGGTGGGCGTCTCGCCCGCCCAATTTATCTGGCGGGCAAGATGCCATTGGTGTCAACTTAACGTGAAAGCAAGTCTGGAAGCAGCTTTTAGATTGCCTCGTTCCCAGTCTCCGACTGGGAATGCTTGTCTTTGGGGCTACCGCCTCTCTTTACTGGCGGCAGAGCCACTTTTGAGTTGCATTTCCAGCCGGAGGCTGGAAACGAGATTTGAAAAGGGTTTTAGCTTAAGTTGACACCAATGGCAAGATGCCCACCCCACAATATTGGATAAGAGAAGGAGCTTAACTGAACTGTATTATCTTAAAAGCCACTCTTAGGAGTTTCTATAGTATTAGGACTCTCTGTAGTAGTAGGTTTCTTAGTATCGGGAACTTTCTGTTCGGTACTCTTTTGATTACCTTGATTTTCTAGCGTAGTTAGTGCCTGTTTTGCCAGATTTGCGGCTGCTTGTTTAAATAATGGTTCTATTTTATTTCGCCAATATTGAGTATTCGGCAACTTTTCAGGATGGTTTCTATAATCTAAAACCTTATCCCATTTACCATCATCTATTGCTTTGTTGATCTCATTAGACAAAGCCTCAGCCTTCGCCCAATCTTGCTGCCACTGGGCAATCATTTTCCCCGTCTCTTGGATACCAGAAGCAGCATTTGCCGGAACTGACCTCAAAAGTGCGATCGCTCCTGTTATATCCCCTGAATCATACTTCTGTCTTGCTTGTTCTATAATATTGGCACTGTTATCACTAGGCTGCGATCGTTCTGATTTCCCAGCATCGTCGGCTGACCCCTTCGACTTTTCTGGTAATGAAGTTGTGACATCCCGCGATTTTGATTTTGTCTTGGTAGTCGGTCGATTCGCAATCGAGCTACTATCATCTACAATCTTTGTTGCAATGCCTTTTTCGCGTAGGCAAGAACTCCATTCTTGATTATTGGTTATCTCATCCGAGTCAACCCAAGCTAAACGACCAGGTTTAAGTTTAATTTCTACCCAACCTGCTTTTGTCCGCTTGCCAGTCACCTCGAAATTGGTGTTATCAGTAACAGTTTGCAAAACGTTATTAGAATTTATCGAACTAGGTTTAGAACGGATATTAGAACTTCCCGCGACAATAGCCAAGCATTTGTCTGTTAAGGCAGTATTATTACCTGTAATATTTAAAGCGAAATTTTTCACATTTGGATATACATTGGCTACCAAAGCAGCCGCACCACCCGCCAATAATATGCCAATTAATATCGGCCAAGGGTCGGATTTCTGAGAATCTTGACGCCCAGGTTTCGCGCGGACAGGATTTGCCGGTGCAACTGCAACAGTTTGCAGGCGAGATACTTGAGGCTGGGATTTAGCTACTTGGTAGCTGGAATTATTGGCGGCTTCTTGAGATGTGGAAAGTGCTGCTACAGGATTAATTGCCTCTTTACAGGCTTGCAATGCCTCCGTGGCGCTTTGGTAGCGGTCTTTGAAGTGATAACGTACCATCTTAGACAAGACTGCCGCCAGTCGATGGTTCACGGTTACTGAATGACGCCAGATGATTTCGCCCGTTTCTGGGTCTTCTTGCAATTCTGTTGGCTGTAATCCTGTTAATGCTTGAATGGCAATCACACCAAGGGAATAGATATCGCTGTTGGGACGGGGTTTACCTTGCCCTTGTTCTGTGGGCATATAGCCAGGAGTGCCAATAACCACTGTCGCCGAAGCTTGTCCGCCCACTGCTACCATTTGTGTACGCAGTTGCTTCACTGCCCCAAAATCTACTAAAACTAATTTATTGTCGGAAGTGCGACGAATGATATTATCCGGTTTGATATCGCGGTGAATCACGCCTTGGCGATGGACAAATTCAAGAATTTCTAAAACTTCCTGTAACAGTTGAATTACCTGGCTTTCATTCCAGCGTTTACCAGGGATAAGTTCTTCAGCTAAGGTATGTCCTTCAATATATTCTTGTACTAGATAGAATTCTTGATTGTCGTCAAAATACGCTAGCAGCCTGGGTATTTGGTCATGATTGCCCAGTCTTTCCAAGGTTTCGGCTTCACTGTTGAATAGGCGTTTCGCAGTATCAAAAACTCTGGGGTCAGTTCCGGGTTTAAGGTGCTTAACAACACAGATGGGATTGCCAGGCCGTCTAGTATCTTCAGCAATATAGGTTTGACCAAATCCTCCCATCGCGAGGACTCGAATTACTTGGTAACGATGATCTAGTAGCTTGCCTATCATATTCCCTCCCCAGAGTTCTTACCTAATTTTCCAGCTAGTAATAAATATCTCCAAATTTTCTTCAATGAAATCCGCTATCTTGAGAAAAGATTTAGATTAAAAACGCAGCTTTTTAATAAACACAGACTGTTTATTTTTCTTTATAGTGCCCCTGTTTACTACCAATGCCACCTAAAATAACAAACTCAGTTGCATGGCAACAGGCTGAAATCCTCATGCAGCCTGCTTTCATTCGGGTTATCGACAATCTCCGCAAGCTGCTTGATGAATCTTCCTGGACGGGAACTTACCATGATGTCCTGATTTGGCCGCCTAGCACCACTGATGAAATCAAAGCATTGGTGACTGAGTTGTTGCAAGCAATGGAAACTGCAACGCCCCAAGAAGCAGATGAAATCAGAGAGACTCTGGCTCGTCTGCCGATGCCCCATCCAGGATATCATCTACGTTTAGAGCGTCAACAGCAGCAAGCAAGTATCGATTTGTGGGAACTGTGTTATCAAGTGTGTTTTCTTAAATACAGCCCAGTTGAGGAATCTGCTGATGTTGATACTAGTTTAATTGATGAACTCGGTGAAGTGGATTGGCTGCGTTTGGATGCGAAGGCAAAGGAGTTAGTTGAACAGGCGTTTGCTAAATTACCAGAGAGTTGAAGCCTGTATGGTAGTTCTGCATCCACTTTCAGATTTCATCGACTGCGATGCGATCAGCGACTCATCTTGTAGCTATTGGTACGAAGGCCGCTGTCTAGAAAGTGGCAATCGTCTAAAATTACCCCGCACCTCAATGTCTGAAGCGATCGCCCACGGACTAATGCAAGAGTTAGCTAATAATGACTGTTATTCTTGTGAAGGCAAGATGTATGGCATCTTATTGGTTGAACTGCCTAATGGCGAAAAATGGGTACTAAAAGCCTTCTCCGGTCTTTTAAATGGTTGTAGTGTTGTTGATGGTTGGGTGCCACCAATTCCAGGCAGAGACGAAGTTGCTTTCGAGGAAGCCCGCACTTTGGCGCAGTTAGACGCGATTAAGCAAGAACTTCTGACCTTGAAGCAACTGACCGAACGCCAGCAATATGAAACTCTATTAAATGATTTTGAGCAGCAGTTGCAAGCAATGAGCGATCGCCATCGCGATTGCAAACATCAACGACAGGAAAAACGTCAGCAAATCTGCAAGACACTCAGCCCAGAAGCACTCACTATTGCTCTTGAACAACTCGATGAAGAGAGTCGTCAACAGGGAATTGAGCGACGACAACTTAAACGCCAGCAAAATGCCGTATTACAACCCCTGCAACAGTTAATTGCAGCAACAGATACGCGAATTAGTGAACTGAAACAACAGCGAAAAGCACTATCCCGTCAATTACAAGCTCAAATGCAGGCTAGCTATAGCTTGACTAATTTTTCTGGGCGATCGCAATCATTGCAAGAATTGATGCCAGGAGGTTCGCCCACTGGTACAGGAGACTGTTGTGCCCCAAAGCTGCTTCATTATGCAGCAACACATAATCTCAAACCGTTGGCAATGGCAGAGTTTTGGTGGGGTGCATCTTCAGCAAATCAGGACAAAATTCAGGGAGAATTTTATGGAGCATGTGCGGAGCGATGTCAGCCATTGATGGGGTTTTTGCTCTCAGGGTTAAGACCTAACCCCCCAACTCCCTTGCCTTGCAGGGAAGGGGGAGAGGTCACTTTACCCATTATTTATGAAGACGAATGGCTAATTGCAGTAAATAAACCTGCTGGATTACTTTCGATACCTGGCCGTTATCGCGATCGCCAAGATAGTATCTTGAGTCGCTTAGGTCATCTGTTACCGGATGGCATGGCGCTTGCATCTGTGCATCGCCTAGATCAAGAAACTTCCGGGATTTTGTTGTTAGCACGCGATCGCCAAACCCATCGGCAACTTAGTCAGCAGTTTCAGCAACGCCAGGTTCACAAGGTTTATGAAGCCATACTTGCCGGTGTTGTAACAGTTGAGCAAGGTGTAATTAACTTACCATTGTGGGGAGATCCTGAAAATCGCCCCTATCAAAAAGTTGATTGGCAGCATGGCAAACCCAGCTTGACACACTTTCAGATAATGGCGAGAGAAGGAGACTACACCCGCGTAGAATTTACGCCACTCACCGGACGCACCCATCAATTAAGGGTTCATTCAGCTGATGTGCGAGGACTGGGGATAACTATTTTAGGCGATCGCCTTTATGGATGCTGTGCAGTTGCCAGTCGGTTACATCTGCACGCCAGAGAACTTCGCTTCAAGCATCCGCAGTTAAATGAAACTATTCATCTACATGTAAAGACACCGTTTTGAGTAACCGTTCACGGGGGAAATTAGGCTACCAGGAAAAATAAGTAACGCTATATAGGACTCATATTTGATTTTTGAACAAAACTCAGTACACCTTTATTTCTTCTTCCCAGTCCCCAGTCCCCAGTTCCTTACCTCTACGAGTGATTCAGAAATCAAATCGGATTGCTATAGCTATGAAGTAGTGATTATTAATTATGAATTTGATATGACAGAGAAATGGCTTTCTATTGTCGGCATTGGGGAAGATGGGTTACAGGGATTAAGTGCGATCGCTCTTTCCCTAATCACTCAAGCTAAAGTAATTGTGGGAGGCGATCGCCATTTAGCAATGCTCCCTACAGATGACCAACGCGAGAAACTAGTCTGGACATCTCCCATTAGCACTTCAATTGACGAAATCATCCAGCGTCGGGGTCAGTCAATCTGCGTACTCGCAAGCGGCGATCCCATGTGTTACGGCATTGGTGTCACCTTGATGCGGCGAATTCCTATCTCTGAAATGACAATTATCCCCGCACCTTCAGCCTTCAGCCTCGCCTGTGCCAGAGTTGGATGGTCTTTAACTGAGGTGGAAACCTTGAGTTTAAATGGTCGTCCATCCTCCTTACTCCAGTCTTACATTTACCCAAAAGCGCGGCTATTAATTTTGAGTGAGGGTAAAGACACACCCGCCATTGTTGCCCAAATTTTGACAAATCGCGGCTATGGTGGCAGCAAAATCACCGTACTGGAGCGTATGGGCGGCGTTCATGAAAAAATTATCAAAGGTACGGCTGCATCTTGGGGTGAAACTGAAGTTGCAGCTTTGAATGCGATCGCAGTTGATTGTATTGCTGATGCTGGGGTGATCTCATTACCAAAGTTACCAGGATTACCAGATAACGCCTATCACCACGATGGACAGTTAACTAAACGTGAAGTTAGAGCAATTACCCTTGCAGCTTTAGCACCCACACCGGGAGCGCTGTTGTGGGATGTTGGCGCAGGTTGCGGCTCAATTTCAATTGAATGGATGCGGAGTAATGCACGATGTCGAGCGATCGCGATCGAACAAAACTCATCTAGACTACTTTACATTGCCGATAATGCCAGCACTCTCGGTACTCCAAATCTGCAAATTATTGAAGGGAAAGCGCCCTATGCCCTGAAAGACTTGCCAACACCAGATGCTATTTTTATTGGTGGTGGGGTGACAGCAACGGGACTTTTTGATGTTTGCTGGGAAGCACTAAGGCCAGGGGGGCGTTTGGTAGCAAATGTAGTGACGGTAGAGGGTGAGCAAACTTTATTTCAATGGCATGAGCGAGTCGGTGGCGATTTAACTCGTATTGCCATTCAACGGGCGGAACCTATTGGTAAATTTCTGGGCTGGCGAGCAATGGCGCCTGTGACGCAATGGGTAGTAGTAAAGTCTGAAAAACTTAATGGATAATGGTGTATGGGTGCGATCGCATTTATAATTTGGTGATAACTCAATATAGTTCAGATCAGCCCAGAACACTTGTAGAGACGGCGATTTATCGCGTCTCCCAAACCCAAAATTTTTGCCAGTAGCCCCTTTCACTAAACCACAAACCTTTGAAATAACGTAAAAATAGAGGTTTTAGCTATCGTCTAAAATTGAATGGCAAATAAACGCTTTTATCACATTGGCTTTGGGCAAGATGATTTGGGTTCATCACCTCCCAGCATTGCCCTATTATCTGGCGATCCAGAGCGATCGCGTCTAATTGCCCAAACTTATTTACAAAATGTACGCGTGTTGTCAGAAAATCGCGGACTCAATAGCTATGTGGGATACTTACCTAATGGTCGCCGTATCTTATCAGCTACAAGTGGCATGGGTGCGCCTTCATTAAGTATTGTAGTCAATGAGTTGGTACAAGTAGGAATCCGGCAAATTATTCGTATTGGAACTTGTGGTTCTATTCAACCTTATATACCAGTCGGTAGTGTTGTCATTAGCAGTGCAGCATTATGTCGCCAAGGTGCAGCTTATGACATTGCACCTGTGGAGTATCCAGCCGCAGCCGATCCTTTTCTGACAGTCGCTTTAGTTAAAGCCGCACGAGAATTAGAGGTTGAACATTACATCGGAATTACGGCATCAGTTGATACTTTTTACGAAGGGCAAGAACGCACTGACTCAGCAAATCCATATTTAATGCGATCGCTGCATGGCATTACAGAAGAATATCGCCGCTTGAATATCTTGAATTACGAGATGGAATGCGGCACATTATTCAAAATGGCAGGAGTGTATAATTTTGCAGCAGCGGCCATTTGCGGTGTAGTAGCTGGGCGTACTGTTAGCGAAAATATCATTCTAGAACAAAGAGACATTGCTGTGAAAAATGCGATCGCAATTGCTGTAAATGCAGCAGATAAATTTGAGTAAGCTAACAAATTTATCTTACAGCTATTTACCTGAAAACTACTGTAATTAGGATGTCACACTTAATCTGCTCTAAGTGTTATTATCATGTCTTTACCTAATCTTTAATTTATCAATCAGTAATCCTAGTTAAGATGTATTGAGTAAAATGCAATTTTATTTTATAAAGGCACATAAGTAAAAAATAACTATAGCGCTTTTTCGTTGAATCTAATATGTACCTAACCCATTATCTATAAGGTAAAGGGAGTAATATTGTATATATATCTCCTTTGAGTAGAGAGGTCATAGCGTATTGCATATAAAAGATAACTGCTATATATAAATATGGTGTTTTTGGATTAATAATCTGGATTTTTGACACAAATTTTCGCAGTATTTATGAGTAATTTACTTATCAACAAATATCAGAAAAATTGGAGAGCCATATAATATGAAGAATGCTTGGAAGCGTTGGATTACGACCGTTAACCTAGCTGCAATGTCTACGACGGGCTACGCCTACGCAATAATGCCGACCCTGATATTTTTAGCATTCTCTCATCAAGCAACAGCAGACGATCCAGGAGCGTGTTACATGGTAACTTCCTCTGGTAAAACTGTTGGATTAGGAAGCCTTTGTGGCAATGGTAATATAGTTGCACCTCCAGACAACAAAGTTTTTCGAGTTCCCATCAAACGCCGTTTTGGTGGAACTCCTGTGATTGATGTCACTTTCAATGACAAAAAAACCTTTGAAATGATAGTAGATACAGGTGCTAGTGGAACGATTATCACTCTAAATATGGCGAATACACTTGAACTTCAGGCTACGGGTACAATGCAAGCCCAAATTGCTGATGGTAGCGAAGTAGAATTCCCAACTGGTAAGGTCAAATCCATTGCAGTCGGTGGAGTTACAGGTAATAATCTTCAGGTAGCGATCGCACCAAAAGCAAGCATCGGCTTACTGGGCCACGATTTTTTTGGCAACTATGACATCAAGATTCTAGAGAAAGAGATCGAATTTCATCACCGCTAATGCTTGCAGTTTGAAAATTTAACTTTGTGAGAAAATAGAAGTGCGATCGCCCCTCATCAGAGAGACAACCGCACTATGATTATTATGCTTAGGGAACTCCAAGAAATAAATTATCCAATATTGTGGGGTGGGCGTCTCGCCCGCCCAGTCCATAAGGCGGGCAAGATGCCCACCCCACAAGAGTTAATTGAATATTTTTTTATTTGGAAGTCCCTTACAGCAACTTGAAGCCGAGGTTATTGAGAATTTCACGCAAGCGATCGCGTCCTCTCAAAGCCTCCACAGTTGCAATCCGTTGGGCTGAGTGTTCTGACCAATCGCCAGCAATATTCATCTTTTGTTCAGTATAAAAGTCTTTGATGATGTTGTTGTAGTGAGCGATCGCTTCTTCTTGTTCTGCTAATTTATAGGTTTCATGGTGCAGCACAGCTGTCTGGGGTAAGCGTGGTTTAATTGCTGCTGGCACTTCAGGATTTGGATAACCCACACACAACCCAAATACAGGGAACACAGAAGGCGGTAAATTTAGTAGTGCTGCTACTTCTTGAGGATGGTTTCGTAGTGCGCCGATATATACTGTTCCCAAACCAAGTGACTCGGCTGCTACAGTTGCATTTTGCGCTGCTAATGTGGCATCAATTGTAGCTGTCACAAAGGTTTCCAAATATTCTAAAGCGTCATGAGATAGTCCGCGACTGTCAGCAACATAACTTAGACGCGCCAAGTCTGCTAACCAAACCAAGAATAAAGGCACTTGCTTAATGTGTGCTTGATTTGACGCTAGTTTAGATAATTCTTCTTTGCGTTCTTGGTCTTCGATTGCAACTACACTCCAGGTTTGCAAATTAGAAGAAGTAGATGCAGATTGGGCGGCTGCAATTAGCAACTCCAGAGTTCCTGGTGGTAGAGGATCGGATACATAAGACCGGATGGAACGGTGTGATAGTAGTGATGTCAGCGAATCATTCCATTCAATTTCCGAATTGAAAGGAGTTTCACCGTAGCGCGATCGCAGTAGTTCTGTAGGATTAGTCATAATTAATTCCAAGATTTACATTTCAAAAGTTGTCAGTTGTTTGACTAATAGCAATTTCATCTGTCAGGGCATAGAGATGTATGCCCTGAAAACCGATTCATTGTACTAGTTTAAGTTTTTGGTGAAAAAGCAGCGTATTCTTCTTTTGTCAACACTGCATCTTTTACATTTACCTCTTTGGGAATTAACTTCAATTTGTAATATGTATCTGCAACACCTTGTTGGAGATTTATCAAATTGTCGTCAACTGGTACAAGCCCAAAAGTTCGTCTGTTAGTTGCCTTCCTCATCGTTTCTAGATCAATTCCTAACACAGGTGCAAGAATTTTTGCTACTTCTTCTCGATGGTTTTTAGACCATTCTTCGAGATTTTGAATTTCCTCCAGTATTGCCTTGACAGTTTGGGGATTTTCGGTAACAAACTTGCGGGTCATCAAATAATATCCTCCCTGTTTATTAATTCCCGTGCCATCAATCAGGACTCTGGCTTTAGTTGCCTCTTGAGCCGCTGCATAGAAGGGGTCCCAAATTACCCAGGCATCCACACTTCCCTTAACAAATGCCGCGCGGGCATCTGCTGGAGCCAAATATTTAGGTTCAATGTCTGTATATTTCAATCCAGCTTTTTCTAAAGCTTGGACTAACAATAAGTGGGCACTAGATCCTTTTTGAAAAGCAACTTTTTTACCTTTTAGGTCAGTAACTTTTTGAATTTTTGAATTTTGAGGAACAAGAATTGCTGAACCAGCCGGACTAGCAGCAGTACCAACAACGTAAGTTAGTGATGCTCCCGCAGCTTGGGCAAATATTGGCGGTGATTCTCCTACTGGGCCGATGTCAATGCTACCGACATTCATCGCTTCTAGTAGTTGCGGCCCCGCCTGAAATTCAGTCCACTGTACAGTGATACCTTCAGGTGCTAAACGCTTTTCTAAAACACCCTTAGCTCTCAACAAAATAGTCGATTTTTGATAGCCAAATCTGACTACTTTTGCATTGGAGGCGGAATTGCTAACAGATGTGGCATTGGGATTAGGGGCATTAACAGTTGGTGTCGATGAACAAGCAGCAAATAGCAAGCTCAGACAAAGACCTGTAATAAAAGCCCCCACTATTGGCAAAGGAGAAGAAAAGAATAATTTATGTTGGTTGTTAGAGGGGATATTCCTGATTTTTATCAACGATATCCACTTGCTAATTAAGCGGCGAAAGATTTGGTTAATCATCAAAATGATTTCTCTGAGCGATATTAATACTATAAACTTATAGGTTTACTGGAGTATATAATATTCAGATATTCAAGGTAAGTTGATAATAAGTAACTGAACTGAGCGAAGTCTGAGCTACTCCCATACGGTTCAGCTACCCTGCTCTTAAGCAAGCTACAGTCGGGTTTAAATCCCCTAATGTAGCTCTCTTCTCTACGAGACACCGCGCGGAAAATTTTGAATTTTGAATATCTTAGTGCCAAAAAGCATAGTGCTAATTCAACAAATCAGGCTCTTCACGCACAATCCTGTCGTAAAGGGGCTGGAAACTGAACCACCCACTTGTATGTGATCCCACTTGAGTTTGGGTTAAACGGGCTGTCTCGTGTTTGATAGTAGTGGGTCTACCTGCTGCTTCTGCTAGCAATTGGGCTTGACACGATCGCTCTAAACTAATGTACCAGAAGGCAGCTTCATCTACTGTATGTCCCACAGTTAAAATGCTGTGGTTGCGTAAGATAATAGCTTTCTTTGACCCCAAAGCTTGGGCTAATCGCAGACCTTCAGAAGTTTCTAAAACAACACCTGTAAAATCGTCAAACAGGGCATGGTCTTCGTAAAAAGCACAAGAATCTTGAGTCAAGGGGTCAAGGAGACGGCCCAAACTAGACCAGGCTTTACCATAAAGTGAATGGGCGTGAGCCGCCGCAATTACATCAGGTCGAGCTTCATGAATCTGAGAATGGATGGCGAAAGCAGCTTGATTTACCTGAGCATCACCTTTAACCACCTCACCTTCTCTGTTAACTAAGATCAGGTCAGAAACTCGGATATGACCGAAGTATGTCCCTAATGGATTGACCCAGAAATGGTCTGTAAACTCTGGATCGCGAGCCGTAATATGTCCGGCGATTCCCTCACTGAATCCAAATTTACCAAACAGGCGAAAGGCAGCAGCGAGGCGTTGCTTACGGTACAGGCGTTCGTCTTCAACTCGATCAAATACTGGGGGTTGTGGTCTATCGTACTTGGGCATGTTCTTTTTCCTCTTCCTCTTTACAGGGAGCGTTGGAATATCCAGAGCGAAATGATTTGACGCTGTGAGATTCTGGGATGAACTGGTGACGCAAAATGCAACCAGTATCATTACCTAGAATATGGATAGATACAGATGCGCTCTGGGATGTGGTTTTGACGGCGTGGATATCACCATCTGGCGGTAACAGGCGGTAGATATCTCCTGGTTGAAGCGATCGCACTTCAGTTACTTGTAATTGTGCGTGTCCTTCGGCATCACCGCTATCTACACGGCGATAGACTGTTTCTTCTTGATTGCCTTGATATAAACCAATCAACCCCCAAGCTAAATGGTCGTGGACGGGAGTTGTGGAACCTGGGGGAATCACCAAACTGAATACTGACAGTGAGCGGTCTTTGGCGCGATAAAGTAGCCACTGACCAATACCGCCACCCATCCGGCTTTCAGGATTGACTTGGGCAAACTTTTGGGGTAGCCATCCCTGTTGAGCAAGGAGTTCTTGAAAATAGGGTTCTAGTCTAGCGAGAGTTTGTGGGCGATCGTCAACAGTACTAGCGCTAATTTCCCGCACCGTTGCGACAAAGGATCGTAGTTCCTGGCTCTCAATAAACCATTGGTCTTCCGGTAATGGTTCCAAAATCGTGTGGTTCGTCATTTATATTCCTCTGTTTGGGAGGCGACTAACATTAATACCAATTTTGTGATCTTTATTGACAATAGTACTAGTAGTTTTAACACCAGGGCGAATCTTAAAGCCAAGTTGCTCAAGTTTGAGATGAGAAAGGGACTCTTTCAGAATGATCGTAAAGGGATATCGCTGAAATACCGTAGCTTTACCTTGTGACAATAGCAGCCTAGCATGACTGATGCGTACTGGATATAACGGTTCTTGGTTGGCATCGAGAATGAATACTTTGGTCATGTAATTTTGAAATAATCAAATTATTTACAGCAGTTTTCAGGTAAAACAGGGAGTAGTGTAGCTCTGTGTACCTCTGCGATTACTCTGCGTACCTCTGCGTTGAAAAAAACTCCGATTTTACGCAACGCTGCACTAAGAGACAACAGCAGCTTGTCGCTCCCGGCGTTGCACTTCTGCGCGGACTAGGGGAATCACATCACGACCATAGGCGATCGCATCTCCTAATGGATCAAATCCCCGAATCAATAGAGTCGTTACCCCAGCATCATAGTAATCCACCAGGGACTCTGCGACTTGTTCCGGTGTACCAACGAGGGCAGTAGTATTACCATAAGCACCAGTCGCGGCGGCAATGGGCGTCCATAAGCGTTTGTCGAAAATTTCGCTTTCTTGAGCAAACTGTAATAACCGATTAGAACCCACTGCTTGCGGACGTGCTGAATTAAAGTAGGGAGTTATCGGTAGTTGATTTTCTGTTTTTGCAGCCCGAATTTCCTTAACCCGCGATAAAATCGAGTGGGCTTTTTCCCAAGCTTTCTTTTCAGTATCACCCAGAATCGGTCGCAACGAGACACTGAAGCGTGGCGATCGCCCTGGTGGTGTTACAGCTTTTACTTCGCGTATCCGTTCCTTAACCGCCGCAATGGGTTCTCCCCACATGGCATAGACATCACTATGCTTTGCACCCACGGGCACTGCTGCACCAGAAGCGCCGCCAAAATATAGAGGTATATGGGGTTGTTGTAAAGGCTTCACATCTGAGTAAGCATCTTTTACACAATAGAATTCGCCCTCATAATCGAAGGGAGTATTACTCGTCCACACCCGCCGCACAATATCGAGGTACTCATCTGTACGGCGATAGCGAGTATCGTGGTCAAGCCAATCACCATCGCGTTGCTGTTCGGCATCGCTGCCACCTGTAATAATGTGTACAGCAATGCGACCATTAGTAAAATGATCCAAAGTTGCCGTTTTCCGGGCGAAGAGTGTCGGAGCCACAAAACCAGGGCGGTGGGCGATTAAAAACTTCAACCGTTCTGTTGCCGCCGCCGCGAAAGAAGCCACAGTTAAGCCATCGGGGCCAGTTGAGCCATAACCAACCAATACCCGATCAAAACCACCCTCCTCATGTGCCTGAGCAAACTTGCGGACATAAGCGGCATCTATAGAACCACCTGTGATTGAAACTGTCGGCCCATCTAACTCAGATATTTGTCGCGTTCCAATCATCCCAATAAATTCAATTGGCATAGTGCATCACCTCGAAAATTACAAATCTTATTTGGGCATGGGGCATTGATAAAGAGGTAGAGGGACGGGGGGCGGAGGGGAAAACTCTTCTCACTTGCTCCCTGCTCCCTCTGCTCCTACTTAGCCGTGGGGCAGATAGTCGCAGCAACATCTACTCTTTTGGGTAAAATCTTTTGCTCTAGCATCCAGTCAGCAGTCTTCTGAATTTTGGCAACATCATCAGCATTCGGTGTGGCAAGTAGCTGCGGCCCTTGATTCTCTGTTACTCGCTTGGCTACGGCTGGAGAGATTTTGATGTCCTTGACCAGATATTCGGCTGATTTTGCCGTATTTGCATTCAACCAATCGTACTCCTCGCTTAAACCGCTAAAAGCAGCTTTCACGGCTTCTGGAGATTTAGCCGCCGCCTCATTACGCACAAGCATTACACTATAGGTAGGAGCTGGATGGGTTGTGGTGATTCTCCTAGCACCATGCTCTAATTCGGCAACTGAAACATAAGGTTCCCAAACTGCCCAAGCGTCCACAGTTCCTTGATAGAGGGCGGGTGCAGCATCAGTTGGCGCTAAAAATACACGCTGAACTTTATCTTTAGAAATTTTCTCTTTTTCCAATACTTTTAATAACAAATACTCACCTGCACCAGCTTGATTAACTGCAACTTTTTTACCTACAAGGTCAGCAGGCTTACGGATAGGAGAATCGCCCCGAACGACGATCGCACTGCCCAATGATTCTGGTCTGGGACGCTGGACAGCCCCAATACAAAGTTCCTGACCGGCAGCAATAGCTGATAACCCAGGAATGTCTCCACACCCACCAATATCGGCTTGATTCGCGCTAATTGCTTGCAGTAAGGTGGCACATCGGTCAAAGGGGCCAGCCCATTCAACTTTGATATTCTGAGCTGCAAGCTTCTTTTCTAACTCTCCTCGTTGACGTGCAATTGGTACTGCACCTCCCTTTTGATATCCCAGACGAATCAAACTAGTTTTCTCTTGAGTCTGGTTACTGACATTTTGGGCAGTGGTATTAGTATTTGCAGAGTTACTTGGAGCGCAGCCAGAAATCGCCAAACCTACCCAGGAACTAGCAATCAATAAGGCACTCAAGGATTTTGTTGAGCGTTGTGGCAATAAAAATAAGAACTTTTTGAATTGATTCAACAACTTTTTGATTACTCCTTTTATTAAAAAAATATAGATAATAATGAGAGTCTAGATATCAACTTCAGTACTCTCATAGTTACTACTCATTTAGGGATTTCCAAGTAACAAACTATCCAACTTTTGTGGGGTATCTCACAATCATTTATAGTTGGATATTTTGATTGGGAAGTCTCTTAACTGTGATACTAGTTCCCGTAAATACGGCAAGTCGGTCGGATAACCGTTGAATTAACTACAAGCAGAAATTATCACATACAAAGTTAAAAAGCAAGTCGATTGTCATAGTTCTGTACAGGAGGAACGCAAAAAGGTGGCATTGTCCATCTCATCTGGATGTGTATCATTCGTCCACAATGCCAAAAAGCAAGGAAAAGCTTTACAACCCCTTCGGGGCGGGAGTAGGGAGTAGGGAGTAGGGGATATATTAGCCCTCGATTTAGGTTTAAAGCCGTACAACTCTTAGAGACGCTACCGCGTAGCAAGATCCCCGTAGGGGTACGTCCCGCTACACGCTAACGCCTGCAAGTGGCGCGAACGCGAACAGCGTCTCGTCAGAGAAAAAATCCTTGTATTGCATATTGGTTGAAACCCCGCTTTTCGGAAAAGCCTGCTTAGTTTCCCTACTCCCTACTCCCTTCGATCGAAACCGTGATTTTACCGTCTGCACTAGCAAAACCTCAGACATGTGATACATCTGCAATCCAGCAAGCTCAAACAAACTTGACTCAAGCACTAGAAGAGTTTGTCAAAACTATTGAGCAAGCTTCAGGCGATCGCACAGAAAAACTGCAAGCAACAATTTCAGTTGTCATCAGTTTACTTGAGACACTGAAAAAATTGAGTTAAGAGTCGAATGGCACTAAGAAAAGCCCAAAGGCTTGTGTCGTCTTGTTCCCAGCCTCCAGGCTGGGAATGTATTTAAAAGAGGCTCTGCCTCGAATGGCACGCTTGTAAAGGGCAAATCCTTAATATGGCTGGGTTTGGGGTGTAAGGGTGTAAGGGTGTAAGGGAAAGAATTAAAAACGATCATTGCATACTTAACAAATCAGTACTCCTCCCCTACACCCCACACCCCTATACCCCTACACCCAGTCCTCACAAGGGTTTCACGTTTACAAGCGTGACATTCGGCTCTGCCTCTTGTCAAGCTAATAGACATCTCCGAAAAAGAATGTAGAGACGTAGCAGTGCTACGTCTCTACAAGGGTTCTGGATAACCCATCTTTAATTTCTGGAGATGTCTAATGGAGGCGGAGCCTCCCAGAATGGGTTCCCTGCCTAGAGGCAGGGAACCAGTCATAGTAAGGGCTGTATCTTTTCTTAGTGCCATTCAGTTAAGAGTCAGTGTAGGAAGTGGGGAAGAAGCAAGGGAGAAGAGTTTTCCCCTCCGCACCCCGCTCCTTTGCCTCTTTTCAATGCCCAATGCCGCAAAATACTGTAGCTTATTGCTCCGGCGGTAAATAATCTTGTGATTTCCCGCCACTTTTACTTATTAAACGAATGGATTCAATTTGAATCGACTTTTCTAAAGCCTTTGCCATATCGTATAAAGTCAGGGCAGCGACAGAAACGGCGGTTAAGGCTTCCATCTCTACACCGGTTTCAGCTTTGGTTTTGACTGTGGCTTGAATTTGATAACCAGGTAGTTGGGGATCGGGTGTAATTTCGACTGTGATTTTTTGCAAAGGCAAGGGATGACATAGAGGAATTAAAGTTGCTGTTTGTTTGGCTGCCATAATTCCAGCCAATCTTGCAGTTGCCAACACATCCCCTTTTGGGACATTTCCGGCTTGAATGGCAGCGAAGGTGGCTGGCAACATCCGCACATTGGCCGCGGCTACGGCTTGGCGAATGGTGGGTGCTTTATCAGACACATCTACCATCTGTGCCTGTCCTTGGCGATCTAGATGGGTTAGGTTCGCAAAATTAGCTGGAAAATTATCTTGCGTCATTTGGTTAGAACGTGTTAATATAGATTGTCGATGAGGGCGTGTAGCTCAGTGGACTAGAGCACGTGGCTACGGACCACGGTGTCGGGGGTTCGAATCCCTCCTCGCCCGTTTTTAAAAGTTAAGAGTTGAAAGTTAGGAGTGATGAGTTAAATTTCATCACTCCTAAGTTTTAAGTCGTTTAAGGCGTAAGCATCTGGAGCTAGACCTAGTGCGAAGCGTAGGGAGTTGGATAAGTCTTTGCTCGATCGCGTGAGAAAGATCATAAGTGCGAGAAAAGTGATTGCAGCACCGTAGCCAAACATATTCCGGTAGCCTACAAGTTCGGCGATGATGCCCAAAAGAGGAGCAGCGATCGCAATTCCCATATCAAGTCCGGCTATGCATATAGCAAAAACTTTTCCCCGCTCTTGAGGCAAGGAGCGGTCTGCCATCATTGTGATCATCATCGAGATCAGTGTACCACCACCAGCACCTTCAGCGATCGCAGCCAGTAAGAAAACGATCGCGCTGTTAGCCTGCCACAGCAGTAGTAAGGCTAAAACGTAGCACAAAATACCAAAGGTAATAAATAAACCACGACCGAAGCGATCGCTTGCCTTACCAGAAAATATTCTGATACTAAAACTAGAAATTGCCGCAGCTGTAAAAAACAGTCCGCCATTGAAGTCCAGATTAGTGGATTTGAGGAACAGTGACACAAAGGTATGTATAGCACCAAGGGATAAACCAACCAGCAACATCACTATAGTTGGAACTTTCACCCGTGGACTGACCAAAATTTGCCAAAAGTTGCGATTCCCTTCTTCAGTTTGCTCTTGTGTTTGGGCTGGCGGATTAGTGACTTGTACAATCCCCAAGAAGGCGACAAAACCCAATTCAGCAGATAACAAAAATAACGGGCCGTAACCACTTGTAGCTTCTAAATACCCTCCCAAGGCAGGGCCAATTGCTAAACCAATGGGAGTTGTCAGGCTCATGTAACCAATGATTTCACCACGAGTTTGGCCGGGAGCTAAATCTGCGACTAAGGCGCTGTAGCCAGTGGTAAAAGCAGCAACACTAATACCGTGAAAAATCCGCACCAAAATTAATAATCCAATAGATTGGGTTGCTAAGTAACCAAAGGGTGCGATTGTAGCAACTATTGTCCCAATCAGCAAGACAATTTTGCGGCTACGTTCATCGGCTAGCCGTCCCAGCGTCGGGCGAGATAGTAATAACCCAATGGCGAAACTGCCCATAACAAGCCCAATTTCTTGCTTGCTTGCGCCTACTTCATCGATGTAAAGCGGTAGGGTTGGTAAGAGCGAAGACATACTAGACCAGAATAATAAACCTGCTGTAAATAAAACAAGCAGGCTGCGCCGTAGTTCGGTGTCAAAGGTATTAAATGCTTTCAAGGTAGATGCGATTTGATGAGTTTTTTGTCAATCTTAGGGCTGGGGACTGGGGACTGGGGATTGGGGATTGGGGATTGGGTACTGGGGACTAGTAGTCTGTCCCATTAATTTTGAGGGATAAAAGAACGAACCGCATTCGCGCAGCGTCTCGTTAGAGAAGGACGCAAAGAGCGCAAAGGAAGAAAAGTTAAGAATGAGTTCACCCATTATGTTCACCCATTATATTTAATGGTACAGACCACTAGGGACTGGGGAGATTACTAAACCCAATGCCCAATCCCCAATCCCCAATCCCCAATGCCCAATAATTATTGTTACCTTACTTAACATTTTTTGCTACCACTTCTCGCACGCGATATATGGGACGTCCTTGGGATTCGTGGTATGTACGCATGAGCAATTCGGCTAAAAGACCGAAGCAAAACAACTGTACTCCCGTAACAAGTAAGAGAACTGCTAAAATCAGTAAGGGACGATTGCCAATCATCTCACCTAGAGCCAATTTGACGAAAGTCAAGTAAATGCCGATCGCAGTGCCCAAAAACATTGAAATCAAGCCCAACAGCCCAAAAACGTGCATCGGACGGGTGAGGAATTTTTTCATAAACAGAATGGTTAACAAATCCATCAATACGCGAAATGTCCGCCAAATTCCATATTTACTGCGGCCGAAGCGACGGGCATGATGACGTACAGGTACTTCGGTAATTCTAGCTCCTTCGATGTAGGCCAAAGCAGGTAAAAATCGGTGCAATTCCCCGTAGAGGTTCATATCTGCCAACAGTTCGGGACGATAGGCTTTCAATGAACAGCCATAATCATGAATATTCACGCTAGTAGTATGCCGAATTAGCCAATTGGCAATTTTGGAAGGAAGTAACCGATTTACAGCACCATCTTGACGTTTTTGCCGCCAACCACTCACTAAATCGTAACCTTCATCCAGCTTTGCTAATAACATGGGGATATCAGCCGGATCGTTCTGAAGATCGGCATCTAAAGTGACGATCGCTTTACCGACTGCATAATAAAATCCCGCAGCCATCGCCGCCGTTTGTCCGTAATTGCGACGCAAAATCACCGCTTTTAAATCAGTGCGGATTTGCGCCTCTTGTTTGAGAAAATCCCCAGAACCATCTGTAGAACCATCATCCACACAAATGATTTCATAATTTATCTGACTAGAGGCTAAAGTAGATGCGATCGCTTCTAGTAAAAGCGGCAAACTTTCCACCTCGTCATGTATTGGCACCACCACTGAAACATCTGGGACAATTGCTGAAATCCCCCCATTTTCCCCCATCACCCCTTGATCGACTAACCCACTCCTCATAAGCCTCAGCGCCCTCAGCGTCTCTGTGGTTCGTAACTCTTAAAAACTCTACCAGCACCCCGCACCTGCTGATAATATGACTGACTAATCGTATCTCCCTGTTCCGAAAGAACATCAATGCCAATCCCATCTCGTCCCTGATCTTTCCCAGAACTATGGATATAATAACCATCGGCCAAATAAAGTCCGACATGGGTAGCTTTTTGGCTAGTTCCAAAAAATACCAGATCCCCAGCTACTAATTCGGCAATCGTAATTGGTTGAGTGAATCCTTCCTGTTGATAGGCATCTCTAGGTAGCCAAATACCTACCGAAGCAAACGCCGCCTGCATCAACCCAGAACAGTCATAATTTGGCCCCACCGTACCACCCCAAAGGTAATAATTTGGTTGTTGCATCGCTTTTTGGGTAAAGGCGATAATCTCAGTGAGGAATTTTTTAATTTCAGATTCAGAAAATGTTGCCGCCTGATAAGGTACAGTAGCAGGTTGTAATGAATCCAAATCTGAAAGAGATACCCATCCCAGATAGTCATCTTCACATAAATAAACTTCTACTGCTAAATTTTGATAATTTGATGTTACCCATAAATGTCGCCCAGATGCGGCTTGAGTTGCTAAACGCGTACATTCAGGAGAATCATATAAATTCAAGTCAGCTAAACACTGATACTCGCCTGATTTTGGATTTTGGATTTGTGATTTTAGATTAAAGGACATTAATTAGAGAATGATTTTTTTTAATAAAGACGATCAACTAGAAAATCTGGGTAATGGCATTTTAGATGCAGCTTGGGCAGAATTTCCAACCTTAGCGCGTAACCAAATTGCCCTGACTTGGGTTGTTTACGATCCCCCAGTACGAGTAAATACTGGTGGTGCGCTAACTCCCAACGCTTTTTGGGATCACCCAGTTCGTGGTTTTACTTATCGTGGTGTTGAACGGATTTATCCTGCTAGTGTAGTCAAGTTATTTTACCTGGTGGCGGTAAACGAATGGCTAGAAAAAGGCATGACTCAAACTTCCAAGGAGTTGGAGCGAGCCTTACGCGATATGATTGTGGATTCTAGTAATGATGCTACTAGCTTGGTTGTGGATATTTTGAGTGGGACTACCTCAGGGCCAGAATTACCAATCGGGCCCTTTGAAACCTGGCAATATCAGCGTAATATTGTGAACCGCTATTACCAATCGTTGGGTTGGGAAGAACTGGAGACGATTAACGTCTGTCAAAAAACTTGGGGTGATGGCCCTTATGGACGGGAACGGGCGTTTGTAGGAGAGTTACTGGAAAATCGCAATATGTTAACCACAAATGCGATCGCGCGCTTACTGCATAGTATTGTTGGTGGGGTAGCGGTTTCAAGTGGGCGATCGCAAGCTATGATGGCTTTACTGAAACGTCCTCTCAATGATTTGTCCTCTGACACTGAGGAAAATCAGGTGACAGGTTTCTTAGGTAGTGGATTAACTGAAAATGCTCAAATTTGGTCAAAAGCAGGTTGGACAAGTCAAGTTCGCCATGATGCCGCGTATATTGAGTTACCAGAACAACGTCCCTATCTCTTAGTGGTATTTACTGAAGGGAAAGCGCAGGCTAAGAGTCAGGCTATTTTGCCCTTTGTTTCTAAATTAGTTGCTGAAGCGATCGCTAGTCTATGATCTACTCCTGTTTCATCGCCAGAATACTTATTTATTCCTGTGCGTTCTTCCCTGCGAGACGAACCGCGTTATTATTTGTATTGTAAGCGGCATCTTTGGGGTTAATCTGCATGACTCGATTCTAGTCATCAATTGCCCCCTAGAAATCTTCTAAGTTATCGCAGGCAAAACCAGATTATTGTAGGCATTAAGATACTGGAGATTGAAACGAATTGCTGTAGTAGTATAGTCAATATTTTCAATTAGCTATTACCCATTTTTCATGGTTATATAACTATAATACATATTATCTAAATAGTCATATATGTAATGAAAGATTCATTTGCAAAAACAGCAGAATCACTCCGCCAAAATTTCAAAGGATATTTGCGATCGCTTAACCGTTGGTTGTTAAATACACCAGAAAGGGCACTCTTAGAAGCTTACCAAGCCGCTCAGAGAATTAAAAGTATTGAGGACGAACATTTCGATCGCAAAAAAATATCCTTACAGTCAGGAAAATATACTGAGAATGTCATGTCTTATTGGCAAGTATATCTCAATAAGAACTTAACTATTATTAAAATTAGGCTGGCAGAATTCCAACTTAGTCGGGGAATTGTCAATATTTCTAATTCAGTTTTGTTAGAAAAACTAAAGGTTATTGATGAAGTCGTAGAAAGATACGCTATCAAAGATGAAATAATTAACAACAGCCCATTAGCGTCAACTTCTCAACCTCTTACAAATAATCAGAACAGAATAAAAAGACAGCCAAACTTATCTAACATCAGTAATATTGATGTTAAACCTCCAACTCAAACAAATGGGGTGATTCCGGGTTCTATTGGCAGAACAATTCATAAAATCCAAGAAGATTTTGCACCCCAGACAGAAGAAGAGTTTATCAGGAATTATCGCATTTCTAAAAGTAGAACAATAATTGCCTTGAGATTTTTGGTAATTCTAATTATTGTACCGCTTTTAACTCAGTTTTTATCTAAAGAATTTTTAGTAACTCCAATATTACAAAGAGTTAGAGGAGATAATATAACTCAAATTTTCATCAATTCTGACATGGAAAAAGAAGCTCTCCATGAGTTCCATAATTTTCAACAATCACTGAGATTTGAATATTTCCTTAATCAAGCGCCGCCACTTTCTTCAGAGTTAATACAAGAAAAAATCAAAGACAAAGCTGTTGAGATATCTGAAGAATTTCGCACAAAAAGTAATAGTAGTCTTGGTAATGTTTTTGCTGATTTAATCTCACTATTTTCTTTTGGGATAATTATCGCTCTGAGCAAAAGAGAAATTGTAATTCTCAAGTCTTTTATGGATACCATTGTCTATGGTCTTAGTGATAGTGCTAAGGCTTTTTTGATTATTTTGCTTACAGATATATTTGTAGGATTTCACTCACCAGATGGCTGGGAAGTCCTTTTGGCAGGATTCGCAGAACATTTAGGTCTACCAGCCAGTAGAAATGTCATCTTTTTCTTTATTGCTACATTTCCGGTGATTTTAAACACTATCTTTAAATACTGGATATTCCGCTATCTCAGTCGTTTATCTCCTTCAGCATTAGCTACATTAAAAGAGATGGATGAGTAATAGTCGCTTCTCTACGAGACGCCAAGGGCGAACGCTCCGAATTCAAAATTCAAAATTCAAAATTCAAAATTAATGATCCCCATAAATATTACGAATTACTAATTACGAATTATTTTGCCGCTTTTGTTTCCTAATTCGCTAGGCTTATGTATATCCTGGTTCTTCTGAAACGTGCTATGGATTTTGAAAGCAAAGCCAATGCCCCAACTCCTACAGACAATATAGAGTTTGCTCAACCAACGACTACTCGTAAGCCACTACAGTTATTGCGAGATACTGAGGCTTTGCTACGTCGTCCAACTGTAGCAACACTATCGCCGATTTTGCCACCAAAACTGAGCAATAGATTTCAAGCAACCTCATCTTTGGCAGATGAATCCTTTAAGGAACTGGCAGAAATTGACCTAAATACTATTAGTGATTTTGAACTGCGTCCGGCACGAATTCTTGTTGGCTTGAGCCTTGTTGGCTTTGGGGCACTCATGATATTGGTGCTGCTGCTATACTTAAACACACTGCATCCAGAACTCAGTACAGTTGAGAAAATTCGGAAATATTGGTATCAATATGTTTGGTTTGTCAGCTTAGGTGTCACTGGGATGTTTATCTTGGGACGTGAAGCAATGCGTCCGATAACAAAGCAACGGAAGTAATTGATTAATAGGGAGCATCCCAATGAGAGCTTAAATCTTTTCCCTCACCCCTAGCCCCTCTCCCAAAGATGGGAGAGGGGAGACATAATTCTAGTTCCCCTTCTCCCAAAGATGGGAGAAGGGGTTAGGGGATGAGGGCTATCAAGGTTTTTGCACATTTGGGATGCTCCCGATTAATAAATTATAATTTTCAACAATTAATACTTCCAAATATGCTTGGCTATTAACAAACTCCGTGGGTTTAAGTCCCCCGGTTCAATAACCGGTAAGTTTTGGGTCGGGGTCTAAATCCCCGGACGCGACTCGAAAATACTCGCTTGCCGCCGGCGCTATCGCAGACTCGCTTTGCGCGTCGCTTTCACAAAACTTACTTGCGACTTGCGACTTGCGACTTACGACTTGTTTTAATTAGCCATTAGGAGATTTTATACATGAATCATGATGCTTTTATTGTTCCGCCAGGTTCAAAGATTTCTCTGAAAAAAAACTATGACCCAGCTTATAAAACTGATTTTTATGAAAAAAGTGATGCTGCCACCAAATTACAGAAAGATGTTGAACGACTAGCTAATTACCAAAATATTCTCTATGCTCAAAACACTTATGCTTTATTAATTATTTTTCAAGCAATGGATGCTGCTGGCAAAGATAGCACTATTAAACATGTGACTTCTGGTGTGAACCCACAAGGATTTCAGGTGTTTAGTTTTAAGGGGCCAAGTGCGGAAGAATTAGACCATGATTATCTGTGGCGTTCAATGAAGGCTTTGCCAGAAAGAGGTCGAATTGGCATATTCAATCGTTCATATTATGAAGAAGCGTTAGTAGTTCGTGTCCACCCAGAAATGCTGAAAAAACAACAACTTCCTCACTTTCCTGAGGGGAAAAAGATATGGAAACAGCGTTTTGAAGAAATTAATAATTTTGAAAAATATTTGGTAAACAATGGTGTGATTATCCTGAAGTTTTTTCTAAATGTATCGAAATCAGAGCAGAAAAAACGCTTTTTAGAACGAATAGAATTTCCTGAAAAGAATTGGAAATTTTCAGATAATGATGTCCGAGAACGAGCTTTTTGGGATGATTATATGAATGCTTATGAAGAAGTTTTTAACAACACTAGTACTAAATGGGCCCCGTGGTATATTATTCCTGCCGATCGCAAATGGTTTACACGGCTGACTGTTGCCAATATCATCTGCACAAAACTAGAAGAATTAAATCTGCAATACCCGACAGTTAGTGAAGAACATAAGCAGCAACTTTTAGAGGCGAAACGCATTCTAGAGGAGGAAGATTGAAGAAGAATTCAGAAGTCAGAATTCAGGAGTCAGAATCAAGATGCTCGAATACTCGCTAACGCTTCGCTATCCGCCAGTCGCACAAAATTCATTCTGTTAGCGGTAGCGGGGCGTTTAGCCCATTCTGGCTCCTGACTCCTGAATTCTGTTCGATAAGTAAAGGCAAGAAATTCTGAAGTAGTTGAGATATATAGCAATTCGATTTGATTTTTGAACTTATAGCGGTTCTCGTTGACGTGAGGTACACCCGTAGGGGCAATACCCTGCGGGAAGCCGCTTTGCGTCTACCTGAATTACCCCTACACCTTGCGATATAATTTTGTACCGCATTTGAGTGACAACCGCTATATTTGCGTAAGCAGGGAATAGGGAATAGGGAATCAGGCTTTTTAAGTTGAGCGCGAGTTTTTTAAAAAATAAAATAGGAGCTTTATACTGTATAATTTATCCAAAGAAGGATTTGAAAACTTAACTTTATTAATGCTGTCTTTAACTAAAAAAGTTACGCAGATAGTCATAGATGGAAAATTATGATTCAGATGGCAGAAAATGCCAACAATCATCCGCTTAATTTTACTAATACTGCCTTTGATATAGTAGCGATCGCAGCCTCCGCAGGCGGTCTGACTGCTCTAGTTAAAGTACTATCCACTCTACCTGCAAAATTTCCAGCCGCGATCGCCATTGTGCAACACCTCGGTCCCCAACACCGTTCGTTCATGGCAGAAATTCTCAGTCGGCGGACGGCTATTACTGTCAAACAAGCACAAGAAGGAGATTGTCTAACCCCTGGAACGGCTTACGTTGCCCCACCCAATCGTCACCTGTTGGTTAAGAGTGACGGCACTCTTTCCTTATCACAGTCGGAATTAGTACATTTTTTACGTCCTTCGGCTGATTTATTATTTGAATCGGTTGCAGGTATTTATCAAGAAAGAGCGATCGCTGTTGTACTCACTGGAACAGGTAGCGATGGTGCGATGGGAGTAGAAGCGATAAAAAAAATGGGCGGTACTGTCATTGTCCAAGACGTAGAAACCGCCGAATTTTCGGGGATGCCCTCCGCCGCCATTCAAACTGGTAATATAGATTTTATTCTCCCCCTCAATGAAATTTCCAGCACCCTGGTGACTTTGGTCATGGGGAATGTTGAAATAAACTGAGATATTGCATCATCAAAATTAATTTTGAGGTTAATAGATAAAAAAATACTTTTAATCTAAAATCCAAAATGGTATGGCTTCTGCCGAAAAAGATCCAAAGTTTGAAAATTTACTGATTTATCTTAGACAAAACCGGGGATTTGATTTTACAGGCTATAAACGCTCGACTTTGATCCGTCGGGTACTCAAACGGATGCAGTCATTAACTATAGAAAATTTTGAAGAATATCAAGACTATCTAGAAGTTTATCCAGAAGAATTTAATTATCTTTTTAACACTATCCTAATTAACGTTACGGCTTTTTTTCGAGATTCATCAGCTTGGGAATATATCGCAGAAGAAATACTGCCTAATCTGATTAGAAATAAAAAAAAATCTGACCAAATTCGCATCTGGAGCGCTGGCTGTGCTTCTGGAGAAGAAGCTTATACCCTAGCAATGTTGATGGCTGAAATATTGGGAGCAGAGGAATTTCGCCAACGAGTGAAAATCTACGCTACAGATGTAGATGAAGATGCTCTCAACCAAGCGCGTCTTGCGGTGTATTCAGCCAAAGATATCCAAGCAGTACCAGATGAACTGCGCCAGAAATACTTTGAAATTGTCGGCAATCGCTATGTTTTCCGCCAAGACTTGCGTCGGTCAGTAATTTTTGGTCGCCACGATCTACTTCAGGATGCGCCCATTTCGCGCTTAGATTTACTGGTCAGCCGCAATACATTAATGTATTTTAATTCTGAGACTCAAGGACGAATTCTGGCCCGGTTTCATTTTGCACTCAATGATCATGGCTTTCTGTTTTTGGGGAAAGCAGAGATGCTATTGATGCATTCTAGTCTGTTTCTACCACTGGACTTAAAAAACCGGATATTTACTAAAGTATCAACGGTGAATCTACGCGATCGCCTTTTAGTTATGGCAAATTCAGTAGATGATGAATCTAGCAGCCGATTGGCTAGACACCTCCGGTTGCGAGATATGGGTTTTGACACAGCCCCAATCGCCCAAATAATCATTGATATCAATGGTCTTTTGGTAATGGTGAACGAGCAGGCGCGGACTTTGTTCGCCCTTTCCCCGAAAGATTTAGCTCGTCCCTTCCAGGATCTAGAACTTTCTTATCGGCCGGTTGAATTGCGATCGCTAATTGAACGGGCTTATACTGAACGCCGTCCTGTGAGCCTCACAAATGTAGAGCGCTATTTGTCTAACACAGAAACCCAATATCTGGATGTGCAAATTACGCCTTTACAAGAAACAGATACCAGCTTTTTAGGGGTCAGCATCTCCTTTCATGATGTCACCCGTTATATTCAACTCCAAGATGCCCTGCAACGTTCCCAACAGGAATTAGAAACTACTAACGAAGAACTGCAATCTACTAATGAAGAATTAGAAACTACTAACGAAGAACTGCAATCTACTAATGAAGAATTAGAAACTACTAACGAAGAACTGCAATCTACTAATGAAGAATTGGAGACGATGAATGAAGAACTCCAATCTACTAATGAAGAATTACAGACAATTAATTACGAACTGAGCGATCGCACCACAGAACTTAATCGCACAAACATTTTCCTTGCCTCTATTCTCAGAAGTTTCCAAACGGGAATAGTGGTAATTGACAGCAGCTTTAATATCTCTATTTGGAATTACGTGGTAGAAGATTTATGGGGCTTGCGAACTGATGAAGTGATTGGAAAGTCTATTTTCAGCCTAGACATTGGGCTACCCGTCGAGCAGTTGCGATCGCCTATCCGCGATTCTCTATCTGGGAAAAAACAGTTTCAAGAAATGATCCTCGATGCTACCAATCGTCGGGGTAGACAAATAAAATGTTATCTGGCAATTACTCCACTGCTTGGCATTGAAATGCGAGGAGCAGTTTTGATGATGGTAGATATAGAGAGAGTCAATAGTATGATTTCTACTCAAGAGATGGAGGAACGGCAGCAACAGGAATGAATCAATTCAAAATTCAAAATGACGCTCTCTACGAGACGCTAAAAGCGAACGCGGACTCGCTAACGCTGCGCTAACAAAATTAAAGACAGCCACCCACAAGGAGTGGGGTTTCTACCTACCTTGGGAAACAATGATTCTTTCTCGTGCGAACGCGCCACTTGCAGGCGTTCGCGTAGCGGGACGTACCCCTACGGGGATCTTGCTACGCGGTAGCGTCTCGTAGAGAAGTACGGTTTTAAACCTCACTTCTTTTCATAAAACAGGAGTCAGTAATTGCTGAAATACTTACATAGCTAAACCAGAATTTGATACTGGATTTATTGGCTTTTTTGCTGTATAATTAAGATAGTTTCCTGTAAAGTTTGTTTTACAAGCTAAAAGTCGTCTAACTATAGTAGTGGTAAAGAATTTAGTTAGACTACATATTATTTTTTACAAATCATACAATACTTTGATGCTGTACACAAGCATTACGCTACAAATAGGCTAAAGCCTACAATTAACCTTCATCCCCGCATCTATTGCACGTATGTGTCTTCCTGGGTCAGGCACATACTGAGGGTTTTTAGGCATTTCCCTTATAAAAGAAGGCTAAGAAAAGTGCAAATGACCAAAGATAATTTTAAACAAGCCATTGTCGAAGCGCATCAGCGATTAGAAAATCTCTCACAGCTTGCAAGTCTGGCGGCAGAGAAATCTATAGGACAGGATTCCCCTAAAGACCTTTTGCAACAAGCGATGACCGAAATCTCTATTTCTCTGGAAGAGTTGCAGCAACAAAATGAGGAATTGATTGCTACACGCCATTTGCTAGAAGCAGAAAGCCAACGTTATTACGATTTATTTAACTTTGCCCCAGATGGTTACTTGCTTACAGATGCTACTGGAATTATCCAAGAAGCTAACTATGCTGCGGCTAAGTTATTGAAGGTGCGCCAGTCTTACCTGATTGGTAAACCACTGGCTGTATTTGTGCATCAGACAGAACGGCAGAAATTTCGTCAAATTATGCTGCAATTGCAACAGCAGGGGCAAATCCGCAGAGAAGAGTTACAGATTTCTCATGAAGAAGGAACTACAGACTTTCCCGCAGAACTAACAGCGATCGCAGTGGAAGATAGTCAGGGTAAAACTGGAAACTTGCGTTGGTTATTCAGAGACATTAGCGATCGCCGCCAGCAAGACCAGAAAATTCGCGAACAAGCTGCCCTATTAGACATCACAACAGACGCAATTATTGTAGAAGATTTGCACAACCAAATCTTATTCTGGAACCAAGGCGCAGAGAAGATGTACGGCTGGCAAGTTCAGGAAGCTCAAGGAAACAACGCCTGGGAACTTTTATTTAAAAAAACCTCACCTCTACTATCAATAGCTCAGAAAACTGTTATTGAGCATGGA
Source organism: Nostoc sp. (assembly GCF_036917975.1). GTDB lineage: Bacteria > Cyanobacteriota > Cyanobacteriia > Cyanobacteriales > Nostocaceae > Nostoc. Next base: position 35,267 of record NZ_JBALEJ010000041.1, read on the forward strand.
ACATGGCAGGGAGAGTTGCATAAATTTACAAAAGATGGTGAAGAACTAATCATTGCTAGTCGCTGGACGTTGATGCTTGATGCCGTCGGCTTGCCTAAATCAATCCTGATCGTTGACACCGATATTACCGAGAAAAAACAACTCGAAACTCAGCTATTGCGTAGTCAACGTTTAGAAAGCTTAGGCACTCTCGCTAGCGGTATCGCTCACGATCTCAATAATCTTCTCACTCCAATCATGGGAATTGCTCATCTGCTGCCCCTAAAATATCCCCATCTTGATGACGTTTCGCTGCAAATGCTGAAGATACTAGAAACCAATGCCAAACGGGGCGGTGATTTGGTGGGGCAAATTTTGTCATTTACCGGTGGTTATGAAAGAGAACACACAATCGTGCTTGTATCGCAACTCATCGAAGACATCAAGCAGATAGCCAAACAAGCATTTCCCAAATTGATCGATATCAAAACAGATATAGCGCCAAATGTCGGGATGGTTGTCGGAGACAGCACCGCACTGCATCAGGTGTTAATGAACCTAGTAGTCAATGCTCGTGATGCCATGCCCAATGGCGGTAAACTCTGTATTTCTGCCGCCAAGGTGTTCATTGATGAAAACTATGCCAGGATGCACATTGGCGCAACAGTTAATTCCTACGTGAAGATTACAGTTACGGATACTGGAGTTGGCATTCACTCAGAAATTATCGATCGGATTTTTGATCCCTTTTTCACCACTAAAGAAATAGGTAAGGGTACGGGACTGGGTTTATCTATATTGATGGGCATCGTCAAAAGCCACGGTGGTTTTGTGGAAGTAGCCAGCGAGGTAGGAATTGGGACTAAATTCCAAGTATACCTGCCAAGCAAGGAGGGCAGCATTTCTCAAGTAATAGATGAGATAGAACTGCCAAGAGGTCAGGGAGAATTGATTTTAGTCGTCGATGATGAAGTAGCCATCACTCACATCACCAAAACCACATTGGAATTCTCTAACTACAAAGTATTGACTGCCCAAAATGGGATTGAGGCCATTGCGCTGTACACTGAGCATAAAGATGAAATTAGGCTGGTGCTGATGGATATAATGATGCCGTTAATGGGTGGGGAAGCAACCATCAGCACCTTGCAAATCATCAACCCGCAAGTGCAAATTATTGCCATGAGTGGATTAGCTAGGTCTGAGGCATTAGTACAAACTACGGGTATTGGTATCCAAGGCTTTTTATTGAAACCTTTCACCGCCAATCAATTATTGAGCCTTGCTCAAACAATATTCCGGTGACCAAGCCCCGTTGGGGCGGGAGTAGGGAGTAGGGAGTAGGGAGTAGGGGAAAAAAACTAGCCCCAACAACCAGTGGGATACAAGCCCCGTCTTTCAAGACGAGAGCATTGGCCCGTGGTTTCAAGCCCCAACCAATGCCGTCTTCCCTACTCCCAACTAAGAGTTCCCTACTCCCTGTTGGTTGACGTACCTACACCGTCTGAGTACAGGTCGGTGTAGGCTTATGGGCGAATTAAACTCAACGAGGTTGTCACCAACCCCGTTGGTCTTCAAAACCCTGCAAGTAATTGGATAATATTTTAACGAACTTTGGGGGTTTAAGTCCCCAGCAATACAGGCAGCCCGTTTTGGGTCGGGGTCTAAATCCCCGTCCCAAAACGTAATTGCGAATTGCGTTAGCGAGTCTTCTCCCAAAGGGAGACGCTAAGAGCGAACGAGCGTCATTGCGAATTGCGAATTGTTTTAATTGATAGTCCCTAACTCCTAACTCCTAACTCCTAACTCCTAACTCCTAACTCCTAATTAAAAATTCTTGGATACGTTTAAGAAACTCTTCTAACTCTACGATTAAGTCAGTTGTACCTCCACGCTCTTGGTCGTAAGCTAGTTGTTCTATTTTTTCTATTGCTAGACGCATGGTTGTGATTCCCATATTGGCACTGGAACCTTTAATTTGATGGATTTGGAGCGCTATTTGATCAAAGTCATGAGTTGCGATCGCTACTTTTATAATCTCTAGACGAGGTTCAATATCTTCAACAAACATTTGCAGTAGTTCTAATTCAAATTCTGGGTTGTTTTCAGAAAGTTGATGCAAGCGTTCCCAATCAATTGGGAGGTCAACTAAATCTACATTTGTTGTAGAAACTGTCTGCTCTGTGGTATCTATTTCTTTTGCCTTGAATATTACATTTTTCCAATGCTGAAGTGTCGCCGCCAAATCTTCTTTCATCACCGGCTTGCTTAAATAGTCGTCCATGCCGGCATTTAGACACATTTGTTTGTCTTGTTTCATCGCATTAGCTGTCATCGCAATTACCACAGGACGACGACCACTAGCAAAGCTGCTTTCTTGCCAACGGTGAATTTGTTTTGTGGTTTCCAAACCGTCGAGAAACGGCATTTGGCAATCCATCAGAATCAAATCGTAAGGAACTTTTTCTAATAGCTGCAACGCTTCTTTCCCATTATTAGCGACATCAGCACTGTAGCCGAGGTTTTGGAGTTGCTTCAAGGCTATTTTCTGATTTACCAAATTATCTTCAGTTAAAAGAATTCTTAATTTATGGAATTCAGGAGACGGAGAAGAAGAATCGGGGACGCTGACTAACTCCTGACTCTTGAAGGCCAGTTGCTTCACTTGGGGAGACTCGATCGCACAGAAGACTGCATTGGCTGTTGCTGACTCCTCTGGAACAACAGAGGCGGCAATCGTAAAGTAAAATGTGCTACCGACACTAAGCTCACTTTCAACCCAAATTCTGCCACCCATTAACTCGCACAGTTGCTTGCAGATGGCAAGACCTAACCCAGTACCGCCATACTGTCGATTAATGGAGGAGTTAACTTGACTGAAAGCTTTAAATAAACGCTCCAGGCGATCGCGTGGAATTCCAATGCCTGTATCTTTAACACTAAACTGAATTTCGTCAGTATTTGCAGCAGAATGATTAATATCGCTATTCTTGCGGGTTGTAACTGAAACTTCTATGCTTCCAGTTTCGGTAAATTTAATCGCATTACTGATTAAATTAATCAAGATTTGGCGCAGTCTGGTGATATCTCCCACAATCGTAGTCGGAAGTTCAGGAGTATCTAAAAATGTGAGTTTTAAACCTTTTTCTCTAGCTGTTGGCCCAAGCATATAAAGAGCCTCATGAATGCAATTTCGCAAAGCAAAAGGTTCTGCTTCTAGTTCCAAGTGGCCTGATTGAATTTTAGAGAAATCAAGGAAATCGTTAATAATTTTGAGTAAGAAATTTCCGTTTGTGTAAATGGTTTCAACAAAATATTTCTGTTCAGCAGTCAATTCAGTATATAGCAACAAACTAGCCATACCACTTACCGACGCGATCGGAGTCCGAACTTCATGGCTAATCATCGCTAAGAATTCCTGTTTAGCAAGTTCTGCCTGTTTTCGTTCAGTTATGTCTCGCAAAATATAAATATAACCTTGAAAATGTTCAATTTCTGTTTTGACTATTGAGGATGAGAAAGCTACAGGAATTGTTTTACCACTTTTGGTATAGCAAATGCTTTCTATCTCTTTTACTAAAGTATTTATGTCTTGACCATGAGATATATCAATACATTCCATATCTGCAACTATCAGTGGATATTTATTGACTTCTTTAATAACTTTTGTGATAGGTTGTCCGATTAGTTCTACCTCGTTGTATTGCAATAAAATTTGTGCAGCATAATTGATTTTTTTTATCTGCCCTGATAGTGTGGTCACTAATAAAGCGTCTGCCATTGATGTCACAATTTGGTCAATATATTGTTTAGATGCCTTGAAGTTACGTAGCAAAAGATTTGCTTCATTTGCACCTTGAAATAAAGATTGCTCAAGAAGCATCCGTTCTGTTGCATTTTCGACAACAATGATGATTCGATTCCTAGAATGGTCTTCTTGGTGATTATTAGTAATCCGAATATCAATATACAAGGGAGAATCTGAATCTTGCGATCGCATAATTCCCTTTAATTCAAAATTATCTTGCTCTCCCTGTCGAATTGCATCGAAAATATCTTCAATTCCCTGTAATTCAGGAAACACAATCCTAACATCCTGACCAAACTTCACTTCATGAGGAATATCAGCAAAATGATTAACTCCCAAAGACATTTCTATAATTTTGAAATTTTCATCAATTATTAAATATTCAATACCACATATAGATAATAGCTTTGTCAACAATGAGTCCATCTTACTAAATTAGCCGATTGGCTAAAGATTGAAATATTTGATCAACTAATTAGGGGTTGTTGTACAGCTTTTGCTCGCGCCAGCGCTAATTTTTGAGATTTGTTCACGCTAGTATGGTCATAACTATAACCTATATTTTTTAAATGTTTATTTGGATGCTGATTTAGAAAAAACTTGATCTGTTGAACCTTATGCTGTAAATCCGTTTTCATTAAACTCGCTGATTCGCGTTGAAAGTAAAATCGAATTTTAATCTGTGGGAGTTGCACTCGCACCGCACTAGACACAGATTTTACGCATTATTATTTTTTCATGTTTTGGCATTACTATTTTTAGCGTTCAAGAATTTTTGGATGTGTTTAACAAAGTCTTCTAACTCTAAGATTAAGTTACTAGTACCTCGACGCTCTTGGTTATAAGCTAGTTTTTCTAATTTTTCTGCTGCTAGATGCATGGTTGTAACTCCCATATTGGCACTAGCACCTTTAATTTGATGGGTTTCTTGTGCTATTTGCTCAAAGTTATGAGTTGCGATCGCTACTTTTATAACCTCTAGACGAGGTTGAATATCTTCAACAAATATTTGCAGTAGTTCTAATTCAAATTCTGAATTATTTTCTGAGAGTTGATGTAAGCGTTCCCAATCAATTGGGAGGTCAACTGAATCGACATCTGTTGTAGAAACCGTCTGCTCTTTGACAGATGTTTCTTTTAGCATGAATATCAAACTTCCCCAACGCTGTAGCATCGCGGCCAATTTTTCTTTCATTACTGGCTTGCTCAGATAGTCGTCCATGCCGGCATCTAGACACATTTTTTGGTCTTCTTTCATGGCATTAGCTGTCATCGCAATTACTATAGGACGACGACCACTAACAAAGCTGCTTTCTTGCCAATGATGAATTTCTTTTGTCGTTTCTAAACCGTCAAGAACTGGCATTTGACAATCCATCAGAATTAAATCGTAGGGAATTTGTTCTAATAACTGCAAAACTTCTTTACCATTGCCAGCAACATCAGCACTATAACCAAGGCTTTGGAGTTGCTTCAAAGCAACTTTCTGATTCACCAAATTATCTTCGGCTAAGAGAATTCTTAATTTATGAAAATTAGAAGCCAGAAGTCCGGGGTTAGGAGTCAGTTTGAAATCCTGCCTCCTGCCTCCTGCTTTCTGCCTCCTGCCTCCTGCCTCCTTTTCTTCTAGCTGCCTTCCTAAGATAGTCATGATGGTATCGAGGAGTCGGGATGGCTTAACAGGTTTGACTAAATAAGCCGCAAATCCGATTTTTAGCGATCGCTGGATTTCATCGCGTTGATTAGTAGAGGTAAGCATAATCAAAGGTAGCCCAGCGATCGCGGGATTTGCCTTAATTTGTTCTCCTAAAGTCATGCCATCTATTTCTGGCATCTGCATATCAATCACAGCGATGTCATAGAGATTTTTTTGCTTGGCAGCCTCCTGAATAGCTTTAAGACCAGTAGTAGCCGAAGCCGCCTGATCTACCAGCATCCCCCAACGGGTAGCTTGATGGTGAATGATTTTACGATTAGTAGCATTATCATCCACCACTAATAAGCGCCGATTCAGTAAAAGTTCGGGATCGCTTTCTGAAGAAATAGGGTAAAGTTGCTTGGCGAGAGTTACTTCAAACCAAAATTTAGATCCTTTCCCTAATCGACTTTCTACGCCCATTTCTCCTCCCATCAAGCTTACCAGTTGCTTGCAGATGGCTAATCCCAAACCTGTGCCGCCATATTTACGGGTGGTGGAAGCATCTACTTGGGTAAATGGCTTAAAGAGTTTGCATTGGTCTTCAGGGGTAATGCCAAGACCGGTATCTATGACGGCAAAATAAATGGTAGCTGTAGTAGAGGTTTGCGATCGCAGTTCTGCTCGTAATACTACCTCTCCGTCGCTGGTGAACTTGATCGCATTGCTGATCAGATTCATCAGAATTTGCCGCAAGCGGCCAGCATCGCCTTGGAGGTGGATAGGGACGTTGGGATAGATTAACGATGCAATTTCTAATCCTTTGTTATGAGACGGGGGAGCCAATAATTCCAACACCTCTTCTACACAGGTAGATAAGTCAAAATCTAGAGTTTCTAGCATCATCTCCCCGGCCTCAAGTTTGGAAAGATCCAAAATTTCGTTGATTAGGCTTAAGAGAGCGTCGCCACTAATGCGAATTGTTTCGATAAAATCCCGTTGCTCTGAGTTTAAGGGAGTTTCTAACATTAAACCTGTCATCCCCAACACAGCATTCATCGGAGTCCGAATTTCGTGGCTCATATTGGCCAAAAAGGCACTTTTGGTTTGAGAAGCTAATTCAGCTTGTTGTCGGGCAATTTCCAGTTCTCGGCGCTGTTGAGTTTCTGCATTTAACATTTGGGCTTGGGCTAAAGCAATACCTACTTGGTCAGCGATTTGCCGTAAAAGATGAGTTTCAAAGCTAGACCAGTGGCGGGTACTGCCACACTGATGGACAATCAGTAAACCGCAGAGTTCTTCTTTGACAAGCAGGGGTATGACTAAATTAGACTTGACTCCAAATTGTTGCAGTAATTCGATGTGGTTTTTTTGGGCTTCAACTATATCTAAGTCAGCAAGCCCCAGATTCCGTTTTTGACGGTACTGCTGTAGATAGTATTGTTGTATGTATTCGGCTTCAAAGTAAGCATCGGTGAACTTTTTCTCTTTGATTGCCAGCCAGCCAGAAACTACTGCCTCAACAAGAGTGGTTCCAGATCCATCTGTTAAAGGTTGATAAATCAAAACGCGATCGCTATGGAGAATTTTTTGAACTTCAGTAACAGTGATTTGGAGAATTTCTTTGATTTGCAAAGACTGACGAATCTTGAGGGTGATTTCAGTAAATAGTTGCGATCGCAAGTTTTGGCGTTGGAGTTCTTCTTCTGCCTGCTTGCGCTCGATAAACTGCCCTACTTGCTCACCAATCGAATTCATAACTTTTGCCAAATTTGAGTCAGCCTGCTGGATCTCATGGCTAAAGCAAGTAATGACACCAATGATTTTTTTATCGCTACGGATCGGAAAACCAAAAGCTCCATGCAGTTCTGCTTGGGCAGCGATTTCCGAGCGGATGAAATTCTGATCTTTAACAACATCAGCAATCCATACAGGTTCAACACTAGCCCAGACACGGCCAGGTAGCCCAATTCCTGGGGTAAATGTAATCTGCCGACTGAAGATGTCAAATTCTTGCATTTGCAGCGAAGTTTCATACCATGAATTTGACAGGGACAGTAGATTTGCTCGCTGATCTACCATCCAAAATTCACTTAAATCCCATCCCAAACTTTCGCAGATTCCTTGCAGAATTTGGGGCATGGCTTCGTTGATTGTCGTTGACTCTGCTAAGACGCGAGTTGTAGCATACTCTGCTTTTAGATGCTGTTCAGTTCGTTTGCGTAAGCGCAGTTCCTCAGAGACATCGCTGATATCAATCCCTGTGCCAACAACGTATTCAACGTCGCCCTCATAGTCTCGTAAGGTAGTGTTAGCCCAAGAAATCAGCCGCCGACTGCCATCTTTCGTTACCCAATAGTTTTCGTATTTATTAGGGCTTTCACCAGTTCGTAACTCCTCAAAAACTGCTCTCACCGGCTCTATCTCTTCAGGAATGAGAAACAGATTCCAGAAATGCCTTCCTTTCACTTCATCAAATGAATAACCAGTGGTTTGTTCACAAGCTTGATTGAAGCGAACAATTTGCCCTTTAGAGTCAAGAACTATGACCAAAGCGCTGGTTGTATCCAGAACTGCTGAGATAAAGTTGCGTTCTTTTTTCAGTGTTTCCTCTGTTAATTTCCGCTCTTTTCCCTCACGATAGATAAAGTAGTAGACTATAGCCAAAATCAGAAAACTTAGGCAAATAGCGATCGCCTGCATCAAAAGAGTATTACGGGCGCTATTTTTGGTGATTTTTAACTGCTGCTGAAGTTCTTCTGTCTCTTTCTTTTCCATCTCACGAATGATATTGCGGATATCACTCATTAAGTTATTTCCCTGATTTGTATTTATTACCTCCAATGCAGCATCTAATCCTAAATTCTGGCGTAAGTCGATAGTCTTTTTCAGTTCGTTCAGTTTGACTGCAATTAAGGGTTCAAGGGTATCGAGTTGACTCAGTTGCCTAGAATCATCTGCTGTTAATTTTCTTAGCTCCTTAATTTCAGGAGCAAGTTTGGCAATTGCTTTCTGATATGGTTTTAGATATGCATCCTGTTTAGTGAGTATATAACCGCGTTGTCCCGTTTCCCCATCCTTGATGTTAGAAAGCAGTTCTTGCAAATTGTTGATTGTCAATTGGGTATTGTCCAACTTTTTACTAGTATCAATTAACGCTTGCGTACTTTGATACGAAATCGTGCCAATCAAGACTAAAATTGCCAATGCCAATCCAAACCCGGCGGCAACTTTTTTTAAAAATTCTTTGCGTGTCTTCTGCGCCTGTTTGCGGGCATCACTTGCCAAAACCAAACTTGCTAAACTGCGCCGCATTTCTAGTTGCTTGATTACCTGGCGGCCTAAAATTCGTAGTGCTTCAACTTGTTCTGGAGAGAGATTTCTTGGTACATAGTCAACTACACAAAGGGTTCCTAGCGCATATCCTTCGGGGTTAGTCAGGGGTACACCAGCATAAAACCGAACATTTGGAGCGGAGGTAACAAACGGATTTGTCGCAAACCTTTCGTCTTCTGTTGCATTAGGCACAACAAAAATTTCCGGCTTCATAATAGCATGGGCGCAGAATGACACATCTCTGGGTGTTTCTAGAGCATCCAAACCAACCTTTGACTTGAACCACTGACGATTAGTATCAATTAGACTGATTAAGGCAATGGGAGTCCCACAAATATATGAGGCTAAACGGGTAAGATCGTCAAAGGCAGCTTCCGTTGGAGTATCGAGAATCTTATACTGCAAAAGAGATTCGATTCGCTGTGTTTCGTTATCAGGTAATGGTGCTTTCATTCTTCAGCCTTATACCATTTTGGATTTTAGATTTTGAATTACAGGAGGGAATGGGGAGTAGGGAATGGGGAGTAGGGAATAGGGCTAAAAATCTCTTGGTATATGACTTTTTATTAAATTTTGTATCTCATTTACCTAAATCTGACGTATTTATAAGGGTTTCTCTCCTGCCCCTGCCCCCTGCCCCCTGCCTCCTGCCCCTTGCCCCCTAAAATTTGACCCGCAACTGTCCTGTCAAAGAATCACTACCGTAGGAACTTCCCCCGGTTTCTTGATTGCGGACATTACTAAAGCTATAGCCCAAGTCTGCTTCTATATTGGGCGACAGCTTTACCGTACAGCGTGTTTGATAAGTATTAGCATTGTCAAATTCTCCTTTAAGTCGCTGCCGTCCTAAGTTGGCAGCGAGACGACAGCGTAAGAAATTAGCAATATCTCCTTCCCAAGCCACCTCACCGTTGTAAACTAGGAAGTCTGGTGGAGAAAAGTAGCCGCTTGTGCGTTCTAAATCGCGATCGAAACTCCAAGTGAATAAGTTAGCTGCCACAGATAATTGTCCGAACTTGCGCTCTAATCGGCTAAAAGACTGCACATCAGAATTACCATCGTTGTAGTTACCCAAACGCAATGATGAAAATAAGCTGGTGTTACGGTCAATCTGCCAAAATAAATCAGGCCCAAGTCGCCAAGCAGTAATTTGATTTTCTAAAGTTCGGACATTAGATTTATAAAGCCCTTGTTCTAAATTACCTGATAGTACTACCGCCGATAGCAATTGACCTGATGTCGAAATTTGCGGCGGCGAAATGGGAGCCTCTACCTTAGCATTGAGATTGATAGCTGTGGGTAAATGATTGAACATATCAACCCCGGCTGCTGTTTGCAGAGTCACTTGCCCAATTTTTCCTTGCCATCCAACTTGCAAGGGAAAATTGGTAATTGATTCAACACCGCGTTGCCCAAAATAGTTAAAACCTGTCCTAAAAAATATTTTATTGCCATTACTCAATCGAAACTGAATCGTTGGTTCGAGGAAAAAATTAGTTTGGCCAAAGTTGTCTGACTCATAGTGATAATCCGTATCAATACTTTCTAAAACAGCATCCGGTGTTCTTGGTTCTGTGGAAGTTTTTGGCGGGCTGGAATTCTGCGGTGGTTCGGGTAGCGCTGGCGGTAATCGCAAATCAGGATTGAAGTTTTCGGGTGCTGCCATCAAAATAGGTAATCGATAGGGAAGGGGTCTTGAGTATTGCTTTACTGACTCAGGATTATTTACTGTGGTAACTCGCTCAGTCAATTCTGAAGATAATTTCCAGTTTTGATGTGCTTGGGCAGCTTGTAACTTAGCTTCTGATAATATCCAAATACCGACGCTATAAATTAATCCCAATTTAATCTGTAGACATCCCAAAATAAACTCAGTGTAAAAACTAGATCGAGAAACAAAGAAATAACCTCTAAAACTATCTGCCATCGCTTGATACTATAAGTTGTAAATAAAAAACTTGCTGCCAAAGAATTTCCTGGCTGCTAGCTGATATATTTATTGGGCTTGGGATTATGATGCCCACAATAGATGCTTGTTAAGACATGGGAAGGAAAAAAGACGCTACTAAACGAAGGGATGATTAGCTCTGACTTTTCACGTCATGGGGAAAAGCCCATGAAAATAATGGCAGGCTGACGCCAACGGGAAGGATAATTCTAAGTACTTGTACGAATGGCACTAAGAAAAGATATAACCCTTGCCCTGACTGGTTCCCAGCCTCCAGGCTGGGAACGGATTCTGGGAGGCTCCGCCTCCAGGGGCTTGACGAGAGGCAGCAGAGCGTTCTCCTGATGTTTCTTGGGTGAAAATTGAGCGATGGAATGCTTTAACTCCAGAACAACAAGAAAAATTTGCCCCGATTTGTCTTAAATTTACAGCAGATTATGTAGCTTTAGCGATTAGACATCTCCAGAAATTAAAGATGCGTTACCCAGAACCCTTGTAGAGACGTAGCACTGCTACGTCTCTACATTCTTTTTCGGAGATGTCTGTTAGGATACACATGGCGCATTTCAAAGCGACTTTGTTCCCAAAGTGGTAGCAAAGCCTGTTTACCAGCATTTAACTGAGCTTGTGAAAAAGAAATTTTCCCATTTTCTAGAATCCAAATAAATATCCGAGTTATTAAATCTGCGTTTAAACTATTTTCATATTCACAATTATAGATTCTTGTTACTTGCTTATCTAAGCAATCTATAGCATATTTAAAAGTTAAGTTTTTCCAGTCTGTGAAATTACTATAATTTTCTTCTTGCGTATTTTTCCATTCAACTCTCCGTAAATTTCCAATAATATAGTCTATGCCTGTTATGGAAGAATCTGTATTACGCACTAAATTTGTATAGGCTTGGTAATATGGTTGCAAGAGGGAAGCAGCAATATTTTCCACATATATATGTAGCCAAGATTGTATGTCATGGAGATAAGGTACTAAATTCCTGATATGATCAATTTCCTTAATCACCGCACGTTCGCTTGTGTAATTTGTGATTTTGGCTAGCAATTCAGCTTCAGATAGTTGAGACATTTCTGAATAATAATTAATTACTTTGGGAATATATTTTTCTAATAACCACTGTCTGGTATACCTAGCCGTCCAGGTTCCTCGTATACCGATATCTTGCTGCCATAAGCTAAATTTCTCTGTCTCAATAGATTGTAAATTAAGATGATTTAGCTCATAGATTATATGAATTTGATTCTGAGGCGATAAAGATAAGTCACTATCTAGTTTTGGGAAAATAAATGTATGATCGCGAATTCCTTGACTCACGCGAATTGATCTATTCTCTCTGTGAAATAGATGCCATTCTGACTTACCTTTAGTATAATCAAATTCATTAGCAAACTGTTGCATTAACTCCCATAATTCTTGGATTACAGAAAAAAGGACAAAACCTCGATTTTCTGAAAGCTTGGCGAATTCAAAATCCCATGTTTCTAAAGCATTTTCAAATTCTATTATTAAACTTTTATATTCTTGGCAAACTTCATCAATACACAAACACAATTCTGTTACTTCTAAATTCGATAAAATGATTGTTGCTTGACCCAAATTTACTTGGAAATTATTTTCATCTAACTGTTTCAAAAAACGACGACATCCCCAACATGGCTGAGTGTGCAATCCAGTCATTAATTGACCCAAAATATCTTGATGATTTAAGTGAATTTTTAGATATTTAAAAAGAATACTACTGAACTCTATTTGACAATTACCTTCGCTAAAATTTTTGGGTAAATTACAGGCGATCGCAACTTTTGGTTTCACAACAACTAAATGATATCCTTCACGCATTATAGAAGGCTCAAAATCATATTCTTCTAAAATATCCTGTAAATCTAGATGGTGTCTGATAATTTTCTCTATTAAATTATATCTAGTATGTATTAAACCTGTTGTATGGTCAAAACCTTGTATCCATGTAATGAATTGTTTAATTGATTCTGGAATAGTCATCAGATAATCTACCTGCTTGGATAAATTTGCTATGCCTTATTTTGTTCGTGTAATTAGCAATTTATCAAGTCAGTTTGGATTATATCGTGATTATAGATACTAGAATGAAACCATTAGTCTTAGAGGTTGTTTGAAAAGTGGTTAGCCGTGATTTTAGGCACTAACTGATCCCCCCTAGCCCGCCTTAAAAAGGCTACGGTGTACACACAAGTCAGATCCAGTTTCACCCCACGCTTGGGATAAGCCAGAAAGCCCTCATGTAGAGACGCGATTCATCGCGTCTAAAAAACCGGCACGTTATACAGACGCGATAAATCGCCGTCTCTACAAGTGTTTTGTTGCTCTTTAACTTAAATATCAAAATCAAAAAAATATCAAAATGGCTGATAGCGGATTGAAAAATTAAAGCCATTATCTTGCAGTGAATTACCGCGATCGCTTGTGCCCATCAATGGTATACCATAGTCTGCACGCAATACTAAACCGTTCAAAGGTTGCCAGTTTAAACCCAACCCTAAGCTAGCAATGGTTTGCGGGTCAGCATTAATACCGCGATTGTTCCAAGCTGTACCAATATCAAAAAATGGTATTAGCTGTAGTGTTTCCACAGTCGATGCTAGGGGAATACGAACTTCCACACCTCCAACTACTCCATTGTCAGCGACAAGTTGATTTTGACTATAGCCGCGGACTGTATCTACTCCCCCAATGCTAATTTTTTCCAGTGAAAGTAAGGAATCAGGAGTAAGCTGAGTGTTAACTTTGGCAAGCATCAAAATCCGGGGAGATAGCTTTTGTACCCATTGAAATTGTCCCACCCAAGAGAAAAAACGCCCGTCAGTACCACTATCGTTGATAGTTGGATCAAAAGCATCAATGCCAAAACTAAATTGCGATCGCGCCGCCAAGACACTGTTAGCATTACGTTGTAACCAATCTTGGGAAAAGCGAATTACTGTAACTCTTGATTCCCCATTTTCGGGGCCTTCGGTAAAGGAGAAGGGAATATCATTGAGTATATAGGTTTGACTGCGCCGTAAATCGAATGCAAAACCTAGAGCAAATTCTCTGTTTGGGGTGTGAATTAACGGTTGACGGATATTAAAAGAAAGGGTTTCGGCTTCGCTGCGGATATCTAAGTCACGAAATTCGCTTTCAATAATCCGGCTAGCGCTGTTGCTGTAGCGGACACCAATGGTTCCATCTAGGGCGTTAAAGGGAATAGAATAACTGATATTGTAAATGTCTAAACCTTCACTACCAGCATATTCAGCACTGAATTTATCCCCAAACCCTAAGAAATTATCGTGAGCAATAAAAATACTCCCTTGTTCTGAACCAACGCTAGGGGATTGGTTATTGGCAAAGACAACCCCAGCGTGAAATGGTGGTGATTCGGTAATTGTCACCTGTAAAATATTGTTACCTGGTGTGCTACCTGCGGTTAACTCAGCATTAACTCGTCCAATCACGGGGTCAAGTTGTAATAATTGCAGCGCTTCTTCGAGACGTTTTTGGTTTAAAGGCTTACCTGCTAGCCGTTCAATCCGGGAACGCACGTATGCAGTTTGCAATCTTTCTAACCCTAAAATTGAAATTCCTTCCAGTTCGCCTTCCACAACCTGGATTTGCACGACACCGCTAGCAATATTTTGATTGTTGGGAATAAATGCACCACTGGTAATATAGCCATTATCAACATAGAGTTTGGTGATTTGCGATCGCAGTTGTAATAACTGCTCAAATGTGATGTTTTTATTTTCTAGGGGCTGTTTTAACTTGATGATTTCATCTTTTAAAACAGAATAGCCTGTAACTTGAATTTCTTTGACAAAGAACTCTTCACTACTGGGAAAATTTGTATCGGGTAGATTTTCTTGTGGAGGTGATGGGAGTATGGGGACAGTTGGTGTCGGTGGTGTGGGAGGAATAGTTGGTGTCGGTGATGGTTGAGGAATAGTTTCTTCCACTTTCCCCGGTGTATTGGGGGGAATTGTGACTCCCGATGGGGGTGTCGATTGGGCAAATACTGCAAGTGGAGTGATGCTGATGCAGGTAAGTAATATGAAAAAAAGCTTTTGAAACCGGAGGTAGGAACCCATTGTTGATATATAATGTGTAAGATTTGTAAAAGATATGGTCTAAATTTTTGCAAGTCACCATTGGGTATCTGAGAGGATAAAATACCCAGATATCCGACTTATGTTTAATAATTAATCTAGCAGGTATGATGTTAATAAATACTCTAGATTGTGTTCCCAGATTTCAGCCGGGAAGAGGATATTATTATTTAATTAAAATACCATAATAATTTTCTTGATGATTGCATAAAAGTGCAAATCGTCAAAATGCGATTTTTCATGCTTGGGTTAATAAAAGCGATCGCACTTCAAATGCTAGTATTTAGAATACAGACCTAACCCCTAGCCCTTCCCTTCTAGGCGTTGGGGACTAAAATTCAAAGCCTTTCTCCTTTTAGGAGAGAGCAATGGAAGTGAGGTCAAAGTGTATTGCATCCGAACGAGAAGCGCTATAAATTGCAGAAAACTGCACGTTTTCCGAAAGCTAAGTTTTTAATGCCTATTTCTGGTAAGTTAAAAAATAAACCAGGAGTCAGAATTCAGAATACTCTACCCATAAAGGGATAGAGTTTTAAGGCAGTATATTTAATACTAGTAACGAGACACCATTCCACACGCTTTTAACCGGGAGCATCCCAATTTTGCAAGAACATGTTTGTCATTGCGAATGAAGCGACAGCGTAGTGAAGCAATCGCAAGATATGGGATTGCTTCTCTCTACTACGTTGCGCTCGCAATGACAATTTATAACCTGAGTTCTGAATTCTTCTTATAAAAGCTATGAAATTACAAAACAAATATCTCAAACGCTTACTTATTGTACCTTTGCGACTCTGCACAAAGCTAATTTATCTCTTCACTCAGCGATACCAAAAACTAAATCATCATCGATTTATTAAAATACTATTTTTAGTAACTATCCTAATTTGTTTATTATTTGGACAAGTTGTATCTGCACAAACGCCAAATGCCACTGCACTAGTCGAACAAGGAATTAAAGACTATAATGCTGGAAATTTCTTTAATGCGATCAAAAATTGGCAAGAGGCATTAAATCAAGATAAAAATAATCCGTCAGCTACGGCGGTTGTGAATGAAAATTTAGCACGTGCTTACCAACAAGTAGGAGAAAATAAAGAAGCGATCGCATCCTTATCAGCAGCAATTCGTGACTATGGCGCTGTCGCAAATATCGAGCAAGTGGGACGGATGAAGTCAGAACTAGCCCAAGTTTACAGCAATTTGGGACAACCCCGCAAAGCGATCGCACTTTTGTGTGGTCAACTAGTAGATAAACCAAAAATTTCCGAAAATCAACCAAGTCAGCAAATAAAATGCACTCCAGAAAGTGCTGTACAAATTGCCACCAAATACAATGACAAACGCGGACAGGTTGCAGCTTTAGGCATTCTCGGTGAAGCATATCGCTTAATTGGAAGTTACGACCAAGCAATTTATTATTTAGATGCGGCACAAAAAATTTCACCAGAATATAAATCTTTGGTATTTAATAGTTTAGGCAATGCTTACAAAAGTCGCGGTCAATTACGAGAGTTACAAGCCGATTCTGCAAATAAGGCTAGCATTTTGAGTAAAGAAAAAGAGTTTACTGAAAAGTCTGTAGATGACTACAAAACAGCCAATAAATATTTTCAGGATAGTATCAAGTTCGCCCGCAATGAAAAACAACCTATAGCAGAGATGCGGGGATTATTAAATTTAATTCAGTTGGGTTCCCAGACAAATAAAAGCAAAATTATTAATAACGAGGAGTTTGATAAAACCCTTAAAAATGCTTTAAAAGTTCTTGAAACTTTGCCAGATTCAGCCACAAAAATCTATGGGGAAATTGATTTAGCATACTTGCAGCGCGATGCTAAAGGAACTTCACCTTTTACCTACTGTCCAACTCAACTAGTTTTATCTAGTAATATGCAGTTGAATTTGCTGGAAAACTCAATATTAACAAGTAAAAAATTACAAGATAATCGTCTAATTTCTTATTCTAATGGTGCTTTGGGTCATTTCTGGGAATGTAGCTCAGATAATGAAAAAGCATTAAAGAATAAAAAAGCATTAAAATATACCCAAGCGGCGATCGTCGCAGCAGATAACAAATTGAGTGCAAAAGATAGCTTGTATTTGTGGGAGTGGCAAGCCGGACGTATTTTAGATCGAGAAAAGCAACAAGAAGAAGCGATCGCATCTTATCAACGAGCATTTGATACTCTAGAAGATATCCGCAGCGATATTTTGACCGCCGAACGGGATGTACAATTTGACTTCCGCGATGTTGTGCGACCACTATACCAAACATTGGCACAGTCGCGGCTCGATTTGCTAGGAGTTGGGGCAATTGCAAGTGAACAACGTGCGAATGAATTATCCGCAGTAGTTAAAACCATTGATGCTTTAAAACTAGCAGAATTACAAAATTATTTTGGTAATGATTGCATTTTAAGTGCCTTGAATCCCAAACAGGTAGGAGAACTCCTCAAAGATAATAGTGTAGCCTTTCAGAATACTGGGTTTTTGAGTTCGATAATTTTAGAGGACAAAACCGGGATATTATTGCAGTTACCCAATCAGGCAACTAAATTTAAGTGGATTGAAGACCCAAATCAAGAAGGTACAAACAAAATAGTTAGCAGCCACAAGCTACAGAAAAAGATTGCCGAGTTTCGCACAGGATTAGTTAAAGGGCAAGAAGAATTTAACTACGATACAACAACTGCGGCAGAGCTTTATGATTGGATCATTCGCCCAATGCTATCGGATATCAAACCAGAGAAAGTCAAAACCCTCGTATTTATTCAGGATGGTTTTTTGCGTAGTGTACCAATGGCAGCACTTTATGACAGCCAAGAAAAGAAATATTTAGTTGAAACTTATGCAATTGCCACAACTCCCAGTTTACGACTTACCACACCCAAAGCACGCGATCGCAGTACACAAAAAGCGTTAATTTTGGGTTTAACAGAAAAAGCCATAATCGACGGCAAAACTTTTGATGCACTTACTGCTGTTCCCGATGAAGTGAGTGCAGTTCAAAGTATATTTCCTAATCATACCGAATTGATCGATCAAAACTTTTTCCCCGAAAGTTTTCAGCAAACACTTGACAAAACCACATATCCCATTGTCCACATAGCTAGTCACGCTCAATTTGGGATAATTCCTGAAGACACCTTTATTGTTACAGGCAAAAACCAAAAACTTACCATCAGCCAATTAGAAAACTCACTGCGAAACCTCAACAGTAAATCAGATGGCGTCGAACTACTGACATTGACTGCCTGTGAAACCGCAGTTGGCGACGATCGTGCCACACTAGGATTAGCTGGAGTTGCATTGCAAGTTGGAGTTAAAAGTGCGATCGCATCTTTGTGGAGTGTCACAGATGAATCGACATCGGAACTCGTCAAAACATTTTACACCAACTATCGTAACGCTGGCATGAGTATTGCAGAGGCATTACAACAAGCCCAAATTAAAATGATTCATCCTCAGAATTTACCACCATCTGAAGAGATGAATCCCACATATAATAATCCTGCCTATTGGGCACCAATGATTGCGATCGGTAATTGGCTTTAATGCTAATTACTGTTCGGTTAAGACAAGAGACGCGATGAATCGCCGTCTCTACAATAATCTTTCTTTTGTAGAGACGGCGATTTATCGCGTCTTTGTGATGATTTATCGCATCTCGAAAACCCAAAATTTTTGCCGTAGCCCTTAACCCAAGCGTATTGAGTTATGGTAACGAAAAATGAGAACGACTTGTGTATACCCTCCAGCAAAAAATTACTCATTACTCATTACTGACATTCTCGACTGAGTACCAAGCGTCCATCAGCAAGTCGATAAAGCCCTTGTGGTTCAACTATGCGATCGCCTTTTTTCCAAGTTGGCGATGTTGGTTCAACATTACGCACCTCACCAGTCGAATAGTTTGAAATTAATCCATCCCCCGGACTATTCCGTAAACCACCAGAACCAGTGATGAAGAATGTACCTTTTTGTTTGGGACTGCGAACAACGCAACTATTAGCAATCAGTGCATTAGTATCGATGACGTTTGGTGATAATCCGGTAAAGCTGTTTTGAATGGAAGTGGTATCGGGTGCGTTAATATTTGTTGTACCTGAAACGCCTAATTCCGAACTTGCAGTAATATCACTTTTTTCGGTTGGTTTTGGACGCGACTCGATACCGAAGATACCTTGCGAGTTAATTTGGACTCTTCCACCGGAACCAGTGTATGCATTGGCGCTGATATCGCTGTTTTCTTCGGGGATGGCGACGATAAATTTAGAGTTGATATTGATATTACCGCCATTGCCACCAGCTTGGCTTCTACCTGCGGTGGTTGAAATCAAACCGCCACCGCGCAACAATAATAAATCAGCGATATCTAGCGTAATGTTACCACCATTACCTGCATTTGTGAAAGAAGCAATACCGCTACCTTTACCAAGAATTTCCAGAAAATTAGCCTTAATTCTGATATTTCCAGCGTCACCTGTACCGAAGCTGCCTGAGACAATTTCAGCATCATCACGTACAGTCAGGCGATTGGTAGTAACATCTATATTACCACCTTTACCATTAGCCCCTTCGTCAACTGATGATAGTAAGCCAGTTGCAAACTCACCGTCTGAACCAGTCAGGATAATGTTATCAGCTTTTACCGTTAAATTACCTGCGTTTCCATTTCCGAAAGTTGCCGATGATATCTGTGATTCTGCTTGTACATTTAATAGTTGAGTTTTGATGCTGATATTGCCTGCATCGCCTTTAGCTTCACTGTCAACCTGAGTTCTGATATAACTACTTCCGCGTAAATCAATTTGATTGGCATTAATCCCAATATTTCCTGCATTACCTTGATTGAATGTGGAGGCAGAAATTTGTCCGTTATTGCTGAGGTTTAAGCGTCCTGTTATAACGTCAATGCTTCCCCCAGAACCAATTCCTCGCGTTTGTAATTCGGCAAATAAACCTGATGGTGCTGAACCATTTAATCCTTCTCCACCAACCCCACTAATATCAATAGAATCAGTGGCATGAACCACCAAATTACCCCCTTGTCCCTGTCCCAATAACACTGAGGTTGATATATTTCCACCATTACTCAATCGCAACCTTTCCGTGTCAATAGTTATTGTGCCGCCCCGGACATCGGTATTACTTCCCTGAACATTCGAGGATAAGTTACTTATCTCATAAAAACCCCCGAACCGAGACAGAATTTCTTGTGTTAGAGGCTCAGACAAAAATTCTTCCGCAGTAGCTTGGTCTAGTCTAGCCAAAAACTGTTCTTTAGGTACGAAAATAAACCCATCCAATTCTACATCTTTGGCGCTGATGGTAATATTTCCGGCGTTGCCACTGCTTTCAAGGGATGTGGTGCTTATATGTCCTCCTTGACTGACAGTGAATCGAGGTGTTTCAATCGTTACATTACCTCCATTTCCTGAGCCAGAAGATGTACGGCTTGATACATAGCTAGAGTAACCGCTAATCTCTACGTATTCACTAGCTTTAATAAAAATGTTAGCTGCATTTGCACTGCTAGAAGTATCTGTACTGATATAACCCGCATCTTTGAGATTGAGTCGCTGGGTTTCAATGGTAATATCCCCTGCTGTTGCTTGAGTTGTACTTCCAAATGGTGTAGCAATACCTGTAGATATATTACTTTTAGTCACCTCAACGGCATTCCGAGCCTGAATGAAAATAGAACCGACATTTCCACCACCAGATGAAAGTGCTGTTACTCCCTCCCCTAATAAATTGTTTTGAAGTCGCAAAGTGCCTGTTTCAATCCGTAAATTACCTGTTGAACCCGAACTTAAGCTTCCGAGTTTTAAAGAGCCTTTCTCAGTGATATTGACAGCATCTGTCGATCGCACAGTCAAGTTTCCTGCATTACCTGCACCTCCAGACCCAACACCGATAAAGCCACCATTGACGTTGACAGACTCTGTTGCATTCAAGGTGAGATTTCCTCCATTACCTTCACCAATGGTAATTACCGAGATCCCACTACTATTTTGCGCTGTACCATCTCCGGTAATTGTGATTTTCCCCGCATTGATAGTAACATCACCACCCGCACCCGTAGCTGAACTACTACTGATGGAAAAAATCGCACTACTGTTAGCAAGAGTTACTGCATCGCTGGCTTGAATTTGAATATCACCACCCTTTGCTGCACCAGAAGTAGCACTCTGAATTCCAGCGCCGTTATCTAAATTAAGTTGAGTTGCATCAACAAAAATTGAGCCGCCATTGCTACCGAAAATAAACGAACCGTTTAGCCCAATCTCGCCCCCAAATAGTTCAATTGCACTATTGCCACTTGCAACAATGAAGCTACTATTCGTTAAGTTGATAGGTGCGCGTCCGAAATTTTCTGGTAACTTAAAACCCAAGGACGAGCCATTGACATTCAACCCAACGGTTGTATCTCCACTGACTGCTGCCAATTTCACTTGTCCATTTTGAGTAAACAAATAACTACCATCTAAGGCAATTTCACCGCCCATAAGTGCTAGGGTGCTACCAGAGCCAACACTCAACCGACCAACCGCTTGACTAGTAATGCTTCCGGGTTGCGAACCAAACTGCAAGCCAATTGGCACATTGATAGCTAACAACGGTGGTGCTTGGGGATTTGTGGCGCTAAATTCTACCCCATTGGGAAAGACTAAACTATTTGCTGTTGTCCCTAAAAAAGAACCCTGCAAATTCAAACTGGCATTTTTCCCAAACACAATGCCATTGGGATTGAGCAAAAACAAATTCGCATTACCTAATACGCCCAAAGTCCCGAAAATATTTGATGAGTTCCCACCAGTAACGCGAGAAAATATATTTGTTATCCCCTGTGGATTGGCGAAATAAACCCCTCGACCCTCACCGACGTTAAAATCTTGAAAACTGTGAAATAGGTTAGTGCCACGAGATGCACCGCCTTCGATGCGGTCATTATTTGGATTAAGAGGAATGATCTGCGATCGCTCTTTTCCCAAGCTGTTATCAGGAATTAACTGAGCAAAAGTAGGATGAATAGAAACTGCTAATGCTCCCACGCATCCTGCGACGCTAAACCGCAAAATCTTCATAATTTCGATTTCCCTATTTTTTCTGTAGGACTAGATCCCCGACAACTTTTAAGAAGTCGGGGATCTAAATCATCAATTTAGCAACTTCCAAATAAAAAAATATTCAATTAACTCTTGTGGGGTGGGCGACACGAGAGCCCTATGGACTGGGCACTCATGTTGCCCACCCCACAATATTGGATAATTTATTTCTTGGGGTTTCCTTAGCGATCGCTAGCAATTTTCTGGAGGTATTCGATGCGTTGCTGAGTATTTTTTTGTTCTCCATCGTTACCTATCAATATTTCGGACTCTGCAAGGTTTTTCACTAAAATTGCCCCAGTCTGCCCTAGTTTACCATTATCAGTTCCTTTCAATGCTTCTGCCAGCGCTTCATACCACAAATCGTTTTCAGCATAATAATTTACGCTTTCGGGAATGCTAGTAAATTGTTTCTTAGCAAGTGATTGAGGATTTGTGACGGTAAATTCTGCACGTCTAACAATTATGCCGTTTTCGCAGTCAATTGCAATTTGCCATAAATATGTTTTACCCACTGTGAGTTCAGGGTAATCTTGGGGAAGTTCTAGTTTGTTAATCCCGACTATTGTGGGTATTTCTTTAACTTTGCCAATTTGTTTAGGGTTGTTGCTTGAATCAAATTCAGCCAATCGGAATCGCACATTTTGGGAACTTGACATATACCAAGCTAACATCGGACGGGTGGAAGCGGTTTTACCAATAAATGTCTGAGGTGCAAGCTGTGTTAGAGGGATATCGCCGTTATTTGAACATCCACGCGAACCACCTGCACGGGAATGTCCGCTAGCTGGTTTGCGATCGCGTGGTTTAAACTGGGCAAATGCTGGGCCTGTAGTCATGAGGAAAACTACCCCCACAACTAAGCTTGTAAGTCTGTGCTGATTTCGCCAAAATACAAAATTTTGATGACTCATGGTGATGTTGTTGATTGTATGGTTATCTAAATAAAACTTTTAATTCTTGCACCTTTGCATAAAATGAATCATAAAAATCTCAAATCTGAAATTATTTCATAGGTTTCCAACTAATTTCGCATATAGTCCCGCGAGGAGAAACTGATTCGCGGCGAAATTCTCCTCCTAATTGTTTAGCAACTATTTTGAAATATTTTGTGCCTTTGCTTTCTAACTTAGATTTAATTCCTGAACCGTTATCTTTGACCCACAATTTGTATTTATTTTCACTATAAACACCTGATGCTTGAATGCGCTTAACTCCTTCGGCGTGTTTACCAACATTACATAAAGCTTCTTCTAAAAACAGACATATTCCCCGTTTATCTTCTATAGTTAAATACTTATCATCAATTGGGTCAAAGTTGCGTATTTTTACTTTTAAAGTTCTAAAATGCTCAAAATCTTGACGTTCTAATGTACTAGAATAAACTTCATATAATAAATCATGCAACGGTCTGTTCAATTCGAGTATTAATCCGCTACCTATACGCAAGCTTTCTTCCGTGGTTAATGCTTCTAATTTGAGAAATTCACCAATTTCCCGAATTTCTCGATCGAGTTTTTCAAATTGTCCAACTAGTTGTTCGTAAGGAACATCTTTAGCACGCAGATGCTTTAATCCATAGGCAAGGGTTTGTAAAGGCCCATTATGAATGACGGTAAAAGTGTTTTGAATAGTATTTTGACGTTCGTTAATTTGCGATCGCAAAAATTTATCATGCTGGTAAAATGCAAAAGCACTCAAACCTACTCCATTTACGGCTAATATTAGAAAACTAGGTGCTACAGGAATCCATACACCCCACACCCACAGCATTACATACCCGTAGGCAAACAGACAAAATACAGCTACACCCACACTCAGTAAATTTCTCCACACAGATTGGGTAAGCCGTCCGATAAAGATGGGCAAAAAACCCCAAAGAAATATCCATGTATACTCTCCGAACTCTCCCCAACTATGCAACATTGTTCGGCCATCTATTACACTACTAAGAATTTGACTAATGACATGAGCGTGATAGTCAATGCCATAAATTTGACCGCTTAATTTTAAATCAGGCAAAGCAGATGTATAAAAAATATCCCCTGCGCTCATATTGCGGTTGCCAACTAAGACAATGCGATCGCGCAATAATTCGGCATTAACTCGACCATTGAGAATATCTCGCATCGACACAACATTAAAAGGTTGCTTCTGGTTGCGGAAGTTCATTAAAATTGACACTCCCCCATCATCAACACTGACGTATCCGCCAAAATTACGGTTAATTCGAGGTAATTCAATCTCACTGAATCTGATTGTATTTGGGTCATTTTTTCCCGTTTGCAACTCAATTCCTCTCGCCTTGAAATACTTAATAACTAACTGCAATGCTAAAGAATATTTATCTTCATTGATATTCTGAGGATTCGGTGTATATAACAAATAGCGTCGATTTTTGCTGTCCTCATCATTAGGTAAATCGACAAATCCAACTCGTTCGGGTGGTAAATTCTGGGGTGGTGAAATTTCTCCGGGTTGTAAAACTTTTTCAATGCCAATAATATTAGAATGTGTTCGTAATATCTGCGCTAGTTGTTTGCCACCAGGTTCTACAGGCACATTTTTGAAGATATCCAGCCCAATAGCTAGCGGTTTATAAGTTTCCAACTTGGTCAGTAACTCTGCAATCTTCTCATCTGGAATTGGATATTGCTTAACCCATTCAATATCTTTTTCGTCAATACCTACAATTACTACACGTTCATCGAGTTTTTCTACCGGACGCAGACGTAACATGGTATCTAGAAACATCCATTCTAAAGATTGCATTCCTCCAACCATACGTATTAAGATCGCCAAAATCAATACTACTATGCCTGGGCGTGCAGCAAGAGACCACAACCCAAATTCTTGGTAAATGCGATTCCAGAGTCTCCTTCTCATCTAGTTTTTTTCCGCATTCATTTTCTCCGTATTAATCAATTAAACCTTCTTCACGGGAACGAATTTCGGTTTGGATTCGCATATTTTTACCACCTTGCTTGCAATCTTCAGGGTACACTCCTAAAACATCCTGAATTTTCGTCCAGTAAGTACGTACTGCTCTTTCTGATTTATACATTTGCTCGGCGATCGCTTTATCTGTTAAACTCTCTTCAAAAGCCAACCGCAATACTTCCAACCATTCTGGTTTGAGTTCGATACTCTTTTTGATATCTTTCGTGTGAGTTCCACCATTAAGCGCCAAATTAAGCCGCATTAGCATTTCATCTTCAGGTAATCCTTTATCTGCGATCGCAAACCCACCCTGATGATTATCAATCTCGTGTTTGATCCGAATTAACGCTTTCACATAACTAGTTTGCACCATCACATTCTGATGAGGATATTCTTGGAGTAAAATTTGCAACAGCTTAATTCCAGTATCAATTTCTGCTATCTCCCCTTGCTGATCGGGAATTGATAAATCCATCACAATCAAGTGAAACTGGTGAAAATTAAGTTGATAAAGTGTCTCTTTTCCAGTCTGAGCCTTAATAATAGTAGCTTTGGGATACTCTCGACTTAATACATCAAGAGTCCCAGTTAAAATTAATTGATGGTCATCGACAACAAGAATATCCAGTTGTTTTTCCACTGACAAATTTCCATAAAATTGATGTTCTTTGAAACTTACGCTTACCATATTTTCACCTAAATTCATTCAAATTAAAGTTTCCTTAAGCTTTATAAGAAATCCCGTCCTTTAAGGTGTTTAGCTTATCTTGTATCCTTGATCCTTAACTTCAGTTATTGAAGTATGCGCTTATTTTAATTGGATATGAATTTCCAAGCTATGCAGAAAAGTGCAAGAATATATGCCACTAATAATATTTTGCTAATCTTGGATAAAAAACTCCACGCCACTTGCGGAATGGAGTTTTAGGGCATGGGGAATGGGGCATGGGTGAATGGCACTAAGAAAAGATACAGCCCTTGCTCTGACTGGTAACCAGCCTCTAGGCTGGTTACCCATTCTGGGAGGCTCCGCCGCCTCCCGTAGCTTGACAAGAGGCAGAGCCTCTTTTAAATACATTCCCAGCCTGGAGGCTGGGAACAAGACGACACAAGTCTTTAGGCTCTTCTTAGTGCCATTCGGGCATGGGTAAGAGTTTCCAATGCCCAATGCCCAAGGCCCCAAGTTGGCGGGCGGCTATCCCTCTGCACCCACAAGGAGATGGAGTTTCCCGCCGACTTCCAATAAATTTGTTTTCTCAATACCTCACTGATTTTTAATTTGTTTAGATGTAGCTTCCATAAAATCTAGAAAAACTTTTATGAGTTTATGGATTCCTTCGCTACCTCCTGCGATTAAACCTCCCGTCAGCAATGCATCTAAACAACGGAAAATAACTACTTGGATGGGATTATCTAAATCAATAACTACAAGTGGTTCAATTGAGCGAATGCCAATTGCACTAATTAAAAGACCGAATAAAAGGGATGTCCATAGAGCAATTATTCGCGTATCAGATTTATAGGCTGTTCTTTGACGCTCTTTTTCATTTATACCATCCATTTGTGGCTTGAATATCTTTAATGCGTCTTGTTGACTTTGTGTATAATTTTGAATTATTTGCTGTTCTAAACTCATTCCTTCAGGCGGTAGTCCACTGCTTTGATTTGATTCCAAAGACGGAAACTGTTTTTGTTGGACTTCCATAAGTCTTATCTTCTCAGATACTAGATCCTTTTCTTGCTGAATACTAATATCTAACTGTTCGACAAATGAACCACGCCAAGTAGTTAGAAAAACTTCTAAAGAGCGTTCCAATAACAAAGAAATAAATAATTGTAAGGTAAGTAACTGAATAATATCATTAACCCCAAATGGTTTTAAAACGAATGGTTTAGATGATAACCAAGTGGAAAAAGTTACTACTAGAAAACTAATAATAATTAACACAATAAATAGAGGAGATTCTGGAGAAAGCTTTCGCAACGTATCTATACTCCTGTTTCGCGTCACAATATCTAACACAGCCTAGAGGCATGGCAAGCAAAAAAATTGTGCATTAGACGTAGGTTGGGTGGAGCGGAGCGCAACCCAACATATATAAGGATGTTGGGTTACGCAAAGCCTCCACCCAACCTACAATTTTTTTACAACTACACCTGCTGAGTAACTTAACAACGTTAATTTGATAGAACAGTAAATAATTTATTACCCAACTCTTTTTTCTAGGAGTGTGATGGCTACGTCACGCACCCCCGCTTTCCTCTCGAAAAGATGCCTTGAGGACAGGAAGGCGATTAGAACAAGCAGCAACTAAAAACCCCTCCAAGCTTGGAGGGGTTAAAGTAATTTTTGCTAATGGGATGGTGATTCGGGGGACAAAGTAGCTTTTCCTTGCTGATGACGCATTTTCTTATCAAAGCAACCAGATGATAGTACAGCATTTCATAAATCCGTTACGAACCTCTACAACTATATACTTAGTTAGATAAATTACCATTAATATCAAGTGATGTCAGTTCCGATTCGACAGCGTTTAGATAACCTGTATCATTCAAAGCTTGTGCTGGTAACTCTTTAGCCTTGACAGCAGCCTTAACCACATCTAGTGCAGTCAGGCTTCCTTTTTGGTATTGAAATAACAAAGCATTACCGCTAGGAATTCCCTGGGCTTTCAGATTACCTTGATAAGCTAGAAATGCAGTATCAAAGGGTTTGAGGTAACTGACGTTTGTAGGATGAGTGGATAAATTGTTAGAGTTGATAACTATAGGTTTGCCACTATTGTTAGCAGGTGTTTGAGCGCCACCGATTCCAGGTAATAAAGCAATAGAAGCAACAATGAATACAGAATCTAGTAAGGTGGAGAGTTTCATAGGATTATCCTTAGTTATAGTAAAGTGCAATTAGTATTCTTGACTAATAGAGTCTTATTTTTTGTCGGTCTAAACTTCCTGCACTCAGTTCACCTGAACGGTTGATTTGTTCCTCACCCATTCGGGTGATCTCATTGAGGGCATCCGACAGTTAATTCAAAATTGCTAAGACCCATTATGTGATAAGCAAGAACAGCAGTATCAAAGGGTTCGAGGTAATTGATATTTGGAGAATAGCTGCGTAAAGTATTAGATTTGATATCTGTAAGTAGACGCAATTAAATATAAAATGTCATTGCGTACTCCTTCGGAGAACCCGCAAGGTACGGAATGAAGTGAAGCGTGGCAATCTCAGTCTTTGCGATCGCACTTTTAGAGACGCTCCGCGAACACTTCGTACCCTGCGGAAGGCTTACGCCAACACAATGACGAACTATCTTATATTTATCAGCAGATTTATTGGTTAAGTATTAGTGAATCTAATTTATCTATTCGGTTTACCGAACACAAAAATTAGAGTAAACCGTAATCTTTTTTCTCTGTCTAATTTGGGACGGTAATCATCAATAAATTAGTGCTAATAACCGAATTTACATCAAGCTAAATTTTACATAATATGAATATGTAAGCACAGATTGAAGTGCAAAACTAATTAAATAAAAGCTAACTGCTGCGAGGAATAGTTATGACACTAATTCGTTTAAATACTTCGAGTCAATTTGACAATGTACAACATCTAATTAATAGTTTATTTCAAGACACCGGAGTAGCATCTGGATTGTTTGATAGAGGCTTGAACAATGTTCCTGCTGCTGAAATACAAGAAACTGAAGATGCAATTTATCTGAAGCTAGAATTGCCAGGGTTGGAAGCTAAAGACCTAGATGTACAGGTAACAGAAAACGCTGTTCACATTAGCGGTGAGCGGAAGTCTGAAACTAAAACTGAGGAAAAAGGCGTTATCAAAAGTGAGTTTAATTACGGTAAGTTTCAACGCATAATTCCTCTATCTGCTCGAATTCAAAATACTAAAGTTACGGCAGATTATAAAGACGGTATCTTAAATTTGACACTGCCTAAAACTGAGCAAGAAAAGAACAAAGTTGTCAAGATTAATTTGGAACAACCTGCTACCTAATAGGTTGCGATCACACATTCGACCTCCAATGATTAATTGAGATAACTAAAAGCCTGGTTATGCGAATAACCAGGCTTTTTTCTCACTACTCGATACTTTCGAGAGTTTTAAGCACCTCTGCGGCGGACTGATATCGTTGAGTAAAGTCAAAATGTACCATTCTATTTAAAATCATAACTAACTCGTTTGCCGCGTCAGTTAGTTCGCGCCAGTGTCGCCAAATCTGTTGATTGGCATCAATTCGACTTGGGATAATTATTTCACCAGTATTTGTGTCTCTGCGAAATTCTCTCGGATCTACTCCAGTTAAACCTTGTATTCCCATAATTCCCAAGGCATAAATATCGCTGTTGAGTTTTGGCAACCCACTCATTTGTTCAGAAGGTGCATAACTAGGAGTGCCAATTGAAATTGTCTGAGCTTCTTGCTGCTGAGGTTGAATCTGTTTAACAGCACCAAAGTCAATTAAAACAATGTGTTGATCTGATTCTCGTCTAATCAAGTTACTAGGTTTGATATCTCGATGAATTACGCCATAGCTGTGAACAAAAACCAGCACGTGTAAAACTTCTTTGAGCATCCCCACAACTTCAGCTTGTTTGAGTCGCTTCCCAGAGGTTAACTCATTATCCATAGCGTGCCCTCTAACAAATTCTTGCACTAGAGAAAATTGGTGATTTTCTTCAAAAAAAGCTAGCAGTTGGGGAATTTGTGGGTGCTTACCTAAAGTTTCTAAAATTTCTGCCTCAGCGTCGAATAAGCGTCTGACGACATTTAAATATTCTGGATCTTGGCGGGGAGGTCGCAACTGTTTAACTACGCACTGCGGATTCCCCGGACGCTGGATATCGTTAGCGACATAAGTGTTGCTAAATCCTCCAGAACCTAAGCGTTCAGTAATTTGATAACGGTTGTTTAGTAGCGTGCCTAGTGCAATGTCTTGCCCGATGGAATCAGCAATTACCGTTGGCGCTTCATTTGAGGCGTCGCCGCGCTGCCGTAAAAGATTTTGCAATTCCACAATTAATTGTTGGTGTTCTTGAACCCGTTGGGTAATTTCTTTTTGCTCTTGCTTGGTTTGATAAGAGCTATAGGCAAGGACACTCCCGGCAGTAAATACTAACCCCAAGGCGGGAGGTATGACTGGGAACCATCCAGCTTGGGTAAAAATGACAAAATTAGCTCCAAATAACACTGCAAGGGCTGTTGCTGCTGCTAATCCTAAGCCTAGTGGATGTTGAATTCGCCATACCAGCAACCCACCAACTACAGTCCATCCCCATATCCAAAGGATTTTACCCCACTCAGGCAAAAACCAAAATAGAGGCTGTTTGTTAAGAACAGCACTGAGAATTTGACTAACGCTGTGGGCATGAATTTCAATTCCTGCCATCTTGCCGGAATTATCTGATTTACCACTAGCAAAAGGTGTATTAAAAATATCATTTAAACTATTAGCTGTTGAACCAATCAAAATAATCCGGTCTTTTACCAAATCTGGTTTAACTTGATTTGCAAGTACTTCTGTAATAGTTATTTGCTGGGCAATCTGATGACCAGAACGGTAATTAAGCAAGATTTGGTAGCCATTTGTATCCGCTTTCTGATAACCCCCAGCACTACTTTGCAGGGGTTTAAAGATAGTATTACGTAGTCGTAGTTCCTTTTTGGGAGTAAATTCTAGCTGGATGCCTCCGACTTCTAAGTATTTGAGTGCTAGTTGTAAGCTAAAGGAATAAGTACTTTGACAAGAATCGGACTTATCTGCACTTACTAATAATAGATTGCGGCGAATTGTGGCATCAGTATCTTCTACAACATCATTAAATCCGACTCGCTCTGCTTCCACGCCCTTTGGTGGTGCGATTCCCGGATTGTTAGAACCAGCATGTTTACAAATAGGAATGATAATATCACTCTGTTGTAGGCGTTGCAGTAGTTTTTCATGACCTGGCTGTACTGGTAAGTCACGAAAAATATCTAGACCAATGGCTCGTGGTTGATATTCTTCAAGTTTGCCTAACAGCCGGTCTAGAAGTTCGCTAGATAGGGGCCAGTTCCATTTTTGGATATCTTTTTCAGTTAAAGCAACAATCAACAGACGAGAGTCTGGGCCGGGGTCGGCACGTAATTGCATCATTTCGTCATAGACTTTCATTTCCAGAGGCTCGAAAACCCCCAGTTTTTGAATGCCTACTAGTAAAATTGTAGCGATCGCACTTGAAAGAATAACTGGCTGTCTAAATAAACTTTTAAAATTTACAACCATTTTTTTTAATAAGTTTTACTTTAAAATATACATAATTTTGAGATTAATTTTCATTATTGAAATTATTCTATGCAATTTGCAACTTTTCAAAAAATATAGTAATTGTAACTTAGAAACACCAAAATGCTCAGATCCCCGACTTCTTTAAGAAGTCGGGGATCTTTGTGTTCATAACTCATTTACAATTGCTATATGTGTTTAAGATAATGCACGATCGCTTCTGCTGTTGGCAAATTAGTTGCCAGTAAAACTTGATTAATATTGCATAATCTCAGCAATGCTTCTTCATTAGCTTGACCAGATTGGGGTTGCAGCAAATCTCTCAAGAAAATTACTGCTAAAATTTCTCCTGCTCCAACCAATGAAGCAATTGTTTGATATCCTCCAGAAGTTGGTGCAGGGGTTTGTTGACTAATAGTTATTCCCGCCTCTTGATGCAAGACTTCGCTAACAGATGGCCACGTAATTGTAAAGCTCTGTGAGAAAAATTCTTGATGCTGAGAAACAAATTCAGCAAGTTCTGTTTTCTTGCTTTCATGAGCGATGAGTACTATATTTCTTTCAATGATTGTTTGCGGAGGCTCACTGACATTTGCTTCTTCTGGAGTTTCTTCAGGTTGAGTTACTTCTACTTCCGAAACTTTTTCAATAGTTTGGATATTCTCAGTAACTCCACTCTCTCTTGTTTCCAAAGATTGAATATCAGCGAATTCAGATACTTCACTTACTTGTGCAGAAACATCATCAACATCTACACTGGCTTCTTCAGTATTTGTATTAGGCAAGCCAATGTATTGATTGCTAAAAACTGCCGCGATGTTATCATCAGATGCGGTTGATGCTTCAGAAACTTCGCTGATTGTTTCATCGACAGCCGGACTAGTTTCTACTTCGTCAACATCTGCCCTATCTGCTGTTGTAATTGGCGTACCTAAATCTACTGCTTCATCAGTGATATTTTGTGTAACTTGGCTCGATGTTTCTTGCGGCTCAATATCCGTGTCTTCAGCAACATCTGTACTTTCTACGACTGGCGTATCCAAATCTACTATTTCATCATGAGTAGCTTCTGGAACGGCGCTTTCCTCCTCAGATACTTGGTGAAAAATATCGCGTGGCTGTACGAAGGTGACTTCTGCTTCTAACTCTGCGTACTCATCACTGCTAACTTCTGGAATGGCAATCTGTGGAGGAACTTCATTGAAAATATCGCGCGGCTGTACGAAGGTGACTTCTGCTTCCAGTGCTGCTTCTAACTCTGCATACTCATCATTGGTAGCTTCTGGAATAGGTATATCACGTAGCTGTACGAAAGTAGATTCTGTTGCTAGTGCTGCTTCCAAGTCTACAGCTTCATCGTGGTTAGCTTCTGAAAAGACAATTTCCTCTTCAGGCGTTTCAATGATGTTTTCAGGTGCAGCGATCGCATCATCAGCTAAAGTAGAAGAAACTTCTGAAGCTTCACTGATTTCTGGAAGTTTTATTTCTTCAACCTCTGCGCTGACTTCTGGTGCAACTAATGTTCGCAAATCCACAATTTCATCACGAATATCGTGTGGAACTTCGCTGGCTGCTTCAGGAGTTTCAATTATGTTTTCGGGGGGGACTATCTCAACAACTGGGATGATATCATCACTTTGAGTAGAAACAACTGCTGAGATTTCGCTGATTTCTGGGGAAGGAGGATTAATTTTAGGGGTTTCTACTTCTTTGACTACCTCTGGGGGTGGATTAACAACATTGGCAGCGCTGACATTTTCAGGCGATCGCGGTCGAGAAAACAGTGAAGGATCTATAATTCTAAAGACTGTCTCTGGTTGCTCATAAGCAGGAGCAACTGCTTCCAAAATCAAAACGTAATCTGCAATCCGAATCACATCTCCATCGCTCAAAGAATATGGTCGATCTTTTTCAGCTTGTTTTCCATTAAATATTGAGCCATTTCTACTACCAAGGTCAGAGAAGTAGTAATTTCCACCTTTAACAAAAAACTTAGCATGTACCCGACTGATATCAGGGCTGTCTAGGAGTAAATCAGAATCAGGAGAACGACCTATTAGCCATTCTCCTCTCGTTGTCGTTTCGATGCTAAGGTCAACTTCATTGACTTCACTTAGATTTGGTGAGTAGCTAACTTTTACTTTCATATTAATTTTTGGTTAATTTTATTGATTTCTGCCACCCAGCGCTGACGGGTAGTATGTTCTAAATTTAAAATATCATCTTGTGACCAGTGGAAATGATAAGCAATAAAAGCTACCTCCTCATATAAAGTATCAGAGGGGTAGCTTACGACTCCCCCGCCAGTTCTAGCTCCACTGAAAATTGAGTATTACAGTGGGGACATTGTGTCGGAATATGTACATTCCCTTGCTGATTAATTCGATTATAAAATTCTCGGAGATAGGCAATGTCATGTAAAAGAAGTTCTTCGAGTAAATCAGGACTAACAGAGTTGAAACTACCCAAACGAGTGATGACCCGTGCAAGCATTACTAAAACGCCATAAGCTGGATTTTCCTGAACTTTGCGCTCTTGTTGCACCAAAATTTCATCTTTGGCGGTGGCTAAACGCATCACCCCATGACGATGTACTCGGTGTTCACTATCACTCAATCCTCTAGGAAGAGTGAAGGCAAATTCTGTGCAGAGAGTATCCTTTTTACGGGGCATAGATTTTTTAATTTGGGCATTGGGTATTGGAGAGTGCTGAATTAGGAGTGCTGTTAGCGGTAGCGGGGCGTTTAGCCCGTGCTGAGTTAAGAGTTAGGAGTTAGGAGTTAGGAGTTAGGAAGAAATATTATTGTTTCAAGCTTAAAACTCGGAAATTGAGCCTTTTTACTTGAACGTTGAGCCTTTGAACTCGGAAGTTGCACCTTTTTGCTTGAACGTTGAACCTTTGAACTCGGAAGTTGCACCTTTTTACTTGAACGTTGAATCTTTGAACTCGGAAGTTGCACCTTTTTGCTTGAACGTTGAACCTTTGAACTCGGAAGTTGCACCTTTTTGCTTGAACATTGAACCTTTGAACTCGGAAGTTGCACCTTTTTGCTTGAACGTTGAATCTTTGAACTCGGAAGTTGCACCTTTTTGCTTGAACGTTGAACCTTTGAACTCAGCACTCCTCAATGCCCCATTCCCAATTCAATTATGAAGAACTGCTTCGGGAGAATTTACTGTATCTTCCGGTATGGAAGTTTCGCCTTCCAATCCATTGATTCGACGGTAAAAATCTTGGAGATAATTTAAATCTTGGGAAAAAAAGTTTTCCACGATTGCAGGGGTTACTTCTGATAAAGCACCCAAGTGGGTAATCACTCGCGCCAAGATAATAATCGTGGCATAAACGGGATTAGCTTTAACGCGTGGGTCACGCAAGGGTGCAATTTCGTCTATCGCCGTTGATAACCGCATTACACCTTTGCGGTGGAGGTTGCCTTCCGAGTCTAGATACCCCTTTGGCAGTGTAAATTCAAACTCTGTGGGAAACATAATTCTCCTAATTACTTCACGCGTTTAAATTCCTCAAAAGCAACCTCCACTTCCTCAATTTCGATGTCATGGCTGCGGGCGTTAACATCGGCAATCTTGTAACTTGCAGGCCAAGCACCGGCTAATTCAAATCTAGCGATTTCTTCATTTGCCTGATTATAAATAGACAAAGCAACAAGTCTACGTTGCTGTGACCAATTACCCTTTTCGACTTTTTCAAACCACTTCCAAAAATCCATAGAGTTGGTGGTACCTCTACGCAAAGTGAGATTACCACTCTTGGAATTGCTAGGAAGCTTAGTTCTCACCACCTGACCTTTTGATTGCCCTTTTGTACCCCAGGTTTGAGAAGTCACTTCACAAATTTCAATTACCTCTTGGGTTCTTTTGAAGCCTTGACACTCCAAAAAGAAACAATTGGCATCGTTTTGACCTTCTAATGTCAGTTCTAAATAGAACCGATGGGCTGTCAGAACTTCTGGAATTGGGCTTGCGGATTGTACCACTGTTAAATAATTCGTAATTCGTAATTCGTAATTCGTAATTCGTAATGAAGCTTGCGGACTCGCTACCGCTACGCTCTAAGCAAAGCTATGCCGCAAGCTTTACGTAATTACGATTATTTGATTCGTTTAATTCCTTCGTGAACCAATTCAACAGTCTCATTTGCCATATCGCCGCCAGAGGCAGTTAAGGTAGGCCCAGTGTATTTACAGGGATAACAATTGACGATGTTCCAGCGTGCTTTTTCAGAGCCTTGTTGGTCATAAGCAACCACCGAACCTGTCTTACGATTCTGTGACCACTTCCGAGGATCACCCATGTCTTCGTTACAATCTTGATACCATTTATAAAGGTCTATATCATCTGTGGCGATGACTTTGACTGTAATGTTAGTAAATTTAACAACAGTTGGTGTAGCTTGACGCATTAGTTTAGCGCCCTTAGATGAACCGTGAACTTCTTGTGCTGGGGTATTTTCAACACCTAGTCCGCTAATTTCTTTGATGAATTTATCAGTAATTCCGTCAGCCTCAAAGTAAAATTTACAAGAGGTTAAAAATTCGCCTGCCATACTTTTAGACTCCTTTGTGTGTAATTAATTTTGAAATGGGGAACAAGAATTTTAGATTTTAGATTTTGGATTTTAGATTGAAATTTAATCCAAAGTCACATTCTGTGGAAATGGCGGCAACGTTCGTATTAATTTTGGATTTTAGATTGAAATTTAATCCAAAATCCGCAATCCAAAATCCAAAATTGAATTGCCTTATTCGCTATTCGCTATCTTCAATGCCGTTCCATTGGCTGATGCGGAAAACAACAAACTCAGCCGGTCTGACTGGGCAAACTCCGACTTCAATATATAAACGTCCTAAAATTCTGGTTTCTGGTGGGTTCAATTCTTCATCACACTTCACATAAAATGCTTGGGCTGGAGATGCGCCAAATAAAGCACCTTCACGCCAGATGCGTTCTAAGAAATTACTGACGGTGCGGGTGACACGTGCCCATAAATCTTGGTCGTTGGGTTCAAAAACTACCCACTGAGTCCCCAGTTCTAGGGATTTTTCAATATAGCTAATTAGCCGACGCACACTGATGTAACGCCACTCTGTTTTATCTGGCTCAACTAAAGTGCGTGCCCCCCAAATGCGGATACCTCTGTTGGGGAAGTTGCGAATACAATTTATCCCCAGGGGGTTTAATAGTTCTTGTTCGCGGAAGTTTGTGTCATAGCCTAAACCGATTACGCCTCTAGGAACTTCATTTGCAGGGGCTTTGTAAACTCCTCTGGTTTCGTCGGTGCGGGCCCAAACACCCATCACATGACCACAAGGAGGTACTAAAATTGGATTACCGCGATCGCGTGGATTAGGTACTTTAATCCAAGGATAATAAAGGGCCGCAAACATCGAACGACGATTAAATCTATTCAACCATTCCACCACTTGCTGGGGTTTGACGGCATCCGGTGGCGCATCAAGTACAACCATCCGGTTGGGCGGATTGGGAATATCGCCACTCGCAGAACCCTCGCACATACTAATCATCAGTTCGATGATGCCGTGGACTTGATCTAAATTTAGTATCTGCTCTTGATAAGCCCGCATCACATCAGGACAAGCCAGCATTGTGATTTCATCAACTTCAAAGATACCGCGTACCCCGGTGCGATCGTCTCGAACGCCTTCTAAATTTTGCGAAAATCTATCGGGTGTGGCGGCGACAATGGGCGGCGCTAGCTCATATTGACCATTAACGGGGCGGCGAGCTAAAGGCTGTCCGCTTTGAGTAACATCTTCTACAGTCACATACAGGGAATTTCTCAATGCCGCCAGCGCATAAGTCGCTGTTTGACCAGCAGGTTCGCGGTTCATTGTCAAGTTTTCGTATTGCTCTAGAAGTTCATCTCCCCGACGAATTTGGATGGTGAAATATTCGCCTGTATTTGGAGGCGCTTCTCCTTCAGTACCTTCGGGTAAGGCGCGGGGCGAACCATCAATAATTACAATATTTACTAATCCGCCTGATGCTTGCTCAGGGCGCAAAGTAAAGCGGAGGGCTGGACGATTACCTCTAGAGTTGATTCTGAGGCTAGCCGGTTCTGGAGTTGCCGGTCTGGGTGCGCCTGGTAATTGAGTCCCAATGCTAGTTACCCAGCAACGACCGCCACCATTCATAAAGTAGCCGTAGACTGAAAAGGGTAAATAGGCGTTGAAGTCGGTGAAGCCGTCAGAGTTGGGACGGGCAAAGTAGTTTAAAAATTGCGTCCAAGTGGTTACTAGCATGGGCTTGTATAACTCAGCCCCACCGCGAACGTCTTCTGTAAAGCCGACAAATCCGGCAACTGCTGTGCTAACACCTTCAATTGGTCGGCTACCCCGGTCAATTTCTTCGATGTAGACACCGGGAGCAAAGTAATCAAGTCTAGCCATGAAAGTCTCTCCAAGTCAGTAAAAATCTAATTATTCAGGAGTTAGAAATATTTCTTTGAAAGTATGACTTTGGTTATCTACCAATGCATTGACGTTTTGGGGTAAATAGCCAGGATGATTCAGAGTCAAAACATAATTACCTAAATGCAGGTCTTCAAAAAAGAACAACCCTTCTTTAGTAGTTAATATGGATTTTTCAGTTCCCCTCACAGCTACTTCTGTCGCTACCAACGGCAGATTTGTCACCGCACTTTTGACAATACCCGCGATCGCAACTCGCCTCGTTAGTACTAAACTGTCATTATCGCGAGATAATTGATTTCGCAAATTGAAAATTCGCTCCCAAACCAATGGCACTGGAGTCGGTTGTGGCTCGAAGGGTATTGTAACTGTCAAATATAAGGCTGAACGCAATGGCACATTGAGAGCGCTCCACAAAGAGCCAATCTCAATTGGCGGCTCTAGGGCAACTGTCAGGTTTAAATTACCATAGCCCCGTAATTCAGGAACCAAAAACTCCTCTTCCAAGGTGCGATGGCGCAACAGCACAGTCAAAGCCTCACTAATAAAGTGATGCTCACCTAAAGCTGTTCTATCCCAGGCTGTTAATAGCAGCGAAACATCAAACCAAGCGGGTGCCCAATTTACAGTAGCAGGTTGTAGAGCGCGTGTTAGCTTGCGCTCAACTTGCCTACCAGAATGTTGTACCTGCTTACTCTCACGTATATCAAAAATGTATAAATTGAGAGTTGGCCCTGCTCCCTCTTCCCTGCGATTACCAGGATGGCTAAAGTCAATTTGCTCTGTACTGGTAAGCGAGGTTCCTCCAGCTAGAATTTCGGCTAAAGTTTGAAGAACGAAGATAAGCATGAAGGTATTATGCTGGTAGCTAATCCAGATGCCTCTAGAGTATATGTATCAGTCTTCTAAAGTTAATTAGACTTTTGTCGATATTTTTTGATGGGGCATTGGGGACTGGGGACTGGGGACTGGGCATTGAAAGAATTCTTATAACTCCTAACTCCTAACTCCTAACTCCCCATTCCCTACTCCCCACTCCCCATCTCCTCAGAATGATGATTGAGAAAGCTGGAGAATATTAGCTTTTCAATAATCCGAAAAGTAGCAACTTCAGTTTGTAGATTAGTCTTGAGTAGTTCTTGATTGGACGTATGACATTTTTTCTCGTGGAGTAGACGGAAAAGCCTGCCCTAGAGCGCCAATCCAACTTTCATGGATGAATAAGTTCGTAGTCAGGACTTTAGTCTTTGGTTTGAGCGCTGTTCGCGAAGCGTTCCCGTAGGGTAGCGCTCTCTACGAACAGATTCATCCAAGTGTTGTAAATAATAGGTACTATATACCTATGTATACTTAGGGAAACGAAATGCGGCTTTAAATGTAAACTTAATAATTCTTTGTATTAATTAGTTACAAAGATAACTTAACAAAAAAATAAACATTCTTGAGGCTGCATAATTTTATACTGGTCAGCAGAATAAAAAACATTTGGTTGCAAAAAGCGAGTGAAGCTATGACACTAGGCTTTTCTGTACAAAAACTAGACAATAGCTCTAATTATTTGAATTCCTCAGATATTCAGAGTTTTTGTCAGCTTGAGTCTGAGCAGTTAACTAGTCAATATCCAATTTTTTTCGCTCGGATTGTCTATCAAGATTCATTTTCAAGAGCTAATCAGGAGGTTATAAATTATGGTCAAGACCAAGCTCCTTTTCCTCCAAAAACTTTAGCTTACTTGCGTTCAGAAGTATGGTTTACAGATTTTCCGCCTGCTTTT
Organism: Nostoc sp.; assembly: GCF_036917975.1. Classification (GTDB taxonomy): domain Bacteria; phylum Cyanobacteriota; class Cyanobacteriia; order Cyanobacteriales; family Nostocaceae; genus Nostoc. Next base: position 74,670 of record NZ_JBALEJ010000041.1, read on the forward strand.
ACTTTACATAAATTTAAACTTAAGGATTTTTCATCCATTTCTTATATTTGCCCTATATCCTATAGAAATCAAAAGCCTGAATACATTCAAATCATTACTCATGAACCTCTCTCATCAAGTTTACAACTATACGTAAAACGCTCGGCTACACTCCTAAGCAAGTATGTAGATATTTCCTTGGACTATGGAAGACAAAAGACTGAAATTCAACTTTTAGAAGATATTCTGCATCGAGTAGGACACCAATTGCGTAATTCTCTAGGACTCATCGGATTATATGCACATAATCTCTGCTTGAGTTTAGAGGATAGCCCTTGGCAAGAGCAAGCAACCATAATTGGCGAAAGCATACAAGATTTAGATACTAATTTAAATGAACTGATTGATTGTGGTCAAAGTGCAAAATTAAGGGTATCACTTCAAGATTTAAGAAGTTTGGTAGTTGAAAGTATCACAAATTTACAACCGCTAATTAATCAGAAAAAACTTAAAATATCAATTCCCGATACATCAACATTACTGAAGATAGATAGATTACAAATGAAACAAGTTTTTGATAATATCCTCAGTAATGCTGTTCATTTCAGCCCTAATTCAGGAACTATTAGCTGTAGTTGGCAAGTTTTTCAAGATGAAGTATTAATTAAAATTTCCGACCAAGGCCCAGGATTGTCTCAAGAGGATTTACAAAAAGTATTTACCCCATTTTATTCTCGGCGGAAAGGAGGCACAGGACTAGGTTTAACTATTGCTAAAAAAATTATTCTGGATCATCAAGGAAGTATCTGGGCACAGGTTTTGTCAGAAAGTGGGGCGCAGTTTTCTATAATTTTACCTCGACCAAGAAGCAGATAAATAATTCGTAATTTGTAATTAAAGATATGATTAATGATCATAAAAAACTTTCGGTTTTGTTGGTAGATGACGAAGAAAGGTTTCGTCAAGGGTTGCGTACTCTCCTCAATTTTTATAGTATTAATTCTGCGTTACCTGTAGAAGTTATGGGTGATGCTGATTCTGTTGATCAGGTTTTAAAGTTTACAAACCAGAAGTGTCCAGATTTAATTTTGCTGGATATGCAATTAAAAGGATGTGATGGGATTACAGTTTTAGCACGTCTTAAGGAAACTGCTTACACTGGCAAAGTTTTAGTATTGTCGGCTCATCAAGAAGACGACTGGATTTTTAGAGCGATGCAGGCGGGAGCCGCAGGTTATGTGTTTAAAAATCGTTTAGCAACCCAATTATGTGAAGCTATTGACACTGTAACTCGGTCAGAAATTTATCTACCTTCAGAAGTTGCTAGTCGATTTTTTCGGTTTTTTCAAGCTTACTCAGATTCTTGTGTGAAAGCCTGTCATGAAGTGCATTTAACCGAAAGAGAGCAAGAAGTTTTATACTGGTTAACTCAAGGTGCTTCTAATGAAGAAATCGCTAAACATTTATATGTAACAGTTGCTACTGTTAAGGCGCATCTCACCAGTATTTTTGAAAAATTAAAGGTTACTAGTCGGACTCAAGCGATTGTGGCTGCCCTCAAGTTAGGATTAGTTCACGCTTGAGCGCGATGGAAGTAATCGGCGCAATTCACGAAACTCTTTGTATATGGCTTCATTTGAATCTTTTTATCAAGAATACCCCTGTTCGTACAATTCTCCCTTAAATTGCGATCGCCCTTTCCAAACGGCACAGCAAATCAAGGGCGCTAAGTTTTGCTTGGAATGTGGTTTTCCAGCAACTTTACCGCAGGAGGCTGAGATTAAAGGAAGTCAGGGAACTTATCAAATAGCTAGTTTTGTAGGTGTACGGGGTTTAGGCCGCTTATACTCAGGTGTTCAACTCAAGGACAAACAGCCTGTCATTATCAAAGAATACCTGCTACCTAATCGTTCTTTTAATGAAAGCGAGACTCAAAAGCGGAAAGATACTTTCAAACGGGTAGGTGGAGTAAGTTTAGCCGATAGTCGAATTCAAAATTTCCGTCTTGTGGAAACTAAAGAAGCGATCACAGATGAAAAAGGCGAACGCTGCTATCTTATTACTCAGGGTATAGAGTCATCCCAAACTTTAGGTAAGTATCTCATAGAAAAGGGAGCAATGACACCTCTTGATGTGCGTGAGGTGCTAAATCAAGGTTTACAAACTCTCCAGTTTCTCCACACCCAAAAGCTGCGTTTCCCCTCAAATCAAACACAACAGGGTATCACTCACGGAAATATCAATTTAGATAGTACCTTAATTAAGGTAGAAAATAATCAAAAGTTTTCTATATATTTTTGTGATTTAGCTATCTGGGAAAATTTATTTATTCCACCCATTATTCCTCAACCCGCTCCCGCTAGACCTGAGCAAGATTTAGAATCATTAGGATTGCTAGCCTTTACTTTGTGGGTGGGGCGGACAACTAATTTATTATCTAACCAGCCTCTCAACCCTAGAGATAATCAACAATGGCCAGATACCGATAGCCATTTAAAGCAGTTTATTTATCGTTTAATTGGTCTGGAAACTCCTTTCGAGAATGCGGAAGCGGCTCGCCAAGCACTGCTGAAACTTCCTAAAGAAGATCGTGGCAAAAATTCAGTAGGTTCGTCGCCAGCTTCTCAAGAAATAAAAAAGCCTTTACCAATGCCCTTAATTCTGCTAGGAATTCTCGCTTTATTACTACTTGGCGGCGGAATTTGGTATTGGCTTTGGGGTAAGAAAACAGATTATCCTAATCAATATATAGAATGGTCTAGACTTGTGCGGAATTTCTCAGAAGTTCCCAACGTTCCTTCGGGACAATTTACTTACACAGGAGAAAAAGACAGTACATGGAGTTATGTTTTAACGCAATCTGTAGACAACACTCGTTTAGGAGATTTATTGACCAGACCAAAGTCAGATGCAACAGCAACATTTGATTATAAATCTGTTTTATCACCAAACATAAATAATTCGGTTAAAAGTATCGAAGAAGTCCAAACAAACAAAAAAGATTTTGCAATTACCAGTTTGGTAGATAACATCACAGATAAACTTGCTAAAAAACAAGTTGCTGATGATGGTTTACTTGTGTTTGTAGCATTTAATAAAAGAGATTCAAATCTTGCTAATGCTCTTGGGGGGCAAATCAATATTGAGCAATTGCGTCAAATTTACACAGGCAAAATTACTAATTGGCAGCAGATTAATTCCAAACTTCCAAATCTACCTGTGAAAGCTTTCGCCCCAACTGAACCGGAAGCAATCAGTAAATTTCAAGAAATAGTTCTGAAAAACGCTCCTCAAGACGAAGCTTTATTTGCAGCAAAAGTTACTAAACTTGATACCACAAAAACCCAAAATCTGATCCGCAGTAAAACTTTAGAGGGGCGTACCACTGGTATTATTAGTTTTGGGATTATCAGTAAAACTTCTACTCAATGTACAGGCTATCCGCTAGCGATCGCAGATGGCAAAAAGTCAGCTATTCAACCTCTGTTTCAAAGACGCGATCGCCGCTCAATAAATCCCTCAGATGACTTATGTCAGCATGATGATTATTATGTTGATGTCACAACTTTCCAAAGCTACCCCCTGGGATACCCTATTTTTGTAGTGTACCCTAAAGACAGCAACCGCCTGCCTGGTGGTTCTACATTTGCCCAGATGCTAACTACTCGTCAGGGTCAGTGTTTACTTACTAAAGTAGGTCTTGTAGCCTTACAACCCATGCCTGATGATATAAATTCCTATGCCTGCAAATCGGTGCCCTAATCCCAGTTGCGAATATTTTAACCGCGCCCTGCCTAACAATGCTAAGGTTTGTCCCTGGTGTTCAACTCCTGTGGGCCCTGTAAATAATGTAGTTTCCCCTACACCACAACCGCCGATTCAACCACAGCCTAGTCAAGCACAACCCAATCAACAACCACCTAGTCAGTATCAGCGACCAGCAACAGACCAACCTAACTACCAAGTTCCCCAACAACCTCCCGTTGATTCTTCAACAGTCTATCAGCCACGAGTTTCCTATCAACCAACACCGCCTGTTTATACCCCTCCGCCTCAAAGAGCGCCTCTGTTAAAGCTGGTTCATAGCACAGGAAGAGAATTTAACCTTGTTGGGGAAGGAGGTTATATTGGTCGGCGCAGTCAGAGTCCAGGAATAGCGCCGCCAGAAATTGACTTGACCGGCATTCCCAGTGAAGGAATAGTTTCTCGTCGTCATGCACGAGTCGATTGGGACTGGTCGCAAAACTCATACATGATTGTTGACATGAGTACAAATGGTATTTATTTAAACAACAATCCTCTAACACCTGGGATGCAATATCGCCTGTTGAACGGTGACTTAGTGCGATTTGGTCAGGATAACCTAGTCAATTTCACTGTATATATTGTGTAGTAAAAACTTATTTGATAATTGACCAATGACCAATGACTAATGACCAATGTATTTCGGGAATTCCTGCAAAAAGTAGGCGGTGGAAACCACACAGCCGAGAATTTAACTCGCGCCCAAGCAGCCACCGCAACTAAAATGATGCTGTTGGGTGAAGCTACACCAGTCCAAATCGGAGCATTTTTGATTGCTCATCGAATCAAGCGTCCCACAGGGGAAGAATTAGCCGGAATGTTGGATGCTTATGAGGAACTGGGGCCAAAACTGCAACCAATAGCCTCAGAGCGACCAGCGATCGCTCTTGGCATCCCCTATGATGGCAGAACCCGCACAGCACCAATTAGTCCCGTAATAGCTTTACTACTCGCCGCAGTGGGACAACCAGTGATCATGCACGGTGGCGATCGCTTACCAACGAAGTACGGCTTACCCCTGATAGATATTTGGCAAGGTTTAGGAGTCGATTGGACTACCCTACCACTAACAAAAACCCAGCAAGTATTTGAGCAAACGGGAATCGGCTTTATTTATCTACCTCAGCATTTTCCGCTAACTACAAGTATTTGGGAGTACCGCGACCAACTTGGCAAACGTCCGCCCTTGGCGACAATGGAGCTAATTTGGTGTCCTTATGCTGGTGATGCCCACGTCATTGCAGGGTTTGTCCATCCGCCAACAGAAGGAATGTTTCAGATCGCTCTAGGACTGCGAGGAGTTACAAAATTTACATTGGTGAAAGGATTGGAAGGTAGTTGCGACTTACCGCGCGATCGCACTGCAATTATCAGCTTATCTTCATCCATAGCATCCCAAGAGGTAGAACGATTGCATCTCGTACCGCGTGATTACGGCTTTACTACCAAAAACGTACCCCTTGGAACTACTGAAGAACTGGTGGGAGATATTCAAGAGGTTTTGGCAGGTAAACCAGGTGAATTGATGCAAACAGCCTTATGGAATAGCGGATTTTATCTATGGCGGAGTGGTATTTGTCCAGATATGTCAGAGGGTTTAGCTAAAGCAGAAGAATTATTAACCAATGGTGTAGTAGCAGCTAAACTCCAACAACTCATATCAATTCAAAATTCAAAATTCAAAATTCAAAATTCAGAAAGCCTGATTTAACGAATTCGGTGGGTTGAAGTCCCCCGGTTCAATAAATAAGTCAGTTTTGTGGTGGGGTCTAAATCCCCATTAAAAAACTGTACTTCCGACTTCCGACTTCCGACTTCCGACTTCTTTAATCTGGGTTTCCTTGTTTTGTATCTGTCACTTTTTTTCAAATTGGTATTAGCCAGGTAATAAATTCTGTATCTGTTGCATTTGTGCCAGTTTAAACTCAAGTTTTCAACATAAATTCATAATTAATTACGAATTATTTCGTCCCCGAATTCTCCAAAATAGATTTTTGTTGCAACCAATCCTGACCCACTTGGATACTGATATCTGAGCCAAGATTGCCAGTACTTTCCACGCGCACTTCGCCAAATCCCAAAGTGTTGCGAATTGATTCGGCACTATCACCATCTCCTTGTTGGGCGACAACGTGAGTTACCTCTAGAGGTTCCCCCCATGCCTTGGCAATATAAATGTTGCGATATCCAGATTTTTCCAAGGCTGTAATTAATGGCCGGAGGTTGGAGCGATCGCCACCTGTACTATCTTGAATTGCTATACGCAAAGAACGGGGGTTAACCGTAGTTCCTAGCTGTTGTTGTTCTGACTCTAAACCAAAATGTTGAGCCATTAATTTCGCAATACCATCTTTGTTAGGCAACCAATAGCTAGCATCAAATTCGCCTTTCTCGCTAAAGCGACCAGGCAGCATTAACATTTGCATATTAGAGCGATTTGTCCGCACCCCAAAACCCATCAGCGCCACTAACTCTTCAACCGTCAAGTTAGTATCAATGTGTTCTTTCACTACATCCAGAACTTTAGGTAATTGAGTAACAGTAGCCGGGTTGAGTGTTTGATCCATCAAAGCCCGGATGACCATTTGCTGGCGCTGAATCCGACCAATATCACCGAGTTCGTCATGGCGAAAACGCAGCAATTGTAATGCTTGATCGCCGTTGAGGTGCTGCTTACCCGCCTTCAAATTGATGTACAAGTGCTGAGAATCATCTTGGTACTTCATATTTTTGGGGACGTAAACTGTTACGCCACCCAAAGCATCAATCAGCTTGGCAACTCCCAAAACGTTAATTCTGATATAGCGATCAATTCCCGTCCCACCCAAGAGATTACTGACGGTTCTGGCAGTCAAAGCTGGCCCACCGTCAACATTAGCAGCATTAATTTTTTTCACTCCATACCCCTCTATTTGTGTGCGGGTATCTCTGGGAATGGAGAGCATAATTATTTTTTTCGTCTCTGGATCAAATTTGAGCAAGAGCATGACATCAGAAAGACCATCAAATGAGTTTACTTGGGGCAGATATTTGAGGTTTTTGGTTTCTGGGGGAGGGTTTTGGATATCAGGGGGAAGTACACTCATCCCCATCACCAAGAGATTTACTGGGCGAGTTAATTCTGAAAATCGCAGTACCCCTCCAGAAATGCGATCGCCATCAAAAGCCGACTCATCCTTTGGACTTAGCTGGGCTTGTTGCAAAGGCGTGCTGGTCAGAGATACCGCCAAAAGCGCCCCCGCAGTTGCAGACACCATTGCAATCCCACTCATCCCTACCCAAAACCATAACCAACGTCCTGATGTCGAGTTCTGAGAAATCTTTTTATTGGACTTTGAGGCTTTTCCCGACTGGTTTTCTTCCGCCGAACTTCTTTGAATGGTCACAGACTTCCTCACACTTACTCACTAATCAAATTTGGTAAATTTGCAGACTAAAAACATCCAAACAAATCAACCCATAATAGCTAACTCTTAATTATCAGTGCTAACTTTTTTAATGTAGTGTCAACCACAACACTTATAGCAGCATTTATTGTTCTTTTGGGCCAATCTAAAGATGTTTTACTGAAGTATGGCAATAATAAACTGGATTTGACTAGATATATGGATAAATCAACTATAAATTTTTCGGAAATAAGTAAAAACACTGACAATTTGTCACCCGAAAAAATTAAGATAAATACTTGCCAAGCACTCGTTCTGCTAAATTACTAAACCCTGGCAAACGGCCAGATTTGCCCTGCATTAGGCGCAAAATCAACCAGACACTTACTAAAAAGTAACCCGACGTGAGAAAGCTATTCAGGATAAATAGACGTAGCGGAAAATAATCTGAAGTTGCTGCTCCGGTAGTTAATAATAAATAACCCAACAGCCAAGTAAGTGCCAAAGTAATAGATAGACGACTAATAGCAAGTTGTTCCCGACTACCCTGGCCCCGATAGAGAGTCCACAAAGACGGAAAAAAGCCGATAATCGGAATTAAATATAAAAGCAACTGTGTTTTGGGCATTGGGCATTGGGCATTGGGCATTGGGTACTGGGCATTATCATTCTCCTCCTCCTGCTCCCCTGCTCCCCTGCTCCCCTGCTCCCCTGCTCCCCTGCTCCCCTGCTCCCCTGCTCCCCCCTCTCCACTCTCTTTCGATTTAAAATTCTGCATTGGGGTTTGTCTAACTCCTAAACTAGAAGGATGAATAAGACTCATATAGTTAGAGATAATAAGCTGTAAAGAAAAATTTCATTTAGTTCTATTCCGCAATCAGCTCAAAATGCAGACACGTAAGCTACTCGACTGGTGGCAAACATTTACTCCAATAGCGCGAATCGGGGCGATCGCGCTATTCGCTCCGCTACTAGTTATCAATGGTTGGGCAATTTCGGTATTTTTTAGTTATTTTCATTCTCTCATAGTGATTTTAGTCGGAGCCTCAGTACTAGCTTTTCTGCTCAACTACCCCGTGAGCTGGATGGAGCATCATGGTGCAAGACGAGAGCAAGTTGCTATTTTAGTATTTCTCTTGGCTTTATCGATTTTATTGGCGTTAGGTGTGACACTTATCCCCCTGGCACTTACCCAAGCTCAACAGCTAGTGGCTCGTTTGCCGGAGTTGATCGACTCTGGACGCTCTCAGTTAATGATCTTAAACGAAAAAGCTGAGACTTTTGGCTTACCGATTAACCTCGATGCTCTGGTAGTACAAATCAACGATCGCGTTAAAGGACAATTGCAAGCGATCGCTGGACAAGTTCTAAATCTAGCTGTACTCACAGTCACTAGCCTACTAGATATTCTTTTGACGATGGTTTTGACCTTCTATCTTTTACAGCATGGGGGTGAACTCTGGGAAAGTTTAGTCGAATGGCTACCGAATAAATTCCGCGATCCTTTCTCTAAAACAGTCCGCCTCAGCTTCCAAAATTTCTTCATCACCCAGTTGATTTTATCTACCTGTATGGCATCAGCCCTCATTCCTACCTTTTTATGGCTGAAAGTGCCCTTTGGGCTGCTATTCGGACTAACTATTGGTCTAATGGCTCTCGTCCCCTTTGGCGGTTCTGTAGGCATCGCTCTGACTACACTATTGGTAGCTTTGCAAGATTTCTCAATGGGTGTGAGAGTTTTGATCGCAGCGGTAATTGTACAGCAAATTCTCGAAAACTTGATTGCTCCCCGAATTTTAGGCAGCTTTACTGGCTTAAATCCAGTTTGGATTTTAATTTCGGTCTTAACAGGGGCAAGAATTGGCGGACTATTGGGTGTCATTGTGGCAGTACCTACTGCTGTTGTGATTAAGACTGCTTTAAGTGCCTTGCGTCTTGGTAGCGAGACAAACGACAGCGCCACTGGGGAGATAACTGTACCCGTCACAGCAAACGAGTCCCCGAAAACTGACCCTAAAAACACTTTGAGCATCTCTGAAGCGACATCACCTTAAGGCAATACGGTTCGGTTAAGGTTTTTTGATGAAAATTCTAGATCACAAAGACGCGATAAATCGCCGTCTCTACAATAATCAGTTCTTTGTAGAGACGGCGATTTATCGCGTCTCTTGCCTTACCCGAACAGTATTGCACCTTAAGGAGGCAGAAGGCCTCCTGTCTTATTGCGGATCAATAATGGAACCCATAAACAAAAGGCTTCCTGTCTGATTATCCCTAATGGCACTGAAGAAAGGACGGTCAACAATCATGCGGAATGGTTCTGGTTCTTGTCTCAAAGATGTTGCTACCATTCCCACTGAAGTCGCCGCAGCCGCTTCGGTGCCTTCTTCGTTTACCTCGATAAAAGTTTTATGTTTAACTTGGCTAATGGCAAAATTCTTACCCATGCCAGAAAAATTAGCTTTGTTGCTGAAAGCCTCTTCCATGCCTAAACTTTTTAAAGCATCATTGAGTGTAACTTCATAGTCTGTTTTGAAACGGGGTAGGCGAATAAACCCTTTTTGTTTGTTGAACTGAGTCATCCATTTTTCCCAGTTTTCAACATTTAAGTTTTCATAAAATACTTTGAGGTTAGAGTTCTGTTTGGGTAGAAATATATAAAAGCTGAATTTACCATCTTTGCCATAAGGTAAACTAACTGCCTGAAATTGTTCACTTTCATAATATTTATAATCACCCTTCTGCGACATCATTGGGTGTTGTTTTCGCCTGCCAGATGTGATGTAAAAAGGGTATTGGGCAGTTTCTTTTTTATCAAACTCGTTACTCCAATTTCCTTTAAAATATATAGCATTAATCAGGAACAACACTTGATTTGGTTCAATTGTTTCAACTATTTTATTAATTTTACCGTTAGTATTTTCTTTTACCCAGTTATTGATAATATTAGATGCGGCGGCATCTTTAAAGTTTAAATTGCTGACCTTGGCTTGATAGAAATCCTGGGTTCTTTTAAGGAAGTCTGGCGCAAAGCTAACATCTTGATTTGCCCAAAGTGAGTTAGCGATCTTCAGTTGCACTTTCGCATCAGGATTATCTAAAAGCTGCTTTAATACCGCCGCATAAGAAGAGTTGATTTCTGGTAGATTCATCCCCTGTAATTCTAGGGTTTTTGCCATTGCTTGTTGAGTCGAGCCGCTAGCGCCGTTGTAGGTCATAGCAAGAGCGATCGCCACACTCGAAGGTGAGATAAAAATATTATTCCCACCCCGATCGTTTTTCAGCACTTCTGAAAACAGTTTGAAGCCAAACTTATTGCTAGACTCAACTATTTTTGTATCAGTATTGACTGTTTTTTTTTGCAATGGATTTTCTGGTTGAGGTAAACTAGATTGGGCTAGGGCACTTTTGTTACTATCGACTTGAGAACACCCTAATACACTGAATAGAACAACACTTGCAGCAGCCAAAGCATAACGTCTGCCGAGACTAACACCGTAGCGTCTTTGTATGAAATTTTCTTTCGCATCACTAAATTTCTGCCGATTCATTCTGCTACCTCACTTGCCAAAGATTCCCGATCTGTGCTCATGGTTGACGCAGAAACTGTGTCAATGATTAACTATTGCATTTGCTCCAATAGAAAAATGGACTGTTACAGAAACTGTAACAGCAAGTTATTTGCTTAGAGAAATTAAACCCAACTTGTGAGAGTGAATAATTCCTAATTGAGGCGGCTATGCAGACAAGTTATAAAAAATTTTGATTTCTAGGAATTTTTCTATTTACCTATAAACGTATTGTAAGCTACGTAATCAAAAAATAACCAACTAAACCTCGTCTACCTTGAGAACGGTAGTTTTGTAGGTTGGGTGCAGCGATAGCGTAACCCAACATAAAATTTGGTGGTAATGTTGGGTTGCGTTTCACTCCACCCAACCTACATAAATATATCTTTTAAAGAACTCTAGGTTTCAACATAGATGAGGTTTATGCTGGATTTTTATAGATAAAATAACGTTGCTCAGTTGCATGAAATACAGAAATTTCATTGGGACGCACGGCTGTACGCCCCAATAAGGGATTATGGTTCAAATAAATAAAAAACGCTGTAAGTTCATACAGATAATAGTTATGCTACCTGATTTAAATTAATTGATCGGCACACTCCACCAAGCTAAACTATAGGGTTGAGTCGCTTCATTGAGCTTTTGACGAAACTGGACGCGGATTTTGTAATTACCAGCAGCAGCAACTGGGCAGAAAATATGTTCTACACTATCAACTTGGCTGATTGAAGAGCAAACAGCAGCGCCATCTGAATTTTGAGCATCAGCTTTGACTAAGTATAGGTCGAGATTATTCAAACCGCGATCGCTAAAATTTTCGCCTACATCATATTGCTGGTTTTTATTTTTATCGTTGAGTTCCACCAATCGATCCCAACTCAGGGTGACAGCAACAAAACTTCCCTGTTTTAAAGGTTTTGCTAATATATAGTCAACAGATGCTCCAACATCAACTGTGCGATAATCCCAACCAATAGCTGGCACCGTAGCTGATGGCTGCCATTGACCAGCACTAAATTGCTGGTAAGCGCGAAATGCGTTCAAATGCCCTGCTCCCATTTGGGCATCCAAGGGAATCTTGGGATCTTTATAAGCATCAGAATCTAGCCAGTTTTGATTTTGTTTATCAATTAGTGTCCTAGTCATTCCCAAACGCAAGCCATCACCACTATCTTGGATTTTGTCTGCGGAATTCAGCAATACAGCTTTCATGACTTGATGATGTCGAGCATCAATGCTCCAGTGGGGTTGTTTTGTCCGAATCTGTCGGTCAGCAAGTTCTTGTAACAGAGCAACTGTAGCCGTAACTTGAGGCGCTGCAAAACTCGTACCCGTAACCTTGTTAAATTTACCATCTGGATTGAGCAAAGGAATGTTATTTCCAGGAGCAACTAAACTAATAGCACTACGCCCACCAAGATTAAATTCCCTTCCCGCTAGCTTGCCACTCACTCCTTGGTTAGCACTCGCCAGATTAGCCACGTCTACTTTGTTAAAAACCCCCCCTCGGCGGGATGAAAAAGCGACGTTCACTCCGTTAAAATTATCTGTAGGAATAGGAATACCACCTTTACCCTGGTTGCCTGCGATCGCATACAGAACATCATGAACGCGACTAGACCAGTCTACGCATAAAGTTAGTAAAGCATTACCGTCTAAAGTAGCCTCCGGTCGAGGATCGCGGCTCAAAGGTTCACCAAAGCTAAAGTTAATAGCACGGACATCGCCACCATTTTGTAGCGCTATGTGCTGTGCCGATAAGCACTCTTCTGGCTGACCCATGCTTTTAGTCGAACCCACCGCCGACGAATACAGTCGCGCTCCCGGAGCAACTCCTGGCAAAGCTTTATTTTGACTCACCATCACACCAGCCACATTGTAGGCGTGGGGGTCAACACCGCTATTAGACTTAGCTGGCCCATTGCGTAAGAATACTGCTGCTAAAGAGATAGCACGGTTTTTAGACACCGCCTTATCCCAGCCAAACATTCCCGGTCGCCCAATTTCCACTTGACCAATAGCAATCTTACGACCGGTTAAATTATAAGGAGCTTGGTGTAGCTTCAGAGCATCAATACCGTTAGTTCCTAGTGCAGATTCTAAAGCTGAAGCAATTACCGGCGCACTCAGACAAGAAGCACTTAATCCCCAAATTATCCAGGTTAGTTTTTTAGTCATTAGTTAATTAATTAGTCATTCAATTTTAGATTTTGAATTTTGGATTTGGGATTGAAGGAAAAATCTAAAATCCAAAATTATGAGTCTTGCTCAATGTTTTGTTACAATGCTTACAGACGAGGACGCTTAAAAACCCACTAGCCATGACCCAAAACCTATCTCAAAAGCCCATTGTAATTTCTCCATCTATACTATCAGCCGATTTTAGTCGTCTGGGTGACGAAATTCGCGCCGTAGACGCAGCTGGAGCGGATTGGATTCATGTTGATGTCATGGACGGTCGTTTTGTACCTAATATTACCATCGGCCCTCTGATTGTGGAGGCGATTCGTCCGGTTACTACTAAGCCTCTGGATGTCCACTTGATGATTGTGGAGCCAGAAAAGTATGTAGAGGGATTTGCTAAGGCGGGTGCTGATATTATCTCTGTACACTGCGAACATAATGCTTCTCCACACCTACACCGCACCTTGGGGCAAATTAAAGAGCTTGGTAAGAAAGCTGGAGTTGTACTTAATCCTGGTACTCCTCTAGAGCTAATTGAATACGTTCTAGATTTGTGCGATTTAGTACTAATTATGAGCGTCAACCCTGGTTTTGGTGGACAAAGCTTTATCCCTGGTGTGTTACCCAAAATCCGCAAGTTGCGTCAAATGTGTGATGAACGTGGTCTTGACCCTTGGATTGAAGTAGATGGGGGACTCAAGGCAAATAATACCTGGCAAGTTTTGGAAGCGGGAGCTAATGCGATCGTCGCCGGTTCAGCTGTATTTAACACTAAGGATTATGCTGAAGCTATTACAGCAATTCGCAACAGCAAGCGTCCTACCCCAGAATTAGCCAAGGTTTAATTCATTTTTGGATTAAACTATTCTCCACAAACAATAAGGTGGGCAAATTGCCCACCTTATTTTATTTACATAAAAAAACTGGAAGCTATTCAAGTTTTGAACTTCCAGTAAGTACTATATAAATTGAAAATTTAGAAACTACAGATAATCCAGGTTGGGAGGACTAGGATTACAATAGTCGAAAGAGAAGCGTATGAGATACTAGTTCTACCAGCCACCACAACAAATTCACCGTAACTTTTCTATTTCCGTTCCTGGTATTGATGTTAAGCGTTTGCTTTATTAACTAAAGCAACACCAACCACAGGATAGTAAGTTTTATAAGCATTACCTGCACCGTCTGCAGTCGGTGAAAGCTGTATAAAATTTGGATTGGGGGAATCCACCTCCCCAAATTCTCTTTGCTCAGATAGACTTTCTCAGAAACAGAACCACCAGTAGTAACGGTTGAATTATTAGTCTTGGTGTAGGAGTTATTTACTCCAGGAAATACTGACTACTTTTGTAATCATATTGATTTATTTCATAGTCAGAACTAATCATTGATTTTATTTTTTAAAATTAACTTGCTTGCCAATCACCTCTATTTTGGTTTAAGTTGTAGTTATTATTAGTTTACCAATACTGTCAGTATATATTTGCCATTTTGGCATATTTTTACAAAAAATTATCAAATTAATCACTGTTATAGAAAACCTGCCATGCTATAAATTTCAAATTAGCATCGCAGGCTTTCAGACGCTCAAGCAACTCTAGAACAGAATCTATTGATTCCAATGAATTTTTAATTGAATCCACAAGATTTCAAGGAAATATCTTGAGATTTTTCTGGTTTTAATGGTGATTTACTTGATTGATGTTCGTTAATTTTCTGTGTCAATCTCTGATCTAAACTACCACCACGGATTTCTGTCTTTTGTTTTCCAACGACTTCCAGATAAGCTATGTCTTTAATTTTGCCTAAGCAGCTTGATGACATATTATTATCAGACCTGGAATCATTAGCATTTTTCAGCATTTTGAGATTTTCACTCTGCTGTTGTTTTGTCCGGTTGGCTTGAGAGTTTTCTTTGAGTAATCGATTGTAGGTGCGATATGGAATGTAATGGAGAGGATTATAACCACCAAATCGCAGCATTAAAACACATGCCCAGGAATACTTTCCAGCCAGAATTGCTTCAACTACTTTGTCAAATTGTTGAGCTTTCACTGTCTTATCTAAGTTGTTACTAATACCAGCAATGTCTTGGTTCATCATAGTGTTTAGTTATCTTGGATGAAGTAAACTAGTTTAATTTCTGCGATTGTTGATGTTGCAATTGAGGTGTGCAGACTGCATTAGCCTTTTTGCAGCTGCTTAAATCGCTTCTGGGAAATTATCAGCAATAGAGCGGTGTTGAATGTTGACGAAGGATAAAAATCTATCAACAGCCGCGTACAGAACTTTCCCAAATTCTGATTGGCTCCCGCAGCTTTGAGCAGTAAAGAAATTGGCTGAAATTCTCTGCTGTTTGAGCTTTACTTTGGCTCTGTTGAGCAGAGTTTTAGTGATTTTGGCTGATAACTCCCCTAATAAACTAGTTTTGGCAAGAGCTAGCTCGTAGTAGGGATACAAATTATATAGATTCATTTCTGAACTGTCCCCTTGGCTTGAGGTTTCGACTGCATTTGACCTGATGATTCTTTCCATGAACTGACCCTTGATTAAAAACAATCAAGTTGTTAATCAAGTTTGTTAGCTGCTCAGTCCTAATTATCCAGATTCCCTCCGATAGATGGAGGAAACTTTGCTTATAGCTTGTTAGTAAGTGAAAGGTAAAAATTTATCTTTTGTCTTGTCAGATGACTTATAAGACAAAAATTTCAGCATGGCTCTTGGTTGATGTAGTCTTGTCTTATTAAACCTTCTCAACTCCTAATTCAATAAATTTTCTCTGTCCACGCGCTTGTATTTCTTACTACTGTTGAATTAGGCATTTTCCGGGAAATTTGCATATTTTTTTAGGCTAGTGGAGAAAATTTATTTATCTTTGGGCTGTAACAATGACATTCGTGCTTATACTATTTTTTGTCGTTAATGTCATCTACTAAACTAGCAGATTTATAGGTTAAATTTACTGAATGTATTCCTATACTTACTTGTGTATTGTGCAACTTTTAGTTTCGTCCCTCCCTACTAATTTTTGAGGGGTCTTACCCCTCACCCGACATCAATTTAAAACCTTTATTATTGTCGAGTCACTAGAAGATATTACCATTAACTATGATGTAAAACAACTTAGAAAAATATTAGTAAATAGAAGATAAAAACGTTCCAAGCATAGGATTTAACATATTTTTTAATAGGTTAAGTTAGATACTTGTACTTATTAGCTTTGTAGTTTTTGATTTCCAAAAACTACAGCTTCAGCTTCTCTCAATGAAATCGCTGTAAACTAATCATGAATCTTTCATGATTATCAGCTAGTAATCATATATAGCCCAGTTGTGAAATAAAATTACTGGTTAGGGGTAATATATATATAGTTTGGATAAGCATCAACTGAGTAAAGCAAAACATCTGTAAATGAATGCTTTTACTAAAAAATATGTAGCAGCCTAAGTCATGACAAAATTAGATAATCTAATAATAGAGATAAAGCTAGTTAATACGGAATACCATTGAGTAAGTTCAGCAGAAATTTATATGTGTATTAATATCTAACAGATTTATATAGGACTCATATTTGATTTCTGAAATATACGTAGGGTGCGTTACGCCAAAGGCTAACGCACCAGTTAACGATTTAGGTGCGTTAGGCTACGCCATAACACACCCTACAGATACTTAGATTTTTTCAGGAATGAAATCGGATTCCTATATGCAAATTAGATGTTTTTTAGCTTAGACGTGTACTGAGTTTTCTCACGCAATCAAATACGATTTCTATATAAGACTGTGTTATTAAGGCAAGGGGCATTTTAGGTAAAAGAACCAGCTAGATTCAAACTCTCGATGCGAAAGCAGATAGCTGAATCAGAAATCAATGTGCGATCGCCTCTAACTTTCCAGACAACTACATAATGGATTTCTTGCCAATTAGCTATCCACGGGTTATAATATGAATCCAGCTTAGTAAAACTCTGCCTAACTAATAGCGCTTCATATACCAAAGTTTGGGCTACTTTTGCTAAACCCTGGAGAAATACACCTGTATCTAAGTTACGCAAATTGTAGAGGTTTAAGCGTATGCCCCAGTATTGGTTAATCATTGCCAAACACGCAGCATCACTGTTTGAATGAATTTTGCTGTTGAATGCAGGAGTAGGTACTTCATAAACCTAGCTTTTGATTGTGAACGTAGTTGGGGAAATATTAGCAATATTTATAGCTATAGCTAGTAATATTTGCATTCTTTGAAACAGTAATCTTTAATTTTCAATCCTTCAACTCTTACCATTACTGAAATTTTCTTTCACTT
Source organism: Nostoc sp. (assembly GCF_036917975.1). Classification (GTDB taxonomy): domain Bacteria; phylum Cyanobacteriota; class Cyanobacteriia; order Cyanobacteriales; family Nostocaceae; genus Nostoc. Next base: position 91,898 of record NZ_JBALEJ010000041.1, read on the forward strand.
CCGGAAACACTCAGAAAATAAAATCATAAATAGACATCGACCGAATTTAAATCAATACGCTTGGGTTAAGGGCTACTGGCAACAATTTTGGGGTTTCGAGACGCGATAAATCGCCGTCTCTACAAGTGTTTTGTTGCTCATTCTGAACTGTATTGGAATTGAAATATGCGTTATCCAAAACCCTTGTAGAGACGTAGCAGTGCTACGTCTCTACATTCTTTTTTAGAGATGTCTAATTAATAACTAAGTAAATTCCCCAAATCGCCATTGGCCGTAAGTAAGTGCTAGCGCGGAAAGTACCTGCTGCGGTGATCGCTTCAGGTGTGCGAAATTGCAGACCATTGTCATAAATTTGCCGCACCACAGCTTGTGTCAACTTCAACGCTTCATCCTTCATTCCTGTTTGCACGAGAAAAGCCGCTAGCCCAAAGTTTATCCCTGTCCAAACTTCTAAAGGATGAGTAGCTTGGGGATTTTCTGGTGAACCGTCAGGACGAACACCATTAGCAGCACCAAATTCACCATTGCAGAACTTCAAAAAGCAAGCATCATAAACAGTTTTCAGGGCAGAAAGGGCGCGATCGCTCGGTACAATATCAGGTAAGTCCAGCAGACGAGCATAAAACTGTCCGCACAATTGATCTGCCATTACCACATCAGAACCACTTTCACTATCGAGTTGGTAATATTTTCCATTCCAGAGTTTTTCGTCGTAGATAGGGCGAGATTGTTTTAACCAAGTTTCATAGATGGATTTTTGAACCGCCAAGGCGCCAAAGTCGCCAAGTTTGTGAGTTAATAAAATATCGCTGATTGCGATCGCAGCCTCCAGCGCCGCCAACCACAACCCACCACAATAGGCGCTGACACCCTGTAATCTCCAATCATCAAAGGTTTGGTCAGGCGCACCAGAATTTTCGGGAATCCCATCGCCATCAATGTCAAAAGTTTTTAGGTAGTCGAGGGTTTGAACAATCGCAGGCCAGCAATCTGCTAAGAATTCTACATCATCAGCACCAGTGAGCAGAAAATCACGGTATACTTGCAAGACAAAATCACTACCCAAATCTTTCCACAAGTTGCAGTCTTGATAGCTGGTATAGTTGGTTTTCTGCCAAACGTGTTCATTGGGTGCGCCTAAATCGTGGGGTGTTGCACCTGCAACTTTGCGAACTGCGATCGGGCTTTCGGCTTTAATTGTCATATAATAGCCAATGATTCGCGGAGTATCATCACCTTGAGGAATCGCCCGTGCAAATGCCCTAATCACCGACTTTTCTAATTCTGGAAACAGCATCAATAAGGCAAAAGAGCCATACAACCGCACATCTAGACTTTCATACCAACGGTAATCTAAGCACTCTAGCACCGCAAACTGACCAATGGGGTCAAGTTCCGATGCTGCACTCCAGAGAGTACCACCACTGGTGAGGTCATAAAGCTCATTAAATAGAGCCATTTTAAACCAGTTGGGTAAATCTTCGCGGTCGAGAATGGGTTTTTGCCAACTTTGAATTTGCGATCGCCAGTTTTGGTATTCTTGTAGGGCAGTAGATGCGATCGCCCAAGCATTATTTCCACTTTTATCAAAAAAGTCCGTATATCTGCGGTAATAGTTAACTCCAGCCGCAAATTCTGTGATGGGTAAATCCCAAGCGAGGACAAAGGGGATTTCGACAGTTTCGCCTGGTTGGAGAGTAAAACGGAGTGTGATCGCAGCTCCTAGCTGTGTATTATTTGCTGCTGGAGTGGTATCAAGATAATTGGGCAAAGAGCCGTCTTCAGCAAAACTTTGCCATACTTCCTCACCCGTTCCTTCAGGATTCCATCGACTGTGGTGAAATACTTCTACTTGGGGATGCTTCAGCGTCGCAATACTCCAGGTTCCATCACCTTCTTGTAATGGTTCATCACTACCAACCCGACCTAAAACACAGCCAAAGTGTTGTGTATTTTCAACTATTTGGTTATAGTTTCCTTGACTTTCGCCCCAGCGTGGTTGGTATTCATAAACCGGACTACCATCATCGCGCACCTGTACTTGAGGAGATTTGAGAGCGTTTGTAAACCAACCCACCATATTTTCCCAAGTGAGCATAATGCTGAGAGTAATTGGTGCATCTGTTGGGTTGTGGGCATTCCAGAGGAATATTGCCACAGGGTAGCTAGTTTCCTGATAATTACCTGCCCAAATTGGGGAAAACTGCTCACAAGTCAACTGTGCTTGAAATACATTTTCATACACAAACCAACTACGTGGATATAGCGCGTGATAATTGCCTGTATTAGATTCTTGCCCCTCTGCTCCTCTGCCCCTCTGCCCCTCTGCTTTCTTGTTGGCTGGATACCACTGCCAAGCTTTGAGAGTACCATCATCGGGTACTTGGGTAGATAAAGCGTAGGCTTGGGAAGATGTACCATTGCACTCAAACACACTGAATTGACAAGCGGGAACGTTTTTGAAGGTATGCTCACCGCCATCAATGTGCCACAGGTTAAAATCTCCCCGTGAAGAACGGCCGATGCAGCCTGCACCAAAGCCACCTAAAGGCATACCATGCCAAGGGCCATCATCGATATTACTTGCGTAGCGGACGGTATAAGGTTTTTCCCAGCCTAAACCGATGGGACGGCTCCAAGTGCAAGAGGGAATTTTCGGAGAAAGTTGATTTGTCATCGCCTGATTTTACAGCGTGCGGTTACGTCCATGAAGACTAACGCGATGTGCGATTTTTCTCAAGGGGCACAACGATGTAGGGGCATGGCAATGCCATGCCCCTGCGTTAGATAGAAATGATTTATCATCGCCTAATGTTACAGTGTGCAGTTACGTCAATGAAGACTAGCGCGATGTGCGATTTTTCTCAAGGGGCACAACGATGTAGGCACGGCATTGCCATGCCCGGACGTTAGATAGAAATCTTCAGGTTAATATAAACACAATTTACAAATAACCGTACTTAAAAATTAATGCCTTACGACCCGCGAATACATCACCGTCGTTCTATTCGCCTAAAAGGACATGACTATACCCTACCAGGAGCCTATTTTATTACGCTTTGTACGCAGGGGCGACAATGTTTATTTGGCAATGTGGTCAAGGGCAAAATGCAATTAAATTATTTAGGTCATATTGCCTTCAACTGCTGGGAGGCAATTCCCGATCATTTTCCGCATATTGAATTAGATACTTTTGTGATAATGCCTAATCATGTACATGGGATATTGGTAATTACTGACACGTCTGTAAGGGCATGGCAATGCCATGCCCCTACAAGAGAACAATTTGGCAAACCTGTGCGCGGTTCTATCCCAACCGTAATTGGCAGCTATAAAAGTGCTGTCAGCAAAAGCATTAATGTTATTTGGCACACCAAAGGGCAATCAATCTGGCAACGCAATTTTTACGAACATATCAGTAGAGATCAAAAATCTTTGGATGACATCCGACAATATATCCTAGACAATCCTCAGAGGTGGGCAGATGATCTAGAAAATCCACAGCATAATCCTGATGATTGCGAATTCCTATTCGATATACCTTTCTGATTCATTGTAGGGGCACGGCAATGCCGTGCCCCCACCTTGGTAATCTTTATTGGTGTCATGGAAATTTAAATTGTATATGTGGGCACTCTAAAGTTAAGAAACTTACTGGAGACTAATTTCTATGTCCACAGCCCCAATTAGTGCAACACTAGCACAATCAGAGAGAGATGCTGTGTTGCAAGCGATCGCTACAATTAAAGAAAAGCTACCATTTTTGATTGATTTAACTAACGAGGAACGCAAAGCTTTACCCAAGATGGGAGATAAAAGCCGCGCTTTTGTCAGCAAAGCATTGGAGGTGGCGACACAGAACCCAGAGTTTTTACCGCGATCGTTTGACCTGGATGAAATGCGGAAAGATGTACAATTGTTTGAGGCGTTGTATCCAGTATTGCTGTCACTGACACAATTCCAAGAATTGGTGGATGATACATTTTTGGCGGTGGGTAGTGAAGCCTATGCAGCCGCGTTGCAGGTGTATACCTATGCCAAAGCTAGTGGACAAGGCGCTGGTTTAGAGACAGTAGTTGAAGAAATGGGGCAAAGGTTCGCCCGTAAATCTCGGAAAGTCAAGCCTCAAGCAGCAACGTTGTAGAAAATAACTCGGCAATTGGACTTTTAATACCAATTCACGAAAATCCTGATACATATAGATTTCTTGTAGGGGCATGGCAATGCCATGCCCTTACCAAAGTATTTGTATCATTCTTAAACTGAAATGCTACAAGGTGCAATGTTAAGGTTCTGAACTCGGATGTTGGAGTAAATTGCTCGGCGTTCCGAGTTCTGAACTCGGATGTTGGAGTAAATTGCTCGGCATTCCGAGTTCTGAACTCGAAGTTTCAACCTCTGAACACGAAATTTCAAGATGAGAACACGAAACTTCGTGCTTTGAACAGCAACATCCGAGATCCAAAGGCGATCGCTTACCCTTTGAACTCGGAACTTCGTGCTTTGAACAGCAACGTCCGAGATCCAAACGTGAATCATGGTGAGTTGAGGGCGTAGAGTTATGGTTTTTTCTGCGCCAAGTTATACTTAACTTCAATTTCAAAGTTACTCTCAGCTGAACCCTCAGTTAAAAAGGGAATGCCGGTTTTACCACCCAGCTTGATGCCAAATTTAACTGTTATCTCCTCAGCGTCAGGTAAATTCTTGAATGCACCAACCGCTAACTTGGCATAATCACGAATTTTGTTTTGAAATTCTCTGATATTAACCGTAGGTAAACCATCACGGTATCCCGGTTCCTCTTCTTCTGGAACGTCTGCGGCTGTGTTTGATTCCACATAGATTTCGTACTCTTGATCATCTTCTTTGACAATCAGGCGTTGCACTTGTGACATTAGTAGCCTCAGTTAATGTTTGAGTTGTTACTCTTGTAATATTACGCGCCATGTACGACTTTCTCTGAAACCTAACCCCCAACCCCTTCCCTACAAGGGAAGGGGAGCAAAATCAAAGCCTCTCGACCTTTCGGGGAGAGGTTTGGAGAGGGGTTCCAAGAATAAGTCGCACATCAAAACAGATACCTGGTTAGACGCTATGCCTCGATATGCCCTGGTGATTGGCATTGCTAAGTATGACAATTTCACAAACCTACCAAAAGCTGTCAACGATGCAGAAAAAATAGCACAGCTACTGCGTGAACGTGGTCGGTTTGATGTTCAGCCGTTACCGGGTAAGCTAATCGAGAGTGAAAATCGCTGGCAAGTCACACCGGATAAAAAGTTAATTGGTAAAGAACTCGGTCAAACACTGAGAACATTTCTGCTAGAGAAGGCCAAAGGTAGTGAGGCATTAATTTATTTTGCCGGACATGGCTTTGAAGCACCCAGTCTGACAGGTGAAGCGAAAGGGTATTTGGCAACATCGGATTGTAATAAAGTAGATGGACAGAATGCGATCGCCTTTGATGACCTCAACACTTTAATTGCTAAATCTCAACTCAGCAGCTTAGTAGTATTGCTGGATTGCTGCTATGCGGGGTCTTTTCTAGAGAAGAGTTTTATCAAGTCTGGTTTCTCTGTTTTCAACAGCAAACAAGACTACAGCTTAATTACAGCCTCTCGTGCCTTTGAAAGAGCGCGTGAAGATGACGAAGGTGGAATTTTCACCAAAGCTATTCTCAAAGGACTTGCTCAGGATAAAGCTGATCAAGCTACCGGGGAAATAAATGTCAATGACTTGATCAGCTTCATTTCACGGGAACTCAAACAGAGTGGACAAGAACCAATTTACATGGGCGGTGGTAGGTCAATTCCTTTGGTTTGGTATCCACCCAAGAATTTAGTAGTTATTACACAAGTACTTGACGAATGTCCCTATCGGGGCTTAGAAGCTTTTGACAAGCAACACGCAAAATTCTTTTTTGGTCGTCAAAAAGTAGTTAACGATATTCAACAGAAACTCGACTTGGCTAAATTTGTCCCGATCATTGGCGCGTCGGGGAGTGGCAAATCTTCAGTAGTGCGGGCGGGTTTGATTCCACAATTAGATGATAGTGAGTGGCAAGTCTTAGAACCAATTAAACCCGGATTTGAACCTTTAATTAAGTTGCGTGGAGCTTTTCAACAATTTTTTACTGGGGCTAGAAAAGAGAAGCAACTGAAGGATTTAATTGACAATGAGCAGAATAATTTATCTGCAATTCTCGAAAATCTCCCTAGTTCAGTAAAACTTTTATTGGTAGTGGATCAGTTTGAGGAAGTATTTACTGGCGGTGCTAGTCAGCAAGAAAAGCAGAGATTTATTGACTTACTGACTCAGGTAGTAGAGATTACCGATTCGCGGTTAGCAGTTGTGATTACCATGCGAGCGGATTTTCTCGAACCCTGTTTGCAATATCCCTCCCTGACTCAGTTAATTCAAACCCAGGCAGTTTATATGCCACCTTTAACCGGAGTTGATTTAAAGGACACGATCGCCGAACCAGCCAAACTTCAAGGTCATAGTGTTGAAGAAGGGCTACTACTGAAGATTTTAGAAGATGTGAAACAAGAACCAGGGTTTTTGCCTCTGTTGGAGTTTGCTTTAACCAAACTCTGGGAAAAACGCGACCAAGAAAAACATCAACTCACCCTAGAAGAATATGAAAAGTTGGGAGAATTAACAGGGGCGTTGAATCTCCATGCAGAAAAAGTTTATCTTTACCAAGATTTTGAGGAGGAATTGCCAACCCAAAAACGCACTCAGCAGGAGAAAGAATGGATTGGGCGGATTTTTCTGCGCTTAGTGCGAACGGGAGAAGGGGAAAAAGACACCAGACAGCGCCAAGCAAAAGCGACAATATTAAATATTGCAGGTGATGACGCCAATCAACAGCAAGAACTTAGTGAGTTACTAGATGGGGAAGCGGGATTAGTTAAAGGACGCTTGTTGGTTACAGGGAAAGATGAGAAAGGAGAAGCCTGGATTGATTTAGCCCATGAAGCCTTAATAGAAGGTTGGCAGCAGTTTGCCCAGTGGCGACAACAAGACCGAGACTTGCGGCGGTTGAGCGATCAGTTAGAAGATACGCGGCGAGAATGGGTGAACAAAAGGCAGGATGACAAATATTTAATGCAAGGGGGACTGCTGGCGGAAGTCAGAGATAGCTGGCAACAATTGCAGCCCCATTTACAATCACCCCAAGAAGATGAGGATTTTTACCAGCGCAGCGATGCCGATGAAAAAGACCGCATTGCCAAACTGGAAAGGGCACTCACTGAATCACAATTGCGACAGAAAGCTACGAGGGTAGAGAATTTATTGACAGTCCAACCCCTAGAAAGTCTAGTTTTGGCAATTCAAGCTATGGGTGAGAATCAAGAGAAATTACCCCAGCAGATTCTCGCACCAGTTCAGAACAGTTTGAATCAAGTGACGAATAAAGCAAGAGTCTCCATTCCTTTCCGTGGTCATGAAGGTTGTGTCAGGTCTGTCGCCATCAGCGCCGATGGGCAGACCATTCTCAGTGGCGGTGATGACGGCACTGTGCGGTTGTGGAA
>NZ_JBALEJ010000042.1:0-106866 GCF_036917975.1 Nostoc sp.
CCAGTCATACTCTGCGTATTTTTCTACGTCAGCGTTTTGGTATTGATGTCCTCACTTTTGAACAACATCCTGTGGCTTAATTCACATAAGGCGTATAACTATAAAAAAGTTGTACAATTTACGCGCCTACAAGCACTATTCTATCGTTAGCTACTCAGAACTTTTGAAAAAATAAAGTTGTACAATTTCATCATGCTACCATCCAAAAACAAATAAAAAAGTTGTATAATTTTGCAAACGTCTTCCCCGTAAGGATTTGGGAATATTTGCTCCAAGATTTGGTGGCGATGCCTACGGCGGGCTGCGCCTACGCATTCCAAGTACAAAGCTGAATCAACAGCTTGAGTTTCGAGGGATGCGATCGCACTCTATTTCACTTTACCTGTAGCCACTAGCATAGAGCGATCACTTAACTCTAAAAACTGATTCATTTTGTGATTACTGTCCAATAGTAAGAATGTTGATGCTTTTCACCCTCCAACATTTCTAGTTGTGTTTGGCGCAGTACCTCACTTCGTCCCTTATTGTCTAGTAATTTTTTGTAGTAGGCTACCATCAAATATTTGCTATAAATATCTGCCGCTTTGCACAAGATAATCAGCTGACTTTCAGCGTCAGCAATTACCAAAGCGCAACATAAGCCATAAATCCCTTCACCAGCCGAGATATTTCCTAAACCTGTATAACACGTGGATAATAGCAGCAGTTTTGTGCCTACCAGATTCAGAGCAGTTGTTTCTAAAGTAGTGAACATACTGTAGTTCGGCACGGAAGTCTTCACTGCGCGATCAAACTACTCTTTTGAGCCTTTCCTCACACCAGCCTTAGCAAGTATTTGCCAAAAGTATTTCCAGTTAGGATGTATTACGTTCAGTAGACCAAAAACTTTTGCAAGGTGATGAGAGAATGAAGTTTTCAGCCGTCTTTGTTGGGACTTTCCATCATGATCACCAGCGATCACTCTGAAGTCTACCCAGAAAAAAAGTGATTGAAACGCATATTACAAGCTCATTTCGGCTCCATGTATTCCCAAGTGTAAATGAAGGACTGGTACGCTTCTGGAAAACTTGTTGGTCTATGACATTTTCTTACCGTAAATAGTGAAGTTTGGTATAAAAGCGACAACCATACCTCGCCTTTTAAGTATAATAATTGTATAATTTATTGTAACAGTGAAGGTATGAAAGATTGTACTGACCAAAGCATGAGTGTATCTAATAGATCGTCTATAAAAGCATAAATACACACAATAAGATCAAAGTACTTAGAATTGCAATGGCAAATTACAGAGAGTGGAATCAAGCGCTTATATTTTATTTTACCACTGGCTTGCCACGGGGTAAAAGAGTTTATCTAAGTGTTGACAATGAAATCTTAGAGCAAATTGGTCAGAAATTCAACCAAAAAATTGAAGATAGCAATTGGAGTGATGACTTCCGTAGAGCCGTAAGAGAAGAAGTTGTCGCACAAGGACGAGTTAATTTGGCTAAATTGCAGGGACGTAATTTAGACGGCTTACCGCAAGGAGTTGCTTTTTTAGGTGCAATGGTTCTAGCAGCCAATGAAATGGTAGATGAAGAGGAAATCTCAGAAGAGAACTATTTTAAGCGTCTAAAAGCAGTATTAGGTTTGCCAACATCAGAAAATGGTCGTCCGCCAGGTATGAAGTTTGGTAAACAAGGAGAAGAACCCTTATGGAAAGACTGGAATCTTTGGTTGATGATAAATGGATTTATGCCTTCAGCACATCGAGGTTGCGGAGGAAAAATCTATATTAATTATTCAATTTCTCAATCTCTACTTCGTCGTACAGATAAAAACCGACTTGTACAACTGTTTAATGAGAAACAATGGACAGCGCAGTGGGATGCCATGACTCTGTTTGCTGGTGTGAGACGAGAAGCGCACCGACTCTCTACACATCTCAAACAATTGCTAACTGATAACAGGGAACGCTATGAAGCAGTAGCCGAATCTATTCACGAAATTTACCAGCAGTGGCAAGCAGAAGGACGGCCAGCAGTAGTAAGACCAGAAGTACGTAATTGGAGTCGTAACATATTTGCTGGTTTATATCGCACAGAAGACCCGTTTTTTGGTGACGTTAATTACTATCCTTACCCAAAAAAAGTGCGGGGATGGGAGTTAAACACTATAAAAATTCAGTATGTTAAGAGAGATCAACGGTTAATAGATGAACGCCCTGGCTGGTATTTACCCTTAGAATTTCCTCTAAGTTTAAGTGAATTGGAACGCGGTGCTAAATACCCAATTATTCTGCAATCTGACCTTGATTCTCTGGTTTTACCTTCTCGTGATTTTTGGATGTTAATTCCCGATCCAGATGATACAGATACAGGAGTCTATGCTACTTGGGGTCAACCATCACTCGGCACTAAATTTATCCTGCTATGTAAAAAAGAACTACTTCCAGATATCAATCGCTTGCGAGATGAGCGGCTAATAGAATGGAGTGGTGAACCTCAGCCTGTATTTAATGATTCAAACTGGGTAGAGCTTCACCAGTGCATGGTTATTTCCCTAGCTTGGAATGGAGTATTTATTAGCAATCAAGAATTTAAGGATGCTTTGCAGCCCAATGTTTGTTTATCTATTAGCTTTTCAGGGGGGTTACGTGTTCCGCAGCAGAGCGCATGGTTGGAGGGTCATAGTCCTCAAGTTACCATCTTTGGTTTTTATCCCACTGTGACGTTACAAATAACTCGATTATTGGATAATTTATCAATAATTGAGCGATCGCAAAGTACAAATACGCCAATTTCGGTAAATTTCCCAAGTTCAGGAGACTATGTTGTAAAGGCAACTTGTGCAGGAGAATCCACAGAACGTTTGGTCAAAATCGTCGATTGGAGTTGGCTTGGTATAGAAAAACCACAACGTTATGAAATAATGCCTATTAGTTCTGGGAATTATATATGTGGCAGCGTCATTCAGACAGTTTCTGCAAAAGAGTAAAAGCAAATCAGGTGCATAATGCCACAAATCCAGCGCTGGTATAAAGGTTTTTCTTATAGGGGAAATCCACAAGAACTTATTGAGCAAATTTCCAAGCAAGTTCAACGTCACAATCTGGGAAATTTCGTTCCGCTTTTACGAGTGGAAAAAGGGGTAAAATCACGCAAACCGTTTTACTTTTTTCTGGCGCTTGAAAGTTTACAAAAAGGTGACATACCAACCGAAGTTCAATCAACTCTGCTTAAACTACCTTTTTTTAAATCTACTATTCCAGGTAATCCCAGCTTTAGTTATGAACAAATAAAACCTATGGTTGGGGTCGCTCATGATGTTTATGAGTATACTAACAATATTCCCTATCAGCCCGTACAGGAATTAACCTGTGATAATCCATTTGACTTAATAGAGTCAGTATCTATCAATAATTCATTCATTGATATTGATATATCCCGTCGATACGAGCAACTTCTTTACTGGCTATCCGCTCTTGGTGGTGGGACTTGGGAATCTTTTAAGAAAGGGTGTGAGGTCTTACAACTTCAAGAACCTAAACGCATCTTACGCCGACTTAGGTTGCTCGGTCATATTGAATCTTCATTAGATGGTAAACGATGGTCTGCTGCTCCTGCGACTCTTGTGAAAATTAACTCTCAGTTAAACTCACAAGAATTTATTTTATGCGGTCAGCGTTGCATCAGTTGGCTCACCCAGTTAGAAAAATATGCAGAGATAATACCTCTTTCCCAACCCACAGGAAATGCACCACCTTGTATTCGTCTGAAAGTAAACGAACGTAATAGAATTACAGAGCAGTTTCCTATTATTGACACGGGTGATATATCGAGCCGACTGGCTGACATCTTACCGGATATGACAATTTGGCAGCAGAGTCTTAGAAGCGTACCGGGTATAGTGCCATCTCTTTACGAATGGATGCGATTTGACGGCAATGATTTTGTTGAGCGCACTTTCCAGAACGAAACTGGAATGTACCAAATGTGGAATAGAGAAGGCAGCGATTTTTCCCGTATGACCCTTTTTTATGAAGCAGAAACCGATACTTGGCTACAAGGAGATTGGTATGGGTTAAGATTTCTCGCTCTGCACTACAGCGATCGCTTGCTTATCGCCCATTACGATTCTACAACCGCACGTTTAGCAATTCCGTTTTCTCAACGATGGCCTGAATTATACGAACGTGCTTTAGTGCTAGCTTCTGGATTTGTGCCAATCTATCACAAAACCGAACAGAATCTATGGCTTATTTATGAAAATATTGCTCCAAATTTAGCAGAAAAATTGACAAAAAAACTTTATATAAACTGCGACGAGGGTTTTAGCTGTGCATGACCTACTAGGAGCTTATCAAAGGCTCGACCGCCTGTATCGACTTTACATCAAAAGTGCTTTTCCTTTGCGATCGCAAGTTTTAGGCGAAGAACGCTTTCGGGTTCTCAATCAAACCGGAGTTTTAAGTCAACCGCCCTTAATTGAAACCGTACCCATCTATCCCTCTTCCGGTCTGAATCTAGCGGCTGCAACAAAGCGGCTACCATCAGAATATAGTGGTTTGTCATCATTAGGGCAAAAGCTCTTTCCCTCCAATATCGAACTGTATCGACACCAAAGGCAAAGTCTAGATGAAGTTTTAGTTAACCGTAAAGATATTGTCGTCACCACTGGCACAGGTTCGGGAAAAACTGAGTGTTTCTTGCTGCCACTTTTTGCCCAACTCGCACGAGAGTCGTTAACTTGGACTACTTCAGGCTCACCATCTGCTAACCGCCAGTGGTGGAATAATTCTAAAGATGATGATAACGATATCAGAGTTTCGCAGTGGGCGCACACAACTCGTCCCCACGCTTTGAGAGCGATTATTCTTTATCCTCTGAATGCTTTAGTAGAAGACCAACTGCGACGACTGCGAATAGCATTAGATGACAATGACGTTCACAGGTGGTTGGAACAACAGCGTCAAGGGAATTATATCACTTTTGGTCGCTATACTGGCTTAACTCCAGTTTCCGGCAGAGAAACAAAACAAAGTCGCGATCGCCTCCGTAAAATTTTGCAAAAGATACAGGAAGAACGTCAAGAGGTTTTGGATGCACTGAATAACGATCCCAACTGCGATCGCAATCTGCAATACTACTTTCCCAGACTGGATGGCGGTGAAATGTGGTCGCGGTGGGATATGCAAGAAACCCCACCAGATATCTTAATTACCAACTACTCAATGCTCAACATTATGATGATGCGGAGCATTGAGAACGATGTTTTTGAGCAGACGAAGGAATGGTTAGCAGAACCCGGACATCCAGAGCGAGAATTTTTCCTGATCGTTGACGAACTTCACTCTTACCGGGGAACTCCTGGTACAGAGGTGGCTTATATTATCCGGTTACTTTTGTATCGGCTCGGTTTAACCCCAGATTCTCCTCAACTTCGCATTCTGACGACTACAGCTAGTTTGACAGATGATAGTTCAGGGCGGAAGTTTTTGCAGGAATTTTTTGGCAGAGATAGATTTGAATTTATCAAAAGTCAGCAAACCGAACCAGAGCGAGGGGCGCGAACATTTTTATTACCTTATCAAAGTGCTTTTGCAGACTTTGCTAATAACATTCAAGGCGATCCTTTGGCTGGCGTTCCCGAAATCGGTCGGTTTGATCGGGAATTAAATCAATTAACCGAGCGTTTGGCATACCCTCGTAAAGATGGAAAGGGAGCGGAAGCTCTAGGAGAAGCTCTCGAAAACATTAAAGCTGCTGATGCCTTGCGAGATGCTTGTCAAATTGTTGCCGTTGATCGCACAGTGCGTCCGGCGCGAGTGGAAAATTTAGATCGGGTATTGTTTCCAGGGGCGACCATTTCCCCAAATGCGATCGCCTCTGATGCTATGAGGGGTTTGCTACTAGCCTTGGGAATGTCCAAACTCACAAAAACAGGACGTTCGCCACAACCGATGCGTGGGCATTTGTTCTTCCACAACTTGCAAAATCTTTGGGCGTGTTGCAATCCCGACTGCGACGATAAGGCGGTTAATCGCCAAGCTCGCGCTGCCGCTACTTCAGAACTTCCTACAGTTGGAGCTATTCACACCAAGCATCGAATTGCCTGCTCTTGCGGTTCTCGCGTTTTGGATTTAATTGTTTGTGAAGTGTGCGGTGATGTATTTCTCGGCGGTTATAAACGGCCTTTCGGTAAAGGTAATTTCATTCTTACTTCTGACAGACCCGATCTTGAAAATATGCCTGACCGTGTTAACCTCAAGCAACAACATGGGCAATATGTCGTATTTTGGCCACTTCCCTACGATCAGCCCGCATGGTCAGTAGAACCGCAAGATTTGGAATGGGATCTTGACAAAATTACTCGAAAATGGGTTAAGGCTAAGTTAGATAAAACAACAGGTTTGCTTTCCCTAACAATTAGACCGCTCGACTTAGACAAAGAAATTCCGGGATGGCTATACCATATTGTCGGACAAAAAGCAGCAACAGAACCTTCCATGCCGAGCAAATGTCCTCGGTGCGATGCTGACTACGGAAAGCGCAAAAAGTTCAGAACACCTTTAAGAAGTCATCGGACAGGGTTTCAAAAAGCCTGTCAAGTTTTGGCTGGAGCTTTATTCCGAGAAATGACCGATGAAGCGATAGGAGCATCTTCATCCCGAAAACTTGTGATTTTTTCTGACAGTCGCCAAGATGCAGCAAAACTGGCTGCGGGAATGGAACGAGATCATTACCGAGATATGGTACGCCTCGCTATGATTCAATCGTTTCGGCAATATTGGGGTGATTTGGTTTCCTACCTACGGATAATATTTACCTTTAATCGAGCTAATCTTCCGCAGTTACAAACGTTAAATTCGCTTCTTTATGCTGAAGTTACAAAACCCTCGCAACCAGAAGATGCGATCGCACAGAAAAGATTTGCTGCTGCCAATGCACATCTGATGAATGAAGCACTGATGTGGTTCATGGGAGCGCCACCTAATAATCAGCAAGCTCGTGCAGACTGGGTAAAGTTATTAGAATGTTATCCAGGGCGAATTCCCTTAGCAAATTTACGCGGCACAATTCGCGATCAATTACTAGAAATAGGCATCTGTCACGGTGGCTCGGAATTCAAAGCCAAGCGATACAAAACAGCAGATAAATTCTGGGATTTTTGGTTTAATTGTTACGACTGGAGTAATGTTGTTCCCTTGCCTTTAGTCAACGCTGATGCAGAACAAGGACAGCATATTGCTCGGTTGGACGCTCTGTTGATGGCAGAGCTAATGTATGCTTTATTCCCCCATATTGCCAGGACGCTGGAAGCCTTGGGTCAAGGTTGGGTGAGTTACCAAACTGACAAAAATGCTTCACTAGCTTTAATTAATGCCACAGAAGCCGTTATCCGTCAGTTGGGCGTTAGGAGTTTGTACAAATATTGCTCTTGGATTTATCAAGGCACAGAAAACCACTTTCGGCGTTACTCGCTCGATTATCTTGCAGGAATACGAAATTGGGGCGTGACTGACGTTGAAGTGCAACAGCAATTGTTACAGTCAGGGGCAGGAATTTCCTCGTCTAATGGACTGATTTTAAACCCAGATAAATTAACTTTAGTCCCTCCAGAACTGAGTCAGGGAGTCTACAGGTGTCCGCAAACCAATGCGTTTTATCTGCATGATGTGGTCATCGATCCTGAATCTTTGCAACCTGTTGCACCAAAAAAGTTAACATCGGATTTTGATTATTACACTGAATTAACAGATAGACCGGATGCCAAGCTGTTTCGCATGAATTGCGAAGAATTGACCGGGCAAACCGATAAAGCAGAAAGACCGAAAAGACAGCGTTGGTTTCAGGAAGTTTTCATTGCTAATGAACTTGCCAAAAAGAAGATTTACGGGGTCGATTTGTTAAGCGTGACAACCACTATGGAAGCAGGGGTTGATATCGGCGCTCTCAATGCGGTAATGATGGCAAATATGCCGCCGCGACGCTTTAATTACCAGCAGCGAGTCGGGCGGGCTGGTCGTCGCGCTAGTGGGGTTTCTCTGGCGGTGACATTTTGCCGGGGGAGAAGCCACGATGATTTTTACTACCAACGTCCTGAAAGCATGACAGGTGATCCGCCCCCGCCTCCCTATGTGGATATGAGAAGCCAAACAATCTACAAACGGGTGTTAATTAAAGAGGTATTGCGCCAAGCTTTTGCTGATACGCCAGTTTTGAGTCAAGGCAGTCAAACTGATAATGTACATGGGGAATTTGGCACGGCTGAAGAATGGGAAACTTATGAGCCGGAAATTCGAGAGTGGCTGCAAGATGCTAGGAATGAAGAGACTATCAATTCCATCATGGAATCTCTTAGTATTGAAACCCCTTGGGCGGGTGTGGCAGGTGAGAAATTTCAAGAGGAAATGCGAAGCTATTTGCGCGATCGCCTGGTTGAGGAAATCAGAGAGATTGCTAGCAATGAATCTTACTCCCAAGATGCTTTGAGCGAACGCCTCGCCAATGCCGGTTTGCTGCCAATGTTTGGTTTCCCGACTCGCACGCGAGTGCTTTACACGCGCTGGCCTCGCCAATCTTTCCCCTGGCCCCCAGAAGATGGTCTTATTGATCGTAATTTGGATATTGCCCTGAGTCAATTTGCACCGGGTTCGGAAACAGTTAAGGATAAGGCAGTCCACACGGCAGCTGGTGTGGTGGTGCTGAGGCCAGCAGGGAAGGTTGTCAGTTCAGAAAATGGTTTTTATCCGCCTTTGCCCCAAGGAAACACCAACCCCATCGGAGTGTGCGAACATTGTCAGGCAGTTGTGTCCCTGCCTGCCATGCCACAACCCGCATTAGGAAAACGGGAACCTGAAAAGCAAACCTGTCCAGTTTGTCAATACCCCGAACCCTCTCTCATACCTCTGGATGTCCGCGAACCGAAGGGCTTTTTTAGCGATCTGGAACCGCAAGATTTTGACGGACAGTTCGAGTGGCAACCGCGATCGACTCGTCCTTCTTTGAGTGTGGATGCCAGAGGAGTTGCCTCTGCCAGTGTGGGCAACTGTTCGGTGGTGGCGCTAACTGACGAAATTCTCTCAGTGAATGATGATGAAGGTAAGGGAGGATTTGATTTCCAAGCCGCCAAAATTTACGGGGAATTGAAGAATGGGGCTTATGCTGTTGGCGAGGAGGGTTATGTTTCCGTCTCTGGTGCTGCTTACCGTGTGGCGTTGATCTCGCGGCGGGTAACAGATATTTTGCTGGTGAATATTGAACGGTGGCCTTCTGGGGTGTTTGCCGATCCCACGACGGTTGAGGGGCGTGCCGGTTGGTATTCTTTTGCGTTTTGGCTGAGAATTGCGGCGGGTGCGCTGTTGGATGTGGATGCCTTGGAGTTGGAAGCGGGGTTGCGTGTTTTGCCAGATGAAGTGACGGGACAACCTATCGGTCAAGCATTTTTATGTGACAAGCTAGAAAATGGTGCAGGATATTGCCAGTTTTTTAATGATGCTACCCAGTTGAGCAGATTGATGGCGATGGCAGAACCAATGCATACCGATAGTATCGCCGCAAAGTGGATGTCTCCAGAGCATGAAAGCGAGTGCGATACCTCTTGCAATTTGTGCCTGCGAGATTTTTACAATTTGTCCTATCATGGTCTTTTAGACTGGCGGTTAGCGTTGGATATGGCGCGGATAGCGTCATCAAGTGCGAGTGCGATCGACCTTGAATCATCTTGGAATGGCTGTCCCAATCCTTGGAGGAATCTAATTCTAGGAGCAAAAGCACTAATCCCTGCTACCTTGGCACGTCTGGGGTACACTTCACATATACAGTTTGGCAGTTTACGTGGTTACGTTCGCAGTGGGCGTTTAGCAAAGGTCTTAATTTTGCGGCATCCATTGTGGACTGATGAGCATCCTGAGTGGATAGCGGCAGAGGAAATGGCAAGGCAACAATATGCGGGTTATGATATAATATCTGCCAATCCGTTTAAGGTTTTACGTCGCCCTGCGGATTATGCGTAGTTTTTTCTCGAAATTCACCTTGTTTTATAGCGAGTTGCACTGGGAGTTTGACTATTTCTAAATAGCGGCTCCCAGTTGTTATTGGGTTTATGGAAAAAAGGTAATGTATTGTTGGGACAACTATAGTGATGACAGGTTAAAGTACCAGAGTCTCGATATCCCGCATCACTCTTTCCAGAAGCACGCAGGCAATATTTTTCTATGAAATCATCATATTCTGATTCAGATATTTGGTGAATGGTGAGAATATCCATAATTTCTTTGCTTTTATAGCCAAGCATCGGTTCATAATAGATAGTCTCGCTGTTCTCAGGAGCAAATTCTATACTAGCTAAGTTGAATGATGCAGCCTGAACTACATACATAAAAATAAACAATGACTGTTTATATGCAGGATATTCTTCGAGTAATTTATTGATTTCCCGAATACATTTAGCGAGTTGATTACCAGAACCGTTAGTATAGTCCATAAACACAAAAACTGATATTTCATAGTCTCCTGTACCTCCTTGAAAATACTCGCTCAGAGGTCTGATTTTTTTGCCATCAGGAACGCTAGTTGCCGTCAAAGCCGACCTTTCATAAATTCCCCAAAGGCCGTATTGACTTTCTACTGATGTATTCGGTGGTGAAGGTAATGCAGCATATCTAATAATTTTATTTCTCAACCATTTTTTAAATTCAGATGTATCGTCTTTTAAAGCAACTTTAGGATCATCACGAAAAGCTTCCCAAAAACTCTCTTCTTTCAGAAGTAAGTCAAGTAACTTTTGCTGTAGACTTCGAGTAGCTGATTCAATCTCAGGTTTGGATAAAAACTGAAACTTACTCAGGAGTAAATAGGCTATGTTTTTCTCTAGAATTGTTTCAAACTGATTAATCCAATCGCGAACTGTTTTCTTTGACAAAGAACCTTTCCAACTAGAAAACCTATCATAGCAAGCCTCAATCTCTATATCGTCAAATAATAAAGTATTTTCTACCTGTCTTTCCTCTGGTAAAATAGAAGAAATCGGTTTTTGGTATGGTTGCACGATTTCCTGTAATTTCCTTTGTAGTTGCTTGATTTCCTCAGCAATAATCTTAGGCTTAATGGATGGAGAATTACTATCCAGGTTTTCTGCTGACATAAAGCGTTTATTTTATAGTCTTTCCCGAAATTTGAAGATATCTTTATATACTAAGTTTGTAAGAGTATACATATAAGGTCTTTGACCAAAAACTTCGATATATTGCTCAAAACCTAGCTTATTTTTGAGTTCAGAACTCGCTTTGTTTAACCTATACCTGGCTTGTTGTTCACTTAGTCTATAAAAATAAGAAATTGAACAAGAGTCATACAGAATCAAAAGGTCTTGTATTGACTGTCTTCTTCCACCACTAAAAAATAGAAGATTTAAAAATGCCTCTGTTTCTTCAGATAACTCATTACTAATTCGTAACTCTGAAAAATATGCCTCGGCATAGACTCGATAACTATTACTGAAAATTCTTCGAGCCGTTTCAAGACTAACTGATGTTTGGGATGGTTCCGCTTCAGCCCAAAGCAACTGGCATATCGTTTCTACAAATCTGGGAACACCTCCAGAAACTACTGCCACAAAGTCAATAACTTCGCCTTCAAAAGGATAAAGCTTATTATCATTCTTCAAAGTTACAGAACTATTTTTGGTTTCTATATACTCTTTTACTTCTTGTGGATTCAAAGGCTTGAGGATTTTAAAATTAAACCGTGCTTCTTGTAGCTGGCGAGCTTCTGAAATAATTTGACTATAGTATTCTTCGGTCACACTTACACACAATGCCCAACCTGGTCTTAGTGAAAATTTTTCGGACAAACTGTGCAAGAAACTCATAAAATATGAAATTTCTATACTGAGGTTAGAAAATAGTGCCTCAACTTCATCAAAAGCAATTAGCACGTAATATTTTTGAGTCCGCTTAAGTAATTCAAAAAAAATCTCAAATAAATTGATCAACTCTGTTTCTTCAAATAATACTTTATCTGACTTGGTTAAAAGACCTTCGTGAAGCAAGACATTGTACAACTTTAGCAGAATTGCTCCCAAAAGACTTTCAAAGTGCTTATCTGGCTGGCTTGATGCTGCAATCGGTGTCACGATTTCTTGAAACTTAATGGGAACGCACACCCCGCCATTATCATTAAATTCTTTAGCTATCAAATTGAGTAAAGTTGTTTTCCCATATCCATACTCTCCTACAAAAAATAACTTGATAGGTCTTCTGATTTTAATGGATTGTTTAACTTCATCCAGAAGGTTATTAATAAATTTTGTACGAACCAGTTTTGAGGTGTCGTCCTGAGATACTACTGATGCAGCAGAGCCAGAAACAACATAAGGATTTTGGGCAGGTGCTATAGATTTTGCATTAACGTCTTGATAGGGCATAGTCAAACAGCAATAGCAGGTTCTAAAATCTTAATAAATCCATACTTAACTCCTCGAATGTCAATTAAATCAATTCCCATATTACGGGCAAGTTGAGATTTAGTTGTTCTTAATTCGATACGGTGAGTCAATTGCAACTGAATCAAATGTTTTTTAAGGTCTTCTTCCGTATAATCTGATACTTGCTTCACAACTCTATCACGAATCTGAGCAACTGGAACTAAACCCAGACTTTTCTGGGCAATATCGCGGTAATTATTTAAAATGAAGTCTAAGAGGTTTAAGTAATTGTCAATTTGGATTTTGTCTCTATAAAACAAATCCAGATAACCCACCCCTGGATTACCAACATAGCTGTAGCCACAGTGTTGTATTAATAATTTTTGAAGTAGTGCTGCTTCTGGATTTTCAGATAATTGATGTTTTTCATGAAGTTGAAACCTAGCGTTAGTGTAATCTTTAACAAGTTGCGAGTACTGAGAACAAATCTGAGTTAAATTTTCATTAAAAACTTCAATGGAGGGCAAATTATGTGAAATATCTTGTAAAGAATTAATAACTTTGATTGTTGATTGAACAGAAATCGATGCTGTGGTCTTTTTAGTGTTTGTCTCTGAGTATATATATCCATCTGCTTTATACAGATCGAGAACATAAAAACCCGCTAAATAGTTTTTTATAGTTGTAGCAGACATAGGCGTACCTGCTGGTTTTCCTTTATTTACTTTGTGAGTAACTAGCTTACCTTCTAGCCAATACAAAGCATTCTTTAAGGTCTGACCGTTATTAACTACAAGACCTTTTGCAAGTATGCTCATATCCTCTGGATACTCCTTAGGTAAGTAAAAAATTGGAATTATCTTGGACATAGTACCTTTAAGCATGTAAGTAGAAAGTTTATTCTATTTTATTGCTTATCACTTAATCAGAGTGCTACGGTAGTCTGGCTATTTTTATTCAAAAATACCCTTGCTTTCAAAGTAAAAATTAATCTCGTTGACGGAGCGTAATCTCTAAGTATCCCTTTTTGTGTAAAGTCTTTAAAAGTTCCCATACATCCTGATTATCTGGTAAACTTTGACAAACCTGGTTAATTGTAAGACCAGTTTCTACCGTGCCAATGACATTTAAAAACTGTCTTTCTTCTTCTAGAATATTTTCATCCTTTGGAAGCTGAATTTTGCTCAATTCCTCGCGCAAACCCAGACATTTATCAAAAATAGATTTGATTTCGTTAACCTGGGCTTCAAGGTTTTCAAAGTCTGTGAGTGCTTCCTTACACAAGTCTATTTTTGATAGTAACTGTGTTTTAAAATTGCTGACTTGATTCAAAATGTCAGTTACATTTTGTTCGCGGTTTCGGGCAATAAAGTATAAATCTCTTTCTAGTTGCTCCCAGTCGAAAATCGAATTTTTGCACTGCTGGAGTAGTTTTTCCCAAAAAACTTGTCTTAGGGCTTCATAAGAGCCTTCATGGTCTTCATCATCAAATTTGCATCTGTCTTTCAAATAATGTTCATTAGGAGCAATTAGACACAATAAATCTTCGTATTGAGTTAGTCTTTGCTCGAAAGTATATCGACGCGATCGCCTCTCACCCTTAATAATAACTTCAATTTCAGCCAAGGGTTTTTGCAGCAGATCGTATTCTCTAAAACTTTTTACCCCATGACGGCTAAAATGCTCTACTACTCGGTCAACAAACTCATCGTTATACCGCACTAGATGTTCTGAATCGTTACTCAAACTGTTTCGTAAATTCTCAGCACCTGTCAAAATAATTCGCCACTGTTCGAGACCAGCTACTAAATCAATAAGTTTTTTTTGAGTGCTTTCGTTAGTTTGCAAAAACTGCTTACAGTGATTGAGTTGATGATGCAATTTCAGAATGTCTGCTTCTTCTAATGCAACCGAACTGGCTATATTCTGGCAATCTTGATCTAGCTCTAAAAATTGTTTTTCTAAAGTATTTCGATGGTCATTAAGACAATCTTCTAAACCACTCATAGTAACAATTGCCTGACAAACTTTAGAAGTCTTCAATTCGAGTGTTAAATCTTCTAATTTTCGCGTAATTTCACCTAGTTCTTTTTGCAGAGTAAGACGTTTATCCCGGCGAAATATTTCCAGGCGACCGCTTAGCTTTTGTATTGTTCTATCAACTCCATCAAGAATCACATCATCATTGTAGTGCGTGAGATTCTGTGCAGTCTTTACGCCATCAAAGTCTTCTAAGAAAGTTAGTTGTATATCTTCAGTTGTCTTAAACCCCTCTGGTGAAGTTGCTACTGAATAAAGAGTTGTTTCTGCTTCATTGAGGTCGCTAAGAACCTCCTCTAAAAGCTTCTCATCAAAAATTTCTAGTAAGGAAGAAACATGAGTGCGAAGTTCATTTAACTGACCCTTCAAATCATTAAGGTCTAGTTCTGCCACAGAAGTGCGAATGATTCCCCTTGGTCGCTCCCACTCTACATAGCGACGGCGTTGCAACCATTCCAGTGCTTCCTCGAACTCTTCTTGAAGATAGCCAAGTTTTTTGACCTCTTTCCATATCTCTAAACAATTTAGTTCTTGGAAAATTTCCTGACCCTGTACATTTTCAACTGCCTCTTTTGATTTCAGTTTGTTTTGAATAAAGGATTCCAGAGGATGAACAGCAAATTGAACTTGAGAATTTTCTGTTTTCTTACTAGCAATTTTGGATTCACTAATCAAACCATGCTGTTTCAAAATTGCCAAAAGGCTAGGCAGACCAGAACCCGCAATTTCAAATAACTTTTCAAAGTCTTCCTTTGAGGCTTGATAAAACTGACGACCCCGACGAACAGACAACGAAATTTTCTCAAGCGCTACCTTATACTTGAGAAGTGCTGGACGCAGATTTGTGTAGAAAGATTGATAGTTCGGAAATAGAGTTTTACACTTTTGATAAAACACAGATTCTATCAGTTTTGTTTCCGTACCATTGACTGCCTCTAGACCGAGAATTTTCCAGGTTTCTGATGCAATTGATGGGAATAGCAGCCGCAGAGCTAAGGCGTGGCACTCCTGACGATGGTGTTCTAATCTATCTTTATCTGCTTTGCTGACTTCAGGACGACTTGAGAGCCAGTTTTGAATATGATCGGATAAATTAAGCAACGTACAAGCTGAACACTGTTCGGCAACCATGATTTTGCGGAGTAAGCCGAAAGCTGCGGGATATTCGCTTTCGCTTCGACCAAGCTGAAGGTGGAAATCTACTTGACCTGTCCCTGCGATCGCAGTTAATCTTTGTCGAATATTAGCTGCATTCTGGTCATAGCTCAAGTAAAATCGCCAGTCTAAGTGAGTTTCTTCTGGCGGAGTAAATCTCATCAAGTCAGAGTCTTCACCACCAACACTAATGACGACAGAACGGTTGGGAAACTCTAAATTATATCTCTCAGGAGAGCCGGTCAAAAAATTATAAAATCCAAATCTATCCTCTTGCCATTCACCTTTATAGCGCCAATTCCAATTGGCTTTCTGACCAGAGCGAGAAACTGGGAAAAGTAAGGGGAGAATTTCCTGGCAGAAAATCGTTGTTGCTATCTTTTCTTTTTGAGCATCATTCCACTCTCCAAACCAGCTACGACGAAATGACCCAAGAATTTTATCAATGACTGTAGGAGGAGTTGTTTGAAGAAGAGCAACTAAGGCAAAGCTACGTTCGGTTGGTTGTACAATGTACGAACCATAAAAATCGTCGTCTTCTGCCAGCTTTTTTAAACTCTTTAACAGTCCGAAGCTCTCAGCGATACTTGCGTTCACACCCGATGGAAAACTAGCAAGAAGCTTAATTACTTCTCGTCCTTTTGGATGTTTTTTAAAGGAAATCACTGACTCTACTTTGTTAATAGCATCACTAATTTTGTGCTGCTGCGTACCGTATAACTGCACTCGTCCCTCAAGATAATCCTCAATTAAATCCAGAGGAGTATACGGGTTCCCTTCTTCTTGAGCAGGCTTCCCTTTTTCTTGAGCAAAAGTAACTATGCGTTTAAAGACTTCGATGACGGTGCGAGGGCCGTTTCCTAGGTCTTTGCGTTCGCACAACTGTCCCAAACTTTCAAGCGTTGCTAAATCTACTAACTGGGATCTCTGGAACTTATCCTCTGGCAAAAACTTCTCACACAAAAAATCCCAAAGCTTACTCGGAAAATCAGATTTATAAGCGTCAGTTAATCGCAGCGATACTTTCTGCTCCTGCATCCGGTGGATAATATCACCAGCCTGTTCTTCAATCGCTGATTCAGTGGGCGTGGTAGGCATTCCGAGAATGAGTGCGACAGGCGTAGAACCTAAAGCCCGCATTCCTTTGACTAAATCGCTCAAAATCTGGATACGAACGCTAGATCCCTCTTCAGTCCGCAGGAATTCTTGACATTCGTCAGCAAATATTGCTAAACCCTTAAAACCTGCTTCCCGCAGTATAGAAACGCTTTCCTGCCAAAAATTCAGAACACTATCAGTATTGGTGGTGTCAGTTTTTAATTCTTGAACAATTTTGAGCGCTTTATCTTCAGAGACTCTGTACTTGCGGGCTATTTCTGCGGCTTGTTCTTGTTGAGACTTTAGACCGTACTGAGAATATAGTGCCTCAATTTTAGGAACAAGACTAGGGGAGGATTTTTCTAAACTTGCCTTAATCCAGGCATAAGTGGCAACCATTAAGTTGCTCAATTCTTTAAATTTGAACGGTGGCACAGCTACAATTTTATTCTGCCTGCACTCAGACCAAAAATAAATGAGGGTTGCTGTTTTACCATAGCCATAGTCAGCACTTAGGTAGCCATTGACAGGCTTTCCCTTACCAATTTCATCAATTAAACGGTCTCGAAGTGTTTTAACCTGTTCCAGGGGGTCGTAGCTGGTAGCATATAATTCATAATTATGGGCTATGCTTTCAAGTTCGCTTTCAATCTGAGATGGACTAACGGTATCTACAATTGCTTGAATTGATTCTAGTTGCTCTAATAATTTCTTCATAAATAGTCGTTTAATGTATAGGTTTGAAGAGAATATAAAATTTTAAATTAATTGACTCCAGTCTGGGGATTTAGTTAACATAATCCACTGTCCATAACCCCCTTCATACCCACAGTCAAAGAACCCTCCTTGGTCATAATCATAGGTGCATTTTGCATTATCTAGAGTGCCGTCTAACCCACTCGGATCTAGCAAAAGCATTTGACAAATAGCGTCTTTAATGTCTTCGCGCAAGAAAATCTTAGTTCCATAGGTTCGTTGCCGTTGTTTGTAAATCGCGTCTACCGCCATTAGAAAAATAGGAGCAGCGCAGAAGTAGCGACGACTGAAGTATTCGGATTTTCCTTCTGATTTAATTACACAGGGTGATAGAGAATGTAACCAGTTCAAGACACCAGTGATGCTGCTATCACTGAATGCTATTTCACTGGTAGGAAGTTCAAAGTTCACAGCAGCTTTTTCAATCACTTCTCCCACTATGGACTTTTTTTCAGCAGGTGATAAAATAACTTCTTTTCGTAACCACAGTTGTTGTACGACAGTTGCATAAGCCCAGGAGAACCTTTTATCAGGGTCGAAAAGATGTAGGTGATAAATTACCAAGTGTAAAAAATCGCCTAGTAAAGCTGGGTTTGATTGTTGAATATCAGCCGCTACTTTCCCTAGTGGAGTTAAACCAGATGGATTCTTTTTGTCGAGAATAGAAAGGTTACGCAGAAAGGGAAAAACATTTTTTTGTAAAACAGTAGCTCCAAGTTGACAGAGAGCCGCGAACTGGTCAATATCTGTTTGTTGAATAGAAAAATTTTCCAGAATAACCGCCACTCTTGACAAAGTGGTGTTTTGCTGTAGGTGGAGAGTCAATCTTTTGTTCATAAATCACGCTCCAATGTATCCAACCAAGCGACTAGGTTGTGCATAATTCGATGATTTCGGCTAGTTCTTAATTGCTCAATACTTTCACAAAAATAACAGGAGTGGTGAGTATCTCTTTTGAGCTTTTCTACACCCGCTTTCGTGGTTTCAAAACTACGTCTCACTGTAATTTGAATTTGAGATTTATTAGGGAAAAAGATACTGCCAAAGCCTCCAGCTTTCCACCAAGTTGTGCTATCGAGAGTATCGGGAATTAAGTTATGTCTGCGGAGACGATTATAGCTGTTTGGCCCGCCAATCCCAAAACAGTGAACGAGCATTCCATGTTCTCTAGCAATATCACAGACTTTTTTAAATAATGCCAAGCTCTCAAAAGATATCATATTGACACTTCCGTTAGGGCCTGATGTTCCCCAAGAACCAAAGCCAATTCTGCGAATGCCAAGCCTTGCATAGGTTTCGATACAACGATTGATTTGCTTGATAGTACGTCCCTGTACGGGAGCGATCGCACGCTCTTGTACATAACTAGGCATTTTGCTATAAAATGCCTCACAATGGTAGAGTGTGTCACGGACTTTGTACTCTACAATCTCATCATCATCTGTGCTTAAAGGTACAATGTCAGGTAATACATACCCATCTGCCCATTGGTTTTCTTTATAAAATTTATCTAAAAAGGCAAGAAGTTCATCATAAGTTCGTTTACCTTGCTGCACTTGATAAGCACCACAATCTAACCAGACACTTTTAATGTTTTCTACATCTTTTTGTTGCTGCAAAAATTTGGTAGTAGATGGTGGGCAAGCAATAGGTGAATAAATAACATAAGCAAAGGGATTACGTTCCAAATCACCGCCTGATTTCCATAGTTCAAAAAGGCGCTGCAATTGGGAACCACCCGCACTAAAAGATGCAACAAATTGAGAACTTAATGGTGTTGTAGGCACTAATTTTTTGTGCCACACAACTAAACTGCGTTTTACTCCTGGTTCAATATTGACTCGACTAAAGCCCATTCGGTAATAAAAACCATTAGCTTCCAAATCTAATGGACATTTGAGGCGTAAAGTTTTTATACCGGATGTTCTGCTATATTCTTCCCATGCTCTAATTAGTTTAAGACCTACACCTTGCCGACGGTGAGATGGGGAAACAGAAAGATGGTATAAAGTGGATATCTTGTCACGCCTGTGATGAAAATGCAAGAAGCCATGAGACGTACATAAAATTTCCTTATGAGCTATTGCCTCAGCCAAAGTAGCTCTATTAACAAAACCTATCTCATGGCGATGGGCATCTGCGAGAGCCTTGACAAAAGGTAAGTCTTTTTCTGTTGCAAATGTCACTGTAGTTTCTAAGGATTTAATCTGCACGTACTCCATCCAAGAACCTTTTTTAACTCCATATATCAATAAAGCTTTTATAACTTAACATCTTTACATAACCACTTTGCCAAATTAGCCTGCTTTACTATAGGACTCATGTTTGATTTTTGAAATATACGCAGGGTGTGAAAGCGTTGCGTTACGCACCGTCCGAAAGTTTTGGTGCATTACGGACTCCTACGTAGCGCACCCTACTTATACTTAGATTTTTTTAAATCGAATGGATTGTAATATTACAATATACTTTGAGTAATTTCAACCAAGTACCCAGGACTTTTGTTCAAATCATATCTCACCTAAACTACGAGCCAATTGTCGTATCAGAAAGGCTACTTGCAAGTGTTTCGTATTGAAAGCATCTGGAAAAACATGATCAACTCTAACTGGATTTTCCCTGGTTCTCACAGTTGAGTTATCCTTAAGCCTAATAATCGGACTAGAACTCTTAAAATCTCGCTGATGTACGCGAGTTATTCCAAGAAGGCTTTCTAATATCGAAATTATTGCCAAGGAGAACAGTAAGGGACTCCAGAAATTAAATCTATCCTGATGCGATCGCTTTCATCTTAATCTCCTCATTGTTTGTAAACTGTAGTAGCCCAAAATTCTGATGCTTGTTTACTGCTGTAGCTATTATATGAGTGATAAGGGTAAAAAAGAAACGAAAATGTATATTTATGTTGCAGATGTTGTATTCGTTGCTTGGAATAACGAGAGGGGTGAGCTTTTAAAGCGATTGCGCGGTAAAAAATCGCGGCAGAAACTAGCTGATGAAATTGCAGCCACAGGAGGGGAATGCTCCCATCAGAACATCAAAAAACTAGAGTACGGTGAGTCTGAAAGTGTTTCTATTAAAGTATTAGAGGCTATTTGTGCAGCATTGGATATTTCTCTAAGCGACTTCCTTAGCACTCTTGAAGTGACTAATTAAAGTTTTAGATATTTCTTGCTTTTTAGCTACTAAAGTAACTAATATATTGATGAAAGCAAAAAGGCGATCGCCCCTCCGGGAAGAGAAATGCGATCGCCTTTTGTTAAACCCCATCAATGAGGTTACTCAGATGATTGTACAAGATGAGTTTGACAACCAAGCCTCCGCTCAAGCAGAGTTTGAGGAATATGTTGACCATTTAGCTGACGCAGTATCACCAGAAATTGAAATTGACTCAGTGCCAGATGATTTGGGAGAACTGTATCGAGTTTGGAACGGTTCTCAACTTCTGGGAACTTTTTACCATAATATTGAAGGCAAATGGATAGCGCAACCCTGTAATAGCGATAAAAGACATTGCTGTGACACTTCTGATTCAGCGCTGCTTTTGATTATCGCTGTCAACGGCTTACTGGTCGCGGATGTAGCTTAGAACTCAATATTTATCTCATCACTTAGAGACGTGTTAAATCCACGTCTCTTTCTTGTTTGAAGCTTTTGATCAATAGAACTATGATCTAGAAAGTGTTATTAACTTAATTCGGTTGCTTGTAAAGCTCATTTTCTAGAGCCGCTTGTACTCTCTCAGAGCAATTTTCTCGTAGCGCAGCCAGTCTAATCACCTTCCAAGGCTGAATTTCTTCTCCGCAATCATCAAGCCGCTTAATTGCCCACTTAATACGCCGAATCTGAAAATCCTCTACAGTTTCTGTGACCGATTCTAAATAAACCTTAGTCAGTGGCATTTCTGCCAAATGTTTTTCGAGTAGTGCCAGTAAGCCAATACTTTTCCCTATCCTACAAATAGTGATTCTCGCGGGTTTTTCTGCACTCAGAAATGTTAGCACAGCATTTTTTACCTTTTCAAGAACTTGCTTGTCTCTTTCTGCCCAGTCAACTTTACCGGAGCAAGGGACAGGCACTTTTAAAGAAGGCGAATTTTTGTTGAGCCACTCTTTGTCGTTTCTGTATAGCCAAATATAGGTTCCCTTAGCTAATCCCCTCAAAGTAGTTTTTGACGCTTCTGGGTACTGCTGTTGTAAAGCTTTCCAAACTTCCCTGTATTTGATTTTGTGATCATTGGCTAAATTTAGATTAGAGTCTAAAACTTCCTGTGAGTCTACTAGCTGATTTTTCTCTGAAGATTTCCAAAAAGTTTTTAGCTTAAGTATGGCAGTATAGCGTTTTACTGTTCTGGAATCGACCTTGAGTTGTCTTGCTGTCTCTCGTAGACCTAATTTTTGGATTTCTACCAGTTCTTTTAGTTTTTGCTCCCAGAATTGACCGTATGTCAAGACTTTGCCAATTCGCTGCTTATCTTCATCAGTTTTATCAGGGCCAGTTCTGCAATAAACCATCCCACAGGAACAAGAAAAAGTACCTAACGGCTTTTTATTATCCAAACAGTGAGTGACAACAAGATTAGTTATTACTGGCTTGAGATAATGGTCTACGGCAGCATTTAGACACAGCCAAGACCCTTCACCAAAAGGTTTATACTCGTAATCCGTGTTGAAAAATTCCTCGATAGAATTCGTCAGAAATCTAATTACAAGTAGATGTCTGATGGGATGAAATGACTTTCTATGCTTCCTGACAATGCTGAATAGCCAGTTTTTCTCATTTTCGTAATTCACCATTGAGTTAACAGCCTCAAGCACTTCAGTACCATAAAAGAACAAGAAATTATCTAGTAGTCTCTTCTGGTTTACTCGCCCGGTTGCCGTTGCAAAATCTTTTTCAATCAATAAAGCTATATATTTTCTTTGAAACCACTCTAGTTCTTTAGAGAAAAGATTACTATTTATCAACCATAAAATATCTTGAGCCAGCAGTAGCAACTTCTTTAAAGTCTCTTGACTGTAAGTCTGTTGTATCGGTACAACAGGACAGTTTTCTAGGCTGACAGCATAGTATTCATGCCTGTTAAAACCTTGCATGGGAATTGTGCTATCTTTCAAAGTCACACCATGAACTGGGCAAACCAAAACCCCTGGTGTTTGGTGTAGTCTATGCCAGTAGGACTCTCCGTAGTTTTGTAAATCTTCTTCCAAACATTTTGGGCAAAATCGCAGATACCTCTGCATTTTCAACGAACTTGCCATAATTCCGGTTCTGGTATGAATATCTCCTCCGAAATCTGCTTTCATAGACTCCATCACCTGACTGGCTCTTTTCGGTGGTAGAAAAACACTGTAGAAAGGATAGAGGGTATATTTATATATCAAATCTTCTACTTGATAATTCGAGATAAATTGTAGATTTTGAGTCAATGAATTAAGGTTAGAAGGTAAGTCAACAGTAGCTATTACATCTTGAGAATTAAATAGCTCCCTTAGAGTTATTTTTGGACTTGTGTTACCACTCCTAATGTGGTAACGAGCTAAGACACTGTATAAAATTTCATCTGGATAAGGGGCTGGAAAAAAGCCAAGCATAGATTCTTTCTCATGTTGAAACCTGAAAAGAATTATTTTTGTAAATTTCAGGGTGTTTCAAGTTTGTGGCGATCGCCTTCCACACCTTTCTCTCCACAGCAAACAAAATTATGAGAATTTTTGTCCTCTATCATCAAAATTTTAGGTATTACACAATGCCTATATTATCAATAATTCAGGTATTACACAATAACTAAATATCTTTGAGCAATTTATAGAATCTACTCGTAGTCCTTGCTGTTGACTATGATTTAGGAGGTGTGTAATAGCTGGGTACTAATGGGAAAGAAAGGGCAGAAAGGACAAAAAGACGTACCAGAGATGTACGACGAGGTGAAGAAAAGGGTCAACCTAGCCCTTACTCCCACTGGTATTGAAGGATTAGATGCGATCGCCTCCAATTTTGATATAAGCAGGTCGGAGCTTGTGGAGAGAATTGGCAGACGACTGATTTGCCTAGATATAAATTCTTTCACTGAGGAGGAAATGGAAGCCATAAAAAAGCACTGACCG
Source organism: Nostoc sp. (assembly GCF_036917975.1). Taxonomy (GTDB): domain Bacteria; phylum Cyanobacteriota; class Cyanobacteriia; order Cyanobacteriales; family Nostocaceae; genus Nostoc. The sequence continues at coordinate 23,565 of NZ_JBALEJ010000042.1, forward strand.
AATTGATTGCTATTTACAGCGATCAGTTGAATGGTCAGGGTTTGTTTAGTAGTCTTGGTGCAGTTGAGGGCGATCGCAAATTGCAACTACAGAAGCAGATTCAGCAATGGGAACTAATCCGTGCAAAAATTTTGCATGAGGAGGGTTGAGGGAGTTTTTTGAACTATAAGCTATAGCAACGAGCAGCAGAATCTTACTTAACGTCTGACGACATCTAATGTTAAAGAACGAGCCACTACTTTTTCTATAAAAGTCGCATACTGCTGCTCAACGTCTGACGACATCTAATGTTAAAGAACGGCGATGGCTAAACATATTAATCCATCAGGTCTTCTAGATAATTTTACAAGCACCTGTCATTAGGAGGTACTAAATTTGCAAAATTTAATAGGCTAGGCTAATTTAGCAACGCGCAGAAGGCTTATTGTTGGAACTTTCTGAGGAATTGCAAGCACCCTTAATCATAATGAAAAGGCTGAATTGCTGATTCAGTAAAGAATACCGACTTTTTATCTCTTTATGTCGGCTCAACAAGCAGATATCCTTGTGAAAATCTAAATATTCTCCTTTTTTAACTAGTTTGAATTGTAGTCCATGATAAATCCGGTGGTTGCCATGCTTGGGACTCTTGAAGCTCATAACACTGCCAGCGCGTTCTCTTAGACGCAACATGGTCAACCCAGTAGGGTAGGGTTAGCGAACCATCTTCATCTGTAACTAACCACCACAGCAACTCACCATGATACTTTTCAGGTAAAAGGGTAACAGTATTGATTAGATCCCGACTTTCACCTAAACACAGCCCACCAAATCGATTGACAGAAGCCGGGTTCACAAATGCCTGCTGCAAACGTTCTGGTAAAGTAGACTTTGCTTTGTCTGTTTTCACCCAAACTACAAACTCAACGTTCGTGAGCAACTCTTGGTAATCAGGTTTAGCATTCTTAGGGTGGTGGATATCTTTCATTTTAAACCTGCGAAAAGTCCGAATTACAATAGATTTTTCTGGTTTAGACAAGAGCGCGATCGCTAATTGAGTTCCACAATGCTTATAACGATCTGTCTCACCAATCAGAGAAAGTAACATCCCATACACCGTAGAAGGTGGTGGCACTGGATACGTTTCAGCGTATTCTCTAGCACGGGATTGACGAAAGCAAGCAATAGGTACTTCAACTTTCAAAGCAATTGCCGTCATCTTAATCGCTCCCCGATGACAACTGCAAATCTTCGGCAATGACCTGTTTTAATGCTTTGACTGCCGACTTCACTCCAGGAAACACATTTGCTCCCAAATCTTCTAAACCCTGAGAAATTAAGCCTCCAATCCATAATTCTTTGGGATCAATATCTCCTACCTCTACCTGTCGCACTAAGTTGGATACTGACAAATTTCCCAGTTCGTCTTGCTCAAAGCAATATAAAAAACGAGGTGAAAAATCATGTGTCCACCGCAGTACAATGCTTTCAGGGGAAAAATCATACAAAAAACGAGCATGATTTCCCGCCACTTCACCAATCGAAATCAAACCATCTAGAACAGCATGGATGCGAGATTTATCTTTGAGGCTATCAGGTGTCAATGCAAAACCATATTGATAACGAGTAGCATGAATCTCTGTACCATAAAGAGAATTTCGTCCTTTGGCTCCACTGACAGCATTAAAGGTAATGTTTCCCGTAAAGGGTATCATTGATACTGCACGAGTAACTTCTAATACACCCCTCCTAGCAGTTATTTTCCCTTTAGGCTTTTGCTTGCCTTTACGTGGAGAAGTTTGCTTATCCTTACTTTTAGAGCTTTTTTTGTTCTCATCTTGAGATGCTCCTTCGGACTCGCCTTCAGACTCATCTGACGCTTCCAATTTTGCTGCTTCTGCCTGCATAAATCCCAAAACATCATCATCAATGAAGCGAATGTCATCAAAGTTGGGGTCTTGCCAAACATGATCCGCTACTGGTTGAGCATTCTCATCCCAACGTCGGTTCACCGGATAGCCAACATTTTGCCAGTAGTACCTTAATGCCCAACGAATCGCCTCAGATGAAATGGTAGTATGAACTTCACCTTTCCAAATTAATTTTTGTAAGGGAGTTATATTACCTTCATTTTCCCCACGATTATTAGCTGCGGTTCCATAGCTAGTCAAAATATTACCGAATAAATGAAACATTTAAAATTGCCTATTGAATTCATATTTTGTGTTTTATTAAACAAAAAATGTGTAATTATTCACTATTAGAATCAGGCATTTTCAATATTTTTTCCTCAACTATATTGCTTTTTGGATAACTAGCAATAGCAATAAAAGTTAAATCCCTGGCAACTTTCCAATTCATTATGCCAGAAGTTAATGGCAGTAATTCTTCCCAGTGTTTTTCTAGAATCGAAAGATGTCCTGCTCTTCCCCAAAACTCCGCAATGAATTTCCGGAAGTTTTCAGCATTTGTACAACGTCCTAGTTGCGATAGAATACGTATGTTTTCTCGTTCAATTTGAACATATTCACCTTCATTTGTTCGCCCATAAATTTTAGCGTATATTTTCTTCAATGCCTCATGACAAGCTTTAATAAATAGTTTTTGGCTTTCTAGATTCCATTCAGAGTTTTGAATCATCTTATAAACTCCATCATTATTAATGAGTTTCAATAAACTTTTCTTTTGAAAGATTGTATATAAATTAGCCCACCAAGGAAAGCCCTTTACTAAGTTATCGGCAATTGTTCCCGTAAACACATCGCTAATGATAAGATTTTTATTTTTATATTTAATAATTTTGCACTCTGGAAAACAAAGACGACTAAGCTTATAGATAAAATCTATTATTTCAGTCGCTTCTACCACTGCTATTTCTATGCGAGTTCTTTGCTGCTTTGACCAAATTACCGTTCCAAATAACATGACCTGGCATCGTTTTACTTGATCGGGTGTAGCCAGTTCTATAATTGTTTCACAAGTAAGGAATCTTAATGCAGCATCTCCTAAGCTAGATACATGGAAATCCTTGTAATCTAAGTTTCCCAATTTCCAGTATTCCTGGGCATAAATTTCTAAGTCAACAACTTCAGGTATAACTAGGGCATATTGTGTATCTTCCAGTTTAGTATGCGATCGCAAAACAAAGTAGTGGCAAGCAATAGGAGCATATAAAAGAGCAAAAGCCAGTTGTGGTTTCTCTTCAAACTTAGTTTTTTCTGTAAAAGCAACATGACGAACTACAGATCCTGGATACAGCCAACCTACTACCCCAATTGACTGCTGTAATAATTGACCTTGTTTATTGCAGAGTTTTTTAGCAAAATGTTGATGAGCATAGGAAACTGCTTTCTTATACTCGACATCAATTTCTATACCATCAACTATTAATGACCAGGATTTACAGCCTTCAAATTTAAAAACCTGGTTATGTTGGAGAAACGTTCCTGTTATTCCCAAGTGAATATTAATTTGAGTTTCAATATTTATTGAATGCGTATTTAAGCCTGTCAACGAAATTAGACCTTCTTCATTAATCTGAAAAGATTGCTTTAACAGCCAGTCTAAAACTACGAAATCCTGCCCTTGCCATTCAAGGCTAATACTACGAGGAGTCAGCAACCAAGTTAAATTACCAGGTCGTTCCGCAGGTATTGGGTATAGTTTTTCTAGTTGCTTAAGCGTCATCCAGAGTCCTGCTATGCCAACACGATGTATCCAAGTTATGCTTGGATCGCCCAAATTTAACTGAATTTTGGGGTTGACAACACTAGCTACTACGGACATCTTATTTATTTCTGGGAAATACTCTCAAACTTATATTGGGTAGTAGTCAAAACCAGCTTTAACTTGCGTTTCCCTTTTTCTTCACTGGCACAAAAACGCCACAGCCCATCTTACGCTTTCCCCCAATGCCATATCTCAGCAATGTTAGCGAATCTTCATTGCTGAGATTAATGATTTCTAACCCAAAACCCACAACCGTAAAGCGCTTGATTTTGATACTTCTACGTTTTGGGCTACCATCAGTATTTTTGGTAATAAAGGCTTTCCCCTGGATACCCAGTTGTTCTAACTGACGCTGTGCTGCCGCTAAAAACGACTCCGCTTCTTGATAACCCTGGATAATCACTATACGCGATCGCAGTCTCTCAGCAGGCTCAAGCAAATAAATTTCAGGAATCCCCAAGCGAATTGTATGCTTGCCAATTTTCAGGGACTTACCTGCTAACGGATAAACCAAACGCACTTGATCTACTGGTAGCCGAATCCGAAGCCTAGAATTTTTAGTTAGCTGAATTACACCTTCCTTCGGAATACCTGCAATAGTATGAATTCCAACTGTATTTAACTTATGAAGTTCAGATTCAAAGTGGGCGATCGCAGAAAATAACTCATACCCGTGATCGAGAGGTACTGTCTCACCAATCAGGTTAAAAATTAAATCTATGTATGGTAACTGAGGTGTTAAAACCTCCGTTGGCTTTGTTAGATTTAAAGGTGACTCTGAGAGAATCTGTGTAGGTAAGCTGCAATCAACAACCATCTTTACCACCCTATCTTTAAGCAGATATACGATAGAGACAACTAATTATTATTTAGACTACCTTAGTGATTAATGTGAGAGTACTTTAAAACACCAAGCAAATATAATACTTTTTAGTAAGTTATTGTTGCTTTATATTAATGTTTGTAACAATCTTTTGATGGAAATCTTATTACTGAAAAAATGCTTCTATAGAATTTGCTAAAAATTTTACCATTAAGATATGAGTAATGCGGTCAACTGCTGGATTTAAGTCACATCCAAGCAAGCAATGAGAAAAATACTTACCTTGATGTTGGGTTAACTTTGGATTAAGGGCTTCTAAGGATTCTTGACCATAAAAATCAAATATAAGCTTTGAAAAAGCATACTCATCAAACTTAAACTTTCCACCAGGAAAGATTTGCAACAGTCCTTTATTAACTAAGTAACGCTGGTACTGAGTGCGAAGCCAAACCAAACCTTTAAAGGCAAAATTACTATGAATTAGCAAATTAATGTCATTTGTCAGTGTTAAGAGCGTTTTTAAAGCCTGATTTGTAAAACTTTTGACATCTGTGATTACTAAACAATTATCTAGGCTCGCAGCATAATAATGTATGCCTTTCGACTCAACTGCTACACAACTATCACAAAGAACTACACCATGAATTGGACAAACTAAAATTCCTGGTACTTGATGTGTTCTGTGCCAGTAAGACTCACCATATTGCTGAGTATCTTCTTCTAAACATTTAGGGCAAAATTTTAAAAAATTTTTTGACTCACCACTAGAACCAGTAGCCACCTTAGCAACCTCTAAAATAGACCCACTAAGTTTTTTACTCATTGAGTCTTTTAACAACCAAGCTTCCTGTGGCATTAAGAAAGTTGCGTAAAAAGGATATAAAGTATGATTTTGCAGTAAATTATCAACTGTCTGCTGAGAACGTAAAGGGAAGTTTTTAACTAAGTAATTTAGGTTATTAGTTAAAGTAACTTTGCATACTTGTTGAGAACTATAACCGAATAGCTCTAAGTCAGTTTGTTTGAAACTTTTATTACCACTCCTAATATGGTATCGAGCTAAAGTACTATACAAAAGCTCATCAGGATACAGAGTTGGGAAAAAACTAAGCATCAAAAAGGTAAATATTTATAAAATCTTCGACTGGATTTTTGATTATACCAACTAATTTCAAATCATCGTATGGAGATTTTTTCTCCTTCTTGGCATTTTCAACAATTCGTCGAATGTCATTTTCTTGGTACTTTGGCTTTAATTTAGTCTTGCTTGTATTTGCCTTAACAAGACTCTCATTTACTTGTCCTCCTTGCAAAGCAAGAGTATATGCTTTTTTTGTTAACAATGTAATGTCTGCATCTTCATCACTAGAAACTATTACTTGTTCAGCATATTCCTTTGCTTTAGCAGGTTCTACTTCCAACTTCAAAAGCTCAAGAATTACATAATTTAGCTTCGGTGATACTTTCTGATAAGTCTGTTGCTTTCTAGCTAATCTCCGAATCTCTTGCAAATCTTTAGATTCAAGCTCAGATAAACATTTATTTTGATATTCTGTAGTATCGAGAGGAGCAATATCTTTATACTTAATCATCCACTCTTTATCGCCTGACCTAATAGCATCAAGCATTGGCTTGACTAAATATAGTCCGTCTTTAGCTGCTTGACGAATTATATCAATAGTAATAATTTCTTTCCCACCTATTGAAATAGCTCTCCATTGAACCATTTTGTAAAGCTTGACAGCAATATCAATAATTCCCTGACTTTCATCATAAAAAACTTCGTTTATTTCATCAGAGAAAGGAACATGGATTTTTGTCCACTGGTATTCCCACATTCCTTCCATGAAGAAATACCATTCATCATCCTTTACCATTCTATCCCAAATTACACTTCCTTCTCCTGTTCCTCTCCTAGCATTTCTAAAATTTCCTTGAAGAATAGGAAAAGCCTCATTTGTTCCCACTCGGATTACTGGAATTCCTACAGTATTGTCCATTTTTACTAAAAAGTTCAACATATCTGAGCTACTTCTTCTTGCTGTAACAAGATTTTGCATCTCATCTATAACTAGAGCGCCTAAATGATGGGTATGGGCAATTTGGGCAACTTGAGCAAGCATGTAATCTTCTGAGTTGCGCGATGAACCAAATTTTTTAAAATAATTAGTACCTAATAGTTTGTCAACACCAAGAAAAATATCAGTACACAGACCCTTCAAAGAACCAGCATGAGGGCAGTCAACCATCAACCAAACTATTTGGTAAACACTATACTCAGGATGAAGAATTATTTGAGGGTAAAGATTAAGAATATTTTGAAAATTCGTAGACTTACCCATCCCTGATGGGCCAATTAGGGTTAAACCGGAAGCAGATGTAGGAAGATTAACATAGTTTTCTAAGTTTTTACCTCCTCCATCTTTTATTGCATTATAAATTTGCCTAGAGCGACTCGCATATTCAGGTTTCAGAATATTCCGAGCTAAATAGCCCGTCATAATTAGTACACAAATGACCTTCTGTAATTCAACAGTTTTATTTTGAGGATCAAAATATCGAGATAGCCTCTCAATGCAATGAAATCTATAATGCGCTTCTAGCTGCCTCTCTTGCTCATCAAAGTCTGGTGTTCTCGTTACTTTATCTATAAATTCTTCCGATGAAAGGATAGGAGGTAGTGCCTGAATCAATGGATTGGCGTTGTATTCTGGAAGTTTTTGGTCTATATATCTGGCAACAATCGCTGATTTTCCATTAGGAATTATAACAAGTTCGCCCTCAATCTTCTCCACGTTTTCGCTCCTGTCTTTTTCGTCTGAGTAAATCCATGTGGTCAGGCTTCAATAATTTGGATGACTCTGAATCTTCAGATTGAGTGTTCACTTTATTATTCGTAGCCTCGGTACTATTAGTAATTTCTTCTTTTGCTAGTTCAAAACCTTCATTTTTACGTCGTTTGTCTTTTTCAAAGGCTCTATTCTCTCGTATTCCTGCAACCTTTTGTCTATTACTTGTATTATCGTCTAAAACTGCTTCAGTATCTTCTTTAGCCTTACTAACTATACTTTCTATATTTGCTATCAAATCGACTTTTTCTTGTAGTCGTTTACCTTGGTTTTTTTGCCTTTTCAATTCTTCATATGCAAATAAATATTCAATATCATATAAATTTTTATCTAAATATCTTTGTTCAGACTCTAAAAGAAAACACTTTTCAAAATCTCTACCATTTGGAGAGCGCAAATAAATAAACTTTGATTGTCGGATATCATATGATATATCCAATGATTTTTCGGATTTGGAAAGTAAACTACTTCTAGATTTTTCAAACCAGAATTCTTTCCTTGCTTTCTCGCAGGTGTAATACATTCCCTTAAATTTAATACCACGAGCGGTAATTGTTGCTTTTCCAGTTGGCATTAAATTCAGCTTGACAATATCTTCTTCACAAGTTCTCAGCTTACCGGAACGATTGGCAATTCCCCATTGCCATAACTCTCTAGGTATAGGATTAACATCATCAGTGATCATCATTTCATCTCTAGCATATTTAGTTAAATAATCATGATTGTTGTGCTGGAGAATCAAAAAGATAACTATTTTAGTAAATTCATCTATGTTAAGCCTACCATCGAGGCGATAATCATGACCTCCTCTCTGTCTAAAGTCAGTATCTATATAACCGGGAACAAATGGTTTTACATACCCATGAATAGTCCGAAATTGTCTTTCAACTAATCCTTTCCAATCTGCTCGATAAGGAGCAGCATTTTCAATGCGAACGTTTAAATTAGGGATTAATGTTTCTACCTTCATCCCTGCTAATTCACCTCGATCGCCCAAAATAGCATCAGGAATATGTCTGCATGGCCACTCATCTTCAGAAATATCTATACCATATTCTTGGCAAAACTTTACTTTATCTGTGGCTGAATTGGCTAAAGCCATCATTGCCCCTGCCCAAGATGGCCCTTCTAATCCAACATAAACTCCCGTTATCATACGGCTAAAAACATCAATAATCACATAGATAACAGGTCTACCAATAATCCAGTTGCGATTGTACATTGATATTAAATATACATCGGCAATTGTGGCATCAATCTGATATCTAGATCCAGGGCCAATAGTTTCCATTTGGGAAGTTCCCGTAATGGCTCGATGTTCTAAAGCGTATTTTGTCGAACCCTTACGAGATATGATGGTTTTTCTAATATCCGATTGTTCTACTTCGTACCAGTATTTAAATTGAGTAAATGTAGGCCGTTTATCTGGAGGAATCAAAATACTTTTTTTGACTTCATTTTCATCGTAATAAAAATCTTCGGAGTAATATTTTTTTATCATTAAATCATAGGCAGTTGTTAAAAAATTTTCTTTGGAGTTATTGTAAAACTTCGTAATTGCAAATCTAAATATTTTTTTATCTTCCTCGGTGACATTTATTCCAACACCAATTTCTTGATCGTGTGCATATTTTCTTGGTCTTCCTCTCTTCTTTTCTCCAGATGCTTTAGGCTTTCCTTTACCGCCAGAATTTACATAATCAGGCAAAAGAGCATTTTTATTTTTACCTCTTTGCCAAAATCTTCTTAAATATTTATAAACACTTATTTCTACTAATTTACCTTTACTTCTGCCTGCATTATATTTTTCAATAGTCTGCTGAACTAAAGTACCTCTATAATCCCGATAATATATCGAGGGTTCTTGAATAACAATAAATGAAATTATTTGCCAAGCTCTATCTCTAAGTTCTTTTTCTTTCTCAGACAAATCTTCTTCTGTCACTATTCTTGCCCACGGGTCTGATTTAAGTTTCAATGCACTACCATCAGAAAGAGCTTCTATAATCTCCGAAACTTTTTTAGGCTCTGGAAATCCTGTTTTAGTATTTATATTAAAAACAAAGGCTATAATATAGCCTTCATCAATCCAGAGAACTCGTTCTATGAAGCTATTACCTGATTCATCAATCCATTCAATCAGATCATTGACAAATAAATCATTACTCATATAATATAATGCACCAAATATTATTGTCTAAAAAATAATTTTTTTAATTTCTCTAGAAGAAGGACAACTAGATATTTTTGTGACTAACATATCCATAATGATTTCCTTCTTAGCAATAAGATGCCTAAAAAGATAGAGAGATGTACCAGACTCTATATTCATGTTTTTATCTAAATCTGTTGTTATTCGATTGATACTTGCATCACTTTCCTGAAGTCTGGATTTTAAAATATTGGCGATGTTACGTAGTTCTTCGAGCTTTATATCTGCATTTTCTTCTAGTTTATAAGCAGTATGAATCCACTCAACATTTTCCGCTAATAGCTTAGGGACTTCTTTCTCTGTGATTATTCCCCAATCAATACCTTTGGCAGCATAGTAACGCTTTTCTAACTCAAATTTTTCAGCTACAGACTTACTTCCTAAATCCTTAGTTAGCTTAAATGTTCGTGCTTGCTGGACTATCGTTTTGCCTTGCTTGACAGAAAGCATAAAATCCGTTGTTAAAACACGGGGAGTATTGCTTTGCGGATCTTTAGGATAGTTAATACCTATTTCCTCTGCAATACTTATTGCTAAGTCAAGGTCAATTAGAGGAAACTGCTCTCTTATATCTACAATAGTATCTGACCACTCAAAGACGTAAAACAGCCGCTTCTCGTTATCAGAAAGCAGATGATGTTCTCGGTTTGTTTTCCAACCCGGAGGTCTAGAAACACGACCCTTTGAGGGAAAATCCTGAATCTTTATCCAAGGTTGATAGCCTTTCCCACTACCCTGACCACGGCCTTCCTTCAAGTAACGCTCAAACTTGGCTTGCGTCCAATCTTGCTTGCTTCTAGCCATAAAAACTCCTGTAGATGCTCACATACGCACCTACAGGATAAATTGTACAACTTTTTTATGAATTGTATAACTTTTTTATTTGTTATACGACTTTTTTATTGTTGTACAACATTAATTTATGTATAAAATTATACTATTCCACAGTGACACTTTTAGCCAGATTACGAGGTTGATCGACATCCAAACCGCGACGGGCGGCGATGTGATAAGCCAATAGTTGTAAAGGAACTACTGTGAGAATTGGAGAAAGTAATTCTTCCACATGAGCGACGGGAAGAAGATCGTTAAAGATTTCCGCAGCTTCGCCATCGTTGACGGGAGTCACGCCAATTAAGCGAGAATCTCTAGCTTTGGCTTCTTGGGCATTAGAAATAACTTTTTCGTAAACACTACCAGGAATTGCGATCGCCACCACCGGTACTTTCGCATCTAAAAGTGCAATGGGCCCATGTTTCATTTCTCCAGCCGGATACCCTTCGGCGTGAATGTAGCTGATTTCTTTTAATTTCAACGCCCCTTCTAAAGCAATGGGGAAGTTAATTCCTCTTCCTATAAAAATGAAATCTTGGGTTTCAGCGAATTCGTGGGCTAGCTGTTCGGTTAAACGTTCCTGACTTTCCAAAGTTGCCTCAATTTCTTTGGGAATCTGCCACAACCCACTAATAATTTGATCTAATGTATCTTTTGAAACTGTCTGACGACGAGCTGCTAAATCCAATGCCAAAGCATAAAATGCCATCAGTTGGGCGGTAAAAGTTTTTGTCGCCGCTACGCCAATTTCAATTCCCGCTAGTGTACTGATGATATGCGGCACGAGATGACCGAGGCTGCTTTCGGGGCGATTGGTAATACCTAGTAGTCGCGCTTGATATTTAAGTTCTTTCCCTTGGCGACGTTCTTTTTCCATCGTCAAAGCTGCTAAGGTATCGGCTGTTTCACCTGATTGGGTAACGCCAATGATTAACGTGTTAGCTGTCACCGGTGATGGTGCATAACGATACTCAGAAGCGTAATGTACTTGAGTGGAAATTCCTGCTAGTTGTTCGAGTAAATATTTTCCGATTAATGCTGCGTGCCAACTAGTACCACAGGCGAGAATCTGAATTTGTTCTAAATCGTTGTATAAATCTCCAGGTAAACTAAGGTTGATTGGTGATTCGCTAGATTCGCCTGGATTAAAGTAAGCGTCTAAACTAGCTCTTACTACCCCTGGTTGCTCATGGATTTCTTTGAGCATGAAGTGTTTGAATCCCTGCTTTTCTACCAATGCTGGATTGAAGTTGAGCAGTCGGGGTTGTTTTTTCAACCTATCGCCAGCAAAATTATAAATCTCAACGCCCAAAGGTGTCAGGCGGGCAATTTCGCCATTTTCCAGAGGTAGCACCGCACGGGTGTAGGCAACGATCGCTGGCGTGTCAGAGGCACAAAAGAACTCCCCTTGGCCAAAACCAATTACCAAAGGCGCTTGCTGGCGAACAACAATCAATTCATCGGGGTAGTCAGCAGAAATAACTGCGATCGCAAATGCCCCACGTAAGTTGTTAACGGCTTGGCGAATTGCCTCTAGGAAGGGAGATGAGGAAGATAAGGGGGGAAGATTCTTTAAAAATTCGGCTATCAGATGGGGAATAACTTCGGTATCGGTTTCAGAAAGAAATATGTGTCCTTTAGCTTTGAGTTCCTCGCGTAACTCGCGGTAGTTTTCAATAATGCCATTTTGCACTACCGCCACTCGCTTTGCCGTATCCAAATGGGGATGGGCGTTGTACTCTTCTGGTTTACCATGAGTTGCCCAGCGTGTATGACCAATACCAATTTGGGCAGGGGTTTCTATTTGTTCGAGTTTAGAACGCAGGTTATGGAGTTTGCCTTTTGCCCGTACACAATTTACCTCACCTTCCCAAATTGTGGCAATTCCAGCCGAATCATAGCCCCTGTACTCTAGTTTTTCCAGCCCTGCCAGTAAAATCTCTGTCGCCGCTTGAGTGCCTATATATCCAACAATTCCGCACATTGTTCACACCACTTTTTTTCTGGATGATTAAATCCAGTATAGTGTCTAGCACAAATTCGACGTTTTGCAAAGAAAAAAGGGAGTAATTTACTCCCTCTACCACTAGATATTTTTATGGATTTCAGGGTTTTACAACGGATTCCCCGTCAGCTTTTGACTTGATGGTACAAATGCGGCTTCTAGGATTTAGATACCCAGAGATTGTATCCCCAATCTAAAATTACGATTTCGTAAAGCGGGCAGTGTCAACTTTATGAAGCTAAAAGTGCTTCCTAATTGAGACACTTAAAAGTCTTGAGTGCTGAGTTCCAAGTTCCGAGTTCCGAGTGAAGAATCAAAAAATTGTATTTGTGATTTACTTCTTTTTATCTCAGCACTCAGCACTCAGCACTCCGATCAGCACTCAGCTTGTTAGTAAGCTAGACCCATACTGCGAGTTGTTTCAGCGCCCAGGTAAACCCGGATGCTCAAAAAGTCGGTGGGACAAGCGGTTTCGCAACGCTTACAGCCAACGCAGTCTTCTGTACGGGGTGAGGAGGCAATTTGAGCAGCTTTACAGCCATCCCAAGGAACCATCTCAAGTACATCAGTGGGGCAAGCGCGGACACATTGGGTGCAGCCAATGCAGGTATCGTAGATTTTTACGGAATGAGACATTGAATAAACGGCTCCTTTCGAGTGTTCTTCTCTGCGAAAGAATCATAATCAACGCATAGTCTACCGCAGTGGTTGATAGGCCGTAATCAAAAGGCTACATAACTTCAAACAATGTAATAAGCACCCAAGATATTTGTTTTTACGAGATTGTCCCTATTGACTTATTAATCAGTAACATCATCAGAACGTATTTACACTATTGCTTTACCATAATGTGGGAAAAAGGTAAAGATATATGAAATAAAAGTCAACTTAACGCGAAACGGGCGGTTAGAAACCGCGTCTACACAAACAAAAGCTACCGATCCTGGGTTTCAAAACCTTGATTTGACCTTTGAGATTCAAGACAGTCGCTACAATTTTTCACAAAGCCAAGTCTATTAATTTATATACAAATTAAAAGAGCAAGTTAATAATTTAACTCACTCTTTTGACTAGGTTCTTTGCAAATGACCAATGACCAATGACTATTTTGTAAACACTCTAAGTGCTGCTGCTACACCAGAACCAGGGGTAAAATCTTCGTAGCCAAGTTCTGAGAGGGTAACTTCTAAAGATGCTATACAGCTAAGGATATCGCGATCGCTCACAAAACCCAAGTGACCAATACGGAAAATTTTATTACTCAAGTGGTCTTGACCACCAGCTAAGGCAATATCAAAGCGTTTTTTGATAAATGACCGAATCTTATCCGGTTCAATTCCCTGTGGTGCTACAGCCGTAATCGCCGGACTAGCATAACTATCTGCTGCAAACAAGGGTAAATTTAACCCTTGAATGGCGGCGCGGGTAGCATTCTTCAGCCGTTCGTGTCGAGCAAATATTGATTCTAAGCCTTCCTCTTTCATAATTCGCAGCGTGGTGTGTAACGCTACAATCAAGTTCACAGGGGGAGTAAATGGAGTTGTATTTTTGGCTGTGGCTTTGCGATATTTGCCTAAGTCCAAGTAATATTTCGGTAGCTTCGCAGTTTTGTAAGCCTCCCAAGCTTTGGGACTGACTGAAACAAAACCCAACCCTGGCGGTATCATATAACCTTTTTGGGAACCGGAAGCGACGATATCCAAACCCCAAGCATCCACGGGTAAATTGAACGCACCTAAGCTAGTGACGGCATCAACGATAATTAAAGCTTCACCGTGTTCTTTGACGTGGCGGTTGATGGTTTCTAGGTCATTCAACACACCCGTTGAGGTTTCGCTGTGGGTAATGATTACAGCTTTGATTTGCTTTTGGGTATCTGCTTGGAGTTTTTCGGCAAATACTGCGGGGTCTAAGGGTTTTCCCCATTCCACCTTAACTTCTTCTACATTCAAACCGTAGGCTTGACCAACTTCTACCCAGCGTTCACCAAATTTACCATTAGAGCCAACTAAAATGCGATCGCCTGGAGAGAGAAAATTAATTATTGCCGCTTCTACAGCACCCGTACCACTGACATTCAGCGTCAGCACATCATTTTGAGTTTGGTGCAGCCATTTCAGGTTTTCTGTCACCTCTGCCAATATATTGCTAAATTCACTAGTACGGTGTCCAATTGGATGCTTGGCTAATGCCAGTAAGGCAGCTTCGGGCACCGGGGTAGGGCCTGGAATCATCAGCATCAGCTTATCGTTCATGTGTCTATCCTAAAAGTTAAATAAAAGTCAAAATTGTGGGAAGTTGGTTAAGTCTGATCGCAAATCTTAGATATTCATCTACAAATTACACTCAGTTACCAGTCTTGTTGTATATTTTCCAAATTAATAGGAAAAGTATCGTGGGAGTTAACGATCGGTAAGCTTGACCTTTGCAATTTATACCAGACTCTAACTCCGATAAAACTTCTGTTCTAGGCAATTTTACCACACACCTAGACGCCAGGTTAAAGTGTCTGCTCGTAGGGGTGCTGCATTGCTCATACGTGTCAACTTAAGCTGGAAATAGCTTATCTGTTGGCTTCCATGCCCACCCGGAAATAAATTTTCGGGCTAATAGCTTAAGTCTACTGAAGTAGACTGGAGATTTTTGGCGATATTTAGTCATCTTCAGATGACTTTCGCTATTATACGGGAATTTCAATTCCCGGCGGACAAGCGGTTTCACGTTAAGTTGACACCAATGTGCATTGCTTATGCCCTTACTGTGTGTTGCAACCAAAAGAGAACTGCTATAGAAACACGCAAAATCGTTTTGAATATCGCGGAAATCGTCGGTGAGAAACCTATGTTTTGCTTCCACGAAGGAAGTAACCGCCTACACTATGCGGAATATTTGGATGTCACCATTTGCTAAGAGATAGAAGATACCCAACCCTAACTTTTCAATCTACTTGGGTCTGAGATTTTTTCTTTGGTTGCCATTCTCTAAAGAATACCTCCATATATAAAAGGAGGTGATGATTTATTTCAGTCAAAATGGCTTCTATGCTAATATTCAAGACTTCTTTGGTTGACTCGATGGCGATTCATTTGCCGCCGAAGTTGAGATATTTATGCTACCAACTGCTGCACATTTTAATACAGCACTGAGCGGTCGGCGATGCCTGAGGTTGGGCTACATCTACGCGAATAAACTATAAGTTTTTATACTATACTTACAAAATTGCTACAATTATGCTTGGTCTTTTTAGTTACTATTCATGGTGAGTCGTTTTTAACTAGTGTTCAGTTTATAAACTGTCACTCACTAGATCCCCGGTATTCTTGCAAAAGAGATATTCTTAGTTAGTGCAAGGAGTGATACCATTTCACCAAATGTTTGTCACAAGTTATCCCCGTAATACTCCCTCCTCAGGGAGCGTTGCAGATTTCAAATGTTGCATCAAACAAGTGAGTTGGTATAAGCTTTTACGAGAAAGCGCTTGAGTGAGCAAAACCTCAAGCGCTTTTTCGTGTATAAATAAAATAGTATAACTCTCTGGACGCTGATACAGCTATTTTTAAATACACAGATACCAGGGAAGGAAACTACTAGTATAATATTTACTGCAATACATATTTCATAGCTTGAGTATTAGTGCGATCGCTTCATCTGTTAAATACGTAATTTGATACTCCAAATGGGTATTACAAATAAGTACTTCAGATGAAATAGGTTTTCAAAGATGATTTTCAGCTTCAGAAATACTAGTGCTGTGTGTGCCGTATTTTTATTAGTCAGCGTTAACAGTTTGCACGAGTCAGCCATAGCTACTATCAACAAGCAGTCCCAACTGATAGCACAGCAGAGTAAAACCCAGTCACACTCGATTTTTAAAACTATTCTGCCTAAATTAAAGCAAAAGACTCAAATTAAGATATTATTACCGAAGTTTATTCCTGAGTCGGATGGAGAAAATCCAATTTACGCAATTATAGAAGCTGCTACGAAAAATAATTATGATATTCTATTGGGTTTCAGTCCCGACTGTAGTGGTGGAACTGCTTGCCGTTTGGGGGTGCTTTCGGCTGAAGCTGTAACCCGCAAAACACCCCGACTGACTGGTAAACCTGTATCTCTAGCTAAGGGTATCACTGGCTATTTTGTAGATTTTGCTTGTGGTGCTAATTGCTCAGATGCTACCTTGACTTGGAGACAACAGGGTGTGCAATATATTGTTGGGTTGAAAGCAGGCGATCGCACTTCTCTAATAAAAATGGCTAATTCTGCGATTAATCCCTAGCTAACATCAGAGTAAGATTGTACTTCCCAGCGAAACAGCCGTTAACCTTTATTTGCTCGACTTTCTTGTATCAGATGAAAAATAGATGGCACTAAAGAAATAACTATAATTAATCCAATAATCGGTAACAAATACTTATCTACCTGTTCAGCTGGCAGAGATTTTCCTAAGAAAAACCCTAAAAAGGTGATGCCGAATGTCCACAATAATCCGCCGATTAAGTTGTAAGACATAAATGTTCGGTAATGCATCGAACCCAGTCCAGCCACAATCGGCGCAAAAGTGCGAATAATTGGTGTAAACCTCGCCAATACCAGCGTTTTCTTGCCATGCTTCTCATAAAAATCCTGGGTTTTTACCAAGTGTTTTTTATGAAAAAACCATGAATCTTCTTTCTGAAATAATTTTCTGCCAAATCTGTGTCCTGTAGCGTAGCCAACATTATCACCAAGGACTGCACAAACAAAAGCACCAAAAACCAAAACCCAAATGTTAAACCCTGATATCGGAGAAGATGCGAGAAATCCAGCAGTAAATAGCAAACTATCTCCCGGCAGAAAAAAACCAATTAGCAAGCCAGATTCGGCAAAGATAATCGCCCACACCCCAAAGTAGCCAATTTTTGTAATTAGGTCTTGTAAATCTAAATGCATAAAATCTTTTACCGTTAAACAATAAGCCTAAAATATCTTAACGTTTAGCAATTTTCCTGAATAAAAAGTAATATTAAATTTACATAAACTTATTGTGTGAACTTGGAAAATATAATAATAAATTACATGTTTTATGGTAAGGGTGCAAAATGCCAAGATATTTGAAAGTATTAAGACTATTTTGGGGTACTGCGATCGCCGCAGAATTGGAATATCGAATTAATTTTTTTATAGCTACCCTCAGCAGCTTGGGAAATCTTGTCGGCAGCCTCTTTGGGCTATTTTTATTTTACCGGACTGGCTACACTTTTAGTGGCTGGACATGGGAAGCAGCTTTAGTGGTTTTAGGAATTTTTACCTTACTCCAAGGATTTTCTGCTACTTTTCTGTCGTCGAACTTAAATCGTATTGTCCGCCATGTGCAGGAAGGCACTTTAGACTTTATTTTATTAAAGCCTATTCGCAGTCAGTTTTGGCTTTCCACTCATACCCTTTCACCTTGGGGACTGCCGGATCTAATTTTTGGTAGTATTATCATTGGCTATGCAGGTAAACGCCTCGGTGTAGGAATAGACGGCTATCTACTTGGTTTGTTGCCGTTATTGTTCAGCTTAGTAATTTTGTACAACCTGTGGTTTATGCTGGGAGCAACAAGTATTTGGTTCGTAAAGATATACAACGCTACCGAAGTACTGCGTGGTTTGTTGGAAGCTGGGCGATATCCTATTGCTGCATATCCCACTGCTTACCGCTTTTTTTTCACCTTTGTGATGCCAGTAGCTTTTTTAACTACTGTACCAGCCGAAGTGCTGTTGGGTCGGAGTGAAATTAGCTGGTTGATAGGTGCGGCAATATTAGCAATATTGTTGTTTTTCGCTTCTACTTGGTTTTGGCAGTTTGCGTTGCGGTTTTATACTAGTGCTTCGAGTTGAAAAAGGGATTGGGGACTGGGGATTAGGGAGTGGGGACTGGGGACTGGGGACTGGGAACTGGGGACTGGGGACTGGGAAAATTGTTCGGGGATTCAGACCACTACCCAAGTTTTGTTCGCGCAGCATTCGCACGAGAAGAAAACTCTTTCCGTGTCCCCAGTTCCAAGTATTGAATCCCGAAGCGCCATTCCTGCCCGACAAGAGGCGCTGAAGTCGTCTTTTTCCTGGCGCGACCCGTTAAAATAATTCGTAATTAATCATGACACTCATAAGTAATTAAGCAGATATCATATAGGAATCCGATTTCAGCCTCGGTGAAATGTTCTATGGCATCTCAAATAGACGTAAATGTTTCTAATAGAGTTTTACAAAGCTTGCAAAATGTGAAAGATTTTGTAGGCAGAAGTGTTAACTCTCTAAGTAACTCAGCACAACAAGTTGGGGAGTCTTTGAAGGCAACAGCAACTACAACTACTGATAGAGCAATTAATACAGTTACAACAAGTTTAGAGCAAACTTGGCAAACTGCTGATAAATTTAAAAGTACAACATCGGGAGCAGTTAAAGATGTAATGGCGTCTTCTGTAAGTGATTGGCTGATACAACACCCGATATTTTTTAGGTTAGTTCAAATACTAGGTTGGGCGACTAATCACCCAATTATTAGTATAGTGGTTTTGCTGTTTGCGATCGCTCTCATCGGGAGCATCATCAAAGCAATTGTCCGCTTGATTGAAACAGCTAGTTGGTCAATACTGCAAGTTCCGTTAAAATTGCTTCAGGCTTTGATTAAAGTTAGCTTTCTATCATTGGCTAAAGTTGGCAGTTTTACTTTTCAACAAATCACAGGTGCTAAACAAGCTGATAACATACCAGCTTTGCCACCTGAAAGTTTTCAACCGAATAAACAACAACGATTAGTAGAAATTTCTCAGCGATTGGAAGCAATTCAAAAGGAACAGAATGAGCTTTTACAAGAAGCTGCCGACTTGATTACTTCTGACACTATTGATATAGAAATATCAAATATTAAACAGCTAAGAAGCGTTGAATCACATCTTGGCTGAGTTCATCCAAGACGAGTAATTGAGGTTCTCCCATTAAAGCACGTGCGATCGCTAATTGTTGCTGCTGTCTCCCACTCAAATCACCACCCATCCCCGAAAGTATGGTTTTTAACACTGGGAATAAGCTAAAAACTTCCTCTGGAATTTCTGCAAAAAAGTTCATGTGTCCGTTGTCCACGGGGTATTACAAGCATAAGCTGTCTTTTTTGGACAACAAATGCTTGTTCTCGCACGACAATAAAAATTAGTCACTGTACAACAATGGACGTAACTGGATTCGAACCAGTGACCTCTACGATGTCAACGTAGCGCTCTAACCAACTGAGCTATACGTCCTTAACCACACAATTATCAATATTAGCATATACTTCTCTGATAATGCAAGATAAATGTTCAAATCAGATTAACTCTATAAGCCAATACGGTTCAGTTAAGGATAATCGTAGGTTGGGTGGAACGAAGTGAAACCCAACAAACCCGCGAAAATGTTGGGTTTCGTTCCTCCACCCAACCTACGCATCTGAGGGGTTTTTGGCGCTAACTGAACCGTATTGCTCTATAAGCTTAATCAACACTAACTTTTCATGGAATGAAACAAACAAGTCAAATCCTCTTCCCTCCTGACTTGAAAGTGCTGAGTGCTGAGTGCTGAGTGCTGAGTGCTGAGTAAAAATACTAGCTCCCAGTCCCCAGTTATTCTTTCATTCAAAGCTGTGCAACTTGTTTCATCAGGACTGCCTCCAGCAAGACTACTTGATTTCCTGAAAGTGCCTTTAAATTTCTCGAATCCAAAATGCCAAGCCTCCTCCCCGACCACGAGCCGCAATAAAATCTTCTGTGACTAAAAAAAAGGCAAAGAAGGGTAGTTTAGCTATAGACTGGTTGTGAAAATCTTCTGTTTGAACTTTACCAGAACCGATTGCTCTGTTATAAACAACACCACCAAACAGACTAATAATCATCTGGTTAAAGTCAAACGCCAATAAATTTTTCTTACCTAAATATTGCACTGGGCCTGTGAGCTTCAATAAAAATCTGCTAAATTCAACCTGATTAGCAATTTCGCCTCTGCCTGAATCCTGTTCCAAAGCTGAATTAAAGGAAATATAGATTGCTATAAACTTGGGTACATATAAACCCTTGCCTAATACAATTCCCCCACGCTGTCTGATTTTCTTAGTGCCAGTGGCAAAGCAAAGTTGCCATTTACCTAAAAGAGACTCAAACGGATAAGTCAATCGTTGCCGTTTGGCAGCTTTTTCTGCTTGTAGCAAAGCATTTACTAATATTTCAGTGCTAGGGCGTGTACTTCTCTGTCCTCGATATGCAGCCGTAGCCTCGGATAGCACGGTAACAAAGTCAAATGTCGCTGTAGATGTCAAATCAGCTGTCATGTAGGCACTCTAGATTTAACTATTTCTTTGACTTTTATCATAGATTGTAGCGTTGATCTGTTCAACTTCTAATTTTGAGCGATTTCACAAAGCCTTCGGCACTAAGTAACGCGATGCCCAATGTGACAACACCAATCCCTACACTCTGAATCACGTTTAAAGTTTCGTTAATGCTTATCCATGCAACTAGCGCTGTCAATGCTGGACTGCTAGAGCCGATTATGGAGGCGGTAGATGCGCCAACCATCCGAATTCCCACATTGTTTAAAGTGTGTCCGAGAAAGCTGACAAGACCCGAAAATATGCTACCAATCCATAGGGGTGTCCAATCAAGTTGGGCGTTTTTACCTGGCCAGAACAGTAAACTAATACCAGAGAGTAGTAGAGTGCAGGCAAAACTGATCCAGGTAAAGGGAATTGGATGGAATTTTTCTAAACATTTTTGAGCAATGATGCAATAAAAGGCGTAAACAATCCCAGCAGCAAAACTAGCGAAAATGCCGATCGCAATGGTATGACTGCTATAGGTAGCAGAAGATTGGGGAATGGTGAGAGCGCTTCCCACCAGAATAATAGCCATTACCAGCCAACGGAACAATGTGGGGCGTTGTCCAAAAAACCTCCATGACAGCAGCGCTGTAAATACGGGATAAGTGAAGAAGAGGGTCAAGGCAATGCCTGTGGGAATCAAGCCAATAGCAATGTAGAGTGAGGCAATATATACAAACATCAGCACTCCACAGCCAAGAGCTTGGATTAGAACATCCCTGCGCTTGCGGGTGAACAAGTCTTGGAGTTCTGTCCAAGCAGATGGATATAGCTTGAATGATAGAGATGCCATGAGTGGAACCACCAGCAGCATTCGCATGAACATCAGCAAGAAGGAATTCTGCAAATCCGGTTTAACGTATCCACCGATTAAAAATAAACCTAGTACGAGATGTTCTGAAAACAAAACTCGGACTGTAACGTTGTGAAACGTCAAAACAAAGGAGGATAGTAGAACCGTTAAGATGCCCAACACGATAAAAAGTTTCCTTAGAGACGACTTGATTGTATTGTTAAAACCACTGGAATAACAAACCAGATGAAGTTTGAGTAAATCAAAGCCGTCGCTTAAAGAGACGCGATAAATCGCCGTCTCTACAAGGAATTTATCCATCAATTATTACTATGCCAAGGAACCGACGCTCACAGGTTCAGGAGCAGTTTTTGTGGTGAATTGGTTCACTGGACGAGGCAAACCAAGATTTTCACGTAAGGTACTACCTTCATACTCAGTACGAAATATTCCTCGGCGTTGCAGTTCGGGAATTACCAAGTCTACGAATTCCTCTAAACCTCCAGGTAGCCAGGGCGGCATGATGTTAAATCCATCAGCCCCACCATTAACAAACCAATCTTCTAACTGATCGGCAATGTGTTCTGGTGTTCCGAGAATTGTTCGATGTCCTCGCGCTCCTGCAATCCACAAATACAGTTGTCGGATTGTTAAATTCTCTCTGCGGGCAAGATCGGTGATCAACTGCAAGCGGCTTTTGCCACCGTTGGTATCTGGCAGATCCGGCAGCGGCCCATCTAGGGGATATTTGGACAAATCATGGCCACCCACTAGACCAGAAAGCAGCCCTAATCCGACCAGGGGATGGATCAACTCCTGAAGTTGCTCATATTTATCCTTAGCTTCCTGCTCAGTCTTACCAATTACCGGGAATACCCCTGGCATAATTTTGAGATGGTCAGGGGAACGTCCGTATTTAGCCAATCTCCCCTTGACGCTGGCATAAAAGGCTTGAGCTTCTGCCAATGTCTGTTGTGCAGTGAAAATCGCCTCTGCTGTTTGGGCAGCTAAATCCTGTCCAGCCTCGGAAGATCCAGCTTGTACAATTACTGGATATCCCTGCGGTGGACGCGCCACATTGAGCGGGCCGCGTACCGAGAAATATTTGCCTTTGTGGTGGGGAATATGCAGCTTTTCTGCATCGAAGTAAATACCTGACTCCTTATTGTGGAGAAAAGCATCGTCTTCCCAACTGTCCCAAAGTTTGGTGACAACATCCACAAATTCCCTCGCCCGTTCATAGCGTAGCGAGTGTTCTAGGTGGTTTTCTTGGCTGAAATTCTGCGCTGCGGCTTCAGCAGCAGAGGTGACAAGATTCCATCCGGCACGACCACCACTGAGATAATCTAGTGATGCAAACTTGCGGGCGAGATGAAAAGGTTCATCATAAGTCGTTGATGATGTCGCCACCAATCCAATATTTTCTGTCACCGTAGACAGAGCCGACAATAAGGTTAAAGGTTCAAAGTGGACACTGAATTGTCCCGAACGGCTAAATGCCTCAGTCCCTTGCCCTCGATCCCAGACAGCTAAACCATCTGCGAGGAAAAGCATATCAAATTTACCCCGTTCAGCCGTTTGTGCCAGCTGCTTGTAATGTTGGAAGTTTAGACCTCCATCAGCCGGGGTATTGGGATGTCGCCATGCTGCGACGTGATGACCACTACCGGGTAAAAATGCTCCGAGTTTAAGTTGTTTTTTTGTACTCATGTTTGTATTTGCGAGGGTGTACTTATACTTTTTTCGTTCTCTTGTTTGGAACGAGAAAATGTTAGTTATTAGGCAATACGGTTCAGTTAAGGCTAAAACTCTTTGTCAAATAAAATTTTTTTTAACGAACCGCCAAGGACGCCTTCGCGCAGCGTCTCGTCAGAGAAGGACGCAAAGAGAAGAAAGAAATGCTTAACTGAACTGTATTGAGTTATTAGGACTCTGGTCTTGTTGCTTGGATGGAGGGTAGTTTAGAGAATTCATCGTACCAATGAGCAAGTTTTGGATATTTTTGCCGCCATTGGAGATCGGGAAGACGGATTTCTAATCCAAGTGCAGAGGCGAGGGTTATATGAGCAAGTTTAGGAGTTTGGTCGAGTTTATCTGATATCTTCTCGAAGTAGTCCAAAATTCTCAACGCCCGCTCACGCTCAAACTCAATCATCCCAGGAGACTGTTCGCTGTGAGGACGCCTTAACTCCCGCACCCAGACAGCAATGCCATCTATGAACCCACCAGTCGTACCTTCAAGTTGCTGTAAAAAGCCATTAGAAATCTCAGCAACTAGTTTGATCTCAGGATTTAAGTGATTCAGATAGACGCAAATTATACGTGTTTCACTCAAGATAAATCCGTCGTCAGTCGCTAGTGTTGGTACTTTACCTGTAGGGTTGTAATTCAATAGGTCGCTGTTTGGATCTCGTGCAATGACTTTTTGCGTTTCGATCTGATTGCTGAGATTCAATTCTATTATTGCCACCCGTGCAATGCGTGCATAGGGTGAGTTAGGTGTATAGAAGAGTTTCATAAAAAAGCGCGATCGTCATTAGATACTGGGTTCAAACGTCTATCGTTTTAACAATTACGAATTAGGATGATTTGCTCTCAAGAAGAGAATCGGTTCTGCCAAGTTATTGTTTTTCAATAAAGCATCGGCATACTGCACAGGATTAGATTCTGCAAAGTAGATTCGTTGTGCAGCATGATATCGCTGACGATATAGACGAACTGCGTTTTCCCAAGACCCAAGCCGTGCTGCATCCCTATTTACCCCGCGCTGCTCGGCCACCTCAAAATCTGTATCTATATAGATACGATAATCAAAGTAAGAGACAATCTCTGATCGTAGCAGGAAACTGGCAGCAAAAAGAAAAATATCTCCAGGATTGGCTTTATTAAGTGCCTCTTCCACTGGAGCATCTGTTTCCAAATCGAACCCACGTGCCTGGTAGATTAAATTACCTCCAGGCGCGAGTGGTTCAAGCACAAGCTTTTTGAGGAGCGGATAGTTGTAGGCATCAAAATAGTAGCCTTCAGCCGAATCACGACCTCGGCGATGGCGCAGATCGCGTGGATTATGGAAATCATCCACTGCAATGTGAACAGAACTTCTTCCACGTCTGGTTAATATCTGCGCTAGCTCCTGTGCCAAAGTGGATTTGCCACTAGCAGTAATGCCTGTCACCGCTACTTGCAGAACACGAGAAGGCAGAGCTTCAGCACGCTCGATTAAAGTATCCGCTATTGTTTTCAAAACAGTAGCGCGTGTATCACCCATGCATCGCTCCTCTGCCCAGTATGGAACTTGCTTTACTACCGAATGGCACTAAGTTAAGATACAGCCCTTGCCCTGACTGGTTCCCAGCCTGGAGGCTGGGAACCCATTCTGGGAGGCTCCGCCTCATCTTTCTTGACCACAGGCGGAGCCTCTCGGAATACATTCCCAGCCTGGAGGCTGGGAACGAGGCTACACAGGCTTTTGGGCTTTTCTTAGTGCCATTCGCTTTACTACCAATGAAACTTCTACTTCACAGAGATTGTCTAGCTGGTATTTTATTTTTACGCGAGTCCCTATTACGCAGTCACTGCCTCACGTCGATTGTATTCAGAAGCATCTCCCTTGATCGCCTCACTTTGTTTACCATCGATGCCCACTGGGAGATCGCCGACAATTGTCACTCGTTGAACGTGGCGGGGCTGGTCGCCGTAATCTGCGATCGCATAATGTTGAGTAGCCCGATTATCCCAAAAGGCTACGTCACCAACTTGCCAACGCCACCGCACTGTGTTCTCAGGACGTGTAATATATGCTTGCAACAGCCGCAGAATGTCATCTGATTCAGTTGTTGATAAGCCACGGAACTGGCGCACAAATCCGCCGATGAATAGCCCACGCTCCCCAGATTCGGGATGGACGCGTACAACTGGGTGCAGAGTCTCGTATACAGTGGAGGTGAAGACAGCCCGGTAAGCCTTGGCATCTTCAGGTAGATCAAATGCAGTGGCATAGTCGTATTTGTTGCTATGTACTGCCCAAAGTTGGTCTGCAAGATTACGTAGATGAATAGGTAAATCTTCGTATGCAGTCACGGAGTTTGCCCAGATTGTATCGCCACCAGTTGGGGGAATGTCAAGCGCTCGTAAGATAGAGCCGAGAGGAGGACGATCTACAAATGTTACATCTGTATGCCAGCTATTGGCGCGGGAAGTGGTACGGCCATAATTCAGGTCTAAGACTTCTGGATTTTCTGGCAGTGATGGTACAGTAGGGTGGGCTGTAGTGACTTCACCAAAGCGACGAGCGAAGGCAACCTGTCCATCAGCATCGAGTTGTTGCTGACCACGGAAAAAGATCACTTTGTATTTGACTAGAGTCTTGCGAATATCACTGATGATATCATCGCTGAGGTTAGAACTCAGATTAACACCAATAATTTCAGCACCAATACGTCCTGCAACTGGTTTGATGTCAAAGTATTGAGAACCCATTTTTTTATCTCCAAGAAGTTTATGTTTTTACGGTGTTGCTGAATTCATGTAGAGACGTTGCAATGCAACGTCTCTACAAAGGTTTTGAAATCACGCTGTTAAACACCAGGGGTAGATCCGCCATCAACGATAATCTCTGTTCCTGTAATCGATGCAGCAAGATCGGACACCAAAAATAGTGCCAGCGCAGCAATTTCTTCTGGCTGGGCGATTCTTTTTAAAGGAATACTTTGGATGCTTTGTTCCTTCACTTGCTCGACGGTGATGCCTTGCGCTTGGGCATTTTGTCGCGCTAAAGTCTCAGCACGATCGGTAGCTGTAGCACCAGGAGAGATAGCGTTAATGCGAATCTTGTACTCGGCTAGCTCTTTAGAAATGCCCTTTGTGAAGTTCAGCAAAGCAGCATTGCTTGTACCACCAGCGAGGAAGTTCGGACGAGGTGTCCGTCCTGCACCGCCGATTATATTGACAATCCGGCCATCACCGCGACTTTTTTGATGGGGAACGACGGCTCTAACTAAGCGGATATAGCCCAATAATTTTAAGTTCCAAGCATCCAAAAATAAATCATCAGTGGATTCTAGGAAAGACCCAGCACGGGCTGATCCGGCATTGTTAATCAAGATATCAATTTGATTAAACTGGGCTAATGTGGTTGAGACAACTTTCTCAATATCTTCTGCTTTCGTTAAATCAGCGCTGATGGCAATAACTTTCGCGCCAGGAGTTGGTAAAGACTGGATTTCAGCTACAGCCCGATCTAAGCGTTCTTGATTGCGGGCTGCGATCGCCACATTCACACCCTCACTATAAAGTGCTTTGGCGGTGGCTAAACCAATTCCCGCACTTCCTCCAGTAACGATCGCTGTTTTACCTGATAGTTTTAGTTCTAAGCTCATACAAACTTACCCTCGAAAATGTAATTAATTTATTTGCGAACCAATAATATTGTTGATTGAGAGCCTATATTCTGGATGTCTAAGATGGCTTGATTTTCCTCAGAAGTGCAGCCCAGAAGTATTTTGATTTCTGCATCCCGTTTTTCCAAGTCAACACTACAAATGATGGCGGTAACTTTTTTGCTAGACAAACTACCTATCCAGACATCAATATCGGCTCCATCTCCAGAGCGAGTATTTTCCAAATATCCATAGTCCAACGGATAAACAAAGGATGGATAACGTGGATGTGATGTCCCTTTTGGGCGATCTATCTTGACATTACTAATGGCTACAAGCTGATCTAGTTTGAACCAAAAGTCAGTACTATCACTCATACCATCTGCGATCGCTCAATTTGAAATGTGCAATACAGCTTTGCCAGGAAAACGTCTATCGAGTAGTTGTTGGGCCACGTCAGCTATTTCTGTCCAAGAAGCTTCTAAATCAATGTGAGGATGCAACTCACCTGCTTCTACTAGACTTAAAAGCCGTTTTAAACCGACTGCTGCTGATTCAAATCTCAATTCATCGAACAGACGTAAACCATACAGGCTGACGCTACCAGTCCCAAAAAATTGAGCCGCGTTGAATGTCACTTCAGATCCCCCAGATACTCCATACAGCACAGTTTTTCCATCCTGTGCCAGTAAGCCAAGGGCTACCCCCAAAGTCTTGCCACCTACTGACTCTACAATTAGATCGTAGGGGCCGTACTCGCTGGCGGGTGAAAGGTCTTCGCCAATCACCACCGATTGCGCCCCCGCTTCTCTAACTAGAGTTTCATAGCCAGCTTGACGAATATGTGCCACAACTTGCGCTCCTGATAGTTGCGCCAATTGAATAGCGAAGTAACCTACGCCTCCTGATGCGCCTGTAACCAGAACTGTCCGACCCAAAAGTGAACCACCTTTTAACACTGCATGGTATGCAGTTAAACCCGCTACAGGCAGTGTGGCAGCTTGAGCAAAAGATACCGATGGCGGCACTTCTGCTAAGGCGTTGGTGGGAACAGATACGAGTTCTGCCCAAGCACCAGCGCGGCGCAAGCCTACTACACGCGCCCCTTGGGGAGGCCCCGATCCATCGGCGGCGGGGATTTCTACTACACCTGCTAAGTCCCAACCAGGCTGCCAACCAGCTTCAGCAGTGGTTGAACGTTTCACCTCTCCCCGATTCAGGGAAATTGCTGCTACCCGCACTAGAGCTTCATCTGGGGCTGGCTTTGGTGCAGTCACTTCGCTCAGTGCCAAACGCCCCGGCACATTGGGATCAACAATCACAGCACGTATTTTGCTCATAAGGTTGCCCTGGCTTAGAGATTAATTTCTAGTTTGTTGGTTCGCAATGTATTGTCTGTATAGTGTGTAATAGATAAATTCGCTATTGATTCTTAACTGCAAATTCCTGCAACTAGGTTAACTAAATCCATAAACTACGGTATTTCGATAAACTTGCAGTATTTTACAGAAGTAAAAAGTAAGTTATCACAGGCAGCTAGAAGAATCAAGCATTTTGTGAAAAGATTTGTTTCATCAATGGTTGGGGAGTGGGGACTGGGGACTGGGGATTAGGGACTGGGGGGAGAATAATAACTCATTACTCAGCACTCTCAAGACGCGATAAATCGCCGTCTCTACAAGTGTTTTGTTGCTCATTCTGAACTGTATTGGGTTATAAATCATTTTCTGTAGCGATCGCTTTTGGGATATTGCCAACACTTGCCAATTGCACCGTAAAGGTAGAACCTTCATATAATTTACTTTTCACAGAAATAGATCCGCCACAGCGCAGCAGCAATTGCTGTACAATTGTCAAACCCAACCCAGCACCACCATAATCTTCTGTTGCTGCTGTACGCACACGATAAAACCGATCAAAGATTTTAGGAATTTCGTTTTCGGCAATCCCGATACCTGTATCCCGGAATTCTAATTGGACATAATTGCCTTGAGTACGGGCACGCACCCATACTTCTCCTCCATGAGAAGTAAACTTGATGCTGTTGTGCAGTAAATTAATCACAATTTGCCTCAGCCCACCACTCACACACCAAACAGACGGGAGTTCAGTAGGTATGGTGTAGGCTAACATAATCCCTTTTTCTTGGGCTAGAGGTTGGTAGGTACTGACTACTCCAGGTACAATCTCTGAGAGACGCACCGACTCCAAAGTAGTCCCTTCTAAGTTGTGTTCTAACTGCACCAATTCCAACAAACCAGTAATCAGGGAATTTTGCTGATCGCACTGGGTATTTAACATCTGTAAATAACGTTGTCGCTGGGGGGGCTTGAGATTGGGGGAATTTAATAACGAAAGTGCTGTTTTCATGTGGGTGAGGGGTGTACGCAATTCCTGACACACATTTTTCAAGTATTCATCTTTGAGTTGCTCTTTGTTGTACAGTTCTTGATTTTGTAACTGCAATTTAGTAGCGCGTACTTTAACGATTTGACGATTAATCTCATCTTGCCGCAGGAGTTGTTTTGCGAACAATTGATTCATGAGTAAGGCTTGGGGGACAGCTGGGCAAATAAAACTAGCAGGTAAAATTGGGGATGATTCTGGCGTAATTGCTTGTTGGATACCATCAAATACTTGCTGAATTACTCTCCCCTCAACAGTATTTATAATCAGCAACGGCTGGTTTTTATTAGTTTTTACCTTCCCCGATGTCCGGCTTTTGGTTTTTTTAAGTGGCCGATGAGCCAAAATTAAACTACAAAACTGGGGCGATAGCACCATCAGAAAGTTTTCCCGTCGCAGTTGGCTATCGGGTGGTAGATAAACGGGGACGTGATTGCGGGATGAGGGAGATGAGGGGGTATTTACTCTTCCTTCTCCCTCATGTTCCCCATCTCCTCCTACTCTTTCCTGAATCTGGCAAGTATAGATGAAACTAGAGGCACCTACCGAAGATTGATAACGCGCTAATTCTGATTGCCAAATTTTTTCTGGTGGTAGCTTCACCCATAAAGTAGCTGCAATTTGCTCCTCAATTAGTAAATCAATTTGCGCTCTCACTAGTGATAGCAGAGTAGCAGGACTGAGGGACAATGGTTTAGGAGGCGCTTGCACTCCCATCACCAGTTGATAAACAGACAGATCCTTAGCTAGATAAACATTCATGAGTCAAGCACAAAAAGGATGAAGCAAGAAATAATTCTGTCTTCGATTTTCACCTTTATGTGTGCATTTTTTACAAAATCCCCACGGAAATAAATATTAACTATGGAAAATTGGGGATTGGGGACTGGGGACTGGGGACTGGGGATTGGGGACTGGGGATTTGGGAAGAGTTAGCAATGCCCAATGCCCCATGCCCAATGCCCAAATTAATGTATTTTCAATCTTTCGTGTAAAGCATTGCGTGCGTGTTCTCGGTCGTCAAAATGGATTTTTTCGGTGCCGAGAATTTGATAATCTTCGTGACCTTTACCGGCAAGCAATACTCCATCACCGGGTTGTGCTTGTAAAATAGCGGTACGAATTGCGATCGCTCGATCGCAAATTACAGTTGGCTGCACTGTGTCAGCTATTCCCGCTAAAATATCTTGCAAAATCCTTTCTGGGTCTTCAGTCCGGGGATTATCTGATGTCACTACTGCCACATCAGCTAACTCAGCAGCTATCTTACCCATTTTTGGGCGCTTAGTGCGATCGCGATCGCCTCCACAACCAAATACACAAATCACTTTGCCCGGTATAAATGGACGTGCGGCTTTCAGTAAGTTTTCTAGGCTATCCGGTGTGTGGGCATAATCCACAATCACGCTAATATCTTGCTCGGTATTAATTTGTACCCGTTCCATACGTCCAGGAACTCCGGGAAACTCAGGTATTACAGATGCCACTAACTGTAAATCTAGCCCTAAGTGTAAAACTGTTCCTACGGCTGCGAGAAGATTTTCTAAATTATATTGTCCGACTAGGGGCGATCGAAAAGCCACATCACCTTTTGGTGTATGTAATGTCCCACTAACACCATTGGGCTGGTAATTTAAATCACTCATCCATAAATCAGCGCTGTTGTCGTTGACGCTGTAACTCCAAACTCGTTGGGAATCTAACGAAGCAATTAACCGTTTGCCATAAGCATCATCAGCATTAATTATTGCCCGTCCCTTGAGATAATTCGGGCTAAACAACAAGGCTTTGGCAGCAAAATAATCTTCCATGTCGCTGTGATAGTCGAGATGGTCTTGGGTAAGATTACTAAACACCGCTACTTCAAATTCACAGCCCAATACTCTACCTTGGGCCAAGGCGTGTGAACTGACTTCCATCACCCCGAACTCACTACCAGCATTTACGGCCTCTGCTAACTGCTGTTGCAATTCCACTGCAAAGGGTGTAGTGTGGGCAGCAGTTTGCTCAAAACCTGCCCAACGAGTGTAGAGAGTTCCCATCAAAGCTGTCGCTAAATTCGCTTTGATGAGCAAAAATTCGATTAGATGAGTAGTTGTAGTTTTACCATTTGTACCAGTCACGCCCACCAGCTTGAGTTTGCGTCCTGGATAACCGTAAAAAGCACTGGCTATCTGGGCGCAAGCTTGAGTTATGTTACTGGCACTGATAACTACAGCCTCATTTGTGGGAGGATTTTTTTGTGCCGCTTCAGGAGAGACGATCGCAGCAACAGCACCAGATGCGATCGCACTTTGCCAAAATTCTCCACCATCAACCCGCGTTCCTGGCATCCCAATAAATAAATCTCCCACACGACACGCATGGGAATTCGTCTTTAAACCCCTAACTTCCACATCCTCTAAAGTCGGATGGCTAGGTAATTGCTCAACACTGTCTACCGCTGTTAGTAATTCCCGTAATTTCATTTTGTGAACCTCGTCACGTCGCTTCGTTCCGAATTAAAAATTCAAAATTCAAAATTAACAAACCCATCAATAAACTTAGTTGCTCTGTATCCCTTTCTTTTTCGGTAAGACGCTTGTCTTGCGCTTATTCTGCATTATTTTTTTCTAATTGTCTAAATATTTACGCAACATTTGCTCTAACTGCTGCACACTAGCACGAGGAGAAGGACGTGGCAATAATTTCTCACTCCCCTCCGCGTCCTCTGCGCCTCTGCGGTTCGATAAATAAAGTATCGGCACTTCATACTCATACGCAGCAAACCAATCTTCACGAGTTGTAATATCTCTAACTGCCAACTCGAAACTGAGATTTTGGATTTGTTCTAGCTTTTCTTGCAAGCCTTCACATAAATGACAGCCGGGTTTACTGTATAAGATTAATCGCATTTCAGTTGTGGTAAGAAGTTATTAGTTTAGAATAACGAACCGCAGAGGCACAGAGGACGCAGAGGAGGAGAGATGAGAAGAGAAGGGTTTGATGTGGGTGAATATGTTGATCAAATGGGGTTGTTGTTGGATTTAGAGATCGCAGATGAGTATCGTGATGGGGTGGTGGCAAATTTTGAGAGAATTAGAGCGATCGCTCATGTTGTAAATTCTTTCCCTTTACCAGAGGATGTTGAAGTTGCACCAGTTTTTCAACCATGAATGATGCTGTATCAATAGCTGCTGCTGTGCGTGAAGGCAAAGTTAGTGCAGTGGAAGTTACTCAGGCGGCGTTAGCACGAATCGCAGCAGGGGATAATCAACTCAATTGTTTTACGGCTGTGACTGCTGAAACAGCTTTAACAGATGCAGCCCGCATTGACAGGGAAATTGCCCAAGGTAATCATCCGGGAATCCTTGCTGGTGTGCCTTTTGCGGTGAAAAATCTCTTTGATATTGCTGGGTTAACGACTCTGGCGGGATCGAAAATCAATGCAGAAAATCCAGCAGCAAGCCTTGACGCAACCGCAGTAGCCAAGCTGAAACAAGCGGGTGCAATACTAATTGGCGCTTTGAATATGGATGAGTACGCCTATGGGTTTGTCACGGAAAATTCTCATTACGGTGCTACTCACAACCCCCATGATTTACAGCGAGTTGCTGGTGGTTCATCGGGTGGTTCGGCGGCGGCGGTTGCGGCTGGATTAGTACCATTGACATTGGGTTCTGATACTAATGGTTCAATTCGGGTTCCGGCGGCGTTGTGTGGTGTTTTTGGTTTTAAGCCGACTTATGGAAGGTTGTCTCGTGCTGGGGTAGCTTTGTTTTCTAGCAGTTTTGACCACATTGGCCCTTTTGCGCGTTCGGTGCAAGATATCGCTACGGTGTTTGATGTGCTTCAGGGAGAAGACGATCGCGATCCAGTTTGTACTAAGCGTCCGCCTGTAGAGACGTTACATGTAACGTCTCTACATCAAGATATCTCTAATATCAGAATTGCCATTGCTGCCGATTACTTTGTTAAAGGTGCAGAACCCCAAGCTTTAGCAGCAGTGCAAAAAGTAGCTGATGCTTTAAACGTCACTGAATACGTAACTATACCAGAAACGCACCGCGCCCGTGCAGCAGCCTTTGTGATTACAGCCAGCGAGGGCGCAAATCTGCATTTGCATCAGTTGCAAAGTCGTCCTGAAGATTTTGATCCAGCAACACGCGATCGCTTTTTGGCTGGGGCGTTAATTCCAAGTAGCTGGTATCTCCAAGCACAACGATTTAGACAATGGTATCGCGATCGCGTGCGGGAAGTTTTTCAAAATGTCGATGTCATTCTTGCGCCAACCACACCAATTTCAGCACCGCTAATTGGTCAAGAAACCATGATTTTGGATGGCGAAGAAATTCTTGTCCGTCCTCATTTAGGGTTATTTACTCAACCATTATCTTTCATTGGTTTACCTGTTTTATCAGTACCAATTAAGCGCCAAAATGCTTTACCTTTAGGTGTGCAATTGATTGCAGCACCATATAATGAAGCATTAATTTTACGGGTTGCAGCTGCGTTAGAGGCGAAAAGTGTAGTTTCAGCAAATATACCAGGCGATTAGAAATCGCGGCTACACAAACCAAATCCGCCTACGCGGACTCAAAGAAGTTGAAACCCACGGAGGTGGGTTTTGTTTGTATAGCCGCGAATTCCATTCGCCAGGGCAGGCTCCTACGGTGTGTTGCATCCAAATGAGAACCGCTATGATATTTCAAGACCAGATCAAATCTAAGTTTATCTATGACCACAAAGCCTTGGGATGCTCAACTTGCTTACAGGCTAGTTAAACCTTTAAAAGATAGTTGGGTAAACCCTAATCATCTCACCACAGTCAGACTTGTAACTGGGTTAGCGGCTGCCATCGCGATGTCTACAACCGGCTACACCTACGCAGTTAGCAATGTCATCTGGGCTAACATTGGAGCAGCACTGTTTGCCTTATCCAACTTTCTAGATCATACAGACGGTGAATTAGCCCGTTTGAGTGGAAAAAGCAGCAAATGGGGACATCAGTATGACCTTGCTAGTGATGCCATCATCCATATTCTTTTATTTGTGTGTATTGGATATGGTCTTAGGGAAGGAAGATTTGGTTGGTGGGCATTGCTGATGGGGATAGTCTCTGGCGTGTCTGTTGCCTGTATCTTTCATTTGCGAAACCAAATTGAACAGCGTTCAGGTAAAGAGGCTAACCGTCAACCAAATTTCGCCGGGTTTGATATTGAAGATGTGCTATATTTGTTTCCCATCGTTACCTTACTAAATGGACTAGAGCCGTTATTAATAGCAGCGACAATTGGCGCACCAACTTTTGCAGTATGGGTAATTTGGCAATTTCTGACACTCCCGCAGCCTGAATCAAACTAGTACAAAAAGGCAAAAGTTAGAGAGACGCGATAAATCGCCGTCTCTACAAACAATTTATCCATCAATTATTTATTGACAGACTACTATTACCACCAATCGGACTTAAAATTAAAAATTAATCAATGTTAAGTCGATTATTGACTATAAAAAAAGCTATCAATGAACGTGGTGAGACTTATGGCCTAATAGCGATCGCCTTTGCGATTGTTATAGTACTGGAATATTTGACACCCCCTGAGTATGTATTTGGCTATCTCTACACAGGGACGATTTTGTTAGCAGATTCCCGCTTGAATCGGAGAGCAGTTTTAGGGATCACTCTTGCCGCTACAGGATTAACACTGTTGAATTTGTTTATCCCAGGAGGAGAAATAATTGCCCTGCCAACGGTGGCAAATAGGTTGATTGCAGTATTGGCGTTGGTGGTAACAGGTTGGTTAAGCGATCGCAACCACCGCAATGAAGAAGCGATCGCTTATACTCAAGCACAACTACGCTCTCAAGAACAACTAGCGATTATGCGTGAAGATTTTATTTCTACCCTAACGCATGATTTGAAAACACCCCTATTAGGAGCAATTGAAACGCTGAAATATTTTCAAAATGAGCAATTTGGTGAAATCACGCCCATGCAAGCAAAAGTCTTGCAAACAATGGCTCGTAGTCATCGGAGTACACTGCAATTAGTCCAAACTCTTTTAGATGTCTACCGGAATGATGCCGAAGGGCTAAAACTCCAGATGTCACCCGTTAATTTAGTGACAATAGCAGAGGAGATCATTGCTACCCTGAGCGAACTAGCGAGAACACGTCAGGTTTATATTTCTCTGCACTATGGTGAATCAGATTTTCGGAGTTTTCTCTGGGTAAATGGCGATTCTTTGCAACTTGGGCGAGTCTTCACCAATCTCCTGAGTAATGGCATTAACCATACCCCTCGTGGCGGTAAAGTAGAAGTAGTATTTGAAGGTTATTCTAGCGATCAAGTGGTAAAAATACTCGATACTGGTTCCGGCATTACCGAAAAAGAATTACCCCACTTATTTGAGAGATTTTATCAAGGAAATAGCGATCGCCACGTCTCCGGTTCTGGGCTAGGACTTTATTTGACCAGGCAAATTATTACTGCTCATGGGGGTACAATTTGGGCAGAGAATCGCTCACCACGCGGCGCACTTTTTGGTTTCCGACTCCCTGCTTGTCCACCACCGGGGAGTTGAGAGGGATTGGGGATTGGGGACTGGGGACTGGGGACTGGGGACAAGGGGACTGGGGATTGGGAACAAGGAGAATAACCTAATCCCAATCCCTAATCCTAATCCTAATCCAATCCCTAATCCAATCCCTAATCCCAATCCCAATCCCAATCCCTAATCCTAATCCCAATCCCCAATCCCCAATCCCCAGTCCCCAATGCCCAATGCCCAATTACTAATGACAAAAATCTTACTCGTTGAAGATGATGAATTATTTCGGCTTGGTTTGCGGATGCGGTTGCAACAAGAAACCAGTTTGGAGATTGTCGCAGAAGCAGAAGATGGGGAACAAGCTGTAGAATTAGCAAATCGCTATCCTCTGGATTTGGTCTTGTTGGATATAGGTTTACCGGGAATTGGCGGGATTGAGGCTTGTCGCCAAATCAAGCAGAAGCACCCAAATTTACCAATTCTCGTTTTAACATCTCGTTCTGAAAAGCCCCTGATTTCGCGGTTAATTGCCGCTGGGGCCCAAGGTTATTGTTTAAAAGGTATTCCTGCTGAGTCTCTGATATTGGCGGTGCGATCGGTTGCAGCAGGCGCTTCTTGGTGGGATCAAACGGCAACAACAGAAATTAGAGCCGCTTTTGAGGGCAATTCGATGGCGATGCAGTCCGCAAAAACTGAGGAATCCTTAGAAAATCCCTTAACGAAGCGCGAACAAGAAATTTTGGCACTAGTAGCAGCTGGCAAAAGTAATCAAGAAATTGCTGAAACTCTCTATATTGCCCCTGGTACAGTAAGGGTTCACGTTCATGCTATTTTACAGAAACTAGAAGTACGCGATCGCACTCAAGCCGCAGTTTTAGCTATCCAAAAAGGATTAGTAGCACCAGAATTGTTGATTAATTAGATTTTATTGGGCATTGGGCATTGGGCATTGGGCATTGGGCATTGGTTATTCTCCTGGGAGCATCCCAAATGTGTAAAAACATATTTTGTCATTGCGAGCGTAATGAAATGGAGCGTTCGCGTAGCGTCTCGAAGAGAAGCAATCGCAACACCTAGACCTTGCTTGCGATTGCTTCATTCCGCTTCGCTTCATTCGCAATGACAATCTGTTATCCTAGTCAATTTGCAAAATTGGGATGCTCCCATTCTCCTTGTCCCCCTTGTCTCCTTGTCCCCCTTGTCTCCAATCCCTTTAATGTAATGAAACCTCAGGTTGCTCTATGGGAATTTCGATCGCAAATTCTGCTCCTTTGCCAACAGATGAGTTACAGGTAATATTTCCTCGGTGTTTTTGGACGATAATCTGATAGCTAATGGATAATCCTAGCCCACTACCTTTACCCACAGGTTTTGTGGTAAAAAATGGATCAAATAAACGCGATCGCAATGATTCTTCAATACCAAGACCATTATCTGCGATCGCAATTTTGACCATATTTAAGTCTGTCACCTCTGTATGAATCCGAATTTGGGGAGTAGAAAGTAGGGAGTAGGGAATAGAAGATTTATTTTCCACTCCCTCTTCTATTGCATCAATAGCATTATTCAACAAATGCATAAATACTTGATTTAGTTCACTCGCATAACAAGTTACTAGGGGCAAATTACCATAATCTTTGACTATAATAATTGCCGAACGATCGGCTGTTTCTCTGAGCCGATGTTGTAACATCACCAAAGTATTTTCAATATCTTCATGGATATTTACCCGCTTCATCTCTGCTTCATCGTGCCGAGAGAAGTGTTGTAGCGCTAGTACAATTTCCCGAATCCGATCGGAGCCTCTATACATTGCACCTATCAGGTTTTGTAGATCCTTAATCATAAAATTCAGGTCTATATCTTTGGCTATTTCCTGAACTTTTGGTGTAGGTTTGGGATATTCCTGTTGATAGACCTCGATCATATTTACTAGGTCTTCTACATATTGACCAGCATATTGGAGATTTCCATAAATGAAACTGATTGGATTATTAATCTCATGAGCCAGCCCAGCTACTAACTGTCCCAACGCCACCATCTTTTCGTTCTGAATTTGTTGAACTTGAGAGGATTGCAAATTATCTAAAGCCTGTTGGAGTAAAAAGTTTTTTTCTTGTAGTTTAACTTGGAGCAAACGTAAATTAATCTGGTTTTCAATTCGCAACACCACCTCTGCCCCATGAAATGGTTTGGCAATATAATCTACACCACCAACATCAAAAGCTTTTACCTTATCTACAACATCATCCAGGGCGCTAATAAAAATTACTGGAACTTCGCAAGTTTTCTCGTCAGCTTTCAGTTGTTGACAAACTTCATAGCCATCCATACCTGGCATGTTGATATCCAGCAAAATTACATCAGGCAAAACCATTTGACAGGCAGTCAGTGCCATTTTACCGTTTAAGGCTTTGCGAACTTCAAAACCTTGTGCAGTCAACATCGCCGATAAAAGCCGTAAATTATCTGGCGTATCATCTACCACCAAAATATTTCTTTTGTAATTGTTAGTTTGATTAAAATGCATTATTATCAGAAGTTATGCGTATAATTATTGAGGATAGTAAATGCTTATTTGAAATCACCCTAAAATTTGCTGACCAACTTCACCAAAATACTTATGTTTATAGTTTAACTCCCACGGTGGCTAGAGAGTTTTGCCGAATATAATAGCTATTAACCTGTTATGAGCTTTATCTAAGGGGAGCAACTTTTTAAGACAATTTAATTTTGAATTTTGTTAGCGCAGCGTTAGCGAGTCAGCGAGCGTCATTTTGAATTTTGAATTGATTCATGGAGTTTGCCTCCTACTTATCCTCGGTCATTTAATATCTACCATTGAGGCGCTGCGGCGAGCAACTTCAGAACTAATTGTTGTTCTATGGGTTTAGAAAATAGATATCCTTGAGCAAAATTACAATTTAAACTTCTCAATTGTGCTAACTGTTCTTCTGTTTCGACACCTTCTGCGATCGCACTCATCCCCATTGAGTTAGCAATACCAATCATTGCTGGTACTAAACCCATATTTTCTTTATTCTCCTGCATACGTTTGACGAAAGATTGATCGATTTTAAGTGCATTAAAAGGAAAGCTGTGCAGGTAACTTAGAGATGAATATCCTGTACCAAAGTCATCCATAATTAACTTAATTTTTCGCTGCTTGAGTTGTTGCAGAATTATTTTAATTGCCTGACTGTTTTCCATAATTACACTTTCGGTAATTTCTAATTCCAAATATGCCGGATCTATTTTATTTTCATAAATTATTCGGTCAATCTGTTGTACAAAATTCGGCTGTAAAAATAATCTAGCACTCAAATTGACACTCATAGTTAGAGGTTCTGGTGTCACTGGGAAATGTTGCCAGATGCTTAATTGATGACAAGCTGACTGTAATACCCAAGTATTGATGGCATTAATCAAACCCGTTTCTTCAGCCACAGGAATAAATTCTGTGGGAGAAACTAAACCACGAATCGGATGTCGCCAGCGCACCAAGGCTTCAAATCCAGAAATCATACCTGTATTCAGAGAAACAATTGGCTGATAATAAACGAGGAATTCTTGCCTTTCCACAGCCCTTCGTAGGTCATTTTCTAACTCTAAAAGCTGAATAGCTTCCTGATGCATGGCTGGATTGAAGACGTGATATTTACCTCTTCCTTGAGCCTTAGCCCGATACATTGCCGTATCAGCATCTCGCAATAAATACTCTGGGCGATCGTAATCTTTATTACCCCAACTAATGCCAATACTGGCATTCATAAATACTTCATATCTTGACAGTTTAAAAGCAAGGGATAGCTGTTGCAAAATCTGTTCGGCAACTTGGATTGCTATATTGATATCTGTGATATTTTCTAGGAGGATGCCAAATTCGTCACCACCCAATCGTGCTAGAGCATCAATAGGAATCAAACATGCTTGCAGGCGGCGGGCGATGCCTATCAGCAATTCATCTCCCACCAAATGACCGAGAGAATCATTGACAACTTTGAAGCGATCGCAGTCTAAAAAAAGGACTGCAAACTGATAACTAGATTCTTGCTTCGCCCGATTTAGAGCATTTTCTAGTCGCCTAATAAATAAAACTCGGTTTGGTAATCCAGTCAGTGAATCATGCAATGCTATATCTAGCAATTGGCTTTGCAATTTCTGACGGGAATGGATTTCTTGTTGAAGTTTTTGGAGAGTTGTTTCTAGCTCACTAGTCCGCTCTTTTACCCGATCTTCTAGTTCGACATTTAGTTTCAATATTTCTAATCGCGCCGATCTCAATGCTAGTTGATTTTGCACGCGTACTAAAACTTCTTGAAACTCAAAAGGTTTGGTAATGTAGTCTACACCACCCACCCTAAAGGCTTTAACTTTATCAAAAACATCATCTAAAGCACTAATAAAAATCACCGGAATATCGGCTGTTAGTTCCCAAGCTTTAAAGGTCTGACAAATTTCATAGCCATCTACTTCTGGCATCATAATATCGAGTAGAATCAAATCCGGTAATACTGTTTGAGTTGCTGTCAGTGCCATTTGCCAGTTTAAGGCTTTACGAACGTTATACCCTTCCCTTGTCAATATGGAGGATAAAACTCGGAGGTTATCCGCCATATCATCAATGATCAAGATATCTTTTTTCTCAGGGTCTAAATGCTCGTAATTCATTCTACGTTGGTTCTAGTCAATTCCATGATTTTCTCAAACTGGTAGTTATTTGCTAAATCCCTAAGAACTTGGAAAACTTGACCATTATCTGATGGAATTTGCTTGAGTAACTCTAAAATCAGTTCATCGCTACAGCTGGCTGCGGCGTAGTGGATCTGTTGGAGCAACTCAGGTGACATTTGTGATAAATGTCTCAGGAGTTCGGCAGTACTGACAAACATCTGTGTAGATTGATCCACAAACAGTGTGTTTGTGGTTTCTACTTGGTTGGTATATTTTAAACCTAGATGTTGGCTCAGTTTTTCCAATAATACTTCCTGTGTGAATGGCTTGCGAATAAAATCGTCGCAGCCAATGGATAAAATTTTCTGGCGTTCTTCTTCAAAGGCGCTAGCAGTTAGGGCAATAACGATCGTGTGTGTATTGGGGCGATTTGGCGTTGCTTCAGAGAAGTTGTAAGGAGAAGCCAAGGTTGTTGGCATCAACTTTGCAAACGTGGATACACCAGTTGCTTCGCCTACGGGAGAAGCTTTGCGTACAACTTTGACTGTCTCGGAGTTAGCTGAATCGGTTAACCCTCCCGTTAGGTAATGGCTTCCCGATGATGCGAGTTGTTTGAATTTTGGGAACCTCCGCAACGTATTGGCTGCCCCATGCCCGATTTCTCTAGCTTTAATTATTCTTGTGGCTTCATAACCGTCCATAACCGGCATTCGCATATCCATAAAAATTAAGTGTGGTTGCCAAGATTCCCAATTTGCGATCGCTTCACGACCATCTGTAGCTTCCCGGACTTCAAAGCCTACAGATGTGAGAATTTTAACTAGCAGCAGACGACTTTCTTTGGAGTCATCAACTACTAAGATACGGTATGCTTTCTCACTAAGGGTTAAAGCTATAATTTTAGATTTAATTTGATTTGCCGGGATTTCTCTGGGGCAAGTGAGAGCAATCTGAATATTAAAGGCAAATGTACTACCGACACCAGGTATACTGCTGACCGTAATATCTCCCCCCATCAGTTGTACATATTTGCGGCTAATCGCCAAACCTAATCCCGTCCCTTGTTGCGATTTTCTGCCGATTTCAGTTTGCTCGAAAGCCTCAAACAACAAGTCAATTTCTTGGGGTGCAATGCCACAGCCAGTATCTTGGATCTCGAAGATTAGGGAGTGGGGATTGGGGATTGGGGACTGGGGATTGGGGACTAGGGACTGGGGATTGGGGATTAGGGATTGGGGATTAGGGATTGGGAATTGGGGATTGGTTATTAATTCTTCTACCCCTGCTTCCTGCTTCCTACTCCCCATTCCCCGCTCCCCAGTCCCCGATCCCCGCTCCCTGATCCCCGCTCCCCAGTCCCCAGCCCCCAGTCTCACACTTAATGTCACGCTCCCCGAATCAGTAAATTTGATGGCATTTCCTAAGAGATTGATCAAGACTTGACACAGTTTGTTTTCATCTGTTTCTATGTACTTAGGAATATCTTGTGTATATTTAAACAGTAATTCTAAATTTTTAGATGCAGCAGGCAAGTGCAACATTTCTTCTAAGTTCTTCAACAGATGAATTAAGTCAAAGCTGCTGCGATTTAATGTGATTCTGCCAGCTTCGATTTTGGACATTTCTAGAATGTCGTTAATTAAGTTGAGTAGATGTTCGCCAGCCCGATTAATAATTGCTAAGTTTTCTTGATGTTCGTCAGATAGTGAATAATCTCGGCTCATAACTTGGGTAAAACCCAGAATGGCGTTGAGTGGGGTACGCAGTTCGTGGCTCATGTTAGCCAGGAATTCACTTTTGGCAAGGTTGGCGGCGGCGCTTCGCGCGGCTTCTCTAACAGCAGCTTGTTGCTCTTGTGCAGCGATTTTTTGCGATTCAATCAGTTCTTCTTGGGTGGTTTGTAGTTGCTCAATCACTTGTTGAAACTCTTCAGTACGTTTTTTGACTTGAGCCTCTAAGTTGCGATTGTATTCTGCT
Organism: Nostoc sp.; assembly: GCF_036917975.1. GTDB lineage: Bacteria > Cyanobacteriota > Cyanobacteriia > Cyanobacteriales > Nostocaceae > Nostoc. The sequence continues at coordinate 66,127 of NZ_JBALEJ010000042.1, forward strand.
AATAACTTTTCTGTTTGCTTGCGTTGGGTGATATCAAAAAATGTAGCGATCGCAAAAACCAGATTCCCCGATTCATCATAAATTGGCTTTCCTAAAACCTCAATGGGAATAATCTTGCCACTATGGCGAATTTCCATATCGTCAATCCTGGTGCTTTCCCCAAGCAATGCTCTCGAAATTGGCAGGCGATCGCTGGGGTAAAGTTGATCTGTCCCGGCAAGGTAAATTTGATATACCTCTGATAATTGTTCGGTATTAACTTCTGCGATCGCTCCTTGACCAAGAATTTGCTGCCCAATTTGATTTGTATAATAAGGTTCACCTTCAGCATCAATAATAAATACACCTACCGGCATGGCTTCTAAAAATTGAGTTAGCCGACTCTGACTGTGAGACAGTGCCTCATTTAAACCCTGCATCTCGGCATTCTTTGCTGACAAAGCACTGAAGGATGCTTGGAGTTGCTTTGCCATAGTTTCAAATGACTTTGCTAGTTCCCCCAGTTCATCGGAACGCTGAATTTCTGGTGTTTGCTCCCATTCACCTTGAGCAATTTTCTTCGCTGATGCGTTTAATTGTAAAATCGGCTTAATTACCCAGCGAGCAGTCAAAATCCCAATTCTTGTCGCTACTAAAAAAGCAACTATGGACAGCAAAATAGTAATGCGGGTGTTAGCGTTAATTTCCTCCATAAATTCGCCTTCGGGAATCACCGCCACAATTAGCCAATCTAAACCTAGTTCATCCTTCAAGCTTTTTACCTGCACAAAATAACGCATTCCATCGGCGGTAAAACTTAGCTGGTGCTTCCCCCCAATAAACCCCAGATTGCCAAAACGTTTGATTAAAGACTGTGTTGTAAGTCTAATTAAAGAATTTTGACTATTTAATGCCGATAGTCGTTTTCCTTTACCATTAATGATGGTATATGGTGGTTCGCTTGTAGAAGAAGCCACTATTAACCCAGAACGCTCTAAAATAAAAGTTTTACTCGACTCTTTGATTTTTAAGTTAGCTAAAAATTTGCCGATTTGTGACAAGAGTAAATCAACACTAATCACCCCAACAAATTTGCGATTTTTATCGTAAACAGGATAGCTGGAAGATATGGATAAAATTTCTGGTTTATCTTCCCATTGATAAATTTGACTCCAAACTCGGTTGCCGATATTGACTGGATCTGTATACCAAGCTTCTAGGCGAGGATCGTAATTTTTGACTTGCTGCAAATGGCGACGATTTCCTTGCTTGTCTGTAGGATAAATATAAAGTTTGCCTATGCCACCCTTTTGACTAACTTCATTAATTAGGAGCTTGCCATTATCTAGACGTTCAACACCGATAAATTCACCTTTAGGATTGGCAAAACTGTTGTAGCCAACATTGAAAACCTGCATTTGTTTCCAAAAGTAATTGCCGGTGGTTTTAAAGTCCGAAAGGTTGAGCAAACCTAGCTCAACTGCATCTAAGTTGATTTGATTGATTTGCTTCGGGGTTGTTAAATAGCTATCAAGATGCTGTTCAACGCGATCGCAGATTTCATTTTCTAATTGAGTAGCAAGCTCATTTACGGCTTTTTGGCCGTTTTGATATGAAAGATAGCCTACAAGTCCCACCGCCCCACAAATTTGTAGTATAAAGGGCACAATCAGAACATATCGCAGGGGCATTTTGGCATAAACTTTGCCAACTAAACAATTAATAGATTTGACGGGCTGAAGTTTGGATAACATTGTTGTTTAATTCTTCCCTAGCATATTTAGGGGTGTTTTGCCATATCAGCTACATCGTGTATCACCATAATTACGGCGTACTATCACTTTAACCACAGTATATTCCAAAACCATAAGTACAAAAAAGCACATTTTTATACTTATTTAACTAGCTGAGTTCCTCCAACGCCTAATTTTCAAACTTTGCGACTGCCAAGGTTGTTCGGGTACGCGATCAAATTAGCCCCGTTCGCGTAGCGTCTCCCTTTGGGAGAAGTTGAGGTTTAAAGCCTTGCCCGCAAGTGGCGCGTTCGCGGTAGCGTTCGCACGAGAAAAATCCTTGTGTTGAAAGGTAGGTTGAAACCCCGACGCCACTTGCTTTATGCCGGGAAACCCGTCCACCGCAGTGGCTCCCCGATGAAAAGCCTGCTTAGTTTCCCTACTCCCCACTCCCCACTCCCTACTCCCTACTCCCTTTCATTGGCAATGTGTGAATGGCACTAAGAAAAGCTATAAGCTTTGCTCTAACTGGTTCCCAGCCTCCAGGCTGGGAACCCATTCTCGGAGGCTCCGCCTCCAGTGGGCTGACCAGAGGCAGCAGCCTCTTGGAATACATTCCCAGTCTTCAGACTGGGAACGAGGTGACACAAGCCTTTCGCCTTTTCTTAGTGCCATTCGGCAATGTGTCAACAGATGTTCTCAGATGAACTGAGATTTAACCGATTCCAGTATGCCATTCTAAAATTCAGGTCGCCATTAGCACGCAATCCTAAATTGAATTTTTAATTGCTGATGTCTTGATTTTCCGGTATCAAAACCTCTGGGCTTGTGCAAAAACTTATCTTTTACTACAACAATTTTAAAATTGTCATGCAAATACACAGTAAAAACAAAAAAATCCAAAAAAATTTACTAAACCTCGTCTAACTTGAGAACTGTAGTTTTTTACCAAAATTTTGCGATTGCTTCCTACGTTGCAATGACACAACAAAATAATTCAAAACTCCAGGTTTCAACATGGACGAGGTTTATGTATTTTCTATTTTTAAGAGATGTTAACTTTGTTGTGGAAGTATGTCAACCTCATCGCCAATTTGTAAAATTTTTCCGGCTGACGACGGGGGTAATTGGGTGTTGACACTCAAGCTGTAAAAGTGCTTAAAAGGCGTTGGAGAAACCCAATTTGGCAGAGTTGCTTGTCGTTGGGTTGCAAAGATTTTTTGAAAGTTTGGGTAAGCTTCCCCTAAGAACGAATCGCGTGTTGGGACTATACAACGCTGACATGGGTTAACCCCAAAAAAGTGTACATCTCCCACTCGAAAGGAGACTAAATCACCTGGTTCACGAAATAGCTGATCTTCCCAAAATGCTGGTACACCACTAATTTCGATATTGACACGCATCCGACGGCGCATTTCATCTACACTTAAACCGGGAAACCAAGAAGCGACTTCTGTCAACGTTGCCGTACTAATTACCGTTGGCCCAAGTGAGTTTTTATCATCAGGAAAACCCATCAGAGAGTTTTGTCCCAATGTGACAGAAAACTCAAAAAAATCACTCAAAGTTGCTTCTAATGCTTGCCGTTCTTCATCCAGATGAAAAGTTTGTTGCGAGTCGCCACCTGGAATTTGCAACGAGATAGTTCTATCTAATAGTGCAAATTGTGCCCTTAGTAAAAGAATTTTAGGATGACGCTTACCATTGACAAATCTACCCTGTTCGTCAAGAATGGCAAACTCTCGGTCATACTGTAGTGCCCCACTAGCAAGAACTCTAGCGTTCTCAACTTCAACACCATCTAATGACTTAACTGGGTATAATAAAACTTTTGCTAGGTAAGGTGTCATAGCAATTTTGGATTTTAGGTCACATTTTTGTTAAGCTTCCAGCGCAATTTTGATTTTGGATTATAGATTGGTGTCAGAATTCTGAATTCTGACTTCTGAATTCTGACTTCTGAATTATGGATAGATTGGCGATTTATCGATTCCACCAATATGATTTAGAGGCCAGAAACGAACTACAGCACGTCCAATAATATTCTGGCGGGGGACAAGACCCCAACAACGGCCGTCGTAACTACTGTTACGATTATCACCTAGTACTAAATATGAATCAGCTGGTATGGTCTGGGGTTTTGCTAAAAAAGGCGGCTGTTGCCCTGATTGGCAAACATCAATAACTGTAGTCTGCCCAGCACTGAGGTAATTGCCTTCTGGGAGGGGTTTGTTGTTGATATAAACTTTGCCATCCTTAAGTTGTATTTTTTCTCCAGGTAGGCCAATTATACGTTTAATAAAAGCATCTTGATATTGTTCTTTTTGTAGCTCTTTTGTGGGTGAAAATACTACTATGTCGCCCCGTTGCGGGTCAGAAAATTTATACTTCAACTTATCGACAATAATTTTGTCTGCTTCCCACTGGTTTGGTGTACCATGCAGAGTCGGTTCCATTGATCCAGAAGGAATCCAGCGTGCTTCCGCAACAAAGGTACGAATTCCCAGAGCTAGAACAATGCTCAATACAATTGTTCTACCTAGCTCTGCGATCCAGGAATTATCAGGTTGTTGACTAGAGTTGTTATCAGACACTTGATTATGCATGAAATTACTTAATTTAACGAAAGATGTAGGTAATTAACTCGCCTAGTGAGACTTTATCTGTTAATCTTAACGGGAAATTTTTAATTTCCTAGTCATATTTGCATCTTGACTACCAATTTTAGATTCTGAAGGAGGCAGGGGGCAGGGAGCGGGGGGCAGGAGATTTGAATTTAGATGAGGCTTCTAGATGAGACGCTCTCGTGTTCAACCCTATCTAAATCTAATTCCAGCCTACTAAATGGCAGATTTTGTGGTGGAATTAAACCCTTGATGCCTCTCTTGTTAAAAATAAACTTTTTTTTAAAGCGCGGCAAAAATTTGTTATTGCGATCGCGAATAAGTTTAACCTAAAAGCATAGTTCTCTGTAATACGTAGCCTCCTGTCTAAACTTGGTTAACACTATGTCATCTCCAAAAAGTTTACTAATTCGCCGCGCTCGCATCATCTTACCTAATGGTGAACTGATGGTTGGGGATGTGTTGACGCGCGATCGCCAAATAGTCGAAGTTGCGCCAGAAATATCCCAAACAGCACTAGTCACTGAAGTTGACGCAGAAGGCTTAACTTTGTTGCCAGGAGTTATCGATCCGCAGGTACATTTCCGGGAACCTGGACTAGAACACAAGGAAGATTTATTCACTGCCAGTTGTGCCTGTGCGAAAGGGGGAGTTACAACATTTTTGGAAATGCCCAATACGCGCCCTCTAACAACCACACAGCAGGCTTTAGACGACAAGCTAGAACGTGCCTCACAGAAGTCTTTAGTTAATTATGGCTTTTTTATTGGGGCAACAGCAGAGAATCTACCAGATTTGCTTTTAGCAAAGCCAACACCGGGAATTAAGATTTTCATGGGGTCGATGCATGGTCAGTTGCTAATTGATGGTGAAACAACATTAGAGGCAATATTTGCGAAAGGCGATCGCTTGATTGCTGTTCATGCCGAAGACCAAGCTAGAATTAACCAACGCCGCCAAGAATTTGCCAACATTCACGATCCAGCCGTTCACTCGCAAATTCAAGACGATCAAGCGGCGTTGCTGGCAACCCAACTCGCATTAAAACTTTCTCAAAAATATCAACGTCGGCTGCATATTCTCCATCTGTCAACGGCGCTGGAAGCAGATTTGCTGCGTCAGGAGAAACCAAGCTGGGTGACAGCAGAGGTAACACCACAACATTTGTTGTTGAATACTAGCGCTTATGAGGAGATTGGTACATTAGCACAAATGAATCCACCTTTGCGATCGCCCCACGATAACGAAGTTCTCTGGCAAGCTTTGCGCGATGGCGTGATTGATTTCATCGCCACAGATCACGCACCGCACACCTTAGAAGAAAAAGCTCAAGAATACCCTAATAGTCCTTCAGGAATGCCTGGGGTAGAAACTTCCCTCGCTTTGATGTTAACTGCGGCGATGCAAGGAAAGTGTACTGTAGCCCAAGTTGTGAACTGGATGTCTAAAGCTGTAGCTGTGGCTTATGGTATTCCTAATAAGGGAGCGATCGCACCTGGTTATGATGCCGATTTAGTACTTGTAGATTTAAACACATATCGTCCAGTGCGGCGCGAAGAACTTTTAACCAAATGCCATTGGAGTCCTTTTGAAGGTTGGAACCTTACCGGCTGGGCTAAAACCACCATTGTCGGCGGTGAAATAGTTTATGACAAAGGCCAGGTAAATACGCAAGTGCGGGGTCAAGCTTTAACTTTCTTATAGCAAATATTTATTTAAGCTTACGTAGTACACAAATAATTTTACATCAAAGTCATACTTAAACTGGCAAGATTTTCATCTATCCAGAGTCAAGACTAAACCAATGCGGTTTGGTTAAAACCAAAAGGCGAAAATCCTTGTTTTTCCTCCTTTACCCTTTTAACCAAAGGGTATTGACTTGTCCCTGTATCAAAAATTGCAACTTGAAACCCTGAATTTATTTATAAGTGTTTCAAGTCAAATCTTCAATAATTACTCTCTTTCCACTATTTTAAGATTACCTATTTTTCTTTCCCCTGCTTGGCGTCCAACTCTTACGAGACGCTGCGCGTTGGCGGTTCGTAAAAAAGCTTAGGTATTTTTTCAGTCGGATAGAAGTAAACAAAATGAGATTGTCTTGCAATTAATCTCATTTAATCCAGGTAATGTATCCCCTAGAAACTATGCCCGGAAACATAACCATAGAAATAATCAAGGAGAATTGCTATGTCCTTCAGAATTTTGACTTTAGACGGCGGTGGTGTTCGTGGAATCGTTGCAGCACGAATTCTTCAACAAGTAGAACAAGAAATTAGAAATCAGGGTAAAGGAGAGTTTTTACACGAATATTTTGACCTGATTGCTGGCACTTCTACTGGTTCAATACTAACAGGAGGAATTGCTGTCGGTAAGACGAGTGATGAACTAATTCAAATCTATAGAGATCGGAGTAAAGATATATTTCCACCGGATAGAAAAGAGCGCTATAAAAACTTTCCGTCTATCATCAGATCAATTCTTGAGGTCTTTTCAGCATCGAAATATTCTCATGATGGAATTACTAACGTCCTCAAAGATGCATATAATTATAAAAGAATCAAGGATATTGAAAAACCCATCATTTTGATTCTTGCTTACGATACCCTATATCGCAACACAACCTTTTTTACAAATTGTCATCCCGACTTAGGAGATCGATGGTACGATGACTGTTATTTATGGGAAATATGTACCGCTTCTGCATCAGCACCCACTTTTTTTCCACCATATAAATTAGAACCTGTAGATAAACAAAAATTTGGTGATTGGGAATTCCCACACATTGACGGAGGAGTTTCTGCTAATAACCCTTCTCTGGCCGCTTTGAGTCTAGTTATGAGGGTAAGTCAGTCTTCAGTCCCTCGAAGAATCAAGGAACAATATAAACTGGATAATCTGCGATTGGAAGATATTTCTATCCTTTCTATTGGCACTGGTCAAACTGGTGAACCATATCAATATGAGCAAATAAAAAACTGGAGAGGTTTAGACTGGGTAAAAAATCTTACTAACATCTTTATGGAACCTACATCTGAGATTGGTAGTACGATTTGCCGACAAATTATGGGTGGATATGATTCTAAACGTTACTTACGTCTTCAGTTTGATTTAAATGAGACATTTAAACCTAAGCCAGAAGAGACTTATAGAGATCCTCGCATTGTATTACCTCCAGAAGATCGAACAAACCGATTTACAGGAGAAAAAGTAACTGAAGAAATAGATAATACTAATTCCGAGATTCTTCAGCAGTTAATAGATACTACCTCTGCATTCATTGATCGAGGTCTTACGTATTATACCAGAGATGACTCTGGTTCTCCGGTCAAAAAGGCGATCGCCTCTTTCATTAGAGATAACTAGTACTTTGTCAAGCTGGTTTTGAGGTTTCGTAGTAAAGTCATTACTACAAACTTGTTGAGCATCAATAATTTCAACTTGACAGACTACAGTGCATCCACGTAGGTATATTAATCTCAACTAATTTAGGAAAAAACATCTCGTATTTATACATAAATTATCGTATAAATACGAGATGTTTTAGTTAATATTTTCTTGATATCAGTGCTAATTACAGATGTGAAGATAAGAATTTATTGCTAGTTATAAGTATTATAAATAATTTAAAAAATTAAAAATTAGTCTCTTTTATGTATAGATTGTGAACTTAACTTGGGAATACTAAGTATAAGGAAATTTAAGCGATGTATACAGAACTTGATTATTGTTTAATTTTTCTCTACTAGATTTCGTTACTAAATGAATTCAGATTGCTTCTTTGAATGACAGTCAGGAACTAATCTGGTTCAACAAAACTGACTAAATTCTGTAAAAACTCTCATTTACCCCAACAACAGTTTATTTACGCTTGCTTGATTCATACACCCATCTAAATCAGTTTTTAACTGCTTATTACAGCAATAAAGCTATTAGATGCCAAATCCTGAATATATATTCCGTTCAGTTAAGAATCCTGTAGGTTCAATACTATTCGGATAAGATACTTCAGCCTAGATTGACTCCCTTTTTAAGGTTATGAAGGGAAAAGTAGTCTCCCTTTTAAAAGAGAGCTAGTGCGTTACAAACTTTTCCAAACTTATAGTTACTGGCGTCAGTTTTGCTGACTGCCAATTTTCGATTGAAGAAAAGTCAATTTGAGATTTTTTAGTTGAGATAACAATGTTAGTAACTTACAGTGGTGAACGTGGTAGTGGCAGATAGGAGGAGTGTAAATTTCACTCTCGACTATTTGCAGAAATTTTTTATAAGAAGAATTGAGAATTCAGGAGTCAGAATTCAGAATGTGCTATGCCCCACTGCGCTAACAGAATTCAGTATTAATTCTGTACGAGTGGGTAATGAATATTGGTTCAAAGCGAGTGGAATGGTCGGCAAAACTAGTATTAAATATTCTCGCCTTAAAACTCTATCCCTTTATGGGTAGAGTATTCTGAATTCTGTATTCTGACTCCTGGCTTATTTTGCGATCAAAAAAAGTGAAATTCCTCATATTGGAGTCGGGAGATAAGCTTAAATCACAGTAATGACTTTGCTAATATCATAATTGAATGGTACGAGTTCGACTTGACGAGTACCCCCATCTCCATAGGTCAAACTCACACTCAGATAACTATCTGGCTTGTAGGGTAATCGTTCAGCCCATTCAATTGCCACAATTCCTGGTATAAATTCAACACCTTCCCAGTAACTTTCTAAATTCAGGGCTGCAACTTCTTGTGGTTCTAAGCGATATAAATCCAGGTGGTAAAGGGGGAGGCGTCCTTCTGTGTACTCATTAATCAGCGTGAAAGTGGGACTGACAATAGGTTCAACAATTCCCAAACCTTTGCCAATACCTTGAACTAGGGTAGTTTTGCCAGCCCCTAAATCACCTTCTAGTAAAATTACACTGCCAGGGGTTAGGGATTCACCAAGAGTAATACCTAAGCGTAGCGTCGCTTCTGCATCTGCAAGAAAAATTTTCATAATTTAGTCATTAGTCATTGGTCATCTTCCTTAATTTTGAATTTTGAATTTTGAATTCCCCGAACGGGCTGACCTCTACCGTACCACCGCAATAACACTCGTGCTAGTTTCTGTGGATTGTGACGTACAAAACCTGTTTCATCTTCATATAAAACATTAGCTGGAACAATTCTTCGCCCTAGCTGAGTTACAGCTTCTCTATCCAGAAAAACGGGATGGGAGTTTTGTTGGGCGTAACGAATGAGTGATTGCTCTGAGGGGGATTTTTTGTGTATTAGGACAGCATCGAATAGCCGTCTTTCCCCACAAGCAGCATCAATTGCTCTGATATGGTCAGCAACAGTGTAACCTTCAGTTTCTCCTGGTTGAGTCATTATATTGCAGATATAAATACGGGGGGCATCTGTTTGAGCGATCGCATCGGCAATTTCTGGTACTAATAAATTAGGAATCAAACTTGTATAAAGGCTACCTGGGCCAATAATAATGTAATCAGCTTCTTTAAGTGCCTTAATTGCTGCTGGTACCGCCGGAGGATTAGCTGGAATACAGCCAATTTTGACAATTTTACCGCCTGCTTTGGGAATGCTAGACTCCCCATCAATACGGCGGCCATCGGCTAATTCTGCCCAGAGGCGAACATCACTGAGAGTTGCTGGTAGTACTTGTCCTCGCACTGCTAGCACTTTAGAACTAGCTGCAACTGCTTGTTCTAAATCTCCAGTAATATCACTCATAGCCGTTAAAAACAAATTGCCAAAACTGTGACCCGTTAACCCATCTCCAGCCCGAAAACGGTATTGAAACAATTCTGTTAATAACTTCTCTTCATCGGCTAGTGCAGCCAAACAATTGCGAATATCCCCCGGTGGTAGCACTCCAAATTCTTGGCGCAACCGCCCAGAAGATCCGCCATCATCGGCGACAGTGACAATTGCAGTAATATTAGCGCTGTAGGTTTTCAACCCTCTCAACAATGTAGAAAGTCCCGTACCACCACCAATTACCACTATTTTTGGGCCTCGGTACAATCGACGATGAGCCATCAAAACATCAATGAGTTCTTCTCCGCCTTCTGCTCTCAGTACCTTAGTAATTGAGCTTACGGTGCGAGTTTGTCCCCAAAGTACTAACAGCAAGCCACCAAGCAGCACCAAAGGGCCACTGATATAGTTGGGTAAGATGTTAGTGATTACTCCCAAGAAATCCTTAATCAACTCAATCATCAAAAAAATTGGAGTCAGCTTAATCCAGATAGCTAACCCCAAACTTGCCAGCAGTACACCCCCAACACTAATCAACAACCAACGTTTTATCGATAGTCCAGGGGATAACCATTTGAACCACTGGTTAACCCGATAGGAAGTACGAGAGCGCGACTGCTTTTGCAGGGCGTTGAGGGCTTGTCTCAGAAAACCAATTGACATACCTGATTCGGAGCAGTGCTACAAACAATAATTAACAGAAAACGTACACCACTTGGTTTAAAACCATAGGCGTGAAACTATTATATTTGTCAATCCCATTAGACTAAGAATAAGTGGTCAAATAATTTTGGATTTTAGATTTGCAATTTTGGATTGACCCTGACCACAAGGGTACAGGGCTTGGTGATTTGAGATTGACAATTTTGGATTTGTTCCGCTTGACTTCGGGCGGGGCATGAACCGAAATCATCTAAAATCTAAAATCTAAAATAGGTACATCAAGATTGCCAGTATTCCTAGTGAGAGCATTTTTCGGATATTTAGACCACATCTGAGAGACTGAGCAAGAAGTGGTGTAGTTTAATTACTTGAAAAGTACTGTAAAAAATATCCTGGCTTGGTAAAAGTGAATTTAATGGAAAAACGAATTTTAGGATTAGATCCAGGATTGGCAATTTTAGGATTTGGAGCAATTAGCTGCACACAAAATCCCAATAAAATACCAGAGACTACAGTAAATATGCTGGATTTTGGAGTAATTAAAACGTCAGCAGATGTAGAAATGGGACAGCGCCTATGTACCTTATTCGATGACTTACACACCGTAATGGAGGAATTTCAACCAGACTTGGTTGCGATCGAGAAACTATTCTTTTATCGGATGTCAAGTACAATCCTGGTTGCACAAGCGCGGGGTATAGTTATTTTAGTGTTGGGGCAGCGTCGTCTTCCCTACGTAGAGTTTACTCCTGCTCAAATTAAACAAGCTTTAACAGGCTATGGCAATGCCGATAAGTCGGAAGTGCAAGAAGCGGTGGCACGGGAGTTAGATTTAGACGAGATTCCTAAGCCAGATGATGCTGCGGATGCGTTGGCGGTGGCTTTGACGGCTTCGTATCAGTTGTAAGCTAATGTACTTTTAATTTACATAACTAGGGCGGGCAAGATGCCCACCCCACAAGAGTTTTAATTCCAGGTAATATGCGTAGTATCCTGTTGACATTATGTAAGCTTTGTGTTACAAATGTAGTATGAACAGAAAAGCCTCCTCAAAGGCAAAACAAATTCGATTTGAAGGACGTTCTGTTGATCTCCCAGAGACACAACTAGGAATTGCAGCAGGGATGAATGATGTAGCAGTGAAAGAGCGGGTTGCTCGCCATTTAGATGTGAATAGCGATCGCCTTTCTGCTTATATAATCGATCGCCGCCCCAGTGGTGATTTGATTATCCGCCCTGAAGCTGTCTATGGTTAAAGTATTTAGTCTTAAAAAGCTTCTTGAACTTGTACGGAATGATTTAAGACTTAATTCCGCGCCCTAACTTGTAAAGCCTACACACTATCCGGCAACGGATCGCAGGTTCGATTCCTGCCGCTCCCTTTGATGGGAGCGTAGCCAAATTGGTATAGGCAATTGTGAAAACTGCTTTGCTAACTTGTGCGGAATTTCAATTATTTGAATTGTATTTATATATACTTTACTCAATAAAGAGGTGAGTTCAATGATGTTATCTAACTCATGTTTAATCACAACTCAATTAGTACAACTGCATTTAAATAACGTGAGATATGAGCGAACATCGTTTGAGCGAGATAGTGATTGAGCGTCCTCGCGGTGGGATGAGAATTAGCCTCAAAAAGGTGACAGGCTTTAAGAAGCGATTATACAAAATCACCCAGGATGCAATTCAGGATGGATTATTGAATCCCTACCTGATTAAACCAATAAATAAATCCAAGCATCTTTCAGATCATCTTGGCCCCCTGCGTCGGTTTTTGCGATCGCAAGTTGGACAGCTTTGGAATGACGTTTACAGCCAACTGTGTCAACGATTAGACCCCAACACTATGGCCGGACGGCATGTTATCGATCATGTGTGGGACTATGTGGAACGGTATGTAGAAATAATTGATGGTGGTTTTTATAGCAAGCCTTATCGAGGATATCGAAGTCAGCTAGATACAAACCATCGCGATCGCTTCTATATCCATCCTGAAACGGGAATTCTTTGTGCAGCCGAGAAAGTACCTGGAAAGCAGAAGCCAAAGCCGGAACAAACCGATATTGTCATCATTGATAATTATCATCAATACCAGAAGCTAAACGAGATAGTTCAGAATGAGCAACAAAATGCTGATGTAGAGACGCGAGAAATCGCGTCTCTACATCAATAACCCTTAAGTGAACCGTATTGCCTTATCAATGAGGTGGCGTAGAGGGCATTTTATTACTGGTAAGTGCCTTATAAGCCTGCTATTGACTTAATACTTATTATGTATAGCTTAGAGCCTTACAAGCGTGCCATTCGACTCAACCCTTTTGAACTCGGTGTTCAAACTCCTCACGGGTTCCTTCAACTATAACCAGAGAAGATGCATAGATATCTTCATGTTCCTGTTTCAACCAATTTAAAAGACGAGCCATCTGAGCATTTCTTAAATCTAGGTCTGTCTGAAAAATAATTGAAGTTGCCATCACTTGAGCATATTGAAGTGGATGACCTTGATTTACTAAACTAGCAGTTAAGCCTGCTAATGCTTCCTGCCGTATTAGATCAGAAGTAGCTTCTATAGACATGATTTTTGTTCCAAGATAATTGTTGAAAATATCCTATATTATTTACCCAAGGTTTTAGTAACTGTAATCTCACTTAATTTGAAAACGATGGATAAAAATAGCGGTGTATTTACTTAAAATAGGATTTTAAAGTATAGTTATGCATCAAAAAAATATATTTTTTAAATAATTTCAACTCTGACAAAAATCAAAAAAATATACATTAAATATTACAAAACAAACAGAGCTTAATATTAAAACTTACCGTTTAATTTAAGTCCGATATAAAATCAACATAAATTCAACATTAAAGCTCTCAATTGCTGTTGAATAGTCATCTTTCTTAGATTTTTTGTACAAGTAAACTCTTTACATTCCTGAAAACGTATGTTTAATTTGATTCAGTAGAGAGCAAAGGCAAATGCCTAGCTAAATACTAAAAATCAACAATGAGTTAAGGGTCTAAAATCATGGCAGTCGAAAAAACCAATTCTTCTTCAAGCTTGGCAGAAGTTATTGACCGTATCTTGGACAAAGGTATCGTTATAGATGCTTGGGTACGTGTTTCTCTAGTTGGTATTGAATTACTTGCAATCGAAGCTCGGATCGTTATTGCTTCTGTTGAAACCTACTTGAAGTATGCAGAAGCTGTAGGCTTAACACAGTCAGCTGCTGTACCTGCTTAATTATTAAGTAGATACAATCAAATTAGAATTACTCAAACCATTTCTTTGTGAAGTCCTCTGTGGCAAATTTTCTGGATAACTCATATCTCTGTGTTTTTCTTTGCGGTCTTTGCAGTTTTTTTGCAGTTTTTTAGGGACTTGCACCTCAGCATGTCTTCATGGAGACTTGGTAGAAGTGATTTTGATTAGTCTTCTGTTTTTCATCGATTATCTTGATACTTCTCAATCAAGATTAATCAAAAGACATCTCCGAAAAATAATGTAGAGACGTAGCACTGCTACGTCTCTACAAGGGTTCTGGGTAACGCATATTTAATTTCTGGAGATGTCTAAAGGATAAAATGCCAAGAGCAGATATTGTTTGAGCTACATTAGCTGGATATTAATTGTCCAGTTAATGTAGTTTATTTATGATTTTAATAATATTGCGGAGAATCTCAGGCTATATCTGCATCAATTTTGTCAGGATTTGTTTGTGAGCATTTTTGGCACGCACATTTATTTGTTAGTCAACGCTCTGACCAAGGGAGTTAATACCCTTTCTCTAAATTACAGTTCATTCTCCCTTATCCTTGCTGTAGATTTGTAGATTTATCAAACAGAATTCAGGAGTCAGGAGTCAGAATTCAGTATTCTGACTTCTGAATTCTTCTTCAATTTAGAGAATTGGTAATATGTTGGCGAACTAGATTAAATAGTAAAACCCCCTAATCTTGCAGTTAAATAACTGGTCAGAAAAGGGGGCAAATTCAACAATAAGTTTTAGTGTAAAAGTTTAGATATTCTATTCTCTCTATTGATTTAGTGTTACTGAGTTATCAAGTTTTAAAGTTTTTCTTTGATATTGCTTTTTGAAGTTAACAAGCATTAACTTGTGGTTTGGTAATCTATGTAATTAGAATAGCATATCAATTTACCAATTGCAACTTTCTGAGTTTTTTGTCTCGAAAAGCTATTTTTCATCATCGTAATCTATGACTATCGCTACAAATAACAGCAAAAAAGCTGTTTTTTGTTTAATTGCGAATAACTAATGAATCCTAGCCCAACCTCGTAGTTATCTATTTTCGTTGTGAATCTCATTCGTTAGCTCAAAGGTTGTCCATTTACTGAAATTTTAGTTACAAGTTAAAATGAAAAGTCAAATGTGCTGGCATTTGCCACATCCATTTAACCAGAAAATCCTTCACCTGCGTTTGTCTCCTCTAGACCCTTGGCAACCATATACAAGTTTTCCCCAATATTGCTTACCAGATTATGAAATTAAAGGTGGCTCAAAGGGGTATCACACTATGCAAGTTCTTTTAGCTCAAGGTTGGGAGTTAGTACCATCAAACTTTGGTACTTCCTTGTCTGATGACTGGCCGCTTGAAGCCTAGCAATTAAAAGTAAGGCACAGAAAAAGATCCAGAAGCTTTAGCACAAGCAATCTTGACTTTATTATCTAATCCCATCAAAGCCTAAAAAATGGGTCAAGCAGGTTTAGCAGATATACAAATGGGAGCATCCCAAATGTGCAAGTTATATCGAACTCAGGTTACAAATTGTCATTGCGAGCGCAACATAGTGGAGAGAAGCAATCCCATCTCTTGTGATTGCAACTCTTGGAGACGCACTCGCGTTCACTACGCTGTCGCTTCATACCCAACTCTTGGAGAGGCTACGCCAACGGGTTCTCCGAAGGAGTACGCAATGACAAATATGTTCTTGCAAAATTGGGATGCTCCCTATACAAATTCGCTTTCACTAGACATCTCCAGAAATTAAAGATGCGTTACCCAGAACCCTTGTAGAGACGTAGCCCTGCTACGTCTCTACATTCTTTTTCGGAGATGTCTACTGGTGTCACATGACATCTAAGTGGCAGCAAGTATTTGCACACGGCTTGGATAGTGCTGTAACTGTAAAAGCTACTGAAACTCTTGCCTATTGACATCCTCCCACCACTAATTCGGAGTACCGAATATAGTGGGGGATTCCAAAGATCGCTCTTTGGGTTTCCTCTTTCCACGACCCGACTTACTTGGAGGAGTTTCCCCATCCACGCAGAGGTCGATGTCTCCAGAGGCGTTAGTTCCGACGTGACCCGCCGTACTCAATCCTTTTTCTAATATGTTCCGCGCTGCGTTCCAATCCCGATCTTGAATATGCCCACAACGAGGACAAGAATGAGTTCTAGTGCTAAGAGATTTTTTGACAACCTCGCCACAATTAGAGCAATTCTGCGAAGTGTACTGGGGTGGAACGGCAACCGTGACAACACCAAACACTTTACCAAAATACTCAACCCATTCACGAAACAGCGACCACGAAGCATCACTAATCGACTTAGCCAAGCGGTGATTTTTCACCATATTCCGCACCATCAAATCTTCATACGCCACGAGGTCGTTAGACCTCACCACGCACCTTGCCGTCTTAACAGCAAAGTCTTTACGCTGGCGACTTACTTTGAGGTGTTTCCGCGCAAGTTTATTTCTAAACTTAATTCTGTTTTGAGAACCTTTTTTAGTCTTAGACATCCGTCGTTGCAAACGTCTCAAAGACTTTTCGCTTTTGCGAAGATGCCGGGGATTTGCAACTGTCTCCCCATTACTATCGGTGTAGAAGTGGCTCAAGCCAACATCGATACCAATAGTTTTACCAGTTGGTTCTCGTCTTTCAACTCGTTCATGGTCAATACAAAACTGGCAATAATAGCCATCAGCACGACGTACAACCCGCACTCTTTTAAACTGTTTAAGTTGGTAGAAATGCAGGTCACTGGTTCCCCACAGTTTAAATGTTCCTGCTTTAAACCCATCCGAGAAAGTGATATACCTACGGTCGTCAGAAAGTTTCCACCCACTGGTTTTGTACTCAACAGAACCATGCGTCTGGTGCTTCTTAAACTTTGGAAATCCCTTTTTCCCAGGTTTATTTTTTTTGCAGTTATCAAAGAACCGAGCGATTGCAGCCCAAGCTCTTTCAGCGCTCGCTTGCCTTGCCATCGAGTTCAGCTTGGCAGCATAAGGAAAATCAGCTTCCTTGGCAGCAAGCACAGCACAATAAGCGCTCAACTCGTATTTACCAATGCCTTTATTGTCCATCCAGTATCGGACGCAACTGTTACGAACAAAACGAGCGGTACGGATAGCTTCATCCAGCTTTCCGTACTGCTCGTTCGTTCCTTCCAGTTTTGCTTCAAATACCAGCATTTTTACGCTCAACTTAATAGCGTAATCATAACATGGATTTGCGAAAAACTCAACTATTCCCCTTCCCTCACTGACTTTCAGTCAGTTATGGTTGTGGAATGTTGAGTTTAACGCAAACACGATTCATCTCGCCGCCAAATCACAGATTATGGCGGGAGCCTTCTCTCCGATTTAGGTAAAATTTTTCGCTTAATAGAATTAAGTTTTGATAGAACTTGTTTTGCGGCTGTGATGACTACTAGACATCTCCAGAAATTAAATATGTGTTATCCAGAATCCTTGTAGAGACGTAGCAGTGCTACGTCTCTACATTCATTTTCACCAGATGACTACTGAACATTATCTCTGCATTGGCGATCGCCTGACTCATAAGTAAGCGTACAGAATTAATTACAGTCATTGCGACATTGTGTAATTAATTTTTTTATCGAACAGAATTCAGGAGTCAGGAGTCAGAATTCAGCAATGTTTTCTGTGCGACTGGCGGATAGCGCAGCGTAAAGCCTTCTCTACGAGAGGCTCCGCCAACGGCATGGCTTCGCTTAGAGCGAGTCATCGAGCGTCACGAGCGTCGCGTCTGAATAATCGGTGTTTTTGCACCCCCACCAAATTTTCAATTTGGTGGGGCAACAATTCCTGCGCCGGTCTGAATCCCCGACTGATAGCGAAGCGTTAGCGAGTCTTCGAGCGTCTTGATTCTGACTCCTGTTAGCGGTAGCGGGGCGTTTAGCCCATTCTGACTTCTGAATTCTTCTTCAACTACTTACCATGACTGCGGGAGTGAGCATGAAGGCTGTAGCTCTTATTCTGCATAGCTTAGAGCTTTACAAGCGTGCCATTCGGACATGGCGCAAGTTGCATTTAGGCTGTGATGAGGGAAGTGGGGAAATTTTGGCGGCGTTAGTAAGTGTAACAATGATGTAGCTGATTGCGAGGTGCTGCCCGATTTATTGGAACAGATTGATCAGTTTACGCAACCGCAGCTAGTGATTTTAAGATCAAATCTTTCTTCTGCATTTCCCAGGCTAGGGTAGTGTAGACAATTTGATCTAAGTCATTATATTTTGGTTGCCAGCCCAGTAATTTACGGATTTTATCAGCACTAGCTATCACACAAGCAGGATCGCCAGGGCGACGTTCTGTTTCAATGACCGGAAAATCTATCCCAGAAATAGCCTTAACCCGTTCGATAACTTGACGGACACTGTAACCTTGCCCATAACCACAATTGAGAATTTGGCTTTCGTTACCTTGCTGTAGATAAGCCAAAGCATCCAGATGTGCTGTTGCTAGATCTTCAACATGTATATAGTCTCTAATTGCCGTTCCATCGGGTGTTGCAAAATCCGTACCAAAAATTTGTACTCCTATTCTGCGTTTGAGTGCAGCATCACAGGTAGCTCCAATTAAATGAGATACTTTTTTTGACACCTGCCCCAATCGCCCACCAGGTTCGGCTCCGGCAACATTAAAGTATCGTAAAATTACGTAACGGAAATCAGAAGCGTTTGCATAGTCACGAATCAGCCATTCACAAGAAAGTTTTGATCGCCCATAGGGGTTAATCGGTTCAGTTGGTGTAGATTCATTGACAGGACTGGTTTCTGGTTGTCCATAGACAGCTGCTGTACTGGAAAAGATAATTTGCTTCACACCCATGTTGTTGCAACAACGGAGTAAATTCAGGGTGTTGCGAGTATTGTTAGCGTAATAGTCTAAGGGATGAGAAACAGATTCGGGTACATTCAAACTGGCAGCAAAGTGTAACACTGCCGTAAATTGATGCTGACAAAATACCTGGTAGAGAGATTCTGAATCTTTTAAATCACCAATAATTAACTCACCATGCAATACTGCTTGGGGTGAACCTGTAGAACAGTTGTCATACACCACAACATCGTAACCAGCCTCGCCCAATTGACGAACTACATGGGAGCCAATGTATCCTGCTCCACCAGTGACTAAGACTTTTTTATTCATCTGCCTTTACCTAGTAATACTACTCGAATGGTTTTAAAGACGATCGCTAAATCCAAAGCTAGGGAATAATTTTTGATGTAGTAGAGGTCGTAAGCTAATTTCTCGTAAGCATCCTCTACTGATGCACCGTAGGGATACATAACCTGTGCCCAGCCTGTGATTCCGGGTTTGACGACATAACGTAAGTCATAGTAGGGAATTTGTTGTCGCAGCTTGATATCAAATTCTGGCCGTTCTGGACGGGGGCCAATGAGGCTCATTTCTCCCCAGAGAACGTTTAAAAGCTGTGGTAGTTCATCGATTCTAGTCAGGCGTAACCAGCGTCCTACTTTGGTAATCCGAGAGTCTCGTTCGTTCGCCCACTGCGCTCCCCGTTTTTCGGCATCCTGATACATGGAACGGAATTTATAAACTCTAAAGGGCTTTCCTTCCAAACCAGTCCGCATCTGTGTGTACAACACTGGGCCTGAACTATCCAACTTAATTGCTAGTACTGTTAGCAACATTAGTGGAGATAAAAACAGAAATAATGACCATGCCAGAATAATGTCTAATAACCGTTTGAGCTTTTGACTAACGCTGTCAGCCGCTAAATTAAAACCAGCACCAAAAGCCAGCCAGTTATCCTGAAGCAGGAATGAGGGAAGTTTATACCACAAGATTTCACAAATATCAGGAATCCCGTAGATGGGGACACCAGATAAACGTAACTGCATCAGCTGCTGTATTTGTGCATCAGATAATTCCATTGGGGTTGTTACTACTACCCCTGACCAAGATTGTTGACTCCATTGGGATAAGTCATTGAGGCTCCCCACAGAAACTCGATTACTTTTTACTAACTCATTAATGTTCTGCTCTGCTGTTACTAGAACAACTAAGCGCCCTAATGAACTGCGTTCTAGAAAAGTTTTGCCAAATAGAATGGCTTTTTTCCCTGCACCCAAAATGAGCCAACGGCTTTGTTGAGCTTGCGATCGCGCCCAGTTTGCTACCCATATTCTTGATACCATAGTCCAGGTGGTAAATATGCCTAAGCAGGGAAGCAGAATTCCTCGTTTCAAGACCGATTCTTTCCCCCAAGCACCAGTAAGGTAAATGAGAGACGCAATAATGAGGCCAACAACAACATTACTAATCAAAATGCGAGATGGAGCGCGCAATCCTGCTATTTGACTATCTGGATGATAAGTATCTGCTAAATACAGCCCGGCCAGAACGAGGAAAATAAATAAATAAATAAAATGGTCAAAACCATTCAGATATTGACGCGATCGCAACCATAAACAGAGAGACAAAGCCAACAATAAACCTACAATATCGCCTAATAACAGTAATAGAGGGAGGATATTGTGTAACTTCTTGTTTTTTTTGCCAATAGCAATAGCAAGATTAGTAGTCATTTACGTACATTACTAAACATTAGAAAGATTACAGTAGAGCTGACTTTTCACGATATCTGGAAAACCTCACTTCTATTTCTCTCTCCTACAAGGAGCTACCGTGTACATACAAATCAGAGTTACTTTGAGATCCGGGTTTTATCCCCCTTAATCCCCCGATGTATTGGGGAAAAAAGAAATCTAGTTCCCTCCCCTTATAAAGGGGAGGGTTAGGGTGGGGTAATACGATAACTTGTGTGTACACCGTAGCCTACAAGGAGGAGCCACTGCGTTGGGCGGCTATGCCGACTTGAAGCACGTGGCGTCAGAGACTTTTAATTTCCCCCTTCCCGTTTCGGGAAGGGGGCTAGGGGGTTAGGTCAATCGTTAGCTTTTCCACATGACGTGAAAAGTCAGTACAGTAGAGACATAAAAAAATTGGATGCAAGCAATAATTATCCTGAAAGTTTTAGTATCAGATTTCAATAGTTCAAGATAATTTGAAACTCATCAGCAAACTCCAAGACCAGTAATCGAAAATAAAACCCTGGTTTCAACACCTAAAAAAACAAACTTTTGTGAGATTAATCAAAAAAATAGTCTTGTTTGTTTGATTAAGTATTTATGAACCTTTTCCCTTTATTAATAACCCTGATTTTAGCTATCAGCTACGTGGAAATTACCTAACCATTACAATTAATATATTTATTTTGGGATGATAATTAAATTATTTAAACCTATGATTTAAAAGGTTTAAGGGAACTCCAAGAAATAAATTATCCAATATTGTGGGGTGGGCATCTTGCCCGCCCAGTCCATAAGGCGGGCAAGATGCCCACCCCACAAGAGTTAATTGAATATTTTTTTATTTGTCAGTCCCTAAATAATTTTTTCATTCATAAATGTATATTTTGTATATTTTGTATATTTTGTATAGTTTATTGACTCACTTTTGCTGTAGTCAAACGATGCCTGGCTTGGGCTATGCCTACCCTAAGATATTTTTTAATTAAGTCCAAAATTTAGTAATGTTTATGGCAAGTAATCCGTCAAACATAACTAATTACATAAATCAAGTAAAAATACGTAGGTATTTATCAAGAAAGCTTGATAGTGTTTAACCAAAGCGTTATGAATTATCCAGACCCAGTTGCAATCAACGAGAAACAATTTCAGAGAATATTTGGACAAATTGATCCTTAGTTTTCTTCTACTTCCTCACTGTAATATCAGTAAATAATGAGTCAATCAATTTTGGATTTTAGATTTGCGATAGCGTAGCGTAAAGCCTTCGGCATGGCTTCGCTTAGAGCGAGTCCGCGTACTCTTACAGAGAAGCAAGCTACGCGCAGCGTCTCGTAGAGAGCGTCTTTTGGATTGACCCCGACCACGTTAGCGTAGCGGGACGAAGTACGGGTGCGGGGCTTGAAGATTTTAGATTTTTCCACCCACTAGGGGTGGGGCTTGTACCCCAAAAAATCCAAAATCTAAAATCTAAAATCTAAAATAGGTACGTCAACTAAATCCTTAGGAGTGTCTAAACATCTGGAGTATTAACTAAACTATGCCTTCCAATCAAGACGATCAAGACCAGATTAATTTTCAACAGTATTGGCTGACTGTAAAAAAACATTGGTTCCTGATAGCAATCATTGTGGGGTCTGTCTTTGGAGCCACAGTGTTGCTTACTTTTCTTCAAAAACCAATTTATGAAGCCGAGGCTGAACTCCTTTTTAATAAGGAAAGTGGCCTTTCTTCCCTTACAGGTGCAAGTGAACAACTAGGACAACTGGGACAACTCACTGGGCTGACAAATCTCTCTAACCCTTTGGAAACTGAAGCAGAAATCATTCGCTCCAACCCCCTGATTCAAAAAACTATTACTGGGTTGCAACTGAAGGATAAACTGGGACAACCTTTAGAAATAGAGGATTTTCTGCGTAAATTGAAAGTCAAAGCTATCCGAGGGACGGATATTTTACAACTTTCTTACCGTAGTACTAATCCTCAAGAAGCCACAGCTATCATCAATACATTGATGAGTGCTTATATAGCAAACAATGTTCAGGTTAACCGTTCTGAAGCTAGAGCAGCACGGGAATTTTTAAACAAACAATTACCCGTAGTTGAGGCAAAGGTTAAAGAAGGGGAAGCAGCACTGCGTCAGTTTAAAGAAAAATACAAGGTTGTTGCTTTACAAGTAGAAGCTGAAGAAGGCATTAGAAGTCTCAATGAATTATCCGGTCAAATAACCCAACTTCAGGCGCAGTTGGTAGATGCTAGGAGTAGTTCTGGTGCTTTGCAAAATAAATTGGCATTGAACACAAAGCAAGCTATGGCACTTAGCAGCTTAAGTCAATCGAGAGCAGTACAAGAAGTGCTATCAGAATATCAAAAGGTTCAAGACCAGTTAGCTGTGGAGAGGTCACGATTTACCGATGTACACCCAGTTATTACTAGTTTATTAAGTAAAGAACAAGCTCTTAAAAAGCAGCTAGAAGGAAGAGTAACCCAAACTCTGGGTAGTAAGCAGCCTATCCCAGACCAAGATTTACAAATAGGAGAACTCAAGCAGACCCTAACCGCTAATTTGGTGCAAGTGGAAGTACAACGGTTGGGATTGGAGAAGCAACTTGGTGTGTTAATGAAGGCATTTGCATTTTATCAAGCACGTCTGAGAACCTTACCCAAACTAGAACAACTGCAACGACAACGGCAACGACAGCTAGAGGTTGCTCAAATAACCTACGAACAAATGCTCAAACGATTGCAAGAAGTTCAAGTGCTGGAAAATCAGAATGTAGGTAATGCCAGGGTTATTTCTGAAGCTTTACTTCCGAAAAAACCAGTTTCTCCTCGCATAGCCTTAAATTTAGCACTAGGGGGATTTTTAGGATTTTTCTTAGCGATCGCAGCAGCTTTATTGCTAGAAGCTGGAGACAAGTCTGTGAAGACAACAGAAGAAGCTCAACAGTTGTTAGACTATCCTTTATTGGGTACAATTCCGGTTTTTGATCAAAAAGCTAAGTTGGCTCGTGGTGAGAGTTTAACGGAGTTGCCGGTACTGAATAACCCTTATTCATCAGTCAATGCTGCCTTTGAAATGCTCCAGATTAACTTGGGTTTCACTTTTTCTGATAAGCAACTGAAGGTAATTGTGGTTAGCAGTTCTGTGATGAATGAGGGTAAATCTTTTGTAGCAGCTAACTTGGCGATCGCAACTGCCCAAATGGGAAAACGAGTGCTATTGATTGATGCAGATATGCGTCGCCCCCATCAACACGAAATGTGGCAACAACCTAATTTGATGGGATTAAGTAATGTTTTAGTGGGGCAAGCTACCTTAGCAGAAGCTGCCAAGGAAGTGATGATCAATGTAGAATTGCTTAGTTCTGGCATGATACCGCCTAACCCAGCTGCACTATTAGACTCACAACGGATGAATGGGTTATTGCAACAAGCTGCCCAAGATTATGACTGCGTAATTATTGACACTCCACCTTTAAGTATTTTAGCTGATGCGTCGATAATAGGCAAAATGGCAGATGGAATGTTGTTAGTTGCACGTCCTGGTATAGTTAATTCCGCTGCGGCTAAGACTACAAAGGCACTTATTCAGCATTCGCGTGTGCCTGTGTTGGGAATGGTAGTGAATGGTTTAACTACTGGCGATAATTACTACAGTTATCATTACTACCATAGAGATCCTGGAGAGAATAATTCTGGTAGGAATAATAAGATTAAGTCTAACCTTAAGTAGAATCACTGGGTTAAGATTGCTGTAACTGGTTATTATTTTAGTAAGATAAGTGTTATTTCTGAGGTATTCAAGATTTAGGTTGTGTAAAGTTATAAGCGAGAGATGAAGCAATACGGTTCAGCTAAGAGAATATAGCAATCTGATTTTATTTTTGAAAAAATCTAAGTATATCTAAGGTGTATTTCAAAAATCAAATCCTGAACTCTATTAAAAGGTGAAGTTAATAAAGTTGATCTAGATATAGCAATCCTAAATCATTCGTGAAAAATGAGATCCCCGACTTCTCAAAGAAGTCGGGGATCTGGACACCAGTAAAAGATATCACAAGTTTATTAACTTCATGAAATTCTGCTTTATCCGAAAGTTCTAAGTTTACAAAATTAGATTGGGATAAGTCAATTTTTGCAAAAGTCTATAGTTTATGGTTTTTGATATCTGCCTTATGGCACTACTGTAAACAATAGCTACATTTTTACATTGACTCGTTTTATCTATCACCAAGGATATAAAAGTCTTTGATACATCACTAAGAGGATGTCTGAAAAGTTTTTTTGTATACATCTAACCCTTGGAGATCCTCCTAAATCCCCCTTAAAAAGGGGGACTTTAAGACTCTTGTTCCCCCTTTTTTAAGGCTACGGTGTACACACAAGTGGTATCTGAAAGGGTTTCAGGCGTTATAGACCCCTTAAATTGTCATTACGAGCGCAGTGGTAACGGAGCGAAGTAATCACATAATCCCGTGGTTAAAGCGATTGCTTGTCTACGACACGCTGCGCGAACGTCGTTCCTCCTCTCTACGAGACGCTACGCGAACGCAATGACAGGCTTCCAGAGCGATCGCACAATCCTATTGCTAGATGACGAAACCAAGTACTAGGGGGAATTTTAAGACTTGTGTATACACGGTAGCTTTTTTAAGGGGGGGTTAGGGGGGATCAAGAAATATTTGATACTTCTCAGACATCCTCTAAGGCATAGTGAGCTAAATTTAGTCCTATTTGGATAGTTGAGCCAAATGTTAGACAAATATAAAACCCACATTTTATCATCATTTAGTCACAAATTTGGCTCTGAAAAGTTAGCGGTTATTCACAATATAACTTGGCTATTTATTGATCGCATTCTTCGCATGGGTTTTGGGTTAGTTGTGGGTGTTTGGATTGCTCGTTATTTAGGAGTGCAGCAATTTGGTATTTTCAACTATGCCACTGCCTTTGTAGCGCTATTTAATCCCTTGACAAATCTAGGATTAGATAGCTTGGTTATTCGCTCTATCATGCGTAACCCTGAAGCTAAAGACCAAATTTTGGGGACGGCTTTTTGGCTCAAGTTAGGTGGTGGGATAGGATGCGTATTGTTAACAGTTAGCTCTATTTTTGTATTCCGTCAAAATGACCAGTTGACAGTTGGGCTAGTAGCAATTTTGGCAACAGCAGGGATTTTTTCTGCTTTTGACACAATTGATATTTGGTTTCAGTCTCAAGTGCAGTCTAAATATACTGTGGTTGCTAAAAATACCGCATTTATTATCATCGCATTTATGAAAATTGCTTTGATTAAAATGCACGCACCATTACTGGCTTTTGCCTGGGTAGCTTTAGTAGAAGTTGGATTGGGTGCAGCAGGTTTGATACTGGTTTACAAGATTAAAGGTTATTCACTATGGTTATGGCGTTGGAATTTTCCACTTGCTAAGACACTTCTTAAGGAAAGCTGGCCTTTAATGTTTTCTGGTTTGAGTATCATGATTTATATGAGAATCGACCAGATTATGTTGGGGGAAATGGTTGGTGCTAGCGCTGTAGGTCTTTATTCAGCAGCAAGCCGTATTTCTGAAGTTTGGTATTTTATACCAATGGCGATCGCTTCTTCGGTTACTCCATCCATTTTTGCTGCCAAAGA
This sequence comes from Nostoc sp., assembly GCF_036917975.1. Classification (GTDB taxonomy): domain Bacteria; phylum Cyanobacteriota; class Cyanobacteriia; order Cyanobacteriales; family Nostocaceae; genus Nostoc. Next base: position 92,344 of record NZ_JBALEJ010000042.1, read on the forward strand.
AGTAAGTGAAGAACTCTATTATCAACGAATAGAAAAACTACTTCGAGGGTTGGTATTGATTGCAATTGTAATTGCTTTACCAATGTCATTTATGTCTGAAAGAATAATTACTTTGTTATTTGGTAATGGCTATACCGCAGCAGGATCAATATTAGCAATTCATATCTGGGCTTCTTTATTTGTATTTATGGGGGTTGCTACATCCTCTTGGTTTGTTGCTGAAGGGTTAGCTCATCTTTCTTTACGCAGAACTCTAATCGGTGCAATTACCAATGTTTTGCTAAACCTATTGTTGATTCCTCACTATGCTGGAGTCGGTGCTGCGATCGCTACTGTAATTTCTTATGCATTTGGCTCATTTTTAGCTAATGGGTTCGATCAAAGAACAAGAAAAATATTCATTTTACAGATAACATCGCTTATAAGCTTTCATTCATAAATTACCTGAGTTACGGAGTTATTAAGGAAAAAATCTATGTATATAACCTCGACATCTGAAGCGTATAGTATTTTTAATGATAAATATCAAGTAACCTTAAAAGGTCTTTTACTGTTTGAAATTAAAAGCTTATATGGAAGAAAATTTCTTAATTACAAGCCCAAACTAAAACAGGATGATAAAAATTTATTACATTTAGGCTGTGGTAAAAATAAATTTGATAATTGGGTAAATGCGGATTTTTTTAGTTTATCTATACCAGTTATAAAAAATATAAAAAATAAAATTCCAGATTGGATGCTTGATTTAAGGTTTCCTTTGAACTGTGATGCTAATGTATGGGATGGTGTTTTCACAGAACATACTCTTGAACACTTGTACCCATATCAAAGCATTAAATTACTCGAAGAGTTGAATAGAACAATGAAGCCAGGTGCTTGGCTTAGAGTGACTGTTCCTGATTTGAAAAAATATATCAGCTACTATTGTGGCCAAGAATTACACGAGGAATTTAAACGCTGGGGAACAGGATGTGAGGCAATTAGAACTTTGGCACAAGATTATTTTCATGTGTCTTTATGGGATAGTGGATTACTAAGTAAATGCTTGAATAAATCGGGTTTCATCAATATTCAAGAAGTTTCTTTTATGAAAGGAAATGATATTTCACTTCTCAAAGATAAAGAAGAAAGAAGTTGGGAAACTTTGTATATGGAAGCTCAAAAGCGTATTTAATTTAAGTCGCGTTATCTATCAAGAAAAATATAATTAAGCAGCATGAAAACTCCAGTAGCATTTTTAATATTTAATCGCCCTGATACAACAGCAAAAGTATTTGCAGCTATCCGTCAGGCTAAACCTCCTAAGCTATATCTTATTTGATGTTAATATTATTTGACAATAATTCAAAACTTCAAAAAACTCAACTTAAAAAATAAAAAATAAGTGATCTTAAAAAATGTTTTCAACAGTAGAAATAATTGGCTGTATCAATACTGTAGTTTCTTTGTTATATTGTTACTATTGCTTATTGAGAATTAGAAAAAGTAAAAAAATTCAATTATCTCCTGTTTCAAGTATTTTTATAGTTATTAGTAACGGATTGGCAATACCATTTATACAATATGCAAACCCAGAATATAAATTACCGTATGGAGATGATCTCACCATTACATCATTTATTTCTATGATGATTTTTATAATCATATCTTTTGGTTTTCAAATCATAAGTGACAAATTCAATAAAACTAAAAAAAATAATCAATTTCAGAAATATGAAAAACGAAAATCCATCTTTTATTTTTATTTTGTCTTTATATTAGTTATTTTTGGTTTTTTCAGATTTGTATTTCTGTCAGGTGGAATTTCATTTTTGGGAGTGATTTTAGCAAATTTGAATTCGTCTTCAGCCTACTATTCTAGTCGTCTGGAAACTGGCTCCTTAATTGGCTCTACTACAGGGATGGGTTTAGCCTTTATGGCAAATTCTTTTTTGATTCCTTCTCTACTAGCTGCTATCGTTTATCTAAAAAAGACTACATCTTTAAAAGAAAGTTTGGCTGACTGGGGTTTCATAATTGTTTTAATGACGTTAAATATTGTTTTATCTGCTATTTTTGCTAAAAGGCTGACATTGTTAATATCTTTTTTTCTTCCATTAGCAATACTTTACATTAACAAGAACAAAAAGAATTATGAAAATATTACTAATAAAAATAGCAAAATGAGTTTATTTAAATCATTCAACAAGAATTTTTCTACGCTATTTTTTGTGGTTTTATTACTTGGATTAGCGATTGGAATATTCTCGATAACTAGTGGAGATAGCTTTGCACTATCTTTCTTATCTTTACTTGACAGGATATTTATTATTCCTTGTGGAACGAGCAATTATTACTACGAAATTTTTCCTGCTCGCATACCATTTCAAGGTATTCAAAATATATTAGATTTACCATCTGATATTTCATATTCTGATATTGCAAAACTTAGTACAGGGGACTCTTTTACAGCAAACGCCTGCTTTTTAGCTATTGCATACTCAGGTGCGGGTTTTTTTGGAATTGCTGCTATTTCTATTATATATTCTGTTCTTGTTACATTTCATGATTGGTGGTTAAATCGTGTAGACAAATTACTCGGCATGATTGTTCTAGCAGTCAATATTTATGGAGTATCAGCTTTAGCTAATGTACCATTACTTCCAGCTATAGTAAGCTATGGTTTTTTGAGTTCGACATTAGTTATTAGTCTCATGATCAAGCGAAGTACTTTTTTAAAAATATTTTGATAGGATATCTTTAACCTTTTTATATAGTTAGAATTGTGGAAGAATTTTATGATGAAGACACCTATTGTATTTATAATTTTTAATCGTCCTGATCCAACAACTAAAGTATTTGAAGCAATTCGTAATGCTAAACCACCCAAATTATTCGTAATTGCTGATGGTCATCGTGCTGAACGTTCTGGTGAATCTGAAAAGTGTCAAGCTACCCGTGAGATTATCAAGCGAGTTGATTGGGATTGTGAGGTATTAACCAATTACTCTGATGTTAATTTAGGTTGTAAGCAGCGCGTTTCCAGTGGATTAGATTGGGTATTTGATCAGGTTGAAGAAGCAATAATCCTCGAAGATGATTGTTTGCCACATCCCACTTTCTTTCAATTTTGTGAAGAATTACTAGATAAATATCGAGATGATCGGCGAATTATGGCTATAACAGGTTGTAATTTTCAGTTTGGTAGGGTTCGCAATCAAGATAGTTACTATTTTTCACGCTATAACCATTGCTGGGGTTGGGCATCTTGGCGACGAGCATGGCAATACTCCGATATCGAAATGAAGCTTTGGTCAAAAGTTAATAACGAGGGCTGGTTAAAAGACTTACTATCAGACGATTCTACAGTAAAATATTGGACAAATATTTTCCAATCGACCTATGAAGAGAAAATAAATAGCTGGGCTTATGCTTGGACTTTTAGCTGTTGGATTCAAAATGGCTTAACGATTATTCCTAACGTAAATTTAGTGTCTAACATTGGATTTTCTCCAGCAGCTACTCATACTATTAACAAAAATAGTAGATTTGATAATATGCCAATAACACGTATAGATTTTCCTCTTCAACATCCTACTTTTCTGATTCGCAATGAGATAGCAGATGTATATACTCAAACTAATAATTTCTATGACAATAGGATTTTGGTTAAAATCTTCAAAAAAATAAAGTATTCCTTACAAGTATTCAAAAAATTACTAATTGATTTTCAAAATAGAGGATTATGATAATACTCCAATTATTAAAATATTTAATTCAATTACCTAAAAGTTATATAAGTCGGACACTCAAAAATCTATATATCCAGTGCAGAAACCCAAATGTTGTAATAGATTTTCCAGTAATATGGCGCTATGATAATTACAATGTAATCAAAATTGCTTCAGGAGTTTATATAGGAGCGTTTTCACAAATTATTGTATTAGAGAAAACACCTTACAGTAAAGTTTCAGGAAGCTTGACTATTGAAGAACATTCAATAATTGGTGCATGGGCTAATATCCGTGCTGGTGGTGGTGAAATATTTATTGGACGTAATTCTATGCTTGCCCAGCATGTATCACTGATTGCAGCTAATCATATTATTTCAAATCAAAAGCCGTATCGAGATTTATCTTGGGATGAATCTAAAACAGGTATTTACATAGATGAGAATGTATGGATTGGTTCCGGTGTCACAATTCTTCCTGGATGTAAAATTGGTAAAAATTCAATTATTGGAGCAGGAAGCGTAATTACAAAAAATGTTCCCGCAAATGAAGTATGGGCTGGTATTCCAGGGAAAAAGCTCAGAAGTCTTGATATTCAATAACCTTACGAAGAAAACCTTTTAAACAATTAGAGGAATTACGATGATGAGATTGAGCAGTAATGGACTTATATATAATCCTTCACATAAAATTGAAGAAATTATTTCAAATTATCCACAATCATCAATATCACTTGAAGAACTTTGGCAACTGATGGATGAAGTTTGGGATTATTTAGAATGCGATGCTATTAATATTAATATAGAAAAAATAAACTTATTTTATAGTCACCCAATTTGGTTATTGAATGGTTTATTCATTGAAAAAGATGAGATTTCCATACAACAAAAAAGTGCAATTGCTAATTGGATTTATGCAAGAAATAATGAAATTATTTCGATTGTTGATTACGGGGGTGGTTTTGGTACACTTGCGCGTTTAATCGCAGAGAAACACACAGATTTAGTTATTGATATTTATGAACCGCATCCCAGTCAAATTGCTATTAATGAAACCAACACATATACTAACGTCAACTTTATTAATTCATTAAATCGGCAGTATAATTGCTTAGTTAGCACCGATGTGCTAGAGCATGTCGTTGACCCTTTAAGTTTATTAGCAGAAATGATTAAAAGTGTTGAATTAGGTGGGTATTTAATAATTTCTCACTGTTTTTACCCAGTAATAAAATGTCATTTACCTGCAACTTTTCATCTACGCTATACGTTTACTCAATTCGCAAAAGTTATGGGACTAGATGTTATTGGACCTTGTACAGGTAGTTTTGCAACTGTATACAAAAAGTCTAAAGAACAGTCAATTGAATGGAATAAAATCCGCGCATTTGAAAAATTTTCAAAAGCTTTGTTCCCATTTTTTTGGATTGCTGCTGTTAGTTCTAGAGGTTTGAGGAAGAGAATAAAATGAAGCCCTTACTCCTCAGTACTTATGATATTTTTGGAGGTGCCGCTCGTGCAACTTACCGCTTACACAAAGGCTTACAAAATATCGGTGTATCCTCACAAATGCTGGTACAAACTAAGCATGGTGATGATGAAACGGTTATTTCTCCGACAACAAAACTAAGTCAAGGCATTGGCAAATTAAGACCGACTTTGGATACACTGCCATTACAATATTATCCCCATCGTCAGCGCTCTTTTTACTCTATTCAGTGGCTTCCAGATACTCTTGCTACCAGAGTAAGGCAACTACAACCAGATATTATTAATCTTCATTGGGTTGGCTTTGGTTATTTACAAATAGAAAGTTTTGCTAGATTTGCAAAGCCTATAGTTTGGACACTTCACGATATGTGGGCATTTACTGGTGGATGCCACTACAGCGGAGATTGCAATAAATATACAGAATCCTGTGGTAAATGCCCTCAGCTTAATAGTAATCTAGAAAAAGACTTGTCACGTTGGGTGTGGCAACGCAAGCTTAAAGCATGGAAAAACTTAGATCTTACTATCGTAACGCCTAGTTATTGGCTAGCAAAGTGTTCTGGTGCTAGCTCTTTACTTCAAAACGCGAGAATAGAAGTTATTCCTAATGGAATTGATACTGAGATTTTCAAACCAGTGCAGCGTTTCATCGCACGCACTATCCTTGGGTTACCTCAAAATAAGCGACTGATTTTATTTGGTGCGATTGAGCCGACCAGCAATATCAGAAAAGGCTTTCATTTACTACAGCCAGCCCTAAAGAAGCTTAGTCAGAGTGATTGGGTAGATCAAGTCGAATTAGTTGTGTTTGGAGCATCTAAACCCAAGAATGTGCCGGATTTTGGGTTTAAATCAAACTATTTAGGTAAATTAAATGACGATATCTCTTTAGCATTAGTTTATGCAGCAGTAGACTTATTTGTAGCTCCTTCACTAGAGGATAACTTACCTAATACCATTATTGAATCCTTAGCTTGTGCTACTCCTTGTGTCGCTTTTAATATTGGGGGAATGCCTGATATGATTGAGCATCAGCAAAATGGCTACTTAGCTCAACCGTTTGATGTAGAAGATTTAGCTAGAGGAATTACTTGGGTATTAGAGGATGTGGAGAGATGGCAGAAATTATGCGATCGGTCAAGACAAAAAGTTGAGCAACAATTTACTCTGCAAATACAAGCTATGAACTATCTATCTTTATATAAAAATATATGTCAGAGAAGTTAACAATAAAGTATTTACTGTTACAACCTTGGTTTTCCGCACCTGGACACCCAGCTCAAAGCTTGATTAGGACTTATCGTGCTATTTATGATTATATTCAGCCTGAAGTTATTGTTTATAAATCACATACAGACCATCACACACAGATACTTGAGGAATATATTTATGAATCTAATGCTTCTACTATTACTGATTGGAGATTGCAAAAAGTATTTAAAGATCTATTAGCTGCGGGTACAGTTGCACTCGTTATATATATATCGAAACATTACAATAACCCCCAAAATTTATCTATTTTCTTTCTTGATTCTAACTTATATATTCTTTCTTTTATTCTTCGTTTATATCCAATCAAACCCCAAAGGCTTAATGTTCTATGCATGGTTGCACCAGATTTCTATCAAAGAAATAAGTTTTCATCACTAACCAAGTGGTTTCTCGTCAAGAAGTTGTTTTCACTTCCTTTTTTTTACTTATATTTACGTACTCCAGAACTTGCCAAAGCGTGGCAGGAAGAATTGCCAGAATATGCTGATAAAATTCAATACTTGCCATCACTTGAGTTGTATGGCAGCAAATTTCATCATACATCCAAAATTTCAAATGCTTGCCAGATTAAAAAGTTTGTGGTGGCAGGTCAAATAAGACCTCAAAAATCGGTAGATATTCTTTTTACATTGTTTGATAATTGTCAACTAAATATAGGGTATTTGAAGATTGCAGGAAAAATAGTTGGCTCGGATTTATCTCATAAATTATCTCAAAAAAAATCACATAATGTTACTATTATCGATCAGTTTTTATCTGAAGATCAGATGAAAGATATTTTAAGCGATTGTCATTACAACTTAATTTTGTATACTGATGACTGGGATAATCGAATGGAGTCTTCAATGTTATTTGAATCAATGAAATATGGATGTCCAATTATAGCTTTTGAAAGAGGATGGCTAGGGAATACAGTTCAAAAGGAAAAAATTGGATGGACTATTAGGCGAGAGCAAATTGGTGAGTTATCAAATATACTAGCGAATCTACCTCATCCCGCTACAGATGAGTACCAAGCTATTCTTGATAATTTAAATAGAAGTCACAATATTTGGTCGTCAGCAGAAATAGTTCATATCTTTCTAAATAAACTAGGTTGGGACAAAATATGAAAATTTATTCAACTGTAAAGAATTTACTTGACGGTTTCTCTGATGTTCCTACCTTTTGGGAAAAGATTCTTCATCCAAATATGGTTTCATTCACTCTTTGCAAAAACCTGCGAGCCTTCGCAAAGAGTGAAGAAGGATCAAAAATTGACACTATATTTGATGTAGGAGCAAATGAGGGACAGTTCGCTTTTATGGCTAGATACTGCTGGTCTTTAGCAAACATCTATTGCTTTGAACCAGATGCTAGAGCTTATGAGCGTTTAACTGTTAATCACAACCATGATACTAAAATAGTATGTCATAATTTTGCGCTTGGTGAGGTGGCAAAGAATGTGGCACTTAACCTTGGGAGTGATAGTGCTCAAAACTCAATTTTAACAGATAGTACATGTGAATCTATAGGGCAAATAGAAATTCCCCTTAAAACGCTGGATGAACTATATTCTAATTCTGATTTATCCAACTCTCTTTTGAAAATAGATGTTCAAGGGTATGAGTTACAGGTTTTAAAAGGAGGTATTTATTGTCTTAATTACTTTAGCTACATTCTTGTTGAAATATCTTTTGCGCCAATATTTAAGAATGGACCAGATTTAGATGAAATATGGTCTTTTTTTAAAAATCATAATTACTTATACGACAGAGTTATGGATCAATACAAATGCCCAAAAACTCAGAAAATAGTTCAAATGGATGTCCTTTTCAGAAAACAATTATAATAAACTTATGAAAGTATCAATTATTGTTCCAAATCGGAATTATGCAAATTTTTTGCCTGTTTGTCTTGACAGTATTGCTAGCCAGACTTATCAAAATATAGAAGTTCTTTTAGCAGATGGTAGTTCAGAGGATGGTAGTTTAGGTATATTAGAAGACTATTCTAGACGTTATGACTGGAAAATTTTTAGCCTAAGTGATAAGGGTCAAGCCGATGCTATTAACAAGGGTTTATCCATCGCTACAGGGGATATACAGTGTTGGCTCAACTCTGATGATTATTTCTTATCTAACAAAGCTTTGGAAAAGGTAGTAGAAATATATCAAGAATTCTCTGATCTAGATGTTGTAAGTTTAGGAGGTTATTATACAAATGAAAATGGTTACTGGTTAAGACCAGTTCTTTTAAATACCCACCCATTACAACGCCAAACTGATATTGCATTTAGAGGTGCATTTCTTCAGCCTGCGACATTTTGGAAACGCCATGTTTTTGAGGAGCTAAATGGATTAGATTCAACATACAGGTTTTCATTTGATTCACACTTTTTAATTCGAGCAGGGCAAAGATTTAATATGCTTCTAGACCAAAATATTAAAATTTCTGGTTATAGATTACATGGTAGTAATTTATCAGTAGGTGTTAAGCCGGAGAGAATTAAAGAGCTAGCCGAATTTAATCGTTACTTTTTTGGTTTCGGGTTTCGCTATTTATATCTAAACTTTATAGCAGCAATTGTAAGTTTTATTTGTTTATTCCCTAATGCAATTAGTAAAAAAATCAATTATGTAATATACTTGATTAGCAATTTAGCAAGTTTTTTGTCTTTATATAGGATTCCATCCATATAACATCTCAAGTTCCACATCTATAAATTTAGTGAGATAAGAAAAACAACTAAAAACTTAAATGTAAGCTTGTAATTGACTAAAGTCAACTATACAACCAATCACCATCCTCACCCAATACTTCCAACCCCACTTAGTAACCACCTCCCAACTAATCACCGACCTAGCCAAAGGACTCTTCCATCTTGGCTACACCGTCAACATCTTCACCGAAACCCAATCCCAACAAACCACCCCAAAATCATTAAACCAAATCAACATTAACCGATCCTTTTCCCCGTCAGATCCAGCATCAGCATTCTCTCACCCTAATTTTTTAGTTCTGTAACCAATTGTTTATACAAAATATTATGTCTAAAATACTTATTACTGGAAGCTCTGGTTTTATTGGTACAAGTTTGACTTCATATCTTATTAATAATAAATATGAAGTGTTGGGAATTGATAAACAATTACCAACGGATAAAAGTCATGAACCATATTTTTTGAGATGCGATATTTTAGATGCCGAAAATTTAGAAAAAGTCATTCAAGAATTTTCACCAAATGTTATACTGCATCTTGCAGCTCGTATAGATTTAGATGAGAAATATGACATTAAAGGTTATGAAGCAAATATTCAAGGAGTCGAGAATCTAATTAATACTATTCGTCGAACCTCTAGTGTTAAGCGATGTATTTTTACCTCTTCTCAACTTGTATGTAAAGTAGGGTACATTCCTAAAGACGAATTTGATTATGCTCCACATACACTTTATGGAGAGAGTAAGGTTTTAACAGAAAAGATTGTTCGAGAACAAGATGGAGGAGGTGCTGAATGGAGTCTTGTACGTCCTACTACTGTGTGGGGTCCGGGGATGAGTCCTCATTATCAAAATTTTTTAAAAATGATTGAAACAGGACGATATTTCCATGTCGGTAAAAGACCACTTTATAAATCCTATAGCTACGTAGGCAACATTGTATATCAGTACCATAAGCTTATGGAAGCTACTACCAGTCAAATTCATCGCCAAACTTTCTATTTAGCTGATTATGAACCAATTTCTCTTCGAGAATGGGTAAATGCTTTTCAGATCGAATTTGGAGCCGATCCCATCCGAAGTTATCCTGAAGGGATTGTTAATTTTCTCGCTCACATTGGTAATTTAATTAACAACTTTGGATTTAAAAGTTTTCCTTTTAATACGTTCCGCCAAAATAATATTTTGACTGAGTATGTTTTCGACCTTTCAAAGACAAAAGAAGTTTGTGGACAGCTTCCATATACAACTGAACAAGGTATTAAAGAGACCGTAAAATGGCTACTTTCAAAGTAATCTATTTTTGTGAGATATTTCAGAGCAAGTTTAAATCAAAAGGTTTGATTAGGTGGAAAATAAAGTTTACTCATTAATACAAGTGAATCGATTAAATACTAAAATGAAAGAAGTTACCATTATCTCTGAATATTTCTTTCCTAGTCAATCTGCCACCTCCCAACTAATCACCGACCTAGCCAAAGGACTCTCCCATCTTGGCTACACCGTCAACATCTTCACAGGAACCCAAACCCAACAAACCACCTCAAAAACACTAAACCAAATCATTGTCCAACGTTCCTTCTCCCCCATCAAATCCAACACCAGCATCCTCAGCAAAATTAGCAGTTCCTTCTTCTTCCTCACCAGTGCTTTCACCTACATCACTCTCCACCAACCAGCAAAACTCCCCCTCCTCATTGCCTCTAACCCCCCCTACGCAGGCATACTAGGCATATACTTCAAACTCCTCAAAAGCGGCAAATATCACTTCCTCCTCCAAGACATCTTCCCCGAATCAGCCGTCATGTCAGGAATCATGCAACCCAACAGCATCTTATTTAAACTCTTTAACAAACTAATTTATCTTACCTGCAAAAACTCAGAAAACACCATAGTTCTCAGTAGCTCCATGCAAGCTTACCTAGAACAAAAATATCCAGATATCAAAACCAAAATTAAAATCATCGAAAACTGGGCAATTGAAGATATTCCTGTTGTCAGCAAACAAGAAAATGATTTTGCTAAACAGCATAAACTTGATGAAATATTCACAGTTTTATATTCAGGTAATCTGGGGAGACTTCATGATATTGAAACAATTACTGAAGCAGCTAAAATACTGAAAGATGAGCCTATTAAATTTGTCTTTATTGGTGACGGGGCAAAAACTAAAATAGTCAAACAAGCAATTGAGAATTATCAGCTAAAAAACATTCTCCTATTACCCTACCAATCTAGAGAATTACTTCCCCTATCCCTGACCGCCTGTGATCTCTCCCTTGTCAGTCTTGTTCGTGGTGTAGAGTCGATTATTGCGCCCTCTAAACTTTACGGAATGCTAGCAGCAGGACGGGGAATTATTGCTGTGTCTACACCAAATTCATATATTGATAAACTTTTAACAACTTCTGGTTGTGGTATTAACACCCCTCCCAATAATCCAGAAAACCTTGCTAAGTTAATTAGTGAATTAGCTAATGACAAAGTAAAAGTTAAGATAATGGGTGAAAAAGCATGTCAACTTTATAAAAATAGATATACATTCCAGCGTGCTTTGGAGGAATATCAACAAATTTTATTTGAAGATGATATTGACAAAAAAATGATTATTTCAAATGTGGATTAAAATTTGCTTCTGTTCGCCCAACGAAAACCCACAAAAACGATCGCCCACAATCACGCAACACCCGCACCAATGATTCTGATGGTTGATTTTGAGAAACTACAGCCACAGGTGTAACCACAATCCCCTGGCTACCCAAAACAATAGTTGCTAGCCCTATTCCAAGTAAATTACTCACAAAAAAATATATGAATAATGAAGAAATTCGGCAATTAAACAATCAACAGTTGCAAGAATTTGATCAGGAATATGTTGGAGATTTAGAATGGAAAACAATTCAAACTTTAATAGAACATAATTTTAACGGGCAACGATTTTCTTTCCTCGATATTGGTGGTGGCAATGGAATATTTACCGATAGAATATTGCAAAAATATCCTGAATCAGTTGGTACTATCATTGACAACGCTAATGTTCTCTTAGAATTAAATAAACCTCACATAAGAAAAACATTGTTGTTAGCTTCTGTAGAAGAATTAAATAATATTTTTCAAGAACAGACAAAATTTGATTTGATATTTTTTAATTGGTCACTTCACCATTTTGTAAAAAGCTCTTATTCTGAAACGCGAAGAATCCAATATGAAGCACTAATTTACGCTCGTAATTTATTATCTGAAAATGGTTATATTTCTATTTTTGAAAATATATACGATGGTATAGTTTTTACAAAATTACCGAGTTACCTTATATTTTATTTAACATCTAGTAAAATTCTAGCTTCTACTATGAAAAAAATGGGTGCGAATACAGCAGGTTGTGGGGTTTGTTTTTTATCAAAAGCACAATGGGAAGACACAATAACCAATGCTGGATTAATTGTTTCCCAATATACAGATTATGAAAAATGGAAAGATATCAATATTATGCGGAGGATTTTCCTACATATTGGACCAGTTCGTCATGGACATTTTTTATTAACCAAGAAAGAGAACTAGTAACTGATTTAATTTCTCTAGTCAAATTAATCGCCAGATTGTTTAATTATGAAAGCTTTAACATTTTTTCCTCAATTTTATTTGGATGGTTGAGTCTCAGTTTTAGAATAAAATTGCTCAAAAGGAAATAATTTTAAACGTGGATTCAAACTAGCTCCAGTTCTTCCAACAAAAATCCACAAAAACGATCGCCCACAATCTCGCAACACTCGTACCAATGATTCTGATGGCTGATTTTGAGAAACTACAGCCACAGGTGTAACCACAATCCCCTGGCTACCCAAAACAATAGTTGCGATCGCACTTGCCCGCCTCATGTGATAATCTGACGTAATCAAATAAATATGCTGTAACCTCTGGTGAGCAAAATCTCCCGCCAAAGTCGTGAAATTAGTTACAGTATCCGTTGCTCTACCATCCAAATGCAACTTTGCATCAGGAACACGATACTGTAAAAACATCCGGCGATTAGCATCTAAATTCCAACCAAAATCAGAAACCCAAATATCTAAATTCTGGTGAGACTGCCAAAATTGCGCCGCAAACCTCATCCGCTCAGAAGCACCCCCCAACACAAAAATAGCCTGTGGTACTGGGGTTTGATGAAAAGCGATCGCAATCCTCACAGGTATAATGCTAGTTAACAGAAGTGCGATCGCTAAAACCCACTTTACCAATTTCAACTTGCGTTTCATTTCATATATAGCAAGGGACTGGGGACTGGGTGAAAAGTCTTTTTGTGTCTAAGTTTTAGAGACCTCCACAAAAAGAAATGCCCAATTGTCATTGCGTTCGCCCCTGGCGTTCCCGAAGGGTATGGAGCGTTCGCGGTAGCGTCTCGTAGAGAAGCGAAATGAAGCAACCGCAAAATCTTGGGATTGCTTTGCTACACTCCGTTTCGTACCCTGCGGGAACGCCAAGGGCGAACGCAATGACAGCTTTTGGATCAATCATTCTGTGGAGTTCTCTTATCATCTGTTGATGTCCTAATCACCTTGGCTGTTGCTATAATCTTAAAAACCCAAGCGAAAATAAAAATCAGCCTACTTTCAACCAGCCAAAAACCTGCTCGACGGTCAAATCAAGCGTTAAAAATTCAGGAATCGGAAGAGTATCGTTACCAGTCAACTCCACAGGTTCTCGTCCAGGAATAAATACTAAAATTATTCGGTCTTCAGGGTCAATTAACCATCCCAACTTAGTACCATGTTTGAGACAGTGCAAAATATTACTAATAACTTTAGTAGCTTTCTGGTCGGGTGAAAGAATTTCTACTGTCCAATCAGGATAAATTTTAAAGGCATTGGGTACTTCACCATCTGCATCAAAAGGAATTCGCTGCCAAAGAAACACGCTAGCGTCTGGAACAATCGAGCGTCCAGCAAAAGTGCAACGCAATTCTGGGAAAGCTAGGGCAATTTTCGCTGTTTCTGCAACATTATTAACTACATCACAAAACTTCAGTTGCAAGCGCGAATGTTTACCTTGAGGCATAAGTTTTTGGGAAACACAACCATTTATAAATTCACTGGCTGGCTTAGTTTCCGGCAGTTTGAGAAATTCTTCGAGAGTCAAAGAGGTTGCTGTTGTCATCGCTTTGATGAAACGAAAAATCTCCAGTCTTTTAATATTTTATCCTTTGTAGGCACTTAGGAAACACCAAAAATAATTTATTTGTTTGAGTCGATGGGGGATAGTCGGGTAAGGTTTGAGCGTCACCGCTCTCCCCTCCCCTAAGAACCGTGCATAAGACTTTCGCACTTACACGGCTCAAGCCTTACTTCAAGCG
>NZ_JBALEJ010000043.1:0-150003 GCF_036917975.1 Nostoc sp.
AGTCATTGGTCATTGGGCATTGGGCATTGGTCATTAGGTATTGTAGATTATTCTGCCCAGTCCCCAGTCCCCAGTCCCTAGTCCCCAATCCCCAGTCCCCAATCCCCTACTTCACTGGCCAAGGAATCATCGGATCGTTAGCTAACTTTTTCGAGACTTCGTATGCACCAAAGCGGTTGAGGTGACTAGGATCAGAAAAGTAGTCATTTGCTTTTGGCCACTGTTGGCTCAAATCACGATAAATAAAGTTGGGATTAGTAGCCAAACGCAACATATATTGTTGAAATTGTTGCTCATATTGTTTACGCACTGGATCTAAATAATCTGCCGTCAGAGGCATGTTGACAAACACTAAGGAAATTTTCTGAGCCTGGGTAAACTGAAGCACTTCTTGAAAAGCAGTATCTTGCTGTCCTTCTACCTGGAAAGATTTATAGTCGTTGTCATAATTTCCAGGAACTCTAGAATGTTTTTGATAGTATCTCGCGGGATTAAAGCGAATAGACAAGGGTAGAAAGCCATCAAAGTCAACTGCTTGCTCAGAAATACTCTCATCTGAAGTCCCATCTGTGATCTGTTTTTCTGATGTAACTGTCTGATTATGATCAAATGCGAGGAATTGTTTTTGCAGTAAACCTTTTATTTGGTCACGGTTTTTATAACTAGCAGAAACAGATGCTAGAGCCTGATTTAAGGACTGATTGACAGCTTCATAAGTACTGATCTCCGGTTTTTCTTCCTTTGTCTTTTTTTCTCCTGAATTTACTGTATTCTCTGGCAAATCATTGCTATTTGCAGTGGTTGCTGTTTTTTGCAATGCTTGTTTATAACCAGCTGATGCAGCAAGCGATTTAAAGGTAATATCCTCGCGTCCACCGTTGAAAGCACGAGCGCCATCTGCCCAGATAATTATTTTGGGTAGTTCTGATGGTTCCAGTACATGGAGAATCACAAAGTCTACAACTTGTGCAGTAGCACCGTTGATTCCAAAGTTAAATACGTCAAGATTTGGATAGCCCTGAGTTGCTAAAGCTTTAGAAAGTGCTGCGGGATCTACTCCTCTGAGGGCGCGGGAGGAGCCAATAATCAACACGTCTGGCGGAGTACCAGTTGTAGCTAAACGCTGTTTATACAGTGCTAGTTGCTCATCTAATTGTCTGACGTTGAAACTTGGCATTTGCGATCGCGCTGCTAAAAGAATAGCTGTTGCGGTAGCTTTTTCCTTCAGTGGTGCGGCTGCCAAATTATTTTTTGGAGTATCATCACTTTGGGTAAATTCCGAAGCGTTAAATACAGAACTCTGATTTGGAGGAGATTTCGTTTTGGAAGTGCTGGTAAAAAATGTTGTTTTCTCACTCTGATTTTTCCCAGATGTCAAAGATGCTTGGCGCTCAGGAGATGATGGGAGGGAGACGCTAGCGACTTTTGACGAACTTGGTGTAGTACGTGCAATAATTTGACCCAGTACCCAATCAGTTTGGAGGGTGAGCAATAATCCCAGTGTTCCCCAAACTAGAGCAATCTTAATTCCTTGAACATCAGGGTTATGTTCTGCTGATTGGTTGCTTTCGATAAATACCTGGCTGTTCAACAGGAATTTTTTTGCTGTTGCCCTCGCCGTTGTCAGCCAATCTCGCGCTACTTCGGTTACTAAACTTTGAACTTCTTCTGTGGTTAATTCGGGGCGCAAAATTGGCTCACTAGTCTCAGAGGTTACTAAATCATTAATGTATTGAGAAGTAGCAGCAAATTCTGGGGTTGCCTCTGGTACTAAACGTTGGCGATGTTCAAGATCGACGCCATAATGCCAAAAAGGTTCTTTATTTCCAGCCCGGCGACCGTAGACACGTACTCCCATGATACCGGGAATTTTTAACTGGCGGATAAACTGCGTAATTTTACTTGCTACTTGTTGTCGCACTGGACAAACAGGCGCATCACACATGATGTGTAATAAATCATTTTTGTTCAGTAGCAGTACGCGAATTCCACCTGTTAATAGCCGCCAATCCAGGTCAGGATTAAGTAAACGCTCCAATAAAAATACGATCGCAGCTTCATCGCCAGTATTGGCTAAATCGAGCGGTGATGTGGCAAAGATGGGATTGTTTGCTGCGGGTAAAGTCAGCCAATCAATCCAAGTCGGCTGCATGTCGCCTGCTTTTTGTCCGTAGACGGTGGCGGCGAGAATGCCTTGAGGTGCGATCGCTTCTAGTTGCGGTAAAATTGCCTCTAAACACACTGCCTTGTCTGGGATAGGGGCAGTTCCTAAGAGATCAAAAGCTGGGATACAAAAGATATGTAGCGTTGATTCTTTTAAAGAAACTTGGACACCAACTTTTAACCCTGATAGTACCTCAGTTAATAATCGAGCGATCGCTTGGACATCTCCCCAACGCGCCCACTCTTTCAGCATTACCTCTGGTGGCGTCAAATCTATCCGCAGCAGCCAATCAGGGGCAGTCTCGCCGCTCACCTGAGAAACAATTATGGCATCTTGGTAGCCGGAAAGCTTGAGATAACGCAGCTTTTGTGCTATTGGTTCAGCAAGCAATGATGCATCAGGGCTATAACTCGACTGGCAAAAGATCCACAGGCGATTTTCTTCTGGCTGAGAATTCTTGGGCTTTTTATATGGCTTAATTTTTGCCAGTACCGATACACCTAACGTACTCAGAGTTTCGCTAAGATATCGAGCGATCGCCTCTGGGTTGCCTTGGCGTGCCAAACTTTCGTTAGAGACAATTAGCGCCCCGCCCGATTGTTTGGATTTTTCCGAGTCTGCTAGCAAGGCTTGCTCCACCTGCTCCAGATGCTTGTCTATTTGATTCAAGTGAACTCGATGGCACCATGAGGGGCGCTGTTCCCCTTTTCTGCGGCCATAGACAAATACTTGATATATTGAGGTTTGTTCGCTGCTGGTGAGGATATCTAAGTCTGTTTGCTGTAGTGCTTGCAGCAAGTCAGACAAAGTACGCCAACGCTGAGGACATTCAGTACCTTCACAAAGAATATGAAGGTCATTTCCCCGCAACCGGACTTTCACCCCGAAAGTGTTGATTCCTGTTGCCTGGCTTACCCATTGCGCTAAGGACTGCTGGCGATCTGGTAATACTGTTTTCATGCTCAGTTAACTTTACAGTCAGCGATTGTTGGGGGATAGTGCCTGCACTTGTAAACTAGAACCATAGGTTTATCACACTCTGACGTTTTTTTTTAACAATTTTGTTACCTTCGTAGCTCATAAAATCGTCCAAGATAGTCTTGTACGGGTTGTAAGTCTGACTAATGTTGAGTTTTGCGTTTATTTTACTAATAGGGAGTCAAAAATCAGAAGTTAGGAGTTAGGAGTTAGGAGTTAAAAGTTAGGAGCCAGGAGTCAGAATAATTCTATATGACTGGCTGATGACTTGTCCTTGAAAGCCGGATTTGCGTCCCACTGCCCTAATACCCCAAATGGGCGAAACAAACAATAAGCTTATCTCATTAAACTCCCTCCCTTTATCGTTGGAGTCATCTTAACTCCTAACTCCTGACTCATAACTCATAACTCCTAACTCCTAACTCCTAACCCGGATTTCTCATACTTCCCATAACCAAGAATTAGCAATGCCTCCTGCCAACCAACAGTCTTCACCTAAACCCGCATCCAATCTGGATTTATTTACCATTCCCCCGTCGTTCCTTTTACAAGTTGGTACAGCGTCTATATTACTGCTGCTGATTACCGGCAAAACTACAGTAAAAGCACTAGAAGCCATAGGAGAAGCCAGTGAAGAATTATTTCGAGGCGATCGCCTACCCAACCTAGATTTCCCAGATGAACACGAAATCAATCAAGATGAGAAGATATACACCAAATAATTATTTGCTCAGGAACAACCCAGTGAGCATTAAGTGCAAAACCTAGAACCGTAAACACTAATTAGCTTTACAAGAATAGAGAATATGGGTTCCCTTTTATACTCTTCGTCTCAAACTGCGGATATATACCCGGTGTCGGAATTATTTTTGCGCCATCGTCTCCAGGTAGTGGAAGAATTGTGGGAGTCAGTTCTCCGGCAAGAATGTGGTCAAAATATGGTAGAGTTATTGCGGCAGTTGCGCGATTTATGTTCACCAGAAGGACAAGCAACAAATGACCAAGCATCCTCAGCCGTCAAATTAATTGAACAACTAAATATCAACGAAGCAATTCGCGCGGCTCGTGCTTTCGCTCTATATTTTCAGTTGATTAACATCATAGAGCAGGAGTACGAACAAAGGCAGCAATTGAGTCGCTATGAGGCAGAAACCGAGGAAATAGAGTCGGAAAGACCAGCCAATGTCAACTATTCCTCTAATCAAAGAGAAGATGATGCGCCTGTTAGTAAGGGAATAGCAGCAGAATTCTTGAGAAAGAATTATCTCGAAAAGGCGCCAGTCAAACCCAAAGGTACTTTCGCTGCCTTATTTCCCTATTTATTCAAGCTGAATGTACCACCCCAGCAAATTCAACGTCTAATTGCACATCTGGATGTCCGCTTAGTTTTCACCGCGCACCCGACGGAAATTGTTCGTCATACCATCCGGGATAAGCAGCGACAAGTGGTACAACTTTTGCAAAAATTGGATGCCTTGGAAAACCATTCCGGGACTACACCAGGTGCATATCCTTGGGAAGCAGCAGATGTCCGCGAACAATTGCTCGAAGAAATTCGCCTCTGGTGGCGCACAGACGAACTTCACCAGTTTAAACCCACGGTGCTAGATGAAGTAGATTATGCCCTACACTACTTCCAAGAAGTTTTATTTGATGGCATTCCCCAACTTTATAAACGTTTCAAACATACCCTATCTAATACATTTCCTTGGCTAGAACCACCGAGTAAAAACTTTTGCTCTTTCGGTTCCTGGGTAGGCTCAGATAGAGATGGGAACCCATCAGTTACACCCGAAATTACCTGGCAGACAGCTTGCTATCAGCGCAAAATGGTGCTAGGGAGATATATTCAGTCAGTGAAAAATCTGATTGAATTGTTGAGTGTGTCGATGCACTGGAGTGATGTCTTACCAGACTTACTGGAATCTTTAGAAGCGGATCAATCCCAGTTGAGTGAAGTCTACGACGCACTGGCGCTACGTTATCGACAAGAACCTTATCGGCTGAAACTGGCTTATGTGCTGAAGCGGCTAGAAAATACTCGCGATCGCAATCTAGCTTTGTACAATCGGGAAACGCCAACAAATCAAGATAGTCCCCTGTATCGTTCGGGAGCCGATTTTCTAGCAGAACTGCGGATGATTCAGCGCAACTTGACAGAAACAGGTTTAAGTTGTCGAGAATTAGAAAATCTCATCTGTCAAGTAGAAATTTTTGGCTTTAACTTGACACAGCTAGATATTCGTCAAGAATCATCCCGCCACGCCGATGCGCTCAATGAGATACTGGAATATCTACAACTATTACCCCAACCTTACAACGACCTCTCGGAGGAGCAAAGAGTCGCTTGGCTGACAGGAGAACTGCAAACCCGTCGGCCATTAATTCCGGCAGAATTGCCATTTTCTGAAAAAACCAACGATGTCATTGAAACCTTTCGCGTCGTGCGATCGCTCCAACAAGAATTTGGTCTAAATATCTGCCAAACTTACATTATCAGCATGTGCCGCGACGTAAGCGATGTGCTGGAAGTATTGCTTTTAGCCAAAGAAGCCAGACTTTTTGACCCCGCCATAGCTGTCGGAACCATTCAAGTAGTTCCTCTATTTGAGACAGTAGAAGACTTACAACGCTCCAGAAGCGTCATGCGGAACCTGTTTGAACTCCCCTTATATAGCGCTTTATTAGCCGGTGGCTACGAACAAACAAAAGCAGATAATGAAAATTCATCCCCCCCTGCTTCCTCCCCCCTCACCCCTAATTTACAAGAAGTAATGCTGGGGTATTCTGACAGCAACAAAGACTCTGGTTTTTTAAGTAGCAACTGGGAAATTCATAAAGCTCAAAAATCACTGCAACAAATAGCAGAAAACTACAATCTAAATTTGCGGATTTTCCACGGACGCGGCGGTTCTGTGGGACGTGGTGGCGGCCCCGCTTACGAAGCGATTTTGGCTCAACCAGGTCATAGTATCAATGGGCGAATCAAGATTACCGAACAAGGAGAAGTTTTGGCTTCCAAATATTCCTTGTTGGACTTGGCATTATACCACATGGAAACCATCACCACTGCGGTGATTCAAGCTAGTCTGCTGCGGACAGGGTTTGATGATATTGAACCCTGGAATGAGATTATGGAAGAATTAGCAGCGCGATCGCGTCAACATTATCGTGCCCTAATCTATGAACAGCCTGATTTTGTTGACTTCTTCCACGAAGTAACTCCCATTGAAGAAATTAGCCAGTTGCAAATCAGTTCCCGTCCAGCCCGTCGTCCATCTGGTAAGAAAGATTTAAGTAGTCTGCGAGCTATTCCTTGGGTATTTAGCTGGACACAAACCCGCATTTTACTTCCTTCTTGGTATGGCGTTGGCACAGCTTTACAAGAATTCTTGAACGAAGAACCAGAAGAACACTTAAAATTGCTGCGCTACTTTTACGTTAAGTGGCCCTTTTTCAAGATGGTGATTTCTAAAGCTGAGATGACTTTGGCAAAGGTAGATATGCAAATGGCACATCACTACGTCCAGGAATTGTCTAAACCAGAAGATAAACTTCGTTTTGCCAAGGTGTTTGACCAAATTGCCAGCGAGTTCTATCTGACAAGGGATTTGGTGTTAAAAATCACCGATCACAATCGACTGTTAGATGGCGATCCTGTGTTGCAACGATCTGTGCAGTTACGCAATGGCACAATTGTCCCCTTGGGATTTATCCAAGTTTCACTACTCAAGCGTCTACGGCAGTCCCAAAATACAACTGCTACTTCTGGAGTAATTCATTCTCGTTATAGTAAAGGCGAGTTACTGCGAGGAGCGTTGTTAACTATTAATGGCATTGCTGCTGGGATGAGAAATACGGGTTGATTGGGAATTGGGCATGGGGCATTAGCCTCGTTCCCAGCCTCCAGGCTGGGAATGTATTCCCAGAGGCTCTGCCTCTGGTCAAGAAAGAGGAGGCGGCAGCCCCCCCAGAATGGGTTCCCAGCCTGGAGGCTGGGAACCAGTTTTAGATGACTAATGACTAATGACTAAAAATAGAATTTTAATTTGTACTTTTTTGGCTTTGTCATCAGGTTTTTTTGGTGCTTATACTAGTGGGCAAATCACCATGATGCTGCATAGCCAAAAGTGCCAAAACCAACCTTGGGGTTTAAAGGAGATGTGCAATGCTTGGATGACACCAGGGGCAATGTGGCAAGGTAGCACAACAGGACTTTGGACAGGCACTATCTTAGGGGCGTTTGTTGGTGGTGTGGTGACGCGACAAGCTCGTGATTAGTTAATCTTTGGCGGCTTTGGTGTCAGCAAGGCTGGTAAAATCTACCCATAGCTAAGAAGAGAAAATCACCATGCCTACCGAAACTAACTCAGGGAATCAAACTACTACTGGGGCTGATGCGATTGATGAAGCGATCGCACAGGGAATTGATTTTGATGGTTCTCCCATTCCGCCTGCTAAGTTAGAACTTTATGGTAAAGTTATGGCGCTAGAAGGCAATAGACAGCGCAGTGGTGTATCTAATACGATGCGATCGCGCATTGTGCGAATTGGCGCAAAGCATATTCCCCAAGCAGAACTCGACCAATTACTTGTAGATGCTGATTTCGCACCCCTAAAAGAAAAAGAAATTGCCTTTTTCTATAGCGGTAAATAATTGTTGATGTTTTACAACAGGTTTCATTTATTTGAACCAAATATGTTGTAGGGGCACAGCAATGCTGTGCCCTTAATACTATTCGGTTAAGGCAAGAGACGCGATGAATCATAGGCAAAAGACGCGATGAATCATAGGCAAAAGACGCGATGAATCGCCGTCTCTACAATAATCTCAATTCTTTACCTCACATATCCTAAATTGCCATCGATATTTTGGCTTCTTGAGTCTTTTCTCGATCGCGTTGAAAAGTGTATCTACAGCAAGATATTGTCAACTTTGCCTTGTGGTTGAATTAGCAGATGGCTATATGTACTTGAGTAATAGCTGAAAGACTTGGAGAACACATGTCAGGAACTACGTCAAATTCAGAAATGCAATATCGAGTACTCGGCAGCACAGGAGAGAAAGTTTCCGCGATCGGATTGGGTGGTTGGCACATCGCCTTGAAGCACGTTGATGAGCAATTGGCTATCCGTATTGTGAGAACAGCCATCGATCGCGGCATCACTTTTATGGATAACAGTTGGGATTACAACGGTGGAGTCAGCGAAATTCGTATGGGAAAAGCGCTGCGCGATCGCTACCGAGATAAAGTGTTTCTGATGACGAAAATCGATGGTCGTTCTAAAAAAGAAGCTGCAAAACAGCTAGACGAATCACTGAAACGCTTGCAAGTTGATTACATCGATCTGGT
Source organism: Nostoc sp. (assembly GCF_036917975.1). Taxonomy (GTDB): domain Bacteria; phylum Cyanobacteriota; class Cyanobacteriia; order Cyanobacteriales; family Nostocaceae; genus Nostoc. The sequence goes on from NZ_JBALEJ010000043.1 coordinate 8,497, forward strand.
TCAGCATCACGAAATGATTCGATACGAAGATCCCCATCGAATTTTTGACCCAGAAGGAGCGAATGCTGCCTTCATTGAGGCGCGAAAAGCTGGAAAACTCCGATACATCGGCTTCACTGGACACAAAGATCCCCATATTCATCTACATACGCTAGAAGTTGCAGCAGCTCACGGGTTTAAATTTGATACAGTGCAGATGCCGCTAAATGTGATGGATGCCCATTACCGAAGCTTTGCAAAGCTAGTTGTACCAGAACTGGTGAAACAAAACATCGGCGTTTTGGGGATGAAAAGCTTGGCCAACGGTATTCTTTTACGGTCAAATACAGTAACGCCAATTGAGTGTTTACACTATGCTTTGAATCTGCCAACATCGGTTGTGATTACCGGAATTGACAGTATGGAAATTCTAGAGCAAGCTTTTGAAGCAGTGCGGACGTTCCAGCCAATGAATGATGAGCAAGTGCGATCGCTCTTAGCAAAAACGGCAGAAGCGGCATCACGCGGCGAGTTTGAGCCATTCAAAACCTCATCAATCTTTGACAGCACTGCCCAAAATCCAGATTGGCTGGGAGAGGAACCACAGCGCATCCAGCAATTGATGTCAGCGTGATGCTTTACTCCAAATGTGTATAGCATTGTATTGTTTCTACGACTTACGCAAAATATCTCTCAAACTCTGATTTCTCCGTGTTCTCTGCGCCTCTGCGGTTCGTTAGTCATTCCCTAACTCGCGCGTAAGTCCTAGTTTTAATAATTCCCAAAACTTACTGCAAATCTCTTAGACGTAATTGCGATCGCCACGCTATCTAATGCAACGTTCTGCAATGGCATTGTTTCAACTAACAATGCCATTGTTTTGACATGCAATGCCATTGTTTCGGCTAACAATGCCATTGTTTCAACTGACAATGCCATTGTTTCAACTGACAATGCCATTGTTTTAACATACAAAAATTAACTCACACTTTTTTTAACCTTATTCAATCTAAAAATCTCACTTTACGTTAGTTTTTTTGTTCTAATGGGCACATTAAATGTATGACCTATATCAGTATGCCTATATGCCCGCCCAAGATCAAACCCGCCGTCTGCCTTCTCAATCAATTAGTCAAGATATAAACTCATTGCACGGCTTGCAAACCATCAGCACATACAACACAACCCGTACTGATGCGTCTGTAGCAAACTTACAGCAAGCTTATCAGACGATGCTGGCGCAGCAACAAGCCGAAACTGAAAAACTAACTTTATACCGTGCTGCTGCTGACGCGGCGCGATTAGCAGAATGGGAATTTCACAATGCTGTATTAGCCATGAAAGAAGTGATTCGCGGCCAATATGGCTCAGATAGCGATCAAGCCCAAGCAGTCGGACTGAAGAAAAAATCAGAACGCAAGCGTCCCAACCGTAAAAAGTCAGTTGCGATAGCGTAACCACCCACTGGAAGCGATCGCAAGTTAATTAACTCAAAGAGCGATCGCCCATATCCAAAATTTGTAACCTGTTTAATTAGACCCTTGATTACCAAGAAATAATCTTTACTCAAAATTCAATCTATCAAAATAGTGAATTCGTTTCATAACTATTGACGTCAGAATTTCTATCTAGGGATCGATATGGCTAATAAGCTAAATGGAGTAAAAATAGTATACTAAATCACATGAGATTGTCTTTGTATGAAACAGAATTATGTTACAAAACAGCTTTCCACAGTAAAACGCTGGATGGCTACAGCATTGCTTGGTATGTTAGCGATCGCTTTCGTTTGGCAAGGTGCATTTTTCTCAAACATCTCAGCAATGGCTGATCCTGCTGCAACCTTGATCGCATCCTCAGACGCAAGCGATCGCGCTCAAGAAAAAGCCAGTAGAGATGCTGGACGAACCAAAAATTTCATTGATGATGCGGCAGATAAAGTTAAGGACGCTGCCAAGAGCAATGCCAGTAAAGTTGACCAAGCAACAGATAATGGTAGTTTTGCTGAACGCAAAGCCAAGAAGGATGCAGCTACAATTCAAAGAAGAGCAAATGAAGATGCATCTCGGACTAAAGAAGCAGTAGATAAAACAAAAAATGTTGTTGAACGCACTGTCGATAACATTAAAGATGCTTTTGGTAAATAAAGAATAGATATAGCAGCAACCCGTAGATCCCCGACTTCTTCAAGAAGTCGGGGATCTTGTTTTTCACGAATGATTCCGAAAAATATTAGGTTACTGACAATACTGAATTTCGCTCAAATAATTAAGTAATTTTATATACATATATATTGCAACTAGCTGAAGTAGCGATCGCTGATAAAATTAGCTCCTGTCACCGCAGAACAGAAGAAACAATAGTTAAATATTTACCAGCAAATATGCTAGATATATAGTTAGAAATAAAATATTTAACTTTCTTTTTTACTAACTTAAAAAGGTGAAATTGAGTAATCACCGTAGGGAACTTCCGCAAATTACTTCTGAAAAACTTGTTTTTCTATACGGATTACAAACAACTTTTAAGTAGCATCACTTATTGACAAATGTGTTATAACTTTAACTGATTGCAACCTAATTTGACGAATTGTTAATGGTTAACAAATTTTTCACCATTATCAATTACGAAATTATACTTTCCACTACAACTTAGTAACAAAGTAAGGGTTTGATTCTGTGGATAACCCGACCGTGGGAAAATCAAAATACCGAAACTCGAAGTTTAGAGAGGAAAACCTTATAATATGCATCTGAGCGAAATCACCCATCCTAATCAGTTGCACGGTTTATCTGTTCGCCAACTACAACAGATTGCCCGTCAGATTCGAGATAAGCATCTCCAAACAGTAGCAGTGAATGGTGGACACTTGGGGCCAGGGTTGGGTGTTGTCGAATTGACACTAGGACTTTATCAGACACTAGATTTAGATCGGGATAAAGTGATTTGGGATGTAGGACACCAAGCTTATCCCCACAAACTGCTTACCGGACGTTACGATCGCTTCCACACCCTCAGACAAAAGGACGGAGTTGCAGGTTATCTCAAACGCGGTGAAAACAAGTTTGATCACTTTGGGGCTGGACACGCTTCTACAAGTATTTCCGCAGCATTGGGCATGGCTTTAGCGCGAGACTTGAAAGGGGAAAAATTTAAAGCTGTTGCCGTGATTGGCGATGGGGCACTAACTGGCGGTATGGCTTTAGAAGCCATCAACCATGCCGGACACATGCCAAAAACTAACCTGTTAGTTGTTCTCAACGACAACGACATGTCCATATCTCGCAACGTCGGCGCGATTCCCCGCTATCTCAACAAAATGCGCCTCAGCCAACCGGTGCAATTTATTAAAGATAATCTTGAAGAACAGTTTAAGCAAATTCCTTTCGTGGGTGAATCCCTGTCTCCCGAACTCGGACGCATCAAAGAAGGTATGAAACGTTTGGCTGTTCCCAAGGTAGGTGCTGTTTTTGAAGAACTCGGCTTTACCTACATTGGGCCAGTGGATGGGCATAATCTCGAAGAATTGATTACCACCTTCCAACAGGCACATCAGATACCAGGCCCAGTTTTGGTACACGTCGCCACAGTAAAAGGCAAAGGCTATGAAATTGCCGAACTAGATCAAGTTGGCTACCACGCCCAAAGCCCCTTCAACGTAGCAACAGGCAAAGCCATTCCTTCTAGTAAACCCAAACCCCCGGCTTATGCCAAAGTCTTTTCTCACACTCTGGTGAAACTTGCCGAACAAAACCCGAAAATCGTCGGCATTACTGCGGCGATGGCAACGGGGACAGGCTTAGATAAACTTCAGGCAAAACTGCCAAATCAATATATTGATGTCGGCATTGCGGAACAACACGCGATTACTCTAGCAGCAGGACTTGCAACTGAAGGGATGCGCCCTGTAGCTGTTATTTATTCTACCTTCCTGCAACGCGCCTACGACCAAATAATTCACGATGTCTGCATCCAAAACCTGCCAGTATTCTTCTGCTTGGATCGGGCAGGAATTGTCGGTGCTGATGGCCCCACCCACCAAGGTATGTATGACATTGCCTATCTGCGTTGCATTCCCAACATGGTAATCATGGCACCCAAAGACGAAGCAGAACTGCAAAGCATGATAGTAACTGGTGTTAACCATACCAGTGGCCCAATTGCGATGCGCTACCCTCGTGGCAATGGCTACGGCGTACCCTTGATGGAAGAAGGTTGGGAACCTTTGGAAATTGGCAAAGGTGAAATTCTGCGTACAGGCGATGACGTGTTAATCGTCGCTTATGGCACAATGGTCTATCCAGGAATGCAGGCTGCGGAAATTCTCGGTGAACATGGCATTGAAGCAACTGTAATTAATGCCCGTTTTGTTAAGCCTTTGGATACCGAGTTGATTTTGCCTTTAGCTAAGAAAATTGGCCGTGTTGTCACCTTAGAGGAAGGCTGTGTGATGGGTGGCTTTGGTAGTGCGATCGCTGAAGCTTTACTAGATGCAGATATTCTCGTTCCTGTCAAGCGATTTGGTGTACCAGATGTATTGGTAGATCATGCAGAACCCAATGAATCTAAAACAGAACTTGGTTTAACTAGCCATCAAATAGCAGAGAGAGTTTTGCAAGCTTTCTTTAAGCAACAAGTATCTGCTGTAGTTTAGTTAATTTTGCTTAACCTCTACTTCCTAGAATAATCTTATGAAAATAACCTCTAAAACAGGGGTTATTTTTTTGAGTATCAATTTCTCTAGCAACTAATGAAAATTAGCTATGAAAATACCAATAACATACCAAATTAAGACTGAGCGCTGTATCCTCAGATGTGTCTCTTCCCAAGATATTCCATACGTGTTTTCGGCTACACAATTTCCAGGCTTTAACGACGGTATGCCTTGGGAACCTCCAGAATTCATCGAAGAACTTCACGAACACCTTCAACAAAGTTTGCAAGCTTGGGAATCTCATTCAGCCTATACTTTCACAATTAAATGTGCTAGTACTAGTAGATTTATCGGGAGAATTTCTATTAGAAAAAATCATGAATTAGCTCGGATTTGGAATCTTGCTTTTTGGACACATCCAGAACACCAAAGTCAAGGTTATATGACAGAAGTAGCTCAAGCTATTATCAAGTTTGGTTTCACGGTTTTGGCAGCAGATCGTATTGAAGCGTACCATGCTTTATGGAATAGGAGTAGTGAGAAAGTATTAAAAAAATTGGGATGTAATTTCTTCGCTATATTCCAGAGGGTTTTCAGAAGCGTGACCAGTGGGTGGAGGTAAATTTCTTGGCAATTGAAAGAAAAGATTGGCAGACTTAATCCTTTAGCTGACACCAATGTAGCGTGTTAAACTACCAAAGTGCTAACAAGCACTCATTAGCGATTTGATGCTTATTAACCAACTCTTTCTATGACACTTTCCACAAACCAGGTTTATCCCGTTATTTGGCACAACAACTCAGTGTCACTAATCGATCAAACGCGCTTACCTAACGAATATACCTTTGTGGAAATTCACCGCAGCGAAGATATGGCGCGGGCGATTAAAACGATGATTGTCCGAGGTGCGCCGGCAATTGGTGTGGCTGCGGGGTATGGAATGTATCTTGGTGCAAGGGAAATTGAGACTAGCGATCGCACCGAATTTTTGCAACACTTAGATCAAGTAGCCCAGTTGTTGCGTTCTACTCGTCCGACGGCAGTAAATTTATTTTGGGCAATTAGCCGGATGATCAAAGCCGCCTACGAAACTCTGGGAACAGTAGAAGACATTAAGCAAACCCTTTTCCAAACAGCCCAAGCAATCAATATTGAAGATTTGCAAACCTGTCAAGCGATCGGCGATCATGGTTTAGCAGTGTTGCCCACTACACCAAAAAAGCTGACGTTGCTTACTCACTGCAACGCTGGGGCACTAGCTACGGCTGGTTACGGCACAGCATTGGGTGTTGTGCGTTCTGCTTGGAGGGAAGGACGTTTAGAACGTTTATTTGCCGACGAAACCCGTCCCCGCTTACAAGGTGCAAAACTCACCACTTGGGAATGTGTGCAAGAAGGTATTCCAGTGACATTAATTACTGATAATATGGCAGCCCATTGCATGAAACAGGGTTTGATTCATGCTGTAGTTGTGGGTGCCGATCGCATTGCGGCTAATGGTGACACTGCTAATAAAATTGGTACATATAGTGTAGCGATCGCAGCTAAAGCCCATAATATCCCTTTCTTTGTTGCTGCACCCCTTTCCACCGTTGATTTTGAATTAGCTGATGGCAGCAAAATTCCCATTGAAGAACGCGAACCAACAGAAATATATCAAGTTGGCGATACTATTCTCACACCTGCGGGTGTAGATTTTTACAACCCAGCTTTTGATGTGACTCCGGCTGAGTTGATTACAGCCATCATTACAGAGAATGGAGCGATCGCACCTCATCATTTAGCAAAATCACAGCTAAACCAAGTAGTGTGAGTTCCACGAACCTCTCCCTACATTAAACTAAGGGACTTCCAAGAAATAAATTATCCAAATAAACGAACCACAGAGACGCAGAGAACACAGAGAGAAGAGAAATAGAGAGGATTTATGTGTCAGTTTTGGGATATTTTTTTATTTGGAAGTCCCTAAAGTTCAAGTCTGTCCCTCTCCGACTCGGAGAGGGACAGGTTTTGCGTAGTAAAACCAGGGAGAGGTCTTTTATTTTGTTGGGCTGCTAGATCCCCGACTTCTTCAAGAAGTCGGGGATCTAAACACCACTAACCTCTCAAAACTTTTGGGACAGACCACTAATAGACTTAACCAAAATGCTGAATAATTGCCTCGGCAAATTCAGAACATTTTAAGGGTTCAACTGGTGGTTCTAGCAATCGGGCTAAATCGTAGGTGACTTGACTATTTGCGATCGCATCGCTTAAACCTTTCTTAATTAGGTCTGCGGCTTCTTGCCAACCCAAAAATTCCAGCATCATCACCCCAGACAAAATCACTGAACCAGGATTAATCCGATCCAATCCGGCGTGTTTGGGTGCAGTGCCGTGGGTAGCCTCAAATATCGCACTAGAATCGCCAATATTTGCCCCTGGTCCCATTCCCAATCCGCCAACAATGGCAGCAGCAGCATCAGACAAGTAATCGCCGTTCAAGTTCATCGTCGCCAAAATCGAATACTCATCCGGTCTGGTTTGGATTTGTTGAAAAATACTGTCAGCAATCCGGTCATTCACCAAAACTTTATCTTTCCATTTGCCGTCGCCGTGGGTTGCCCAAATTGTGTTAAGAACAGTTTCAACTTCCTTGACAACTTGCGCTTGCTTGTCTGGGGTAAGACTATCAAACCCAGGTTCAATCTGGCGGGCGTTTTCTTCCAAGGAAATATGCGGATTTTTTTCCTTGTTACTCAAAATCCAAGATTCTTGTTCTGTAACAGTTTCTTGGCGAAATTCACTGGTTGCTAGTTCATAACCCCAATCGCGGAAAGCGCCTTCGGTGTACTTCATGATGTTGCCCTTATGCACCAAAGTCACTTGTCGCTTATTTTTTGGCAATAGCAAAGCGTGTTTGATAGCACGTCTAACTAGGCGCTGAGAACCAGTTTTGCTGATGGGTTTGATGCCAATACCAGAATCAAGAGGAATGCGTTTTTTCCCATGTTCTGGGGTGGCGGGGATTAGTTCTTCGTTAAGAATCTTAATTAAGCGATCGCCAATTTCGCTACCTTGTCGCCACTCAATCCCCAAATAAATATCTTCTGTATTTTCCCGATAAACAATTACATCCAGCTTTTCGGGATTTTTGTGGGGTGAGGGTGTACCTGCATAGTAACGGCAAGGACGCACGCAAGCATACAAGTCAAAAATTTGCCGTAATGCCACATTTAAAGAACGAAATCCCCCCCCAATGGGAGTAGTCAAAGGCCCTTTAATAGCTACACCATATTCTTCAATTGCCGTGAGAGTATCTTGAGGCAAATACTGATAAGTACCGTATAAATCGCAAGCTTCATCTCCAGCGTAAACCTTAAACCAGCTAATTTGACGCTGACCCTTATATGCTTTGGCTACCGCAGCATCTAGCACTTTTTGGGTAGCAGGCCAGATGTCTATACCTGTGCCGTCGCCGCGAATAAAGGGGATAATTGGATTGTCCGGTACGATTGGTTCACCATTTTTGAAGGTGATTTTTGCTCCGGCTGCGGGGGGGGTAATCTTTTCGTACATCGTTCACACACTCCTAATCGATACGCTGCTAGTTAAAAAAACCTTATGTGGGAGGCTTGTATATTGGGGATTGGGTACTGGGTATTGGGGATTGAGAAGAGACACGAAGTGATTTTTTCAATAATTCACCCTTGTCCTCCATGTCCCCTCAGTCGTAGTACCCAGTCCCCAGTACCCAGTCCCCAGTCCCAGTCCCTAATCTCCAGATTTTCCCCCTATTCCCCTTGTACATTATTTGGGGATTAAGTGTGGGATTCAGTGAAGCGATCGCAATTTTGTACGATCAAAAGTAGTAAACTACTTTTCGCTATCAGTGCTTCACTTTAGAGAAGCCCAATAGCTTACCGCTCTTTCACTGACCGCTAAAACGAGAATGGCATGACAGACCCAATGATTTTATCAGACTCGGCAAATGACATCGACTCCCTCCGACGACCGTTAATCGCTGGGTCTGAAAAAGTCCAACAACAGATAATCCCACAGTTAGCTGAGTTGGGTAATGAGGGATTAGACGTGTTGATGGAATTTTTACTGAAACGACGTGAGAACCCAGCAACTTGGATTGATGGCAAAGCTTACCAAGTCCTCTATAACTCTGATGCACCTCAAGTCAAAGAATTTCTGCGCTCCTCTTTTCCTGAGGGAATTGTACCTCTAAAATCAGAGTGCGGGATTAACTACAATTCTTTGCAACAGCTACTTGCAGTTCAAGACTTCCAAGCAGCTGATCGCGTCACCATCGAAAAAATGTGTGAACTATCAGGGCCAACGGCTGTACAACGAAAATGGTTGTATTTTACTGAGGTAGAAAATACCTCGGCTGTTGACTTGCAAACCATTAATAACCTCTGGTTAATCCACTCGGAAGGTAAATTTGGCTTTTCAGTGCAACGAGAAATCTGGTTAAATTTGGGTAAAAATTGGGAGAATTTCTGGCCGAAAATTGGCTGGAAAGCAGGTAATAGCTGGACGCGATACCCTAACGAGTTTACCTGGGATTTGAGCGCCCCTAGAGGTCATTTACCCCTCTCTAATCAACTCCGGGGAGTACGAGTCTTTGCTTCTTTACTCTCTCACCCAGCTTGGTCGAAGAATCCAGAAAAATGATTTTGAGCCTATGTATAAAGAGATTATGATCAATCCCACTAACCGAGAATTCTACGTCATCATTGAACGGGATGAAGATGGCTACTATGTCGGAGAAGTCCCTCAGCTAAAAGCCTGTTACAGTCAAGGAGAAATAATTGATGAGTTGATGGCTAATATGAAACAAGTAATTGAACTTTGTTTAAAGGATGTCTGAGAAGTCAAAAATATCGTGCTGTAGTCTACGATCAGAGTATGACTTAAAGAGCCTAAAAGTCAGAAAGTTTGGTTCTGAACGAAAGAGCTTTGGTAAGATAACAATTCGTTTAGAACCTGATGTTGCAGAGGTTTTTCCCAATGCTGATGCGGTCAACGAGGCTCTAAGATTTCTGATTAGATTTGTGCATAACAACCAAGTTTATGCACTTGCAAAGCAGCCTCACAGTTCCTCGGAGGGGGCGGATCAAACCTCCTAGTAGTGAGTTGGAAGTGCCGCAGATCCCAAACTGAAAATATCAAATCAGATCATGGCAAACGTTCGTCTAGAAGATATTAAGCGTAGATTTAACAATGTCACCGCTATTGAGGATATTACCTTTGAAATTCCTGATGGCGAATTTTGGGTTTTAGTTGGGCCATCGGGTTGTGGTAAGTCTACAATTTTGCGAACGATCGCAGGTTTAGAAACCGCTACATCTGGTAAACTCTTTATTGGCGATCGCTTGGTGAATAATATCCCCGCCAGACAACGGGATGTGGCGATGGTGTTCCAAAACTACGCTCTCTATCCTCACATGAGTGTGGCCCAAAACATCGGCTTTGGCTTGCAAATGCGGAAAGTTGACCGGAAAATCATTCAAGAACGGGTGATGAATGTGGCGCGATCGCTTTCTCTGGATCACCTGCTGGATCGTAAACCCAAACAACTTTCCGGGGGACAGCAACAACGGGTAGCATTAGGAAGAGCGATCGCTCGTGAACCCCAAGTGTTTTTACTTGATGAACCTTTATCTAATTTAGATGCTCAATTGCGCGATGATACCAGGGCTGAATTGAAACAGTTACATCAAGAGTTAGGCATTACAACTATTTACGTCACCCACGATCAAGTTGAAGCCATGACTTTGGCTGATAAAATTGTCGTACTCAATCGCGGACGGATTCAACAAATCGGCGATCCCCAAACTATTTATGCAAGTCCTGCTAATCAGATGGTGGCAAGTTTTTTAGGCAGTCCACCAATGAATATTCTGCCTGCAATCTATGAAAATAACAGCTTTGATGTGAGTGGGCAGTTATTAGGAATTTCAGCAGATGTGAAAGAAAAATTACAGTTGCGTCAGGGATACAGTTATGATTTGGGGATTCGTCCAGAGCATATTTTTATTAACGAATCGCCCTCCGGGTTCACAGTCGCCTACGGCGGGAAACCCGCCTACAGCGCTGATTCACCAAAACGCCAAGAAGGAAATGAGAGTCAGCTGATTGTGGAAGTTAAGGTGGTGGAACCTTTGGGGAGGGAAACTTTGATTCGTGCTGGCTTACCTGGTTCGGCGGTGGTGTTGAATATTCAGGTAGGTGGGGATGTGCGCCCACGTCCAGGCGATCGCCTTTCTCTACAACTCGATTTAAATCAATTGTTTGTATTTGATCCCAAAACTGGGGATAGAATATTATAAGCGCTTCGGAGTGTAAAATATAATTGTTTTCACTTTTCACCGCTACACCCCGTTAACTCTTAATTTTCAGGTTACAGCAGAGAGAAGTGTTTATATCCATAATCAGGATGAAATAATGATTCAATCACTACAAAAACTATTTACATTTGATGAATATTTTGAGTTTTTAGAAACACAACCGGAAAACATTCGTTATGAATTACACGATGGAGATATTATTCAAATGCCGCCACCACCAGGGAAACACGAGCAAATAGTGGCATTTTTAACAATGACGTTAGGGTACGAGTGTCTTCGTCTTAAACTTTATTACGGCATACCTAAAACCGCCACAGTGAAGCCAGAAAATAAAATGTCAGGGTACTATCCTGATGTTTTATTAATGAATTTTTCTAACTTGGATAATGAACCATTATGGGAGAAACAATCTATCCTTAGTAAACCAGCTTCAATTCCATTAGTGATTGAAGTGGTCAGTACTAACTGGAGAGATGATTATCATAAAAAGTTTGCCGATTATGAAGAAATGGGTATTCAAGAATATTGGATTGTGGATTATGCTGCTTTGGGTAGCAAGGAATTGATAGGCGACCCCAAACAGCCAACAATCACAATTTACTCTTTAAGTGATGAGGGTGAATATCGTGGTAAACAGTTTAGAGGAGACGACCGTATAGAGTCGCCAACATTTCCAGATTTAAATCTAACTGTTGAACAAATTTTTTCAGTGCGTTATTGATGAATTAGACCGTAACCGCCACAGGCAACGTACTGAAAGACGCTCTAAAAATCCTGTAAAAAATAAAGAATCACACCAGTACTGTCTAAAATCGTTACTAGGCAGTTATAAGTCACTAAAGGTGCGATAATATTTGAAAGCTCTCAATCGGTTTCTGAATTTTAGTATGAAACGTAACTTAGTACTGGTAAAAGCTATTAACCACCCAATACCCCATAATTCCCTTAACACCCCGTAGCGCCTCTTGTGGTGACGGGGTTTATTTTTGGTGGTTGGGTGCGAACCTATGATTAGTTGTAAAAAGATAGCTTAAGTAAAAATACATAAAGTTTTGAATGTTAGTACTTAATATTACAAGTTTAAAAAAAGTTTCTTAAACTGCCAGCAATAATCGCCAATTCCCAATTTTTTGTAGCCACAATCTAAGAAAATAAAAACTGCAATAGAGATTTAATCGATTTCGCTGTAAAACTTATATGACTATTAATCGACGCCATTTCTTGTTCATATTCACAGTAGGTGCGGGTGCTTTTGCATTAGATGCTTGTGCATTAGCAGAAAAATCTCCTGAGGGAAATACTGCAATTCCCGATACAACACCAAATACAACAGGTGCTATCCAAGTGCCCCCTTTAGCTTACGCCTACGAAGCACTGGAACCGCACATCGATGCCAAAACGATGCAATTTCACCACGACAAACACCACGCAACGTATGTGAAAAACCTGAATGCAGCTTTAGATAAACACCCAGAACTCAAAGGTAAAACTGTTGAAGAACTGTTGCAGAAACTTGACAAAGTACCACAAGATATTCGCAAAACAGTACGCAATAATGGGGGTGGTCATGTCAACCACTCAATGTTCTGGAAAATTATGAAGCCAAAAGGTGGGGGAGAACCAACAGGAGATATAGCGTCTGCTATTAATCAAAACTTTGGCTCTTTTGCAGCTTTCAAAAAACAGTTTAACGAAGCTGGTGCTGGTCGTTTTGGTAGTGGTTGGGTTTGGCTAGTACGTAACAAAAATGGCAAGTTGGAAGTGACAACTACAGCTAATCAAGATAGTCCTTTAAGTGAAGGCAAATATCCTATCCTGGGTAATGACGTATGGGAACATGCATATTATCTCAATTACCAGAATCGCCGCACCGATTATTTAGATGCTTGGTGGAAGGTAGTTAATTGGGATGAGATTAACAAGCGGTTTGCAGCCGCAAGTAAATTTGCTTAAAGATTGAGACAAGGAGAAAAGCAGGAAGAGATAGAAAAGAGAAAAACTTGATCTTCCTCTCCTGTCCAAATAATTCGTAATTCGTAATTACGAATTAGCAAAAAAAATTGTAGGTTGGGTGGAGGCTTTGCGTAACCCAACATCCTGATATATGTTGGGTTGCACTCCGCTCCACCCACCCAACCTACATCTAATGAACTATTTTAAGCTTGCCACGCCACGAAGCATTTTTTTAGAAATTAAACCGGATTCTTATAGCTCTGTACCCTTTGGAATTACGAATTACGAATTAGTTAAAGAGGCTTTTGGGTAGGTACACCAATAGCACGGGGAAACTGAATTGGTGTGGTGGCTACCTTACGCAAATAGACACAGTGGCGGATGCTGTGACTCAGGGGTGTTGTAAATTGTTCGATTGATTCAATCACGCCACCCAACTGCTTCACAGCATTCTGCAAAGCAGTTGTTTCATCTTCTGTCCAATTACCGCGATAAATTATGGCTAAACCGCCCTGTTTGAGCAGTGGTAGGGTATATTCTGCACATACCGAGGCTGCACCTACAGCACGAATCAATGCAATATCGTAAGCTAATCGATGCTGGGGATGATGACCGATTTCTTCAGCCCTACCAACAAGAGTTTTGGCATTGGTAAGGGCAAGTTCAGTTAATATATCATCGATAAAAGTAATTTTTTTACGAGTGGAATCGAGAAGAGTAATTGTGCAATTAGGTACAGTAATTGTCACTGGAATACCTGGAAAACCTGCACCTGTACCAATATCAATGAGAGCAGGGGAAGCAGTAGAGAAATTTGTTGATAATAGGGGTGCAATTCCTCGCAGAGAATCCCAGAGATGTTTTTCCCAAAATTCTTGGGGGTCAGTAATGCGAGTTAAATTTAGTTGGCGATTACCTTCTAGAATTAACTCATAAAGCTTTTGAAATTGCGCTTGCTGTTGGACAGTTGGTTGCCAATTGAGAGTTTGCTGCCAGATTTCTGCCATCTCAGGCAATAAGTTAGTCATTGGGAATTGGGAATTGGGCAATTCAATTTTGGATTTTGGATTTTAAATTTTGGATTATTCAATTTGGTTCTTCGGTTATTTTTATGGAAAACCTGGTTCAAAACCATTAAAAGCCTTACCCTGTAAGCATTTCATTTAAAACAGTACCATAATTTCTTATAACCCTTACCCCGCAAGGGTTTTGTCACAATCAATCCTCAATCACCATAAAAGGGGCGCAAGAACCTTCAATTTAAAATCCAAAATCTAAAATCTAAAATTCTTGCCCTCTCATTTCCCCACTCCCTATTTATACTGCTGGTAGAGGTTCTTTAGCTTTGGCTTCTAGTGTCTTTGGGTCTACTGATTCTAGTTCACCGTGGTTGAGTGTCCAGCAACGATCTGCGATCGCTAGCAAATCCCCAGCATCGTGTGTCACTATTAACAGTGTCCAATCTTGTTTCAGTTTCGCTAATAAATTTACCAGTTGCCGACGCATTGACCAATCTAACCCAGCGGTGGGTTCATCTAATAACAGTAAATTTGGCTGGCGAATCAATTGCACTGCTAAAGCTAAACGTCGTTGCTGACCACCACTCAAAGCATGAGGAGCAACGGAAAGCGATAAATGCTCTAATCCCACTTCACTCAGCGCTTGTCTGACTCGTTCTGACCCTAACTCAGGATGTCCTAAACGCAATTCTTCTAAAATCGAACCGCCGCAAAAGTGCCGCTCTGGAAATTGAAATACCAACCCAGCCAATTGTTGTAGCTGTTCGGCTATCAGTTCTTGTTCCCGCCAGAAGAGTGCGCCGGTTGTGGGTTCGGCTAGACCCGACAAAATTTCTAGTAAGGTACTTTTACCTGAACCACTTGGGCCAATAATCAGACCTAGCTGCTGGGGTGCTAATTCCAAGTTGATCGATTTGAGAATCGCTGTTGGGCACGCTGTAGGATGATAATTTACATTTCGGAGATAGAGCATTTGTTAAGATTACCAAAAAGTCAGCAAATTACTGATTAACTACACTGAGGTATCTAGAAAATTCTGGAAAAATTTATAGCGAATTATCTGCCTTAACACCTTAATATCGCAGCAAGAATCATTTACATTTTCTCTATTGTGGCAGACTCACCTTGAAACAGTGCTGAGTGCTGAGTGCTGAGTGATAGAGAAATAACTCCTGCCCCCTGCCTTTTTTCAGTTAAATTAAACTTAACCATTTTTTGTATTCTAAGTAACACATACAACTATTTCAACCGCAATTATTCTGAGGGTTAAAATGACTAAAAGGTTTTCTTCTCCTCGATTAATAGTGTCTGCTCAACTCATTACCCTTGCTCAGACTGCTTTTGCAGCTGCGATCGCCTTTGGTGTTGCCCCTTGGGCAATCGCACTTAATTTGTGGGTAAGTCCTTCTCTAGCTGGCGATCCCTTTCGCGATCGCGAACCTCATCAAATTGGCGACCAAACAGAAGCAGCTTTTAAAGCTATTTTCCAACAGGGCAATTATCCAGCCGCAGATCGTTATCTACAACAAGCAATATCCAAAGAGCCAAACGAACCTCTAGCTTATGCCATAAAGGCATCTTTAGCATACGGAAATAAGGATTGGGCTAAACTCGACACCTACAGCCAGAAAACTTTAGAAACTGGACAAAAACTGATTTCTAGCGATCCATTGCGTGGTAATTTATACACTGCTGTTGGTCATTTTTTAGAGGGTGCAGTAGTTATCACCCGTGAGGGTACAGTCAAGGGTGTACCGCAAGCCTTTAGTCAGTTGCGACAAGTTTATGAATATTTAGATAAAGCCGAGGCAATCTCTGCCAACGATCCAGAACTGAATTTAATCAAGGGTTATATGGATTTATTATTGGCGGTTAATTTGCCTTTTGCTAGCCCAGATCAGGCAATTGGACGCTTAGAACAAAATGCTGCTCCCCAGTATCTAGTAGATCGGGGTGTTGCTCTTGCTTACCGGGATTTAAAAAGGTATGCACAAGCACTAGAGTATGTCAACCGAGCAATTAAAACCACATCCGATAATCCAGAAATTTATTATCTCAAAGCCCAAATCCTGAAAGAATTGGGGCAAAAAGAAAAAAGCCAGCAGATAATCCAGGAAGCGATCGCAAATTTTGACAAAGCATTGACTAAAAAATCCCAACTCCCAGGCGATTTAGTCAAACAAATTGAGAGTGAACGCAAAAATGCTATTAGCCTGAAAAATCCTTAACCCCCATTCCCTATTCCCCATTTCCCACTCCCTACTTTGATATGCTTATTTGCAGAACAGTAATTGAGATATTAGACCAAAATGGAGATTCAGTTTCGCGAAATTAATCCTTTTGATATGTGGATTTGGCTGAAATTCAGTACAAATCCTTCTGCGCGTGAAAAGCAGTATGTAGAAGAAGTTTTCAATTCCTGGTTTTATCTGGGTAAATTGGGTGCATTTAATGCAGAGAATCTTCAGGTGCAGGACACTGGACTCGATATCAGCTATATGAATTATGATGAACAAGGTTATGACAAAAGCCTATTAGCACTGATGCACAACATCGGTGAGTTTGAATATGAGGGACAGTGGGGGCGCTGTTGGTTTGACTTAGGAACCAGTGATGCGATCGCACTGGATATTTTAATCAACGCTCTCACACAACTAAGTCAGGAATATGTCACCATTGAAGAATTGTACATCGGTGGCGAAAATCCCGATTGGCCTATTGAGGATAGTGAAAGTCGTCCTCAGTCTATCTACGATAATTAGTTATAAAAATGAATAAAGCAGGTGAAATTCGGGTAATAGCCTTGGGGCTAATTCGGAATGGCGAACGCATATTTCTTTCTGAAGGCTACGACCCCGTAAAGCAAGAAACATTTTATCGGGCTTTAGGCGGTGGTGTTGAATTTGGCGAAACCAGCCACGCCGCCTTAAAACGTGAGTTTCAAGAGGAAATTCAAGCAGACTTAACGAATATTAAATATCTCGGTTGTATAGAGAACCTGTTTATATTTAATGGCAGGCAAGGTCATGAAATTATTCAGCTTTATCAATGTGACTTTGCTGATTCAAAATTTTATCAACTAGAAAGTTTAGTTTTTTCAGAATCACAACATCATAAACATAGAGCATTATGGATAGATATATCTCGCTTGAAATCAGGAGAATTCAAATTAGTACCTGAAGTCTTTTTTGAATATTTATAGCTTATCTGAAAATTTACTAAGAGGATGTTTGAAAAGTCTAATTTATTACTAGCCCTGGCGACTAGAAGTCGCACGCCAGTTGCTCATGGGGGAAACCCCCAAGACCGCACTGGCTTGGCTATACAGACAAAACCCACCTCCGTGGGTTAAAAATTCTTGATTTTCTCTTAGTCCACGGAGGTGGACTAAGTTTTGTGTAGTAGCGAATTCTATTCGCCTAATACTTTTCAAGCATCCTATAAGATTGCTGCACTCAACAAAGACACAATATACTGGTTGAGACTAACGCCTTCCCGTTCAGAAGTCTCAGCTAAACGTTGATGTAAAGATTTTGGCATCCGTAGTATTAGTTTACCGCTATAGCTATCATTAGTACTTGGTAAGGGAATGCGATCGCCAGCTTCATAAGCTGTCTCAATCCACAATTCCCGCGCTTCATTGAGATTTGCCATTGTCTCTTCAAGGGTTTCGCCTTGGGTAAGACATCCAGGTAAATCTTTAATTTGAGCTACATATCCTTCCTCTGGGTCGGGATAAAGTGTTACAGGGTACTGAAGATTTAAATAATATTCTAAGGACGGCTTCTCAATCTGCTGGTTCTTCTGGTTCAGTGTCTTCATCAATCTACTCTTCTAAATTTAATAGTTCAACTATTTGCTGTGCGCGATCGCACTGTGTCACTACAACAGAGAGAGCAACTTGTTATACTCTGCGTGTGAACCAAGCCAAAACCAAATAACGGTATCTCCATCTAACTGTCCAACCGCTCGATAATTTTTGCTAATCCGTGCTGAATAAATTGGTAGTTCTGGATGTACTTTTTTGAAGCGCAAGCTGGGATGGCTCGGATCTTGTTTGAAGAAGCGGTATGCCTGACGCGTTTGCTCTTGAATTTGCTCAGGAAGATCAGCAAACCCTTGACGAAACTGAGCGGTTATACGTGACTTCACAATGTATCTGGATCTAACTCTTGGGTTTTTCCTGCGCGGTATTCAGCCATTGCCTCAGTTGCCAGGAAAGCGAGTACATCAGGGGAACGGGCGAAAGCTTCATCCCAAGAGCGCTCATCTTCTAGTTCTTCTAAAATCATTGCCGCGATCGCATCTTGTTCATTGGCAGGCAAGTTTTTTAGTTTGGCGATCGCTTGTTCAAGTAGCTCTGTCATGGCTGTCAATCGTTACGAAAGTCATACTATAAATTATCTCTGCTTGCACTCTGTTGGGGTTGTTTGCGATCGCCACTTGGGCGTTTATGCTTGGATTTAACCTAAAATAATACCGGACTATTAACACCAGGCCAATGTGCGATCACTCTGTCTCTAATAGGACTGATCGCTTGACAATTAGAGTATTTCTCGTGCGGCTTGGGAAGAAGGGGAGCTAGAGTGGCTAGTCAACCCTGAAGAATTATTAAAAGCTACGATCGACGAGATGGCTGGAATAGTGCTTAAGGAAAATGAAGACAATAAGGGTAAACCTGCTGAAGTGGGTCGTAAAGAAGCAGCCTATCGTGGTTGCTATAGCGTCATAGTTATGGAGTTGGCTCAACGGGGTATCCTGACCTCATAAGTTTATGGGCTAGATGGATAAATTGGTCTTAAACTTTAATCTGTCCGACCCTCTAAGGTGTTCGGACTTTTTTTCTAAGATAACTGGCAAACCAAGTTATTTTAGGATCTCCATACCAGCGATAAGCTTGCTCAATATGAGCTTCCGCAATTGGGGTAATCTAAACCTGAAATGCTATACTTTTGCTGATGTTCTGACCAAGTTAGAGTGCCATTTTCTGCGATATCTTTTAATCCCTCTTCAAAGTCTCTTTCGTCCGACTCTCTTCCTGTTTACGGATTTGCAACAGGGATAAAATCTCTTGCAATGTATCGTCATAAGCCAGTTCTAATTGTTCATTAATAGCCTTGATTAACGCTTGCCTTTTAGTTGGAGTTTCCATGTTTTCACTCTTTGCAACTGCTTGTCATTGTCTATGCTTTGAACACCTTATTTTACTCTAAAATACTTCTCAGTAAGTCTGAGATGTGTTTTCACTTGATGACTAATCTTTTTCTACTGATCAAAGAACAGCGACCTCTGGAATTGCACCTTGCATTCTCCCGAAAGCATCAATCAAATTTTGTAATTGTTGATCTGCTTTAAAAACTCCTAACCCGCGCACCGTCACTTTCCCAGGAGAATAGACAAAGCGGGTCTTGAGATTGTCTGGTAAATTCGCCGCCAACAAATTCCAAGCTGGTTCCTCCATCGGCGTTTCTAAAACGACGTGCTGTTTTTGTTCTGGTTTAATGCGGCTAAATCCGAGTTTTTTCGCTAGCTGTTTGAGTTCCATGACTCGCAAAAGTTGATTTGCAGGGACAGGTAAACTACCATAGCGATCGCTCCACTCGGCTGCAATCTGCTTTAATTCTGATTTAGATTTGGCTGTAGCTACCGCCCGGTAAGCACTCATCTTTTGATCCAAATCGGTGATGTAATCTGCTGGAATAAACGCCGTCAGGTTGAGGTCAATCTGGGTATCCTCCACTTTCGGAATTTCTTGTCCTCGGATTTCCCGAATTGCTTCTTCGAGCATTTCCATATATAAATCAAAACCGATGGCATCCATCTGACCGGATTGTTCAGCACCTAACAAGTTACCCACGCCTCTGATTTCCATATCGCGCATCGCCAGTTGATATCCAGAACCTAACTGAGTAAATTCCTGAATCGCTCGTAATCGTTGCCGTGCTGCATCAGATAATGCCCGTTGCTTCGGATAAAATAACCAAGCATGAGCTTGTATCCCTGCACGTCCCACACGACCGCGTAATTGATACAACTGTGCTAATCCAAAGCGGTGAGCATCTTCAATCAAAATCGTGTTGACTCGTGGAATATCTAAGCCAGATTCAATAATTGTCGTACAAACAAGGATGTCTGCGTCGCCATTGCTGAAAGTGAGCATGGTTGATTCTAACTCGCTTTCATCCATTTGACCGTGAGCGATCGCAAATCTAGCTCCCGGTATGACTTCTCGCAAATTGGCTGTTGTCTCTTCAATGCCGTCCACTCGTGGAACTACATAAAATACCTGTCCGCCTCTGTCTAATTCTTGACGAATTGCACTGCGGATACTTTCAGAATTTATCGGTGACAAATGGGTTTTAATCGCACGTCTGGTTGGGGGTGGTGTAGTAATCAAACTCATTTCCCGAATTCCCGACAAGGACATATACAAAGTTCGGGGAATGGGAGTGGCAGAGAGGGTAAGCACATCCACTTGAGTTTTCAAGCTTTTAATTTTCTCCTTCTGATTTACCCCAAATCGCTGTTCTTCATCCACCACCAACAGTCCTAAATCCTTGAATGTCACACCTTTACCTAGAAGTTGCTGTGTACCAACAACTACATCTAATTCACCCGTTGCCAATCGCTTTTGAATATCGCGGCGTTCTTCAGCAGACCGAAAACGGTTGAGCAAACCGACATTCACGGGGTAAGGTGCAAAACGTTCTTTGAGTGTATGGTAATGCTGCTGTGTTAAAATAGTCGTTGGCGCAAGGAGTGCCACTTGTTTACCGGCGGTAACTGCTTTAAAAACAGCACGAATCGCCACTTCCGTCTTTCCAAAACCGACATCGCCACAAACTAAGCGATCCATTGGGCGATCGCTTTCCATGTCGCGTTTTACATCTTGGACAGCTTTAAGCTGATCCGTCGTGGGTTGGTAGGGGAAAGAATCTTCCAATTCCTCCTGCCAAGGCATATCATTGGGAAAGCTAAAACCTTGTTGTTGCGATCGCGCTGCATACAGTTTCAACAAGTCCACCGCCAATTTTTTGATCGCTTTGCGGACTTTATTCTTGGTATTTTCCCAAGCTTTACCAGTCATTCTGTTGAGTTCCGGTGCTTTATCACCTCCGGCGCGGAACCGGGATAAAGCCCCTACTTGATCGGCTGCGACTCTAAGTAACCCATCAGCATATTGCACCACTAAATAATCACGGGTTTCGTCATTAATCGTCAAACTTTCCAGCTTGACAAATTTACCAACACCATGATTTCTGTGAACTACATAATCACCGGGACGTAGCTTATTGGGATCAACTTGTTTAGAGGTAGCTTTGTGGCGCTTGCGGATATAGCCGGGAGTCGCCAAGGAATGCTGCCCAAAAAATTCTCGATCTGTAACGATTACTACTCGATAAGTAGGCAGGATAAAACCTTCAAGTTCCGCAAGACCAGAATATTTTAGGGCTATGGGAATATGGTTGATTTGCAGTTTATCAATCGCTTGGTAATCGCGGGGATTGGGGATAAACTGAGCCGGACAATCATGTTCTTGCAACAGCGAGACAGAACGGGAAGGTTGAGCAGAAAGCAGCCAAATCGAGAAATTGCGATCGCGTTCTTGGCGAATAGTTTCAGCTAGTTTAGCAAACTGGTGTGGCGTAGCTGGAACCGGACGGCTGGCAAGATTGATCCCATTATTTTCCTCTGACAGTTCTGATAAATATAATGTTTTAAATTTGGCAACATCAGCCAAACAGTCATCAAAAGAACGGTGAATTTTCGGTAATGAATGGGGAGTTGGGAGTAGGGAGTGGGGAGTAGGGGAAGAATCTACCCCATTCCCCATTCCCCATTGTTCCTCAGCATTTTCTACCCAGCGATCGCTATGAGCATGACACTGTTCTGGCTCATCAATGGCAATCAGGGTGTTTTCTGTTAAGTAGTTTAGCAGAGATGCTGGTTGCTCAAACGCTAACCCCAAAAAGCGCCGACTACCCTCAATCAGGGATGAGTTAGGAGTTAAAAGTTCTGAGTCAGAATTTAACTCAGCACTCAGCACTCGGAACTGGGCACTCTTGTTGAGTGCTGCCATCACCACAGGAGTAAAGCTAGTGGGGGTAAGAATTATCTGATCAACTTTATCGAGGGCGGAACGTTGGGTTGTGGGATCAAATTCTCGCATTTGCTCAATTTCATCGCCAAACCATTCCAACCGGACTGGAAACTCAGAGGAAACCGGAAACACATCAACAATATCGCCCCGTCGGCTCCATTGTCCTTCCATTTCCACCAAAGGCACTCTTTCGTACCCCAAAATAGTTATTTTCTCACTGAAGGCATTCAAATCTAATTCCATCCCCTTTTTCAGAGTAAGACAGAATTGCCCAAAAGCTTCTGGTGGAGGCAAATGAGGTTGCAACGCCCCTTGAGTAGCGACAATCGCTAAGGGTCGCTTCGCTCCGGGATTGGGGACTGGGAATTGGGAATTGGGAAGAGACAAGGGAGTAACTTTTTCACTAATTCCCCCTTGTCCCCCCAGTCCCCAGTCCCCAGTCCCCAGCCCTCGATCCCCCATCCCCAAATCCGCCAATACCTGCATTTGTCCCCAACTCATTTCAGTTTCCGGGTCAAAGGGTTCGTAGGGAGAAGCCTCGGAGGTGGGATAAAAATGTACTGTTTGCCATCCCATTGCCTCCAGTTGTGCATAAACGCGTCCAGCCTCCTCCAGAGTGGCGCAAACCACGAACAAATCCTTGCCCTGAGCCTGTGCTAATGCTGAAGCTACCAGAGTCTTGGGCAGTCGGGAAATGCCATTTAACCGCAATTCTTGTTGTCGATTCAGCTTAGAAATAAATTCAGTAGTGAGCGACGATCGGCCTAAGGCACGCACAATAGAAGAAAATGACATAAGTACTACTTAGCTATGGAAGTCTTTGTGGGTCAGAAAATCTTGAGGCAGTTTATGTCAACCATTTTAAAAGTGTTAACAGCTTTCTTATTGCTTCGGTGGAAAAATAATGCACAGCCACTATTAACAATTCAAAATTCAAAATGACGTTCGCGGACTCGCTCATAGCGTTGCCATGCCGTTCGCGTAGCGTCTCGTAGAGAAGGCTTTACGCTGCGCTAACAAAATTCAAAATTAAAGACATTTCAGACGGGGATTTAGCGAGAAACGCGGTCTTGGGATGCATCCCAAGTGGAGCGATTTCTCAAGACAAACCCCGACTGAAATGGGTGCTACATATAGATTGCAGGTTCTTAAACCCTTTAATTTACGATAAACTTAAGAACTATAAGTAGGTGGGCGTCAATATTTGTCGTTGGGATAAGGCATCTGAACAAAGCACCTTTAATACTAGATACTAGGGATTGAGCTACGTTCGCTCTGATAAACCGCAATTTTAAACATGTCCTCCATAACTTTTGAAATTTTAATCATTTTGGTGCTAATTATTGCCAATGGCGTGTTTTCTATGTCTGAGATGGCGATTGTCTCGGCACGGAAAGTTAGGCTACAGCAGCTTGCCAATCAAGGAGATGCCAAAGCAAGGGCAGCATTGAAACTAGCTGAGTCTCCAAATCACTTTTTGTCAACCGTCCAGGTAGGTATTTCCCTGATCGGTATCCTGACTGGTGCTTTTGGAGGAGCAACAATTGCTAGCCGAGTAGCAGTCTATGTGCGACTTATTCCCTTATTAGCACCTTATAGTGAACCGATATCCTTTGGAATAGTGGTTTTGCTCATTACGTATTTCTCACTCATTGTTGGGGAATTGGTACCGAAGCGTCTGGCATTAAATAACCCAGAAAGGATTGCCTCAATTGTAGCTATTCCAATGCAAGCCTTGGCTGCGATCGCTTCTCCTGTAGTCTTTCTCTTAAGTGCATCTACAGATTTGATCCTGCGATTACTAGGAATTACAGCTTCTACCGAGCCGCAAGTCACCGAAGAAGAAATTAAAATTTTAATTGAGCAAGGGACTGAGGCGGGAACCTTTGAGGAAGCTGAACAGGATATGGTGGAGCGAGTCTTTCGTTTAGGCGATCGCCCTGTCAGCTACTTAATGACACCCCGTCCCGATATTGTCTGGCTAGATTTAGACGACTCTGCCGAAGAAAATCGCCAAAAAATGGTTGATAGTTCCTATTCTCGGTATCCAGTTTGTCAAGGGGGACTTGACAATGTACTGGGTGTTATTCCTGTCACCGACTTGTTAGCTAGGAGTTTCCGAGGGGAAGCTCTAGACTTGACCATTGGATTGCGACAGCCCGTATTTGTGCCAGAAAGTACCCGTGGCTTGAAAGTTTTGGAATTGTTTAAGCAAACCATCACTCACATGGCGCTAGTAGTGGATGAATATGGTGTGATTCAAGGATTAGTCACTCTCAATGACATCATGATCGAAATTGTCGGTGATGTTCCTTCCACAGATGGACAGGATCAACCACAAGCTGTCCAACGCGAAGATGGTTCCTGGCTTTTAGATGGGATGTTGCCTGTGGAGGAGTTTTTGGAACTTTTCGGTATGGAACAATGGGAATCTGAGGAACGCGGTAGCTATCAGACATTAGGCGGTTTTGTCATCACCCATTTAGGTCGTATTCCTGCCGCCGCAGATTATTTTGAATGGCATAGTATGCGAATTGAAGTGATGGATATGGATGGTAATCGCGTTGATAAGGTGCTAGTTATACCGAAGGCAGCTAAATCAGCAGATACGAAAAAATCTCACTAGGATTGGGGATTGGGGATTGGGGATTGGGGATTGGGGATTGGGGATTGGGCATTGATAATTATTGTTTACTATTTCCCATACGTCATAGCCAATGCCCTATTTATGCAATTTATCAAGTGCGAGATAGACGTTTGACCTCTTCACCTACCAACAACTGATGAGCTTGTTCTAGAAGTTGAGGGATTTTGTCGGCGTGGGGATTGCGGGCGATAGATCGCCGTAAGTCTAACTCGTCTAGCCGATCGGCCTTATTGCCGGGGAACCAGTGGCCACCATTGCCAAGGAGGTTGTAGCGCATTTTAGCGTACTCTACCAGATCGTAGGCGATCGCTAAATTCCGCAGCCACAAAATCACCCGAATATTTACCTCACCAGGGGTTTGGTCAAAGGTTGGTAGATTTGTTTCCCAGGATTTTACCCAATCTTCTCCCAAAGTCGCGATCGCTTCTTCTTCCAACCTTGCTAAAATTGGTGGCAAAATTTCTGATGCCCGATCGATTAATTCTAAAGTCTTCAGGTGTTCATCAAAATCTTGTGGTTTTGCTGCTCCTATGCTTAGAGTATGTACCTCTTGATGACTCAAACAAAATAAATCATTAAACACCATTGGACTCAACGGGGCGCAAAGATTTACTAATTTTTGTGGAGGTTCATACAACAAACCACCTTTATTAGATGGACTAATAATAAACACCCCCATGTCGTGGCGTTTAGCTGCTTCAATTGCTGCCCAATTCCATTGATTAATGTAGTACCAATGCAAGTTTACATAATCAAATTGATTGGTATTAATTGTTTGCACAATTAACTCTGTTGAGCCGTGTGTGGAAAAGCCAATAAATCTAACTTTTCCCTCTGCTTGCAACTGCTGCGCTACTTCCAAACAACCACCGGGACGGATGCTGTCATCTAACGACTCAGAATGATTGATACCGTGCAACCCTAAAAGGTCAACATAATCTAGTTGGAGATTTCGCAATGATTGTTCAAATGTGTCACGGAATTCTTTCGCATCTGCCTTTGGACTGATTTTGGTTTGAACAATCAACTTTTCGCGGGGAAACTTGGGTAATATTCTCCCCAATTGCATTTCGGAAGTGCCATAGCCACGAGCAGTTTCAATATGATTAATTCCAACCTCAACCGCCCTTTTAATCGTCGCTTCTAGATTCGCCTGGTTATCAGCAGGAATTTCATGATTGGGAACATCCTCCCATTTGAACTGATATCTCATGCCACCACAGGAAAACACTGGCATCTGTAATTCGGTGCGTCCAAATCGTCTATATAACATCAGTGGATTGTGGATTGTTTACTAACTTAAAGTCTAATAACAAAAGTTATTCGCGCTTTTAATGCCACAAGAATTACCTCTGTTCAATTTGTAATACTAAATAAGTGGGCAAGAATAAATCAAACAAAGCCATGCCACAAAACGAGAAGTTAAGACTTAATTCTCTAATATTAACTCAGACCCTCATCTATAGAAAGCTCTAATTTTTTAGCGATTAACCGGATGCTAGGCTCTTGGAAAATACTAATGTGATCCCCAGGAATCTCATGTATCTCCAATCCTCCATTCGCCAACTTAGTCCAACCTAGTTCAGGCTCATCCTGAAAACGCCTATCACTAGCCATAAAAAGAGTTATACGACCTAAATAAGGTTGCGGTATATACTTTGTTGCATATTCTTTTACAAGTTTAAAGTATGCCGCTTGGCTAACTAGATATTGGAGTTTTTTAATTCTAATAAATTTATTTTTCAGAGCGAAATTACCATATTTTTTTGACAACCGTTCTATGCCATATTTTAGAAGATAGGCAGGCCCAATTTTTAAAAGTTGATTCAAGTTGTATGATAGGCTCTTGGATACAGACCCTTTTTTAATTGTACTTGGTACATAAGAATCAAACAAAGCTAGTAAAGCTATTTGCTGACCTTGTGATAACAATTGTTGAGCCATTTCAAATGCTATGACTCCTCCAAAAGAATGACCCCCCAAAAGATAAGGGCCTTCAGGTTGGAAAGTTCTTATTTCATTGATGTAGCGCGATGCTAGTTCCTCTATTCCATTGAATCTAATTGGCATTCCCTGTCCATCCTCTGATATTAGGGCATAAACAGGTTGTTCTGAATCTAAATAAGGAACTAGAGACTGATATAAGCTAAAACCTTGACATAAAAATAAAGGTGGTTTAAAACCATTAGCTTTAATTGGTACTAAAGACGGTAAAGACGGCGAAAACTCTAATTGGCGAATAATTATGGCTAATTGCTCAATAGTCGGATTTTGATAAAGAATAGCCAAAGGCATATCTTTTTTAAAGGCTTTTTGGACTTGGGCAAACAGGCGTATGGATAGCAACGAGTTGCCTCCTAAATCAAAGAAGTTATCCTTGATGCCAATAGGCTTGATACCTAGCACTTTTTCCCAAATCCTTGCCAGTTTGAGTTCTATCTCATCGCTGGGAGGGACAAAAGTTTCTTCTGCTTGTTGTCTAGTTTGAGCAGGTTCTGGAAGAGAACGGCGATCTATCTTGCCGTTAGGAGTCATTGGAAAAGCTGTCAAGATAACAAAAGCTGAAGGCATCATGTAGATAGGTAGTTTCTGTTGTATGAAACGACGCAGTTGCTCAACTTTAACTGTTTGTTCCAGGTTTAAAGTCAGATAAGCTACAAGACGCTTGTCACCTTGAACTTCTTCTCTGCTGATAACAACAGCTTCTTTCACAGAGAGGTGTTGTCTAAGAACAGCTTCAATTTCTCCTAATTCAATTCGGAAGCCACGTATTTTAACTTGGTGGTCAATGCGACCAAGAAACTCGATATTACCATCGCTCAAATAACGTGCCAAATCCCCAGTTTTGTAGAGGCGTGCCCCAGGTTTAGAGCTAAAAGGGTCGAGAATGAACTTATCTATGGTTAATCCTGGACGGTTGAGATAGCCTCGCGCTAGACCAATACCGCCAATATGCAGTTCGCCTGATTCGCCAACAGCTACAGGTTGCAAGTTTTCATCAAGGATGTGAATCTCTGCATTCGT
Organism: Nostoc sp.; assembly: GCF_036917975.1. Lineage (GTDB taxonomy): Bacteria > Cyanobacteriota > Cyanobacteriia > Cyanobacteriales > Nostocaceae > Nostoc. The sequence continues at coordinate 36,215 of NZ_JBALEJ010000043.1, forward strand.
AATGGGGCGACCAATGGGAGCAATTGCATAATTAGTTCCACGCTGGCAAGTCCAGAAAGTGGTATCAATAGAAGCTTCTGTTGGCCCATAACAATTATGTAGAACATTGTCCAAATTCAGTTGGGCGAAAAAGCGTTCTAGGAGTTCGCCAGGTAAAGCTTCGCCACCACAAATAATATGTCTGAGGAATCGGCAATTCTCAATTCCCTTCTCTTCTAATAAGACACGCAGTATAGAGGGTACTAAGGCCAGGACGGTAATTTGCTGTTCAGTAATCACCTTTACCAGGTAGGCAGTGTCCTGATGTCCAGCAGGGCGAGCCATGAACAATTGCCCTCCAAAGCACAATGGCCAAAATATCTGCCACACGGAGGGGTCGAAACTAAAAGAAATAGTCAGTAAAACTTTGTCTGTTTGAGTTAATCCAAAGGTTGTTTGCTTCCAGTGGAGTTGATTGCAGATACCACGGTGAGCAATCATTACACCCTTGGGCTGTCCTGTAGAGCCAGATGTGTAGATGACGTAGATGAGATTATCAGGCGTCGCCTCATTGACAGGATTTTCTTGATTGTTTTGGATATTCCCTTGCCAGTTTGAGTCCAAACAAACAACTTGCGCCTGATGCGGTGGTAAATTATTGAGAAATTTTTCTTGGGTTAACAATACTGGTGTCTGGGTGTCTTCCAAGATAAAGGCTAAACGTTCTGAGGGATATGCTGGGTCTAAAGGCACATAAGCGCCTCCAGCTTTGAGAATGCCCAGTAGACCTACGATCATCTCCAAGGAGCGCTCCACGCAAATGCCTACAAGTACTTCAGGACCAACGCCTAAAGTACGTAAGTGGTGTGCTAGTTGATTTGCCCGTTGATTTAATTGCCGATAAGTAAGTTGTGTATTTTCACATACTACAGCAATTGCTTGGGGCGATCGCTCTACCTGCATCTCAAACATTTGATGGATGCAGAGATCCTGACAATGAGCAACTTGGGTATCACTCCATTCTTGTAAAACTTGAGTGCCGATGATGTTAGTTTTAGTTAAGGTATTTAACGGAATATCTTGCTTACAATCTGAAGTCTGGTTATTTATCTGCATTTTCTATATATCAACTCCATCAGGAAATGGCAATTTTTATTTATTTTATTATTTATTGTATAGTTGTGATTATAGAAAATTATATTTAGCTCTGCAAATTAACATCATCAGGGAGCAAGTTTTATCTATATAAACAAAACCTAGCTAACATTAAAACGTTATGCTACAAATAGTTTGACTTCCACCAAGGACACGAATTCTGAGTTGTGATACCCGGATTAGTAAATATGCCATCCTCAAATAAAATTCGTAATTTGGCATTATCACATTGTTAACTTACAGCCAGAAAACAGCAATTTCCCTACAACTTTATACTTAAGCTAATAAGTTTATTTTATGATTTTCATTAATGTAAATATAATTTTCATTAATGTAAATAGGTATACCACCAAAAATATTTTATCCTTTTCTACGAAAAATCGCTGAAAAAAAAATTAATTATTACCAAATCTTCATTAGGTTTGTTCCTATGTAAAAATTATGTAAATTCATGATTATAATTTTACTTAAGTAATTAAGTAAGTACCCAATAGGTATAATAGACTGGAGACACCAAAAAAACATGAGATAGCTAATGGCATAGGGGATTAGATATCAGTAATTTTTTACTTAGCACCCAGCAACAAGTCCTTTCTTGGAGCAAATCTAAAATTTAATCTAGGGACAAAAAAATGTATCAAAGAAATCGACTCTCTCTCAGGATGTAAAATGACTACAAGGCATATATGACAACGCTCATAGATATCATACTATCAGTTATTCATGAGAATTTTTTCATTAATCTGTTACCAATTATCTAGAGTTACCCATGAAGATAACCCAAGTTCAACGATAATAATCACGTTATGTAAATTTTTGTTACGAAAATCAAATTTTTGATGCATTTCGTTATAAGTTATCCATGTAAGTTTTGTAAATCAGTAATTATGCGTAAGCAAACAAGAAAATTTTTAAGCAAAACCGAATTAGTCTAGCTAAACATGCTACAGTGACTTGTGAAGAGATATGAATTGTATCTCTAATAGTATAGAAACATTAATCTGCAATAAAAGTCTAGTAAGCAAGTCCAACTATTTATTACACGCCTTAAAAATTCTAATTAATATTTCTACCTGACTTGTTTGATTACTAAGTTAATGTCAGGAGTTTCACTATAAGTTAATCCAACAATAAATTCTTTCCTTGGCACAAAGCTCAATGTTTACGGGCTAAACCAGGCGCTAATTATCAAACAAGTTAAGCATTCGGGTAGTAGCCGCAAGAAGAAAGACCAACCCTAGAATATGCTTTTGATCAAAAAATTAAAGTTACTCTGAAGAAAATCGTTAATAGTAAACTATAAAGGACAGGTTTCTTTGAGAGAAAAATGTGAGATACCCCGCTTGTATAGGTTTTCATCAAATTTTAACTACACCAAATTTTATTAAGTATGAGTAATCAAAGCATTGCAACAAATAAATTGAGTGAAGTGCCTTTAGATTTACGTGCGTCTGCATTTGTAACGGTACGCAAAGGTTCATGGTGGTTGAGATTAACAACATTATTTTTGGTAGACTATGCTCTTTTATCATTAGCTTGGATTTTAGCTGGATATCAATATTATGAGCATTTGACTTGGTATATACCTAGTAATTATTTACCAATCTTAATAACTATTGGAATTCAAATAGGCTCACTAGCTGTCCAAGGTATTTATCGAGAAGGTCAAAAACGCTATGACTATTTGAATATTATCAAATCGCTAACTTTTGCTCATGGATTAATACTCCTTGTTTGTTTTTTGTATAAACCAGTTGTTGATATTACACAACCAAGATTAATATTATTATCTTGGCTGCTAAGTATACTATTCATTTGTACTGGTAGATATACTGTAAATCTTACTCTTGAATATCTCCGCAAACAGAAAAAAATAGTTCGTTCTTCTGTATTTATTATTTGTGACCCTCAAGATCATGAGCAGATTGCTAGCTTTATCAAAAAGGAGAAACATTACATAATATCTGGAACCGCGAATGCTAAATCATTAGACAGATATCAACGTCAAAAAACATTGAATCAACTTAATGAATTAGGTGTAACAGAAGTTTTTATATCTTGGGATGCTCTAAAAAATAGAATGTTTTTGTGCTGGTTATTTCAAGCATCTGGCATCCAAGTACATATTTTACCGATGGAATTAAAACCAATTTATAGAAACGTAGAATTTAACAAAATTGGGGGAATGCCTTGTCTGAGTTTAGATTGCCCAATAATTACAGGTAAAGATTTTTGGATAAAACGTAGTTGTGATTTTTGTTTCGCGACTTTATTTGTAATGTTATCATTCCCTATCTACATAGCTATAGCTATAGCTATAAAACTGGACTCTCCCGGCACAGTGTTTTATAGACAAACACGTATAGGTTTACATGGGCAACAGTTTAAAGTATGGAAATTCAGAACCATGAGGTCTGATGCGGAAAAATTACAGAAAGAATTAGAAGCTTTAAATGAAACCAAAGATGGGATTATCTTTAAAATTAAAGATGATCCTCGTATTACCAGTGTTGGTAAATTTCTCCGTCGTTACAGCTTGGATGAGTTACCCCAACTTTTTAATGTTATTCTTGGAGAAATGAGTATAGTAGGACCTCGACCTTTACCTACGAGAGATGTAGATAAGTTTGCTGAACATCATTTTATTAGGCATGAAGTTTTACCTGGCATTACAGGTCTTTGGCAAGTCTCAGGCCGCTCGGATATTGTAGATTTTGAACAAGTTATAAACCTTGATCTTAACTACATTGAAAACTGGTCTCTTGGATTAGATTTTGAAATCCTGCTCAAAACAGTGATGGTAGTTTTGAAAAAAGAAGGTGCCTACTAAGCTGATGAAAATAAAATAAATCATAGTAGATAGCAATAATTATATATTATATTGTTTATATAATTAATATAACTATTGCAATTTACAGTGAAGTTTTTCACTCATTAAATTTAGTTAGATTTTCTTACTTTGAGTAGTTAATTATTTTATTAAGAGTGATAAAAGCTTTTGCATTCAACACTTAAATTATTTGTTAATTTAATAAAATATTGATTGTGAGGAATGCCAAATTCAAAATTATGATTTATAGAAGCTAAAAAAATGTATTTTTGTACTTAACTTGTATGACTGATATGTATGAAAAAGCTAGAAAAACTTCTAACATTTTATCAGTATTGGTGATTTAAAACTAACGATATAGGCTGATTAATAATTCAGAATGGTAGAAAAGTATAAATTAATAAGTAATTCCCTTTCAATGATAGTCAATCGGTTAGCGCAAAGCATTACAGCCTTTGTATTAACCGCTGCTATTGCCCGCACTCTAGGAGCTGAGGCTTTAGGTCAGTATCTACTAGCGTATAGCTACTATTTTATTTTTGTGGGCATTGCTTCACAAGGGCTAAAGACATTGTTTACCAGAGAAATAGCCAGTGAACCACAAAAAACATCAGTCTATTTAATTAGTGGCACTTACTTACAATTAATATTTACTTTTTTGAGCTATGGGGCTTTAGTTATTGTAGTGTTTTTACTTCCCTACAGTTCCAAGACCTCTACTATTTGCTACATCATGGGCTTAACCATCATTCCATTTGGACTTTCCAACGTAACGGAGGCAATTTTCCAAGCTAAAGAAAAGATGCATTTGATTGCTATTGCTACAGTCCCAGTGTATGTGCTACGCGTACTAATAATGATCTGGGCAATGAAACTGAAGTATGGAATTGAATATCTAGGAGCAATACTATTTTTTTCGGAAACATTAATTCTGATAATTGAATGGATTCTGATTACACGGCTCATCAAAATACAATGGCAGATCGATAGAGTTTTTGTATGGAATATAATTAAGACTGCACGGACATTTTTTGCTATTGAAGCAATATCTGTAGTTAGTAGCAGAATTCAAATCTTGATTCTTTCATTGTTAGGCAATGAGTTTTTAGTAGGTCTTTTTGGTGGAATAGTACAACTGCTGCAACCTTTTTTAATTATTGCCAACAGTATAACTGTAGCAATGTTTCCCAGACTCTCCAAAGTAGTAGACCAAGGGCGGCAAAAGCAGCAGCAAATCACTGAAAGCTTTATTGAAATTCTACTAATTATGGGATTACCCCTATTCCTTGGATTGTTATTTTTTGGCGAAGATTTACTTATTTTTATTTATGACTCTAGCTTTGCCCAAGGAAGTTTAGCTCTTAGTGTAAGTGCTGTATCACTTCTTTTGCTGCCATTCACACGCACACTCTGCTATCTACTTGTTGCCAATCATTTTGAGATAGTTAACCTACGTGAAGTGGTTATTACAACTACATTAGGAAGCTTGGCAGGTGTGGCATTAGTTTCACAATATCAGCTACTAGGTGCAGCTATCATGGCATCGCTAATGACTATTATTGGCTTTAGTCAATATGTTTACTTCAGCTATACTCTCCTATTTCCATTAAATTTATGGCGAATTATTCGCCGTCCCTTTATAATTGGCGCTTTAATGCTAACTGTATTCTTAATTTTAAAGAAAATTAATTTAGACTTTTCATTAACTCTTATTATTTCGGTTTCATCCTATATCTTATTTGTTACTTTTATGAGTATTTATACTTTAGGCGGAATTGGTTTTGTATTGGGAAAATTTGTAAAGAAGGGATGAAGCTTTAATCACTAACCTTGTTTCTAAAACAGGAAAATTGCAAAAAACAAGATAACTACTAGAGCGATGAATATTGAATCTTTTCAATCAGAAAAAACAAGAAACCAAGAATTAGCAATGGTAAATGAAAGTAACCAAACAATAGTTAGCGTCGTAATTCCTACACGCAATAGACCACAAATTGTTGTTAGGGGTGTCACAAGTGCATTAAATCAAACGCTGCAATCAATTGAAGTGATTGTGATTATAGACGGTCCCGATCAGGAAACAGTGAATGTACTATCTCAGATAACTGATCCAAGATTAAGAGTGATAGAACTATCAAAAAATGTTGGGCCATCAGGGGCTAGAAATACTGGCGTGAGAGAAGCTAAAAGTGCTTGGATAGCTTTTTTAGATGATGATGACGAATGGCTTCCACAAAAACTGGAGCGTCAACTTGAAGTAGCAAATAGTTCCCATTATGATTTTCCAGTTGTTGCTAGTCGTTTTATTTCCCATACTCCAAAAGGTGACTTGATTTGTCCTAGAAGGCTACCTAACATCTCTGAACCTCTAAGTGAATATCTTTTCGCACGTAACTCATTTTTTAAAGGAGAGGGCTGCATACAAACATCAACTATTTTTGTGAAAAAAGAGTTAGTGCAAAAAATGCCTCTAGAAGAAAAATTTTACAGACATGAGGATTGGGAGTGGTTGCTTCGGGTTACTGCTATGGAAGGTGTAGGAGTTGAGTTTGTGCCTGAACCTATGGCAATTTGGCATTCAGACATGGGAATCAAGCGCTTAAGCAATATCAACGAATGGCAATATTCCTTGGATTGGATTCGTTCCACTCGCAATTTAGTAACACCAAAAGCTTATTCAGGCTTTATTACAACAATTATTACTCCTTCTGCGTCCTTAGTAGGTGATTGGAAAGCCTTCTTTCCTTTGTTGGGGGAATCTATACGCTGGGGCAATCCCCGACCCATTGATATATTCTTGTACTTAACTATGTGGCTGTTCCCTCAGCAACTTAGGCAGCAAATTCGCTCTGTTTTCCTCAATAAGCCCAAAATATAAGAGACTGTTTACAAAAAGAAGGCAGAAAGCAGAAGATAAAAATAATGACAAAAAACCTTAAAGCGTGAATTTCAAGTCTCCCAAAAAAATACTTCTAAAGATAAGTATAGTGCGATATAGCAATCCGATAGCGAAGCGGTAGCAAGTCATCGAGCGTCTTTGATTTCTGAATCACTCGTACAGATAAGGGACTGGGGACTGGGAAGAAGGAATAAAGGTGTACTGAGTTTTGTTCAAAAATTAAATATGAGTCCTATATATAAAGCCTCTTTGCTCAATTTTCTAGCTTTTCAGTGCGGATTAGTTCTGTCTTCCATAATTTGTTTATTAAGTGATAACGTGCAACAAAGAATACAAATTACGGTATTAGCCTTCTGTTAGCAAGGTTTGAGTTGCTGAAATATTACCTGTTTGAACGACAATATTTCTCGCAAAGATATAAAAAAATAAATGTTTTGGTCAATTTATAAAAATATGAAAAAACTGCTAATTTTTGCTGAATATGGATTCACAGTTGCAGCCTTGCTGATTTATTCAGGCGCTATATTAACTGTTCTACTTTCAGGAGGGGCACTACAACAGGATCAGGGAGAATATGATAGCTCCTCAATCCGGATTATTTATTCTTTAATCTACGCAGTTACATTCTTACTACTGGTTTTACGTTGGAAGAAAACTCTATATATATTGAGCAAAGGATTCTGGTTTTATCCAATATTCATATTGGCAGCTGTTTCTATTATTTGGTCTGCTGAACCCTCAACAACATTAAAAAATAGTTTTACTCTCATTAACTCTAGCTTGTTTGGCCTTTATTTTGCCTCGCGATACAGCTTAAAACAGCAATTCCATCTATTAGCTTGGGTTTTTGGAATTATTATGATACTGAGTATTTTTTTTGCTATAGCTTTACCGCAGTATGGTATACAGTCTGACGTAGGAAAGTGGCGTGGAGTATTCACTCACAAAAATGGTCTAGGGGCAAGGATGGTTATTAGTAGTATAGTTTTTTTAATCCTTGGTTATGAAAGTAAAAGATATAGTTGGCTTTTCTGGGGTGGGTTTAGCTTGTCAATACTGCTATTACTACTTGCTGGTTCAGCTTCATCATTAGTAAATCTAGTAATTTTAATATTTGCATTTTTTGCTTTTCAAATTTGGCGATGGTCGTACTCCATCATGATACCAACCCTAATAATAATGGCAACAATAAGTCAAATTTTATATTTTTGGTTGTCTAATGGTGCTGATGTCGTGTTTACTGCACTTGGAAAAGATTCAACACTAACGGGTCGAACAGACTTGTGGCCACTAGTGATGGATATGATTTGGAAACGTCCTTGGCTTGGTTATGGTTATGGTGGATTCTGGCTAGGATGGAATGGTGAGTCTGCCTATATTTGGCTTAATGCAGGATGGCTGGCACCTCATCCCCACAATGGTTATCTTGCTCTTTGCCTTGATTTGGGTTTTGTAGGGTTGGGAATATTCTTATTAGGATTTTGGCACACTTATCTCCAAGCATTGACTTGGGTGCGTCGTAGTACAACAGCATTAGATATTTGGCCACTGATACATATGACATATATAGCCTTAGCTAGCCTTACTGAATCTGCTTTGCTGGAATCTAATAGCTTGAATTGGATTCTCTATGTAGCGTTATCTTTCTCAGTGAGAATGACACATGAAACAAGAATAATAAATGCAAAAAAAAAGTTACAGGATAGATTTTATAAAGTGTAAAAACATTCTAAACTAGTTGTTTTTGTGATCGTCATTCATGAACATACTAGAAACAATATGAACTATGTAAACACATTCTTGAAAAAAAACTTTCGGCCCAATAAGATTGAAAAATACAGAGGTTTGCGTAGTTAGAAGATACACTATGGAGAGTATTTAAAAATAACATAAATGGCAGCATATTCAGTCGATTTTCGAGCAAAGATAGTAGCAGCTTATGAGGAGGATAAGACCTCAATCCGAAAGGTAGCAGAGCGATTTATGGTCAGTAAGGGTGTAGTCCAAAGATTACTCAAACAAAAAAGTTTAACAGGAGACATAACACCCCGAAAACCGGATAAAGCGAAACAAATTCAACTAGTAGGAATTGAGCAAGTGATCATTGAAATGGTTGCAGAACATCCTGAGCTATGTTATTTAGCTTTCCTTAATACTTCCAAAACTGCTTTACCTATTGCCGTTATTGTACCTCCTAACGACAAAATCCGCTTTAATAAATTTTTGATAATAAATATTTTTAGTTTAAGATTCTATCCGCTGATTTTCGTTCATGGGAAAAAATTAAAATGAGCAACTCTAACTGTAAGGATAGAACAATTATAGAAACAGTACAGCCGATGTGTAAACCGAAAAGTCTCAATATTATTCTGTTGGGTCCTAGTTTACTCCAGCAGGGTGGCATTTCCAATTACGAGAAGCTTTTTTTTGAGTATGCTCCTTCTGAAGTTAATATATGTCATATTATTACTCACGAAGAAGGAGATATAGCAATCAAAATCATGGTATTTTTGAAAGCTATATGGAGATTTGTTTGGTTGCTGCTAAGGGAAGAATTTGATATTGTTCAACTGGAAATTTCACAGCGCGGCAGCGTTTTACGACAAGGAATTATGATATTTTTAGCTTGGATATTCCACAAGCCCATCATTCTACATGCTCATGGTAGTCAATTTCATGTTTTCTATGCTCATCTTCCAAAATGGATACAGAATTTGCTAAGTTGGCTATTTTGCAAGTGTCAACGATTAATTGTCTTATCAGAAAGTTGGAAAACTTTTTACATAGAAAATCTTGGTCTTAAACCCGAAAAAGTTGTAGTTTTTTATAACCCAGTAAAAGTTCCTGATGAAGTTCCACAGCGTTCAGTTTCTAATCAAGTAAACTTACTTTTTTTAGGGCGGATTGGTCAGCGTAAAGGAGCATTTGATTTGATTAAAGCCTTCTCTCTTTTACCTCTTGAAGATCAAACTAGATCAACTCTCATTATGGCAGGAGACGGAGAGGTAGAGCAAGCAGGTAATTTAGTTAAAACTCTAAATTTGGAGAATTATATAAAATTGCCTGGCTGGATAGGGTCAGGTGAACGTGACATTCTTCTAACTCAAGCAGATATTTTTGTATTGCCTTCTTACAATGAAGGTCTTCCATTATCAATGTTAGAAGCAATGGCTTGGGAGCTACCAGTCATCGTTACACCAGTGGGAGGTATACCTGAGATAGTTACTCAATCTGAAAATGGATTAATTGTTAGTCCAGGGAATATTGAGGAATTATCAAATGCTATTAAGTCTTTAATTGAAAATGAGAATTTGAGGCTTTCTCTAGGAGCCAAGGCAAGAACAAGTGTTTTTCCTCTAGATATTAAAAAACATTGGGTTTCTTTTATGGATCTATATCACTCAGTCTTGAATTAAGATGCTAGAAAAGATCACTCTTAGAGCCTGATTGTTTTGTAACGTATGAACGTATAACAACTTTACTCTTACTGTATAGATATGAAAATTAGCATTTTTGGATTAGGATATGTCGGTGCTGTAACAGCAGCTTGCTTGGCACGAGATGGACACGAAGTCATTGGGGTAGATGTCAATCCCGAAAAAGTGGATTTGATCGCCAAGGGAGAGTCGCCTATTGTAGAGCCAGGACTAAGTCAGTTGTTAGTTGATGGAGTTGCAGCCAAGTTAATCACAGCTACTACAGATACGGAAGCGGCAGTACTAGGATCAGATGTTTCGCTGATTAGCGTCGGCACACCTCCTATGGAGAGGGGAGAACCCGATCTTACTTATGTTTGGAATGTGTGCAAGCAGATTGGGAAAGCCGCCATCCATAAGAATGAAACCCATGTGGTTGTTTTGCGTAGCACTGTTCCCCCAGGAACATTGGAAAAGTGTCAAAATCTGTTAGATAGTATCACAGGTGATAATTCTATTCATCTAGCATTTAACCCAGAGTTTTTACGCGAAGGTTCGGCTATCAAAGATTACGATCAACCACCGTACACGATTATCGGTACTGAATCTCCTGTGGCAGAAGCAACAGTACGACAGATGTATGCCAGAGTGGATGCACCATTCACCGTAGTCCAGCCATCTGTGGCGGAAATGGTTAAATATGTAGCCAATTGCTGGCACGCTACCAAGGTAGGATTTGCTAATGAAATCGGACGAGTTGCTAAAGCCTTTGGTGTAGATGGACGGGAAGTAATGAATATCATCGTGCAGGACACGAAGTTAAATATTTCCCCTGTTTATATGCGTCCTGGATTTGCCTACGGTGGTTCCTGTCTGCCCAAAGATCTGAGTTCTTTGCTTTACCACGCAAGGAATATGGATGTACCAGTCCCGTTACTAAATGCCCTTCCAACTACTAACAGCCTTCAAGTGGATTTGGCTGCCCAGCAGGTGTTACGTCTTGGTGTCAGACAGGTTGCTGTTTTGGGATTGGCATTCAAACCAGGTACAGATGATTTAAGAGAAAGTCCAGCGGTACTGTTAGTCAAGCGGTTGATTGGGGAAGGCTGCCAGGTGAAAATATACGACCCTGCTGTATATGAAGCTCGACTGATGGGAACCAACCTTGCCTATATCCAGAGTAACATCCCTCATTTTGAGGCTTTCCTAGTACCAAATTCCCAACAAGCTTTAGAGGGAGCAGAACTGGCAGTAGTTACACATGCTACACCAGAATTTCGCCAAGTACTACTTGAGGCTCCCAAAGAAATGCAAATTTTGGATCTAGCCGGAGTCTTTAATCAAACAAGTAAGGAGTTAGGTTATCATGGCATCGCTTGGTAGGGTACTGATTATTGTCGAGAATCTCCCCCTTCCCTTTGATCGGCGGGTATGGATGGAAGCCTCTACCTTGATAAAAGCTGGGTATGAAGTTTCGGTGATTTGTCCCAAAGGTAAAGGATTTGAACAAGAATATGAGGTAATCGATCAGGTTCACATTTATCGTCATGAAATGCCTCCTGATATCAGTTCGGTATCAGGTTATCTAAAGGAGTATGGTACAGCGCTTTTTTGGGAGTTTCGCCTTGCCCATCGGGTGTGGCGAGAGCGAGGTTTTGATATTGTTCACATTTGCAATCCTCCAGATTTGCTATTTTTGGTGGCGGGATGGTTTAAGTTGTTTAAAGGTGTAAAAGTCATATTTGACCACCATGATATCAATCTGGAGATGTACGAAGCCAAGTATGGACGAAAAGATATCTTCTACTATGGACTTTCTCTGGTTGAACGATTGACCTTTGCAACAGCAGATGTCGTGATCTCAACTAATGAGTCTTATCTTTCAGTAGCACTTACCCGTGGGCACAAAAGTCCAGAGGATGTTTTTGTTGTTCGCAGTGGACCTGATCTTTCTCGTTTTCAACCCGTACCGCCCAACCCAGTCTACCGTAAAGGTCGGAAGTATTTGGTGGGATATGTTGGCGTTATGGGAGAACCTGAGGGAATCGATTATCTGCTGCAATCAGTGCGCTACATTGTCTATGAAAAAAAACGCCAGGATATTCACTTTATGCTCATTGGTAGTGGGCCAATGTTTGAGAAGCTTCAGGCACTCTCCGAAGAGTTGGAAGTTAATGAGTTTGTAGAATTTACGGGGCGTATTACTGATAATGAGCTTCTGGCAAGACTTTCTAGCTGTGATATATGTGCCAATCCCGATAAAAAAATGCCCTACAACGACCGTTCGACAATGAACAAGATCATGGAGTATATGGCAATGGGAAAACCTATTGTTCAGTTTGATCTTTTGGAAGGAAGGCGATCGGCAGAGGGAGCATCTGTTTATGCCAAAGGCAACGACGTGGTGGATTTTGCCGAAAACATTCTTGAACTTCTAGAAGACACTGAGCGGCGACAAAAGATGGGAGAGCTAGGTAGACAAAGAATGGAGAAAAAACTAGAGTGGCGACATCAAATACCTAAGCTGTTAGAGGCTTATGATAAAGCTTGGCAACCTAAGTAGGAACACGATAGATGAAAATATCGTGAAAATTTATAGTTGGGGTGAAGTAGGAAGGAAGAGAGTTTTAGCCCAGTTTATCTTCCTTCATATAATTTATTTTTATTGCGCCAACATAACTTAGACGGCAAATTTTTGTCCTGGGATTTATTTTGGATTAGGAGGTTTGAAAAATATGGACTTTCTAAGAAGGTGTAGAGACGTATGTGCGTCGAACTATGCAAATATTTGATATTTAACAAAGCAAATTCGATATTAATGGTAAAAAATATTTAAAATAACCTGATACTAAATAGTTGATTATTTATAGGTGGCAATCCTTTATGACAATCTTGTATTAAATCTACTATTGAATTAGCTCTCTTTTACCACTTTCGGATAAATCGACGCATTTTTGAGGATACAGCCAATGAAGGTTTAAGGTTTCACCCGACAACTTTGATGACAAAGGGTTAATTAAGGCATAAATGCAGTATCAGCTGTTAACGTATGTGTTTTTAATAATGCTCCTCTCCGCTCCTAAGTATTGGCTGTTAGATTCTTGAAACCAAAGCCTGTAGATGATTTCAAGTTTTTTTACTTAAATAGTCTATACTATATGTCATATTGTAAAATAGTATCACTAGGTGTGCTTTGTAGCTAATCTGAGTAGATCAATAATTGAGTTTCTCGTTTAAAACCTGTACTTTGGAAGATTTATGTCAGAAAAATCTATGGAATCTAGAGAATCTATTGATTTAGACCTTAATCATTACTTATCGATATTGAAACGATGGTGGTTACCTGGTACTGCGATATTTGTCGCTACAGTTATGCTGAGTGCTGTAGCTACACAATTTATGAAGCCATCCTATGAAGCAGAAGGAAAACTGTTATTCAAACTTCCCTCTTTTAAAGTAGCAGGAACTAATCTTTCGCCTGGTTCCTCGGAAGGGGGAGACTCAGGAGATTTGAAACCCTTGGTAGCAACTCAAAATCCCATAAGTAGTCAAATAGAAGTTATTTCTTCCCCTACTATATTGCAACGGACAATAGACAAACTACAACTCAAAGACAATAAAGGTGAACCTCTGGGAATAAAAGCGCTACAAAAATCCCTGAGCCTCAAAATTGTGGGTGGGACAGATGTATTGCGAATTAGCTATAGCAGCCGTGACCCCGAAGAAGCAGCGGCAGTGGTCAACACAATTATGAATTCGTATTTAGAAAATGATATTTTGACAAATCGCTCTGAGGCAGGAGCAACTCGTCAATTTATGGCCAAGCAGCTGCCAAAAACTCAAGCCGCTGTTAATAATGCGGAAGTAGCGCTACGTATATTTAAACAAAAGTATCAGATTGCAGATTTAACAGAGGAGACAAAGACAGCCGTTGCGACTATTGGAAGTTTAGACAATGAGATGAATACTGTTAAGGCTCAATTGGATGAGGTAAGCGCCCAAACCAATGAACTGCGACAGAAAGTAGAGCTAAATTCTCAGGAAGCTATGGCAGTAAGTGCTCTCAGTCAGTCACCCGCAGTGCAGGGAGTCCTTACACAACTTCAAGAGACCGAGCTGCAGTTAGCAATTGAACGCAGCCGTTTCCTAGATGACAACCCCGTAGTTGTTAACCTAGAAGCAAAAAAAGCTAGTTTAAAATCTCTTCTGCAACAGCAAATTGGTCAGACTGTTGGCAATCAAACACAAGTTCCCCAGGGTCAATTACACATTGGAGAACTCAGACAAAGTCTGATACAAAATTTTGTCCAGTCAGAAATACAGCGCTTGGGTTTAACTCAAAGACTCTACTCTCTATATAATTCTCGTTCTAACTACGAACAGCGGATGAGAATCATACCCCAGTTGGCACAAAATCAGCGGGAGTTAGAACGAAAAGTTGAAGTTGCAGAATCTACCTATCAAACTCTATTGAAAAAGGTTCAAGAATTACAGTTAGTTGAGAATACAAATACAGCCACTTCCCGAATTATTGCTCAGGCTTCAGTTCCCAAAGACCCAGTATTAACTAAAAAAATAATTGTTTTGGTGCTAGGAGTGATGTTCGGTTTATTTTTTGCGACTACAACCGTACTTTTCCTGGCTATGAGAGATAGATCTCTAAAAACACTTAAAGAAGTTAGAGATGTATTTCGATATACCTTACTGGGAATTATTCCTTTGTCTGTTAAAAAGATTCGCTCCCGTTATTCTAATGCAGAATCAATATCTCAAACAATTGCTGTCAGAGATACTCCCCACTCTTTAACGAGCGAAATGTACCGGATGATTCAGGCCAATCTGAAATTCCTGAGTTCAGACAAAGTTCTCAAAACTATCGTCGTAACTAGCGCAGTTCCTAAAGAAGGCAAGTCTACAGTTTCTGCTAATTTGGCAGCGGCGATCGCTCAACTAGGACGTCAAGTTTTATTAATTGATGCAGATATGCGGATTCCTTCTCAGCATCATCTCTGGCAACAAACTAATGCAGTTGGGTTGAGTGAAGTTCTTGTAGGTCAGGCTGAATTTGATATCGCTGTATCTAAGGTAATGGATAACCTTGATGTTTTAACTGCTGGAGTTAGACCTCCCAACCCACTTGCTTTACTTGACTCGAAACGGATGGCATCACTAATTGAAAATGTCTCATCTCAATACAACTATGATTTTGTCATCATTGATGCTCCCCCCCTACTTTTAGCAGCCGATGCTTTGACTTTAAGCCAAATGACTGATGGTATTTTGTTAGTAGCCCGACCGGGAGTAATTGATTCTAACAGTGCAGCTGCTGCTCAAGAAATGCTAGAGAGATCCAGTCACAACGTCTTAGGTTTAGTTGTGAATGGTATCATTGATAAAAATGAATCTAGTAGTTATTTCAACCATGCTAAAGAATACTTTACCGATCAAGATTTGAGAAGAGAGGTTAAGAAACAAAAACGTATTCCGAACAAAAGCTCTGTTTGAAGAATTCAGAATCAATTAGTGGGGAGTCTTAAAAGCATTTAATCCTAACTTGATAAATTAGGATTTTGTCTTACTAATGAACTGAAGACCATAATTGGTATATCATGTTTATTTAATTAGCTACAAAATAACAAGCCTGTGGAAGCAGGCTTGTTATTTTGTGTAATCGTAGACCTCAGTTTGACATCACTATGGGCAGATGGCAGGATATGAGATTGCAGTTACCTATATTCGTATGCCCCAATATCATATCCACTACCACTAGGACGAGGATTACCTTCAAAATCAGTTGTCAAACCACTCCAATAGTAACCCCTATTGATTGCTGGACTGCTTGATCTGAGATGAAAGTCACTATTTGAGGGATTCACAAACTGTGGATCTCCAATAATATCGTGAGTACCTCTCACAATGACCACAGCAACGTTGGGGTAAAGATTGTAGTCATAGGTGACGTTTCTATTCATCAGGTTGCTATACAAGTTGGTGTTCGTATTTGTTCCAGGAGAAGGATATATAATGTTGTTGAAAATCTTGAGATCAGATGAATAACCAGCATAAATATCCCCTTTCTTTTTAAGCTCTGGACTTTGCTGATTGAAATATGCCGTGTTGTTGACAATATCGACATGCTCGCTTTCATGTGTAAGAATACCTGAACCACCATTCTTGTAGCTAATATTGTTTGCAATTAAAGTCCGTCCTTTATATGCACCATTTGTACCACTTTTTGAAATATCTACAATAATGCCATTACCATCTGTGATAGTTCCAGTTTTAATCCAGGGAACGTACATACGATTGTTGTAGACTCTGTTGTTGGTTATGAACATCTTGTATCCCTGGTTGCCGTCAGAATTCCAATTCTGTAAGAAGGAAATGCCGCTAGTACCATAGACACTATACCAGGAGTTATTATACACAGTGTTATGATCCACTGTCACATAATCAGCTCCGGATACTGAAATACCAGCTCCTCCACAGTCATGCACTTTGTTGTTCAGAATATTTATGTGATGAATACCACCACCGCGTCCGTCAAGGTTTATGCAGTTTCCGTTTGTCAGCACATTTGATGTGTTACTCTTCTGACTTAATGCATAAGCAAGGGTGACATTGGCATTGTTTCCTATGACCTCTAACCCGTTGATCTCAATATATGAAACTCCCTTTGCAAACCCGATACCATTCGATGTATTGTGCCGGATTCTTGGAGAATTGCCAGGATACGCTTTAAATTTAATCCAGGCATTTGCAGTTCCAGAACGACTAATACTTAATACAGCTCCACGTCCGGGTGCATTGGTGTATTCCCCGTTCAGAATCAGTACTGTGTCACCAGGTCTGGTAAGGTCTGCGGCCCTTTGAATTGTCTTAAAAGCGGATGAGGTAGTGAGTCCGCCATTTTTGTCATTTCCTGTAGCACTCACATAGTATGTTGTCGCAGTTGAAACTTGGCTGATCAGCTTGCGGCTAGGTAATGACATTTGCTGAACAGGGGATGACTGACGAACATCTTTAACTAAAGATTCTGTTATTTTCTGTCCTTGAACCAGACCTGTTAATGCCCAGGGAAGTACAAGAGATGCGCTCAAACTGAGAAAACCTAAACCATGAATCATCATAGGGAAAAATAGGGTATGTTGCAAAAACTCAATTGTCAACGGTCAGTAACTCTAGCCTTAATCAGTAACTCAGTATTGGATACGGTCGTGTAACTGCTATTTGTAAGTTTATACACGGTTTTCTAGGTTTACACCTGCGGATTTTCGCGTAAATATGGCTGAACTGCCTTTTTAGCTTGTGTTCCAAAAAAAATCAAGTATCTAGTAAAAGTACTGAAAAAGAATTATCAGTATCCAGAGCTACTCTATTCATGGGCACTAAGCAACTGTACAAATAGCGTCATTTCCAATTGCACATCATTCTACTGTGTATACGCAGTATCTGTGTTTAAGATAGTATATCTGTCATCAATTAGTTAATTTACTTAAATAATTCTTATGATAATGAGAATCACTAAATGCTAAAAAATCAATTGCAGAAGAGTTTTTGCCGCCTATGCCTTCTCAAATATTCTCATTATCACAATTAATCTGGGTATATATAACAAGGTTTGCAAAAGCCTATCAATGCACATTAAGAATTTTTAGTCAGACTCTTAGAGTCTAACAATTTGTCAATGAGTAATATTACTTGATTTTTTATAAATCGTGAGAAAATACGGAGATAAAAATACTTATTGAGTAAGCTTTTTAGCTTTTTTATCTCTCACGAATGATTAAGTAGGGCTATATTAATTCTTGACTATTGAGCTTTGATTCAAGGATAGTGCAACTTTAGGGACGAAGAGGGTTGTCCAAGGCCCCCAATTTGCATCTATATCTTAAACTAGAGTCCAAAGATGTTCAGAAGATTAAGGATAATACCTAGAGGCCCAGTTATAGTGTTGATGGTATCACCAGTCTTAGCGGCACCAGAACGGTTGACTAGCACAACGTCATTATTACGGAGTATGGGATTAGTTTGCTCATTAATCCCAGCCGAGAAATCCACTTTTACTATACGTTTAGTGACAGAACCATTAGGATTGAGGCGAATCAAATCGACAGCATTACTGCTAGCTCTGGCATCATTAAATCCACCAGCAGCGAGTATAGCTTGATTTAAAGAGCTATTCGGCTGAACCTGTGTTAACCCTGGTTTTTTAACTTCACCGACCACACCAACTTGAATATATGTAGGAGATAAAGTAGTACTAGCTAATTGAGTAGCTTCTGCGGGGTTGATTTCAGTGGCCGTTGGAATAACAATTGTATCTCCGTCTTGCACAATGATGTCTTGATTGGCGTCACCGCTCTGCAATAGTTGCCAAAGATTAATATCTATAGCTTGTTCTGAGCCATTTCTTGTCGGTCGGCGTAGCCTGAGATGACGAACGTCAGCCTGTGCTGTAATTCCCCCAGCTAGTTGAATTACCCGCGTCACATTTGGTAGACCTGTAGGACTGGCAGTGGGAGTGGCAGCAGTGCCAGCAGTTGCACCTGCCTGAGCCTGAGCATCTGTGTTGCCTGGAGTGACAAGATAGGAACCGGGACGGTTAACTTCACCAATAATTGTTACTGTGCGGGGCGTGGTTTGGCTGGCGGCAAAGTTAGCTGCAAATAGATTGCGGGATTCTGCAATGTTGAAGTTGGTTGCTGTTGGCACAACTATGGTGTCTCCATCCCGCAAAGTAATATCCTGTGATGACCTGCCTGTTTGAATAAGTTCCTTCAAATTAACGGTGACGGTTTGCTCTGAGGAACGTCCTGTTTTACGCCGTAATTGAACTTGAGTGACATCCGCAGCTAAAGTCACTCCTTGCGCTGTTGTTAATGCGGCTAATACAGTGGGGTATTGTACGCCTGGATTGTTACCGGCACCTCCACTCAAGCTCAGAGTGTAAGCTCCAGGACGTGTCACCTCTCCGGCAACGAAAACATTGATGGGACGAGGTGATAACAGATTGACTGAGATCAAGGGACGTTTGAGGAAGCGAGCATATCTTCTAGCAATTTCGTCAGAAGCCTGTTCAGTTGTTAGCCCAAGGACTGACACACTACCAATTAAAGGTAGATTGATTGCTCCACCTGGGGGGACTTGGTATTCACCTGTATATTCAGGTACTTCAAATACATTTACACGGACGAGATCGCCACCACCTAATAAATAGCTAGTATCTATTTGTGTTTGTATGCTTGGTGATGGTGTAGTTGGTGGTAATGGTTGTCCCTGAGCGAGACTGGCAGATGACACAGCGGCATTGAAAGCAGTTAACAAAGCCATACCCACAGATGGCTTAATTATGAATTTAGACAAACTTTTGTTAAGCATATTTACCTGAGACTCTGAAACTACAATCAATAAAGTACTGTCTAAACATTTTTATTTTGACTATACCTAAGTATTCAAGTTCCCCAACACTCTTATTTTCCTAGAAAAGTGTGATTTTCAGGAATAAATTTGTTTATTGAATTTGAATTTTTAGTGAAGTTAACTTAAAGTTAATGCTGTTTGAATAGAGCAATTCTCAAAAAGTATAAAACTTACGCACCTAAAGCCAGTTTATAGAACCAATTATTTTTTCTCCAATCAAGCACTTACGAACAAGATTTATTACCATAAGTCAATTTTATGACATTGAAACTGTGATTTTAAATCTACTATCAGTACCCAGGGAGTAGTAAAATTATGAATAACTTCATTAATTAAGTCTAAATAGACTTAGAAAGAGGTCGTAATTTTATTTTTGTGGGTTGGATTGAGCAAAGATCAACTCAAAAAAGCAGAAAGTTTGGGTTTAGTTCTTCAAGTCATCCGATAATTTAGTATTTGTCAACAACACTAACTAATTAAGCGAGTCATTTTTTATTTGGATTTGTTGAATAAAAAATTCTTCTAGGGAGTGACGCGACAAGTTCATGGCAATAATTTTGCCCTCCATAAGACGGAGACTAGCAAGAAAATCATAGTAATCATCTTGTAGTGTACCGTGCCAGGAACCATCAGGCTCAAAGATGAGAGTGGGTATCCATTTTTTGAGGATTTCCCAGTCACCACCTTGACCTTTGATTTGATATGTGTCTTTTCCGCCTAAGAGTTCATGGAGGGAACCAGAGCAAATTAGTTCACCTTGAGCGAGGATGGCAATGCGATCGCAAATCTGTTCTACTTCACTAAGGACATGGCTATTAAAAAAAATCGTCTTACCAGCGGCTTTGAGTGACAGAATAATTTCCCGCATTTGGTAGCGCCCCACCGGATCAAGCCCAGACATCGGTTCATCCAGAAAAACCAAATCTGGCTCGTTAATTAGTGCCTGTGCCATCCCGACACGCTGGAGCATTCCTTTAGAATAGCGGCGCAAAAGCTTTTTACGGGCATCAGCTTGGGATAAACCGACTAATTCCAGCAGTTGGGGAATGCGTTGGCGTTGGACACTTTGAGGAATTTGGAATAAACCAGCAGCTAACTGCAAAAATTCCCAGCCAGTGAGATAGTCATATAAATAGGGATTTTCCGGCAGATAGCCGATATGTTGCTTAACAGTGCGATCGCCTATTGGCTTACCCAACAACGATCCTCCTCCAGAGGTGGGATGAATAATTCCCAGCAACAATTTTAAAAGGGTAGTTTTACCAGCACCGTTTGGCCCTAGCAACCCAAAGGTTTCGCCTTTGTAAACCGTTAAAGAACAGTTTTTAAGAGATACGACTTTTTGATTTAGCCAAAAACCGGTGCGATAGACTTTTCGCAACTCAGAAGTTAGGACTACTGGTGGAATGTCTATCGTATTAAGTTGAGAATTAGAGTCATCTGCAACAGACTTCATCTCGGTTAAATCACTATTTATCAGCTTGGTATTAATTAAAAATTACCTGCTAGGCTGATAATAACCATCACAAACGAGTGTGTCAATTTATTGGGGAGTGGGGATTGGGGACTGGGGATTGGGGATTGGGGAAGATTACTAAACCCAATGCCCAATGCCCAATTCATAGAACTCCCTTAGAACTAGGAATTAAGCCAGTGCGACGGGGGTCGATTTCCACCGCCTGCCGTGTTGCTCTTGCAAAGGCTTTAAATGTCGCTTCAATGATGTGATGGGAATTAATACCATCCAGTTGCCGGATGTGCAATGTCATTTGGCTGTGATTCACTAAAGCTACAAAAAATTCTCGTACCAGTTGGGTGTCATAGGTTCCTACCCGTTGAGTAGGAATTTGCAAGCCGTAGCTAAGATGAGGCCGTCCAGAAAAGTCTAGGGCTACCTGAACTAAGGCTTCATCCAATGGTGCAAGAAAATTACCAAAGCGGACAATACCTTTTCTGTCGCCTAGTGCTTGGTTCAAAGCTTGGCCTAAAGTAATGCCGACATCTTCGTTGGTGTGATGGTCATCAATTTCCCAGTCTCCCTTGGCTTGGACATCTATATCAATCAGCCCGTGGGAGGCAATTTGATGCAACATGTGATCTAGAAACGGAATGCCTGTTGCTGCTGTGCAAGTTCCTCTACCATCCAGGTTGATGGTAACTTGGACATTAGTTTCACCAGTGGTACGGTGAACAGTGGCAATCCGAGGGGTTTGGGTTAAGCGATCGTAGTTTGAATTAACTATTTGCATGGGGAGTGGGGAGTGGGGAGTGGGGAATGAGAAATGGGGAATGAGAAATGGAAAATGGGTAAGAATAATTGTTGGCTTGCTCTCCCTACCCCCTACTCCCTACTCCCCACTCCCCAAATTATCTTACATTCCCATAATTTCATATCCTGCATCTACATATAGAATTTGTCCGGTAATGCCACTAGACAAATCACTACACAAGAAGGCCGCAGCGTTGCCGACTTCTAGCTGAGTGACGGTGCGTCGTAGGGGAGCTACTTCTTCTACATGATGAATCATATCTAAAATCCCACCCACTGCTGAAGATGCCAAAGTGCGGATGGGGCCGGCGGAGATGGCATTGACGCGGATATTTTGTGGTCCTAGTTCGGCAGCTAGGTAACGCACACTCATTTCTAAACCCGCCTTGGCAACTCCCATGACGTTGTAATTGGGGATTGCTCTGACACCACCTAAATATGTCAGGGTGACGATACTACCTCCCTCTGTCATCAAGGGTTTCGCTGCACCACTTAACTGCACCAGCGAGTAGGTACTGATTTCTAAGGCGGTGTTGAAGCCAGAACGAGAAGTTTGGCTAAAATCTCCACTCAAATCGTCTTTGCTGGCAAAGGCTAGGCAATGGATGAGGATATCTAACTTTCCCCACTGTTCGCGGATTGTCTCAAAGGTAGATTTAATTTGGTCTTCATCTTGGACATTACAGGGAAGAAATAAGCTGGGGTTGAGAGGTTCTACCAATTCCGCAACTTTTTTCTCCATTTTGCCGCGTTCATCCGGCAGGTAGGTAATACCCAGGTTTGCTCCAGCTTTATGCAACTGTTGAGCGATGCCCCAGGCGATCGAGCGGTTATTGGCAATACCTGTAACAAGAGCATTTTTTCCAGTCAGATTTAGCATATAAATTGTTAATGCGATCGATCATTAGGAGCATACTAGAATCTGAGGCTAATTTATCTTTGTTTTATACAGGATTTGCAAAAATGAATATTGGTAAGAAGGTTTGCTGCGTGTAAAAATCTTGATTTTTTATAAAGATATTCTCAAGATATCTTTATTTGTTCTTCAAAAAACCTTTTAAATAAAGCTATTGGAACTACTTATCAACAATTAGTAGCTGAAAGGATCAACAATTATGTATCATTATAAACAAAGAGTTATGAAGAGATTAGTTGGAGTATAGGAAAGTACAGAAAGGTTGACGGTGCTTTATTCATTTTTCAGGTGTATTCTTAGGTAATGAGTTTTTGTTTTTCCGGCATTGGGTAGGGGAAGGGAGATGATCGTGACACAAGATAAAGCCCTAGCAAATGTTTTTCGTCAGATGGCGACCGGGGCGTTTCCGCCAGTTGTGGAAACGTTTGAACGCAATAAAACGATCTTTTTTCCTGGCGATCCTGCCGAACGAGTTTATTTTCTTTTGAAAGGTGCTGTTAAACTTTCCAGGGTGTACGAGGCAGGAGAGGAAATAACGGTAGCGCTGCTGCGAGAAAATAGTGTTTTTGGTGTATTGTCATTGCTGACAGGAAATAAATCGGATCGATTTTACCATGCGGTTGCATTTACTCCTGTGGAATTACTGTCGGCACCAATTGAACAGGTAGAGGTAGCACTCAAGGAAAATCCCGAATTATCAATGTTAATGCTGCGAGGTTTGTCTTCGCGAATTTTACAAACGGAGATGATGATTGAAACTCTCGCTCACCGAGATATGGGTTCTCGGTTGGTGAGTTTTTTATTAATTCTTTGTCGAGATTTTGGGGTTCCTTGTGCAGATGGGATCACTATTGATTTGAAGTTATCTCATCAAGCGATCGCAGAAGCAATTGGTTCAACTCGTGTTACCGTTACCAGGCTACTGGGAGATTTGCGTGAGAAAAAGATGATTTCTATCCACAAAAAGAAGATTACTGTGCATAAACCTGTTACCTTAAGTAGGCAATTCACATAAAAACAATTGGAGGAAGGGGAGTCGGCGCGTGTTGTGTTTTGAAAAATGACACTAATAGCTAGAGGTAAATCTAAAATTGAATAATTTCAGCTATTGCCAATTTCCACTTCTTTCCAGACAATGCTTAAAAGTAGTAGGCTGTATCTGGAAGGATTTCGGTAGCTAAAGATGACCACCGGATACATCCTCATCGCGGCAATTTTAATTCTGGGAGGCGTAATTGCAACCGTGGGCGATCGCATCGGCACACGAGTTGGCAAAGCCCGCCTCTCACTTTTTAATCTACGTCCGAAAAACACCGCCGTAGTGGTAACAATTTTTACGGGCGGTTTGATTTCCGCATCAACATTAGGGATTTTATTTGCTGCCGACGAAGGCTTACGAAAGGGAGTCTTTGAGTTAGAGGATATTCAAACAGACCTCAGACAGAAGCGGGAACAGTTAAAAACCGCAGAAACTCAGAAAAGTCAGGTAGAGGGAGAGCTAAACCAGGCTAGAATTGCCCAAACAAAGGCACAACAAGACTTGCAGGCAATTAATCAATCCTTGCAGGCGGCCAATGCCAAACAGAGGCAAACACAAGCTCAGTTAAACCGCACCGTTAGTCAACAAGCCCAAACCCAAACTCAACTCCAACGCACTCAAGGTCAGCTAGATCAGGTTGTAACTCAGTACCAAAAAGCCATAGCTGAATTGCAAAGCGTTTATAACCAGAGAAAGGAGTTACAGGCGGCAGTTGAGTTACTGAAGACAGAACGTCAACGATTGTATGCGGAAGCGAAAAAAGCCATTGACGAAGCCAAAACAGCGATCGCCAAACGCGATCGCGAACTCGCTAATCGTCAAGAAGCTATAGAAGCGCGCGATCAAAAAATTTCTCAACTGGATCAACTAATTCAAAAGCGTAATGTCGAAATTACCGCGCGAGAGCAAGTGATTGCCAAACGGGAATCGCGCCTCAAAGAATTGGAAGCACAACAGGAGCAACTAGAACTAGAAGTTGCCAGGCTGGAAAAATATTATCAATCCTACCGCGACCTGCGTCTGGGTAAGCTAGCCTTAGTTCGTGGTCAAGTTCTGTCTGCTAGTGTAATTCGTGTTATCCAACCTGGTGCTGCGCGTCAAGCAGTGATACAACTTTTACAAGAAGCCAATCGCAACGCCAGCCTGGAATTAAGCGAGCCTGGTGTAAATCCTGCAAATGTCGAGCTACTGCACGTGACCCAGGATAGGATTGAGCAATTAAGCAAACAGATTGGCGATGGTCAAGAATACGTGGTGCGAATTTTCTCAGCTGGTAATTACGTCAGAGGAGAAAAGCAGATAGAATTTTTCGCCGATACAGCCAGGAATCAACTGGTTTTTTCGGAAGGCGCGGTACTAGCCACGACTACTGCTGATTCCACAACCATGACATCTTATCAGTTACAGCAGCGGCTAGAAATACTGATTTCTGCTTCCCAATTTCGTGCCCGTAACGTGGGAATTGTCGAAAATGTGCAAGTAGATGGGACTTTTCTACGCTTTATCACCCAATTAAGACAGTACAATCAACCATTGGAGATCAAAGCGATCGCGGCAGAGGACACTTATACAGCCGGGCCATTGAGAGTAAAATTAGTAGCAATAGTCAACGGAAAAATTATTTTTAGTACTTAAAAAAGAAGTCAGAATTCAGAATTCAGAAGTCAGAAGTTCAGATAGTCAGAATACAATTAGTGGGAGATGAGCGCGGAAAGTCACAAGCGGCGGCTGACGCTGT
The DNA here is from genome assembly GCF_036917975.1 of Nostoc sp. Lineage (GTDB taxonomy): Bacteria > Cyanobacteriota > Cyanobacteriia > Cyanobacteriales > Nostocaceae > Nostoc. The sequence continues at coordinate 61,879 of NZ_JBALEJ010000043.1, forward strand.
AGACATCATAATTTTCCAAGACAGACTCGCCACCAATTGATTCTGATTCCTGAATTCTGAATTCTTATTTTTAATTTCTTATGAATTTTCGTGAATTTTCACCAACGCAACCAGTGATTTTGGGGTTTGACCCAGGTCGAGATAAGTGTGGTTTAGCGGTGATGGGACTGGATCGGCAACTGTATTATCATGAGGTGGCGCTAGCAAAAGAAGCGATCGCTACCATTGAGGCACTACGTCAAAAATTTCCCATTTCCTTAATGGTCATGGGCGACCAAACTACAGCCAAGCAGTGGAGACAGCAATTATATCAGGAATTGACAGAACCTCTGAGTATTATTTTGGTGGATGAGCGTTATACAACCTTAGAAGCACGCGATCGCTATTGGCAAATGTTTCCGCCCCAAGGGCTAATAAAGCTATTGCCACAGGGTCTACGACAGCCACCAAGACCCATAGATGACATTGTTGCCATCCTTTTAATCGAAAGATACTTAAATCGCCTCACTGAATCAGCAATGAGGAGTGAGGAGTGAAAAGTCAATAGTTAGGAATTACTAAGCTGCTTCACATCTTCTCTGCTTTGAGTCTGTTGTTCTATCGTTCAATGAAAAAGTAATATGAACACAAATAATACAGATTTTCCCGCCGTTCAGTTCAGAATTGCTAGACCAACCGACAAACTGGCAAAAGTGGTCGAGTTTTACGAAGATGGCTTGGGATTGAGAAAGCTGTACTCGTTTACAGAACATGAGGGATACGATGGAGTCATGTTTGGATTGCCTAACGCTCAATACCACCTAGAATTTACAACTCATAAAACTGAAAGTCCCTGTCTTGCTCCAACAAAAGACAACTTACTGGTACTATATATCCCCAATCTAGAAAAAATAGCACAAATCAAAAACCGTCTTTCCAGTTTGGGATATACCGAAGTTGAGCCAGAAAACCCTTATTGGAAAGGCAAAAGCGTAACGATTGAAGACCCTGATGGTTGGCGTGTAGTGCTTTTCAATGGGAAGTTTGAAATGGAGTGAACAGCAGCACAACTCAATTTCTCAAGATGTGTTTAGCTGATCTTCACAACTTATAACTCCTAAAGTTCTGCTCGAATAGTAAAAGCATAATCTCCTCCAGGCTCTAGCTGGTAATCTTGTTGCTCCAAGAATCGACCGAGGGGTTCTTTGATTAAGGCGCGACCTTGGGAAGGCTTGACGGCAAGTTCTCCCCGGCGAAAATGCCACTGGAAATGCCACTCAAACTCACCTGCACTCACTTCACCCTCAAGGAAGCCGTGTTGCCAAGATTGGCGGGTGATTCTGACATGGGCAATAGTTTCTGGCAATCGTCTTTTAGCACTCACAATGCTTTATGTCAAGTGTAGAATAACAGCCGCTCGTGTAGGCTTCTTATTTTATTTATCAAACATAGCTTAAATAAACAAACTGACAAAGTGAGTATTTGTAGTTGAGCAAGAACTGATTTTCTAGAACGTGTATAGAATACTCAACCCCTGAGTAGAGTATTCCCCTCATAGCCTATTCACCTATCGTCAAATCTAAGTACTAGGGAAGATTTATGATGAATCGCTAAAAAAGGTTTGGCTAACTGATAGATAATTGGCACAGAAAGGTATAGGTAGAAGTATGGAAACCAAACAACTAGGAAAAACTGGTATCTTTGTGAGTGCGATCGGTTTGGGCGGTATGCCCATGTCAATTGCTAATCGCCCTCCCGAATCGCAATCAATCCAAGTTATTCATCGGGCGTTGGATTTGGGTATTACATTTATTGATACTGCCGATGCTTACTGCAAAGATGAGTCAGAAAAACATCACAATGAGCAATTAATTCACAAGGCACTTAGTAGTTATAAAGGCGATGTTAGTCAAGTACTTGTGGCAACGAAGGGCGGTTTGATGCGTCCCGATGGCAACTGGACAAGTAACGGCAACCCAGAACATTTACGCCAAACAATTCGCGTCAGTTTTGAGGCTTTGGGTGGTGCTAAACCCATTGATGTTTGGCAATACCATTCGCCCGATCCTAAATACACCATTGAAGAATCCCTAGCACCAGTTAAAGAAGCAGTGGAGGCTGGTTTGATTCGGTTTGTGGGAGTTTCTAACTTTTCCGTTGAACAAATTAAGCGGGCGCGGGATGTGGTGGATATTATCTCAGTGCAGAATCAATATAGCCCTTGGCAACGACAACCAGAAAATGACGGCGTGTTGAAGTATTGCGAACAGCAAGGATTGACCTTCTTGCCTTGGAGTCCCTTTGGTGGTAGGCGTCGCCATCAGGACTTGCAAGATATTTCTGCGATCGCTCAGTTAGCGAAAGAAAAAGGCGTGTCAGTGTATAATATCGTTCTGGCGTGGTTGCGTTCCAAGTCACCCGCGATTTTGCCAATTCCCGGTGCTAGCAAGGTTTCCAGTATTGAAGACTCGGCACAAGCTCTCAATGTGAAACTATCTGATGAAGAAGTACAAAAAATTGATCGAGCAACTTAATGGTTCAATGATGTTGGAAGCCCCAACCTCAGCGAAGCAGGTTGGGGTACTTCACTCATTCCACTAGTTAAGGTAGATGTGGTAGAAGTTGCCTAAGATTTTCGTGGCTTGTTTAGCTGCATAAACTCGTTTAAATCTTACACAAAGATGCCAAGAAATACTTTGCATCTTTGTGTATTGGTGCGAAACTCTGATCGTAAATGTAGCCTGACAAAACATCGGAGGATTTAGATACGTGACACTCAAAGAGTTAGAACAACAACTTCTTGCCCTCACTCCTGGTGAAAAAGTGCAGGCTATTCAGTTACTTGCTCAAAGTCTTGGTGGCTATTGGCAAGGAATTGAGAAAACCCCTAGAGTTTGTGGTGGAGATGCTCGCATCGCTAACACTCGTATTCCTGTTTGGGTACTTGTGGAAGCTCATCGTCTTGGATATAGTGATGCTGACCTTTTAAAGAGCTATCCAACCATTACAGCTACAGATTTAGCTAATGCTTGGGGATATGCAGAAGCTCATTCCGATGAATCGAACTAGCTATTGAACAAAATCAGGTAGCCTAATTAGGGTTTGCTGAAAAAGTCTTTTCGTGTGGTACGTCCAGTCACTTAACAAGGTTTTACTGGAACCAGGCGATCGCTAATTTAGGCTGAATCTCAATTGTTCATAAGCAACGCCCAATCCTTTGAGGACGTTGCCCGCCTCTGTTTTGGCATTATTTTACCAAGGCTGGACGATGATGAATCCAAGGGTTAGCGGCTTCTAATTGTGCTGCTAGGCTGATAATTGTGGCTTCAGCAGCAGGTTTACCAATTAGTTGCACGCTGATAGGTAAACCCTTGCTATCAAAGCCTACAGGAATTGCGATCGCAGGTTGTCCAGTTGCATTTGCAGGCGGACAAGGGGCAACCCACTCAATAATATTTTGGAATGTCTCTTCTGGACTCAGCGAAGCCCATTCCCCAACGCGGATGGGTGAATGTAGATAAACTGGCAATACCAGCACATCCACGGTATCGAAAAACGCCACAATCTGCCGTGCAACTACCTGCATTTGAGAAACTGCTTGGAGGTACTGGGCAACGGAACCTGTGCGTGCAAATAGCCAGCGATTCAATGGTTGCAAGGCTTCAACCGGAAGTCCTGCCGCCGCTACCCCAGCTTGCCAGACAATTTGAAATGGTTCAACTAAAGCACTGAAATCCGGGGATTTCTGTTCAACGTGGTGGCCGAGTTGTTCTAATAACTGGACGGTTTGGCGGACACCTTGCTGACAGTTAGCGTCAGCTTCTCCCAAGGGAGAAATGCTAGTGTCAAAGGCAATTCGCAAAGCACCCAATTTTGTCTGAGTGGCGGCGAGAAATGATGGTTCAGGATCGGGCAACCAGTAAGGATCGCCTGTGACATAGCCAGAGATGGCATCCAAAAGGGCAGCAGCATCAGCGACAGTCCGGGCGATGGGGCCGTTGACGGCAATTCCAGCCAGGCGTTCGCCTACGGGTGCTTTACTGACTCTGCCTCTGGATGGTTTGAGTCCCACCAAACCACAACAAGCCGCAGGCCCCCGAATTGAACCACCGCCATCAGAACCTTGAGCGATCGCACATAATCCCGCTGCTACCGCCGCCGCTGCGCCACCACTAGAACCGCCAGGGGTGTATTCTAAATTCCACGGATTCCTGGCTGGAGGAAAACCCGCAGGTTCACTGTATGGAAATGAACCTAATTCGGAAGTGGCTGTTTTACCAAGAATAGTAAATCCAGCTTGCTTAATCCTTGTCACAACCCCATCATCATAATTAGGGATATTATTCAGTAATGCCGGATTACCATAAGTACAAGTAACACCTGCTACAGCATTGAGGTCTTTGATGGAAATTGGCACGCCAAAAAATGGCGGTAATTCTGAGGTAGTTGTCAATAATTCTGTTTTGGCTTTGGCATCTGCGATCGCAAATTCTGCCGTCACCGTAAAATAACTTCCTAATTGAGGATTTAACTGCCCAATCCGTTCTAAATATATTTCTACCAACTCTAGTGGTGATACTTCTCGGCGACGAATTAATTGCGCCAACTCTAGTGCTGGGGTAAATGCTAAATCAACTTCATTCATAGGTTAGTGAATGGGTAATTTTGTCTTTGTCTGAGATTTTTAAACTGAAATTGTTACTTTAGCAGGATTTAGGGGAATTATACATTTTATAGCTACCTAAGATTTGCACTCAACTAGGATGCTCAGATGCAACAGGCGTGGTTATATTCTTACTCAAGCCATTTTAATTGTTTCGCATAAACTTTCGACAAATCCCTAAGGGGTATTTATGGCTAACCTAGAAATACTTGTTAGTGAATTGCCAACACTAATTCAGAGTCTAAAACTGACTATTGGCGATTCTAATGAAATCATGGAACAAATTATCATAATTAATAATGCTCAAGAAAAACTACGTAATATTAAAAAAATAGTCGCTCAGGAATTGCAGTTTGATCGCCTTAAAAATTCTGCGATCGCAACACTTCCTCGATCAATTACAGTAGCTACTTTGTTTATACCCCGTCTGGGATTAGTAGATCCAGTCATCATAGAAAAATTTGGTAATTCAGAAACTAAAATTTCATTGACTGATTTACTATCAAAAATTGATAGTTGGGTTGAATGGGGTTATTTTTTGCAAGCCATAGCGGCTGATATTCTCAGTGATGTTAAATTAGTAAGTCAACTAAATTATGATATTAATCATCCCAGCATACCTAGTGAATTTAAAACACTTACTGAAAGTTTAAAGATTAGCTTAGATTTGAGAAATTCTAATATTTTACAACATCAAATCCAACAGATTGGCAATTCTCAAAAACAACTATTAGAGTTAAAAGAAAAATTAAATTATATTTTTAATACTATTAAAAACAGTCGTAGCTTATTAAACATTTTATTAGGTGTATCAGCTTTTTATGGTAAATCTGGCTTCGCTTTAGAGTGGTTAGACGACGACCACGAATTAATTATATCGAGTGAAGGTAAATTCCAAGAATTGACGGATATTCTCAATGATTGTGATTTTTTTCAGGAAGAAATTTCTACTTTAATAATTCAGGGTGACACTTTAATAGAACAGGCGGAACAAGCCCTAAAAAATATTGAACAAAAAATTAATCAAGAACCAATTATTAGCCAGAAAGTAGAAATAGCTCCAAAATTTTCAACGCCAAAAATAGTACGTTCAGCTTTGCTTATAGCCTCAAGTTTATTAATCTTGGGTTTTTGTGGTTGGAAAATTCAACAGCAAAGTCCAAAATTGCAGCAGATGAGTCTAAGTTTAACTCAAGAAGGAAGTGCGATCGCCCCAGATGCGAGTGCAGCGATCGCTAACTTTAAATCTGCTCAAAAACTTGGTATGGAGGCTGCTTCTCTGGTTCAAAAGCCACCGCATCCTCTCAACGTCTGGCAACAAGCACAAAACAAATGGCATCAGGCAATCATCTTGTTAGATAGCATTCCTCACAAGACATCAGTTTATGACCAAGCAAAGAATAAATTGGCTTACTATCAGATTAACTATAAATCTATCAGTCAAAGAGTGTTGATTGAAAAGAAAGCTTTAGCAAACTTAGAGTCAGCCCAAAAACTAGCAATGGAAGCTAATTTATTTGTCACAAATTCACCTCATTCACAACTAAGTCGGCAGCAAGCACAAGATAAATGGCAGCAAGCAATAAATTTATTACAAGCGATTCCAGAAAGTACATTTGTCTCTATACAGGCTAAAGAAACGCTTCCTATTTATAAAACTAATTATGCGGCTATCAGTCAAATATAGAAGTCTTAAATTATTCGTTAAATATTAGATCCCCGACTTCTTAAAGAAGTCGGGGATCTGGACACCGTGAATTTTCACAAATCAGATAACAATTACACCTTAGAACGGTCAGTCAAAATCTCATAACCTGTCTCTGTCACCAAAACTGTATGCTCAAACTGAGCCGACAAAGAATTATCCATAGTTACTGCTGTCCAACGGTCAGATAATGTCCGCGTGTGTCTAGAACCCGCATTTAAAATTGGCTCAATTGCCAGCGTCATCCCTGCACGGAGTTTAACATTTGGCATCTCACGGGTACGATAGTTGAATACTGAAGGTTCTTCGTGCAGATTACGACCGACACCGTGTCCAGTGAACTCTTCCACTATAGTAAAACCGTTAGCTTTCACATGGTCTTCAATTGCTCCAGCTAAGTCAAGCAGGTATACACCAGCCTTAACTTGTTCAATGCCTTTATATAAAGCTTCTTCTGCTACGCGAATTAATTTTGCAGCTTCTTGTGTCACTTCACCAACAGCAATTGAAATGCAAGAATCACCATGAAAGCCTTGGTAATAAGCGCCCGTATCTACTTTTAATACATCACCGACACGAATCACTTTTTTGGGACTAGGAATACCGTGTACTGCTTCATTATTAATACTGGAGCAAATAGAACCGGGAAAACCGTGATATCCTTTAAAGCTTGGTGTTGCACCCATTTCGCGGATGCGTTTTTCGGCATAAGTATCTAAATCAGCCGTTGTCATTCCTGGCTTTACTAGCTTGGCAATTTCTTTTAGGACAGTTGCCACAATTAATGCTGATTGCCGCATGATTTCAATTTCACGTGGCGATTTAATTTCAATTCCTCGGCGCTGTTTTTTTGCAGTTGTAGGCTGAGTTGTTTGAGAAAGTAAGTTACTGAAAATGTTCATAGGGAATTAATAATTACTGGTGGCTTTACTGCTAAAGTATCAATGCTTTCTCTAGATTACTTGAGAAATAATATCTATAATTTAAGTTATTTTAGTCCCTGATAGGGATTCTTCCACTTTGGGAGCATCCCAAATGTGCAAGTTATATCAAATTCAGGTTATAAATTGTCATTGCGTTAAGATACAGCCCTTGCCCTGACTGGTTCCCAGCCTCCAGGCTGGGAACCCATTCTGGGAGGCTCCGCCTCCAGTAGCTTGACGAGAGGCAGAGCCTCTCGGAATACATTCCCAGCCTGGAGGCTGGGAACGAGGCTACACATGCTTTTGGGCTTTTCTTAGTGCCATTCGGGTCTAAATCCCCATTACAAAACTGTACTTCCGACTTCCGACTTCCGACTTCTTTAATTTCTACTTTCCCTGCTTCGACTTTTGGCGTCCAGATGTCATTAGCAAAATGTTTGGCGGTAAAATAGTTTTTCAGTTGACTAAGATTAGTTAACCGCAACTGATAGCATTTACCAATATAATTCATCAATATATTCCCAAATTCCTTATGACTTCCTCTCCTCCCTTTGTCCCTCAATCTGATCCTCCCCTTCCTCCTTGGGAAACCCTACCAACGATGTATGATTTACCAAGTGACAACCCAGAGGAACCAGGTTTGCCAGACGATTTTCACTTTTTACAGCCTTTACTCTTATACTTAACTTTTCAACCCACTATCTGGAATCCAGAATTAGTTTACAGCGCTGCTGACCTAAATCTCTACTATGATCTCCAGCATCCTTTATGGTATAAGCGCCCAGATTGGTTTGGTGTGGTAGGAGTATCAAAACTCTACAAAGGGGAGGACTTGCGTTTAAGTTATGTAACTTGGCAAGAACCAGCAAATCCCTTTGTGGTAGTGGAATTATTATCTCCAGGTACAGAAGCGGAAGATTTAGGTATGAAAAAAAACGCAGCCCATAAACCTCCCAGCAAATGGGAAGTTTATGAACGAATTCTGCGGATTCCCTACTATATTGTTTTTAGTCGCTACACTGATGAACTCCAAGCTTTTCAGCTAGCAGGCGGTCACTATGAACCGATGAATTTGACTCAGGGACGTTTACCAATGCCAGAGTTGGGTTTAAGTTTGGGATTATGGCAGGGGTCATTTCAAGATATTCCTAAGTTGTGGTTAAGGTGGTTTACCTTAGCAGGAGAATTAATTCCACTAGCCACCGAAGAAGCGGCTACGGCCAAACAAGAAGCGGCTCAAGCAAGACAAAAGGCAGAACAATTAACAGAACGTTTGCGTCAGTTAGGCGTGAATCCTGATGAGCTAGATTAATATTTGTCATTTGTCATTTGTCATTTGTCATTTGTCATTTGTCCCCAATTAGCGAATACTTTTTTCTACTAATACAGATGGGCCAGCAGTAACAACCACGATTTTATCTTGGTGGAGTAACTCACGAGCTGCTTGATTAACTTGGTCAAGAGTGACTTTATGAATTTTATCAGTGAAAGAGTGCAATTCTACTTTATCTAGTCCATACACCTCATTCATCAGAATTCTATCTGTTAATTCTTCTGGGTTAGCCAGAGAAACGTTGTAGTTGCTGATGAGAGTGCGTTTAGCTGTTTCGACTTCCAGGGCGGTAACGCCTTGTTGATGGATTTGCTGTAGGATTTCGCGGGTACTCGCGATCGCTTTACTGCTATCTTCAGGACTAGTTTGCATTTCTATCAAAAAAGTGCCCGCATTCTTCCCAGCTTGGAAGTAGCTATAAATTCCATAGCTCAAACCTTGGCGATCGCGCACTTCTGCCCCTAGTCTACTAGATAAGGTATCGCCTCCCAAAATCTGGTTTAATACTAAGGCGGCGTGAAACCGAAGATCGTAACGGTTAATCCCTGTGTAACCCATATATGTAACAGCTTGGGTTTTATCTGGTAAAACTGGGTTGACACTCACGATTTTCTCCGGCATTGATACCGTGGGATATTTTAATGTGGGTGCTTGGCCGCTAACTTCCCAGTCTCCAAACTCATTTTTAATCAGCGATCGCACAATGTCCAGATCAAAATCTCCCACCAGCGCTAGCACTGTCGTATCTGGACGATAATGTTTAGCTTTGAAATCAATCACATCCTGGCGCTGAATCTGCTGTAAACTCTCTTCTGTGGGAAAGGTATGTAAGGGATGTTTTTTCGGGTAAATTGACTGAACAAATATCCTTCTGGCTACTTCTGATGGTTCATCTAATTCAAGTTGCAAATCGGTTAAAGTTTGTTGGCGATGCAGTTCCAATTCTTTGACTGGAAAGGTACTGTTTTTCACAACATCTGCCAATACTTCCAGGAGTATCGGTAAATCCTCTGCTAAACTATCGCCCTCAATATGCACACCTTCCCGGTGGGTTTGAAAGTCTAAACTCGCCCCTCTTTCTGCCAAGACTTTGGCAATAGTTAAGACATTCTTGTTATTAGTGCCATTTAGCAAATTTTCTGCTACAAAAGCAGCCAATCCAGCTTTATTGTCTGGATCAAATTCCGTCCCGGCTTGAATGTGGCCGCTTAGGGTAACGGTGGGAGTACTACGATCGGGTAACAGTAATATCCGCAGTCCGTTAGTAAATTTAAATTCCTGTGGTAATACTTGAGCGATTGCATCTGTAGCCAAATCTACAGGCGGTAAGTATTTCATCACTTCCGAAGGAAGCACAGGTGCTAGAGGAGAGAAATTTTCTGTAGTTTGGGCTGAGTCTGGTTTGTCGCCAACTTCTGCGATAATATTTTGAGTTGGTTCAAAAAAGCCTACTGTACGTACTTCTTTTGTGAGGTATTTGTTAATTACAGTCACAACATCTGTCGGTTTCACCAACCGGACAGCTGCCAAATAGCGGTCTGTGTAGCGATAATCACCAGCAGTTGTCTCATCAGTACCCAATCGCATGGCTTGAGAGGTGATATCACGGTTACTCAAAATTACATCTGCGATTAATTGGGTTTTGGCTTGTTCAACTTCCTCAGATGTCACGCCTTTTTCTGCTACATTAGCGATCGCACTACTCAACATTGAGTCAATTTTTTTCAAATCTTGTTTAGATCCAGCCGTCACCAAAACCTCATACCAGCCAGATTCTCGCAAACTGGTAACGGATGCCGTAACTTCACTCGCTAAACCTGATTCCACTAATGCCTGATAAAGTCTAGAATTCCGCCCCTCTGTCAAAATGTAATCCATCACATCCAGCGCAGGTACATCTGGTTGATTTGCATCCGGTAGCGGATACACAACTTGTAACAGTCGCCCTACTCCCGGTTCTCGCAATACGATAGGAGTGCTGAGTAGTGAGTGCTGAGTGCTGAGTGATGGAGAAATAACTCCTGCCTCCTGCGTCCTGCCCCCTGCCCCCCCCTGCCTCCTGGGTATTTTGCCAAATGTCTCTTTAATTGTTTCTAGAGTGTTTGCAGTTTGAAAATCTCCCACAATTACTAAGACGGCATTATCGGGATTGTAAAAATTACGGTAATATTTCTCTACCTGCTCAACTTCAAATTTCTCGACATCAGCTTTAGTACCACCTACAGGCAACCCATAAGCATGATTGGGAAACACCGCTTGCATGACGGCGCGGTTGAGGCGATATTCTGGACTATTTTCATAACCTTGCAACTCGGAAATTACTACCCGCTTTTCACTCGCTAGTTGCTCTGGCTCAATCTGGGAATTTTGCATTCTGTCTGCTTCTAGCACTAAAAGCGCTTTTAGCTTGTTTCGTTCCACAGTACCGTAATATGCCGTTTGGTCATAGCTGGTAAAAGCATTGGAATCACTACCTAAAGCACTAAACAAACGTCCAAATTGAATCGGACGATTTCGAGTGCCTTTAAACATCATGTGTTCTAACTGGTGGGCAATGCCATTCACGCCCGGTTCTTCGTTACGTGAGCCAACCTTGTACCACACCTGCACCGTCACCACTGGCGCAGTATGTACTTCCTTTGTCAGGACAGTTAGACCATTTTCTAGCACTGTCTTGCGGACATTTTCTGTCAGTGTTGAGGGCATTATTCTTTAGTTTAATCTGGCAAAAAAATCTGTGATGTCAGCAACAATAGAGAAAAACAATATATTAGCAATAAAGGTAAGAAAAAAGCTAAATTATGGGAGTTTTGCTAAAACCCGAATGAATTCCAGAGGTAAGCCATCGGTATCAGCGATGAAAGCTACTTCGTAAATGCGATCGCCTATTTGCTGTTGTGTCGGTTCTAAAAGTATCTTCAACGGTTGTAATTCTTGGGTTTGACCCTCAGCAGCAAGTAATACACGTTCTTGTAAATTTGTCAACCAGCTAGGTAAATCTGGTGTAATCTCAGTTAAATCGAACGAGAGATGATAATACCCCACATAATGCTCGTCATTAAAGGCATCTGGGGCTGGTTTTGGTTCGGGAATTTGGATTAGTTCAATTCTGCCGCCTAATCCTTCCATCCAGCAAGCTAGGGTGTAGCCAGTGGTAAAGCGTTCCGAAATTGTAAACCCTAAATGTTCGTAGAAAGCGATCGCTCGATGAATATTCGCAGTCCGAATAGAAGCGTGGTGCATATTAATCCTTAGTCCTTAGTCCTTAGTCATTTGTCCTTTGTTATTCACTAATGACAAATGACTAATGACTAATGACTAATGACCATTACTCAAACAACCTGAAATAAGGGTAGCGCACAGGGACGCCAGGCTCTTTTTCCAAGTCAAAATTAATCACTTCCCAACAGGGATCTTCTGAGGTATCTTCTGAGGTGTCGGGGCTAAACTCCACGGGTAAGCCGTACAAACGGGCAGCAGTAGCTTCTGGTTGTCCAGAACGCCAAGGCGTGCTGCGTTCTAAATAGCCACTCATCAATTCCTGATAGCGTCGAGCAATAATCACTCGTGTTGCTCGAAAGCCTTGGGTATAGAGCTTATCTAATGCTTCGTGAATTTCAAAGCGAATACCATCGGGATGAGTATGCTGCCTATACCATTCATTATTCCACCTCCGCCAATGACGCCCCGATTGCAAATGGATTAACTCTCCATTTTTCGGATTAGCTTCAAAGGCGCCATGACGAGGACACAAATAAGTATCTGTTAGTGTCAGCGCCGGAATACTCTGGCGACAATGGGGACACTGTATTTCCGGCCCAAACATCGGGTACTGCAAACCTGGATTCATCATGAAGTGCATACAAACATAATTTTGTCTTCACCAGCACTAGTGGGTTGGATTATACAATTCGGCTCAACCACTTTGGGTTACTTGCTCACTGCTGCATAGAAACGGTGTTGCGGCAGGAACATTATTCACTAGTGTTTTCCTCAGCGTAGAGGTTTGACGCTGTGATATTCTGGTTATGCAACCAGCCTACAAAGGTTGGAGTTTCTCCAGTGTTCCTGAGTACCATATTCATATTCTATCGTGTCTACCGCTTCTTACTGGACATCTCCTGATTTTTCTCAAGCTGCCTTCATTGCAGATAATGCTGTTGTTATGGGTTCGGTAAATATAGCACCAGGAGTGAGCATTTGGTATGGAGCAGTGGTTAGGGGAGATGTAGAACGGATTGAAATTGGCGAATGCACAAATATTCAAGATGGTGCAATTCTACATGGCGATCCTGGTTTTCCAACAATCTTAGAAGATTATATTACCGTAGGACACCGGGCTGTGGTACATTCTGCTTACATTGAGCGTGGAAGTTTGATTGGCATTGGCGCAGTGATTTTAGATGGGGTAAGAGTAGGTGCTGGTAGTATTATTGGTGCTGGTGCAGTGGTCACAAAAAATGTACCGCCTTTGTCCCTAGTTGTCGGTATTCCTGGTAAAGTATTACGTCAAGTAACAGACGTTGAAGCCGCAGAATTGATTGAACACGCTAAACGTTACCAAAAGTTAGCCTTAGTTCATGCTGGTAAGGGCACTGATATTGGTTTTAGCAAGGCTTAGGGACTGGGGACTGGGGACTGGGGACTGGGGACTGGGGGAGAAGTTGGAGTAAGTTTTTTTCCTCTGCCCCATGCCCAATCCCCAATGCCCAATACCCCACAATTTAAACATTCTTTACATATCTAGTTGGAAAAATTGCCCACTTCAGCTAAAAATAAAAATGAGAGCAGTTGACAAAACTTTAATTTCTACTTAAGAGAGGGGTTCTAGATATGGATATCGATTTCCGTATAGCGATCGTTTTAGCACCAGTTGCCATTGCCGCTGGTTGGGCAGTGTTTAATATTGGCGCTGCCGCTTTAAGACAAATTCAAGGCTTTTTGGACAAGGAAGCCTAAATTCATTAATAGGGCATGGGGCATGGGGCATAGGGTTTAATATTCTCTGTCATCCCCTTGTCCGCCTCACTCCCCTAAGGCTACTTATCCCGTTTATATTCAATTTTGAATTTTGAATTTTGAATTTTGAATTGATTTCTCCCCAGTCCCTTCCTTGAATATCGATTCTGTAGTACAACCCCTGCAACGCTTTGGTGTCCATCTCGGACTCGATCGCATTGTCAATCTCTTAGCAAATCTTGGCAATCCTCATCATCAAGTCCCGGTAATTCACGTTGCTGGCACTAATGGCAAAGGTTCAGTCTGTGCCTATCTTTCTTCAGTTCTCACTGAGGCTGGTTATCGTACAGGACGCTATACTTCCCCCCATTTAGTTGATTGGACGGAACGTATTTGTCTGAATGAACAGCCAATTTCCTCTGAGGAATTGAGCCAATTATTAGAAAAAGTCCAAGGGTTGATTCGCCCTGATGAAGAATCAGCAACTCAGTTTGAAGTAATTACGGCGGCTGCTTGGTTATATTTTGCCCAGCAGCAAGTTGATGTGGCTGTGGTAGAAGTTGGACTAGGAGGGCGCTTAGATGCGACAAATGTCTGTTTGGAACCTTTAGTTACAATCATCACTTCCATTAGCCGGGAACACTGGCAGCAACTTGGCCCTACCATCGCTGACATTGCGAGAGAAAAAGCAGGTATTCTCAAACCTGGATGTCCTGTTGTGGTTGGGCCATTGCCACCAGAGGCAGACAAGGTGGTGCGATCGCGTGCTTTAGAATTAGAATGCCCGCTTTTTACGCCTCAACCCGCCCATGAAATCGCTACAGGATGGGCAGAGTATGAAACAATTCAAAATTCAAAGTTAATTAAATATCCTTTGCCATTAGCGGGACAAATTCAGTTAACTAATTCAGCTTTAGCTTTAGCTGCGTTAGAAATTCTCCAGCAACAAGGTTGGCAAATTTCTGAAGAAGCCATAATTAACGGCATGGCAAAAACTAAATGGCCAGGGCGAATGCAATGGACTACTTGGAAAAACCATAAATTATTAGTTGATGGCGCTCATAATACCGCCGCCGCCCAAGTTCTCCGTCAGTATATTGATAGCTTAGACACAGTTACTCATAAGCCAGTCAATTGGGTTATAGGAATGTTTGCCGATAAGGATCATACTGATATTTTTACCGCTTTACTGCGACCAGGCGATCGCCTTTTTTTAGTACCAATACCAGTAGAACCCTTCCCCGGTAGAACTTCCGCCGATTTAGACTACTTATCAAACCTAGCTTACAACCTCTGTCCCGAATTAAGCGATCGCCAAATCCATCCAGATTTATTCACAGCCCTAGAAGCCATTACCACAGACGATTTAATCGTTTTGTGTGGTTCCCTTTATTTAGTAGGCGATTTTTTACAAATGGGGAGTAGGGAGTAAGAATTTTAGATTTTAGATTTTGGATTTTAGATTGAAATTTTGGTTCTTCGGTTATTTTTATGGAAAACCTGGTTCAAAACCATTAAAAGCCTTACCCTGTAAGCATTTCATTTAAAACAGTACTATAATTTCTTATAACCCTTGCGGGGCAAGGGTTTTGTCACAATCAATCCTCAATCACCATAAAAGGGGCGCAAGAACCGAAATTTAATCCAAAATCCAAAATCCAAAATCCAAAATTTGAATTTCCTCAATCCCCATTACCTCTGATTCCACTCTTGCGCCGCATCTTCTACAGCTTTATCTACAGTCTTCTCGCCTAACATTGCTGCTTGCAAGTTCTCGTAAATTGCCTTTTGTAGTTTGTTAAAATCCTTCAAAGTAGGGGTTAATATTTCTGCATTTTGTAGTTCCTTAGCACTCAAAACTCGCGCTTTTTCGATGATTGAAGCATTAGCTGGAATATCTTTAAAGTAACTATCAGACAATGCTTTGATTGTAGAAGGTAGGACATTTGCAGCTTTCGCAAAAGCTAACTGATTTTCGTCATTGGTAACAAATAAAGCAAACTTCACAGCGCCGTCTGGTTGTTTAGTATCGCGGGGAATAACTATGTTCATTACCGCGACATTTTTCTTGCCTGTCTCACCAGTCAGTTGAGGTGCTACTCCGGTAGCTTGAGCAATCTTTGGGGCATTATTTGCGATCGTTTTGAGAAACTCTGGCCCAGAAGCTAGAAAGACAGTCTCACCAGATTGGTATAAATCGATCGCATGGCGATGTCCTTGGGTTAAAGCCTCTTTAGGAAGCAACCCTTTTTTATACAAATCTACCCAATACTGGAATGCGGCTTTCCCTTGTGCTGAATTAAACGCCGCTTTTCCATCAGCATCTATAAGGTTAACTCCCATTTGCACGAAAGATTCCAGCACTTCACCGGAATCTTGCGGTACGAAAGTCACAAAAAAGGCATATTTCCCTATCTTATCTTTAATTTGTTGGGCTGCTTGTGCTAATTCTCCGTATGTTGCAGGTACTTTATTGATACCTGCCTGTTTTAATAAATCAGTGTTATAAATGGTTAACCGTGTGGTGAGATACCAGGGAATCCCAAAACTCTTGCCATTCAGCACACTTGCTTTCCAGATATTCGGCAGATAGGAGGAACGTACATCATTGGGGACTTTCGCATCTAAATCTAACCAGGCATTTCGTCCAGCAAGTTGGGAAGCAAAACCCGGATTGAGGTTAACTACATCGGGTGGCGTTTTTGCGGAGACAGCTGTTAATATTTTGTTCTCCATTGCTGCCCAAGGTATATCAACCCAATTAATCTTTATACCTGGATTTTGCGATTCAAAATTTGCAATTAGGCTTTTGAAGTAGTCGGTAAATTGAGGTTGGAGTTGCATTGTCCAAAACTCAACGGTTGCCGTTCCTGAAGTAGCTTGTTTTGTACTTTTACTAACATTGCCTGTGCTGCAACTTACAATCCAAGTGGTTAATAAGCCAAGCAGTACCAAAGCAACAAGTTGTTTAAATTTTCGCAATTGAATCATTTTCCCAGTATTTTTACGCTTGCTCAGTGTGAAAAGCTTAGACAGAATTGTTGAGATTATAGGCTAAATAAATTACCTGTAGAGACGTAATATATAACGTCCCTATCACAATAAATTTAAATTTTCAATTTAGTAGTCCAGCGGGCACAACTGTGGTAAAAAGTTTCACTAGTCTGTTTGGCAAATCGAAAAAAGGGGTCGGTATTGAACTTGCTCCCGAACGGGTAAATGTAGTTCAGCTACGCAAGCAGGGTCAAGGCTTGAAACTAGAAACTTTTATATCGGTAGCAGTTCCAGAAGGCATCGTTATCGATGGTCAAATTACCGACCCTCCAGCAATGGCGCAGTTAATCCAGCAGGCGCTAGCTGAGAGCAAAATCAAAACTTCTCGCGTTGCTACTGGTGTCCCAGGACGAGATTCTATCGTTCGGATTATACCAGTGCCAGCAGAGTTAGATGATAAAGAACTGCGAGAAATGGTACTGAACCATGAAGCAGGTTTGTATTTACCCTATCCTCGTGAAGAGGCTGATGTAGATTATCAGAAACTTGGGTACTTTGTAGATGAAGATGGCATTGAAAAAGTACACGTCCTCCTAGTAGCCACCCGCAAGGAGGTAACGGATACCTATATAAGTACTTTCGAGCAGGCAGGATTACAAATTGATGTTTTAGAAATTAACAGTTTTGCTCTAATTCGGACTATTCGCGAACAACTGCGACAATTTGGGCCGCAAGAAGCAGCAGTACTCGTTGATATCGAGTTCGATAGTACAGAAATCGCCATCATCGTTAACGGAGTGCCGCAATTTTCGCGCACAGTCCCAATCGGGACTTATCAAATGCAAACTGCCTTAGCGAGGGCAATGAGCTTACCCACATCACGAGATATGGAACTGTTACATGGAATGGTAATTCCCCCAACTCCCATAGACGGCGGTAAAACTGGCGTTACTGAAATCGATCCTGGCATGGCTGCCATATTGAGAGTCTTGGGAGAATTAACGGATGAACTACGCCGTTCCATCGATTTTTACCTCAATCAAAGTGAAAATTTGGAGGTGGCGCAGATTTTATTAGCTGGGCCAGGTGGTGGACTCCAACAGCTAGATGAATTTTTTACTCAACGATTGAGTTTGCCAACTTCCCAAATAGATCCAATCGGGGCTTTGTCTTTGGAGGTTGACACTGAGAAATATCCACAGGTACAACGCTCTGGTTTAGCGATCGTACTCGGTCTAGGAATGCGGGAGGTGTAACAAAATGTACAGCCTAGATGTTAACTTTCTTAAAGACCGCCCAGCATACCATAAAAAGCCTGAGGGAAAGGGAGGAATAGCCTTCAAGTTTCCTACGGGGGATTTGACACTAGTGTATGTGGGAGTTGCAGTCGGTGTAGGTCTTCCAGCTTTATTGGGAGTTAGTTGGTGGTTATTGCAAGGGAAGATTGTGGAATTGGAGGGGACAGTCGCACAACTAGATCAGCAAAGCAAAAAGTTAGATACAGAAATCGGAAATCTTAACAAAATCAAAGCCGAAACGAAGTCAGTTAAAGACGAGACTCAAGCTTTAGTCACTGTCTTTGACCAGATTCGTCCTTGGTCGGCAATGCTGCAAGATTTGCGCGATCGCATCCCCGCAGCAGTGCAAATTAAGAGCATTAAGCAAATCCCACCCATTGCAGTAGCGGCAGGTCAGCCACCAAACAATCCCGCCGGGGGATTAGAAATTATCGGATTGGCTCGTTCTTTTAATGATGTCAATGATTTCTTATTGAGTTTACAACAGTCTCAGTTTTTGAAGCCCACAGAAACCAGAATTATCACCGCAGGATTAGTAAATGCCCCTTTACCTCCAAGTGTGGGTCAACCTACTAATGGTGTAATAATTAAGCCGCCACAAGTAGTTGAATACACTATTCAGTCCAGCATGAACGATGTTCCAGCTTCCGAATTAATTCGGGAGTTGGAGAAAAAAGGCACAGTGGGGTTAGTGACTCGAATTCGTAGTATCCAACAAACAGGAGTCATTCTAAAATGACGCTGAGTGATGATTTAAATTTTGGCGGACAAGGTGGGGAATTCGAGCAGGCAACGCCAGCATTCCCCGTGGTCTTTGGTATTACTTTTACACCAAAAATTATTGGGATTTTGGTGGGGGTAATGGGTTTAGGGGTAGCAGGTTATATATTGGTAAACCTGCTGATGCCAGCTTGGGAAAACTATCAGCAGCAGCAGGCCAAAACCTCAGAACTGCAAGGGCAAATTGAGCAAAAAAAAGCCAATATCAAACAGATTGATAAACTTAAAGACGAACTAGCGCAGGCAAAGCAGCAAAAAGTTCAGGTTTTAGGTTTATTTGCTAACGAAAAAAGTTTAGATACATTGTTGTTGGATTTGAACCGCTTAATTGAGTCTGGCAATACTCCAAACTCTATTAGTACGGTAAGAGCCAAACTGGAGAAATTCACGCCAGTTTCCCAAAAACCAGAACCCGTTGCCGATGGAAGTCTAGGACTACAGGTTGACAACAAGCTAAAACGCAGCATTATCAATGCCCAAATTACAGGAACTTATGAACAAACGCAATCGATAATTCGTAACATTGAGCGGTTACAGCCTTTGTTAATAGTTAAAGATTATCAATCAACTTTGGCTCCAGCCGAAGCAATATCTCCATCAGATAAAAATCCGGTGCGGGTAGGCCCAGCAGCGATTAATACATTATTCCAGCTACAGGTATTGATGCCACTTAGTCCAGAAGAAATAGCAGCAGCAGCAAAAGCAGCTCCGAAAAAGTAGGGGCAAATAGTCCGAGAGTAGGGGCGAATAGAATTCGCGGCTACACAGGCAAAGTCCGCCTCCGCGGACTAAGGAGAAATTGAGGGCTTGAAACCCACGGAGGTGGGTAAAGTCTCGTTTAGACGCGGTTTCTAACTGCCGATTTAACGTTAAGTCAACTCAGAGTTAGGGCAAATTTTATTGCCTACTCATAATTGTTTGTAAACAAGGTTTTATCAGGTGAGGAATGAACTGTGAAACAGCTTCACGGTAATAGTTTTATTTTAGGTACTGCCGCTTTTGTCTTTTTGGCAGCTCAACCAGCTTGGGCACAAATTAGTCAAGTGACTGGTGTCCAACTAAATCCAGTTGATGGTGGAATTAGCGTTGCTTTGAAAACTTCTTCAGGGTCACGCCCCCAAGTTTTCACTACAAAAAGAGGCAAGGCTTTAATCGCAGATGTTATCAATACTCAATTACGATTACCACAAGGTAATAGCTTTCGTCAAGATACCCCAGCACCAGGAATTGCGTCTGTTGAGGTTAGTCAGCTTGATGCCAATAGCATCCGGGTAACGGTAACTGGTAGCAACAACACACCTAACAGTCAACCAGTGGTGCGATCGCCAAATGGAATTACACTCAGCTTTAGCCCATCGGCAGGCAATATAGCATCAGCACCTACGCCAACAGCACCAACATCCACAGCACCGCCTATTACTACTCCAGCCCAACCTGGTCAAAACTCAGGTGTTCTCGTTCCCAACCCCCAAGTCACCATTGACGGACAACCTGCACAAGCTGCCGAGCCAGGTCAACCTCTGAGTCAGGCTCCACCTTTCTTACCCAGGGCCGTCGCCCCCCCAGTGGGAGATATTGCCATCTCTAATACTGATGCTTCTCCTAGCACTATTGACTTGGGAAGTCAGGAACGCGTTCCTCGTCTAGTGCTGCGAGATGCGCCGGTGCGTGAGGTTTTGTCATTGCTTGCCCGTGCAGCTAATCTGAACTTGGCTTATATCGCAGGCGATCAAGCTGCTGGAGGTCAAGGTGGTGCAGCAGCAGCACCAACCTCTCAAACAATCTCCCTAGATATAGAAAATGAGCCAGTGCAAGATGTGTTTAATTATGTCTTGCGTCTGAGTGGTTTAGAGGCTAATCGCAGTAATCGCACAATTTTTGTTGGGCCTAAACTACCCAATTCCACCCGTGACATGGTTATGCGTAGCCTGCGACTTAATCAGGTAACAGTGGGAGTTGCTATCAACTTTTTAGTTGCCTTGGGAGCAGAAAGTGCCATCAGCCGCGAACGACAAGTTACCAGCGTTAGCGCCGTAGCTGTGGGTACTGGAGTTGCGCCTATCACACAAACTCAGACGACCACGGAAAGCAGAGTTGAAACTCAACGCGTTAATTATACAGACTCTAGCCCATTACTTAGAGGTTTACAGGCATTAGGAGATGAGCGCACCAATTCTCTAACCTTAATCGGGCCTCCTAAGCTCATTGAGATTGCAATGGCTCAACTCACTCAGCTTGATATCCGCCGTCGTCAAGTGGTAGTCAACGTCAAGATTATCGATGTTAATCTCAATAACACCCAGGACTACAACACTAGCTTTTCTTTTGGGCTTGGCAACAACTACTTCACTAGTGACGGTGGTGCAGCGTCTTTTAATTTCGGTGGTTCCAGACCAGCTACTGCTGCTGAAACGTCAAGCAGTGTGACTAGTACACCTGTAATCACTAATCCACTGTCTACCGCAAATGTTTTTCTTAACCCGACTAACCCAACATCAGGTACTGCTGGAGCAAACTCTAATCCTCAAACAGCAGGTATTACAGCCATTAGCGGAACAACCACTACATTAGGCTTACCAAGTTTGTACCAGTTCCCCAAACGGTTACTCGCTAGTTTGCAGGCTCAGGTTACAAATGGCAACGCCAAAATTTTGACTGACCCTACTTTAATTGTGCAAGAAGGTCAAACGGCTAATGTCAAGCTGACGCAAGAAGTGCTAGGAAACGTTACGAGCTTAATAAGTAGTGCTAATAATCTCGCTACACAAACAATTACAGCTGAGAAAACAGAGGTGGGTTTAACTTTAGCAGTCAAAGTAGATCGGATTGATGACAATGGTTTTGTATCCCTATCCGTAGCTCCCATTGTTAAAGCACCCCAATCGTCAGCTAATCTAAATTTGGGAGGAGGTAATGTCCAACAAATATTTTTGGTGTCTGAGCGATCGCTAAATTCTGGCACAATTCGCCTACGAGATGGTCAAACACTCATTCTTTCAGGCATCATTCAAGACACAGACCGATCAACTATCACCAAGATTCCTATTTTGGGTGATCTTCCACTTATTGGTTCGCTGTTTAGAAGTACAAACAGAAATAATCAGCGCAATGAGGTGATTGTATTGCTCACACCTCAAATTATGGATGACACACAGAACTCCTCCTACGGCTATAACTACAACCCCAGTCCAGAGGTGCGGCAAATCCTTGAGCGTCAAGGTTTGAAGCTTCCTAGTAGGTAATAAAAGTAATGGGTAGGTGAGTCACCTCTGAATATGGTTCGGCTAAAGGGGAAAGGTTTTGAATACATCCTTTCCCCTTTTTCCATAAGAGTGCAAAAAGCACTTTTGCAAGAGGTCATACAAAGGCTAAGGAAGCGATCGCTGAGTTTGTCTAAGGGAACTCCAAGAAATAAATTATCCAATATTGTGGGGTGGGCATCTTGCCCGCCCTATGGACTGGGCGGGCAAGATGCCCACCCCACAAGAGTTAATTTGCCTCGTTCCCAGTCTCCGACTGGGAATGCTCGTCTTCGAGGCTCCGCCTCTCTTACTGGCGGCAGAGCCACCAGGAGCAGCATTTCCAGCCGGAGGCTGGAAACGAGGTTTTAAAAGGGTTTCAGCTTAAGTTGACACCAATGACAAGATGCCCACCCCACAAGAGTTAACCGAGTACCGTGGGTTTAAGTCCCCCGGTTCAATAACCGGTAAGTTTTGGGTCGGGGTCTAAATCCCCGGACGCGACGCTCGAGTACTCGCTAACGCTGCGCTATCGCAGACTCGCTACCGCAACGCTTTCACAAAACTTACTTGCGACTTGCGACTTGCGACTTGTTTTAATTGGATATTTTTTTATTTGTTCAGTCCCTAAATTCAACGTCCTAAATCATGCATTTCGTTAATTACTGTGGCACACTTTTGCGTCAACGCTTCTAATTCCTCTTTATTTGTGGAACTGGGAGCATCAATCAAGTTACCAATTCTCACAGTGATGGTAACTGCGCGAGGGATTTTCGAGCCTTTGTCTAAAATACCGTCAGTACCCCAAACACTCACCGGCAATATTGGGGCTTTTGCTTTCGCCGCCAGCAGCAGCGCACCTCTTTTCGGGTCTGTAATCCGACCATCTGGGGTACGAGTACCTTGCAAGAAAACACCGACAGCCCAACCGTTATCGAGATATTCTAGAGCAGAACGGATGGCATTGCGATCGGCATTTCCCCGACTCACTGGGTAAGCGCCATACAATTTAATCGCTTGCGCCAAAATGGGAATATTAAATAACTCTTCTTTAGCCATGTACGCCACTGGACGACGTACACAATTAGAGACAATCGGCGGGTCAAAGTAACTAGCGTGATTACTCACTACCACTAGCGGCCCTGATTGGGGGACATTTTCCGTACCATAAATCTGGCCCCGAAAGTAAGCGTGAAACATCGGGCTGACGACTGACCATTTAAAGGCGTGATAAAGTGCCAGACTGATAAACGGTTCGCGGTTTCTGTCCACAGAAGATAATGCAAATCAAACTCAACTTAGCATAAGCGATCGCCAGCCCCAGAGCAAACGCAAAATTGAAGGAATGGGAAGTCGTAAGGGCACAGCATTGCTCATTGGTGTCAACTTTTGCCAAAAATAGCTTAACTGTTGGCTTCGTCGCCTGCCAGGGAATAAATTCTCTGGCTAATAGTTTAAGTCTACTGAAGTAGACTGGAGATTTTTGGCGATATTTTAGTCATCTGAAGATGACTTTCGCTATTATACGGGAATTTCAATTCCCGGCGGACAAGCGGTTTCGCGTTAAGTTGACACCAATGAACCCTTCTGCTCCCCTACCTCCTTATCTCCCCACTGCCTAAAACTGTGATTTGAAGCTCTTTAATTTATTATTTACTGTTTCTTATTTATCTCTTAACCTGTCTATTCTAATCTTCAATTGTAATTAGAACCGAATGGCACTAAGAAAAGCCCAAAAGCTTGTGTAGCCTCGTTCCCAGCCTCCAGGCTGGGAACGTATTCCGAGAGGCTCCGCCTCTGGTCAAGAAAGAGGAGGCAGAGCCTCCCAGAATGGGTTCCTAGCCTCCAGGCTAGGAACCAGTCATGGCAAGGGCTGTATCTTAACTTAGTGCCATTCTAATTAGAACCCATTTTTATTTCGAGATATGCAGATGCAATCAGAGAATCTGTTCAGGAAAAGGTTGTATTTATAACCATAAATTTTTGTATAGCTCACTGAATTGCAATAACCCCAGGTTGCTTTCCCAGTTTTAACAAACTCCGTGGGTTTAAGTCCCCCGGTTCAATAACCGGCAAGTCTTGGGTCGGGGTCTAAATCCCCGTCACAAAACTTACTTGCGACTTGCGACTTGCGACTTGTTTTAATAGTTTTTGCAACACAAATTATTTTTGTCAGGCTGCATTCTTGTCTTTTACTAGGAGTGCTAAATGGAATACTTATTTCTCGCTTTGGCGCTGGGTCTTGCACTCGCCTTCGAGTTTGTCAACGGTTTTCATGATACTGCAAATGCAGTTGCTACGGTCATTTACACTCAAACCCTGAAGCCAAATATCGCCGTTGTTTGGTCAGGCTGTTGGAACCTAATTGGTGTGCTGACATCAACTGGAGCCGTTGCTTTTGGCATTATTGCCCTGCTTCCCGTTGAGTTGGTACTTAATGTTGGCTCAAGTGCAGGGTTTGCAATGGTCTTTGCACTTTTGATTTCGGCGATCATGTGGAACTTGGGAACTTGGTACTTAGGCTTACCTGCATCCAGTTCACATACCCTGATTGGCTCGATCATGGGTGTTGGTTTAGCAAATTCAGTATTATCTTCAGGTCATGTCTTTGGCGAGGGCGTGAATTGGTCAAAGGCGCAGGAAGTTTTCACATCTCTATTGGTTTCGCCAATTGTGGGATTCACCTGTGCTGCACTGCTGTTACTCCTGGCGAAGAGACTTATCAACCGACCAGAGTTGTACCGTGCGCCAGAGGGGAATAAACCACCGCCACCTTGGATACGTGCTTTGTTAATCTTGACGTGTACTGGTGTGAGCTTCGCCCACGGTTCAAATGATGGTCAAAAAGGTATGGGTTTGATCATGCTGATCTTGGTGGGTATCATACCAGGTATGTTTGCACTGAATATGGATACTGATACAGCTGCGATCGCTCAGTTGTCCGCAACATCCAACTCTGTGATTCAAGTGCTGCAACAACAAGCACCTGGGACATTCTCAAACGGCCAAAATATCACAGATGAGCTTTCCAACTTCCTCAAACCAACCGCCGAAGCCAACGACAAAACATTCGCCGCTCTTGCTGCCGAGAGTCGTGTAATTGGAGATAAGCTTACTGGTAAGACTAGTTTCAAGCAGCTTTCCAAAGATGAACTTGGCTCATTAAGAACCGATATGTATCTAGTAGCTGGAACAATTGGAAAGTTGGACAAGCAGAAAAAATTAACCAATCCCAAACAAGAAGAGCTGCTTACCAGCTATAAGAGCCAGTTGGATAAAGTAACCAAATTTATTCCCAATTGGGTAAAATTTGCCGTTGCTATTGCCCTGGGTCTTGGCACAATGATTGGTTGGAAGCGCATCGTGGTGACAGTGGGTGAAAAGATTGGTAAAGACCACCTTACCTACGCTCAAGGAGCTTCCGCCGAGTTAGTCGCTATGACAACTATTGGTGCTGCGGATTACTTCGGTCTACCAGTCAGCACCACTCACGTCCTGTCATCTGGTGTAGCGGGTACAATGGCGGCAAATCATTCTGGTTTGCAAGCGGACACCTTGAGAAATATTCTGCTAGCCTGGGTACTGACACTGCCAGTTTGTGTACTGCTTGGTTCTGCTACATACGCAGGGGGCTTGTATATAGTCTTGAATATTCTGGGTTTGAAGTAGGATAATGGGGCATTGAAAAGTAAAAAGTAAAAAGGCAAAAGTAAAAAGAATCTTTTGCCTTTTACCTTTTGAGTTCCTGCTGCCCACTCCCTAAGCTATCGTCACATCTGGCGACAAATAAACATCTTGAATGGCGTGAAATAGCTTCACACCTTCCTCAAAGGGACGTTGGAAGGTTTTTCGCCCAGAAATTAATCCTGAACCACCAGCGCGTTTGTTAATTACAGCAGTCCGAACGGCTTCCGCGAAGTCATTTTTCCCAGTCGCACCACCAGAATTAATCAACCCTACACGCCCAGAGTAGCAATTCAGTACTTGGTAACGAGTTAAATCAATTGGATGATCGGTTGTCAATTCTGTGTAAACCCGCTCATCGGTTTTGCCGTAACTCTTACCAGTAGCTTTGGCAACTGCACCGTAACCATTGTTATTTTCGGGTAACTTTTGTTTAATGATGTCGGCTTCAATTGTTACACCCAAATGATTTGCCTGTCCGGTGAGGTCAGCCGCAAGGTCGTAATCTTTATCTTGTTTAAAAGCATTATTACGCAGATAACACCAGAGAATAGTCACCAAACCGAGTTCATGGGCGCGTTTAAAAGCTTGGCTAATTTCGTGAATCTGTCTGGTAGACTGCTCTGAACCAAAGTAAATTGTCGCACCTACGGCCGCCGCCCCTAAATTCCAAGCTTGTTCGACATCAGCAAACAACACCTGGTCAAATTGATTGGGGAAAGTCAGCAATTCGTTGTGATTGATTTTGGTAATAAAGGGGATCTTGTGGGCATATTTGCGCGAAACTATACCTAATGTCCCCAACGTAGTAGCGACGGCATTGCAACCTGCGGCGATCGCAAGCTTGACAATATTTTCTGGGTCGAAGTAAATTGGATTGGGCGCAAAAGACGCACCAGCTGAGTGTTCAATCCCTTGGTCTACTGGTAGAATCGAGAGATAGCCTGTGTTTGCCAGACGGCCAGTAGAATAAAGTAACTGGAGATTACGCAATACTTGAGGATTGCGATCGCTGTTAAGCCAGATTCGATCTACAAAGTCTGGCCCCGGCAAATGTATTAAATCACGAGAAACTTTTGCTTTGTGGGTAAGCAGGTCTTCTGCCTCTTTACCTAGCAATGACTCAATAGAATTAGCCTCTTTGAGCGTTGTAGTCATGGTATTATCCTCAAAAATTGAGCAAATGACCTTGCTTTTAAGATAGCATTTTTAATACTGCTAACCTGGTTGTATGGTCATTAATTATGTGTATTCTTTTTGAATATATAGCAATCTTCTTTTATAAATGAAAATCAAAAGGCTGAGATTTCCCACTTGTTTCAATAAGTCGAGAATCTTGTTGTGGATAATTAAGTAAGGCTATACTACCGGAAGTATTCAATAAACTTTCGGAATTGAGGTTTTAAAGTTCAGTTACCAATATCAAACAGTACAATTCTACTATCTTCGGCTTATAGCTGACAATTGAAAACCCATCTTTCCCCGATTGTGGTAATAATTTTGAACAAAATAAATGTAATTATATGAGTAACTTTCAAATCGAGATCGACTTCAGCAATATAGATTTAGCTTCTCTTGAGACAGAAGAAGATTTTCAAAGAGAGGCAAAAATATTACTCCCAAAGGCACTGGTCAAACTAGGTGAAAGTGTGGGTGAAAAGACTTGGGAAGAATTACAGCAAAAGCTACAAGCAACTGGAGGTAAACTCAAATCTTCTCCAAGCGAGAAACGTAGGTTTATTCAAGAAACCGGAAGAACTTATCAGCGAAATGCTAGTAACAGAGAAAAACAAGAACTAGAAGATTATATAGTAGAGCAATTACGTCAGCGCAAGTAGTAAATATCTACAGTTAATTTACTTTGGTGCGATCGCAATCACAAACTGTTTGTTAATATGTCATTGCAAGACTTCCCAATCCTCTATAGGTACAGCAGTTTCAAAGGGATCATCATAGTGAATAAGCGTTACACCAAGGGCTAACGCACCCTACAAAAACTTATAGGACTCCTATTTGATTTTTGAACAAGACTCAGTACGGATCTATCCATTCTTTCCTGTTCTCTATTCCCTGTCCCCTGTCTAAGCAACTAAATTCAGGAATCAAACCGGATTCCTATAGATTTATTAATATTAGAGTGTTGCACTGTACCCTAAACGGTTACAATACTTGTGCAAATTAAATAAAAGATTTATGAAATTTACAAAAGAAAAGACAAATATTGCTAAAGGTGTAGCAATTTGTTTGATGTTTGTTCATCATTTATTCTTTTTTAAAAATCGTCTGATCAATGGCAATACTTACTTTCCAATTTTTCCATTATTCAATGCAGAAGTGGCTCTAGGGGATTTTGGTAGTATATGTGTTTATATATTTCTATTTTTATCTGGATATGGGATGTTTCTGGGTTATGTTAAAGCACAGACATCATCTATAATTTACGCATTGAAGAAGCTCAAGGATTTCTATCTGACTTATTGGCTATATTTTATAATTTTTGTACCAATCGGAATAATTTTCTTTAAAAATGTCACGCTTTGGAATTCAGATGAAATCCGTTATTTAGCAGAGCCACATATATTATTAAAAGGTTTTCTTGGTTTGAGTTCAAGATATAATCAAGAATGGTGGTTTGTTCGTTTGTTTATAGCAATACTTATCCTCTCTCCTATTTATATCAAGCTCACAGAAAAAAATCCTATCTTGATTGCATCTATCAGCTTGTTAGTTTTTTCTTATCATTCATGGCTAGATAATTATATTAATATAATTATTAATATAAACTTTTGTTTTTGGCAAATATCATTTGCATTGGGAATGTTGTGTGCAAAAATAAATTTTTTTGAGAGTAAAATCATTGAAAAACTCGATCGATCTAGAACGTGGGTTATTGTTTTAATTCTCTCACTGTGTTTTTTGATATATCCTATATTAAAAGCAAATTATGAATTTTTACTCGTACCTTTTTTTATATACGCTTCTGTTGGGGTAATAAGCATACTTAAGCTGTCTCAAGTATTTTCATATTTAGGTCAATATTCTTTTCCTCTTTGGCTAGTCCATTCTTTCTTTTGTTATTACTACTTTCAGAATATTATTTATGCTCTGAAGTGGTCGCCACTGGTATTTCTAGTTTTAACTAGCCTGTCACTCCTCTCAGTTTTAGGAATCAATATTTTTCGGTTGCGCTTTTTATCGGCGGTGGCAGCGTTTTCCAGGGGATAGTTTTGATTCAGAAGCCAGAAGTAACCCACGCTTTTAAATCTGGGATTGATCTTCAACACCTTGTGTCTCTTGCTACGCATCTCGACACAAATTTTGTCTGAAACTTTCACAAGTGAAGGAATAGAAATTAAATAATTCGTAATTCGTAATTCGTAATTCGTAATTAAGTTTTGTGACGGGGATTTAGACCCCGACCCAAAACTTGCCGGTTATTGAACCGGGGGATTTAAACCCACGGTACTCGGTTAAAAAAGAGTTAGGAATAAATAACTCCTAACTCCTAACTCCTAACTCCTAACTCCTAACTTTTAACTCCTAACTTTTTACACCCCACAACTCAACTCGCCGGCTTTTTGACTAAAGCGGTGATTCTCCCGATAATCTACGGGACAATCTATCACGGCGGGTACATCTTGAGCGAGGGCTTCTTTCAAAGTGGGAATCAAATCTAAAGCCGATTCAACTCGGTAGCCTTTTAAACCCATGCTTTCAGCAAATTTGACAAAATCAGGATTGCTAAAATGCACAAAAGATGAGTTTCCTTTGCCAAATTGATTTTCTTGCTTCCACTCAATTAACCCATAGCCGCCATCATTGAAAATTATGGTGACAAAGGGCGTACCAACACGTAAGGCTGTTTCTAATTCCTGAGAATTCATCATAAAGCCGCCATCACCTGTGACAGCAACGACTTTGCGGTTAGGATGAACGAGTTTTGCTGCTAAAGCACCAGGAATGGCAATACCCATAGCCGCGAAGCCGTTGGAAATTATGCAAGTATTAGGGCTATGGCAATGATAATGACGCGCCATCCACATTTTATGTGCGCCAACATCAGAGATGACGATATCATCTGGGCCCATCACTTGTCGTAAGTCATAAATTAACTTTTGTGGCTTGATAGGAAATCCGTCATCATGGGCGTACTGTTCGTAATCAGCCCGAATCTCTGACCTTAAGCTAATAGCAAAAGGATCGGGTTTGCCATGTCGGTCTGCTAATTTTAAAATTTCATTAAGTGAATCTGAAATATCTCCCACAACTTCGGCGTTGGGAATATAACTACTATCAATTTCTGCTGGACTTACCCCAATATGCACAATGGGAATTTCACCATTACGATTCCATTTCTTGGGGGAAAACTCAATCAAATCATAGCCGATCGCAATTACTAAATCTGTGTTGTCAAAGGCACAGGTAATGAAGTCTCTTTGCTGTAATCCTACTGACCACAAAGCTAGTTGATGTGTGTAGGGAATCACGCCTTTACCCATGAAGGTATTGGCAACAGGTATATTCAGCAAGGTGGCAAATTGCGTAACGGCATCACTTGCATGAGCGCGAATTGCTCCATTTCCGACTAAGATTAATGGGTTAACTGCTTGGCAAATTGCGGCGGCGGCTGCCCGAATGCTAGCAAAAGAGGCATAAGTTTTTTCGCTATTATCCTTACGTAAAGGTTTGCCTTCTACAGGCATGGCAGCAATGTTTTCTGGTAAATCGATGTGAACTGCACCAGGTTTTTCGGATTGCGATCGCTTGAATGCTTTCCGTACTACTTCGGGTGTAATACTCGGTCGCACAATCTGCTTATTCCACTTGGTAACAGGTGCAAACATTGCCACCAAATCTAAATATTGATGGGATTCAATATGCATTCTATCTGTTCCCACTTGACCGGTAATCGCCACTAAGGGCGCACCATCGAGGTTAGCATCTGCTACCCCAGTCATCAAGTTGGTTGCCCCAGGGCCAAGAGTAGAAAGACACACTCCGGCTTTTCCGGTTAAGCGTCCGTAGACATCCGCCATGAATGCTGCACCCTGTTCATGACGAGTCGTAATAAATTTAATCGAAGAATGTTTTAAGGCTTCCAAAACGTGCAGGTTTTCTTCACCAGGGAGTCCAAAAATATATTGCACTCCTTCATTTTCTAGGCACTGCACCAATAATTCTGCTGTATTCATTTTTCTTGCCGACAACTCTATTAACGAATAAGACTTTTGTTCTTTGTCATTGGTCATTTGTCCTTTGACTAATGACTAATGACCAATGACCAATGACTAATCATTTAACCCAGACTGTTTTCACATTGACAAACTCATGTATACCCTGGATACTCAATTCTCTGCCATATCCAGAACGCTTGATGCCACCAAAGGGCAACCGAGGATCGGATTTGACCATACTGTTGATAAACACGGCACCGGCTTCAATTTCCTCAACCAAGCGATCGCTCTCTTGATTGTTGGTTGTCCAAGCACTTGCACCTAAGCCAAAGGGTGAGTCATTAGCGAGTTTAATGGCAGCATCAATATCTGGAACCCGGAATAACAAGGCTACCGGGCCAAAGAATTCTTCTTTGGCGATTGGTGTATCAGGCGGGATATCTATGATAATCGTTGGCGGATAAAAGTTTCCAGGACGATCTGATAAAGGGTGTCCACCGGTGAGGACTTTACCACCGTTGCTGATGGCGTCTTGCACTTGTTTATCTAAATCCTGGAGGATACCAGGTGTTGCCAGTGGGCCTAAATCGGTATCTGGTTCCATAGGATCGCCTACTTTTAGCGCCTGAAATTTTTCTAAAAGCAATTTTTCAAATTTGTCTGCGATCGCATCTGCGACAATAAAACGTTTCGCTGCAATACATGATTGCCCGTTATTTAACATCCGCGCTGTAGTTGCTGTGACAACTGCTGTCTCTAAGTCAGCACTTTCTAACACGATAAATGGGTCACTTCCTCCCAATTCCAAAACGGTTTTTTTAATTTGTTTGCCGGCGGCGACGGCGAGGGATATACCTGCTGGTTCGCTTCCTGTCAAGGTAGCGGCTTTTACGCGGTCATCAGCCATTAAATCGGCGACTTTGGCAGCGCCGATTAATAGAGTTTGAAACGCACCTCCAGGAAAACCTGCCCGTCGGATAATATCTTCTATTGCTAAGGCACACTGCGGCACATTGGAAGCATGTTTGAGTAAGCCGACATTCCCCGCCATTAGTGCGGGTGCGGCAAAACGAAAAACTTGCCAAAAGGGGAAATTCCACGGCATCACCGCGAGAATCGCACCCATTGGTTGATAACGTACAAAACTCTGACTGGCATCAGTTTTTACACTGACATCAGCTAGAAAACTAGGCGCGTGTTCGGCATAGTAGCGACAGACGGCGGCGCATTTTTCAACTTCTGCGATCGCAGCTTTAAATGGCTTACCCATTTCTAGAGTCATTAACTTAGCAAATTCTGCTTTGTCTTGCTCTAAAATGTCGGCTGCTTTTTCTAACCATTGCGATCGCGTCAAAAAACTAGTCTGACGATACTGTTCAAAAGTCTGATTAGCTAAATCGAGTTTAGCGACAATTTCTGTGTCATTGAGCGCCTCAAAGGTTTTAAGCGTCTCCCCAGTGGCGGGATTAATGGTGGCGATCGCCATTACCTGACCTCCCATTAAAAAATAGCTTGAAGTTGGCTTCCTAATGTTATACATATAAATTGAGAAAGCTACCATCCAAATTCTAGTCTTTTAGCCAAAAATTAGCTGCCCAATATGACAATTTTTCAACTTTCATTGAATTAAAATATACCAATCGACAGGTATTAATATTGATGAATTAAATCCAAGTGAAGTTGCTATAATTTGCACAATTGAGGAATCAAGCCATGACTCAAGTTTTAGGTAAAGTAGTTACATTCGATGAATTCGTTGCTAAATATCCAGATAACACAGGACAACGTTACGAACTATATGATGGAGTAATAATTGAGATGCCACCACCTACAGGCGACCATGAAGAGGTGATTGGATTTTTAGCTACAAAAATCACTTTAGAATATAGTCGCTTAAATCTTCCTTATTTCATCCCCAAAACAGTATTTGTCAAACCAGTTGAGAACGAATCTGCTTATTCCCCAGATGTCCTGATACTAAATCAGCCTAATTTAGTTAATGAATCTCTGTGGAAAAAAGCATCAACTGTTACTCAAGCAGCATCAATTCCTTTAGTAATTGAGGTGGTAAGTACAAACTGGCGTGATGATTATCTAAAAAAATACGCTGACTATGAAGAAATGGGAATTCCTGAATACTGGATTGTTGATTATGGTGCATTGGGCGGTAGAGAATTTATTGGCAAACCCAAACAACCGACTATTTTAATTTGCTGTTTAGAAGAAGGTGAGTATCGCGTTAGTAAATTTCGAGGAGATGACCGTATTCAGTCGCCAACTTTTCCAGAGTTAGATTTGACAGCAGAGCAAATTTTTCGCGCTGGCACAGTCGGTAATTCGTAATTCGTAATTCGTAATTCGTAATACTTCTCTACGAGAGGCTGCGCCCGAAGCGTAGCTATGCCGCAGGCTTTACGGCCACGCTCAGTACAAGTTCGTAATTCATCTTTATAGGAGTATGTCACTAGATGGATTACAGAATCTAGACCTCAAAGCCCAATCCCTAAAGATTAATAATTGGAGCAATGATAGTTGGCACTGGTTGCAATTTTGTCTGATAAACCTTAACTAGTCGCTCAATTCCTTTGAAACGATAATCTCCCATTTCTTGGAAATCTGAGGGTTCTGAAAGCATTTTATGGGTGGCTTCACTAATCACGCATTCACTAGGAGGACAAACTGCCTCCATCCGAGCAGCAAGGTTAATCGTCGCGCCTAATGCCGTATAATCTACCCTTTGGGAACTACCGACATCTCCCACCACAGCTTTACCGCTATTAATTGCAATGCGTAATTGCAGGGGTTCGTGCCAAAAACCATTGGCATTAAGATGTTCCAGGCGAGTAAGCATTCCTTTGGCAGCGGTAACAGCGCGATCGGCATGATCTAGTTGCGGTTCTGGAGCGCCAAAAAATGCCATAATACAATCGCCAATGTATTTATCTAAAGTGCCGCCACAAGTAAACACTTCTTTTAGCATTTCTTCAAATAAATTATTTAATAGTTGAGCGATCGCAGTTGGTGTTAACCTTTCAGAAATTGCCGTAAAGCCAACTAAATCCGCGAACAAAATACTGATTTCGCTCTCGGCTGGTGCTAAACGGCCACCTGGTAATCCACCTACAGAGATTAACTGCTGTACAACTGCTGGAGAATGATAACGTTCTAGTCGGTGACGAATCATCTCTTCAGTTTTGAGTTTCTCTACTAATAGCCAACGCTGCACACTAGAAGCCACAAGGTTTGCTAAAGCTGAAAAAAAGCTTAATTCTTCTTCGCCTTCATTAGCCCAATGGTAAGAAGAAAAGTTGGCATCGGCATATAGTACGCCTACAACTTTATTTTCATCCCATAAAGGCACAGCCATCGCGCTGCGAATGCCTTTGACTAAAATACTCTGTTCGCTAGCAAACCGTTCATCCTGATGAGTATCACCAGTTTGAATGACGACTTTTTCCTCAAATACCTTTTGACAGATACTACGACTAATCCAACTGCCATCAGCAGGGAGATTTTTCTGTTGAAAAATATTTCTAGTAGCAGCATTCACTAATTCCAACTGGCCGCAACCATTGACATCAATTAATAATGCCAAGCGATCGATACTATCAAGGTAACGAAAAACTACTTGCTGTACTTGAGAAAAAATTTCTTCTATAGACGCTGCTGCACAGAGATTTTTCGCTATGTCTACTAAATCTTTGAGACGGGCAATGGTTTTGTCCTTATTGCTGATGTTGCCATCCTTGCTATCAGCTGCAATCCATTGCTGTTGTAGTTGTTCGACATTGTGAAGAATTGTTCTTTGTTCATTAATGTCAGAAATTCCGGGATACCCAGGTGTCGGTTGAGAAACAGGGCTGGTGAGCAGTACCACCAGGCTAACATTGCCCAGCCAAATGATATCGCCGTGATGTAACTCTTGAGGATAGTTAACAAGATATTTATTGACTTGCGTTCCGTTTTTGCTGCCCGTATCCTCAATAGTCCACACACCATCAGCTGTTTTCACCAGGCGAGCATGGTTGCGGGATACTCCAGCAAAAGGTAAGTACAAGTTACATTCCGGCAAACGACCAATTGTAAATACATTTTGGTCAACTGCGATCGTTGTCTCGTTATCTCCCTCTTGTAGGCGTAGTGTGAGTTCAGTCATGGGTGTGATAGATCCATCGAAGCTAGAGGTCAAGCAACTCTAAGGTTAAGTTATACCCTACAGGTTAACCTTCACCTTTGCTTTATGACACTGTTAAATGCATTCCGACAACTGCATGTGACAGATATTACATTAAATAATGCTCTTGTGATCGAGCGATCGCATCTGTGACATCACCTGAAAAAGTAGCACATCAAATAGTTTTGATCTACTATCACCCAGATTTTTGGAACGCTACTCACCTACTACTCAAAAATGGGCTGAGAATGCTTGTAATCTAGTTAGGTGGTAATTCTAAACTAATTTCACCCAACAACCCTTTGCGGAAATCTGTTAAAAGTTGCCTTGCAGCCCGCTCTATATCACCTTTGTAACGATGCTCCGCTAATGCGTGTAAATACGTATCTCCGGTGTCTGATGTTGAATCAAGTTGGTAACGAGACTCTAATGGTTTTTTTGGTAATAAATCTGCGGCTACAGCTTCCAAATAGTTAAGTAAATCCACTAGGGCTGCTGCTACTAGCTGGTTATCGTAAGATGCTTCACCGATATCATCACAAATAGCTAATTTTAATGCTGCGTCTTGGTCTTCTAATCTTAGAGGAATGACACCAGGAGCATCTAGCAATTCCAAATGTTCGGAAATTCGCACCCAGCGTAGTTGACGAGTTACCCCAGGACGGGCTGCACTTTCCACTACTCGCTTTCCCAACAGGCGGTTAATTAAAGCTGATTTACCGACATTAGGAAAACCAATCACCACAGCCCGCACCGGACGGGGTAACATCCCGCGATCGCTTCTTCTTTGATTGAGTTCTACCCCAGCGGCTTGTGCTGCCCGTGCTACTTCTGCTATACCTTTACCATGTTGAGCGTTGGTAAAATAAGGGACTTCTCCTTGACGTTTAAACCAATCGATCCATAGCGATCGCATTTGTGGCGTAATCATATCTACTCGGTTAAGTATCAGCACCCGTGTTTTACCTTCCACCCATTCCCCTATTTGGGGAT
Source organism: Nostoc sp. (assembly GCF_036917975.1). Taxonomy (GTDB): domain Bacteria; phylum Cyanobacteriota; class Cyanobacteriia; order Cyanobacteriales; family Nostocaceae; genus Nostoc. The sequence continues at coordinate 97,777 of NZ_JBALEJ010000043.1, forward strand.
GGTGAGTCGCTAAGGGAATCCGGGCATCTCGTACCTCAAATACTACATCTACGCGCTTCAGCTGTTCTTTGAGCTTCCTTTCGGCTTTCGCAATGTGACCTGGATACCATTGAATCAGGTTTAATCTATAGTTTTGAGTTATAGCCATAATCAATTACCAAATAAATTATTATTACTTATCAATTATCATTCACTATGGCTTGATGTAAAATCAGACGATTACCATCAGGGTCATAGGCATAAATTTCTTTGCCGTGGGAAGCAATGGAAATTTCTCCTGGTGGAGGATAGCCCAAAGATGTTAGGTGAGCGATCGCATCTTCTAAGTTGCTCACCTCTAAACACAAACTTATCTTACTTTTGGTGTAGAAATAAAGTGGTGCAGGGGTCGTAGTTTTGGCAGTTCCCGTTGTTAACGCAGCATTAGCGATTCCGAGAGTGTCACTTTCAAACCCGAAAGGGTTGTCGTTAGACATCGTTTCAAATTCAGATTCGTTTGTGTTCTTTGGTTGAAAAATACCTAATCGCATACCAACCAAATTAAACTCAGCATAGACATTCGGTGTTAAAAGAACTGGCTTTTGCTCCAACAATTTAGTATAGAAATTTACTAAATTTTCCCAATTAACTGATGCTATGGTGACAAATGCGTTAGTGTACTGTAAAACCATATTTACCTATCGCCCTTTAAACTTTTTTAATTATATTTTTGACTTTGCCTAAGAAATAAGTAAGTATTAACACTAGTGGTCACTAAAGGAAGTGATTATAATGAAAGTCAAAAATGAAACGTTCAAACCGCCTTGCTTGGATCGGAGCGATCGCTTGTGCAATTTGAGTGATATTATGTGCAATTAAATAGCTTTGGCAATTCTATTTGATTTGCAAATACCTAGAGCTTCAGACCCCTCACTTATTAAAGAAGTCAGGGATATTTTTGTTCTGGTATTACTGATGACATCCCTGTAAAAACATATATAGTAGTGCCTATACGCAAGGCAAGTTGTCATTAGTAATTGCAACGCTATGTTAATTAATGAATTAAGAGATATTAATTTTATTATTTTTCCTGATTGGTCTAATTTAGAAACTGCGATCGCAGAAGACTTGATGAATGTTCTCAGAACTCTTTCCACACATCCAGCTAGACAAGATATAACACTGCTAATTGATAGTCAAAGTTTATCTGATGAATTACAAGATAATGCTAACTCATTACTTTTTGAAACAGTTCTAAAACTTAGTTTAGAAGAGGCTATCTCTGAAGAATTGAATGTAGGGTTTACAGGTCAGTTAACCACCCAAGAATGGTCTATTATTAAATCATTAATTAACTTTCGTATCCCAATTAATAACGAAGATCGCTACATTATCCAGCAGCAAGAAATCGCCCAAGTTCCCAGATGTGAATTGTCAGAAATTGAACAGCAAACTATTTATGAAGCGGCTCGGTTAGAGTCTTGGCACAGATGGGGTGACTATTTCGCAGACAGTGAATCTCCTGAAAACGCTATCCCATATTACAGCAAGTATTTATCCAGTTGTCCGCACCAGATTAACTATTATCTCAAGCTAAGTAATGTTTTGTATAAAACTGGCCAGATGCAAGCAGCTATCAAAACATTGCAAAATGGTATTACCAATTGCCCTCAAGCAGAAGAACTCTATTACTGGCTGATTATTCGTCTAAAGCAAAGCCAAAACTATCTGGAAGCTCGTAACTTCGCTCAAAAGGTTACGCAAAAGTTTCCTGAAAACTACGTATTTAAAATATTGAGCTATCTTATGCTCCCAGAAACTTATCATACTCCTCAAGAAATTGATATCTATCGGGCATGGTTTCAGCATGGGCTAGAAAAACTAATTCAAGAAATAACAATCAATAGCCCCGATGAGCAAAAAAAAGCTTTAATAGGAATCAGCCATCATACAAACTTTTTTCTTGCATATCAGGCAAAAAATGATCTGGTGTTACAGCAGCAGTATGGACGGCTAGTTAACCAAATTATGGCGGCAAATTATCCGCAATGGAGTCAGAGGCATCCGACTTCTTCTATTAGCAACAATCAAAGAATTAAAATTGGCTATCTTTCCTATTTTTTATGTAGCTGGAGTGGAACAGTTTTATTTTTAAACTGGCTGAAATATGCAGATAATCAAAAATTTGAAATTTATTCGTATCACATAGGGCATCAAATTGATACTGCTACTCAATTATTTCAGTCTTATAGTAAAAAGTTTTATCATTTGCCAAATAATTTAGAACAGGTTTGTCAACAAGTTATTGACGATCGCCTTGATGTGTTAATTTTTCCAGAATTAGGCATGGATGCCACAACACTATGTATTGCTGGACTCCGTTTAGCACCGATTCAATGTATGGCTTGGGGGCAACCGGTTACTTCTGGACTACCCACCATTGACTATTTTTTATCTAGCGAACTGATGGAGCCTCTGAATGGCCAATATCACTATACCGAAAGCCTTGTACGTTTGCCTGGTGTTGGGATTTCCTATCCTACTATCAAAGTGGACTCAGTTCGCCGCAACCGATTATTTTTTGGATTACGAGAAGATGCGATCGTCTACATCTCTAGTCAAGCTGCCTATAAATATCTACCGCAGTACGATTACATTTATGCAGAAATTGCCTGTCAAGTTCCCAATGCTCAGTTTATGTTCCTGCGTTCTGGGATTTCTCCAGAACGTCTGAAACAGGCATTCGCGGCTGTAGGGTTAGATAGTCTTGACTATTGTGTATTCTCTCCCGTTCTACCGCGTGATGATTACTTTGACTTGCTTTCTTTGGCAGATATTTACTTAGATACCTTCGACTGGGCAGGTGGTAATACAACACTGGATGCGATCGCTTGTCATTTACCGATTGTCACTTGTCCTGGTGAGTTTATGCGGGGGCGTCATTCTTATGGTTTCTTGCAAGCTATCGGTGTAACACAGACAATTGCAGATGATGCCTCGCAATATATTCAGATTGCAGTGCGATTAGCCGTAGATATTAATTGGCGATACTCAGTTCGTGAAGCCCTAAAACTCTCAAGCAACGTTCTGTTTGACAATCCCACTGCTACCCAAAATTTAGAAGCATTCATTAAGCAGGCGATCGCTTTGAAAAACTAAAGCAAGTATATTTTGACTTTATCTGAAAAATAAGTAAGTATTAGCACTAGTAATATTCAAAGGCAATGAAAGTCGAATTGAATGAAACGTCCAAATCGCCTTGCTTGGATCGGAGCGATCGCACTATTTGCGATAGTTATACTTAGTTTGTTCGCGGCTCCCAATAATACTAAACTTAATGCTGGTTCTACTTATAACCGCGCCCCTGATGGCTATGGTGCTTGGTATGCTTTTATGCAACAGCAGGGAGTTTCTATTAAACGCTGGCAAAAGCCTTTTAGTGATATTCAGCCAGAAAATAGCCCAATTACCCTCCTCCAGGTAGGCGGGGAGACGATGCTGGGTATTCAAGAGCGTGAATGGGTAGAAAAAGGAAATACTTTGGTAATTTTGGGTGCGGGGGCGCGGGTTACTGAAGCGGAGTTTAGCACTATGCAGAAATCTTCCCAAGGTAATATCAAAATTGATACACGTAGACGAAATAAAAAAGCTAACTCCAAGCAAATTGATTTAGGCGATCGCTTTGGTGCTGTTGTCTGGAAAGAAAATTACAAACAGGGAAAAGTGATTTTTTCTACCACTCCTTATTTAGCCGCCAACGCCTACCAAGATAATTTAAGTAATTTCAAGTATCTAGCTAGTCTAGTGAATGAAAAAAATCATACAATCCTTGTCGATGAATACATCCACGGTTACAAAGATGCCGATGTCAGGAAGAAAGAAAATGAAGGAGATTTATCTAGCTTTTTTGCTAAAACTCCTTTATTACCAATATTGGTACAGGTAGGTATCTTGCTATTAGTGCTAATTTGGGCGCAAAATCGCCGTTTTGGTAAGCCAGTAGCTTTAGATATACCAGTTATAGATAACAGCGAGGCATATATCCAAGCTTTAGCTGGAGTCTTACAGAAAGCTGATACCACCGACTTTGTTGTAGAAATGGTGGGTAAACAAGAACAACTACAACTCCAAAAAGCCTTGGGATTAGGGCAAATACTTTTAGAACGTGAAGCCTTGATCAATTTTTGGATCGAAAAAACAGGTGTAAGTGCAGCAGAACTAGATGCAGTTTTAAAGTTACAATCTCGCAAACAACCCATCAGTGAACAAGACCTGTTAAGCTGGTTGGGGAAATGGCGAACCATTAGATTAATTCGTAATTCGTAATTCGTAATTCGTAATTAATTTTTGGAATTAAGCATAATATATTTTCGTTAGTTATTTATCAATAAAAATATGAGCGAAACCCATCCAATCTTATTTCGCCTTGGTCAAAGTCTTAATCAAGTAATTGTTGGACAATCTAGCCTAATACAACAACTTTTAGTAGCACTGCTAGCAGGTGGACACGTAATTTTAGAAGGAGTACCGGGAACTGGTAAAACCCTCCTAGTAAAAGTGTTGGCGCAGTTAATTCAAGGTGAGTTTCGCCGGATTCAATTAACACCAGATGTTTTACCTTCAGATATTACTGGTACAAATATTTTTGATTTGAATAGCCGCAATTTCACTTTGAAAAAAGGGCCAATATTTACTGAAGTGCTGCTAGCAGACGAAATCAATCGTACTCCTCCCAAGACACAAGCGGCGCTACTAGAAGCAATGGAAGAGATGCAGGTAACGCTGGATGGTGAAAGTTTGCCATTACCAGATTTATTTTGGGTGATTGCAACCCAAAATCCTCTCGAATTTGAGGGCACTTATCCCTTACCAGAAGCGCAGTTGGACAGATTTTTATTTAAGCTGGTGGTAGATTACCCCGACCAAGCTGCTGAGAAACAAATGTTACTCAATCGTCAGGCGGGTTTTGCAGCAAGGCGTTTGGATATTAGCCGTTTAAAACCAATTGCAACAATCGCTGACATTTTGGAAGCACGACAAGCAGTCAAAGAAGTTAAAGTATCAGAAGCGATCGTTGATTATTTGTTGGCGTTGGTGAGAACATCGCGTCAATATCCTGATTTAACTTTAGGCGCATCACCTCGCGCCGCCGGTGCTTGGTTGCAGACATCTCAAGCCCTAGCATGGTTAGCTGGAAGAGATTTTGTCACACCAGATGATGTTAAAGCAGTTGCATTGCCACTACTACGTCATCGCCTGATTTTGAAACCAGAAGCAATGCTGGATGGTTTACAAATTGATGCAGTAATTGCCTCGGTAATTAATCAAGTACCAGTTCCAAGGTAAAAAACTATTTGGGAACTTCAAGACATAAATTATCCAATATTGTGGGGTGGCAAGTTTAAATTAGACGTAGACGTAGCGACTGTCTTAAAAGTCAAGCGATCGTTAAAACAAGTCGCAAGTCGCAAGTCGCAAGTCGCAAGTAAGTTTTGTGAAAGCGACGCGCAAAGCGAGTCTGCGATAGCGCCGGCGGCAAGCGAGTATTTTCGAGTCGCGTCCGGGGATTTAGACCCCGACCCAAAACTTGCCGGTTATTGAACCGGGGGACTTAAACCCACGGAGTTTGTTAACAAAAAACCGGGACTGTCAGGTATTTTATGAAAAAAGTGAAGGTTTAAAACCTCGCCCGCAAGTGGCGCGAAACATTCCTTGTATCCCAAGGTAGGTAGAAACCCCTCTTCCCGTTGTGTCTGTCTTGATTCAATTGCGAATTGCGTTAGCGTAGCGGGGCGAAGCCCATTGCGAATTGGTTTCATTTATGGGGTTCTCCCCCCTACTCCCTACTCCCTGTTCCCTACTCCCTGTTTGTTGACATTTCTAGTCGTGAACTACCTACACTGACCTGACGGTACAGTGTAGGCTTCCTGTCCAACAGAAAGCGCAGTAGTGGATTTCTTGCGTCCTCCCTTACTCCGACTTACATCTGGACAACAGGCTTTATCCCCCGTTCCAGAGGTCAAAATCCGTAGTCCCTCATCTCTGAGGTTAATGCTTGCGTTCACATCCCTATCATGCTTCGTTTTGCAATGCTCACAAGTCCAGAATCTTACATCTAGCGGTAAACTACCGACTTGATTCAGGCACACATGACAGGTTTTTGAACTGGGGAAAAATCTATCAACTTCCTGATATATTTTCCCTTCCATCTCTGTCTTCTTCCTTAATTTCGCTTACGCTCAATATCAGTCAGAGAACTGTCGTCAACTCACGCGCAATTCATCTCACACTCCCCTTCGGGTGAGATGTGAGGCTTCTTGCTGTTTCAGCTAAAAACGTAATTACGAATTATTTAATCGGTGAATTCGTTGCCAGAGAAGATTAGCACTATCGGCATTTCCTTGATGTTCTTTGAGTAATGCCAGATGAGTCAGCGCCTCTTGGTGAGTCGGTTGTAAATAAATTGCTTTTTGAAAAGATTGTGCTGCCTGCTCATTTTGCGCCATCGCTTGCTGCACCTGACCTAATAAAAGATATGCTTCAGTACTCACCTGATTTTGGTTAAGATAATCATTGCATAGTTTAACCGCCTCATCCAATCGACCTTCATCGGCTAAAGCTCTAGCTGTTTCTAACAAATTTACTTTTAGTTCTATTGGCAATATCGGATTCTGAGGAGCAACATTTAACCTCTCTTGGGCAACAAACTTAGAATTATTTTTTTTCGGTAGCTGTTGCTTGTTGAGAACATCTATATTTTTGCCTGTGATGCCTTGTCTCTGAAGATTTTGATGATGATTTTTGTGAACATTTTCGCCCCCTGTGGACTTTCGATGAGCAACTACTGAATCTTGACGAACTGAGATCAATTGAGTTTTAAACAATAACCAAGTTTCAGCGTGTCCCACAAATAGCAAGCCTTCTGGACTTAGCAACCTTTCTAAGACTTGAATGGTGCGCTCTTTTGTTGTCACATCGAAATAAATCAACAGATTACGGCAAAAGACTACATCATAAAGCGGCGTGTCACCAAGAAAAGCCGGATCTGCCAAGTTGCCATTAATAAAATTCACCATACTTTTCACCTGTTCGCACAGGTGATATCCTGCCTCAGTTGCCTGAAAATAGCGCTCTTGAAACGATTGGCTATTGCCGCGAAACGAGTATTGATTGTAAATTGCTCGTTGGGCTTTTACCAGGCACTTTTTGCTAATATCAACAGCATCGATGTGAATGTTTGTCGGATTTAATCCTGCTTCCAAAAGAGCGATCGCAATGGAATATGGTTCTTCACCGGTTGCACAGGGTACACTCAAAACCCGTAATATACCCTGTGGATTTTTTGGCAACCACTCAGATAATACATAATGCTTCAGAAATGCAAAAGACTCTGGTTCTCGAAAAAACCAAGTCTCTGGAACAATTACAGTGTCAATCAGTGCTTCCCATTCCTGGGTAGATACCTGTAACTTCCCCAGATAGTGAGCAATATCCGTTATACCGCAATCTGCCATACGTTGATAAATTGCACTTGCGATCGCATCAGCACCAATAGAGTTTGCATCCAAACCAATCTTGCTTTTTAGTAAAGCTTCAATAACAGATTGTGCCATTTATAGAATCTTCAGACCAATCTAAAATCTAGTATTGTGATGACTTTCTGGCAAGAGATTGACTTGCTGTGCTTCTGACAACAAGTACTCAATGCGAAGACACTGAATCATCCCTTGGTCATCTACAATCATTTTGCCCAAATATGGCGCTGTATCTATCTGGATATTGGAATCAGCAAATTTAGACTCAGACTGGTGTAATGTTTCTACAACTTGTTCTGTCATCAAACCCAAAATATAGGGAGCCTGAAGTTCTGTATTATTACTCCCCCAATAGTTGACTAGTACAATCCTAGTACTCAGGTACTCACTAGAGGGTTTACCACGCATCAACTGACATAAATCGATTACTGGTACAATGCGTCCCCGATAGTTAAAAACACCAGCGATATGCTCAGGCTGGTGGGGCAAAGTTTTGAGCATAACAAGTGGTATTACTTCTACAACCTGTCGGCTTTCTATGGCATATCGCTCATTCCCAATGTTGAGAAGTAGCATTAACACTAATTTACATCTCCAGTGCTAGCTTTGGTATTCCTTGTAGACTATGCAAGGAAACCCAACACTAACAAATTTAATTTTTATCAGCAATACATGATACCCATTCTTGAAAGCTGCCATGTGTGACAATATCTGTAAATTCATTGCCGAAAACTTCAAAGATGACTTGGCAACTTGGTTACTAGGTTCACCGATTAAATTAACAGAACTTAGCCCGACTGAATTATCAAACGAACCAATTCGCGCCGATTCGTTAAGTATATAAATGATGTGAGACCTAATATTTATCAATCATTATTATTGTTTATAATCCTTAAGCCAAGGATAGTACACAAAGCTATTGCCAATTCATCTAAATAATTATCATCCAAATGACCAATCACTCTGATAATTCTTGATTTATCAACAACCCGAAGTTGCTCACAAAGGACAACAGAATCTTGGCTTAAACCACCAATACCAGCAGGTACAAACACATGGGAGGGTAGAATAGCGCGTCTAATCTTTGAGGTGAATGGTGCAATAATGGTATGAGGACTAACAGCATTTGCCCGATCAATTTGTACCACTACAACAGGTCTAATACCTGCTTGTTCTGTACCAATAACAGGATTGAGATCACACAAAAGCACATCTCCCCGTGTGATATCTACCACTGGATTTCCCCACGCGCCAAGCGTTCTTCATAATCTTCTAAATTAGATAAATAGTCAGAAAAATCTGATTCCACTATTTCCACTGACTCGCTAAACTGAAGCCATAATTCCCAGTTTTTACTGCTATGCTTCATTAATAGGAAGTCGATAAAATCACTTACTTCTTGAACTAAAGATTCTGGCATTTGCCGGATTTTACCAATGGTTTGGTCTTGTATGCTCATGATAAATTATTTTCAGATGGATTTCTCTTTATCCACAAAAATCAAAGACCTGGCGATTGGAAATAGCCAGGTTTAAAATGCAAACTAAAACTCAGCACTTTGCGGTGTACGCGGAAAGGGAATCACATCACGAATATTTCCCATACCAGTTATAAATTGCACGAGTCGTTCAAAACCTAGTCCAAAACCAGCGTGAGGAACAGTACCATAACGACGCAAATCAAGATACCACCACAAGTCTTCTGGGTTTAATCCTTGCGCTAACACGCGGCGTTCTAAAACTTCCAAGCGTTCTTCTCGCTGCGAACCGCCAACAATTTCGCCAATTTTCGGTGCGAGAATATCCATCGCACTGACGGTTTTTTCATCGTCGTTCAAGCGCATATAAAACGCTTTGATTTGCGCTGGATAATCTGTAACAATTACTGGCTTTTTAAACTGTTGTTCAGCTAGATATCGTTCGTGTTCTGATTGTAAATCTAAACCCCAACTCACAGGATATTCAAATTTAACATCAGCTTTTTCTAAAAGTGCGATCGCTTCTGTATAAGTTAAGCGTTCAAACTGATTATTAATAATATTTTCGGCTGTTGCCAACACAGATTTATCAATGCGTTCATTGAAAAATTCCATATCTTCTGGGCAAGTTTCCAACACATATTTAAAAATATGTTTGAGAAACGCCTCAGCTAAATCCATATCGCCTTCTAAGTCACAAAAAGCCATTTCTGGCTCAACCATCCAAAATTCTGCTAAGTGGCGGGAGGTGTTAGAATTTTCGGCACGGAAGGTAGGGCCAAAGGTGTAGACGTTAGAAAACGCCATCGCCATCACTTCCGCTTCTAACTGGCCGCTAACTGTTAAATATGTGGGTTTGGCAAAAAAATCTTGGCTGTAATCTACTGCTTGGTTTTCTGTGCGGGGAATATTCTTTAAATCTAAACTGGTAACGCTAAACAGTTCACCCGCACCTTCGCAGTCGCTAGCGGTGATGATGGGTGTGTGTACCCACAAAAAGCCTCTTTCTTGGAAAAATTGGTGAATTGCAGCCGAACAAGCATTTCTGACGCGAAAAACTGCACCAAAGGAATTGGTACGCGATCGCAAATGTCCAATGGTTCGCAGAAACTCAAAGGAATGGCGTTTCTTTTGCAGAGGATATGTATCGGGATCAGCTTCGCCGTAAACTTTCACTGTCTCGGCTTTCAATTCAATTCGCTGTCCTTTACCAAGAGAAGCCACTAGCACCCCTGTCGCTTCCACAGCAGCACCCGTATTCAATTTTTTCAAGATAGCTTCGTAATCTGGCAAATCTTGATTAATGACGACTTGCAAATTAGCTAGTGATGAGCCGTCATTGACTTCAATAAAAGCAAATCCTTTGGACTCGCGCTTCGTCCGCACCCAGCCTTGCACTTGGAGGGATTCATCAGGTTGGCCACTCCGCAATATTTCTGCAATCCGTCGATTTGCCATATCTTACAACTTATATTTCGTCAATTTAGTAAGTAAAAATATTAAAGAATCTTAACCATTTAACCCAATCCAAAATCTAAAATCCAAAATCCAAAATTGGATTTATCCAGCATAAGACTTTAATATCCAGCCTATGATAACGCCCATTCCACCAAAGCGGACGACTTGCCAGAAAGGTTTTTTGAGGCTACGCCAAGAAAATAACTGGCTTTCTAAGTTTAGTTCTAGCCTTTCCAACTGCTGTTGAATGTGCCGCAACTCTGCTTTGATTTCTGGTGTCTGAGATTTATTGTGCTTTAGTTGATCCCGACGCTGTTGCCATTGTGCCTGTTGTTGGCGATCGCGTTGCACTTGATCGTAACGTTCTCTTAAGGATAGGAGCGATCGCTCTACTTCCTCTAACTCTTGTTCAAAATCTGGTTCTGGAGTTTCCCCTGGCGGTTGTGATTGTTTAGACGGCTTCATGTACAAGTAGTAAACTAAGATTAAAGGCGAGTCTGCCAATAGTCAAAATTAAAACTATGAGTTTTTGACTCAGCACTCAATACAGGCTAAACGCCCCGCTATCGCTAACAGCACTCAGCACTCATAATTATGTCTCAATCTACTCAGCTGCCGAAAACCAGTCAACTGAATGAACTTAGTACTCTGGAACTAGCTCAAGCCCTCATGGAAAGGCTGACTATTTCCCCTAACGATTGGCATCGCCTCAAGTCTAACCGCAATTCCCGCGCTAATGAACAAGTGGCAGCAGCAATTGTGTATCTTTTAAAAAATCAGCCAGAAGAAGCTCAAGCTAGATTACAACAAGCAGTTGGTTGGTTAGATCGCTCTATTTCTGCGCCTCCCTGTCCAACTCACGGTAAATAGGGAGTAGGGAGTAGGGAGTAGGGAGTAGGGAATAGGGAATAGTTAGTAAAAAACAACTAATCAATAACTTTCCCCACTCCCCACTCACCATTCCCTTCTTACCGCCGCAGAGATAGTCCCCGGCGATTTTCCATTTGTTTACAAAGCCTTAATTCTGTGCCTTTGCGGTTCCACTGCACCTGATCAAAAATTTGATGCAGAAGACATAAACCACGACCATTTTCTGACTCATCTGGTGGAAGATAGTCTGTTGGTTCTTCATTTGTAGTAGATGAAGGAGTAAAGCCACTACCCTGGTCTGATATTATCCACCAATATTGATTATCTATTACGGAAAAACGAACTACAACTGTTTTACTTGGATCGAGATTATTGCCATGTTTAGCTGCATTTACTAGGGCTTCTTGAAGTCCTAGACGCAGTTCTGCCTGTAATTTTGCTGGAATTTCTGCCAACAATAAGTCTAATATAGGACAAAGGTAGAGGGTTGAGGCAAAACTAATAGTGCCCCAATAACGTCCAACTGGACGAAGTGAAATAGTAATCACAAGAGAAACCCCATAGCTTTCAGTTAGCTAGACATCAGTTTGCTATTACAGTCACCCTGATAAAACTTGAGGTGGTCATGCTGCCTTCAAACTTGCGTCTTTAAAACTAAATTTTGAAAATGCTAGGGAGCATTGGCTTTATAACTATGAATTGGGATTGTTTAGATATATATCGGCCAGAATCTGTTTGACAATGATGTCAGCAAATTAAAAAGATCCTGCTAATTTGAGAGAGTATTGGCATACTCTAGTTATTTGCCGATTTATAATTCATACAATCCACTTCATACTTTTTAAGAACCTATGCAACTTGAATTTATTTAAACAAAATGATTTTTTATTTTTGCCTTAATTCAATTTTAGCATCTTTAGTATGCACTAGACTAAAAATTTCAAATTTCAGTTTTTGTAAAGGAATTACCATCCTTGTTCAAATGTGACAGCACAAGAAAGGCAGCAGCTTCAACATGAGCAGTTTGAGGGAAAAAATCAGCAGGTTGTACCCGTGTGATGGTATATTGCCCATCTTGACAAAGCAATTTCAGGTCACGGGCGAGGGTAGCTACTTTACAGCTGACGTAAACGATCCGAGATGGTTTCAATTGCCGTAAAGTGTCGATGACTGCGCGATCGCACCCCTTTCGTGGCGGATCGAGTATTACTACTTCTGGTATTGTGCCCATCTTTGGCAGCAATTTCTCTACAGCGCCTACTTGGAATGTCACATTATCAATTCCGTTGCGGTGGGCGTTCAAAATAGCTTGTTCTACTGCTGCTGCTTGCACTTCTAATCCTGTAGCAATACGTACTTTTTTGGCGAGGGGTAATGTTAAAGTCCCTATACCACAGTAGGCATCAATTAGCAACTCATGCCCTTGAAGATTGAGTTCTGATTGAATTACCTGCAATAGTGCCTCTGCTGTTTCTGTATACACTTGGAAAAATGTATCTGGGCGTACTTGAAATTCCAGTCCAGCAAAATATTCATGCAGGTGGGGGACTCCAGCAATACAACGGGTTTCTGATCCAAAGATAGCATTTGTGCGATCGCCATTGCGATTGAGCGATACTCCCACTAACTGCGGATAGCGCTTTAACCATTCCTGGGCTTGGGTTTCAATTCCTGATAAATTCCAGTCCTTTACTACCAAAGTCAGCAACATTTCCCCAGTGTGTCGGCCAATGCGTAAACCGAGATGGCGAATTTTTCCTTGGTGACGTTGTTCGTCATAAATTTGCCAGCCTTGCTGTTGAATATCCTGCTTAACTTCGGCAAGTAAAGGATTTAATCGCGCATCTTGGACTGGACATTGATTTAAGTTAATTAATTGATGACTACCTTTTTGATAGTAACCAGCCTGTACCTGTCCTGTTGCCGATAGCGAGAGAGGATATGTAGATTTGTTACGGTAGCCGAAAGCAGAAGGGGCGGCGAGTACCGGATCTACTGGTGGTTGGATAAAACCGCCAATGCGTTCTAAAGCTTGGATAACTTGATTTTGCTTGGCTACTAGCTGGTAATGATAATTAATATGCTGCCACTGGCAACCACCGCACTTGTCAGCCACAATACAACTAGGTCGAATCCGGTGGGGCGATGGTGACAATAGCTCTTGGAGCTTACCGTGAGCGTATTTAGGTTTAACATGTACTAAACGGACAATAGCGCGATCGCCTGGGACGGTATCTGGGACAAACACTACACGCTCATCAGCGCGTCCCACACCATCGCCTGTATCACTCAGATTAGCGATCGTCACTTCAATTAATTCACCCTGTTGCCAAATTATTTTAATCATTAGTCGTCATTGGTCATTAGTCATTGGTCATTAGTCATTTGTCATTTGTTATGGGGCATGGAGCATTATTGTCTTCTTCATTTCCCCCAGTCCCCAGTCCCCAATCCCCAATCCCCAATCCCCAGTCCCCACTCTCCCCAAACAGATAAATTCAATACATAAGTAACTCCGATCCCTTCACTTGTGTACCTCCAACTCGGTAAACTAACAGATAATATTTCAGGTGATTTCAATAATCATGACTGTAATTAGCCAAGTTATTCTCAAAGCCGACGACGAACTGCGTTATCCCAGCAGTGGCGAACTTAAAAATATCAAAGACTTTTTGCAAACCGGCGTACAACGGACACGGATTGCAGCTACTTTGGGTGAAAACGAAAAGAAGATAGTTCAGGAAGCAACCAAACAACTTTGGCAGAAGCGTCCTGACTTTATCTCCCCCGGAGGTAATGCTTACGGAGAACGCCAACGTTCTCTATGTATCCGTGACTTTGGCTGGTACTTACGCCTAATTACCTATGGCGTGCTTGCCGGTGACAAAGAGCCAATTGAAAAAATCGGTTTGATTGGTGTGCGGGAAATGTACAATTCATTGGGCGTTCCCGTGCCTGGAATGGTAGAAGCAATCACTTCCCTCAAAACAGCCTCCCTTAGCTTACTGAGTGCGGAAGATGCTGCCCAAGCAGCACCATACTTTGATTACATCATTCAGGCTTTGTCATAATTCAAAGTGTGTGCGAGTTCTAGGAGTATACTTCCGGTCTACTTAGGCATAAGATACCCAATTTGATCATACCTTCCCCACATTTGGTAGTGGCTGTGGCAAAATCTTTGTCAAGTTACGAACCATCTGTGGGGAAATTTTATAGATATGGGCATTGGGTATGGGGCATTTTACTAATGACCAATGACCAATGACTAATAACTAATGACAAATACAAAAAACCGACAGTCCTTGAGTAAGGCTGTCGGTAATTAAGTGTGTTCCCTATTAATGACTCGGCTAGAGTTCAGTTGTCATTAATTATGCCTAGTTAGCGATCGCAGGGAGACGATCCTAATCATCGATATGTGTGATTCTCGTCACATGATTGTTACATCTAAACTGCATATACCCGAATAATCTCTGAGTGACACTAGATTTATGCAAGTTCAGGTGCTAGAAATTTCACTGAGATGAAAAAATCAAGTTATCTTTAAAAACTAAAGCATTTAGTGTAAAATAGATACCCCTGTATAAAAGCTTCGATACTTTTGACCTGAAAGCACTCACTCAGCGCGATAAGCTAGAGTTAGCGGCAAAACTTATTCACAACGTCTTGCAACAAACTTAGCTTGGAGTAACAATGGCAACAGAACAAAAGCACAGCAATTATTTATCAGAAGCCGAAAGCCGTTTGCGTCAGCTTCCTGCTGAGAAGTTGCGAGTAGCAGTTGCAATGATTGCTTATTTACAAAAAACAGAAGAAAGCGAAGCTACTGAAAAACTATTATTAAATATTCCTGATTTTGCCGAATATTTCCGCGAAATTGAACAAAACGAAGACGAATTACAAAATACTCCCTCAAAAATTGCCTCAGATGAAGAAGTACTCCAGGCTTACTTAGCAGTTGAAAAAAAATGGGAAGAGGTATTCCGTCACCTTGCAGACTCCTAAATTTCTCACTATTTCTCAAGTCTTAGATATTCACCAACGCCAAATTCAAAGATTTGGTGGAACAGCAGGTGTTAGAGACGAAGGTTTGCTAGATTCAGCACTGGCACAACCTCAAGCTACTTTTGGCGGTGAACTTCTCCATCCAACAATTCACGAGCAAGCAGCAGGGTACCTGTACCATTTAGCAATGAACCATCCGTTTCTTGATGGCAACAAGCGCACGGCTTTTGCTGTTATGCTCACTTTTTTGAACTTAAATGGCTATACTCTCAACTTATCCCAAGAGCAAGCTTACAACTTGGTGATTCAAGTAGTCCAAAAAGAAATATCCAAGGAAGAATTATCTGCATTTCTGGAACCGCACCTACAGGGCAAGTAAATCGATAGAATAATGCTCTGTCCCCCCAGAGTGCATTACTTCCATGACTGCAACCTCAAAACCAGCTTTTTCTCCCCAAGAAATTGCGGCTGTTGGTCTTAAACCAGAAGAATACGCAGAAATTGTCCGTCGGCTAGGCCGTCATCCCAACAAAGCTGAACTGGGAATGTTTGGTGTGATGTGGTCAGAGCATTGCTGTTACAAAAATTCTCGACCTCTACTCAAACAATTTCCCACCGATGGCCCCCGTATCCTAGTAGGGCCTGGTGAAAATGCTGGTGTTGTAGACTTAGGTGATGGACTCCAACTAGCTTTTAAGATTGAATCTCACAACCACCCCTCAGCAGTCGAACCCTTTCAGGGAGCCGCAACGGGAGTAGGAGGCATTCTTAGAGATATCTTTACAATGGGTGCGCGTCCCATTGCCCTATTAAACTCGCTGCGCTTTGGCTCTCTAGAAGATGCCAAAACTCAAAGGCTCTTCCAAGGCGTAGTAGCAGGAATCTCTCATTATGGTAATTGTGTGGGAGTACCCACCGTTGGCGGCGAAGTTTACTTTGACTCTGCTTACTCTGGTAATCCTCTAGTGAACGTTATGGCACTAGGGTTGATGGAAACAGCAGAAATCGTCAAATCTGGAGCATCTGGCTTAGGCAACCCCGTGCTGTATGTTGGTTCTACCACTGGGCGCGATGGTATGGGAGGCGCGAGTTTTGCTAGTGCAGAATTGAGCGATCAATCCATAGACGATCGCCCTGCTGTGCAAGTGGGCGATCCCTTTTTGGAAAAGTCGTTAATTGAAGCTTGTCTGGAGGCGTTTAAGACGGGTGCAGTTGTCGCCGCTCAAGATATGGGAGCTGCGGGAATCACCTGTTCTACCTCAGAGATGGCAGCAAAAGGCGGTGTGGGAATTGAACTAGATTTAGATAAGATTCCCGTCAGAGAAAGTGGGATGGTTCCCTATGAATATCTGCTTTCGGAATCTCAAGAACGAATGCTGTTTGTTGCCCACAAGGGACGTGAGCAGGAATTAATCGATATTTTCCACCGTTGGGGACTTCAAGCCGTTGTGGCTGGGACAGTCATTGCTGAACCGATTGTGCGGATTCTCTTTCAGGGTGAAGTAGCAGCAGAAATTCCCGCAGAGGCTTTGGCGGAAAATACCCCACTGTATCACCGAGAGTTATTGACGGAACCACCAGAATATGCGCGTAAAGCTTGGGAATGGACTGCTGATTCCCTACCTCCTGCTACAACTGCTGGAATAGAACTCCAAGGAGGACTGCAAAGCTGGAATGATATTCTCTTAACTTTGCTCGATACACCCACGATCGCATCTAAAAATTGGGTATATCGTCAGTATGACCATCAAGTACAAAATAATACGGTAACACTGCCAGGTGGGGCAGATGCCGCTGTTATCCGTTTGCGCCCCCTAGAACAAATCCCCAATCTAAAATCCAAAATCCAAAATCCAAAATCAGGAGTTGCGGCCACAGTAGATTGCAATCCTCGTTATGTCTATCTTGACCCTTACGAAGGAGCTAAGGCAGTTGTGGCAGAAGCAGCCCGCAATCTTAGCTGTGTGGGTGCTGAACCTCTAGCGGTGACAGATAATTTGAATTTTGGCTCTCCAGAAAAACCCATTGGTTACTGGCAATTAGCAGAAGCTTGTCGCGGTCTGGCGGAAGGTTGCCGAGAATTGGCGACACCGGTCACAGGCGGAAATGTCTCTTTGTACAACGAAACCTTTGATTCTCAAGGCATTCCACAACCCATTTATCCCACTCCTGTTGTCGGAATGGTGGGTTTGATTCCCAATATCACCAAAATTTGTGGTCAAGGTTGGCAAGCAGCCGGCGATGTGATTTATCTGCTCGGATTACCTCTGACATCTAAACTCAGTTTGGGAGCATCTGAGTATTTAGCCACTATCCACAATATTGTTGCCGGAAAACCACCAAGGGTAGATTTTGACTTGGAACGCCGCGTCCAGAAAGTTTGTCGTGAAGGAATTCGTAATGGTTGGGTACGTTCAGCCCATGATTCTGCTGAGGGAGGAGTAGCGATCGCTATAGCCGAAAGTTGTCTTGCTGGCAATCTTGGTGCCCAAATCAATTTAGAAATAGCACCAACCCAATTAAACCACAGCAGTTGCTCCACTTGGGGAGACCCCAAGACCGCACTGCCTCGCCTCGATGAAGTGCTATTTGCCGAAGGTGGTGCCAGGATTTTAGTTTCTGTTGCATCAGCACAACAAGAAATTTGGGAATCATATTTACAGGAACATCTAGGTCAAAATTGGCAAATACTAGGTACTGTTGGCAATTCGGAAACGGGTTTGGGGGTTTTCACCACTGATAACCAAACCTTAATCAAAGTTAGTATCGAAGATATGAGCGATCGCTATTCCTATGCGATCGCCAGACGTATCGCCGTCCATACCACTACCCCCGAAGAAGTTAGGAGTTGAAAGTGAGGAGTTAGGAATAAAAAGCATAACTCCTAACTCTTTTATTAACTTTCTTGAACATAATTACGGTACTGTTTTAATGGATGGTTAAAGATTTATTAAGAACTCTACCACCATCGATATAATCCCAGTGACCGACTACCGATTTTAGATTTTGAATTTTAGATTTTGGATTAGGGGCATTGCTTCTATTTCCTGTCTTGCTCTTAACTAGGCGGAACAAATCTAAAATAGGCATTCTCAAATCCCAAGCCGCATCCCTAACACGGTGCGATCAATCCAAAAGACGCTCTCTACGAGACGCTGCGCGACACACGGACTCGCTAATGCTCCGCTATCGCCAATCTCAAATCCCAAATTGATTGACCCCCCCACCAGGAGCAAAGCTAGCATGATTTCTATTCATTCTGTCACTTCGGATGAATACCCCGACCCAACCAACAACCCAATCAATAGTCATGAAAATCAGCCTGACAAGCCCGAAGAAGCTTGTGGTGTTTTTGGCATCTATGCCCCAGGAGAAAACGTTGCTAAACTGACCTACTTTGGATTGTATGCCCTCCAGCATCGGGGTCAAGAATCAGCTGGTATTGCTACCTTTGAGGGTACAGAAGTACATCTCCACAAGGATATGGGCTTGGTGTCTCAAGTTTTCAATGAATCCATCTTGGATCAATTGCTCGGTAGCCTTGCTGTTGGTCACACTCGTTATTCGACTACAGGTTCTAGTCGCAGAGTTAATGCCCAGCCAGCAGTGCTAGAAACCCGTTTAGGTTCATTAGCTCTTGCACATAATGGTAATTTAGTCAATACTGTGCAACTACGTCAAGAGTTGCTTGACAATAAATGTAACTTAATCACCACAACAGATTCAGAAATGATCGCTTTTGCGATCGCCGAAGCTATTAATGCAGGCGCAGATTGGCTAGAAGGTGCAATTAAAGCATTTCACCGTTGCCAAGGAGCCTTTAGTTTAGTTATTGGCACTCCCATCGGCGTTATGGGTGTCCGCGATCCTAATGGCATTCGCCCTCTGGTAATCGGGACTTTGGCTGGTAATCCAGTCCGTTACGTTTTGGCTTCCGAGACTTGTGGTTTAGACATCATTGGAGCCGAATACCTGCGAGATGTAGAACCAGGAGAATTAGTTTGGATTACTGAAGAAGGTTTGGCTTCTTATCATTGGGGTCAAAAATCTGAGCGCAAATTGTGTATTTTTGAGATGATTTACTTTGCCCGCCCTGATAGCATCATGCACAACGAGAGTTTGTACAGCTATCGGATACGGTTAGGGCGGCAACTGGCACAAGAATCTAATGTAGATGCCGATATTGTTTTTGGTGTTCCTGATTCTGGTATACCTGCTGCCATTGGATTTTCTCAAGCTTCTGGTGTCGCCTACATGGAAGGACTGATTAAAAATCGCTACGTTGGGCGAACCTTTATTCAGCCAACCCAAACCATGCGGGAATCGGGTATCCGCATGAAACTCAACCCGCTTAAAGATGTGCTAGCAGGTAAACGAGTAATCATCGTAGATGACTCGATTGTGCGGGGTACTACCAGCCGTAAACTAGTCAAAACCTTGCGTGACGCGGGTGCAATAGAGGTACACATGCGAATTTCTTCTCCCCCTGTAACTCATCCCTGCTTCTATGGCATTGATACCGATTCTCAGGATCAGCTAATTGCTGCTACCAAATCAGTAGCGGAAATTGCCAAGCAACTGGAAGTAGACAGCCTCGCCTATCTGAGTTGGGAAGGAATGCTAGATGCAACACGAGAAGACACTAATAGTTTTTGTTCTGCCTGCTTCACTGGAGATTACCCCGTGGCGATTCCCGATCAAGTGAAGCGTTCTAAGCTGATCCTAGAAAAAGTAGTGGTATAGGGACTTGGGGCATTAGGGACATGAGAATCAATACCCAGTCCCCAATCCCCAATCCCCAGACTTAATCTGGGGATGATTCTAATTTTTCCGGCTTGAGCAAGGGGAAGGCGATCGCATCCCGAATACTGGCACAATCAGTTAATAACATCACCAAGCGATCGATCCCAATCCCTAAACCACCTGTAGGCGGCATCCCATATTCCAAAGCTGTCAGAAAGTCTTCATCTACACCTTGGGCTTCTAAGTCACCGGCGGCTTTCCGTGCCGCTTGTGCTTCAAAGCGTTCTCTTTGATCGATCGGATCGGTAAGTTCTGAGAAGCTATTCCCAGTTTCTCGCCCGACTATAAATAACTCAAATCTTTCTACCAAACCAGGTACAGAACGGTGAGGTTTTGCTAAGGGCGAAATTTCTACAGGGTAATCAATTACAAAAGTAGGTTGAATTAAATTAGTTTCTACCTTCTCTTCAAAGGCTAAATTTAGTAACTTACCAATTGATTGGGCTTCATCGATACCAGGAATACCAGCATTTTTACTTGCTGTTTTTGCGTCTTCCAAAGTTTGAAACGAATTAAAATCCAAGCCCGTAGCTTCTTTAACTAAATCGTGCATTGTCACCCGCCGCCAAGGTGGTGTTAAATCTATCGCTTCCCCTTGGTAGGTAATTTCCAATGTGCCGAGTACCTCTTGGGCGACAGTGGTAATAATCCCCTCAGTCAGCGCCATCATATCGTTGTAGTCAGCGTAGGCTTGGTAAACTTCAATCGTCGTAAATTCGGGATTGTGTCGAGTTGAAATTCCCTCGTTGCGGAAAACTCGCCCCAATTCAAACACCTTTTCAAAACCACCCACAATCAACCGCTTGAGATGGAGTTCTGTGGCAATTCGCAGATACAACTCCATTTCTAAAGTGTTGTGGTAAGTGATAAATGGACGTGCATCTGCACCCCCAGTCTCACTTTGCAAAACTGGCGTTTCAATTTCTAGAAAATCTCGCTCTTCTAAATAGCGGCGAATACCAGCAGTAATTTGAGCGCGACGGCGGAAAGTTTGTCGCACTTCTGGGTTTACAATCAAGTCAACGTAGCGCTGACGGTAGCGTTTGGCAACATCCGTTAATCCATGCCACTTGTCGGGTAAGGGCAATAGGGATTTAGTCAGGATAGTATATTGTTTAACGTAGACAGATAACTCGCCCTTTTCAGTCCGTTTAATAGTACCTTTGGCTCCCAGGATGTCGCCTGCATCTGTAAGTTGTTTTAAGTGATTGAAGGCATCGGCATCAATATCTGCCATACCTTCTTGAATGCGATTTTTATCCAGATAAAGCTGAATTGTACCGGTTTCGTCTTGCAAAGTGAAGAAAGCCAATTTACCAAAAACGCGACGCGCCATAATGCGTCCAGCGATGGAAACTTCTAAATCAACTTCTTCACCATTGGATAAATCGGCAAATTGTTCTTGCAACTGCGCTGCATGATGGGTAGATTCCCAACGATAGGCATAAGGGTTAGTCCCTAGCTGCTTGAGTTGTTCTACTTTCTCCAGCCTGGCGGCTCGGATATCTTCTTCCGACATGGTAACGAACTAAATAGGGCAAGATTAATTATAGATGTTGTAATCAAGTGAGGCGATTATCTGCAATCTTTACAAACTTCAGATTTAGTGTCGCCATCAAATACTACCAAAAATTTGCCATCGGGTATTAAGCGTTGAATAACTCGCAAATATCCATCAGCATCCGATTGTGTTCGGTAACGAGCCACAACAACTCGTTGCATATTGGCAAGCAAACGCACAACTAACCACCTATTGAGATTCTCTCGATAGGGCATAATAAGATAAGTCTCCATTGAGTTTGGAGCAACAGCCAGTGCCGAACTTTCCACGGGACGCACTGGCTTTTTGCTTTAGTCAAATCTTATCAGAGATTGTATTAAAAATGAAACTTTTATAGTACTTTTCTGAAACTAATTAGCTACAAAAAAGATAAATTTTGAAACATAAGATGCCAAAGCGATTTCCCATAGGCCCCTTAGGTGAACATGATGATGACTGGCTCACCATTTGGGCTTGGCTTAATAATCGCAGCAAGTCAGTTCAAGCAGCTTTGCTAATAGGCTTTGGAATTGCCGAAAAAAAACCTGAAATTGAAAGAATGCTGGAGTATATGGCGAAAAAGCGGGGAATGACTCCTGACGAACTGTTCAAAAGCATTCTGGACGGAACTGCTGACAGCAGTGACAATGAGCCAGCTAGCGAGGAATGAATGTGTCGAAAGCAATATTCCTCCGTTAACAGGTAGCCGTCATGCTAAATAGGGCAAAATTAATTTATAGATGCTGCAAAAGTTGGCAATGAGAGATATTTGTCTTTGAGGGCGCGTGCGTAGGCGTAGCTCGTCGGAGGCATCACTACAGGAAATATACAATGACACAAACTAGAGTGCGCCTGTGGAGTGTAAACGAATATCACCGGATGTTTGAAACGGGTATTATTACAGAGAATGAACGGGTAGAACTCATTGATGGGCAAGTTATCCCGATGAGCGCCAAAAATCCCCCCCATGCAGCGAGAACGCTGTGTGCATCTGATTACCTCAAGCGGCTGCTAGCAGAAGTTGCCTTAGTTCGGGTACAAGATCCCATTCAGTTGAGCCAATATTCGGAACCTGAGCCAGATATCGCTGTTGTCCAGATTGATACGCGAAAGTACATCGATCATCATCCTGCGCCGAATGAAATCTTTTTACTTATTGAGGTAGCAGATACAACACTAGAAACAGATCGTAAACAAAAAGCGCCTCTTTATGGTAAAGCGGGAATTGCTGACTACTGGATTTTGGATGTGAATCAGCGTCAGGTTTATGTTTTCCGCGAACCGGGTTTAGAAGGCTATAATCTTGAATTTATTTTGCAGGAGGATGCAATATTATCTTTGATTGCATTTCCAGAAATTGAAGTACAAATTAGTCAAATGTTTCCATAAGCCTCTCGGTCTGTGAGGTAGAGGAATAATAGAAGTGGGATTCTAAGAATAAGTTGTATATCACATTAATAATTAAAATAACTAAGTTAAATAAAGTAACATAGCATGGTATGAGACAGGTAAAATAAAAACTGCTTGCGATCGCTTATTATTTTAAGCCTTTAATGCTTTCCTAGTTTTAGCGAGTGCCTAGATGAAATAGCCTTCATTTTCAAGTTAGTAAATTGTACGACCGCCTTTACTAAATCTTGCTGTTCTGGTTGCAAATTTATTTTTTCTAGGGCTTGCTTGATATTATTACCAGCCCGGAGATTGTGAGTAAGTTGGGCACGCTGGGATGAGGTTAACACTGCCTCAATTTCCCTATTTCTTCTCTGACGCACAGCCTGAAGTTCTTGCCGTTGTAAAGGAGTCAGGTTAATTTCCGACGAGGTGGAATAGCTTGCAGTTTTAGTAGTTTGGACGAAAATAACACCAGAAGTCGTATTGATTTGAACGGGTGCAGCGAAGGCAATTCCCGGCATCAAGAGGATAAGAGCAAGAATATTAGCGAACACAGATAGCCGTTTTGTCAAGTAAATTGCCATATTGAGAAATGCCTAGTACACAGTGGCGGAAGTTTGCCTGCTTTTAACAAGTTGCTTGAGCAATTTGTCTAGTTAATCAACCTCCAAAACCAGAAATTAAACGCTTGAGGGCACGACCGGCAATGTCGCCATAGCCCAGTTCTCCACACATAATCTTACCCATGACTTGGGGAGCAGAGGGGTGCTTAACACCAACTTGGTAGGCAATGTTGGAAAACCGATAAAACGCTCCAGCTAACTTTTTTGCCCAAGCCATCTCAGTACCCCATTGTTCATTCATGGCTTCGCTATATTTTTCTAAAGCGTTGGTATTACCAGAAAGTGCCTCATTAATGGCTCCTGCTGCAATTAAACCGCTAAAAATTGACGGACGAATGCCTTCTGCTGTCATGGGATCAACTACACAAGCAGCTTCCCCAACCAAAACTGCATTTTGGGTGTGCAGTTTTTGATTACCATCCCAAATAGATATGGGATAACCATACTGCTTGCTAGTTTTGATATCTAGATTAAACGATCGCGCGTACTCATCTAAAATCTTCTTAAAGTCTTGGCGTTCGCCACCGACAAATGTACCGACACCAATGGAATAACCGTCCGCCTTCGGGAAGTTCCAAATGTAGCCATTTTTCACCAAGCCTAACTCGATGTGCATTGTGGATTTATCCTTGACAGTTGCCGTAACTTCTGCCTCTAAAGCTCCTGCTAAACTGCGTTTACGTTCTTTGAAGCCTAGCCATTTTGCCATTGGCCCTTTGACACCATCAGCTGCGATTAAGTAGCGGCCTGTAACTGGGCCATTAGCTGTGTTAACTAGCCAATAGTCGCGTTGAAACTCAATACCCGTTACTTCCGTATTATCTCGTAGTTCAGCCCCTTGCTTCTGTCCTTGCTGCACTAGGAAATGGTCAAAAATATCTCGTCGCACCATCCAGACTGGTTCTTTTGTGGGGATTTTTGCTTCTATGGGGTCGCCCAATTTCCAGGTAAAGCGAAAGGAGTCGGCTTTTACAGAAATTACTGGGCTAAAATCAAAGTCAAACCATTGAGCGATCGCTGGAGATACACCACCACCACAAGGTTTATATCTTGGTAGGGATTCTTTTTCTAACACTAATACTGAGCGGCCTTGTTTGGCTAAATGATATGCAGCTGTTCCACCAGCTGGCCCAGCGCCGACAATGATGCAATCGTACATATTGCTGAATCCTTGCTTCTCAATTAGTTTAAGCTAACGCGCCTACCAATACCTATAGGGAATGGGGAATAGGGAATAGGGAATAGGGAATAGGGAATAGGGAATAGGGAATAGGCAAGACGCGATTCATCACGTCTGAAACACCAGATATTGTCCTACAGGTGTAAAATTTGGCAGAATTAACGTAATTAATCCATCCTCCTGTAGGGTAAACCTGATGCTAATAGGCGAAATTCTCCGAACACGCAATAATTAAAATACTGCTTCTAATCGACTTTTATTCAATATGACTCAATTATCAAAAACAAGCCGAAGTCGGGGATGGAGGAAATGTAACGTCACGCCTGAAGAAATAAATCTCCGTCAAGTACAACGTCAAGAACTGGGTGCTAGGTGTCGTACTATTTTTGAGCGCCTTCGTCCCCAACTCATCGACAACCATTACAACTGGTTTATCGCTATTGATGCAGAAAGCGAAAACTACCTAATTGACCCGAAACTAGAAGCTTTACTAGAGCAAATTCGCACGCGATATACTAATCCAGATGCGAAACTTACTATCTTTCGCCTTAACGAAATAGGAGCCTGCGGCACGATATGATTGCGGGCAGGTTTGGTAACAATGGAGAATTGTTCTTTGAAATACAATTGGTTGTAGCTAACGGCGAGCAATTTGAAGTTGAAGCAATGCTTGATACAGTTTTTACATCTGGGTGGCTGGCGATTAATTCTCAAGACTTGGAAGCTATTGAGTGGCCGATAGTTATACCTCAGATTGAGATGCAAACTGCCAGAGGATTAGAGTATTTTGATTTATATGAAGGAAAAGTCATTGTTGCTGGCAAAGAATTTATCATTCCCGTTCATGTAGGAGAACAACTACCTGATATTTTGCTCGGTTCACTGTGGTTGGATATTATGCAGTTGGTTGTAAATAAACCAAAAGGGATTTTGACATTAGAAGTGGTGGAAGCAGATTATTAGTAGTAATTCGTAGCTGTAAGACAAAGGCTGAAGAATTTATCCATCATTCTTCAGCCTTTATGCTTTAGACTTTAGACTTTAAACAGTCGTAATGTCCTTTTCTTTTTCTGCCAGTAACTCATCAATTCGGGCAGTGTACTTGTTTGTCAGTTTTTGCAATTTATCTTGCTGATCTCGTGCTTCATCTTCAGGAATTTCAGCATTTTTTTCCTGTTTGCGAATGGCATCTATGGCATCGCGGCGGATGTTGCGAATACTAACACGACCCTCTTCAGCATACTTAGATGCTAATTTAACGAGTTCTTTACGGCGATCGCTTGTCAAGGGCGGAATATTCAGCCGAATCACGGAACCGTCATTACTGGGCGTTAAACCGACATCTGACAAAGAAATCGCTTTTTCGACTATGTTTAAACTGCTGCGATCATAGGGTTGAATTAAGATCGTCGTGGCATCTGGCGTGCTAATGTTTGCCAGTGATTTCAAGGAAGTGGGCGAACCGTAATAATCCACCAATACCTTATCTAATAGGCTCGCATTGGCGCGACCAGTGCGAATTGAGTTAAAAGATCGTTGAGTCGCCTCAACGGTTTTTTGCATCGTACTTTCAGCTTCAGCTAATTTCACAAGAACCTCCCACAAGGGTGCCGATGGATTCTCCCAAGACTGCCCGGTGGATGTTACCTCTCACCGTTAGGTCAAAGACCAAAATTGGGATATTATTTTCTTTACACAAGGCGATCGCAGTACTATCCATCACCCGCAAATCTTTGGCTAAAACGTGTGCGTAGGTTATGGTATTGTAACGCTTGGCGTCAGGATAAATATGAGGATCGGCATCATACACTCCGTCTACTTTGGTGGCTTTAAAAATCACCTCGGCATCAATTTCTGCTGCTCTTAATGCCGCAGTCGTATCTGTAGTAAAGAAGGGATTTCCAGAACCAGCGCCAAAAATTACCACCCGCCCTTTTTCAAGATGACGGATGGCACGACGACGGATATAGGGTTCTGCTAATTCTTGCATAGCGATAGCAGTTTGCACCCGCGTCTGTACTCCTATGCGTTCTAGCGAATCTTGCAGCGTCATGGCATTCATTACCGTGGCAATCATCCCAATATAGTCAGCTGTTGCCCTGTCCATTCCCGCCGACGCTGCTTTGACGCCACGAAAAATATTGCCGCCGCCAACAACTATGGCGATTTGAGTGCCAGTGGCTATCACCTCTGCTAATTCTTGTGCTATTCCTTTGACCACCTCTGGGTCAATGCCATAGCCCATGTTGCCCATTAAGGCTTCACCGCTCAGTTTGAGTAAAACCCGTCGGTAATTCGTTCCCATGAAGTTCTGCTTTATCAAAAAAGTTGCAATTGCCTCCAATTTAAGATAACAGTTACAGGGACTATCTATGTCTAGTTACGCCAAATCAATGTAGTACCTATTGCTTCTGTTTGTGGTATATCTATTTCTCGACCATCAAACAGAGAGGCGATCGCTGTTCTCAAATAATCTTCTCCCACTGATGATGCATCTTGGGGATGATTATCAATTTTACCTTTGTAGCGGACTATACCATTAGTGTCGATGAGAAAGGCCGTTGGTGTTTTTCTTGCACCGAAACTACCGGTCACATCTTGGGTTGAGTCCCACAGGTAGGGAAAGTTCAACTGGTGACGCAAGGCAAAAGCTTTCATATTTTCAAAGCTTGACCTAGTATCGTAGTCAACATTACTACCATTCAATCCAATTAGTGTGAAGCCTTTGGGGGCAAATTCGGCTTGAATGTTTTTTAGCCTGCTTAAATACCGCTCTACATAAGGGCAGTGGTTACACATAGAAATAACGCCGACGGCTCGGAACTTCTCAAGATAACGCCTGAGATGGTGTACTTGACCATCAATTCCGGGCAATTCAAAATCTGGTGCGTAGCTCCCAACGGGAGTATCGATTGTTTCTAGTAGATTCATGATTTCTGGCTCGCAGAACTAGGAACAAGAAAAATATTGTTAAATTCAGCGTCAGTTTCCAGTTGCAAACCACCCCTTAGCCGATGCCTCATATTCGCCAATCTTATAGATCAAATTTGCGATCGTAAATTGTGAAACTACTGAATATAGCACTAATGCTAATTCACTTACATCGAAAAATAGCCAAAATATTACTCACATGAAAAAACTTATGATTCATGATACTTACATAATCTTCAGTTGTGAGTAAATCACCTCTATCAACCAAATTAAAAATCTCTATACTGGATAAAACTATCAGCTTAATGCTAATGTTATCAGCCGAGAAGTTTTCATGGTATATGTATAGGCTATCACCATAGCAAAAGATTTATTTTGAAAATCTGATAAATTTTATTCAAATTCAAAACAATTCTACTTACGCTTGACTGCCGATCAGCTTTTTACCCTTGTTATCATCAAATTTTCCATGACAACCTCAAGTTCAAAAACAGCACTTCCCTCTACAAAAACCTGGATTTGGCAAAATTTTCCGATCTGCTATCAAACCCAAGGAACCACAGGGCCAGTTGTTGTCCTGATACATGGATTTGGCGCTTCTTGGGGGCACTGGCGGAAAAATATTCCCGGATTAGCGGAAAATTGCCGTGTTTATGCGATCGATTTGATTGGTTTTGGCGCTTCCGCAAAACCTCAACCTGGGGAAAAAATTACCTACACGCTAGAAACTTGGGGACAGCAAGTAGCAGATTTTTGCCGTGAAGTTATCGGTGAACCAGCTTTTTTAGTGGGAAATTCCATTGGCTGTATTGTCGCCATGCAGGCAGCAGTAAGCAACCCAGAAATTGCCTTGGGAGTTGCTTTGCTCAACTGTTCTTTACGACTGTTACACGATCGCAAACGGGTAACTTTACCTTTATCTCGTCGTTATGGAGCGCCTCTACTGCAACGCCTGTTATCTATCAAAGCAGTTGGTGATTTCTTTTTCAATCAACTCGCCAAACCGAAAACGGTGCGGAAAATTCTGCTGCAAGCATACTCGAATCCTGAGATGGTGACAGATGAGTTGGTAGATATTCTCACTTCACCAGCAAGTGATCCGGGGGCTGGGGCTGTGTTTCTGGCTTTTACTTCTTATTCTACAGGGCCTCTACCAGAAGACCTTTTACCACTGTTACCCTGTCCAGCGATTATCTTGTGGGGAACGGCTGATCCGTGGGAACCAATTAAATTAGGGAGAGAATTAGCTAACTTTCCGCAGGTAGAAAAGTTTATTCCTTTAGAGGGAGTGGGGCATTGTCCGCAGGATGAAGCGCCAGAGTTAGTCAATCCGATTTTACTCGATTGGATTTTGGAGCGATCGCGGTAATAGACTCGGTTCAATTTTCACCTAATGGGTGGTGTTGAATATATTCAAAAAGATTTATTTTTTGTTGATTGAGCCGATATGAAAAATTTGCAATAAAATTATGATCTCAATTCAATTAAGAGTTTGACTTAGCAATAAAGCCCTCTAGTTATAGAGGGCTTCATTATAGTTATTGAAGTATTAGTCCAAGAAATTTTAACTACTTCCCTTTCTCAGTCTAATTCTTCCCCTTGTCCCCAACCCTCCTGCATCAACGTACATTGTACGGATATCTGTGCCACATGTAGTAATCTGCTGGAGAAAAATTGGCGAAGTGATGGCAGCTTTTTATGTCTTATCGCATTTTAAATAACAACAACAACAACAGCGTAAATAATTTTAGGCATTTTGGAACGTTGTTAATTTATTATCTGTGTTGAATAAACAACGTATACATCGAGCCACTTTTTCTACGACATTAGTCAGTTTAGCAATCAGGACATCGTTGTAGAAATTTACCCGAAAATAGCAACGCTATAGAAAATACTAACAACGTAAAATGCTTATTCTATGTAGATTGTAGATGCTGTAAACGACATAAACAATTGGTATCAACTTTATCATTGTTGAAAACGTCTGGATCAGTGCTGTTTGCGATCGCTATACCCCCACTGTTGCGTTAGCTTCCCGCTGTTTACGAGAGTTCAGTGGCTCCAAATCAGTAGGGATTCGACCCCTACTGATTTACTCCTTCTGCCTCCTTCAGTCTTCGTACTTCCTGCGCTCTTGATCTATTCGGTATTTTTCTATTTGCAAGTCCCTACAGTCCAGTGGTAATGTCTGGGTTCTATCAATCTGAACACCTTGCAGTCGTTGAGGATTTAAACCTAGAAACTGTAACGTAGTTGGAGCAATTTGGGTGGTAGAAACGGTTCGACTGATAGTTTTACCTTGTAGATTGCGGGAGAATCCAGTGCTACCTACAATCAGGGCTACGTGGGTGTCAGCATCAGTAAATCCACCATGCTCTGCACGCTTCTTGGTAGCATTACCAAAAAAGTAGCCAGTTTTGAGTGGAACAATAATATCAGGGGTGCGATCGTTTGTCCTTGGATCTCCCAATCCGGCATTGATGATGCTCTGACCATACAATACCTTCCCCTGAGCAGCAGCATCCTCAGTTGAAAACGCCACCCCAGTATTTGGATCAATCGTATTATCAAATGAGTAATTTTTAGCATTCAGCAGGGCTACTGCTTTTCGGACATCAGATTGATTTTTCAAGAAGATCAGTGATGAAGTATCCTGACCTCGCTCAGAAGCAATCTGGATGCCGTTTCTTACTAAGAGAGCGGCAACAGCAGTCAGGTTTCCATCGCCACCAGCAACACCAGTAACACTATCAAATGTACTACTCAAACCAACAGTTGGATCTTTGACGGGATTTTGCCCGTGCTTGGCGGTCAAAATCACCAAAGTTGAACTATCCAATCCTTTCTTTTTCAGTTCATCCAAAATCAGACCGATGCTAGCATCAGTGTGAGCTACTGCACTTACGAGGTCAGGACGGGCATTGCCATTAGAGTCAATCCCACCACCATTAAATTGAGAGGCAGTTTCTTTCTCGCCGACGCTCACGGCTTGGAAATTCAAGCCAAAAATTGCTGGAGTGCCTACTCTTATCTTACCGGAATCGTTCAATCCATCAATCTCGTTTAATATCTGCTTAACCTTGATATCGTCGTAGGTTGAGGTTGTTGCTACACTTGTGAACTGGCTAGCGCTAAAACCAGCAGGTGGAGCCTTGAACAGAGCCGGATTACCCTTTGTCGCGTCGTTAAAGAAAGTGGATGTGATTTTAGAGTTGGTGTTGGAGTAAGGAGTACCTGTTGATTGATCGACTAAAACCCCAAGGGTGCTTGGGAGAAGTCCTGGCTTAGTTGGATCAATCGCCACTGCCGCGTTAATTTCTAGTGAAGAGTAATCGCTAATGTTACCAACCCGACCCGTTGCCAAATTAAACTTCGTTGGGTCTTGTGTATTTCCAGCAAGGATGGTGTAAGCTGCGGGATGCTTGTCAGACCAAGCAGTACGGAGTCCTGCCGCGCTAACTATGTCAAAAATGGTGTTTACCTTTAGGTACTGGTTGGGGTAAACAGGGTTGCCATTGCGATCAACTGGCAATTGGGTTTTATCAAATCCCTGACCGCCATCTAAGGTACCACCCTTACCGTTATTCCAAGATGCATCAACGGTTTCATCAAATTCTACTACTGTTCCTGGTTTGGCGGTTCCGGCGGCGATTTGGGCAGCAGTGGTGCCTGGGGCATACAAAGCGCGACTGTAGGAAAGATCATAAAATACACCAGTCGTGCCGGGGTTAGCACCAGTGATATAGTTTAGCTCCCCAGGATATGAATCTGATGGTGCAGAAGTAAAAGCATTGGTGTATGTCACACCTTCTCTCTGCAACCGCTTGATATTTTTCAAAGAAGATTGCAGATTAGCAACTGATAGATCGGAGTTGTGTAATCCATCAATCGAAATAATCAGAACATGACTAAAGCGGGCAGTTGTATTTCCGATACTGATTGCTTGGACACCAGGAATCAGGGTGTTGCTAACAATCGCCGTCGTCAACACCCCAAAAAGCGTTTTCTTCATTGTGTGTAACTAAATTGGAAAAATGGCTTGTAATTTCAAAAATCTGCAAAAATTCTGAATTCAAGGGTTACTTCTTTTGGCAATGGCTCTCGCCTAGCATTTATCAAAGACTCCAAGAATCAACCCATTGAGAGCATTGAAGAGACAGAGCGAAATATATTCACAGATATTGATTACAAATATGCGCGGGTAATAAATGCTTGCAGTGGGTTTTACGTGGTTTTGCTGATTATTGGTCAGCACAAATTTGATTAAATCAATAACAACGTAAGCAACGCAAGTAGACTGAATATTGCTTCACCAAATCTTTATAATCACTTCAGATGTAGCAAAAATAAATTCAGGACTATTTTACCCTGTTTTAGCAATCATCCAGATGATCAATAATTGTTAATCCCGCTTTTTATAAGGCTTTCAGAGTTATAGAATTTCAAATTTCGATAATAATTTTCTGCATAGTTTTTTTGAAGTATTAGCAAAGTTAAGGATTTGTTAATGTTTAAATAATCTGATAATGCAACCAAAAATGGCGTTGTTGCACGAATAGGAAGGTGAAAAATTTCAGCCTGATACCAAGTCGCACGGATACCAAGTTGCAATAGATAGTATTATTTAGTAGAAGTAAAATCACTGTACAGCTATGCCTCGTACTCGGATTAAAATCATTCCTCACCTGAATTACGCAGAATTAACCCAACGCTACCATCGTTGTAGGGACGTTAAAAAACACACACCCGATGGTTAGTGATTCGTCTGTTGAGCAGGCATCCCCCAGTACCACCAGCACAGTTAGCTTTGATTTTTACCACCACTACTGAGCTTACCTTTGCTTCTATCTGATTACTGAATTACATCTAAGAGAACTCCACAAAATAAATGATCCAAAACCCGTCATTGCGAGCGAAGCGAAGCAATCCCAACCCCTGCGATTGCTTCGCTTCGCTCGCAATGACAACTGGGCATTTTTTTACTTGGAGTACTCTAATGTGAATTGAGGTGTGAAACCCTTGGCATCTCGTTAATGGTTTAAAACCTTTAATTTTGGCCGTGTTTGCTCAATTAGGAATAGTACTCAAGGCAATTACTAATTCAAAACTAACTGACTTAAAAAGAAGGCAAGGGCTGCACTACCCAAGGGAACTGTCAAATTGTCAATACCCAAAAATGAAACAGCTTCTAAACCAGTAGCGGTAAATGCAACTAACAGTGATACTGCCCAAGTTTGCCAACTATTTCCTTGAGTGCCAACTAAAATCAAACTACTGACGACATAGCTAACGAGCATCATAGTTAGGGAGCCTTCCCAACTTTTTTCTGTCCCAAAAACTTTATACTTGTGTGTACCAAAACGTTGCCCAATTAAGGCTGCTAGTCCATCTCCCCAAGTCATGATCAAAATTCCGAGTGCTGCGTACTGGGGTTGTTGCAAGTACCAGAACCAGGCAACTAAAATACCGAAACTGACAGAGTAAAAAAATGTCCCTAAACTTTGCCGTCCAACGCTATTAATACCAGGAAGAATGGGCAATCGGTAAGATAATAAGGTGATTGCACTCGCTAAAATAGAAGCTGTAATCCCTACACTGACGGGAATATCTAGCCACCACGCTATTAAAATCACATTACCAGTACCAATATGAACTATCTTCCGCACGATTTCTGGCTTGTCGGCAAAGCGGTTTACCACCCATGCAATCAGAAGGATGAGTAACACCCAAATTGCAGCTGAAGCAATTTGCAGCCAGAAAACCGGAATTGAGGTGAAGTCAGAAAATGTAATTAACAAAGATGCGACAAAATGAAAATTTTTACCCCTGTTACTAATTTATAAGATTTGGGTAGCTGCAATGAAATTATTATTTATTTGGCTGATTCGGGGCTACCGAATGTTTATCTCGCCGTTGTTTCTCCCGACTTGTCGCTTTCAACCAACTTGTTCGATGTATGCTATTGAAGCTATTGAACGATTTGGAGTGTTACGTGGTAGCTGGATGGCAACTTGGCGGATTTTGCGCTGTCATCCGTTTCATCCAGGTGGTTACGATCCAGTGCCGGAGGAGGAGTAGTTTTGTGCAAATGGTGGTGAATTAGATTGGAGTTTAAACGCAGAGGAGCGCGGAGGGACGCAGAGAATGAGAAGAGCGGTAAGTTATTAAGTTATTAAAAGATGTGTTCGTGGGTATAGCTATTTGGGGAGATGTCAACATCTGAGGTTGTCATCTAGCGTGGGAAGGTTGAATAATTTAATTTAGACTTACGATGATTAATCTTACTGCGATTTCTATACCTGAACCACAAATTCCCAGTCCTGGGCCGAATCCACTACCTAGTCCCGAACCAGTACCGGGGCCAGCGATTCCTCAACCATTACCGGGGCCTGTACCAGAACCAGTACCTTCTCCTATTCCTCAGACGGTTCCAGGGCCAATTCCCCAAACCATACCGGAACCTGTTTAGATTAACTTGGTAATGTAATCCAAAATCCCAAATCTAAAATCCAAAATGCTAAGAGCCGGAATTGTCGGACTTCCCAACGTCGGAAAATCTACTTTATTTAATGCTGTAGTGGCTAATGCTAAAGCTGAAGCAGCTAACTTCCCTTTTTGCACGATTGAACCGAATGTCGGCGTTGTCGCAGTACCGGATGAACGGTTAAATGTTCTTGCTAAAATTGCCAGTTCGGCACAAATCATCCCGGCGCGGGTTGAATTTGTGGATATTGCCGGTTTAGTTAAAGGTGCAAGTCAGGGTGAGGGACTAGGGAATCAATTCCTGTCCCACATCCGGGAAGTTGATGCGATCATCCATGTGGTACGTTGTTTTGAGAATGACGATATTATCCACGTTGCTGGTTCTGTTGACCCAGCACGAGATATTGAAATCATTAATATAGAACTGGGTTTATCAGATTTATCACAAGTTGAACGACGAATTGACCGGACTCGCAAACAAGCTCGTACCAGCAAAGATGCACAGTTTGAAATCACAGTTTTAGAAAAATTAGCTGCGGCTTTAAATGAAGGTAAATCGGTGCGTCAGGTGAGCTTGAATGAAGAAGAAGCAGTAATTATTAAAGGATTAGAACTGCTCACTTATAAACCGATTATCTACGCCGCCAATGTATCTGAGGATGAGTTGGCAACGGGTAATGATTTTGTGGAAAAAGTTCGGCAAATTGCAGCTACAGAAAATGCTCAAGTTGTCATAGTTTCGGCTCAAGTGGAAGCAGAATTAGTGGAATTACCAGAGTCAGATAAAGCTGATTTCCTCGAATCTTTAGGTGTGGAAGAAGGTGGTTTGAAATCGTTGATTCGGGCAACTTACTTCCTTTTAGGCTTGCGGACATATTTTACCTGCGGCCCCAAAGAAACCCGCGCTTGGACAATTAATGCTGGAATGTCTGCACCTCAAGCTGCTGGTGTAATCCACAGTGATTTTGAGCGGGGATTTATTCGTGCCGAAACTGTCGCTTATAAAGATTTGGTAACGACTGGTTCAATGAATGCTGCGAAGGAAAAAGGGTTGGTTCGCAGTGAAGGGAAAGAGTATGTTGTGCAGGAAGGGGATGTAATGTTGTTCCGATTTAATGTGTAGGGTTAATTAATGAGTGGCCGTTATCAATCAGAATAATGGTCAACCTACATCAAGTTGCGTAGGCTTTGCCCGCCGTAGGCATCGCCACCAACCACTAACTTGACAAAATATTTAATATGTGTATCTACGGTGCGATCGCCAATCAACCAACAATTCTCAAAATTATTGTTCAGCTACTTCCACCCACAATGTATACATAAGAACCCAAATTCTCATCATCTGTACCAACAACCACACCGCCTTCTGCACCGGGAACAAGTTCTATACCTTCAATTTTGTGGTAATCAGAGCGGTAGAAAGGAACAAGTTGAGGATTTGGTCGCCATGTAATTTTGCGATCGCATAATCCCAAGTAACCAGCAACATATACAGCTGACTGAAATGGGCCATCATCCCCTGCATCACTTGCTGAGGTGATGTAAACAATCCCTACGGAGTCTACTTTTAAATCAGAAATATGTCGTACATTTCCCTTTGGAAATGGCACTTTAAAGTTACCATAACCAGAGAAGCTAATTTCATAAGTATTTGAGTCAAATTCCCCAAAATAAATAGTTCCTGTTTCTTCTCCCTCTCCACGATTACCCCAAATAGCCACTAATTTACCATCTATATATTGCAAGCCAAATGCTTCAAAGTTACTTTTTGGGGTAATTGCTGGTAACTCAAATTCTTTGAGAACAGAAATATTTTTAGTTGATATGTCTAATTTTAGATAATAAGCTTTCCCAGAACTACTTAAAGCGATAAAATCAGAATTTGATTTTTTGGGAACCGATGTTAAAGATTCTAAGTCGATGGGTAATTGTGTGTTATTTGGCCAGTTCAATGGAAAATATTCAGGTTGATTTTTACCCTTGATACTAATAATTGCCATACGTCCTTGATTTGGTTTTTTGTTGTCATGGACAATCAAAAAATCTAGTGAATTGCTTTGCTGTTCTATCAAAGCCATTCCACTAATACCGAAAGGGATGCCACCGCGAACCGGACGCCAATCTTGTGCCGAAACTTCATGGGATATGAGTAGGAATGCAGCCAAGAGTACTATGTTTATGATTAACTTGAAAAATAGAGGCATATTGATTTAGTCAAGTTGTGAGTATCAGTAAGAGAAGTGTGTTAACCGATGCTCAATCATATCAAATCTAGGAAATTCGCAGCCGCATTGTTAAGCAGGTTTTTATACTCTAAGACATCCATATATTTACTACCTCTTCGGGGCGGGAGTAGGGAGTAGGGGAAGAAATTAGCCCTCGATTTAGGTTTAAAGCCGTACAACTCTTAGATACGCTACCGCATAGCAAGATCCCCGTAGGGGTACGTCCCGCTACACGCCAACGCCTGCAACTGGCGCGAACGCGAACAGCGTCTCGTCAGAGAAAAAATCCTTGTATCGCATATTGGTTGAAACCCCGGTTTTCGGAAAAGCTTTCTTAGTTTCCCTACTCCCCACTCCCTTTCATTCACGATAGTACTTTCTGTAAACAAAGCAATAATTCTACCACTGTTCCTGAGCCGTCAGTGTCCAGTCGAAAAATTAACGAATTCGGTGGGTTGAAGTCCCCCAGTTCTATAACCAGTCAGTTTTGTGGTGGGGTCTAAATCCCCATTACAAAACTGTACTTCCGACTTCCGACTTCTTTAACACATGGTCAGCTTGTAGTAATTTTTGTACCTCCGTCACCGATGTTTTAAGAATTTCATTTATTTGTAAAGATTCTCGAATTTTCAGGGTGATTTCAGCAAATAATTGCGATCGCATATTTTGCAGTTTTAATTCTTCATCTGCCCGCTTGCGATCTGTGATATCAGTATAAGAACCCACCATCCGCACCACATCACCCAATGCGTCCCAAAGTGCCTGTCCTCGATCTAGAATCCATTTATAGCTGCCGTCTTGGCACTGGACTCGATATTCACAGACGTAAAACGGTGTTTTCTTGGCAAAGTGATGTTGGAAGGCTTGGAGTACCGAATCTCGCTCATCGGGATGGATTCGTTTTGTCCATTCATGCCAACAGTTGGAAACTTCGTGGTCTTTATAGCCGAGCATTTCCTTCCATTGAGTTGAGAAGAACACTTCATTAGTCTTGAAATTCCAATCCCAAATACCATCATTATTACCATGTAATGCTAATTGCCAAGGATAGCCAGTCACTACTGGATTGCTTGTCAACTTTTCATCAGCTAGGGTATCAGGAACCACCACAACATTACGCTGCTCTTGACAAAGATAAGATAACCCAACACTCCGGGGCATTTCTGATACATCTAAACCTACTTTTGCCTTAAACCATTGACGGTTTTCATCAATGAAATTTACCAAGGATATAGGACAATATGGTTCAGTTAGCGCCAAAAACCCCTCAGATGCGTAGGTTGGGTGGAGGAACGAAACCCAACATTTTCGCGGGTTTGTTGGGTTTCACTTCGTTCCACTCAACCTACGATTATCCTTAACTGAACCGTATTGGGATATAGGAGTAGCGCAAATAAATGCCGCTAACTGAGCAAGATTGTCGTAGGCTTCTTCAGGTTCAGTGTCAAGAATTTGATACTGGCGGAGAGCTTCTAACCTCACCGTTTCTGTATCAAGATGTCTAGCTTTCATTAACTTTTTTTAATAAATCTAGAAAATACGGAGAACTATGAGAATGGGATTTAGACCCCTTCTTCCGGTAATATTAGTACTTATCAAGAAGTTTTAATAAAAAAGATATGTCTTCAACTCCTCTAACATTGAACTTAATTGAAGGTTCAGTCTCCTTTAGTTTTTCACCCCAAGCAGCACGAGAATTAAAGACAGCAACAGATCAACTAATGGAGCGCTTGAAAGCTGTCGCCGCTAAACCCACTCCTGGCGGTGGTAGAGTCACTCCCCAGCCTCCCTTGGAATATCGTTACGCGGGTGAAGTATTTTTAGAAGTTTTTTGTAATCCTAATATCTGGCCAACGCCCTTCGCAGCCAAAGTTTTGCTGACTGTCCGCAACATTAACATCCGCTTGACTACTGAAGCTGAACTTACTCGCATCATTGAAGACATTAATCAATATTTAGAGCAAGTAGGATAATATTGAAATACTCACCGGGCTGAAGCCTCGGTGATTCTTGACGCTTCAACGGATTCGTTTTCTTTGCTTGGGTAATTACCAACTTTTGCAAGTCGTTGTTGCTTGGTAATTTTTTTGACTGTTTGCAGATAGCCAGGGCATCATTCCAAACCACACGGACACAACCAAACAACTGAGCTAAAAGCTGTTGTTGTTGGTCTGTCGGGTAGAAACGGAATTGATACCTAGCTTTCATAGTTAATGCTATAATTGGTCTGCAAAATAATTATACATTGGTCTGTATACAATGACAACTATATTTAGAAGAGAAAGACATAGTGTTACAGACTTAAAAATACATTTGGTCTGTGTGACAAAATATCGTAGGTCTATATTTACTTCCGTTAGCCTTTCACTGATTGAAAAGTCGTTTCAAGAAGTTGCCAAAAAGATGGATTTTCAAGTAATCGAATTTAATGGTGAAGGAAATCATGTTCACTCGCTGATTGAGTATCCACCCAAGTTGTCTGTGTCTCAAATAGTTAACGCACTAAAAGGCGTTTCTAGTCGTCGTTATGGACAGGCGGGCTATAAAAAACCCCACGAAGAAGCCTTATGGAGTCCTAACTATTTTGCTATTTCTGTAGGAGGTGCGCCGCTAGAAATTCTTCATGAGTATATTAAGAATCAAGGAAAGCCGTCCTAGAACACCGATTCATTAATAAAATACAAGACTGATAAACCCTGTTTTAACGTGTTTTACAACCAAATATTCCTTGTTGCAACCCAACGAAATCTGTTTTTTTCGTTATGATTCCGATTACTGAATCGGTGTTCTAGAAGGACGGGGCTTGCACCCATTATTTCGGTCAAGTAAAGGAAGCAGAAAGCATGAGAGGGAGGCACCTATGAGGGATGGGACTTGAACCTTCCCCCAAAAATGTCATGCCTTGTTCGATGATTTTTTTATGCTTGCCGAGATTTTTTCAGAAAAACACTATACAAAACAAACAAATTTTGAATTTCGCGAAAATTGAGCCAGTTGCTTGCGGAGGTTCCCTGTATTGTCGCAACTGGTGACGATTAGCCTGACTTAGCAAACTTTTTAAGGCTGATTTTGACTTTTAACAGCAAGCAGACTATGGCTTCCCTCAAGTAAGGGATGCAATAAATTGCGAGTCAAAATTGGAGTTCCTACACTTCTATCGGAGCAATGTAGGAACGCCACAGAATCTACATACTAAATTCAAGCAAAGACACCAGATGTACAGAACAAATGGTTCTGATGCCTTCTTTAACTTGAAAAGTTGTATAAATTCAGACTCAAATACTTCTGTGTTAATCAAAAACTCAAGATTCTGTATAGGGCAATGCTCATCAAAAACCAGAGATTATCCCCCAGATTGGGCATCAAATCGTTAATGGTGACATTC
Organism: Nostoc sp.; assembly: GCF_036917975.1. GTDB lineage: Bacteria > Cyanobacteriota > Cyanobacteriia > Cyanobacteriales > Nostocaceae > Nostoc. The sequence continues at coordinate 137,663 of NZ_JBALEJ010000043.1, forward strand.
ACACATCGAAAATAAGCTCCCAATCCGAAATCCGAAATCAAAAATTGATTAGTCGTTGTCCCACTGTTCACGACCAATTAGGTCGCCAATGCGATCGCGTAACAAAAAGTCACATTTCTCTAATTCACATTCAACGCAAACCCACTCTCTAGCTGGAATGTATTGGCAGAGGCTATATATTGGCTGTTGCCGGCTAACCATTCCCTTTTGCACCAGTCGGCGTGCTTCGTCTTGAATCACATCTAGAGAGTAGTAATTGATAGAAGGCACCGTATTCACACTCATGTTTTTTACTCACAAATTAACACTTACGATAGTGTTCCCCTTAATAATTAGGAACAAACATTACAGAAATTAGACTTGTGGCTAGGATTTTGTAGTTTGCTATACGGAACTATTTTTATTTTGACGCTACATCTCCGGAAATTATCTCAAGAAATGTTAAGAAAGTCAACGAATCCTGACATTTATCGAAAATTCGCTTTACAAAAAAAATTCCGAGTAGTTAACTTAACCTGCTTATGTAGCTGTATGACTTTGATGCCACAAGTCTGAAAGTCTTGCCATTACTGTATTTAGGCAAGATTTGGAGGGTGGGAAGAGTTTATATCGCGATTCGCTTACATATCAAATATTCACCTTAAAGCTGGATCTATAACTGCGGGTATTCATCTAAGGGTAAACAACACAATAATATTTGTCAGTTACTAGGGTATAAACTGTTGCAAAACATAACGGCTAAAGTATACTACAAAGGCTTTTACCCTAGCATCTGTTAACAATTTCTTAAGTAAGACCGCAATTAATTAGGTTAATTTCAGCACTCACATTAAACAGTTTTCCTTAAATAAACATCTGCAAGAGGGTGGAGTCAGGCAATTCCAAATCAAACAATATCTAATCGCTGTGGGAGTAGGAGAAGGGAGAATACTAGAGTAGAGACGAAAGCTAAGACAAGTACTAGACATCTCCAGAAATTAAAGATGGGTTATCCAGAACCCTTGTAGAGACGTAGCACTGCTACGTCTCTACATTCTTTTTCGGAGATGTCTACTGAATCCCTGAATTAAGTTATGGTTACATTAAAACAGACGCGATCTCGTCACGTCTGTAAAGTGTTTGGCGGATTTGCTGAGGTTAATTGTTCTGAAGTTACATTGTTGTTTTAGTTACTTATTCGGAGAATTCCTCATCATTTTGAACAGTGCTATCTTCTACTGCTACGAGATTTTCTGGCGGGCGATCGTGATTAAGTTGATTTAGCAGTGCCAATACTTTATTACCGCGTTCTATGGAGCGATCTTCGAGAAATATCACCTCTGGTGTCCGACGTAGCCGTACCCGCGCCCCAAGTTCGCTGCGGACATAACCTGTGGCCGACTTTAAGCCTGCCATTGTTTCTACCTTAGCTTCATCTGTTCCATAGATGCTGACGTAGATTTTGGCGTGTTGGAGATCGCCAGAAACATCAACATCAGTAACACTAACCATTCCAGTACCCACACGGTCATCCTTAATGCCGTTGAGTAGCATTTGGCTAACTTCCCGTTTGATCAGTTCAGCAACGCGGGAAACCCGACGATTTGTAGCCATAAAAATTTCGCCTCATCACAGAGGTTATACGACAAAAATAGATGCAGGTTGGGTAGACAGTACTTAGCGCGAGCTACGCCAAGAGCAACCGTCTGTGGGGCATGCCCCGATATAACGCTAGTCTAGATTGCACTCAAGCCCAGCATTGCCCGTAGAGTGAAAGTCAGGAAGACTAGACTGCTCACCAATAAACCCAAGATAGCGATCGAGGTGATAGGGCGTTTCAACAGTGGCACTAATGGCGCAAAGGTGTTTAAAAACAAGCCTAAGACGATAGTAATTAAGTACCGAGGGTAGCGAAAGACGTTATCCCAAAATCCGTCAAACATCTGAATGTAAACTGCCTTGTTATATACTTACGTTTGTTTTGATATGCTTTATCTACTCAATTGTAATATATGTGGCTGGAAATTTAGCCAGTTAATCTAAAATTTGGCTCTTCGGTTATATTGGCTTTATTTAGTTGTGATTATTTTTAGTTAAAGTCAGAAGTAAATGGTAATTCAAGTCTCGAAGGAAACTAGCCCGCGTCCATTTTTGAAGTGGGCAGGGGGAAAAAGTAGGTTGATACAGCAATATATTCCTTATTTTCCCAAGAATTATAAAAATTACTATGAGCCATTTTTAGGTGGTGGTGCAGTTTTTTTCCATCTCCAACCAAGTACAGCAATTTTAACTGATATTAATGCCGAATTAATTAACACTTATTGTTGTGTTAGAGATCATGTTGAGGAATTAATTTATCTGTTGAAGGAGCATAAAAAACGACATAATAAAGATTATTATTATAGTATTAGAAATAACTCTGGCGGTACTGATATAGAAAAGGCTGCTCGTCTAATTTATCTTAATAAGACTTGTTTTAATGGTCTTTATCGAGTTAATTCACAGGGTAAATTCAATGTGCCTTTAGGCAGATATGAAAATCCTAATATTTGTCATGAAAATTTGTTGAGAGTAGCTTCCAAAGCACTTTATTATGCAGAAATTAAACAAGCAGATTTTACAGAAGTCTTAAACCATACTACTAGCAGTGATGACTTTGTATTTTTTGATCCACCCTACCATCCTATCAGTGACACTAGTTATTTCACTGCTTATAGTCAAAATTGTTTTAGTAAAAAAGACCAAGAGATTTTAAGAGATACTTGTGCAGAGTTAGCAAGTCGTGGTGTCAAAGTTATGGTATGTAATTCTGATAGCGAATTTATTAAAAAAATTTATACTGATATCAATTTTGAAACCTATAGAATTAAAGCAGCGCGTTCAATTAACTCAAATACAAAAAATAGAGGCATGATTGACGAACTACTAATTACATCTTTTAAAGATTTTTATTTGCCCAAGCAATGAATCTATCTAAACTATAAACTGCTAATAAATTATGGTTATCATTAACTCTTGCCTTCAGCCATTTGCTTGCACCCTCTCGCATACCTTCACCGCCTAAAATTACAATAGTCGGTGCAGGGTAATAGTTTTCGATATTCATATTCAAGTAAGGAAACTTTTCATCAACGGAACCAGGGCTTTCTTGCCATTTGCACTCGAAAATTAAACCAGATGGCATTGCAGGTGAGCCAACAACATAAAAATCAACCTTCAAATAAGTATGATAAATTCCAGTTCCAATATAAACTTCTTTTCCATAACGTTTTGGTAATAAAGCAGCATTTAATATAAATTCTTTTTGGACATAGTTCCCTACTTGGAAATAATTATGCCCATGCAAGATTGCTTCTACATTTGCTTCTAAAATATTGCCAGACTTGTTTGCCCGTCCGCCTTGAGTCAGAGCCATCTTCAATCCCTCTGCCAAAAGTCCTGTTTATTATAGGATTTCACAGAAGTAGTAAAAAAGGGTCAGTTGCTTAATATGAATTTTTGATTTTGACTAAACAAGGCTGGATTAATAGGTAAAAAATCCGATTTTATTGGTATTTTTGTACTAAATAAATACAAATGTATTAATAATTTGGATTAGGAACGAGTTACTAATTCAGGTAATAGTTAAAATAATGGATTTATATTTAGTCTTAAAGAGCAACTACTGCAAGCGACTACGCCATTTTTCTGGGTCTTGGGAATAGTGGAAAACAGCGTAGATAATAATCTCCTGTTCATTAAACTCGTAAAAGACGACGTAGGGAAAACGCCTAATTGTAGCGCGGCGATAAGTTTCATGAACAATCTGGTATGTGCTGGGGTGACGCTGAATTAAATTCAGGCAGGCATCAATACAGCGTAGGAACTCAGCACCTAGCCCAAATTCGCGTCCCTCGTACCAGTCATAAGCTTATAATGTCCAGTTCTGCGGCTATAAGGATAGTTAAGTTTCTAGCCATGTCGTTGAGAGATTCTGGCTTTTACATCTTCCCAACTACTGCCGATGGCTGGATTTTTCAGATATTCGGCTTTGCGACGAGCTAGCTCTTGTTTCTGCCAATCTAACACTGGGAGTGCTGCTGGTGTAGCGGCAATCTCATCCCATAAATCTTCTACCAGTTGAAGTTTTTCCGCTCTCGAAAGACTAGAGAGTTCGGGAAATACTGGGTTCATGGTCTTCTCTATATTTTATTCACCTCCATTTTAGCCTGTCTGGGCTTCAGTATGACCGTTGCGGATAGACCATGCTAGTTCTAAGAGTTGAGTCCAGCGCTTTTGTAGCTGTTTGGGGGTGCATTTGATGGCTTTGGCGATCGCTTGGTCGTTTTGCCTTGCAGTTTTTAACTGTAATATTTGCTGTTGCTGTTCTGTGAGTTGATTCACAAAGATTTCCCACTGCTGGGAAGATAAACCCAGTTTTTGCTCTAAACCCGCGCCTAACCATTGATGTACTAATTGCCAGTGGTGTTGTTTGGCAAACTTTTCGACGTGGTATTTAAAGCGTTGTTGGAGATAATCGCGCTGACGGCTGGTTAAACCGAGAATTTGGTCAATTTCTGGGGCTGAAAGGTCTTGAAGTTTCAAGCTGAGGTAGTTCATACAATCAGATTGACCTTGAGACTCCAGGTATTTCATCAATTCACTGATGACGCGATCGCGTTCTGATTCTTCTGATGGATCAAAATTAGTTTGGGCAATCATTTGCGATCGCAGCTGTTGCACTGCCGAGTTACGCTGGTAAGATTCTGCTTCTTCACCCTTAGCAGATTCTACCGCCAGTTCAATATCCACAGTCGTTTCTTGGGGCTGGCGACGAGCAAAACCTTGGGCCCGCAAGATAATCAATTGCTGATTTGCACCACCAGGTAAATTGATCCGGCGTTTGGCGTACTGTTCTGTAAAAGCCATGTATTCAGCTAATTGCAGCTGAGTACGCGGCGTGTGATCATTAGGTAGTTCGTTTTCTCTACGGAAAGCTTTGATCGCTTCGATATAAAATGCTTGTAAAAAATCTTCAATCAGGCTGTAACGAGCCTCAAAACCCAACTCAGAGCCGGATATAGTTACATGACGGTAAACCATAGCACCCAAATTGCTATGTAATTCCACCCGCCCTTGTTTGGAACCTAGTTGGTAGTAACGTAAGCACTTTTGCATCCGATGCCTTCCCAACGTCATCTGCCAGGACTTGATTTCCCCAGATGTTTGAATGCGGGAACTTTTATCGCAAATGCGTTCTACTTCTACGGCTATGCGCTTTGCTAAAGCTTCTACGCACTTGGGTGTTGCTTTCACTTGCGCTTGCATTTCCTCACACAGCAATTCAATTAAGGTATCACTGCTGCTATCTGAAAATTCTTCAGTCGAAACGTGGTTCTGAAAAATGGGTGTAGAGTTTGGTAGATTGACGACGTTAGATTTCATGACTTTTCCAGGTAGTAGTATTGCACCGTAATTACAACGCAGACACAGCAATTAAGGCTGTCCAAGGCTTGTGAATCTTTAGGCATTCATCCATCAAGACTTGCCGTATATAATGCTCACATCTAAAGCTCATATATCAAAACTATAGGAAATACGAAAGAGTTACAGTTATGGCAATGTGTCGGTTTTGATCACAAGCCACTATATTGACGCAGGCACACGAGTACCCGCCATTTTCTCAAAGTTGTCAAATACCTTACTGTGTCAAGTTTTGCCACCATCCTCTTATATCCACTGCCTCACAGAACAGCCCATCCTAGATATCGCTTTTAAATATGACAATTTTAAAACTGGAGTCGTTTTGATCACAATTTCCGAAACGGAGAGGTGCGCCTGTGAAGTGGAATTCTTATACCCATGCTGCTGCTGCTTCCCAACCTAAACCCCTCCGTATAATCACTGCTTCGTCTCCGGTCATATCCAAGATGGTAGACACTTGATATGTAGGTTCCTCGCCAGTATCAATAATTATGTCTACCATCTTGTCCAAACGATCAAATAGCTCTACCCGTGACTGAACAATTTCTGGATCTATCCGAACTATGCCATTATCTGCTTCATCTGCTGGCAGATGTGCTGAAGTTGAAATAATCGGATTACCCAAGGCTGCCATCAACTCCAAACACACAGTATGGTTTGGTACTCTAATTCCAGTAGTTTTCCGCTTGGGGCTTTGCACCAATCGCGGTACTAACTTCGTAGCTGGCAGCAAAAACGTGTATGGCCCTGGAATCAGGCGTTTCATAATCCGATAAGCTGTGTCACTTACGAAGGCATAAGTTGCCACATTTGAAAGCGAGGGACATAAAAATGTCAATGGTTTATCGTTTGCTAGCTGTTTAATTTGCCGCACTCGTTCTACCGCCGACTTGGCATTCAAATCACAACCGATCGCATAAACTGTATCAGTAGGGTAAAGCATGACTGCGCCACTAGAGAGCGCCGACTTTATTTCCTCTATTCGGCGAGTTTGAGGATTATCCGGATGAACTGGGAAAATTTTTGCCATAGGACGGGGATTGGGGACTGGGGGGATAAGGGAGCAGGGGAGGCAGGGGAGGCAGGGGGAGAAATAAACAATGCCCAATGACTAATGACTAATGACTAATGACGAATGGCACTAAGAAAAGCCTAAAGGCTTGTGTAGTCTTGTTCCCAGCCTCCAGACTGGGAATGTATTTAAAAGAGGCTCTGCCTCTTGTCAAGCTACTGGAGGCGGAGCCTCCCAGAATGGGTTCCTAGCCTAGAGGCTGGGAACCAGTCAGAGCAAGGGCTGTATCTTTTCTTAGCGCCATTCGACTAATGACCAATGACCAATGACTAATGACTATGAATAAAATTGCTTATCTTCAATGTCCGACAGGAATTTCTGGTGATATGTGCCTGGGTGCTTTGGTGAGTTTGGGTGTTCCTGTGGAGTATTTAATTGAAAAACTCAATGGGTTGGGTATTGAACAGGAATATCAATTAAGGGCAGAATTTGTCCAACGGAATGGTCAGCAGGCGACTAAAGTTCATGTGGATTTAGTACACGATCGCCATCATCATCACCACCATGAACACGAACACAGTCACCAGCACACACGCCACTTGCCAGAAATAGAGCAAATGATCCTCAAAGCGGGGTTGCCATCACGGGCAGAAGCTTGGAGTTTGGCGGTATTCCGACAGCTAGCAGTGGCAGAAGGGGCGGTGCATGGTATTTCGCCTGAAAAAGTTCATTTTCATGAAGTAGGTGCTATAGATGCGATCGTAGATATTGTGGGTACTTGCCTGGGGTTGGATTGGTTGGGGATTGAGAGCAATGAGTCAGGATTACCCCTACTTTACTGCTCGGCGTTCCCGACTGGTGGCGGCACTGTTCGGGCTGCACATGGTCAGATGGCGGTACCAGTACCGGCGGTACTAAAGCTGTGGGAAATGCGGGGTTGTCCAGTTTATAGCAATGGCATTGACAGAGAATTAGTAACACCAACAGGAGCCGCGATCGCTACTACTTTGGCAAGAGATTTTGGTTCACCACCTGCGATCGCTATCAAGCAGATAGGACTGGGAGCAGGAACCATAAATTTACCCATTCCCAATATTTTACGCCTCTGGTTGGGTGAAAGTGCAAGTTTACAGTCAAATTTCAGTGATTCTGAAGAAATTAGCTCAAATTTGGAAACCATCTCGGTGCTAGAAACCCAAGTTGATGATTTGAATCCACAAGCGATCGGCTATACGTTTGAGGCGTTGTTTGCTGCTGGTGCGCTGGATGTTTTTACCCAAGCGATCGGTATGAAAAAGTCCCGTCCGGGGATTTTGCTGACTGTGATTTGTCATCCAGAAAATTTACTCAGTTGTGAAGCCGTCATCTTCCGCGAAACTACAACTTTAGGTATTCGGCGAACAACTCAGCAACGCGCCATTTTACAACGGGAAATTCAACAAGTGGAAACGGAATATGGCAAAGTGCGCGTCAAGCTAGCATGGAAGGGACAATCGCCAGAAAAAGTTATTGCAAATGTGCAGCCCGAATATGAAGATTGTGCAGACTTAGCCCGAAAGCATAATATTCCCTGGCGCGAAATTCAACGTTTGGCGCTACAGCGTTGGTATTTAGTCAATACCTGATCCAATTCCTCGTTCCCAGTCTCCGACTGGGAATGCTATCCAAAAGGCTCCGCCTTCCCTCACACATCAATCAACTCTACCTGTAATAAACCTAGTTCCCCCATGTAATTCCGGCAACTAGAATACCTCCAATGTGCAGGATCATCCACATAACCCCGCCTAACTGGATTGTTGTGAATATAATCTAACTTTTGTCTAAACATTTCCTCATCTAGAATCACCTGTGGATGAAAACCTTCTTGCCAAAGTTGATATTCTTGTTTTGTCTTATGTTTTAATTTATAAAGCTCAAACTGGTTAAGTATGTAGTTAGACTTATTTTTTTCAAGTAAGTCAATAATAGAACGAGCGGTAAATGATTTAAAGTTTGCTATTTCTTTAGATAAACTGGCGGCAGAGGCGATTAGATGGAGATGATTTTCCATAATTACGTAACCGTACAAGGTTAAACGCTGCTGACGTTGCAGAAAATTGAGGGAATCTAAAATAATTTGTGTAAATTCAACTTTGCCGAATAGTGGTATCCAATTTATAACTGTGCAGGTGAGAAAGTGCGGCTGGGTTCCTAGTACGTGGTAGCGGCTGCGTCCCATGATGTTATTTAGATTAGAGGCGGAGCCTCTAGGATGGCATTCCCAGTCGGAGACTGGGAACGAGGAATTTGACTAAGTTAGAGTTTTTAGCAAATATTGTGTCAAGGTAAACGCATCTACACCCAATTCAGTACGCTCTTGGGCGGCTATTATACCTGCTTGGGAATGCCACCAAGCGGCAGTTGCGACAATATCTTCTACAGGAATCTGTTTAGTTGCTGCTTGCGCTAACAATCCGCCCAGTAGCCCAGTTAACACGTCGCCGCTACCACCACGCGCCAAGGCGGGTGTGCTTTCAGGAACAATCCAAACGTCACCTTGAGGGTTGGCGATCGCAGTTCTCGCCCCTTTCAATAACACTATCGCCCCACTTTGGGCGGCTGCTTCTTGTACTGCTTTCACTCTGTCATGTTTGGCATCGGCGACATCAGGAAATAATCGTTCAAATTCGCCAGTGTGGGGTGTGAGTACGGTTACTGCTTGGCGTTTTTTTAATGTGGCGATCGCTCCCATCTGTGCCAAGATATTTAAACCATCGGCATCGAGAATTAGAGGGCGATCGCTGTTGATTACTTCTTGCACAATGGGCGTAGCATCTCGTGTTAAACCGGGGCCACAAGCGATCGCATTAAAGGAACTCAGATCGGTTTTTTCTGGTAATTGTAGGTGGGCGATCGCTCCAGTTTCCGTCTCTGGACAACCGACAATTAGCGCTTCTGGCAAGTGTGACACCAAAAGAGGTTTTAGCGATTCGGGTACGGCAATGGAAAGCATCCCGACACCACTCGCCCGCGCCCCCAAAGCAGTTAAAATTGCTCCACCTGCATAGCGCCGCGAACCACAAATCAGCAGTAAATGTCCTTCCTTATATTTGTGAGTAACTGCTGGACGGGGTAAAGGTAAAGTAGCAAGTGCTGTTGCTGGTGTAATACGTTTAATTCTGGGTGCATCTTGTAGAACAGCTTCTACATCAGCTAAAGGAATATCAAAATCGATTAACTCAGCTTTACCGAGATATTCCAACGCCTGATCTTGGAAGAAAGCTAGTTTCCATAAACCTAAGCAAAATGTGTGAGTGGCGCGAATGGCAGTTCCTAATACAACGCCTGTATCGGTGTGTAAACCTGAAGGTAAATCGATACTATAAATTGGTACAGATAATTCATTTAGCTGATTAATTGCAGAGGCGATGGGATCAGTCAGGTTTCTTTCTAAACCAAGCCCAAACAAGCCATCAATTAATAAATCAGAAATTGGTAGTTGCTCAATTGTTTGATAAATTGGAATTCCCAAACTCTGAGCATATTGTAAGTGCAGCGAAGTTAATTCTTTGAGCTTGGAGAAAGGAGAATAAATCCAAACTTCATACCCACGAAAGTGTAATTCACGGGCTACGACTAAAGCATCACCACCATTATGACCGGGGCCGACCAGAATTCCCACACGAGATCCCCTTAGAAAGAGGGTGTTTGAAAGAATCTCTGGAATGCGAGGGGCAATTAATCCCGCCACCTTTTCCATCAAAGCAACTACAGGCATTCCTGCTGCAAAGATCCGCTTTTCAATATCGCGCATCTGCCCAGCAGTCACTACGACTTGCGAAATTTGTTCTTGCCTGTTTTGCATCAGTTCTGAGTGCTGTTAGCGATAGCGGGGCATTGAGCCAGTGTTGAGTTATAAGTTTTATTTTACTCCTAACTCCTCACTCTTAACTCCTAACTACCAATTTATTCACTTCCCATAGTAAACTCTGGCATTAACGTATCCGATATTTCGCAGATACTTATTCCATTCTTCGGCTTGGTATCGATCGGGGAAAGGCCCTACTGCTACATGTGGCCCTCGTGGTTGCGTCCTTTCGATGACTCCGCCAGATCGGCCTAAACCTTGACTAAATTGGGCTATATTTTGCCTAATTTGTGCTGCGATCGCAGCTAACTGTTCTGGAGTGGTGGGAATGGCGACATAATATCTAGAGACTGACCTATTAGCATTGATATTACTTGGATCTCTTAAAAAGCCTCTATTGCCTCCATCTATTTCCTGTCCGTTAGTAAAGCTAATAATCCGGGCGTTATATATGCCTCGTGACTGTAGTTCATTTACCCGTTGTTGGGCATTAGATACTCTGTTAAAAACTCCTGACTGAATTACACTCCGTCCTTGGTAATTGCGAATGTAAGCACTGGGTTCAATCTGACGTATTGCTTGTAGTGTCTGGAAATCACTACCATCAACGTAAACTAAGTAGCGCTCAAAGTTCTGGCCATATTGACTAAACTGTGCAGGTTGAGAGGGCTGAAAATTCTGCTGATATTGATAGTCCTGTAATGGTTGAGGGGGCTGGAAATTCTGCCCAGACTGATTATTCTGTAATGGTTGAGAGGGCTGAAAGTTCAGTTCAGATTGATTGTCCTCTACTGTTTGGACTGGTGGTAACTGCGGCGATGGCTGTTGACCCAAGGGAATTGGCGGTGGCGGTAAAGTTTCGCGAGTTTGTTGAGCTAATAGCACATTGTTGTGGATTTGTGCTTGTGCTGGGGTAGAGTCGGTAATCAGCACTAACCAGCCTCCCACTAACAAGGAGAGAAGTCTAATCGTGGGCTTCCAACCCTCAGAACTTCGACGCAGCAGTTGAAATGGGATAAATTGACTGGGTATTTCTCTCGACATAATAATAGTTAGAAAGTAGTCAAACAATTTTGGATTTTAGATTTTAGATTTTAGATTGACTGCACCCACAAGGGATGCAGCTTGATAGCGCAGCGTTAGCGAGTCCGCGTTCGCTTTTAGCGTCTCGTAGAGAGCGTCGGATTTTGGATTGACGATAGCATAGCGTTAGCGACGCATGAGCTTAACGCAAAGTTAGCTCATCTGCGTGGCAAAAAATACATAAGACTGTTGGCGAATTGATAGGGGGTCTAACCCATCATTATAATTGCTCTTGATTTTAGTCCGTTGAAACGGACTTGAGCTATTAGCCCGAAATTTATTTCAGGGCGGGAAAGCAACGCCAAACCAAGGTTTTAGGGATGAGGGGTCAAACCCATCAAGAATTGACCAACAGTGTCATACATCTGTAACTAATTTTAGATAAAGGTGATGACAGAGTGAATAGCGATATTTACGACGGGCTACGCCTACACTAATTCAATTGCTTTAAAACTGAAGTGCTTTAGTAGCAAGGCTTTGAATAGTTTGTGCTACAATTGGACAACCACGCAGCTATCGTGTCGTGCTTTGTATGAAAAAAGTCGTCGTTGGTCTTTCTGGTGGCGTTGACAGTTCCACCGCCGCAGCTATCCTGCACCATCAGGGCTATGAAGTGATTGGTTTGACTCTTTGGCTAATGAAAGGCAAAGGTCAATGTTGCTCTGAAGGTATGATCGACGCGGCTGATCTCTGTGAACAACTGGGCGTTCCCCATCAGATTGTCGATATTCGGGATCTCTTTCAGACGCATATTGTCGATTATCTGGTAACTGGTTACAGTGCTGGGATCACGCCGTTGCCTTGCTCTCAGTGCAATAAAACGGTGAAGTTTGGGCCAATGGTGCAGTATGCTCGTGAAGAATTGGGATGCGATCGCATTGCCACTGGTCATTATGCCCGAATTAGCTATGACGAAGCAACTGGACGTTACCAATTATTAAGGGCTATTGACCGCAA
>NZ_JBALEJ010000044.1:0-3507 GCF_036917975.1 Nostoc sp.
CTTTATTCTTTTCTTAACGAAGTTATAAGTATTTCAGTCTGCAACCTGTCCAAAATCTTCTTCCAAACCTGTCCAAAATCTTCTTCAAGTCACATGATTCATTGAATTTACCTAAAATCCGCAAGACTTCTCCTAGATTCTGTAATCCAAGCAAGTTAACTGATGTTGGTTTCTGCTTACTAATTACTACCATCAGTTGCTCTTTTGGAGCAAGAGCGGGTTGGTGCAAAGTCGTGTCGCAAATACCTAGATTTGTATTCAAATTTAAAGCTTCTAAAAGTGTATTGCAAGCTTGTTTATGTAATCCTAATGCTTGGAAAGCAAGGTTTTGATTAATCAGGCTTTCCGTAATCCCCTCTTGGTCGTTTAGTTGGCGATAAATTTTCGTAGATTCCTGCCAAGTTTTGAGAGCTTCATTCGCCTGATCTAGAGCTAATTGTTCGTGACCTGATGAAGTCAGGGATGCTGCTTGATTTTTGAGAAATTCTTTTTCTTTTTTTACAGTCTGGGCAGGAGAAGATGATTGAATTACAATTAGAGACAGCCCGATAACACCTGAAAAGAGATATTTAAAGCAAGGTTGAGGTAAGATCATTTTTCTACCTTTTGATTACTGCGAACCGGAAAAACAAGAACTTGCAGACAGTGAAGCATTATCCCCGATTGGATTTGCTTGGGATGTCGTCAAAACAAAATTGCCTTGAGAATCCCGAATCAAAGCGTTGGCTTCTATGATTTGTGTGGGTTGGTTACTGATTAATGGTTTGGGATTCTGTGAATTATTAAAAGCTGGAACTGGAACAGAGTTACTTTGCTCAATATTGTTATACATCAGGTCATTAGGCTTAGATTGGAGATTGCGAGTACTACTAACAACAAAACTACTTACTCCTGTGCCTACTCGTTCCTGACAGACTGGGGTGATTTCAGGAGCGATTGGAATCACTTCTGCTTTTACTTGAGTAGGGTAAATATTAGTATCAGCGATGTTGTACTTAACCGTACCGTTAATTCCGTACTTGGAACTAGCCGTAATCAAGCTATCAGGAGAAAAGAAGAGTCCTTGAGCATTGATTGTAATATTCCCACCACGACCCTCAAAGGCATCTGCGGTGATGCTGCTCTTTCCCCAGGCGGTTAATATGTCTGCGTTGATGTTAATGTTTCCGCCATTTCCTTTATTTCCTGCGGTAGCCGTTACAGCACTGTGATTACTTAGCTGCAAATACCGTGCGTTTAGGAAAATATTACCGCCTTCGCCGTTAGCAGTAGTTGCTGTAATGGCACTTTTATTGTCTAAAGAGATGGATTTAGCGTTTATTAAGATAGTTCCAGCATTACTTATTCCTTGATTTGTGACAGTAATGATACCACCATTCATCAGACTCAAGTTTTCAGTATTGATTTTTATTCCTCCAGGATTTCCACTCGGTGATTGAGGAGATGCGAACAGTTGCTGAGTGTCTTGGTCTGCCATAAGAACAGAGGAACTGATTCTACCACTTACATCTAAGTTAGAAGCATTAATGGTAATACTTCCAGCAGAACCAGAGCCGACAGTAGAAGAAGTAACCTTTGCTTGCTGCCCAACTATTAACCTTGATGTATTAATTGTCAAACTGCCAGCATGACCCGCATGAAAATCTGTAGTGGCAAAATAGCTGGGGACATAATCTAACCCGGAATTCATCAATTTGATGGAATTAGTCAGTTCTACAGAATTAACTACATTTAAAACTACATTCCCTCCCGCACCAGTTCCCAAAGTGAGAGATATTATCACACCCCCATCAGTAGCTATTAAGCGCTCTGTTGATACTGTGATATCTCCTGCCTTTCCATTCGTCAAAGTGCTATTGATGATGCTGCTAGTAATGAAGGGATTAAACGATGAAAAACCAAGTAGCTCTATAGAGTCAGAGGCATTTACAGTTACATTACCCCCTTGACCATCACTGTAGGTTCTACTGCCTATTTCCGATCCTCCTTGAACAACTAAATTCTTAGTGAAAAGGTTGATGTGTCCAGCACTTCCAGAATTTAGAGATTCAGTCCGCAAGATGGTATTGAATCTGCCATCTTTTGAAGATATACCGCTTAATTCCAGTGTTCCGGTAGCGTTGACATTAATACTGCCTGAAGGATGCGAACTTTGATTTTGAATCAAAATTGCTGAACCATCAGTAGCCAAGATATTATTACCTTGTATTTGAATAGAACCGACACCACTAGCATCGGCTAAAGCTTTTTGTGAAAGGCTAATGTTTCCAAAGCTTTGTACATTTGGATAGCTCAGAGCAAAGCCTTGAGTAACTGGATTAAGACTGACTGTACCATCTGTAACACTACCTAACTCAATTCGTCCTTGATCAGCAATTAGACTGCCACCCGCTAAAGATACATCCCCCCCTACTAAAGCTAGGGTCTTTCCTAGTTGCACTCGTAACCCAGTTAGGTCATTATTTTTAATAGTTGGGGAGCTTATTGAGCTAGGAGCAGTTAACCCCTCACCTGTACCCAGAACTTGAATAGCACCTGAATCACTCCCAAGCTGTAAACCAGTAGGCACACTAATAGTCAATAGTGGTTTGGTTTGGCTACCATTTGTTCTGAACTCAAAGCCATCAGAAAATTTCATCACTTTAGCAGTACTTACCAAGAACGAGCCACCGATATCTAGTCGGGCATTTTTTCCAAAGATAATCCCATTGGGATTGATTAAAAAAAAGTTGGCTGTGCCATTAGCTTTGAGCAACCCGTCTATGTTGGAAATTGATGAGCCTGTTACACGACTAAAAATATTCTGAATATTTTGAGCGTTGTTGAATAAAACCGTGCTGCCTGTAGTCACAGAAAACTGTTCAAAGCTATGGAACAAGTTGCTCCCCTTGATAGTGCCTCCATCAATGATCCTGGTGTTATCCTGTGGTGTAACAATAGAATTAACAGGTAACGTTTTATCTGGGATGACTTGTGCTGTGACTGATGAGGAGGCTAGGAAGAAGAGGCTGCCTTCAATGCTCCAGAATTGTAAAGCACACTGTTTGACTGAATGCCTCTTTTTAAGATTTGCGACGAGTGGGGGAAACCTGTCAATGTTGCCTTTTGGATATATGTCACAAATGGGCGACGAATCCGCTCATATTTCTCGAAGGCTCTGGCTAGAGCTTGCAAATCATCCCAGTTATTTTCGAGAGCGATGTTAGCAATAATCGTTGTAATAGCTAGTGCATCTTCAAGCCCTTGATTAGCTCCTTGAGCTGTGAACGGAGGCATTCCATGTGCTGCATCACCAACCAATACAACTCGCCCACTACTCCAGGATGGTTGAAATTTGACAGGGTAATCTTCAGTATTAATGTCAGTTTTGCTCTTGATTTGGATAGAATCTGAAATGGTAGCCCGGTGAATATAATATGGACGCTGCTGCATATTAGCAGGAGGAGAGATACGCACTAATTGCTTGAGTCTGTGAGGGAAGTCTGCCTTCTCTAACTCTTGTATAGC
>NZ_JBALEJ010000045.1:0-25707 GCF_036917975.1 Nostoc sp.
TATTTCCAAAGACTGATTGTAGAGTGCGATCGCTTCATCCACATCCCCTTTGTTGGCGTAGATACCTGCCAGTTGGTGCAACGTCGCCGCTTTGCCTTGGACATTACCAATGCTTTCTTTTATTTCCAAAGACTGATTGTAGAGTGCGATCGCTTTGTCCCATTCCCCCAAATCATCATATATGTAACCCAGTTCGTGAAGAACGCTGGCTTTGATTCCTGCTAGATTTTCATCTTCTTCAGTTAACTTTAAAGCTTCTAGCAAAAAATCTTCTGCTTTTTTCGCCTCACCAATACTCCTGTAAGCTGTACCTAACTCCTTTGAAATAGTAGCGCGGGTGCGTATATCAGTTGATTCTTCCATTAGCAAGCGCTCAAGTAAATCAATTCGCTCTTGCCTTTCTGGTAAATCTAAACTTCCTAATATTCTCTCAGACTGAATAGTTTTTTCAATAGCCAACTCTTGAGTAGACTGGACTGTTTGAAAATAAAATACTCCTTTTCTCCATGCCCAAAAATCTGGGGCATATTTTGCCAAACGCATTAGGGCATGATCTGGCAAAAATATCAGTATAGGGTGAGGAACACTGTTAGTAAAAGCGTCTCGGACAAAGTTCAAGTCTTGGAGTACAGGCGGATATTTTCCAGACAAACCAATAGACTTTTCTAAACCGATAACAATTAAGACTAATTTTTTATCTGGCTCTAAATGAATTTCTTTTAAATCACGAATAATCTCATCCCTTAAAAAACGCAAATTAGGAGCCGCAAAATTGAGAATTTCAAACTGAATATCATCACATCGAGGATGGTTGTCAAGGATTTCAATTAAAGTATCTCTATCTTCAGCAAAATTAACAGCAACGAACCCAATCGTTAGCTGAGTGTCAGCAAAGTCAATAAAGGTTAACAGTTCCGCTAATGACTGCTGATTTATTTGCAAAAAAGTTTCTTTTTCTAATTTTAAATCATGGGCTACTTGTAGCTGATTTGAGTGCTTCTTGGAAAGCATGGATTTGCCTCACAACTGGATTAACATAATTCCAGCGATTTTTGCCGTTGTATTCAAAAACCCAAAGACTGAACAGCATTAACCTGCCTATTTCATCTTTAGAAACATCCTTATTTACACATACCGCAGCCAACGCCGAATAGTATTCTGTTGATATACTCCGCTCAAAATTAAACTGTTCTTGCTTAATTGCATAGATAATATCATCGGCAGTAACTTTTTCGCGATCGCGAGTTGCGGCTGTAAGAAATGCTTGTGATGCTATTTGCATCAATTGGCGAATGTGACCACCGCTTGCTTTCGCTAAATCTACCAATAGTTGACGCGATTCAAATACTGCATCTACTTCAACTCTTTGTTCAATTAAACTCGTAATTGCTGTTATACCATCATCATTATGAGCTAGATCGGTTTTGTCTTGTTCAAACTCATATATATTGACCATCGGCACAATATTGGGAGTGTCGAAAGAATTACTCAAGTTATTTTCAGAATAGACAATAGAAATTGGTGCTGTATAGATAATCGTACAATATAGACTTTGTAATTGAAATGCGTAATCACAAAATAAATGTTTAGCTACATTTGGAGGCACTCTGTCTAAGTTATCGAAAATAATTAAAAATCCATCTTCGGCAGCAACTAAAGGAAGGTAAAAACTAATACCAAAGTTTATCTACACAGATATAATAGAAAATTATCTTTGTCTGTGTGCGCTGAAAAAAATGGTATGGACTCCCCTACACGCAAAAATCCATCGCACAATCCGATCGCGCCACTTATTTGAGCGCAACCAACGGCTATTAATCGCTGTTTCCGGCGGACAAGATTCTTTGTGTTTAATCAAATTACTTTTAGATTTACAATCCAAATGGGGATGGCATTTAGGTATTGCTCACTGCGATCATCGCTGGCGTTCTGACTCCGAAGCTAATGCTTATCACGTCAAAAATTTAGCGAAAACTTGGGGTATATCCTTTTATTTAGAAACAGCAAACAAACCGATAAATAGTGAAGCTACTGCACGCGATTGGCGCTATCAAGCTTTAAGTGCGATCGCCCAGGCAAATAATTTTCAATATATAGTTACAGGACACACCGCCAGCGATCGCGCCGAAACTCTCCTCTACAATTTAATTCGCGGTACTGGTGCTGATGGCTTACAAGCCCTGACTTGGCAACGCCCTCTAACTACAGGCATTATGCTAGCGCGTCCACTTTTAGAAGTCACTCGCTCACAAACAGAGCAATTTTGTCAAGAATTTAAATTACCAATATGGGAAGATTCCACCAATCAAGATTTGCAATATGCCCGCAACCGCATTCGCCAAGAATTAATACCATATTTACGAGATAATTTCAATCCCCAAGTAGAATCAGCCTTAGCCCAAACAGCAGAACTTTTACAGGCAGAAGTGGAATATCTGGAAAAAGCTGCCCAGGAGTTGCGGGATGAGGCATTGGGCATGGATGATGAAAAATTACCTGTTTCTCCCCTACTCCCCACTCCCCACTCCCCACTCCCCTTACGCTTAAATCGTCGGGTATTGCAGAAAGCACCACTGGCGTTGCAACGTCGCGTGATGCGTCAGGTGTTGCAGCAAATATTGACTGATGCGCCCAGTTTTGAACACATTGAGAAATTAACGGCTCTAATTATAGCGCCCAACCGATCGCAAACTGATCCATTTCCTGGTGGTGCGATCGCTCAAGTAGAAGGCGACTGGATCTGTTTGAAATAGTTTTGAGTATTGCTATTGCAAAGCAGGGAGAGGTTTGTCGAATTCACGTTAAATTACCAATGCGTTCTGTTATTTCCAAAGACTGATTGTAGAGAGCGATCGCTTTTTGTACCAAGTGCCTGTAAACTAGATTAATCAACAGAAAAGTTGGTGCGAGTAACCCTGATTAGTTATGATCTAATTAAATTCCGGGTTGCTGGATTATGGTTATTTAGAATTTATGGAAGTCATCAAGCTAGGAAAAACAGGTCAAGTCTCTATTCCCAAAGCAATTCTTAATCGTCTAGGGTTGGATGGGGAAACTATGCTACTGGTGGAAACTACTGCTGATGGTGGAATTTTACTACGTCCTGCTGGAGTGTATCCGATTGAGATATATACAGACGAACGAATCGAGGAGTTTCAGATAGCCGATCGCTTAACTGACGAAGAAGCTAAACAACTTCAGCGACAGCTTCAAGATGCTGAATAGGGAATATAAATGCGCGCACTTCTGTACCCAGAAATTTGAGAAAGCGATCGCTTGTCAATCACCAGAAAACCAGATCCCCGACTTTTTGAAAAAGTCGGGGATCTTAGTCTTTACGAATGATTCTGTATTCTCTCCAGCCTAGCTTGCACCTGTTCAGCATACGGTGACTTCAATCGCTGCAAAATCTCTAAAGCTGGTTGCAAATAGGATATCGCTTTAGTGTATTCACCCTGCTGTTCTGCCAAATATCCTAACCAGCAGAGAGTATTTGCTTGAATTCGGACATCTCCAATGCGTTCTGTTATTTCCAAAGACTGATTGTAGAGTGCGATCGCTTCATCCACTTCCCCTTTGTTGGCGTAGAGAATTGCCAGATTGTGCAACGTCGCTTCTTTGCCTTGGACATAACCAATGTGTTCAAATATTTCCAAAGACTGATTGAAAAGTGTGATCGCTTGCTCCACTTCCCCTTTATTGGCGTAGATATATCCCAGATTGTACAACGTTGCTGCTTTGGTTTGGAAATTACCAATGCGTTCTGTTATTGCCAAAGACTGATTGTAGAGTGTGATCGCTTGCTCCACTTCCCCTTTGTTGGCGTAGAGATTTCCTAGACAGTGCAATGTTGGCGCTTTGCCTTGGACATTACCAATGCGTTCATCAATTTCCAAAGACTGATTGTAAAATGCGATCGCTTCATCTATTTCCCCTTTGTTGGCGTAGATAATTCCCATTTGGTGCAACGTCGCCGCTTTGCCTTGGAAATTACCAATGCGTTCATCAATTTCCAAAGACTGATTGTAGAGTGCAATCGCTTCTTCTACTTCCCCTTTGTTGGCTTTCAGTATCCCTAAATGATGATAAATTGATGCTAATTCTCGTTCGTCTTCTGTGGGACAAAGATTTAAAGCTTGTTGGTAATAGTTTAATGCTTGATCAACCCCACCCATTTGATATTCACAAACAGCCATTTGTCTAAGAACACTATGGTTTTTAGTAATTTCTAAGGTTGATTTACACAGATGTATTGCTTCCCGAAATCGACTTTGATTCCGCAAGTGTCCCGCCAATGAATTACCCATTTTCCCCGCAATATTTTCATCCTTCCCCAACAAAGCCAAGCGATGAATTTCTAACATTTTTGCTTCCGTAGAAGTTTCCACCTCCCACCACAGGCGATACAAAATTTGTGCAGCTTGTTTATACAACTCTTCACCCTTGGGGTTTTCTGGAAACTCTAGCAACGGTGACAAAATCCGGGGAACACGATACAACCTCTCTGTGTTGTTGGTGAGGGTAACTTCTAACAAACCCAAAATTTCAGCGCGTTGAATATGACTTTCCCAACTTGAGATATCCTCACAAATCGGGTCAATAGCAGCTAGAGGAACAGGTAACTCATACACCAACAACTTCCCCAGCATCTTCCGCAAAGCTGGAGTTTGCTGCTTCAGCAATTCTTCAGCCAAAATATCCTCACGAAATTCCTTTACCCTATCTAGCATCTTTTGCAGAATCATCTCAACTCCCCTCTCGGCTTCTGGCGACTTCGGGGAATTTTGCAAAATCTTATCTAACCATTCCAACAGCCGAGGATTTCCATCTGCTGCTTGTTTGGCACGTTCCGGCAAATCTGGCTGAAATTGCCAACTGCCATTAAACGAATCCAGACGATTATACTTTTTAATTAAATCTGCCCCACCCAAAGCACCCAGAGGTTCGCGGTACAGACGATGATTCAGTTCCGACAAAGTGAAATTGTAGCGACAGGTAATAATTACCTTGTGGGGAAGTTGGGAATTTTGCATCGCCTTCAGCAACGCCAGCAGTACATCTACAACTTGTGGTTGCAAGACATAAACCCCATTTCGTAAATCCAAATTCGCCTCAAAGTCATCCAGCACAAAGGCAAAACGCTGTTCTTTGGTATTCAGTCCTTCTGTGAAAAACTTGGTGAGGCGCTGCATCAAGGGTAACTTGCCATTGAGAATTTCATGCCCCCGTTCCGAGGTACATTGTTCAGCAAGGGTTTTGAGCAGTTTGTCCTCATCTAGTTGCCGAAAGTTCACCAGCCTGTGATAGCCAACCATCCTTTCCAGAAGTCGCGCTGTCACAGTACTCTTACCCACACCCCCCAGTCCGTGAATTAGTACCCCTAATGAAGTGCGAATTGCTTTGAGACAACGTTGCAAAGTCCGCCGTCTGCCAACAAACTCAGAGGGTTTCGCCACCCGCACCAGTTGGGTATCGGGATCTAAAAACAGATCATAAGCAGGTTCCGGCGCAGAGAGTGGCACATCTCTCGACACTTCCACCAACGCACCCGGACATTCTCCCTGGACATATAACCGCAACAAATGCCAGTCACGCACATTCTGTTTAAACAACTGCTGGTAAGTACTAGCGAGTGCTTCAGCTAATTGATATCCGGCAGCCAATTTGCCGTAGAGGTGCGCGGAGGCGGCTGTAGCTGTCCGATCTTCCACAGGCCGCCCCCAACTTAAAACCGCGATCGCCCCTTGGGCAATTAGTGCCTCAGCCATTGAAGGGACAGCCCCTTTATCTGGTGCTTGTCCAGTCCGACAACCAGATAAAAACACCAACTTGGGAAAGCGAAACCGGAAGACTTCGGCAAGTTCTGCGGCTGTGGTTTCGTGGCGTTCCCCAATTTCCGTCTCAGTGATAAAGTAAGGCGTGTAAGGTGCTTCATCTTTAATTGAGGCGTGTCCTGTGAGGTGAAACACATCAAAGTCATTAAAATAGCGACTCCACACCTTACCCAACTCGCTAACGCAACCGCTTTCTTCCACCCGCAAATCTACAGCAAAATCTCGCGTATCAGCCAGAATTCTCGCTTCTTCCTGTTCAAACTCTAACTTTGGTTGCACATCTTCCGGGTCGGTTGCCATAAACAATACTCGCAATTGTCGTGCTTCCACAGAAAACCCTTCCGTGTCTTTCTCAATCCAGCGCAGAGGTAACACCACTGGATTAACCCGCTTCACCAAAAAATCCTCACCATCATGCAACACTTCCCAAGGTAGATGTGCCAATTTTTTATCAGTATCAATGGCAATTACCAACCCCTCACCGCGACAGTTAGCAATTCCCCGACTCAACCACCGTCCATCCCCATCCAACCAAAAAAATAACTGCTTCCCGATTCCTGGTAAATTGGGCAGCAGTTTATAGTAATCTTGTTCACCTTGCTTGAGGAAATCAGCGATTTCTGCTAATTTCAGGCGACGTGATTCATAGTGCTTTATTTGAGGTAGCCAATACCTGAGTTCAACTGTTTCCTGCGTACTTTCCCGAAGTTGAATGCGGATAGTTTGCACTTATTTGCTGATAGATTTGAGGATTTCCGTGATTTCCTCTATAGTAGCTTCTTCGAGTAAAATCCTGTTTCCAGTATCAGGATCAAGAATTACCACATCAAATTGCTTCCCGGTATGAGATTTATGCCATTCTTGATACCATTTGCGAATTTGTTCAGCTAAAGCCGCAGCACCGCCTACAATGCCGACAATGGTAGCAATAGCTGCTAGAGTTGCCTCTTTTTGGGGTGGAACTTCATAGCTTCCCGATATTCCAGGAATTGCTAGCAAAGCCTCGGCTGCTGCTGGTGCAGCTTCACCTTCGATTCCGACTTGGATTTCTGCCATTAAATCACCTACGAATTTATACAAGATTCTGTATATTATGCGTTCAATTGGCGATAAGCTTCACGCACAGACACAGAGAATATTGCGAAATTATTTACTTTATGTTGCAAGAATTGCCTAAAATAAGGCAACAGACACAAACCCGGAAACTCACATCTTGCAACTAGTCCTGGCGATTAGAAATCGCGGCTATACAAACGAAGTCCACCTTTCCTACGGAACGCTACGCGAACGTGGACTAAGAGAAAATCAAAGGTTTTTACTTTTTGTGATCGGGGATGATGCAGATTATTAGTTTTAGAATCTTAAGAGAATATGCAGAGAACCATTCAGATTGTCAGGAAGCATTAAGCAATTGGTATAAGATCGCTACTAAAGCAAAATGGTCAAATTTAGTTGAAGTACAGCAAGTTTTTCCTAAAGCTGAAGCTGTTGGTAATTTTACAGTTTTCAATATTAAAGGAAACAAATATAGCTTGATTGTTAGTATAGATTATGAAGGGCAGTTAATTTATATTAAATGGTTCTTCAGTACTTATTATGCCAAACTAACAATTAAAATGCCAATTTAATAAGCATCTAATTCGGAAGTTATCAAAGTTTCTAAATCCATAAGCAGAACGTTTAATTAGCTTGAGTTTGTTATTAATACTGACTTTTCACGGGAAGTCCTCAAGCCCCGAAAAAGCGTGGCTTTTTCCACAGGCTAATTCTCATTAACTCAGAGTTATTGAAAATAGCCAACGGAGAAATCAGGGCTTGGGAAACCATCAAAATGACCTTTTCCACATGCCGTGAAAAGTCAGGTTATTAATACCTTCAACAGCACCACTATTAGTACCATTATCAAAGTAAGCAATAATTTCATCGAACCAACGAATAATAGTATTGTTGCTATTTGGGAAATATTTTTTAGCTCTCGATAACCACATACCTAGTTTAAAGACTCCCGTATACCAATCATTAGTCTTATTAAAATTTTTTCTAAATTTCTCTTTTAGTTCATGCATTACTTTCAGGGTAGGAGATATATTTTTAACTTGAATAAGTTTATTTACTTGATCTTCACTTAAACTATCTTCGTTCTTGAGTAGAGGATATTTACTATTTTTCAACCCTGCTAATATTTGCTCATATTCAGCTTTTTTAGATGCTAAATTTTCTTTCCATCTCGTACTGTGGGGGAATGCTTACTTGCCCTCTAAGGTTGATGAATCCCCATTTTTTATTAACTTTTACAGGTGCAAATCCCTCAGAAAATTCCTTTGCATAATCAAATCGAGAGCTATTTTTTGATTATCCCTCTCAGCAGCAATGGTAACTCTTTCTGCTCCAATATCTACGTAAAGTTCTCTACCTCCGTATTGAGGTATAATGGATCGTTCGTTATTGTCCAACCCTCTGCTGTAAGTGCTTTAATGACTGCGGCGTGGTAGATGTCTCTGGCTGGCATTAGTCGAAAGATAGCTCCAAAAACACAGCTTTAATCTAGCAAAATTATTTTACAGAGGCGCGATGTTGGCGAAAACTTGGACAAAGCCCTTTTCAACGCCTGATCAGGTTGATAAAAAAGCGATCGCTCCAAAAACCAAAGTGCGATCGCTATTTATGTTTATATCGGGGCAGACACCTTCCCCATCTAATATCTAAATATCTGTCTCGCTCAACTCGCGTGTGATGTGATCGAATGGTTCATCCACAAAAGCAGTATTAAGCACACCTGCGGCTGCTACTTGTTCCTTAATCAGATCCTTGAGAATTTGGATACCGCGAACTGTCGGCCCAATAGGTACTCCTAAAGAATTGTAAGTTTCACGTAGCCCTTGTAGCACACGCTCATCCAATACATTGGTGTTACCTGCAACCAGCGCATAGGTGGCGTAACGCAAGTAGTAGTCTAAATCTCGCAGACAAGCTGCATAACGACGAGTCGTATAAGAATTTCCACCAGGACGAATTAATTCTGGTAGTTCTTCATATAACTTTAAACCAGCTTGCTTGACAAGTGCAGCTGCATTAGAATTAATTGCCGCCGCCGCTTGTACTCTTGCTGTACCACTGTCAAAGTAAGACTTCAAGCTATCGATCGCATTCCGGTCAAAATACCGACCAGCTAAGTCATAATTCTTAATTAAACTTGTTACCGCATCGCGCATTCCTTCTTCTCCCAATCCTTGCTATTTATGGTTTGATATTTATTTGGCTGCACTTATGCACCAGTAAACTTTTGTGCTATTTAAAATAGATTTGGCACAAAAACAATTTATCCGCTATCTAAGGATTTTATGCCAAAGTTGACCCCTATGTGATGAACTTTCCAGTTTTGTACAGATGATCGCGGAAAGGTTAATATAACCTGTAATCCAGATATCTGTAGCACAGACTACAAAATCCGCTAATGTCTAGTATTTAAGATATTTCAGGTGTGTCACGGCTGGATTGAGATCGGCAGGGTTAGGATGCAATGGAAGATTCTGGTTTACTTTAGGAAATTGGTAGAGAAGGAGTAACAATGACAACACCGCAAGAACTCTTGAAGAGAATTCAAGATGAAAAAATTCAGCTGATTGATCTCAAATTCATCGATACAGTAGGGACTTGGCAGCATCTCACGCTGTACCAAAACCAAATCGATGAGACTGCATTCACTGATGGCGTACCTTTTGACGGTTCTAGTATCCGGGGTTGGAAAGCAATCAACGAATCAGACATGACGATGGTACTCGACCCCAACACTGCTTGGATCGACCCATTCATGGAAGTTCCAACGCTAAGTATAATTTGTAGCATCAAAGAACCCCGCACAGGCGAATGGTACAACCGTTGCCCACGCGTTATTGCCCAAAAAGCAGTAGACTACCTAGTTTCCACTGGTATTGGTGATACAGCCTTCTTTGGACCTGAAGCTGAGTTCTTTATCTTTGACAGTGCTAGGTTTGCACAAACTTCTAACGAAGGCTACTACTTCTTAGACTCCGAAGAAGGTGCTTGGAATTCCGGTAAAGCCGGTACAGATGAAAAACCCAACTTGGGTTACAAACCACGCTTCAAAGAAGGTTACTTCCCAGTTTCACCAACGGATTCTTTTCAAGATATCCGTACAGAGATGCTGTTGACGATGGAAAAATTGGGTGTACCCATTGAAAAGCATCACCATGAAGTTGCTACTGGCGGTCAAAGCGAACTGGGTTTCCGCTTTGGGAAGTTGATCGAAGCAGCTGACTGGTTGATGATTTACAAATATGTCATCAAGAACGTTGCTAAGAAACACGGCAAAACCGTCACCTTTATGCCCAAACCACTGTTTGGCGATAACGGTTCCGGGATGCACACTCACCAGTCTATCTGGAAAGATGGCAAACCTCTGTTTGCAGGTGATAAGTATGCTGGTTTGAGTGAAACAGCATTGTATTACATTGGCGGTCTACTCAAACACGCACCAGCCCTGTTGGCCATTACCAACCCCAGTACCAACTCATACAAGCGCCTAGTACCTGGTTATGAAGCGCCTGTTAACTTGGCTTACTCCCAAGGGAACCGTTCTGCTTCTATCCGTATTCCTCTATCTGGTACTAACCCCAAAGCCAAGCGTTTGGAATTCCGTTGTCCAGATGCTACATCTAACCCCTACTTAGCATTTGCTGCAATGCTTTCTGCTGGTATTGATGGCATCAAGAACAAAATCCATCCTGGTGAACCCTTAGATAAGAACATCTATGAACTCTCTCCAGAAGAACTAGCGAAGGTTCCTTCAACACCAGGTTCTTTAGAATTGGCGTTGCAAGCACTGGAAAAAGATCACGCCTTCTTGACAGAATCAGGTGTCTTCACAGAAGACTTTATCGGAAATTGGATTGATTACAAGCTAGGCAACGAAGTCAAGCAGTTGCAGCTACGTCCTCATCCCTACGAGTTTTACCTCTACTACGATGCTTAATTAAGTACCGTATCTCACTAAGTTTATAAGTTTTGCCACCCTAGAGTAGAGGGTGGCTTTTTTTCCAGAGTTGTCAGTTGAGACATTCACTCAAAAATCAACCTTAAAACTTAGCTCATGGAAGCATGACTGGGTCCATAAATCATGCGAGCGTTAGCATCTAACTTCCCTTGAATCGGGTTCCAGTTGTGGGATACTTCTTCAGGAAGACCAAGTTCTTGAGCAGCCCGCATCAGTATTGATTGTTGGCGATTCTTGACTTGTTGATGTTCACGTGCCATTAATGCACGAGATTTATCTGCGATAGACATAACCATAGCCCTCTCTATTTGGTGAATATATAATTTTTGTTTTCTCACAAGACTAATATAACAAAAATTCTGTAACATAAGCTACTTTTTACAAAAATTCATATTTGCTTTTACTCTTTTTTTCGTGAAGCGGCACAAAAACAGCAGTTGCAAAAACTAAGTTACCATCAAAATAAAGATTTACAAAGATTTACACAATTTTACAAAATCTATGACAGTTGCTTATCCACGTAAATTTCAGAATGTTTTGAGTGCTAGAGATGTATTAAAACGGGTGGTATGCGATCGCGAAATCCATCTAATTACCCTCAACCGCTACCGTTACAGCGAACAACACAGTTGCAAAGACCTAACCGAGTTAATTGAACAACTGAATGGACAGCCACGAGAACTATTGCGGGATTTGTCTCATCACATCTCAGATGAAGCTCGTCATGCTATGTGGCTAACTGATTTGTTGGTGGAATTGGGAGCAGATATTGGCAAACCGCCCGGTTCCTCATATATCAATGAATTTGAACGCCTACTCGACAGCGAACAACAAGATCCAGTCGAAAACCTTGATGATTTTGTAATTTCTTCCCTTGCGGCAATTAACGTCACCGAAAAACGGGGCTGTGAATATTTTTCTGCTCACATTTATGCACTCAAGCAAGGGGCACAAACCGCAGAAAACATCAAAATCCGGGAAACCATTGAAAAAATTCTCCCAGAGGAAGTGGGACACGTCCGGTGGGGTAATCGTTGGTTAGGAGAACTTGCGCGTAAGAGTCCAGAACATCAGCAAAAAGTAGACCAAGCCAAGCGAAAATATACCGCCATCGAACAAGCAGCGTTTGAATCAGGAATGGATATCACCTTGGGTGCAGAACTACGGCGAGTTGCCAACCTGGTGGAAGTGGCAAATACCATGCCCCTTTGGCAACGTCCCCAATACCTGATGGAACGCCTACCCCAAACTTTGCTAGCGCCTGAGTTGCAATTTACTAGAATTCAGGCTGCACAAAAAGCTTGGCAGCGCGATCCACAAACGTTTATCGAGAAGTTTGTGCCAATGTTCCTCAACGGCATCCAGGGAAGAGAAAGTAACCGTAAGAAAACAATGGTATAGAAGGGCATTGGCATTGGGCATTGAAAAGAGGCAGAGGGGCGGGGTGCGGGGCGCGGAGGGGAAAACTCTTCTCCCTTGCTCCCTTTTCCCTTTTTTATAAACTTCATCAAATCTTCAGAAAGAAAAATTTTAAGCAGTGTTCTGAAAGAGCTAAAGTTTTGTTAAGATGCAATTGCTAGCAGTTTCTCAGCGAAATACACCTATCAGGGTGTGGAGAAATAAAAAGTACTAGCAGCACAAAGTTCAAAAGGTGAAGCAATGACCACCTATATTTTTTTCGATGAAGCCCTGCGGATACTGACAAATGCCTATTTGATATCAATAGTGCTGTTAATAGCAGCTTCTAGTATAGGTTTGGCGGTAATTGAGACAATAGAAAAGACAGGAGAACGCTAAAGTTTACAAACGGCAATGTAGTTCCTGCCAAAAAACCATTGGGTGCAAGTGTTCGCCTTGAATGAATCCTGGGAACACTAAGATATGAAAGTCTCATAGCGTTACAGTCTTACCTGTACATCCACCAAACACACAGGTAGCTATAGCGCTATTGGGACTCTAACCAAGGAGCTACTACAATGGGTCTATTCGACGCTGTGTTGGGCGCAGAAAGCCAAACCCAAGCAGCACTCAATCCAGCAGAAGCTTTTGCAGTCATTATATTGACGGCAACAGCTTCAGACGGTTATCTTTCTGTTGAGCAAGAAGATTCTATCATTTCTGTGTTGTCTCGGATGAAACTTTTTAAAAGTTATCCCCACGAAATGATGGACAGATTGTTTGACAAAATCTTGGGCATTCTCCAGGGTGATGGCTTTAATGCTTTGTTTAATGCAGCAAAAGATTCTTTATCTCAAGACTTGCGAGAAGCAGCCTTTGCAGTAGCGACCGATTTAGTCCTAGCTGAAGGTATTGTACTTGAAGAAGAAAAAAACTTTTTAAATGATCTATATCAAACTTTAGGGGTTTCTAGTGAGATAGCAATACAAATTGTGCAAGTAATCTTGATTAAAAATCGCGCATAGGGTGTGGAACATAACTTGTTATGCCTATTGTACCTACCTGATTAAAGTGTATGAGTAGCTTATAAACAAAGCGTGGCAAGGAAGTTCAGCTTCTTTGCCACTATTTTTTGCTGTTCAAAATTAGTTATCAAGAAGAACTCAGAAGTCAAGTTGCTTCTCTGTAAGAGGTTGTTTGAAAAGTCTAATTTATTACTTGCCTCAGCGATTAGAAATCGCGGCTACACAGGCAAAACCTGCCTCCGCAGGTTAAAAACCCTCGATTTTGTATTAGTCCACGCAGGTGGACTTGGTTTGTGTAGTAGCGAATTCTATTCGCCCAATACTTTTCAAACATTCTGTAAGGGCACATAGATAGAGTATTCTAAATTCTGACTTCTGACTTCTGAATTCTGAATTCTGAATTCTGACTCCTGAACTACGAGCTTATTTTTTCTCAATATAACTCTGCCACATTTGCTGATAAGCCTTCTCCATCTCACGAGTAAACTGCTTACCATTCCAAAGGGGTGCTGTTTGTCGAGATGCTTTCAGTTTCAAAGTCACCTGCTGGCGTAAAGCTTCATCTTTACCCAAGCGCACACCCCATTCTATATATTCTTCATCTGTCCAAGCGAGACCTTCTGTTACACCTACATTCATCATCATGGTGTAGCTATTACGAGCCGCAAATTGTTGTCCAACTCTGGTTACTAAAGGAATACCCATCCAGAGGGTTTCTAGGGTTGTCGTAGCTCCGTTGTAGGGAAATGTATCTAATACAATATCAGCAATGCCTAAATTAGCACGATGAACCGACTCTAAATAAACTTGTGGTAAAAATCGTAACCGAGAACAATCTACACCCTCTTCTTCAGCAATTTGGTAAAAGAAGCGTTTAATTGTTTCTTCCTCAGCCGGCCCTTTAATCAAAAAGTAGCTGTTAGGTACTTGTTTAATAATTTGCATTTGCCACTTTGTCGTTTCTGGATGGCGTTTATATCCTCTTTGGGCGCTGAGATATACAACCGCATCCATTGGGATATCCAAGTCATCGCGGCGGAGAGTTGGTACACCAACTTCAAAACCATCTACTGCTATGTAAGTTTGAGGTAATCGCCAGATTTTTTCTGTATAGTAATTTTGGGCATCATCTGGCAACACATAAGGATCTGCGATAAAGTAATCAATTGCAGGTATGCCTGATGCATCCCATCCCAGCCAAGTAACTTGAATTGGGGCTGGTTTGAGTGCCATCACTTCACTAGTAATATCTAGAGTGATGCTATCAAGATCAATTAAAATATCAATTTCATCTTGATATATCTGGTCAGCAATTTCTAGACCATTCATACCTAATTGACGAGGTTTTTCTGCCTGACCTAGATACCACTCTTGGAGATAGTCATTGACTAATTGATAGTTCACAAAATAGGTATGAATATCAAATTTCTCTCGGTCGTGATGTTGAAATAGCCAGCGAGCTAACCAACCAACAGAATGATTCCTTAAAGCGTAAGATACATAACCAATTTTTAATTTCTTAGTAGGGGAAGATAAATCTCGATTATTGATAATTTTGTGACAATAATTTTTTCCTTCTGATTTGCCAAAAGCTTTAATATAAAAGTTAAAAATTTCAGCTACCTGATTATGAATAGCTCGAAAATTCGCAGGAGCATCTTTAATGTGAGGTATCGCAAAAGATGGCGTAAGTAACCGTAAGATTCTTCCTTCTTCTAAAGGAATTCGTTCAGCTTTAATAAACTGTTTAAACACAGTTTCTAATTCTTGACAAGTTGTACATATCTCTTGCCAATATCCCCCTGCTGTCATTAGACCCCTTAACAGCAAATGGAGTGCAAAAATTTTATCAGCCAAGCTTTCTGATAAGGAATAACATAATCTAGCTGTCTCTATTCCTTGAGAATAATTACGAGCATCTTGATAAAAAGTCGCTAAGTGCCGCAAAATTTCTACATTATTTGGCTCCAATCGTAAATGCAATTCTAGCAGAGATGCTGCTAGTAAAGGCTGCCGCAAAGTATGGCCAATTTGGATAGCAGCAGGAAGCAGTAGAGAGAAGCATTGATGAGTTTCAGTGAAATAAGGAAGACTCGCTTCTATTAAACTTATATTAATTGGATGTAATGGGACAGTATTTAAAAATTCTTTTAAAAATTGGATTAATAATTCGGTATTGATTTCTATATTTTCTTTTGCATTTAAGCTTTCAATTAATCCCCAATCATTCAAATTATCAATTTCTTCAAATTTTTCTAATTTGATAGAAAGTATCAGGATTTGAAGCAAATTATTTATATTACTAGGATTAATTTCCCGTATATGCTGGCGAATTAACCAAGCTAGAGAATATTCTGCCAGTGTTTCGCGTCTTTCAGCTTCTATTTGCAAAAATTGAAATAGTTCATTTATCCAAATTGGTAACTGTTCTTCATCTGCCTCTGCTATTGGCAGCATCCAAGTCATTTGAGCTTCTGCTTCTTGCCCTTGTAATAGCAAGATTAACCCTAAATGCCAATAATAAGAGATGGTATTTGGTTCTATTGCTATTGCTTGTTCATATAACTGTGCTGCTTGCGAATATTTTTCTTGAATAAAGTATTCTTCAGCTTGATTTTGCCAATTACATACATCAGTAATCATTATAATTCTCTGAGAAAATTTTATGAAGAATATAGTTATGAACCACTTAAAAAATGGAAATAAAGTGGATAGAAGCATCTACCCACTTTGGAAAATATCTGATTGAGAAACAATTTATATACTGTTTGTCCCTGGTTGCTTACTTAGCCAAAGAGACGTAGCTGCTCGGACAAGTAGGTTGTCCAGCGGTAGTAGCAATTGTAACGGTATCTGCATTTGCACCGCCGTTAACCATAGCGTTGTTAGATTCACACAAAACAGCTACGGTAGTAGCTTCACTGGTAGCTTGTTGGGTTGTCACCTCTACAGCACCAACATAGGCTTTGAGAGGCGCACCGGCATTTATTACTTTCGCTCGGTTGTTTATTGAACTAGCGTCTCCACCACTAACAGCCGTATATGTGTAATTTATGGTTTGTGTTGCAATACCAAGACCTAAAGCACCAATTGAAGTTGAAAATGTAGTATTTTCTAAGTAATAAGCTTGTTGAGCGCGGTTCATGGAACCAACGTAAGTTTTAGCTTCTGACTGCTTGGCTTTGTTTGCTTGGTTCAAGAAAGAAGGTAGAGCGATCGCAGACAAAATACCGATGATAATAATTACTACTAGTAATTCAATAAGTGTAAAACCCTCATTTTCTTTCTTTTTGTCGAGGATGTGGTGAAGAAACTTGGCTTTTAATTCGGTTTTCATAAGTGTTTTCCTGGGGTAGGAAGTGCTTGGGTGTTCTAGATGTAACTTACCCAAGTGCGATCGCTTTCCTATCACCTTCAGAAAAAAAGTTTGGTGAAATGTTTTAGGAGTGCTGTTAACGGTAGCGGGGCGTTGAGCCAGTGCGACTATTACTTTTTACTCAGCACTCCTTACTCAGCACTGTTTCGGTGAGCGTGTCCCCATTCTGCATCAGCAATGGAGCTTGGTTTAGTCAACACGTCAGGCGATCGCAGGTTTCTTGTTTCCAAGTTGTCTTCTTCTATATACGGTAAGATAAACCCTGCGCCAGAAGCAGAGATTTTGTCATTGCAAAATCTCTATATTTACAGCTATTTTCAGGTAAGTTGAAATTTCCCCAATGCCTTCAGGAGTGCTGAGTACCAATTAGGATATCTAATTCTTTACTCAATAGCACTCGGAACCGGCTCAACGCCCCGCTAACGGAAGTTGGAACTGTTTTGCCCAATGCCCTATGACTAAATACTTTCGCCCCAATGTTGATGCAATGGCTAGCTACGTTCCCGGTGAGCAGCCTCAACGCGGTACACAGATTATTAAACTTAATAGCAATGAAAACCCCTATCCTCCTTCTCCTGCCGCATTAGCTGTGCTACGGAATATTGATGGTGAGTGGTTACGGCGGTATCCAGAACCTTTCGGTGGAGAGTTCCGGCAAGCTGCAAGTAAAGTTTTAGAAGTTCCTAGTGATTGGATTATTGTCGGAAATGGTAGTGATGAATTATTGAGCGTAATCATTCGAGCCTGTGTAGAACCTGGGAAGAAAGTTGTTTACCCGATGCCAACTTACGTGCTATATCGCACATTGACAGAAATGCAAGCGGCGAAAATTATTGAGATTCCTTACAGTGATGACTACAGCTTACCTTTAGAAGAACTGGTTGCCGCCAATGGTTCTGTGACATTTATTGCGTCGCCCAATAGTCCATCGGGGCATGTGGTGGCAACAGATGACTTGCGAAAATTAGCCAGCCAGTTATCTGGGGTTTTGGTAATTGATGAAGCTTATGTAGATTTTACCGAAGAGAATGCCTTGGCTTTGGTAAAGGAATACGAAAACGTCATCGTGATTCGGACACTTTCTAAGGGGTACTCATTGGCAGGATTACGACTGGGCTTTGGGGTGGCGAATCCCCAATTGTTGCAGGGATTGTTTAAGGTGAAAGATAGCTATAACATTGATGCGATCGCCTGTGCAATTGGTACGGCTGCTATTACCGATCAAGCTTATAAAAATGCTTGTGTGGCAAAGATAAAGGTATCACGGGCTAAGTTAGCAGCAGACTTGAAACAATTAGGTTTTCATATTTGGGATTCCCAAACTAATTTTTTGTTGGCACAGCCAAGAGAAGGAAACGCAGAATATCTTTATCAAAAACTGAAGGAAGGGGGAATTTTAATCCGCTACTTTAAGCAACCTGGACTAGATGATAAATTACGTATTACTGTTGGCACTGATGAGCAAAATCAGGCTCTAGTGGAGGCACTAATTGATTTATTAGACATCTCCAGAAATTAAAGATGCGTTACCCTAACCCAATACAGTTCAGATAAGCCCAAAACACTTGTAGAGACGGCGATTTATCGCGTCTTGAGAACCCAAAAATGTTGCCAGTAGCCCTTAACTGAACCGTATTGACCCATAACCCTTGTAGAGACGTAGCACTGCTACGTCTCTACATTCTTTTTCGGAGATGTCTATTAAAGACTGGGGATAAGAAAGACGGGGAAGAGAGAATCTAAAAACTCGGCTACACCTGTAATTTTGACTTTTCTACTTTTGAAAAATTGCTTGTTGTAAAAAATTTACTTTCTGAGCGTTGCACAGCGTATATATAGTGCGGTATGTTACGCCAGAGTGTCTCCTGAACGACCTTGAGGTCATTTTTCTCAGCTACACGCCGAGAGGGGATGTTCTCTGGGCGAATTAGGGAAATGACGCGATGATCGCAACCCAGGACATTAAAGGCATAGTCCTGGCAAGCAGATGCGGCTTCAGTTGCGTAACCCTGCATTTGTTGGTCACGGCGGACATGATAACCAATTTCGAGTTCTTGGTGTCCTTCTACCTCCTGCCAAACCAGTCCGCAGTCGCCGATTACCTCACCCGTCGCCTTGAGAACCATCGCCCATAAGCCGAGTCCGTGCTGTGCGTAGCTGCGGCAATGCCGATCAATCCAATTTTGCACCATCTCGCGGTCAAAGGGCTTTGGGTAGTAGCGCATCGATTCTGCATCGCCAAGGACAAGTAGTAGCGGGTCGAGGTCAGAAGGCGTCATTTCCCGCAAGAATAGGCGTTGAGTTTCCAAAATGAATCCTCGTTTAGCCATTGTCTAGTTTATCTTGATTTTTTTCATCTAGCGATCGCAACCTGAGACTGAAAGTAAAATATTTTACTTTTGCAGATTTCGCTTCATTTGTTCTAGTTCATCCTGAGTTTCCCAGCTACGGAACTTATCTTCTAAGTCATCAAAACCACTAGAATAACTGCTAGTTTGATTCGACCAGCCAACGGTTTCAAAACGCTGCTGGGTTTGCGCTTTAGCACGGGCTGTCTGTGCCTCAGCGGCTTTAGCTTGTACCTCTTGTCGTCGCTGCTGAATTTTTTGCAGTAGTTCCTGAGATTGCTGAATGCGTTCTTTCAGCCCTTGCATCTGTCCCCAACGCTGATTTCCTTCGCGCAACAAGGCTGCTTCTCGTTCACCCGCCGCCGCCGCCAAATCTTCTCTACCAGCATTTTTAGCTTTTTGAATACGGATATGCCAACGCTGAATTTCTTGAGCGGTGGACAGAATTTCTTCTTGCGATCGCTTCTCTTGTACTTGTAAATCTGCGATCAGCTTTAATGTATCTTCTTCTTGCTCACGCAGCTGTTCTAGCAGCGCCTCTAACTCCAAATGTGGATTGCTACGCAAGAATTCTTCTAAACGGTTTTCTAGAAACCGACTCAAATCATCAAATAAGCCCACTGCTAAAACTCCAGAAATCGGGTGCGTGACTATTTTATTGTATTGACAGTCGTACATTGTCGGGACAATATAGACCAATACCCTTGGGTTAAGGGCTACTAGCAAAAATTTTGGGTTTTCAAGACGCGATAAATCGCCGTCTCTACAAATCTTTTTGTCTTATCTTAACTGTATTGCAAGAGGTCTTATAATAAAACTGCACAAGATTTCCAACAAATAAATTATCCAATTTTGTGGGGTAGGCATTTCCTACCCCACAAAATTGCTAAAATTTCACATCTAAAGTACGCACCAAAAAAGCCCATTTGTCTGCGGCTTCTTCGATAATTTTAGCTGTGGGTTTACCCGCACCATGTCCGGCTTTAGTTTCAATTCTAATTAAGGTTGGTGTATTACCTGTGTGAGCCGCTTGCAAAGCTGCGGCAAATTTGAAACTATGAGCAGGGACAACGCGATCGTCATGATCGGCTGTGGTAATCAAGGTTGCTGGGTAAGCTGTATTTGGTTTGATGTTGTGTAATGGCGAATAAGCATACAGTGCTGGAAACTCTTCTAGGTTATCTGCTGAACCATATTCGGAAGTCCAAGCCCAACCGATGGTAAATTTGTGGAACCGCAACATATCCATAACGCCAACTGCGGGTATTGCTGCACCAAACAAATCGGGACGTTGGGTTATGCAAGCACCCACTAATAAACCGCCGTTACTACCACCTGCGATCGCTAGCTTCTCAGTCTGAGTATACTTGTTAGCAATCAACCACTCAGCAGCGCCAATAAAGTCATCAAAGACATTCTGCTTTTTATCTTTTATTCCTGCTTGATGCCATTCTTCGCCGTATTCTCCACCACCGCGAATATTAGGCATCGCATAGATACCACCTATCTCCATCCACACCAACAGACTCACAGAAAAGCTAGGTGTCATTGAGGCATTAAAACCGCCATAAGCATAGAGATAAGTAGGGTTATTGCCATCTAATTTAATACCCTTTTTGTGGGTAATAAACATTGGCACTCTAGTACCATCTTTGCTCTGATAAAAGACTTGTTTTGTCTCATAATCATCAGGATTAAAATCTACCTGTGGTTGGCGGAAAACCTCGCTTTTTCCTGTCACCAAGTTGTAGCGATAAATAGTGCCTGGTATGGTAAAGCTAGTAAAACTATAAAAAGTTTCAGTATCATAACGCTTACCACCAAATCCTCCGGCTGAACCAAGTCCGGGTAGTTCTACCTCTCGAATAAACTCACCTTTGAGGTCAAAAATTTTGATTTGGCTGTGAGCATCTTTGAGGTAATCAGCAACAAATTGATTATTAAGTATACCGACACTTTCCAAAGTCTCCGCAGATTGGGGAATGATTTCTCGCCAATTTTCTGACGCAGAGTTTTTCGTATCAATGGCAATCACTCTTCCCCGTGGCGCATTTAAATCTGTGCGGAAATAAAAGACGCTATCATCATTGTCAATAAAGCTGTAATCTGCCTCAAACTGGTTAATTAGTTCTATGACTTCCCCATTAGGGTTAGTCAAATCTTTAGAGAAAACTAAATTTTTGGAGTCACTACCCAGCCAAATTGAAATTATTAGATAGTGCCCATCTTCAGTAACGCCACCACTAAAACCCCATTCTTTTTGGTCAGGGCGATGGTAAATTAAAACGTCTTCTGATTGAGGTTTACCTAATTGATGATAGTAGAGCTTTTGATAATAGTTAACATCTTCTAATTGAGTTTTTTCATTTGGTTCATCGTAGCGACTGTAGAAAAAACCTTGATGATCGTGTGTCCAAGATGCACCAGAAAATTTAATCCACTTTAAATGGTCTTGCAGGTCTTCACCAGTTTCAACATCGCGTACTTTCCACTCTTGCCAATCAGAACCAGAAGATGATAGACCATAAGCTAAAAGTCTACCATCCTCACTAATAGATAATCCCGAAAGAGCAACAGTGCCATCTTCGGAGAGTTTATTCGGGTCGAGTAAAACTTTGGGTTGATCGTCGAGGGTTTTCAGAGTGTAAAGGACACTTTGATTTTGCAGTCCGTCATTTTTAAAATAAAAGTAGCTTTCGCCTTCTTTAAAAGGGATACCATATTTTTCATAATCCCAAAGTTTGGTAAGGCGTTGTTTAATTTTTTCCCTAGCAGGAATTTCACTCAGGTAGCCAAAAGTAACTTGATTTTGTGCCTCAATCCAAGTCTTTGTTTCTTCAGAGTCAGGATCTTCTAACCAACGGTAAGGATCTGCGACTAAAGTTCCGTGGTAATCATCGACTTGATTACTCTTGCGGCTAGATGGGTAGGTGAGTGGTTTTTCAGAATCAGGCATAGTCTTAGGTCAAAAGTGCTTCTTTATATACTACAAAGATAGACCCAAGATGAACACCAAGAGGCTCAGATCCCCGACTTCTTGAAGAAGTCGGGGATCTTTTTGTTCGTAACTCATTTAGGATTGCTATATAAATCAGCATATCTCCGACGGGCTACGCCTACGCGCATTTAATTTGCCTCATTTAGAAGCTGAATCTTTATTAATTCTAAGCATTACTTGTAGTGGTAATAAGTTTCTCCCCTTTCAGCATTCGCGCTGCGGCTTCGAGGAGAGCTTCTTCAAGATAAGGCTTGGTAAAGTAGCCACTAGCACCGAGTTGAGACGCAATTTGTCTGTGTTTGTCTGCACCCCGTGAGGTGAGCATGGCGATCGGTAAGTGATTGAGGTTAGAGTCTTTCTGAATGCGAGAGAGTAATTCCAGTCCATCGCAACGGGGCATTTCGATGTCGCAAAATACGATATCGCAAGGTAGGCCGGAGCGGAGTTTATCCCAAGCTTCCTGACCGTCACGCGCCTGTTCTACGCGATAACCTGCCTTATTAAAGGTTAAGGACAGCAACTCTCGGACTGTAATCGAGTCATCAACAATTAGCACTGTCGGATCAATCTTCACAGGAGAGGTATCTTGGGGAGTAGCTTTTTGTTGCCAAGAATTGCCACCAGTTTGTGTAGAAATCCGTCCCTGGAAGATGTCAATTATTTCCAGCACGTCAGCAATGGGCATAATCCGACCATCACCCAGGACTGTAGCACCGGCTACACCAATGGGTTTAGGGGCTGGCCCTTCAAATTGCTTAATTACAATTTCTTGTTCGCTCAACACTAGGTCAATCTGTAGAGCAATCAGGGTATTTGCCGATCGCACCACAACCACAGAAACCATATCATCATCTCTGGTGCCACCATAGACATTACCGCGACTGATTTGGCGATTGAAGGTTAAAAGTTCCTTCAGAGGTCGGAATGGCAGCACCGTATCACGCCAGGAAATAAACGATTGCCCATTGGCATCATGTTGAATATTTTTGACTGGAATATCTAGCGTATCTTCTACACCATCCATCGGGAAGGCAATTCTGGCTCGATCGGAGACGCAGCAGAGAGCTTTACAAATACTTAGAGTCAGTGGTAAACGAATGGTGAAGGTGGTTCCCTTGCCAATAGCAGAATCGGTGTTTACTGTTCCCCGAATTTCGCTAATCTCGGAGCGCACTACGTCCATACCCACACCACGACCGGAAATTTCATCGGCTTGGTCTTTAATTGTAAAACCAGACTGGAACAGCAGATCGTAGACTTCCAGGCGAGACATGGCTTTTGCCTGTGCTTCTGTAAGCATACCAATCTTCACCGCCTTAGCCTTAACCTTTGCAGAGTCAATACCTGCGCCATCATCACCTACAGAAATGATCGTTTGGTTGCCTTGGTGGAAGGCGCGGATAGTAATAATTCCTACGGGTGGTTTACCAGCAGCTTGCCTCTCTTCTGGGGTTTCAATACCGTGAGCGATCGCATTATTCAGCATGTGAGTTAACGGATCGGTCAGATGATCTAAAATCATCTTGTCAATTAAGGTATCACCACCTTCGATCACCAACTCTACTTGTTTGCCACACTTAATAGCATTGTCGCGCACTCCTCGCCGCCAGCGATCGATTGTTTGGGCAAAAGGTACCATTCGCGCTCTAGTTAATCCCTCTTGTAACTGGGTGGTTACTTGGCGGA
The DNA here is from genome assembly GCF_036917975.1 of Nostoc sp. GTDB lineage: Bacteria > Cyanobacteriota > Cyanobacteriia > Cyanobacteriales > Nostocaceae > Nostoc. The sequence goes on from NZ_JBALEJ010000045.1 coordinate 23,680, forward strand.
ATTGCCTTGCGACTCGCTCGGTTTCTTCGGTAACAAAATCAATGTCACTAGCCGACTCACGCACTCGCACAATGCGCTCAATCATCTGTTGTGAGAGTGTATGGAAGGGAGTAAAACGATCCATTTCTAACTCGCTAAAACCCCTTTCGGCGTTGGAGTCTGGCGCTTGCAAGCCTGGGTCTTTCTTTTTGCGTCCAGCTAACAGAGAGGCTTCTAGGAGCGATCGCTCGTACAACTCCTGCATCCTGGCGCCGACATCTGAGAGTTGTTGTACCTGAATCAGCAAGTTATCTAACGACTGCCGCAGCCGTTCATGATCCTGCTCTAAGGTATTACGGTTTACCACCAACTCCCCAACTAAATTACTCATATCGTCCAGTTGTTTCACTGGAACCTTCATCGTTTCTTCAAATCTCGTAGCCCGACGAGTTGAGGGACGGGTAGCTTTGCTGGTGTTAGATTTGACTACAGGAGAATGGGATATTGTTTGATCTGCTTCTGCCAGCAACTTCTCCAAATCACCAAATTCATCTTTGATCGCTGGTAATGGAATGGGATTTTTAGCCAAGACTGGTTGAATGTCTTGGGGCTGGATGCGATCGCTATCTGTACCTAACAATTCTTCCAGGGCAGCAAAATCTACTTCTGGTATCTCCTTATTTTTGGAGATGGGTGCTAATTCCTCTCCTAGTAATGCTTCTAAGTCTGCAAATTCATCTTCTGAAGCAACATCTTCAAGGAGTTCTGTAGTTGCCAATTCTTCAGTCGGGGCAATGATAGCATTTTCTCCCTCTGACACTGCTGCAACTTCAGATATCTCTCCTAAATTCCACAAATTGGTTGCTACATCTTCCTGAATAACCGTTTGTGTGAAGTCATTGATAGCTTCTGAGTCAATTCTTGTCGGATTTTCTCCTAATTTTTCCTGATTTACTGCTGCTATCAGAGTCGTTGCTGTCAACAATAAATCATTTTCAAAATCTGTATTTTCTGTGAATTCAAAGGTCGTTTCTAAATTATTATTCTCATCAGTCTCTAAAACCTCTGAGCTTGTCTGGGCTGAATCTGAAGTTTCGCCAAAACTAATAGTTTCTGATAGTTCATCCACAGACAATTCTGTGGTTTCCATCTGAATATCCATCTGAATATAGGTGGAATCTGTGACTACATCTTCAAACAGCAGTTGTGGATTTTCATCGAAGGGACTGAACAAATCATCTGGCTGTGCTTCGGCTGATACTGAATCTGAAGTTTCACCAAAACTAAAACTAATAGTTTCTGATAGTTCATCCACAGATAATTCTGTGGTTTCCATCTGAATATAGGTGGAATCTGTAACTACATCTTCAAACAGCAGTTGCGGATTTTCATCGAAGGGACTGAACAAATCATCTGGCTGTGCTTCGGTTAATTCTGAATCTGAAGTTTCGCCAAAACTAATAGTTTCTGATAGTTCATGCACAGATAATTCTGTGGGTTCCATCTGAATATAGGTGGAATCTGTGGCGGCATCTTCAAACAGCAGTTGCGGATTTTCATCGAAGGGACTGAACAAATTATCTGGCTGTGCTTCGGTTAATTCTGAATCTGAAGTTTCGCCAAAACTAATAGTTTCTGATAGTTCATCCACAGACAATTCTGTGGGTTCCATCTGAATATAGGTGGAGTCTGTAACTACATCTTCAAACAGCAGTTGCGGATTTTCATCGAAGGGACTGAACAAATCACCTGGCTGTGCTTCGGTTAATTCTGAATCTGAAGTTTCGCCAAAACTAATAGTTTCTGATAGTTCATCCACAGATAATTCTGTGGTTTCCATCTGAATATAGGTGGAGTCTGTAACTACATCTTCAAACAGCAGTTGCGGATTTTCATCGAATGTACTGAACAAATCACCTGGCTGTGCTTCGGTTAATTCTGAATCTGAAGTTTTGCCAAAACTAATAGTTTCTGATAGTTCATCCACAGATAATTCTGTGGTTTCCATCTGAATATAGGTGGAGTCTGTAACTACATCTTCAAACAGCA
>NZ_JBALEJ010000046.1:0-6539 GCF_036917975.1 Nostoc sp.
TATCTACAGTTCAAAATTTGGCTTTGATTTTTATTTTCCCAGAGTGACAAAACAGGGTTAAGCGGAACAAATCTAAAAGACGCTACGCACAGTCGCTCTAAGCGGATCTATGCCGCAGGCTTTACGCTACGCTATCGCTTTTTCTAAAATCCAAAATTGATTGACTCTTTGGATTGATTAATGAGGTGATCGCACAAAGCACAGTGCTGAAGGCAACCGCCGAGCATATTCCCCTTTTCCCCTACGCTAACTCGGTAAGCAGCAAAGCGATGGAAGAGCGTCTTTTGCCTTCCCCAAAAATATTGATGGCATTCTATTGCAGATATTTCTTCAATTGGGCAGCAGCTTGAACAAACAGAGAACGGGTTTCTGGCAACTCTGCTAAACCATTCAGTAGTCCGAAGTCATGAATCATGCCGTTGTACTGTACAGTTGTCACCTCGACCCCAGCTTCATCGAGCTTGCGTCCATAGGCTGTGCCTTCGTCATGCAAAATATCGCTCTCTGCAACCACAATTAATGCCGGAGGCAAGCCTTTGAGTTGCTCAACCGTCGCCTGTAAGGGAGAAGCATAGATGTCTTTGCGCTTTTCTGGGTCAGCGATGTACATGTCATACATCCACTTCATCGTTGGTACAGTCAGAAAACGCTGATCGCCAAATTGGTGATAAGAATTCGTTTCAAAATCAGCATCTACAATGGGCCACATCATGATTTGCAGCTTGATGTGTGGCCCTCCTTTTTCTTTCGCCTTCAAAGCAGTGACAGTTGTCATGTTGCCGCCGACACTGTTGCCAACGACTGCCAAATTCTTGCCATCCACGCCAATCTCCTCGCCATGCTCGGCAACCCATTTGGTCGCAGCATAAATCTCATTGATTGCCTGTGGGTACTGAGCATCTGGCGTGCGAGTGTAGTTGACAAAGACACCTGCAAACCCTGAAAGCACGACGAGATCGCGAACCATGCGCTTGTGTGTTGGGTAATCACCTAGCACCCAACCACCACCATGAATAAAGATGAAAACAGGCAATATGCCTTGAACACCTGCTGGTCGCACGATATTGAGCGTGATTGGATAACCGTCAGCAGTAATTGTCTTCTCAGACTCGTCAATGCCTGAAAGATCCACTTCAACGGCAGCCTGTGCATCCACGAGTACTTGACGCGCTTCGAGTGGATTTAACTTCTCTAAACCCACACCTCCTGAATTTAGCAATTTCAAAAATGCCTTCACTCCTGTAGAAAGACGCGGATCTTCTGCAACTTCCAGAATTTTTACTGCTTGCGAGTTTGCTTGAGCAACCATGACATTCTCCTTTAATAAATTGTAGACAATCTGTTGAGATGGCACTGTTAAGTTAATTGATTTAACACTGTTGTTTGAAGAGCAGTAATTGTAAAATCACAATCACTTTTTACTGACATCGTTTAAGAGCCAAAACTATTTGTTACTGGTGGGAATGGCACTAATAAAAGATACAGCCCTTGCTCTGACTGGTTCCCAGCCTGAAGGCTGGGAAACCATTCTGGGAGGCTCCGCCTCCAGTAGCTTGACAAGAGGCAGAGCCTCTTTGAATACATTCCCAGCCTGGAGGCTGGGAACGAGGTGACACAAGCCTTTGGGCTTTTCTTAGTGCCATTCGTTACTGGTGGTTAGCTTGGTGTTCTCTACAACGTGAGTGGTCAGAAAGCGGTAAATATGGTCAGCGATCGCATCTCCTTCTTCTTCCAGGGCAAAATGTCCAGTATCAAGTAAATGCAACTCCACGTCTTTCAGGTCGCGCTTGTAGGGATGAGCGCCTTCTGGGGGGAAAATGTAGTCATTCTTACCCCAAACAATCAGGGTTGGTGGCTGATATTTGCGGAAATACTCCTGCCATTGCGGGTATAACGGTGGATTCGTGCCATAGCTATACAGCAGCGCCAGCTGAATCTCATCGTTTCCTGGGCGATCGAGGAACAGTTGATCCATATTCCAGGTATCAGGGCTGATTGCTTCGAGATTGCGAACACCGTTGGTATATTGCCATTTCGTTGCTTCCAAGTTGACAAGGTGTTTAAGCTTGTCAGCATTCTCAGGCGATCGCTCTTGCCAGTAAGCCTTAATTGGTTCCCAAAATTCACGCAGACCTTCTTCGTAAGCATTCCCGTTTTGGACAATCAGCGCTTCCACTCGCTCTGGATATTTAGCTGCAATTCGATAGCCAATGGGAGCGCCATAATCCATCACGTAAAGGCTATAGCGTTTGAGATCGATCGCGGTAATAAATTTCTCCACGATCTGGGCTAGGCGATCAAAGGTGTAATCAAACTCATTCACGGTTGGCATTGAACTGTTGCCGTAACCTGGATAATCGGGTGCAACCAGATGGAAGCGATCGCTAAGGGCAGATATCAGATTGCGGAACATGTGAGATGAGTCGGGAAGCCGTGCAATAGCAGAATTGTCGGATTATTACGAGAACCAGTTTCTCGATAAAAGATATCTAAACCATCGATCGAAACTGTGCGAAATGCGGTCATGACTTTATTCTCTGTAAGGTTATAGTGCGATCGCTGGGGCAGTAGTAAAACCTAAACCTACTAACATCCCTACATTTAATAATTTTCGGCGTGTAAATAAGTTATTCTTCATCAATCACTGCTCACGTTTGGTCTGCACGATCCTGGTTCTGAAATGAGGTTTGCAGATGGGCTTCTAAAAACCACAACCGCTTGTCTATCGCCCGTGAAATCTCAACAAAGAGATCATTGGTATCCGTGTCACCCAAATTATTTGTTTTTTCAATGTTTTTACGGAGGGATTTGGCGTAAATTGCCAAGCGATCGCCAAGTGCAATGACATGATCTGTGCCATCAACTGCATCGAAGGGATACTCAGGCAGTTCTGATTCTTTGGCCGCAATCCGGGCGGTTCCCAGTGCTTTTCCCCCCAATGTTGCGATGCGTTCGGCAATCAAATCAATAAATTCTTCAACTTCGGAAGCAATTTCATCAAACAGTAGATGGAGTTGGTAAAAATATTTACCTTTGACATTCCAGTGAGCATATTTGATCTGGCTCTTCAAGTCGATCACAGTTGCCAAGCTTTGATTCAGTAAGGTATTTACTTGCGATCGGATTTCTACGGGAATATCAATTCGCGTTGAGTAAACGAACGATTTAGTGTCATTTTTCTTAGTTGTTGCAGTCATAAGTCCTACTCCCAATATGTTGTTTTGTCATAAGTAAACGTTCGCAAGCGCATTCAAACTTGTGCCATACCACCATCGACGAACAATTCGATGCCATTGACAAAGCTGCTGTCATTCGAGGCAAGAAAAACAACCGCTTTAGCGATTTCGTCCGGTGTGCCTACCCGCCCAAGGGGGATAGTGTCAACCTGGCTAGCCACAAAGCCCTGCACCTGTTCCTCACTTAATCCCAAAAGATTGTAGCCAGGAGTCGGAACCACACCGGGGCTGATGGCATTGACGCGAATCTTGCGCTCTTTGAGGTCGAGTGTCCAGTTACGGGCAAAGGAGCGCACAGCAGCTTTGGTTGCGCTGTAAACGCTGAACGCTGGAGTGCCTTGAATGGAAGTGGTCGAAGCATTGAGGACGATGGATGAACCCTCTGGCATCAACGGCAGTGCTTTTTGTACAGTGAAGAGTAAACCCTTGACATTGGTATTAAAGGTCTTATCGAAATGCTCCTCGGTAATCGAGCCGAGTGGGGCAAGTCCGCCGCCTCCAGCGTTAGCGAAGAGGATATCGAGGTGTGCTTTCTCCTGCTTAATCGTCGTGTAAAGACGATCGATATCTGCGAGATTCGATGCATCAGCCTGAACAGCAGTGACGTTTTCTCCAATCTTCTTCACCGCAGCATCAAGTTCGTTTTGACGACGACCAGTGATAAAGACGTAAGCCCCCTCTTGTACAAACCGTTGGGCTGTAGCGAGTCCGATTCCACTGCTACCACCTGTGACTAATGCGATTTTACCTGTAAGTTTACCCGCCATAAAATTTCTCTGTTTGTGTGAATTTTGTATTGATGTTTGCCTTCAATGCACTAGACAATTACGCAATCTGTCTTGTTCTATGAGAAACTATAAAAATCGCTGAATGATATTGCTTATTTACTGCGATCGCCTGTCGCAGGCAATGGTAGTAATTTCCCTCGCAGTAACAGCCGTACTGTTCCCAAAGCAATACTGCCAATCACGATATTTGCGCCAACGAATAACAGTATTGCCATCTTTTCCATCACTCCAGTCATGCCACGTTCAACTAAGCGCAGGGATGACAGCGACAGAGCGGCAACGCCGAGGGTGAATGCCCAGTAGGAGGCTGTAAATGGTTGTTGAAATAACCACGGTAGCAGCCGCAGTAGAACCAACGCCTGTAAAAGTCCATAGCCGAAGAGGATTTGGGCGAAAGTATCAGGCTGACCACTGGTGATACTCAAATAAGCAACACAGCCAACGACAGGGGGTGCTAGTTGAATGCCCAGCGTTGGACGCAGTGGTTTAGGCAGTTCTTCAAACAAGTACAGCCGATTGATGATGATGGACTCCAGTGCTAGCCACGAAAACATCCCCGCCCCAAAAAATAACGCGCCCCACTCTCGATAACCAAAGGTACTGGCAACGATCGCGCTGACAAAACCACCCGCGACTGTAGGCAGATAAAGAATGGGTGTGATTGTTTCTGGCTTATGCCCTCCCATCCATAGCTGACCGGAACGATACACGCCAAAGCTCAACTGACCAATTGCACCTACAACGAATAATACAACAGCGATCGCACGGGAGTAGGGCGCGATCGCTAGCCCCACAAGCACCGTAGATACAGGCACCAACCCAATAAAGCAACACAAAACAGGATGCTCAAACTCAGCTAGGGCATCTGTTCTCGCCCACAGCCATTTGCTGACATAGAGCAGCAACAACACGAGCCAGATTACAACTGTAAGCAGCATAATTGCTTCGCCAATCCAGGCAGGGAGATGCCAGAGTTTAGCAGCTACTCGCCAGCAACTACCCAATCCTGCTAAACCCAGAATCATGCTGAAAAAGGAAGCAGGAATCGTGATGCGATAGTCTTTCAATACGGCAGGCTTTAGACGTGATTTTCTCATGGTCTAGCTTCCTGGCAACAATAGAGAGATGCAACTCTACGATTCGTCCCCAGAGTGAGTACTTATCGGAGTGCGCGCCAAAATCACCTCATGCTGAGGGTAAGGCTCCGGGCGGCCCCAGAATTTCGTCGCCGATCTCGGTGGAAATGCGATCAAACAGCTCCATGTCCGATGCTTCTGTCTCATCCTCTGTACCAACTGCTGCGACTAGCCGAGCAAAGCCACTCGGCGCAGCAACCACCAACCCGCGAGCTGGCTGATCGCTGAGTGCGGCGACTACATGGGGTGTGCCAGCAGGAATCAGGAAGCTTTCACCAGCATTCAGCACAACCTTGTTTTCACCTGCCCAGACCGTGAACTCCCCTTCTAGAACGTAGAGTTGTTCGGAATAGCGCGTGTGGCGATGGGGGGGTGTTTGTGTGCCGGGAGCGAAGTAGCCTTCGATCAGATCGTACTGACCTCCGGTCGTGGTGTGATCGGCAACGATGTTGAGACGAGTGCCAAAAAGCCAGAGAGATTGCACCATTAGATTGCTCCTATTGATTAATTGCTTGCGTAATCAGCTGTAATTTTGGTTGTGTGGTTAAGAATCAGGAAACTTAATGACTTGCAGTGATAATAGCTGCCATCAACTGCTCAATTTTCCAGCGATGCCTGGGTTGGGCTACGCCTACGCTATAGGGAATTCCATTAATAAATACTGCTGGGGCAGCCGTTACTCCACTGTGTAATCCACTTTCAATATCTTCATTGACCGCATCAATGTACACTTTTTTAGATATATCTTGCAAAAATTGGCAAATATCAAGTCCTAGATTATTGGCATACTTCACCAGATAGCCGTTTCCCAACTCTTGTTGATGGCTGAACAGCATTTCATGCATTGGCCAAAATTGACCTTGGACAGCAGCAACTTCAGCTGCACGTTGAGCATGAGAATGAATTACTGATACCTCCGACGGTTGTATGTTCAGCACCAGCGTTGAGCATACAACTCTCTTTCTACTTTATTTGTGTCAAGCAAACTTAGATATTGCAACTAAACTGCTCTCAATGTTTGCTTAAATTAAATATATGCAATTAACTCTAACTTGTCGTCCACTCAGAGTTGAAACTTTTAGACAATACAATGATTGATGAATCAATCCATATATCAGTGGAAGTTTCGCTCCAACTAAGGTTTGAATCTAAATTCAAACTTTAGTTGGATGCCTAAGCCAAAATGTAGGTTGGGTAGAAGGTCGTGAAACCCAAAAAATACCAATTTTTTGGCAGTTGCGTTGAGGAACGTAGACCCGAACGCGAACAGCGTCTCCTAGAGAAACCTGAGTTCGATGTAAGAAAATAAGCTATAAATAGCTGCTCATAATAGTTAAAGGTTTTTTTTAGGCTTGAGTGATTGTCAATAATTTTAAGCT
>NZ_JBALEJ010000047.1:0-276039 GCF_036917975.1 Nostoc sp.
AAACCTCGTCCATCTTGAAAGCTGGAGTTTTGTAACGCATCGGGCTATCCTAAGTTTTAGAAGTGGTGATTGAGGTTGGTACAAGAATGTTAAGCGTTGACAGAAAACATCATCTATGAGTTCTATACTAAAAACGGATGATTGCTAGACTTTTGCCCAGGCAAAAATCTTTGTATATCAATACTCTTGGCGATTTTAAAACTAAAGCTGCAACCCGTCTTTAGTATAGATAATGATACCATGACCAAGATTTATAAAAATATGCTCACGGATAACAGAAGTAAACAGATTCCTCTGTACTTCATACCAATTACTAATTATCTTTTCAGAGCGCATAAACTCCAATCTCGCAAATGCTTGAAGTGAACAAAATATGTGAGTTTTGATTGCATCGGTATCTCTAACCATGAATCGACAAATTCCACATACTTGTTTTATGGCTCGGTGAAAAGTTTCAATGCCCCAATGGGTATCATGAATTGTGATAAATTCACTTCTGGTTATATCTTTGATTTTTTCCTCATTAGGCAGATATAAAATATAATGTCTAGAGTCTTCTTTTTTAAAGTCTTTCCTAAACAACTTTATAAATCCAAATTCTTTCAGATGAGTCCTTAATCCTGATTCGGGAATAGCCAGAGTGCTGACCTGACAATATTTGTGTGGTTCATTTGAGACAGTTCTATTTTTTTCTATTCCAAATTATTACCCAATTTCTGGTTTTTTAGAAATTTCAAGTTTTCTACTCCTGAATACCAACTATCTCCTGTTACCATTCTTGGCTTGACTCCCCAGTTGATTATTTCACGAACCAGTTGAGGGTCAATCAGTTACCCATGTATTTGCTGAAGGTGGAGAATACCAAGCTACCCTGACAGTTGTTGATGATTTCGGGTTAAAGGATACCAAGACAGTCACCGTATATGTGGGTAGTACAGCCCCAGAACCCAGCGATGAGGAACTACCTGACTGGGATGGTGACTTCAGCGACTTTGATGAATTGATGGCTGAATTCCCTGACTTTTTCGGTAACTTTGAATAGCTCAACTAAACCACTAAAAGCGCTTTTTGGGCTGACACTGCAATTCACTGACCGGATCTCACTGAGATGAAAACCGCTATAATGAATTGCTACTCAAACTCAAAGCAAAATGAGTGAAATAATAGCCAATTATGATGAATCATGGAAAGAAGCATTAAACGAATATTTTGAAAGCTTTTTATCCTTTTTCTTTCCCGAAATTTACCAATTAATTGATTGGACACAACCACCTCAACCACTTGATAAAGAACTTCAACAAATTACCGCTTCCTCACAAACAGAAAGCCGGATTGCTGATAAACTTTATCAAGTTTGGTTGTTGAATCAAGAACAGATATGGATCTTGATTCATGTAGAAATTCAAAGTCATTATGATGTTAGCTTTGAAAAACGGATGTTCATCTATCATTATCGCGCCTTTGACCTTTATGGAAACAAAGTACTGAGCCTAGCCATTCTCGGAGATGACAGACCTAACTGGAGACCTGATTGTTATAATTATTCCATTGGCAAAGGTGAAATTACTCTGAAATTTCCCACTGTTAAACTCATTGACTACCAATCCCGTTGGGATGAACTAGAATCTATGAGTAACCCCTTTGCCATGATTACGATGGCACACCTGAAAACTAAGGCCACAACTAGTCAGTTTTCGGAACGGTCAGAATATAAATGGCAGTTAATTCGAGGACTTTATGAGCGTGGTTTAACCAAAGAACAGGTTGTTAAACTTTTTAAAATTATCGACACCATGATGACTCTACCGAAAGAGTTACAAGCAGAATTAGTCGCCAAAATCAAACGTTTTGAGGAGGAAAGGAAAATGCCCTTAGTTAGCCCAACCGAACAACTCGCTATGGAACGTGGTGAACTACGTGGTGAACTACGTGGGAAACTCGAAGGGAAACTCGAAGGGAAACAGGAGTTAATTATACGGTTACTAAATCGACGTTGTGGTGAGATTCAACTTTCCTTAACTGAACGAATTCGTCAATTATCTATTGAACAGTTGGAAGAATTGGGCGAAGCTTTATTGGATTTCTCCTCTATGACTGACTTGGAAAGATGGTTGCAAAATAATTCACAACCCGAAATCTCATTGGGTGATTAGTTATACCAATTTTCTGTGAGGTTGCACATTAACGCCCACAGGCTACAAGCCTGGGGCTACACAAACAAAGCCTGCGGAGGCAGGCTAGTAAATATTAGTGCTAGAAGTGATTTTCTTGCAGGGAATAGACAATCCTCTACTAGTCATGGTACGTTGCCTCGGCTTTGGTCACAGTTATTCACAATAACCATACTCATATAAGTAGGTAGGCATTTGCTTGGACACCAGGATATGCTAACGCTGGGATATAGAATGTCACCTTTACTGCCGCCGATGACGGTAATGGTACGGGAGCAACTAAGGAAACTTCCTTAATAGTATCAATTACTGTCTTCAATACCAACCGTGCGCCAGCGATTGCAGAATTTACAAATATTACCCTCAACCGGGGTGAAACACGCTTTCAAGGGTAGGTATCCCTAGCTATCTAATTGGTATACAAAGCAGGTAAGCTGATATTGCACCTAGCAGCAGTAAAAAATTAGTGAAAATAACGGCGCTGTTCTCGATTCAGTTGCTTTGGTGTTAACGATTGTCTAATCCAATATTTTATCAACGGAAACCATAATAATTTTACGCAGATTTTCCCTATTGTTCTCCACCTGAAAATTATGGACGACCAATAAGTCATTGGACACCAAGAGAACTAGCGGACGAAATCATGAAACAAGGCATTATTGAAAGAATATCTGTCCGCCATGTTGGAAGATTACACTGAAGTTGCAGAACTTAAACCCCACCAGAGCCGCTACTGGTTAACCCCCCCCTGTGGACGAAGAATTTGACGAAAAAGTGGAAGACATTACTGGTTTATACATCAGTGCCATTGAGCGTTATCAAAATGGAGAGCGGACAATACAGCGCTTTCGGCTATTATGCAATACAATTTTCCTCTTACCCCTCTCCTATCATAGCTTTCAGCTTTGAGCATGTACCTCATAGCCCCGGAAGTGCTGTATCTATTGACGAAATGACAGGTATTCAAGCTACTGAACGCTTAGAAAAAGACTTATCAATGCGACCAGGTAAAGTTGAAAGAAGGGAATTTGAGTACATCCGTCATGGCTCGCATTGCTTAATTGCCAGTTTTGATGTTGCTACTGGTAAAATTGTCGTTCATATTCGTCGAACGATTGGAACTGACCCTGATGCCAAGAAATGGCATTTGATTATGGACTGTCTAAATACTCATCAGTCTGAATCTCTGGTTCGTTTGGTTGCAGAAAAAGAAGGTTTGGATATTGACTTGAGTCTTAAGGGAGAAAGTGGCATCCTCAAATCAATGAAATCCCGCGCTACTTTTTTGAGTGACCCAACAGACCGAATTGTGTTCCATTACACGCCTAAACATTCTTCGTGGCTCAATCAAATCGAGATTTGGTTCAGTATTTTGGTTCGCAAGTTACTCAAAAGAGCCAGTTTCCTCAGTCAGGATGATTTAAAAAATCGAATTCTCAACTTTATCAACTACTTTAATCAAACAATGGCTAAACCTTTTAAGTGGACATATAAGGGCAAAGTTTTGGCTATTTAATGGTCTGCTTATTTACGCCGCACTGTACTAGAGAGTTCAGGCTTCACATCTTCGATGACATTAATTTGGCACAGCGACAAATAAAAAGTCACTGTACACCTGAGTTCTGAATTCTTCTTATAAAGTGGAATCGCCTACATTTGTAAACAGTACTCTGATAGCACTAACAAGCAGTAAAACTCCAAATATTCTCGCCAATATCACATTAGATAATCCTGTTCCTATTTTGGCACCAGCCATCCACCTAATACAAAACCCAAGCAGAGCAATCCTGCTATTTTAAAGTCTACATATCCTTGCTTGTAGTAAGTCCATGCAGCCAAAATATCAATCGGAGGAACAAGCAAAGCTAATGTTGTACCCTGAGCTTGGTGTTGAGATAAGCCAAACAGAAAAATTAAGGCAGGCAGAATAATTATGCCGCCGCCAATTCCGGTTATTCCGCTTACTATTCCTGCAATTAGTCCCAAAATTAGACAAAGTAAAATGTTATCCATAGCTTTGGAAATCCTTGATTTGCGACAAAATATTAAAACATTTACTTTCTCTAGGCTAGAAAAAATATTTGATAAAAATTTGTCATTGTTATGAATAAGCTATGACATTTTTATAAGAATTTGATATAAATTTATCTACCATATTCAAAATTAATAATCAATTATTTTTACCCTGTACTTAGTACTAAAAGTGTTCACATTCTTGATTATTTATTGGTAGATTATACCTTGAAAGGTTAGTTCACACTCATACTCCAGCTTTAGTTTTTGAAAAGGCTAGTTTCTGAATAAAATTTCATTACGACTGTCTACACCGATTTGAGGTAAAGAGTTCATCGCTAAGTGGGGAGTTAGGATACTAGGAACTACTTGAGGTAGTTGCAACTGTTTCATCAAATTTTGCAACAGTTTATCTTGCTCAGAACGGAAACCTGCTGGGTTTGCGCCACGGTTTAAGATTGCAAACCAGACCAAACCGCGATCGCGTGTAGGCATCACACCAGCTAAACTACTGACATCATGCAATGTCCCAGTTTTAATTACAGTCGCAACAGGAATATGTCTGCGGTGAATTGTCCCCCGATGATCCAATCCGGAAGTGAGAAATAAGTCAGCCAAATTCATCTGATGAGCGACTGCTTCCCGCTCTAGCGCCATGAACATTGCACAAATTGCTCTAGGAGAAATGCGATTTTCTGGGCCTAGTCCAGAACCATTGATTAATTGAATTTCTGACTGTGGTACTCCAGCCAGATTAGCGGCTGTTGATTGGACTACACTAAAACCTCCCACTGATTCTGCTAGCATCTCTGCCATATCATTGTTACTAAAAACGTTCATCTCCTTGATAAGTTGTTGTAAAGGCAAAGACCGATGACGCACTAACAAATTTTGTTGGGGAGTCGATTGTAAATCTACTTTAACAGTACCTGCAATTATGACTTGTGGTTTTGGTGTTCCCTTGGGCATAGTTGAGTAGTGGAAAATAACAGAGCGATTCCATTTAGCATAATTTAGTGCTTGTTTGAGCATTTGACCTGCCAAGAATGGATAACGCTGGAAATTCATGGCGAAGTTACCACTAATTACTAAATTACCCTTCACCTGTTTAATGCCCATTTGGTTGGGAGTATTACCAAGAGCGATCGCTTCTTCCCACACAAACATCGGATCGCCACCGCCAGTAATTATTAAATCGCCCTGCAAAACCCCATTTACTACCGGGCCAGTAGCGCTGACCAAAGTCTCAAATTGGTGGTCTGGCCCCCAGGTTTTAAAAGCAACTAATGAGGTAGCAATTTTGGTTAAAGAGGCAGCTGGCAGAGGTGTTGTACCTTGGTGATTAGCCATAAGCATTGGGCCTGACTGTATCCAAATCCCTTGGTTTTCTTTCAAATTCTGTGCTATCAGTTTTGATGTGATTAGCTCCTTGAGATATTCTTGCACCGTAGTGTTTCCAGATGGATTCGGATCTGAGGCAAGAACCAAGCTAAGACTAATTAGCATATTTGATCGAATGTAGAGAATATCTGTGAAGAAAATATCCACAAGATAACAGCCATCTGTGACATAGTTATGACTAAGTTATGACCAAGTTATGGCATAAATATGATGTTCATTAAACTACTATATTTGGCTGGCTTTACAGTAGTTTAGCTGGTTAAATATCTATTTAATCAAGTGGTAGAAATTGATAAATATACAGATGTAAATGACTTGCCTCTCATTTTTTGGCAGGAGTCTTATGATGTGTTTAAAAAACTTCCAGAACTGACAGAAAGTTTGAATCTTGACAGTATTGCTCCACTGATAGGATGGCTTGAAGGGAAAGACTATAAAGAATTAGCCGATTTATATTTCGATGGTAAAACGGAAATTGTTGTCAAAAAACTGGAGAAAGTGACTCATGCTTTTTCTTGGGGATTTAACTCACTTATCAGGCATATTACTTTTTACCTGAATAGTCAAAAAACACCTAAAATTTTCAATAATCTAACCTCATTTGTAACTCATGGTGTGTCAACTACCGCAGCAGTTTATGCAATGAGTTTAGGCGTATATGACCGCCAAGTTGCCATTAGCCTAAGCAAAGCTTATCAAACGATTCATCCTGAAACAGAATATTCAACTTTTAAGGAATGGCTGTTCAATCTAGACTTCGGACAATGGGTTGAAATTCTTCAAGCGCATACGGGAAGTAGTCGAAAAATAGAAGAGTGTTTTGATAATATCCAACATAAACAGCAAACACTACAATCCAACCAGAAGGTTTTTGATTGTACATTTATTAATGTTGAAAACTCTGTAAATATTGATGGCTCAATTCAGTTAAACGAACTACTTATTGTCGAGTTTAACGATCATTTGTGGATTACAACCTACGATTATCAAAAATATTGGCAGTTGTCTGGAGTAAACATTGATAAACTCAAGCAGTTCAATCGACAGATGCAAGATATGATTATACAACAAATCGATTTCCAACAGTCAACAGCCAAAATTTCAATACATTAACGGTGTTTAATTGTAGCGGTTTGCCTAATTAAGCTGCTATGTCCTGTGAATACAAATACTGCTGAAATCCGATAAATACTTCACTGATATTCGCAACGCTCCCTAGCTCTTCAATAGCATCACGAACGGTATGATATTTCAACTCTAACAGTTGAGGTAATTTAGTGCGATCGAGTTCTCCCACCCCAGCTTTGATGTATTGTTCGAGTATAAAGTCGAGAAATTCTTGCTGTTTGCCGATATAGCGCGAGAAAATTAATGACTTGTGAGCGAGGACACGCTCTCGGCGGCTTATAGGTGGTGAGGCATAAGCGATATAAGCCAGCACATCATATAAATCGCTTTTCTCAGCATCAATCAGGCGACTAATTTCTGTGAGTTGTTCTTCCCCGTAGCCTTTCTCTGCCAGTCCTTCTAATAAAGCTCTACGGGTGTCAGGGCGACTCCAGATTGCTCTTAATTCGTCTTCATCTGTAAAATAGTTCAGGAATTTCACCAAAGAGACGTTGCACAAATTCTGCGGCGCTCATAGGTTTACCGTCTGGACTCCAGAAGGTAGTAGATATTCGGTGCTGGAGAGTGCGTTCTTTACCATCAGCGAGTTTGATTTTGATGGTTTTGGGGTTGGGAACTTCTGTAGTTTCGTTTTTAGTTCTGCCTCTCTTTATACTACTTTCTGTTGTAGAGTCGTTGTATGCACCTGATTGCTCTCCCCCTCTGGCAATTTTGACGAGAACAGGTTCCTGGGGTTCGCCATCCCATTCAGGATCGTTGAAGTGTTCGTAGGCTTTGACAAAATCATAAATAGTGAAGTAGTCTTTGCCATCAAATAGGCGAGTCTCGCGACCAATAATTTGCTTAAATTCAATCATCGAGTTGATGGGACGCATCAGTACGATATTACGAACGTTTCGAGCATCAACCCCAGTGGAGAGCTTTTGAGAAGTGGTGAGAATGGTGGGGATAGTTTTCTCGTTGTCTTGAAAGTTGCTGAGGTGCTGTTCGCCGAGTTTCCCATCATCGGCGGTGACGCGGACACAGTAATTAGGGTTACTGCTAATCTTCATTTGGTTGATTAAATCCCGCACAGCTAGAGCGTGGGGTTGGTTGGCACAAAACACCAGAGTTTTTTGATTCTGGTCGATTTCTTCCATGAACAGCTGCACCCGGTAGCGTTCGCGATCAGCAATTTCAATTATGCGGTTAAAGTCAGCTTCAGTGTAGGTTCTGGCTTCGTCTACTGCACCTTCGATCAGTTCATCTTCGATGCTGTAAATATATTCATCTAGGTTAGTTTCGATTTGTCTGACTTTAAAGGGAGTAAGAAAACCATCGTTAATGCCGTCTTTGAGGGCGTAGGTATAGACTGGCTCGCCAAAGTAGGCGTAGGTGTCTGCGTTATATTTTCGTTTAGGAGTGGCGGTGAGTCCAAGTTGTACTGCTGGGGAGAAGTATTCTAAAATGCCCCGCCATGTGCTTTCGTCACTGGCTCCGCCTCGGTGACATTCATCAATGATGATGAAGTCAAAGAAGTCGGGAGGATAGTCGCTGAATTTGGGTGTAGGATTGCCAGTGTCGTCCCGTCCGGTCATAAATGTCTGGAAAATGGTAAAAAAGATACTGCCATTTTTGGGAACTCGACCCCGTTTTTTGATGGCTTCGGGGTCGATGCGGACTAGGGCATCGTCGGGGAAGGCAGAGAATGAGTTATAGGCTTGGTTGGCTAAGATATTGCGATCGCTTAAAAACAAAATTCGCGGACGGCGGGTGGGTTGTCGGCTGAGATTCCAACGGCTTGCTTTGAAAGAGTTTCCAGGCGAGTTGGAAGGCGATGAAGGTTTTACCTGTGCCTGTTGCCATCGTTAACAAAATCCGGTTTTTTCCTTGGCAGATGGCTTCTAGGACGTGCTTAATCGCATTGTGTTGATAATAACGGGCTTCCCATGTGCCGCTTTTGTCTTCAAAGGGGATGGCAGCAAAGCGATCGCGCCACTCATTATTTTCGCTAAAGGTGGCTGACCACAGATGATCCGGGGTGAGATATTGGTTGATGTAGCCTTCTGCCCCTGTGAGCATATCTACTTGGTAAATGCCGATGCCATTTGTAGAGTAGGCGAATCGAGTCTGCAACTTTTCGGCGTATTTCTTGGCTTGCCCTAAACCTTCGGTATCTGGTAAGTCGCGTTTTTTGGCTTCGATAACGGCGAGTTTTTCACCACGATAAACCAGCACATAATCGGCGATGTCTGATTGAGCGCGTTTACCATTGCCAATTAAGCGACCAGGGGCAATAACTTCGCGGCGGATGCGACTATCTTCAATAACTCCCCAGCCTGCGGTTTTGAGTGCGGGGTCAATTAGTTCGGCACGGGTTTCGGCTTCGTTCATATTTCGCTCATCTCGATTTGCGTTAAAACACTTTTTTGTTGATTCTGCAAGGGTTTGAGGATTTGAGAGTGACTCACCTCGATTTGCGTTAAAACACTTTTTTATTGGTTCTGCACGGGTTAGAGGATTTGCGTTAAAACACTTTTATGTTGATTTTGCAAGGGTTTGAGCATTTGGGAGTGACTCATCTCGGTTTGCGTTAAAACACTTTTATGCCCAAAAAGGGAGATAGCGAGCATAGCGGGTAGAGGTTGATTCGGATTCGTCAGCCTTGATCAAGCCAGCTTCTTTAGTAGCTTTTATAATCAGAGAAACGGTTGCTACTTGCGAGTCACTTAGACGGAACCGCTCCCGTAGGGTTTGGTTAGACATTCGTTGATTGCTAACATACAGCAGACAGCAATGCTGATAGCAGGCTCGAATTCGGTCTGTTTTGCTCATGTCGGCGAAATCTTGATGGGCAAACAGCACTGCTGTAGTGCGTGTGTCACCTACTCGAAAATCTGGTGCGGGTAGTTGAGAATCTTCTGCTGCGCTAACAACTTTGTCAATGCCACTGCCTTTTTCTTCACATATACCGAAACGTCGCATTATGTCTGCGAGTTGTTCGTTACGGGAGCGATTTTCATCAATAAATCGCTCTACCTTAATAGGCGGAATGCCGGGATTAGATATCTCAATGCGATCGCTATACATCTCGATCATCACTGAAGTACCTGTTGCTAGAAAATCCTGATGCACCAAAGCATTAGCAATAAGTTCTCGTAAAGCCTGTTCCGGGAACATCTTTACTTCTTCTCGCACAACTTCTTCGATAAAGCGATTTTGCGGTGCTGCTGAGTGAACAAAATCTACTAATCTGCCAAAGCCAACGGCATATCCTCGGTTGCCTGTGTTGTCGTCACGAGTTTTTAGCTTATTGATACCTTCATATATAACAACGCGGGGAGCTTTACGAGCCAATGCAGGGGAAAAGGCATCCAGTTTTTTTGCCAAAAGTATAGCGGCTATGTTGCTGATTGTCCAACCCTGTGCTGTCTGTTTGATTAAATCTTGGCTCTGCAATCGTTCTAAGACAGCATCGCGGCTAGTCGGATATGAGATTTTTAACAGTTCAAAGTAGGTTTGGGTATCTAGAAGGGCTATTACATCATCAGGACTTGCGTCACATCGAGCGGGTTGGGAAAACCAATCTTGTTGGTCTTCAGCAAAAATCCGCTTCAGCATATCAGGAGTCATTGGTCGCAGTTCTTCACCAACTCTCATCAGGTAGGCTCCCTCATAGTCCAATGCACAAAATAAAGGCGTTCCCTTAACGGAGTCGAAGGGCTTTCCTTTCTCAAAAAACAGCACCACCGTTTTCACCCCCGCCCCGATAAAAGTCCCACTCGGACAATCCAAAATCGTGTGCAGATTGCAACTACTCAAAAGTTCTTGACGTAATGCCCGCGAAGCATTATCCGAATTTGACAGGAACGTATTTTTGATTACCACCGCAGCCTTACCGCCCATCTTCAGGATTTTGATGAAATGCTGCAAAAACAGAAACGCCGTTTCCCCTGTCTTAATCGGGAAATTCTGCTGTACTTCCTTGCGTTCCTTCCCCCCAAATGGCGGATTAGCCAAGATGACATCAAAACGATTTTTGTCCTGAATATCACTGAGATTTTCCGTCAGCGTGTTGGTGTGGATAATATTCGGCGCATCAATGCCATGCAAAATCATATTCATGATGGCAATCACATACGCCAAACTTTTCTTTTCTTTACCCGTAAATGTATGTTTTTGAAGTATCTCAAGCTCTTTTGTTGTCAGCTTACCCCGACGTAAATAGTCGTAACTCTCACACAAAAACCCAGCTGAACCACAAGCACCATCATAAATGCGATCGCCAATCTTCGGCTTCACCACCTGAATCATTGCGCGAATCAACGGACGCGGCGTGTAATATTTCCCACCATTACGCCCTGCATTACCCATATTTTTGATTTTGGCTTCATAGAGATGCGATAGCTTGTGTTTCTCCTGTTGCGATCGAAACCGTAGCTCATCAATATATTCCAGCGCATCCCGCAGGCTGTAGCCGCTTTGAAACCTATTCTTAATCTCGCTAAAAATTTCCCCAATCTTGTATTCGATTGTATCTGGACTAGTAGCCCGTTGCTTGAAACTCTGTAAATATGGGAATAATTTGCGGTTGACATAATCAATCAAATCATCGCCAATCAGCGCATTATCATGATCCAATGTATCATCCGCTTTTTTCGGTGCTACCCAAGATAACCAGCGATGCGCCTCATCAATAATAAATTCGTATGGCTTGCCAGCCAGTTCCGCTTCTAGCGCCCTTTCCTGCTCCAAATCATCCAAATACTTCAGAAACAGCAGCCAAGAGGTTTGCTCGGTGTAATCTAACTCTGTAGTACAACCCGCCTCTTTCCAGAGAACATCATCAATATTTTTAAAAGTTTGCTCGAACATTTAGCTTTACTGTGGGATTTTTAATATTAATAGTTTGGCTCATAATTTTGCACCTACAAGGAGAAATGAGCGTGTGATTCAGTGCTATGCCACGGTCAAAAACATTACATAGTTAATGCAATCTCAAATCAAACTCCTAAGCCTAGATTGAACTTATCGATTGATGTATACTAAAGACGGGTTGCACCTTTAGTTTTAAAATCGCCAAGAGTATTGATATACAAAGATTTTTGCCTGGGCAAAAGTCTAGCAATCATCCGTTTTTAGTATAAACACTTACGGAGAAACACAAGACCCTCTTACTCGTTGCGCTCTCGCATATCTGCTCAAAAATAAGTGTAAAATCAGTGAACTCGACGAAGACCCAGAAGAATTTACTAGAAATAGACGCAAAAAGGAAATAGAAATTGAGCGATTAAAAGACCAACTTCAAAGCCGTATACCGAAAGGTAGAGATTTGACAGGAGAAGAGTGGTTAAAAACTTTAGAAATTGCTAAAGCTAATGTAGCTCAAAATGAAAAAGAGGCAAAAGCTTGGCAAGCAGCACTTTTAAGAAAAACTGCTGATGTTCCCTTTCCTGTGGCTTACGAATCTAACGAAGATATGACATGGTTAAAAAATGACAAAGGTCGTCTCTTTGTTCGGTTCAATGGCTTGGGAAAACTGACCTTTGAGATTTACTGTGATAAGCGTCATTTGCAGTACTTTCAACGCTTTTTAGAGGATCAAGAAATTAAACGCAATAGTAAAAACCAACATTCAAGCAGTTTGTTCACTCTGCGTTCAGGGAGGCTTGCTTGGTTGCCAGGTGAGGAAAAAGGTGAAGTCTGGAAAGTAAATCAGCTAAATCTCTACTGCTCTTTAGATACTCGGATGTGGACTACTGAAGGAACTCAACAGGTGGTTGAAGAGAAAGTCACCAGAATTATCAACACTTTAACGAAGGTAAAACAGAAAGATGACCTCAAAGATGAACAGCAAGCTTTTATCACTCGTCAACAATCAACGCTAGATCGAATTAATAACCCTTTCCCTCGTCCCAGCAAGCCTAATTATCAAGGTCAACCCTCAATCCTAGTTGGCGTTAGTTTTGGTCTAAAAAAGCCAGTCACAGTAACGGTGGTAGATGTTGTTAAAAATGAAGTTCTAGCTTATCGCAGTGTCAAACAACTACTTGGTGAAAACTACAATCTTCTCAATCGTCAGCGACAACAACAGCAACGCCTATCTCACGAACGACACAAAGCTCAGAAACAGAATGCGCCAAACTCCTTTGGTGAATCAGAGTTAGGGCAATATATAGATAGATTATTAGCAGATGTAATTATTGCGATCGCCAAAACCTATCAAGCAGACAGCATTGTTATCCCAAAACTCCGCGATATGCGTGAGCAAATCAGTAGCGAAATTCAATCCAGAGCAGAGAAGAAATGTCCTGGTTACAAGGAAGCTCAACAAAAATATGCCAAAGAATATCGTATGAGCATTCATCGCTGGAGTTACGGTCGATTAATTGAGAGTATTAAATCCCAAGCTGCAAAAGTCGGAATTTCTACTGAAATTGGTACACAGCCAATCAAAGGTAGTCCACAAGAAAAAGCGCGAGATGTAGCCGTCTTTGCTTACCAAGAACGTCAAGCCGCTTAAATTTAATTCACTAATCCGAACCTTGACAATATAATATTTTTATAACAGCGCCGCAGTTCATGCTCTTTTAAGCCAATGTGCCGTGATAAATCTGGGTTAGTTTGGCGGTTGGAAGACCGTTATGCTTTCTGACCCTGGTAGCTGCCCGCTTCTGATGCTGCTGTCGCAAGACAGGATAGGTGCGCTCCCAGCAATAAGAAGTAAGGCTTTTAGCCATAGTCGTTATTCATAACGGTGTGGATTACCACAGTGGTGGCTACTGAATCACCCCCTTCGTCGGGGGAACCCTCCAAATATTTTTTTGGCGTGTCAAAGCGGGGGCAAAATCCCTGGAGTCCCGCCAAAAGTTTAAAACCCTTATCCAGTCTTGACTTAAGAAACTAGTATGTCAATGCATTTAGTTTTTTAATTTGCAATTCGAGACATTTTAAGCAGACCTGCCAAATTATGTGTATGGAAAGCTTTTATAGCAAGGGTTCTAGACGGGTTTCAAGAACCATCCCGGCTAGGGGTGGGTTGAAAGTAATCTTCTTCTCCGCTAGCAAAAAACTCAATAATGGTTTCAACAACCACCCCGGCTAGGGGTAGATCGAAAAAATAAGCAATAGAAAATATGTACTCGTACTAACCAGATTTGAAAATGGTTAAAAAGTACAACTAAGTTATTAGGAGGGTTGAAAGGAGTGCTGCGATCGAACAAATATTAAGGAAAAATAATTTGCTTGTGGTAAATTTGACAGTTAATGCCGAAAGAAGACGACGTTAATTTGCGAAAACCTAATATACTAAAATTAGTAACACAAAGTTACGAAATCGACCTTAATTGGCAAAAAGCGACATTAATTTGCGAATTCCGACATATAATTTGCGAATGTACAGGACAAATGGAGAATAACGGATTCGAACCGATGGCCTCTGCGGTGCGATCGCAGCACTCTACCAACTGAGCTAATTCCCCTTAATCAGTGCTGAGTAATGAGTGCTGAGTGCTGAGTTATGAGAAATATCACTCTTTCAGATCAGTACTTTTCCACCATCACCGTAGACTATTCTAGCATTCAGTTGCCGATGGTTGAGGCTGTTTTTGAGAATAAACCTTTTGCACCCGTTCGAGTTCCAAATCACTAAGATAATCAACAGTCCAGTTACAGCAACGCTGAAGCATGTGAAATGGGTAAGTATTTGCGACACCAACAACCTGCATTTGCGATCGCTTCGCTGCTGCAATACCTGCTGGAGTATCTTCAATTGCCAAACACTCGTATGGTTGAAGATTCAATTCAGGATATTCTTTATTCAGGTGTTTCACTGCCAGTAGATAACCATCGGGTTCTGGTTTACTGGTGGTGATGTCATCACCCGCAACGATAATTTTAAAATGTTCAGCCAGTTTCGCTCGATTGAGTACCAATTCTATTTCTTTGCGAATAGCACCACTGACTAATCCTAGTTTCAGATTTCGCGATCGCACCTGAAATATTAAGTCTGCTACACCTGGATATAAAGGCAGTTTCTCGATTTTTTCTAGTTCCACCGTATAAGCTTGGGCTTTGCGGTACAACAACTGAGTTAAATAGTTTTCATTTGCTACTCTACCACGATTAGCAAGTAATTGCTGAAAACAAGCGCGATCGCTGCGCCCTAAAGAAGCTTGACGCTCACTCACCTTTTGGGGTTGAAGATTTTCTTCAATGAGAATCTCATCGATCAGTTGTAGGTGGATTGGCTCATCGTTAATGATGACACCATTAAAATCAAAGAGAACTGCCTTTAAACTCATGCCATTATGCCAAATGCTGGAGAACCAAGTCCCTCCAAATCATTATTATCTATTGATGTGGGAGTATACTGACGGACATTTTCGGTTGCTATTGGTTTAACGCCGCTAGTTACCTGATTTATCCACCATACATCCTGCGATCGCACTGCTTCAAATCCGGCTGCACCCATATTCGCTTCTATACTACCAGCAGCATACTCACGAATATATGGTTCCTCAAAAACATCATTAAGCCATTGTAGCTGACGCAGAGTTTTCTGATTTCCATCTAGAATTAATACTTGCCCTCCAGTTACCAGCAACCTAAAGCTTTCCCGCAGAATTACTTGAGATACTGCATCTGGTGTTTCATGGAATAGCAAAGAAGCCGTTACTAAGTCAAAAGAAGCATCCCTCAAGCCAGTTTTTTCAGCATTTCCGTGTCGCCAGAGGATCTCTAAACCAGCATTTCGTGCTTTATCTTCTGCCCTGACTAGCATATAGGGTGATAAGTCCAAACCGATAACTTCCGCCTGGGGGAAAGCCTGTTTTAACATCAAGGTAGTGGAACCTGTACCGCAACCTAAATCGAGTATGCGTCGTGGTTTCACCTTGACGGCATCAAGTAAAGCCTGACGGACAGTACTTTCATTCGGTGGTAGAACGTATTGGGTAATCGGATCGTAAGTAACTGCGGCATCAGAATTGAGATATCCGTTAGTAACACCGTGAAAGTTTTGACTGCTGTAGTATGACGGAATTGTGACATCATCTCGTCGATAGCGATCGCTCTCTTTCTCCCAATCAATACTATCAGCGTAACGCCGTAAACCGTCTTCATCAATCAAAAGACGCACTACAGGGGATAAAAAACGTTCCCAGATTGTATCTTGACGCACTGCCATAGGTGTTGTGTCAGTTTTTGTAAAGGATTATTTCAATCAGAGTGATTTTCTTTACAAATTTTAATACATCTTTTCTTTTTGTGGCGATCGGGTTGACATCCTGAAATTTTTATACTACATTTGTAGTACTAGGTTATTTTCAATACCTGATGCCAAATTTCCAATCTAAAATCTAAAATAAAAAATCCAAAATAAAAAAATTATGCCTTACGAAAAGTTAGAAATTACCACACCAACACCCGTTTTATCTTGGGCAAATCACTCTTTGGGTTCAGAAGAAACCAAGATGGCAAAGAATATGGCATCATTACCATTTGTGTTTAAGCACATAGCCTTGATGCCAGATGTTCACTTAGGAAAAGGTGCTTTAGTTGGTTCTGTAATTGCAACTAAAGAGGCAATTATACCGGCTGCTGTCGGTGTGGATATTGGTTGTGGTATGAGTGCTATCAAAACAACATTTACCGCCGAACAACTAGAAGGTAAACTCAAGAAAATCCGCTTGGATATTGAAGCAGCAATTCCGACTGGATTCAACGAAAATAAAGATGTTGAAAAATCTGTCACCAATTGGCAACACTGGGATGATTTTAAAGACTTGCATCGCGGTGTGCAAGACCTACAAAGTAAAGCAATGAAACAGATGGGTTCTCTGGGTGGAGGAAATCACTTTATTGAAGTGTGCCTCGATACAGAGAATCAAGTTTGGCTGATGCTGCATTCTGGTTCGCGTAACATCGGCAATAAACTCGCCCAGTGTCATATTCACACAGCCAGAGAATTAGCAAAAATGGCAGGTAATAAATTGCCTGACCCGGATTTGGCTCACTTTGTCGCTGGTACGCCAGAATTTCAAGCATACTGGCACGATTTGCAATGGTCACAAAACTATGCACGTGTCAACCGCGATGTGATGATGGCGCGTTTTAAGCACATAGTTGAGAAGCATCTCGCAGGTGGGAAGGCAACTAAACCTTTATTGCAGGTTAATTGTCATCACAATTACGCCGAAAAAGAAGTGCATTTTGACGAGGATGTATACGTTACTCGTAAAGGTGCAGTCCGCGCCCAAACTGAAGATTATGGGATTATTCCTGGTTCGATGGGGGCAAAGTCTTTCATCGTTAAGGGTAAAGGTAATGCTCATAGTTTTTGTTCTTGTTCTCACGGTGCAGGGCGTTTGATGTCTAGAAATAAGGCAAAAAATGTCTACACACTTGATGATTTGATAGAGCAAACAAATGGCGTAGAATGCCGCAAAGATGAGGGTGTGTTAGATGAAATACCCGGTGCTTATAAGCCGATAGAGCAAGTTATGGAAAATCAAGCGGATTTGGTTGAAGTTGTAGCAACACTCAAGCAAGTTCTTTGTGTGAAGGGATAATTTAGGTAGGGTGGGTAATGCCCACCTTTTTTATTTTTTAAACGCAGAGGCACGCTGAGGTAAGCGCAGAGGTACGCTGAGGAATAAATGATTGTTTTAAGTGAATCGACTGAACAAATAGAGCCATCTGCTAGCGCTAGCGAAAATAAATTAATGACTGATGCTGCCCAATTATTAGGGTGCAAAGTCTACTATATCCCGCGAGATTTTGAACGATGTGGTACAGCAGAAAATGCTTTATGGCACATTCCTAACTATCCTAAAATAACTGCTGGTATCTGGATAGGATATATCCCTGAGTTTGAGCGTTACAAAGCCATATATCATGCAGCTTTAGATAAGGGGATAAAATTACTCAATACTCCTTTAGAACACCAGACAGCACTAGAGTTTGATTTGTTTTACCCTCACTTAAAAGGATTGACACCCGATAGTTTGGTAATTACTTCAACAACCGAATGTATTGAGACTGGTGAATTATTGGGATTTCCCGTATTTATCAAAGGCGCAGTTCAATCGAGAAAAATGCAGGGATGGGAGTCTTGTGTAGCGAATAATCACGAGGAATTAGTCAAACTAACAGAATGGTTATTAAAACTTAAATATGGTTCACGAGGTAGAGTTATTGTTAGGAAATTAGTAAAGTTGCGGCATAAACGCCTAGCACCAAATGGCTTTCCAGTGGGGAGAGAATTTAGATGCTTTATTTATAATCAGCAGATTCTAAAATATGGATATTATTGGGATGGTCAAGATGACTTGAGCAAGTTATCAAAACCAGAAGAAATGCAAGTATTAAAATTGGCAATCCTAGCCTCTAAACGCCTTGGTGTTCCTTATATAGCAATTGATATCGGGCAATTAGAAAGTGGAGAATGGATAGTGATAGAAACAGCCGATGCACAATTTGCTAGTCTGAGTCACATTCCCGCACTTGAACTATGGAATAAGTTGAAAAATATATGCTATTGACGGTTTATTGAAGTTTATTTAAGAAATTAGCATTAAAGTCTTATATTCTTTTCATTTTGTAAAATTATTTGAATCATTGAAATACACTTTTGTTGTTTTTGAAGGGCAATACAGTTCAGAATGAGCAACAAAATACTTGTAGAGACGGCGATTTATCGCGTTCCAAAAATTGAAGTACAAGCAACCGACCAAGGAGCTTGGTACGAAAATCTGACTTTTTTTGTAACTGGTCGAAAACTTTAGAGCAAACTCTAATTTTCTATTGTATTTAGCCAATTCATCAAATCAGCCTCACTGGCAAAATCTAGTAATACTTCACCCAAGTTCTCTAACTGAGCCAAGGACAACTCTTGCAACCGAGATTGTAGCTGAGAATTAATTGAACCAAGCCTACGAGTTAATAGACGTATCACTAGCCTCAGTTCCGATTGTCTTCCTTGTTCAATACCTTGTTCAATACCTTCTTGCAGTCCTTCTTGCAGTCCTTCTTCAAGAATTTCTTGATAAATGCTAGATTCTCTCATATCTTCTCTCCTCAAAAACTGACGAATGAGTTCTGGCTCGAATACCAACCCTGCTAGAAGTTGGGTACATACCGAGATACTTTACTTGGTGGCTTCTTCTTCAATCATACCCACCTGAACTGCTACCTGTTGAAGTAAGCTTTGAGGAGAATCTGTTCGCGCCAAAGTTGCCAGAGGTAATAAACCAGGAGATAACAATAAAGGTTCTGGATCTTGTTCCCAAATTCGGATGACGCGGTAACGGTGAGTAGTATTCCGGGCAGTAAATTGATCTACAAAGACAGCTTCTGAAGTTGTCGGTTTAAGGAAAATCACTACCTGCTCGATATCACAATTATATTGTCGATATAGCCGCACCCAATAGTCCAACATCCGTAGTGGCAAGGGTGGAGTCGATGCTGGTAAGGTTTGAAACTCTAAATGTAGTATTTTATTGGCAGTTTGCAAAAAGATTACTGAGTCGGCACGAATTGGTTCTTGATTTAATTCTGTTTTGAGAATCTGGACATTCGTTGGCTCAGATGCGAGTAAGTAGCGGATAAAATCTTCTGGATACTGCTCAACCAGATATTTCAGGGTGTTGTCGTATGTCACTCGTGATAAGTAGCTGGGCGTAAATCAAGTAAAAGGGACTAGGGATTAGGGATTAGGGATTGGGTATTTTAAAAAACTTTTTCCCAGTCCCCAGTACTGGAGCGGCGAGGAGTTAAAGTTTGTGGTAAGTATTGTTTGTTGTTAGCGCTACTCTACGAAAAATTGCTGCTCGCTCATAGCGCTAACATTTAAATTTGGTGTTTTTTCAAAACTACAGTGTCAAAGATTGAGGATTTGTCTCAATCAATTTTGCTAAATCTTGCAAGAACGCCGCAGCATGGGCACCGTAAATAATCCGGTGGTCAGAAGTAATATTAACTTGCATTTGTTGTCGCACGGCAAATAAACCGTCGGGTGTTGCGACTACTTGCGATCGCGATGCCCCGATCGCTAAAATTGAACCTTGTCCAGGCGGTAAAATCGCATCAAATTTGTCTACGCCAAACATCCCCAAATTGGACAGGGTGAAAGTACCACTGTTATATTCTTGGGGCTGTAATTGTTTTGCCCTGGCTCGTTCTACCAAAGACTTCCAAGTACGCGATAGAGAATATATATCCACTGCGTCGGCATTTTGCAGCACAGGTGTAATCAATCCGCCATCATCCATCGCCACTGCTACAGAAATGTTGATATCAGAATGATAAACAATACCCTGGTCTGAGTAACTGGCATTTAACAATGGGTGTTTTTGCAACGTTACCGCTACAGCTTTCGCCAATAGCGCTGTCATTGTCACGCCTTTGGATTTAATTTGTTTATAAAGTTTGTCTAATCCATCGGTGGTAATTGTATAACCGACACGGAAGACGGGCACGGATATGGTAGCTACCATGTTCCGCACTACGGCATTTTGGAAGGTAGTTAAAGGTACAGTTTGACCAGGAACAGCCGCCGCCACGGGTGTGGGTGCTGGTGTGCGAGGTGCTGGGGGTGCAACTGGGGCGCTGGTTGGTATGGGTGCTGCTGGGGCAACTGGGGTGGGTTGTTTGCCTTTATTGGACAATGCTTCTACATCTTCGGCGACAATGCGTCCGTGGGGGCCACTGCCTTGGAGTGTAGTTAAATCAACTTTGAGTTCTTTGGCTAACTTGCGGGCGCGGGGTGAAGCTACAAGCCTTCCTTCTTTGTGGTTAGACCCGTTTTGAGATGCTAAGGCAGGTGTGGCAACTAAGGCTGTGGCGGCAATTGGTTCAGGGGAAGAGGTTGTAGTAGCAGCCGCACCGCCGGAATTGGCAAGAGATTTCGCCTGTTCAATTTCAGCTTCCGTTTCGGCAATGAAGGCGATCGCAGATCCTACCGGGGCAGTTTCACCAGCTTCAACTATGATATGGGCAAGAAATCCCTCATAAAAGGTTTCTACATCCATATCCGCCTTATCTGACTCTACAACCACCACTGTTTCGCCTTTTTCCACTTTGTCCCCTGGCGATTTCACCCAGGAGACTATTTTGCCTTCCGTCATAGTGGAACTCAGCGCCGGCATAAATACTTCGTGAATGCTCATAGGGTGGTTTGGAAATCAATGGTTTATGGACTTTAACAGTTTTTATCAGATCGAATTGTATCTTGGTGGGAGGGTTTTAGACTGTTTATATTTTAGGTTGGGGATTGGGGATTGGGGATTGGGGATTGGGGATTGGGGATTGGGCATGGGGCATTGGTTATTCACTAATGACTAATGACTAATACTTTAGGAACCTAAATATGAGTTAGAGGTCTATAATACAGAGCTATCCTGAATGGTTAGCCAATATGTCGATCTCGTTTTAGTCGTTGACTTGCAAAAACCACCACGAGTTTCTCACAGATTAAATAGGATGTGCTATTTTTATATTCTTCATAACTAGTGCTTAAGATACAAAAGCTTCTCAGAGGTAGAGGATATGGGATGCAGTTCAATCTAGAATTCAAAATTGGTAATAAACCTATTTGAAATTCCTGTTTACTTTTATGTCGGCAAAGTTGAAATTCTTTTTGATTGTAATATTGAGTATCTTTGCGACTGCTAGCGCTGGAGTTTATATTATTCAGCACCAGCCATCTGCACTGATTATTGAAACTACTGATGGGCAAACCCCGCAGGTGGCAACAATACATCAGTCTCAAGAAGTTGTGGCATACTCAGAGCGTTCCGATTATAAAACTATACCTTTAGAAAGGCTTAACTCATCTCTCCAAGGGAGCGATCCTGCTACTCTCGCCCTGAATGCTTTTGAGGACATAGGAGTGGGAGGAACGAGAAAGGTAGAGGTAGCTTATCCGCAACGAAATCAGGCGTTAGTGACGATTACGCAAATTAAGGGGGGTAATGATTCAGTTGGTATGGTTAAATATCGAGTTGAGATGAGTACTTTTGGGCGATCGCTTTTTATTAGCTCACCTCCAGTCTGGCAAATTGTTTGGGCTGGCTCCCAGATGGAATGTTGGGCTGGGAGCCACTCCCACACTAAGTTAAATCAGATTTGTCGCTAATTAAAAGCCTACCAATTTTAGATTTTAAATTTTGGATTTTGGATTAAAAGAAAAATTTAAAATCTAAAATCTAAAATCCAAAATTGAACGACTCCTAACTTTTTAAATGTCGCCGCGAATTTCTTCTACCACGCCATCGCGCAGAACGATTTCGACCTGCATTTTGCTAATCAGGTTATCACCGATTTCTACCCGGAAAAAGCCTTCCATTTGGAATTGGTTGACTTCCTGATCTTGCTGGAGAAACTGCACTTGTTGGAGGTTTTGCAGCAATTGATTTTTTTGCTCTAAAAATTCACTTTTCTTTTGGTTGACTTGGAGTTGGATATTGTCAATTTGTTGAAGAGTCTGTGGCCCTGGTGGTTGTAGACTCTGCTTTTGAATTGCTGCGATCGCTCTTTGTCCTTCAACGTCTAGCTGTTGCAATTGCTGATCGAGTTGATTGATTTGCGTTTGCAGCTGTTGTTGTACTTCCTCTTTCCAGAGAGGAGTCACAATAACTTTGACGTTAACGACGCGTTTCAGAAGCAAATTAGATTTGGAGACATCCATATTTCACGTTCACTCTTTACAGTTAGCAGGTGGAATCATCAGGCAAAGATGCCGTCAATAATATCGCGATAGCGTTCCGTGACGATGTGTCGTCGAACTTTCAGTGTTTGTGTCATCAAACCATTTTCGATGGAAAACGGTTCCACAATGAGTTTAAACGTTCCGATGCGGTCATCCGGTCGATAACCTGGACGATTTTGTACTTCCCGATTTAATTCTTGGCGAAATAAATCCTGGATCATTCTACTCTCCAAGTCAATTTTTTGACTATCTGAGGAAGTTACGCGATCGCTCGACGTATCCAGGATCAAATTCTGACTTGCTGCCCATTTTTCTAAGGCTTCGACATTGGGGACAATTAAGGCTCCCAGGCTGCGCTGATCTTGGCCAATGAGCATAATTTGATCGATGTATGGCGATCGCAAACAGGCATCTTCAATCGGCTGTGGCTCGATGTTTTCCCCATTAGTCAATACAATCGTATCCTTCGCCCTACCAGTCAGCACCAAATCGTCTTGTGGTGTCAGCCAACCCAAATCACCGCTATCAAACCAACCTTCGGCATCAATTGCTTTGGCTGTCGCTTCGGGATTTTGGTAATAGCCTTGCATAATCTGCGGCCCCCTCAACAATACCAAGCCTCGCTTTTCTACTGGTAGAGGCGCTTTTGTTTCAGGATCTACAATCTTAGCTTCTGTAGCGGGGAGTGGTAGTCCTGATGCACCAATCAAATTTCGCCAAGGACGGCGCACATGGGTAACAGGAGAAGTTTCTGTCAAACCATAGCCTTGCAAAATCTGCACACCAATAATTTCAAAGAAGTTGTCGATATGTCTCGGAAGCGCACCACCACCGCTAATCATTTGCTTAACTTGTCCTCCTGTGGCTTCTCGCACCTTGGCATAAACCAGTCGTTCACCCAAGGCGTGGAGAGGCAAGAAAACAGATGCTTGGATTTTAGCTGCTAATCGCTCGATGGCGGAAGCATGAAGATTATTTAAATCCAATCCCTGAGCAGTTCGCTGGGCTTTGATATATTTATCGCTAATGCCCAATAAAAAGTTAACTAGGCGTTGCTTATTCGCTGGTTGTTCGCGGAACTGCTTTTGCACTCCCTCATAAATCGATTCCCACAGCCGGGGTACACCCACCATGTAATTGGGTTTAAATTTTTTCAAATCCCCTTTCACAGAGCGCAAATTAGTATAAACTTGCGTGCAGCCTTGAGATAGTAGGTAATATTCAACAGTTCGTTCGTAGCTGTGCCACGAAGGTAGGATACTGAGAACGATATCGCCAGTATTTGGTTGCAATACTGTCCCAAAAGTTATTACTTGGTGCATCAAATTTTTATAAGACAGCATTACACCCTTGGGTTTACCCGTAGTCCCAGAGGTATAAATTAGGGTTGCTAAAGCGTCACGATTTTGCTTGGCTGGCACAAAATGATGATTTACCCCAATTTCAATCAACTGTGTAAAGTTGAGTACTTTTAGGGTTTCGTCTGTCGGTGATGCTTCATCAGAAAGTAAGATTACCACTTGAATTGGTAAATCTTTGAGCCGGTCTTGGAGTTTTTTAAGTGTTTTTAAATCCTCAACGACGATCGCTGTACTGCCGCTATTGGCGATGATAAACAGCAGTTCTTCTTTTTCCGCTTGGGAGCTACGCACAGCATCAACGGCTCCAGCAGTCATGATGCCTTGATCGGCAATGAACCAGCGAGGACTATTGTCAGCAATTAGGGAAATGCGATCGCCTACCTTGACTCCCAACGCCTGTAACCCAGAAGCAAATAGTTGTATTTGCTCTACTAGCTGGGTATAAGTAATCACTACTTCTGGTTTACTGAGAGGACTGCGGAGGGCGACAACTTCACCAAATTTTTGAGCGGCTAAAGGCCAAACTTCTGGTAGCGATTCTACATTTGTGTAATCTACCAACCGCTTTAATGACTGCCGTTCTCCCTCACTGATGTTAGATAAAAAAGAAGAGACGGTTTGGGTTTTTGACATAACACCTTACCTAAAGATTTTAAACTGATCGTTTTTACAGCTTATTTTGTTATTTCGCTACAATCACCGTCCTTATTATCCACATTCCCTTCTGTGTATGATAATTCCAGGAATTCCACGTTTATATTTACAAAAATTTATGTTAAAGTTAGTTTACATAGAGTGCAAGCAATGAATGTGTTTGCATCTAAAAACAGCGATGTCTACACGGGCTACGCCTACGCCTACGTTTCACAGGGCATGACTACCTATGAATTTGATAGACACTATATTGCTAACATTGCTAAATATCGCTGCCTGCATAGCGTTGCCTAAGCTTTTAGCTATATTTCTGGCTGCTAAAACCAAACTTACTGAAGCGTTGCCGAATGGTTCCAAATTACAAGCAGCTAAAATTGAACTTACCAGTTTTCCTTATTGTACAGCTTACCAATTGACAAATAGCCAATACTGTAAATTCAGTCCTGATTTTTGTGCCAAGTGTTCTCCGAATTGATGGACTATTTGCAAGTAAAAATTCCTCAGTACTTCCAGGTACCAGCTATTCAATTAACTAGATCCCTGATTTCTTCAAGAAGTCGGGGATATTTTTATAGACGTGGTTTGCATAACGTTACCACGAGAAAATTTAATTAAATTTACATATCGTAACATAATTTAATTTATTCTTACCTACTTACTTAAATTCAAGTAATTTTCTAGCTGAGTCAGTATAATTACTAATTGAAATCAGGCTGTTGATATAACTAATATAACAGTTAACATAACAATTGTTGTATCTGTAGCACGACAGTCAAGCAGCTTGTAATGCCCACGCAGCAAGAAGTTAGTCAGTTTATTCAGAAACTTCACAAACTTCTAGTAGGCTGTCAAGTCAACTATGCTGGGTAAATAAGTTTGTAGTTAGGATTTAAGTACTTACTACGTACTAGACTTTCGTTACATTTATGGACTACTAGTAGTCTGTCCCATTAATTCTGATAGGTGAATCAAATTCCAATTTCTCTTCTTTACCTCTTAACTTTGCGCTCTTTGCGTCCTTCTCTAACGAGACGCTGCGCGAATGCGGTTCGTTTTGTTAACCCTCAAAATTAATGACACACACTACTAGTAATTTGTCAATTAACGAATGATAGGTGGAGAGAGTCTTGGCAGAAATTTAATGAAATGGGAGAAAAAAGTCAGAAATTATTGGAGAATTATTTAACGAGTTAACCATTAAATGAAAATAGAATTACAAAAATTCTGCCAACTCATTTGATGATCAACACATTAAACTATTAGTTCAAAATAACAGGTTTCATTCATTATGAATCAGAAACAAATTACAGAATTTTCTCTCCAAGATGGGACGAAGTTTTTAGTTGAAGTTGATGAGCCAGAAAATAGCAATGCTGTGAGACGTGTTGCCAGAGCAGACACAGGGCAAATGGTAGTTGAAGCTAAAAAGAAATTTGACGAGGTATTAGATCAAATCCAACCTGTCGCTTCAGCAATTATCACTAAACTGAGTCAGCTTAATACACCTGCTAATGAGGTAGAAGTTAAGTTTGGGATTAAGTTAAATGCTGCTGCGGGTGCAATTTTTACTTCTGTAAGTGGCGAAGCTAACTACGAAATTACCTTGAAATGGAAGCAAGACAAGGCATAGCATGGTAGTAAGTACAGATAATTATATTCAAACTTTTAGGTCAGCGATCGCCCGGATTTTTCATCCTAGTGGTGCGGTAGTTGGTGTAGGTTTTTTAGTCTCTGGACGAACTGAAAATTACATCCTGACATGCGCTCATGTTATTACCTCTGCTCTATCTTTACCAGAAGATATAGTTGAAGCTCCTAGTGATGATATTTATTTAGATTTTCCCCTAATTGCATCAGGGCAACAACTAAAAGCTAAAGTTATTTTTTGGCAACCCGTTGTCAGCAATGCATCAACCTCCGAACCTGAAGATATTGCTGGGTTGCAAATAGAAGGGCAATTACCTAAAGAAGCCCAACCCATTCAGCTAATAAGAGCTAACAATATCTGGGAGCATCCTTTCCGCATATTCGGTTTTCCTAACGGACACAATGATGGCGTTTGGGCGACAGGCGTGTTGCGAGACGCCCAAGGAAAGGGATGGGTGCAACTGGAAGATAGTAAGGTAACTGGCTACAGAGTAGAACCAGGCTTTAGTGGTGCGCCGATATGGGATGAAACCCTTGTGGGAGTTGTTGGTATGGCAGTAGCGGCAGAGAAGCGGCGAGAAGATACCAAAACTGCTTTTATGATTCCTGCGGATGTATTGATTGCAGCATGGGATGAAATAGCCTTGCCGATTTCGTCAAATGCACATACCCAGACAATTAAGAGCAGAGTGCAACAACTCAAAATCAAAACTTTGCAACAACGCTTTGACGTTCTCAGTAGTGATTATGAGGCGGCTCACAATCAACTCAACTATACCCTGAGCGCGAGCGATCGCAATATCATCCAACGCCAAATCAACACCATACTACAAGAACTTGAGCGAGTCGAAAACGAACTTAATACCATAAACCATTAATTTAATTCCTAAAAGTAATGAACAATCCTTCAGATTCAAGAAAAAATTATCTAGAGCAGTCAATCGCTTATTTAAAAACTGATATTGAAAGTATCAGCAGACAAATAGTACGGACGCTTAGTGATGTCGATAAAAATAGATTGGAAAGGCAACTTGATGATAAATTCAATGAAATACAAAAATTTGAATTAGAGTTAATTCAGCTAACTCAACAATCTGTAGAGCCTGAGCCTGAGAAGATCCCATTCACTAATCGGGATGCTGCAATTAATGAGATTACCGCAATTAACTCTCCTCCTTATCGTCTAGTGACAGCACCGGAAGGTTACGGAAAAACAGAATTTCTCAAACAGATACAGGGGCGTTTTCAAGAATTGCAATGGTGTTGTGCTTATGCTTCTATATCTAGTTATGAAAGTATTGAAGACTTAGAAAAACGATTAGCAAGTTCTCTCAACTTGACAATCCCAGAAGGGCATAAATTAAGTTGGGGAGAGCGTTTAGGCTCACTATTGCATAGAAATTGGGCTAGATGGCAAGCTCAGGATAAAAAAGGTATTGTGCTGCTAATCGATCTGGATGGAAGTGCCCCACAAAAACAACGTTTAAATGAACTTTTTAATGACTTCAGAGACTTCGCCTGGAAAATTGAAAAATGTTTGAAAGAATTACTGTTTTTTAAAGAAAATTCCCGGAGATTTCGAGTTGTGATTGCAGCTCGCTGCCTGATTGATCTCCCCTTAGATCGAATTTTTCCGAAACTAACACTCTCTCCGTTTAACTGGGAAGTGATTGAAGATACAGCAACAAAATATCTCAATTCCTTCAGAATGACTTCTGAAAGTCTTGCTCTCCTGGCAGGACACTTACTATATTTAACTGGCGGACATCCAGGGGGAATTGCTGAAGCATTAAAAGTTTATCGAGGTGGTGATTACACAGTTAATTTATTTTTAAACAGTTATGGAAACCAATTATGGGAAAAAAGCCTCAAAAAGTGTAGAGATCAGATTAGAGAAAGCTTGACAAAAGAAAATAATCATCTGTACGAATCAATTGAAAAACTGAGTATATTTCCCATACTCAATGGAACTTGGATATTAAAGAAAGCCGTTCAGAGATTTCAATTACCTTTCAGTGATGATATTTTTAAATTAAATGCTGAACTGACAAAGACATCTATTTTTACTCGTGATAAAACGATTATCAAAGATGGCATGACACGACGGCTACTAGTTATTGGTCTTCTGAGAGAAAGTTCGCCTGATAACTTTCAATCACTTTGTAGCGAAGCAGCTCAAATCTGCTGGGAATATATTCATGAATTGAAATCAAAGAATAATTCTGCTTTTGCAGGTACTTGGTCTATGCAGTACTTTTTTCAAAGTCTTCAAAAACATGCTGGATTTATCAATTGTGGCCCGAATAGTCTGGCTTATCGACAAGAACTCCGCCAGGATTTCTTTGAAAAAACTGTTGAAGAAACTCTAGGAATATTCCGTAATACAGATAGAGAGCAATTCCATGAATTTATTTATACCCTTAAGTCTGAAGTAGAAAATGACTGGGAATTTCAGTTTGTTGTCAATTACTATCTACATAAGGACGAATATAATGATACACCATATAGAGATTTAATTCAGAAGCTTGATGAAGCAATTCAAAATAATTAACTAAGGATTAGGGATTAGGTGTGTACTGAGTTTTTACAAAAATAAAACAGGAGTCCTATATTATGTCTGAACTAGATAAATTAGAGTTTGTTGGCCGCGCAGAACATCTAAATCGAATAATTTCCCTTGTTCAGGAGTCTAATAAGCTGCATGTCGTTTTAGTCGAGGGTAGAGGTGGGATTGGCAAAACTTGGTTGCTTCGTGCATTACAATCTCGTCTAAACCAAGTTCAGATTGGGACGAGTGAAATTATTGATTGTGATATCCCTATTTTTAATGATGCGGAAGATTTATACACTCAAATTGCCAAACAATTATACGATTCTACATATCAAGAATGGTTGCTTCGGTTACGACAATTGCGAGAAGATGAAAACCGCCTCAGTCAAACTGCATACGCACAAGAACGTAGACAGCTTGAAAAGTTCTTGGTCGATGAAATTAATCGAAAATCCAGCCAACAGAAACTAGTATTTCTAATTGATACGGTTGAAAAATTAGGACAAGCAGATGTAAAAGAGCAAGTTTGGGAGTGTATTGGCAATTTGTGCCTTCAGCTAGAGAATGCTGTATTTATTTTAGCAGGTCGCCCTAGTATTGCCAGGCAAATTCTAGAAAAGTCATTCAAAGAAGAAGAATTAACTTATTTAGAATTAAATGAATTTACTCATGAAGATGTGCAAACATACATTCTTTCTAAGGAGGAACAGCTTCACTTTACTCTCGGACAAGACTTGGTTAAAAAGATCATAGTTCTTTCTGGTGGTAGCCCGATCATGATTGAATTTGGGGTAGAGTATGCTTATCGGGAAGTCATACCAGATTGGTTAGAGAGTGAAGATATAGAAACGATTCCCAGCAGGTTAGAAAAAACTGGTGGATTTGAAGCTGAGATGGTTCGACATATTACGCAGCTTCGGACATCAATGGATCGGTTAACTCTGTTGCTTTCACGTATCTATCCATTAGATAGTGCTGATATTGCTAATTTATTAGAACTATCTCCAGAAGAAGCTCAAAGATTATTTATTGATGCACAAAGCTACTTTTTTATCAAACCCGTAATCGGTGGTTCGCAAATATCATTACATGATATTGTGCGAGACTTGGTTGAGAAATATGTATGGGCAGATATTGACCCAGATTTAGAATGGAGAAAACGAGATAGTCGGATTGCTGCCAAATATTTCGAGCAAAAAGATTACGATTTAGGTCCACAAAAAAGGGTATTGGAGATTCAACGTCACTCTGATGATTCTCATAAAGTCACTAATATCGAGTTTCTGATTGAAGAAATAAAACAACTGCGGGAATTCAATACTACGCGATGGCTCTGGAATGCTTTATACGCCGATCCAAAAATAGGTTTTGAAACTTGGCATGAAGTTACTGATAGGATACGCCGCCAATCTAAAAAATTTGGTTTTGTCAATCAATTGTTGGCAATTGCCAAACAGTTTGAAACCGAGATAACCCCCGATCAAAAATTTAAACTGATTATTTTTGAATCAAAGATTGTTCACGCTCTTAAAGACAAGAGTACAAAAGAAAATGAGTTGATCAAGCTAGAGAGAATGCTATCTGAAGAATCTGCTAATTCATCTCATCAAGCCGATATTTACAATGTCTTGGGAATGCTAAATACCAAGTTACATTTCTATGACGAAGCCTTGAAATATCAGCAAGAGTGTTTATCCTTAGTTCAAGGCAAAAATCTATCATACGCTATTCCTGCTGTAGCTAACCTAGTTGGTTATCTGCATCGACAACTCAACAACTTTCAGGAAGCTGAGAAATATTACAAACTAGGTTGGGATGCTGCGATGGAAGTTGATACTCCTGACAAAGGCTTAACTCAAGTTATGGCTAGCATTCAGAATAACTTGGGATTTTTGTATGGACAACAAAAAGATTACGTAAAAGCCGAACAGTGTTTTAAAGCTGCTATTGATATGTGGTCGAGTGTTGAGAGCGAACGCGAAATAGCCAACGCCGAAATTGCCTCTGCTACTATTTTAGTAGATAATGGTAATTATGTGAAAGCTAAACAGCTACTTGAACGAGCATTAAGCCGTTGCGACAATGAGGAAAACGATAATCAAATATTATGTAGAGCATACTTTCAGTTAGGCTTAAATCAGTGGTTTAGTGCCGAGGTAGTAAATGAAGCCGTTTGGGATGTGACACAAGTACAGTGGGATCTCAATCTCCTAAGTCTTGCTCAAGATGCTTTAGAAAAAAGCCTGAAACTGGCAGAAAAATACGGACTTGAAGAGGAATTACCTGGGATTTTACACCAAATTGCTAGTGTCTATTGGCATCTTGGGTTTCAAACAGGCGATCGCACGTTGCAAGAACAAGCTCTAATACTCAATCAACGGTCTTATCAGACTAGTCTAGAATACAATGACATGCGATATGCCATCGATAGCCTGGTAGGTAAAGCTGAGTTTGATTATTATGCAAAAGCATACAACCATATCTCAGATTATGCACGAGAACTTAGCGATCGCTTCCAATCCTATCAAAATATCCATACATTATACTTTGGCCGTATATTACGGATAGAAGGTGATGTTGCATTTCAAGAAGCGAACTACGATTTTGCTTTCAGTAAATATGCTCAAGGAATACCCAAAATCTTTCAACATGGAGGTTTCGGGCCGTATTCAATCAAACATGAGCTAAATCTCCTCCAAAAGAAAATTGAACGTTTGCCGATAGAACTTTCTAAAACTCTGATTCAACAACTAAAATCTCAGTGGAAAGATCATAAAGCCCTCAAGGAATGGTGCGATCAACAAATGTTCCTGACTAGAATACGTGCCACTAAACAGCCATCTTCTCATGCTTAGTAAAAAAATTGATCAACCCAAAATTTTAGTTTCTCTCAACTCTACTTATGTACCAACTGGGCAATGCGACTGTGACGGAGGGGATTGTGCCTGTGACTTATCCCCTTTAACAGAATTAAGCTCAGATATCCGGTTATCTCTAGGGATGTTGGAGACAGAGTTTGTAAGAGTTCCCAACTCACAGATGATGAATCTAGATGATACTTATTCTATCTGTTATGGTACTCATCATAAAGTAGCAGTTCTAAATCAATCAGCAATATATTTACTAAATCAATTTACACAACCTCATAAATTAGATGATATTGTAATAGAAAATCCTTCTATTGATTCAACAGACTTACAGACAGCTATTCAAGAACTATATCAAGCACGTTTGATAGCACCTAATAATAATTACTCATTTCATCTAAATGAAATACCAGAAACTTTAACAGCATGGTTACATATCACCGATCGCTGTAACTTAAGATGCGATTACTGCTACCTTCCCCATGTAGCAAATGATATGTCAATGGATATAGGTAAAGCAGCTATTGAAGCTACATTTCGCTCTGCAATTTTAAATAATTACCGCCGCGTCAAACTGAAGTATGCAGGAGGAGAAGCATTACTATGTTCCCCTTTAATTAAGGATCTGCATTTGTACGCTCAATCCCTTAGTAAAGAAACAGACATCATATTAGATGGAGTCGTTCTCAGTAATGGAACATTGATTACACCTGAGATGATTGAGATGCTGCAAACATTGAATCTGCGTCTCATGATTTCACTAGATGGATTATCCGATTTTCACAATATCCAACGTTCTTATGCGGGTGGAAAGGGATCATTTC
Organism: Nostoc sp.; assembly: GCF_036917975.1. Classification (GTDB taxonomy): domain Bacteria; phylum Cyanobacteriota; class Cyanobacteriia; order Cyanobacteriales; family Nostocaceae; genus Nostoc. The sequence goes on from NZ_JBALEJ010000047.1 coordinate 32,306, forward strand.
AAGATGTTGAACGAGGTATTAAGATTGCTTTGCAAAATGGTCTTATACCAGATATTTCCATTACAGTTAGTGGGCGGAACGCAGAAGGATTACCCGCTCTTATTGAATGGATATTGGAAAAGAATCTACCCTTTAGTTTAAATTTCTATCGCGAAAACGAACTGTCAGCTTCTTACGAAGATTTACAACTAGAAGAATCTCGGCTGATTGAAGGAATGTTAGCAGCGTTCAAAGTTATTGAATTGAAATTACCTAATCGAAGCTTGCTAGGCTCATTGATTGATCGTGCTAACTTATCTTCTCCTCATAAACGAACTTGTGGAGTTGGACAAAGCTATCTCGTATTTGATTACAAAGGAGAAATTGCTAAATGCCAGATGCAGCTACATAAAACTGTATCTTCATCTGCCACTGAAGATCCTTTAAGTGTTGTGCGACAAGATAAAGCAGGTATTCAGAATTTGTCAGTTGAGGAAAAAGAAGGCTGTCGTACATGTGAGTGGAAATATTGGTGTACAGGTGGTTGTCCTTTGGCAACCTTTAAGGCTACAGGTCGTTATGATATTCAATCACCAAATTGCAATATTTACAAGGCTCTCTATCCTGAAGCTCTCCGACTAGAGGGTTTACGCTTGATCAAATATAGTTACCTCTAAATCATTCGTGATAAATAAAATCCCCGACTCCTCAAAGAAGTCGGGGATATGCGGGTTGCAATTATTACAAATAAAATAGAATTGCTATAGGATTACTATTTGATTTTTGAACAAAATTAGACACTATGGGTGCGTTACGGATTTCATCTTAGGGACTTCCAAATAAAAAAGTATTCAATTAACTCTTGTGGGGTGGGCATCTTGCCCGCCCAGTCCATAGGGCGGGCGAGACGCCCACCCCACAATATTGGATAATTTATTTCTTGGAGTTCCCTTAACGCACAATTCGTAAGGGTTTGGTGCGTTACGCTGTCGCTAAAACACCCTACGTATCTTTTTAAAAATCAAATAGTAGTCCTATATAGCGCTTATATGTGGAAAAATTTATTGTTTGCAGGTTGCTAATGATATTCTTTTTCTGGTACTCTAAAAGCTGCATATTTCCATTCATTGCCCTCTAGATATTCAATTTTAAATTCTCCTTTAGTTAATAAAGTCATATCTTTAAGTGGTACTGTAGCGTTTTCTCCTAAAAGAATACATTCCGAATTAATCGTAGTAGCTTGGTTGGGAGTGGTATTTATTTGATTAATAACTTTACGCTGCAACTCTTGATATTGTTGCTCTGTTATTAGTTTAGAATCATACAACTTTTTTATGTCTCTCAGTTGGGTTTCTATATCTGAGCCACCTTGGTTTTGTACGTTATCTAGTTTACAAGAATCTGGTTTAAAAGCAATTTTTCTGACAGGATGATCCCACCATTTAGAAACTTGGGTTAACCAATTAGTCGTTCTTGTTGTATGTACTACTTTTACTTGACGATCGCTTATTTCTAAACGAACCCAATCAGTTGATCTTTTTTGGATCAAACCAGCAAATCCCCAAGATAAGACACTTCCTACTGAAACACCAGAATCGGCTAGACGAAGCTTAATAACTCTAGGTTCTATAGCTTGTGCTATTTTCATTTGCTTTGGAGCTATAGAGCTAATATTTGTAGCAAAAAAATCAGTATTTTTTTCTGTCGCACTAGAAGATTTTACTGCTGTAGAACTTACAAGTAATGCTACTGTTATCAAAATCTTAATTTGATTGTTCATCAGTTTAGTTTATATTGTTTTTTTGCTAAGATGCGTATGAACAACAGATTACAGCGCTTCCGGCTATTATGCAATACAGTTTTCTGCTTGCCCCTCTCCTATCATTGCTTTCAGCTTTTAGGATGTACCTCATAGCTGCCGGAAGTGCTGTATAGTAACTAATTTGAGCTTGTCAAGAGGCAATTATTTAATGTCCATATCCCCGACTTATTCAAGAAGTCGGGGATCTAAATTTAGCTTAAGTAAGTGATGTTAGACTAGAGTGCGTTATGATGTTACACGATAGCACACCCTGTATGTACTTAGATTTTTGAAAAAATCAAATTGGATTGCTATAGGATAAAAATATATTTATTTAGCTTATATTCACTAAAATAAATCTAAGATTCTGTTTTTAACTAATTGTAATGATTTCGCTTCAAACTAATAAATATAGTCAATACCAATTTTCAAACGGAGAAGATTAATATATGAGTTTGATAGATGATATATTTCTGACTTTGTACAGTACGTAATTCCTATAGAATTGGTATAACTTTTTCTAAGTTGGTGGAATTTCTGGAGAGAAAATTTCTGTGAAATTTTCCTCAAGCAGTGAATCTGGTGTTTGCATAATAATAAATGGGAGTTCGGCTCCCACCAGACCTCTGGGAATGCGTTCTACAGTCTCACTAAAAACGACAAATAGAGGATATATAGTATTAGCTCCCTCACTCAAAATATGACTGTGGCGCCGAGGCATCAACCACTCATAATCATTGTCCAAGTACACTTGTGTTTGTCGCCAACGTCCTAATAAATCAGAAAAGTCTTCGTGAGCGCGATGAATAAAAACTAAAATTTCGGCTCCAGTTTTGATTTTCCATTCTGGATCGCACATTAAAATTGCCACATCACAGGGTAAGCAAATTGTTTGTGGCGCTGTTGTAGCATTGCGAAGACGGACAATTGGCAAGGGTATAGTGATAACACTTTCATCTGGACGGCGCAGGCTAGGGATCATCTCCAAGTATGGACGATATTGCTTTAGTAAGGCGATCGCAGCTAGATGATTGCTGTACTCTGCCAAACTCGCTTCGTAGTGAGATTTTTGCACAGTCATAGTTTATTAAATAGTGAGGAGTTAGGAGTTAGAAGTTAAGAATAAAATTAATAAGTTAAGAGTTAACAGTTTAGGAATAAAAAGTTTTAACTCCTGACTCCTCACTTCTAACTCCTAACTATTAATTCTTTATCCCAGCTTTTCAAATACCGCAAACATAGGCAGATACATCGCTAGCAAAATTGTTCCAACCATTCCCCCTAGAACTACAATCATCACCGGTTCTAAAATACTGGTCATTGCTTTTACTGCTTGCTCAACTTCATCTTCATAGAAATCAGCAACTTTCATCAACATTCCATCTAATTCTCCAGTTTCTTCTCCGATACTAATCATCTGAATTGCCATAGCTGGAAAAACGGCATCTTTTTGTAAAGCAATGCTAATCATGCCTCCTTGTTGAATCTCTATACGGGCTGCATCTATAGCATTGGCAATTACTTGGTTTCCTGATGTATCTCGGACAATTTCTAAGCAAGTTAAAATTGGTACACCTGAACGAGTCAAAGAGCCAAAAGTCCGACTAAAGCGGGCAACTGAAGATTTTTGAATTAAGTCACCAAACAACGGCATTTTCAGGGAAAGACGATCAATTGTGATGCGACCAACAGGAGTTTGAGCGTATTTTCCATAGGCAATTTTTAGTCCTATAAGAGCAGCGAGAAGGATGAAAGCACTCGGACTTCTCAAAAATTTACTAGCATCCATCAAGAATTGCGTTAGAGGTGGTAATGAAATTCCAATTTGCACAAAAATTGTGGCAAAAATCGGAATCAGAAAAATGGTCATGCCAAGAAAGATCGCAACTGCGATAAAACCCACGACCGTTGGATAAGATAATGCTGATTTAATTTGGTTTTGCAGACGAGCAACATCTTCTAACAACTTAGCTAAACGATTTAATACTTCGTCTAGAACACCACCAACTTCGCCAGCTTGAATCATACTCACATATAATCCATCAAAACAGTCAGGATGCTTCCGCATTGCCTCTGAAAGATTCATTCCGCTTTGAACATCGGTGCTAATCTCCACCAGGGCTTGTTTCAGTTTAGTATTACTACACTGTTCAGAAAGTACCCCTAGACTTCTAACGATCGCAACTCCCGCATTCATCAAAACGGCAAATTGACGCGAAAAAACGGCTTTGTCTTTAACCGAAACCTTAATTAAGGAATTCTGGAAATTTTTGAAGGCAACATCTGGCTGAAATCCCTGAGATTGTTTGAGTTCTTGGATGACAAAACCTTTATCTCTGAGATTAGTCCGAGCTTGTACCAACGATTCGGCAACAATTTTTTCTGTTCGAGAGTTTCCTTGCGAATCCCGAACACGGGCAACGAAGTTTGGCATAAAATAAATTCAAAATAGTTGTTATTAATTGGGCATGGAGCAATTTTATTTTGGATTTTGGATTGAGGATTTTGGATTAAATTTCAATCCAAAATCTAAAATCTAAAATCTAAAATTATTACTCCCCACTTCTCACTTCCTTTAATGCGCTCTGGCAGCTGCACCTGGTTTCGCACCTGCTGCTTGTGGTGGCACAGAAGTACCGATGAGACGTTGGATTTCATCTGGCTTAGAAGTCTTAGACATGGCCGCTTCAAAGGAAATCGTTCCTGCTTTATAAAAATCGGCTAAAACCTTCTCCAGAGTTTGCATCCCCAATTTGCCACCAGTTTGAATAGCTGAGTAAATTTGAGATGTTTTACCTTCTCGAATCAAGTTAGAAATAGCAGGAGTAACAATCAGAATTTCTTGAGCCATCACCCGACCATATTCACCGGGTTTAGGGTTTTTCTTAGACACCAAGGTTTGGCTAAATACTGCCACTAAAGAGTTAGACAATTGTACCCGCACCTGGGTTTGTCTTTCATGGGGGAAAACGTCAATAATCCGGTCAACCGTTTGGGCGGCAGAACTGGTGTGTAGCGTGCCAAATACCAAGTGTCCTGTTTCGGCTGCGGAAATCGCCAAAGAAATTGTTTCTAAATCGCGCATTTCCCCTACCAAAACAATATCTGGATCTTCCCGCAAAGCTGCTTTCAAAGCATTAGCAAAACTCTTAGTATCTTCACCTAGTTGTCGCTGGTGAACCAAACTTTTAATTGGTTCGTAGACAAATTCAATTGGGTCTTCCACCGTCAAAATATGCTCTGCCTTGGTGCGGTTAATCAAGTCAATCATTGCCGCTAGGGTTGTTGTTTTGCCGGAACCTGTAGGGCCTGTCACCAGAATTAGTCCTCTGGGCTTATCTGTCATTTCCCGCACGATATCTGGCAAACCTAATTTTTCAAAGTTAGGAATCTTAGAACTTAATGCCCGTAAACAAGCAGCATAAGAACCACGTTCTTTATAGACATTGACCCGGAAGCGAGCTAAACCTTTAACACCATAAGAACAATCCAACTCCCAGTTCTGCTCTAAGGTTTTACGCTGGGTGTTGTTGAGCATACTAAAAATTAGCCTTTGACATTGATCGGCTGTTAATACATGTTCACCTATGGGGGTGAGTTTGCCACTGATGCGGAAGTAGGGAGGCAAACCTGCGGATAAATGCATATCCGAGCCACCCAATTCAATCAATTGCTCCATCAAGTCTTCAATCATCATTTCCATAGTTCTGCTTCCTTTTAATATTTGTTATTTGTTCTTTGTCATTTGTCCGAATGGCACTAAGAAAAGCTCAAAAGCTTGTGTAGCCTCGTTCCCAGCCTGAAGGCTGGGAATGCATTCCGAGAGGCTCTGCCTCTCGTCAAGCTACTGGAGGCAGAGCCTCCCAGAATGGGTTCCCAGCCTCCAGGCTGGGAACCAGTCAGGGCAAGGGCTGTATCTTAACTTAGTGCCATTCGTCATTTGTCCGTTGTCATTTGTTTAAAGTTACTAACCATCGACCAATGATTAATGACCAATGACCAATGCCCAATGCCCAGTCTTAAAACCGAGCTGTCATACAGTAAGGACAATCCAACCATTCTTGTTTCAATGTGGCCTGGCAACTCCGGCAGGTAAGTCCAGTCTTACGTTTGGCTTTTAATTCGGCCTCCAAACCAGTATCAGTAAACGTCACCCGTTCTACTTCTTCTAGGGTGGTAGAACCAAGGCGCACTAAGTCTAAACTGTAAGCTAGTAAGGTTTTCATCCCCTCTTCTATTGCCACTTCTTTGATGCGTTCTGTGGGTGCATCTTCGTTAATGAGAGTTTGGAGGTTTTCGGTGACTCGCATAACTTCATAAACACCACAACGCCCTTTGTAGCCGCCGCCATTACATTTTGGACAAAGCTGATTTTTGGCTTTGGCTTCGGCGATCGCATCTAATGTCAAGGTGTTAGCTTTATAGAAGGTGACTCCGACATCAGAGGAAGCTGATAGACCATAACGAGCCAATTCTTCGGTTGTAGGAGTGTAGGGAATACGACATTCAGAACAGACACGCCGCACCAAACGTTGAGCGAGAACGCCAATTAGGGAACTAGAAACCATAAAAGGCTCAATCCCCATTTCTCCCAAACGTGCGATCGCACCTGGGGCATCATTGGTATGTAAGGTAGTTAATACTAAGTGACCAGTCAAGGCAGCTTCAATAGCTGTTTTTGCCGTTTCTTTATCCCGCGTTTCACCCACCAATAACACATCTGGATCTTGTCGTAAAAAAGCCCGCAGAGCGGTAGCAAAATCCAGCCCTTTTTCCCGAATCACCTGTACTTGAGTAATCCCTGGTAGACTGTATTCAATTGGGTCTTCTACAGTACTGATATTAATTCCGGGATCATTCTTTTCTGAGAGTGCAGAATACAACGAGGTTGTTTTCCCAGAACCAGTTGGCCCAGTTACCAAAATTAGACCGAAGGGACGGCTAACCATATCCTGGACAATATGTAAAGTCTCTGGATCGGTAATTAACTTATCTAATCCCAGTTGGGTAGAGGAGTTATCCAAAATCCGCAGCACCACCTTTTCCCCGTAGCGACTGGGTAAGGTATTCACCCGGAAATCGACTTTGCGCCCCTCAAACATCCGCCGGATACGTCCATCTTGGGGTAAACGTCGTTCCGCAATGTCTAGATTGGAGATGATTTTAAATCGGGCTGTCACCGCCGGGATAATTTTTTTCGGTAGGGGATCAAAAGCTTCCTTCAGTACGCCATCCTTCCGAAAGCGAATGCGTAAGTTTTCTTCTTGTGGTTCAATATGAATATCAGAAACGCCTTCATGTAATGCTTTAGCCAGGATTCTATTAACTAGGTTGATGACTGGGGCATCCTCTGCGCCCTTCATCGCTGCCCCTAGATCAGCCTCCATTTCTTCAGGAGCATCAGCAAGATCGAGATTTCCGAGGTTTTCTAAATCCTGATTAATATCTGTAAACTTTTCTTGTTCTAGGTGCTTTTGCCGAACAGCCATTTCATCCAGGTATTGGTTGATTAGCTGCTGGTAGTCTTCCTGGGTAATCACCATGCGCTGCAATGCCAAGCCTTGGGGGCGCAAGATGCGATTCAGGTCATCGGAAGCCTCTAGATTATCTGGAGCGACCATCGCCACTAAAACTGAGGGCGGGGTTTGGTCTTCGTGTTTCGACAGTGGTACTAAACGATGGCGACGACAGATATCGACTGGGATCAGGGTTTCAATCAGATTCCCCATCATCGTATTGCCAACAGAGTTGACTTCAGGATCGAGGAATTCAACTCCGTATAGGATTTTAAGTTCAAATAGCTGCTGTTTTTTATATTGCCTGAGCAACTCAGGCGATAGTTGTTGCCCAGTGATTGACTCTAGTACTTCCGTTAAGGGTATGCCAGATTTGCGGCTTTCAATTAGTGCCTGCCTCATCTGTTCGGTATTGACATAGCCAGATTGGACTAGCTTATTGCCAAAGGGCGAAAACTCTGTTCTGGTAGTTAGAGCGGTACTGCGCCGTTGTGGTGACGAGTTCATAAATGAGCAATTGATTTGGGGAAACCTCTACTGAAAGTATTCCCAGTCTGGGACATAGAATTCTCATTTTCCAAAAAAGTCCTAAGTCACCGAAACAGTTCTGAGTGCTGAGCGCTGTTAGCGGTAGCGAGGCGTTTAGCCCGTGCTGAGTTCTGTTAGCGGTAGCAGGGCGTTTAGTTGCAACAAAATTGAGTGTTTTAAACCCACGGAGGTGGGTAAAGCCTCGTGTAGACGCGGTTTCTAAGGGAACTCCAAGAAATAAATTATCTAATATTGTGGGGTGGGCAACATGAGCGCCCAGTTCATAGGGCGGGCGAGACGCCCACCCCACAAGAGTTAATTGGATATTTTTTTATTTGTCAGTCCCTAACCGCCCTTTTACTAAACCCCTAGAGCGCGGATCTATTTACCAATCTCCCCAGTCCCCAGTCCCCAGTACCCAGTACCCAGTCCCCAGTCCCCAGTCCTACTCGTTCGGGTTCCCGCCTTCGTAGCGTCTGGGCTAACGTGTTCACCATTTGTCACAATAAGAGGACGGTTAAATCACTTCCAGAAACTTGTCGGCAACAAAATCAGCCCCAGTGGCAAGTCGTGGATGACGACGGCTGCAAGCTGTGGAGATACACTGCCCTAAATAGGATCTGGAATGAATGGACAATGATCGATGAAAATAAACAGATAAACAACACAAGCCAGCAATTGGGTGAACCAACAGAGGTAAAGCAAGCAATGATGAGTGACTCCCCAGCCCAAATTAATTTCAATGAATCTGGTAGCGAGGTGACAGAGCAAGTGGCAGCCCAAACAGGAGATACGGCTACTATCAATCCAGAAAATAGCTTCGCTGCAACCGAGAAAACTGAAGTGGACAGGGCAGCTTTGGCAGAACTGACTCAACAAATCGAGTCCCTCAAAACGCAGCTAGAAGAACGTAGTACTCAATATATGCGGATTGCCGCTGATTTTGAGAATTACCGGAAACGCACTAGTAAAGAAAAAGAAGACTTAGAGTTGCAGGTGAAGCGGAATACGATTTTGGAATTGCTGCCAGTGGTCGATAATTTTGAGCGGGCGCGATCGCACCTCAAACCGCAATCTGATGGCGAAATGACTATGCACAAAAGTTACCAAGGCGTTTACAAACAATTAGTAGATAGCCTAAAGCGCTTGGGTGTATCGCCAATGCGTCCCGAAAATCAAGAATTTGATCCTAACCTCCACGAAGCAGTAATGCGCGAACCTACGGATGAACATCCTGAAGGAACAGTGTTAGAAGAGTTAGTGCGTGGATACTACTTGGGCGATCGCGTGCTACGCCATGCAATGGTCAAAGTCGCTGCTCCCAAGGAAGATAGCCCTGCTGCACCAGAAGATCAGCCGAGTTCAGCCAACAGTTAAGCTGTAATCGCTCGCCTCGCTGACCTGAAGTGCCTGGGTTCTAGTAAGGACGAGCATCGCGTACCTAAATAAAAACAAGGCTTTGGATAACTCTCTGTGTTGCAACTTCTCTTTTGCTACCAGCAATAGAGGTTCCACAGACGTTATCCGCTAGCCTTCGTTCTTAGGAAAAAGTTAGTTCGCGACATATTACAGCAGAATAAATAAGTAAAAATACTGGCCAATATGGGAAAAGTTATTGGGATTGACTTAGGCACTACTAACAGTTGCGTCGCAGTTTTGGAGGGCGGTCAACCACTGGTGATCTCCAATTCTGAAGGGGGACGAACTACTCCCAGTATTGTGGGATTTGGGAAAAGTGGCGATCGCTTGGTTGGTCAATTGGCAAAGCGTCAAGCCGTAACCAATGCTGAGAACACAATTTACAGTATTAAACGATTTATTGGGCGGCGTTGGGAAGACACTGAAACAGAACGCGATCGCGTCCCTTACAACTGTGTCAAAGGTCGAGACGATACCGTTGATGTCCAAATTCGCTCAAAAAACTACACGCCACAAGAATTATCTGCCATGATCCTGCAAAAACTCAAGCAGGATGCCGAAAACTTCTTGGGTGAGGAAGTCACTCAAGCAGTAATCACCGTACCCGCATATTTCACAGATGCCCAAAGGCAAGCAACTAAAGATGCTGGCACCATTGCCGGATTAGAAATACTGCGAATCATCAATGAACCAACAGCTGCGGCTTTAGCTTTTGGGTTAGAAAAGCAAGACCAAGAGCAGCTAATTTTAGTATTTGATTTAGGAGGCGGTACCTTCGACGTATCGATCCTGCAACTTGGGGATGGCGTTTTTGAAGTTAAGGCAACTTGTGGTAATAACCACTTGGGTGGAGACGACTTTGATAATGCGATCGTGTTTTGGATGATGGAACGTTTCCAAGAACAAGAGAAAATCGACCTTTCCCAAGATAAGATGGCACTGCAACGCCTGCGGGAAGCAGCGGAAAAGGCAAAAATTGAACTCTCCAGCATGGTGAATACCTCCATCAATTTGCCCTTTATTACATCTGATGACATCGGGCCAAAGCATCTAGAAATGGAACTTAGCCGCTCTAAATTTGAAGAACTCGCCGCGAAATTAATTGAAGCGACCATCGAACCACTGATCCAATCGCTCAAAGATGCGGATCTCAAACCAGAAGCCATAGATCGGATTATTTTAGTAGGTGGTTCTACGCGCATTCCCGCAGTTCAAAACGCGCTAATTAAGTTTTTCGATGGCAAAGCTCCCGATCGCTCCATCAACCCTGACGAAGCTGTAGCATTAGGAGCGGCTATCCAAGCAGGTGTATTGGGTGGTGAAGTCGATAATCTCTTACTCTTGGATGTTACCCCTCTGTCCTTGGGAATTGAAACCTTGGGTGAAGTGTTCACCAAAATCATTGAACGCAACACCACAATTCCTACGAGTCGGTCACAAGTTTTTTCCACCGCCGTTGATGGGCAAACCTCAGTAGAAATTCACATCCTCCAAGGTGAACGGGCAATGTCACGAGATAACAAGAGTCTCGGCAAGTTTTTGCTCACAGGAATACCCCCATCGCCCCGTGGTGTGCCGCAAATTGAAGTATCCTTTGAAATCGATGTCAACGGCATCTTGAAGGTTTCTGCTCAAGATAAAGGTACTGGTAGAGAACAGAGTATCAGGATTACCAATACAGGTGGTTTGAGTACTAACGAAGTCGAACGGATGCGCCAAGAGGCTGAACTGTTTGCTGAAGAAGATAGAAGACGTAAAGAACTGGTGGAACTCAAAAACCAAGCAGATAATTTGTTGTTCAGTTACGAATCCACCATCAAGGACAATAGCAACTTTATCGGCGACCAGATGAAAACCTTGGCCAGTGAAAAAGTTTCCCAACTCCAAGCGGCAATGATTGACTCCAGCATTTCCACAGTGGAATTTAAGCAGCGCTTAGAAGACTTCCAACAAACCCTGTTTGCAATTGGTGCCGATGTCTACAACCGAGCTAACAACCAAAACGATGAGATTGAGAAGGATTCAGCTAGTCTTTTTACTCCAGAAGTAGATTCACCAATGAACGGTACACTAATACCACAATTCAACTTTGATTTTGACGAAGAAAGTACCGCGCAGGCTGATTATGAGGCGATAGATTAGGGGTTGGGGCTGGGGACTGGGGACTGGGGACTGGGGACTGGGGACTGGGGACTGGGGACTGGGGACTGGGAACGCAGAGCGAAAATTCCTCTTCTCTGAACCCTTTCCTCCTCTACACTTGTAACTCTTCAGACCCCGTACCCAGCCCCCAATCCCAAATCCCAAATCCCAAATCCCAAATCCCAAATCCCAAATCCCAAATCCCAAATCCCAAATTCCAAATCCCAAATCCCCAATCCTCAATCCCCAGTCCCCAGTCCCAAATCCTCAATCCCCAGTCCCCAGTCCCCAATCCCCTAAGTTGCAAATTTTAATTAAGACATTTTAAAATATCTAAATATTTAGCGAAGTTTCACAAGACCCCAGGGGTTTGCTAGATTGTAGAAGCTAATTACTTTGAGCTAGGCAGTGTGCCAGTTTAGATGCACTTCCATTGCATAAGGGTGGTTTTCCACACCTAATGGTGCGGCTAGCCCATCTGGTTGATGGGCGGGGTTTTCCTCTGCTACGTAGCACAATTGTAAAAGAGACAGCCGACTCAGCAGTGAGAAGTCTGAGCAAAGGCTTCCCCTGCTCTTAACTTCTATAGCTTTTGTCGTCTCCCACGAGGAAAGCACCTGTTATTCAAGATTTGTCGGTGATTTTTGTAAAAGCTAAAGGGTAAAATCAATTTATTAACAAAAATTAATTTTATCTTCTGTCTGACCTCCGGCAAGCCACCCTCTAAAGGATACTGTGTTGCTCTTGCACATCTGTAGGCAAAACACTTTTCCGTATGGTAGCAAGTGACCGTGATCTTCTACTGACTTCTGCTTTCTTTCTTCCTTCTAACTTTTACCTTTGCTATATGGCCCGCGACTATTATGAAATCCTGGGTGTCTCTCGTGACACCGACAAAGAAGAAATCAAACAAGCCTATCGCCGTTTAGCCCGGAAGTATCACCCAGATGTGAACAAAGAACCGGGAGCGGAGGATCGCTTTAAAGAAATTAACCGCGCTTACGAGGTACTCTCGGAACCAGAAACCCGCGCTCGTTATGATCGCTTTGGCCCTGAGGGTGTGTCTGGTGCTGCTGGCGCGGGCTTTCAAGATGTCGGTGATATGGGTGGCTTTGCCGATATCTTTGAAAGCATTTTTAGTGGCTTTGCTGGCGGTATGGGTAATCCCACGCAACAAAGACGACGCAGTGGGCCTGCGAGGGGCGATGATCTGCGGCTAGACCTGAAGTTAGACTTTCGGGAAGCAGTATTTGGCGGCGAAAAAGAAATTCGCATTTCCCATCTAGAAAATTGTGAAGTTTGTAGCGGTTCTGGTGCTAAACCTGGAACCCGGCCTCGCACTTGCTCGACTTGTAGCGGATCGGGTCAAGTACGCCGTGTCACTAGAACACCTTTTGGCAGTTTCACCCAAGTCTCAACTTGTCCGACCTGTAATGGAACCGGGATGGTAATTGAAGATAAGTGTGATGCCTGTGATGGTAAGGGCGCAAATCAAGTCACAAAGAAACTCAAAATTACCATTCCAGCAGGGGTGGATAATGGCACACGCCTACGAATTTCTAGTGAAGGCGATGCTGGTCAACGTAGTGGCCCTCCTGGAGATTTGTACGTTTACTTGTTCGTGAATGAGGACGAGGAATTCCAACGGGATGGGATTAATATTCTCTCGGAAATCAAAGTTAGCTACCTACAAGCAATTTTAGGTTGTCGATTAGAGGTAGATACGGTAGATGGCCCGGTGGAACTGATTATTCCAGCTGGAACTCAGCCAAATACGGTGATGAAGTTGGAAAATCGCGGCGTACCCCGCTTGGGTAATCCCGTCAGTCGTGGGGATCACATGCTGAACGTATTAATTGATATTCCCAATAAAGTCACCCCAGAGGAGAGGGAACTATTGGAGAAACTGGCTAAAATTAAGGGCGATCGCACTGGTAAAGGTGGTCTAGAAGGATTCTTGGGAAATTTATTTAAGTGATGAAGCCCTCTTCTGTTTCAACTCCCGATGCTCAACTTGATTTACGCGGCACCCCTTGCCCGATTAATTTCGTGCGGACAAAATTACGTCTGGAGAAAATGCCATTGGGAGGTTTGCTAGAAGTCTGGCTAGATCCAGGTGAGCCAATTGAACAGGTTCCTGATAGTTTGACAATGGCAGGTTATCAGGTGGAACAAATTACAGACTGCACTAGTTATTTTTCTCTGCTAGTGCGTCGTCCAGTTGCTAGCCAATGACAGGGAAAAATTTTGCCGCAACTGGACAGTTATTGGGTACGGTGGTGGCTGTACAGGCTAATTTTTACCGAGTACAGCTGGAACCAGAGCATGGGGAGCAGGGGAGCAGGGGAGCAGAGGAGCAACTAGATTTAAATGCCTCCCTCCTCCTCTGTACTCGCCGAACACGCCTGAAAAAAATTGGACAACAGGTGATGGTGGGCGATCGCGTTGTGGTAGAAGAGCCAGATTGGGCTGGGGGACGGGGTGCGATCGCTGAGGTTTTACCCCGCCAAAGTGAGTTAGATCGTCCGGCGATCGCCAATGTCAACCAAATTCTATTGGTATTTGCCGTAGCCGATCCACCTTTGGAACCTTATCAGCTGAGTCGGTTTCTAATTAAAGCTGAGTCTACTGATTTAGATGTGCTTTTATGCTTGAATAAAAGTGATTTAATTTCACCGACAGAACAGCAACAAGTTAGTGATCGCATCCTTGGCTGGGGCTATCAACCAATATTTATCAGTGTTAAAGATGGTATAAATACTGAGCAAGCCGCCAGATATTTGAGCAATAAAATTACTGTAATTGCTGGGCCTTCTGGCGTGGGTAAATCCAGCCTGATTAATACGCTGATTGACTCTGCCAAGCTGCGAGTCGGAGAAGTTTCTGGCAAATTAGCTCGTGGTCGTCATACCACTCGCCATATAGAATTATTTGAGTTACCTAACGGTGGATTGCTGGCAGATACTCCCGGCTTTAATCAGCCGGATATGGATTGTCTACCAGAAGAATTAATCCATTATTTCCCAGAAGCCAGAAAGCGGTTAGCAGTTGCTAGCTGTCGGTTTAGTGATTGTCTGCATCGAGACGAGCCTGAGTGCGCGGTGCGGGGAGACTGGGAACGATATGAACATTATTTAGAATTTTTGGACGCGGCGATCGCTCATCAAACACAGCTACACGAACAAGCCGATCCAGAATCTACGATGAAGTTAAAAAGTAAAAGCAAAGGCAAAGGGCAGAGTCAATACGAACCCAAGCTAGAAAGTAAAAAATATCGCCGGATTTCCCGCAAGACTCAGTTACAAGACTTGCAAGAGTTATATCGGGATGAGGAATAAAGGAGTGCGATGTCTACGACGGGCTGCGCCTACGCACTTCTATGCAAAACTCGGTCACGATAGCATGGATACAAATAGAAAACCTATCTTGTATGTCTCAGATCCCTACTGCTACCCCTAGTTTAGAAGATGTCACTGAGAGTATAATTTTCCCACCAGGCGACATCTATAGTGACGAACCCCCTTTGGAATCTGATTTACACCGCGAACAAATTGATTTACTGATTCGTTTGATTAAATGGTGGTGGCGCGATCGCCAGGATTTTTATGCTACTGGCAACCTGACGATCTATTTCAGTCCCAACCAGAAAAAGTCAGAAGAATTTCGAGGCCCCGACTTCTTTGTGGTTTTAGATACAGTAAAAAAAGACCGCAAAAGCTGGGTTGTGTGGCAAGAAGACGGCAAATATCCCAATGTGATTATTGAGCTATTATCTAATTCCACTGCCTCCGTTGATAAAGGTTTAAAAAAGCAAATTTATCAAAATACATTTCGCACTCCAGATTATTTTTGGTTTGATCCAAATAACTTGGAATTACAGGGATTTCACATACTTGATGGGCAATACCAAGAACTTGTACCCACTGAGTCGGGTTGGTTGTGGAGTCAGCAATTAGGGCTGTATTTGGCAATATATTTGGGCAAATTACGCTTTTTTACACCAGATGGACATCTGGTGATGTTGCCAGAGGAAGAATCAAACCAGCAGTTAGAGCAAGCAAATCAACAATTACAGCAAACAAATCAACAACTAGAACAAGAACGTCAACGGGCTGCAATATTGGCAGAACGCTTACGAGGCGCAGGCATTGATCCTGAGCAAATATTCTGAAAAATAAAATTTTATCTCTAAACTAGACATGGGAAAATAATACTATGAACCAAACAATATCTGATCGAGTTCGTTGGACAACCTCAGACTTAGAATTACTCACAACTGACGAATGGAAGCGCTATGAAATTGTTGATGGAGAGCTATTTGTGACTAGAGCGCCTCACTGGAAACATCAAAGGACTGCGGGTAATATATGCTTCGAGTTACAACTTTGGTCTCGTTCCAGTAAACTAGGTGAACCTATTACAACTCCCGGCATAATTTTTACAGATGCCGATAATGTTATACCCGATGTAGTTTGGATTAGTTATGAGCGTTTAGCACAATTGCTAGATGATGAAGGGCATTTGAGAGGAGCGCCAGAACTCATTGTGGAAGTGCTTTCTCCTGGGACAACTAACGAACGTCGAGATCGAGAAGCCAAGCTGAAACTATACTCATCTACAGGAGTTCAAGAATATTGGATTGCAAATTGGCAATTACAGCAGTTAGAAGTTTATCGCCGAGAAGCTGCCCAATTAAAACTGATCGCAACCTTGTTGGCTGATGACGAAATCACATCACCACTGTTACCAGGTTTCGGGGTTATAGTTCAGCGTTTTTTTGGATAATTTTGGCGTAGCGTAGCCTGCCGGAGGCATCACTCATTAAACACAACAGCACCAATAAGCTAATCCAGAATCAACTCTCAAGGGACTTCCAAATAATAAAAATACTCAACCACTTCTTGTGGGGTGGGCGGTCTCGCCCGCCCAGTTGATATGGCGGGCAAGATGCCCACCCCACAAGATTGGGTAATTTATTTCTTGGAAGTCCCCAAGTTAAAAAGCAAAGACAAAGAGCAATTCCCAAGACTGACAATATTCAAAAGTCCCGCAGCTAGGCTTGTCGTAGACATCGCTCCTTTAAACGTCAAGGTATTATGTACTCGAACACCGAGCAGCATAAAGCCTGAGGTTTTGCATGAAAGTAGCAGTTTTCAGTACAAAAGCTTATGATCGGCAGTTTTTGTCAGCTGCAAATTCTCCCACCCAACACGAATTAGTGTTTTTTGAACCCCGCTTAAATCGGGATACGGCTATTCTTGCTGCCGGATTTCCGGCGGTTTGCGTGTTTGTACACGATCAGGTAGATGCCCCAACTTTAGAGCTTCTCGCTTCAGGGGGAACTCGCTTGGTTGTCCTTCGGTGTGCAGGGTTTAACAATGTAGACTTACAAGCCGCAGCAGACTTAGGAATTACTGTTGTGCGTGTTCCCGCCTATTCACCCTATGGGGTAGCAGAACATGCCGTAGGATTGATTTTGAGCCTAAATCGCAAAATTCATCGTGCTTATAACCGTGTCCGAGAAGGCAATTTTTCCCTAGATGGACTGTTAGGATTTAATTTGCACGATCGCACAGTGGGAATTGTCGGTACTGGCAAAATCGGTCTGATTTTAGGACAGATTATGAAGGGATTTGGCTGTCACTTACTCGCCTATGACGTTTATCGCAATCCAGAATTGGAGTCGCTAGGTGGAAAGTATGTAGAACTACCTGAGCTATTTGCCAATTCCGATATTATCTCTCTGCATTGCCCCCTGACTCCCGAAACCCATCACTTGATTAATACTGAGGCAATAGAACAGATTAAGCCAGGTGTGATGCTAATTAATACTAGCCGAGGAGCGCTGATTGATACCCTTGCAGTGATTGAGGGATTAAAGTCTGGTAAGATTGGCTATCTTGGCGTGGATGTCTACGAGCAAGAATCGGAATTGTTCTTCGAGGATTTGTCTGGCGAAATTATTCAAGATGATATTTTCCAACGTCTGACAACGTTCCCCAATGTACTCATTACTGGACATCAAGCCTTTTTTACAGCAGAAGCTCTCTACAATATTGCAGAAACAACTTTTGCTAATATTACTGATGTTGAACAGGGTCGTCCTTGTGCGAATGAAATTTGCACCTAAACTTTTAGCAATATAGCGGTTCTCGTTCAAGTGAGGTACACCCGTAGGGGCAATTCATGAAACCAATTCGCAATTCGCTTTTTCGCCCATGACGCTCCTATGTCGCTAACGCTGCGCTAACGCAATTGAATCAAGACAGACACTTCGGGGTGGGGTTTCAACAACCCTTGGGATACAAGGACTGTTTCTCTGACGAGACGCTAGCACGAACGCGCCACTTGCGGGCGTTAGCGTAGCGGGACGAAGTACGGTTTTAAACCTTCACTTTTTTCATGAACATTGGTGTCAACTTAAGCTAAAACCCTTTTCAAATCTCGTTTCCAGCCTCCGGCTGGAAATGCAACTCAAAAGCGGCTCTGCCGCCAGTAAAGAGAGGCGGCAGCCCCAAAGACAAGCATTCCCAGTCGGAGACTGGGAACGAGGCAATCTAAAAGCTAGTTCTAGACTTGCTTTCACGTTAAGTTGACACCAATGATTCATAAATTGCCCCGACGACAGATGTGGTTCAAATACATGAAAACTGCTGTAACTAAAGTTTCAATATAACAGGTAGGGAAGATCCAAAAACTTTGCATTCTACTGATAGCATTGATTGAGAAAAAATCATTAACTACTCTTACGATCCCCATAAAGTCTTAAAATATTGTTAATTTCAGCCAAACCTCTCGACCTTCAACTTACAAGTATCACCCCAAAATCACTATGGCTATCGGCTACGTCGCGCTTGTACTCCACGCACATCTGCCCTTCGTTCGTCACCCAGAAAGTGACTACGTGCTGGAGGAAGAATGGCTCTATGAAGCCATCACAGAAACTTACATCCCCTTATTAAAAGTATTTGAAGGCTTAAAGCGAGACGGTATCGACTTTAAAATCACGATGAGTATGACACCACCTCTAGTGTCGATGCTTCGTGATCCTCTGCTTCAAGAACGCTATGAAGCACACTTAGCCCAACTAGAAGAACTTATAGCATTAGAAGCAGAACATAATCTCAACAACGGACATCTTCGTTATTTAGCCGAATATTACGCTACTGAGTTTAGCGAAGCGCGTCAGCTATGGGAACGCTACGGCGGTGACTTGGTGACTGCTTTTAAGAAGTTTCAAGACAGTAACAACCTAGAAATCATCACTTGCGGCGCGACTCACGGCTATTTACCGTTGATGAAAATGTATCCGCAAGCAGTGTGGGCGCAAATTCAGGTAGCCTGCGAACATTACGAGCAAACCTTTGGACAAGCACCTAGAGGCATTTGGTTGCCTGAATGTGCCTACTATGAAGGTTTAGACCGGATGCTAGCCGATGCTGGATTACGCTACTTCCTCACTGATGGACATGGCATCCTTTACGCCCGTCCCCGTCCGCGTTTTGGCACTTATGCCCCGATTTATACGGAAACTGGTGTTGCTGTCTTTGGTCGAGATCATGAATCTTCCCAACAGGTATGGTCTTCTGAGGTGGGCTATCCTGGGGCGGCGGAATATCGGGAATTTTACAAAGATTTGGGCTGGGAAGCAGAATATGAGTATATTAAGCCCTATATTATGCCCAATGGTCAACGAAAAAATACGGGTATTAAGTATCACAAAATTACGGGGCGTGGCTTAGGGCTTTCAGATAAGGCGCTCTACGATCCCTATTGGGCTAGGGAAAAGGCAGCAGAACACGCTGCTAACTTTATGTATAATCGAGAGCAGCAATCTGAGCATCTCTATGGTATAATGCAGCGTCCACCAATTATTGTTTCGCCTTATGACGCAGAGTTATTTGGACATTGGTGGTATGAAGGCCCTTGGTTCATCGATTACCTATTCCGCAAGTCGTGGTATGACCAAGGAACATATAAAATGACCCATTTAGCGGACTATTTGCGTGAGCAGCCAACGCAGCAAGTCTGTCGTCCTTCGCAGTCGAGTTGGGGTTTCAAAGGTTTCCACGAGTATTGGTTGAATGAAACGAATGCGTGGATTTATCCGCATTTACATAAAGCTGCTGAACGGATGATTGAAATCTCGCACCTGGAACCAGAGGATGAGTTGGGGTTAAAAGCATTGAACCAAGCTGCGCGTGAATTATTATTAGCGCAATCTTCCGACTGGGCATTTATTATGCGGACAGGAACTATGGTACCCTATGCAGTCAGACGGACGCGATCGCACCTGATGCGGTTCAACAAGCTCTATGAAGACGTTAAAGTAGGCAAAATTGATAGTGGTTGGCTCGAAAAAGTCGAGTTAATGGATAATATCTTCCCCGAAATCAACTATCGTGTCTACCGTCCGCTATAGTTACACATAAAGTAATTAACGAAAATCGGTGGGAATCTCAGTCTTTGAAGGGATGGGAGGAATAGCCGCCGATTTAGTCATTAGTACTAAGACTTTCAAATAAAAAACATCCCAAACTTACGCATCATTTACCAGAACACAAGGCGCGATCGCATTTTATAAGGATTGCAATCTTAATTTCATTTGCGAGCGCATCTAAAATTCACGTTATTTTACGAATGCGAATACTTTTCGATGAAATAACAGTAAAAGCTCCTAATAATTCATCTGCGTGTTGATTAATGGCATTGGCAATAATTTCTGCTTTATCATTTGGAGATAAACTGAATAACCGAATTAACACGCAAATGCCAAAGCTGCTTTAATTCCTTCATCGCTGAGTCGCGGATGCGCTTCGAGTATTTGCTGAGATGTTTCACCCGCAGCCAGTTTTTCGAGAATTAATTCAACTGTAATACGAGTTCCTGAAATAACAGGTTTGCCCATCATTATTTTTGGATCGGATACAATTTTTTGCATGAATTAAAATTATTTGGATAGATGATTAATATATATAACGTCTTCAAAAGTCAGTGGTTGTGTGACGGTTACGTACATCGCCCTCGCTCCCTTGCTGACGGGTACTTCACTCAATACTAACAAGATGTGTAGAAAGTATTCAGGAGTGGGGAGATGAGGGCGATGATGGAGCAGCAGAGAAGTTACAGTTAGTTTTCCCCAATCCCTAGTCCCCAGTCCCCAATCCCTTTTACATATCTTCCTCAATGCAGTAAGGTTAGCTTTGCAGATAGTTTGGCTGCAACGGAATGTATCGGAAATGGGGCTTTAGACTATTAATCGGATTCTTGGGGCTTTGGCTACTATTGAATCTGGGTTCCCGCTTGGGAGCAGAGATTTTTTGGTTTCAGGAAGTCGGCTATCTCCAAGTATTTCTGTTGAGAGTAATGACTGGTGGTGTTTTGTGGGTAGTGGTGGCTGGCATAACTGCTGCCTATCTACTGCTAAACTTGGCTTTAGCACAACGGCTAAAATATCCCCACTCTTCAAAGATTGAGTCAGCACAACTTGGCAGTGAATTAACAAATTTCCTCAGTCCTGATTATCGAAGACGCAACGAAGCCCGGATACTTGCACCACAACCCTTTCAATCATTGAGATTGCGCTGGTTGTTACCTGTAGCTCTGGTACTGAGCTTCTTAATCGGGTTAATTTTAGCCCACTACGGTCAAATTGCTCTTGCCTACTGGCATTCTCCCGTTAATCAGGCTAATCTAACTATTCCCGCGCTATTTCGACCAGAGGCAATCTGCCAACTATTGAGACAGATTATCTCTCAAGTCTGGTATCTGGGCTTAATTGGGGGAGTAGCGATCGCAATCTTAGTTTATCCCCAATTTTTATTAACTGCGATCGCCATTTTATTCAGTCCCCTTTTTGCATTCATTCTCTTCCAACACTGGCCAAAGGTGCTGCAATATTTCCACCCTACTCTTTTCAACAGCACTGAGCCTTTATTTGGTCGAGATATCAGCTTTTACGTATTTTCTTTACCTTTTTGGGAACTGCTAGAACTCTGGCTGATGGGATTATGTTTGTATGGCTTCGTCGCCGTTACTCTCACTTATCTCCTTTCAGGAAACAGTTTAAGTCAGGGGATTTTCCCCGGTTTTTCGCCCCAGCAGCAGCGTCATTTATCCGGTATGGGTGGCTTATTTATGCTGGTGGTGGCTCTGAGTTATTGGCTGAGTCGCTATGAACTCGTGTATTCTAGCCGGGGAGTCAGTTATGGTGCCAGCTATACGGATGTCACAGCCCAGTTGCCAGCTTACACCGTCTTGTGCATCCTGGCAGTGGCGATCGCCTATTACCTACTTTGGCGAACATTTTTCTGGCGAGCAAAATCTCAGCATCGCCGCTTGGTATTTTATAGCTTAGGGGTTTATCTCTTATTAGTTGCAATAGCTGGCATTGTTCTACCTACTGTAGTGCAATATTTAATTGTCCAACCGAATGAGTTGCAACGAGAGCAACCCTACATTCAGCGTACTATCGCCTTGACTCGCCAAGCATTTGATTTAGAGGCGATCGATGCTAAAACTTTCAACCCGCAAGGAACATTAACTGAAGCAGATATTCAAAAGAATGACTTGACAATTCGGAATATTCGCCTTTGGGATCAGCGGCCACTGTTAGAAACTAACCGTCAACTGCAACAAATTCGGCCGTATTATCGGTTCCCTGATGCTGATATCGATCGATACACTTTAGTAACAGATATAACTTCACGCCGACCATATACTCCGCAAAAAACGCTAGAGCCAAAGGAAGCAGTAGAATCGACAGAACGGCGGCAAGTATTGATTGCTGCTAGAGAATTAGACTACAGTGCAGTACCAAAGGAAGCTCAAACATGGGTTAACCGCCATTTAATTTATACCCACGGTTTTGGGTTTACTGTTAGCCCAGTTAATACAGTTGGGCCGGGTGGGCTACCAGAATATTTTGTTAAAGATATTAGCGGTAATAGTAGCGCCCTCACAACTTCCAGTGAAGCTATTCGTCAAAGTATTCCCATTGGGCAACCCCGGATTTATTACGGTGAGATTACTAATAGCTATGTGATGACTGGCACAAGAGTTAGAGAGCTAGACTACCCTAGTGGAAGTGACAATGTTTACAACTCTTACGATGGACTAGGTGGCGTTGAAATCGGTTCAGCATGGCGGCGCTGGCTGTTTGCCATGTATTTGAAAGATTGGCAGATGGTGCTAACGCGGGACTTTTTGCCAGAGACAAAATTGCTACTGCGACGGAATGTTAAGCAAAGAATTCAAGCGATCGCACCTTTTCTGAAATTTGACAGCGATCCTTATTTAGTCGCTGCTACCGCTAATCAAGATTTTCCCAGTAATCCCAGTTATCTTTACTGGATTGTTGATGCCTATACAACGAGCGATCGCTATCCTTACTCTGACACTGGTAGCGATGGGATCAACTACATTCGCAATTCTATCAAAGTCGTGATTGATGCTTACAACGGCACTGTTAACTTTTATATTGCCGATTCCAGCGATCCAATCATTGCCACTTGGGCAGCGATATTTCCCAAAATGTTCAAACCGCTCAGTAAAATGCCAGTCAATCTCCGCAGTCATACCCGTTATCCGGTGGACTTTTTCAAAATTCAATCTGAGCGGTTGATGACTTACCACATGACTGATACTCAGGTATTTTACAATCGGGAAGACCAGTGGCAAATCTCCAACGAAATCTATGGCAGTGAACCCCGTCCGGTAGAGCCTTATTATTTAACTACTAGTCTACCCACAGTACCTTTTATTAGGGAAGCCTCCCGCAGAGAAGAATTTATCCTACTTCTCCCCTATACTCCCAAACAACGGACTAATTTAATCGCTTGGCTAGCGGCGCGATCGGATGGCAAGAACTATGGTAGGCTAGTTTTGTATGTCTTTCCTAAAGAACGCCTGGTTTATGGAACAGAGCAAATCGAGGCGCGAATTAACCAAGACCCAGTAATTTCACAGCAAATTTCCCTGTGGAATCGCCAGGGGTCGAGAGCGATTCAAGGCAATCTCCTAGTAATTCCCATTGACCAATCCCTGCTATATGTCGAGCCAATCTATCTAGAAGCCACACAGAATAGCTTGCCAACTTTGGTGCGGGTAGTCGTGGCTTACGAAAACCGGATTGTCATGGCACAAACCTTAGAACAAGCATTGCAGGGAATTTTTAAACCAGAAGTTACACCAGCCCCGGCGATTATCCGTCCCTTTGAAGAAGCAGCCCCCCAGATTAATAGACATGGTACAAAGTAACCAACTAGAAATTCGCCACATTAGTCCTGAAGTGAGGCAGTTGATTAAAATGTACGCCGATGTTAATAACTGTACGCAGTCTGAGATGTTGGAGCGCATTGTTTTGGAGTGGAACGCCCAACAAAGCGAGAGCGAACGACCGCCAGGGGATGAAGATGAATAGCTTTTTGCGAATTACGTAGCTTGCTTCTTGTTGGAGGCGAGAATTACGAATTACGTTAGCGCAGCGTTAGCGAGTCCACGTTCGCTTTTAGCGTCTCGCAGAGAGCGTTATTACGAATTACCAATTATCTCAACTTGCCTCTCTAATTCAAGAAAAACTTTCTAGAGATTGGGTCTTGTTTGAGGGATTGAATAAAATCCCTCAAAGTCATCATACTGCCTGTTAAAGTGAACTTAGGAGTGCCATTTTGAGCAACGATTCTTACTTCACCATCTTGGATCTGAATCTTATTTTTAATGCTATCCCATAGAGTATCAAAGGTCTCATCATCCTTACAACCATTGGCTTCCAGGAACTTTTGGCGTACTTCTGTTTTTAGCGCTAGTGCTTCTGCTGCTTGAGTACGTGCCTCAAAGTGCCTAATTACATCTTCATAAGCACTTTCCCTCAAGGTTTTGTTTTCAGCCTGAACTTGTTGTAACTGAGTTTTTATGGCTTGCAGTTGGGAGGCTAAAGCGGATGATTTCTGATATTCAAGTTTT
Organism: Nostoc sp.; assembly: GCF_036917975.1. Classification (GTDB taxonomy): domain Bacteria; phylum Cyanobacteriota; class Cyanobacteriia; order Cyanobacteriales; family Nostocaceae; genus Nostoc. The sequence continues at coordinate 56,654 of NZ_JBALEJ010000047.1, forward strand.
AAGGCTTGCTTTGCATTGGCTAACAAGGTTTTATAATCTAGCTGATCTTGATCTTGATTTTTTTCGGCTTGCATTTTTATCTCTCGATCAACAGATTTTTGGTGTCAACTCTCGCTAGTGTTGTCAGGTAACTAACGAGAGTTTAAGTAAGTCGGTGAGAAAAATTCAATGTATATAAAGAAATATAAATTAATCGTAGGGTGTGTTATGCCGTAGGCTAACGCACCTTGAATTGTTGACGATGCGGCGCTTGGCGACAACACACCCTACATTTAAATTTCTTAACATAGTTTGAAATATTAGCGACGACTTACTTAGTAAATTTTCTCTGTGTTAGCTGAGTATAGTTATTTCACCAATAATGGTGATTCAGAAGTAGGATTTTCTTGGATACTACTTAAACAGTAACTAATGTGCGAACGGATAGCTCGCTCGTAAACTCCAGTCTGCTGAGTACGTACCCCTACAGCTTGATATATTAAATTAACTTCTGGAAATTCAGACCAATACATCAAAAAAATGTCTTTAGCTGGAGTAATAATTTCATAATTATTCTCTTGTCTTTTCTTTCTGAGCTTACAATTATTTAGTTGTAATTTTTGTCTGAATAGTTTTTCAAATTCTAGAATTAAATCTGAAGTATTTTTCATGGGTTATACACGTTAAAACGTGTTAAGGATGCAAAGACTATCTGGTGATATTTATTTAAGTATGACACTTCAGATACCTCTTATAATATAGTGTATCAGTTATTGGCTTTTTGAGAAGGGGATTCAGTCGCTGGGTAATTCGTTGGTGCAGCTTCCCGTGGAAAAAAGGCTGTGCGATGCCTACAGCAGGCTACGCCTACGCCAAAACCTAGATATATCAAGAAACTCAGCCAAAGGATATCCAAGCTTTTCTGTATAATTTAAACTAAGAGATGGCATCACCAACATTGCTTTCTCCAGCGTTAAGTATTTGCTCTGCGGTTAGCTGTAACTCTGGGAAGATAGTAGATGCGATCGCAGTATTTCCGGCAAATCTGGTTTCTTCATAAAACCCGTCAACTAATATCAGTACCGTAACTACATTTCTTTGGGGGTCAGCAATCCAATATTCAGCAATTCCCCTTGCTGCATACTCGGAACGTTTGTAGCGATAGTCCCGATCTGCGTTAGCTTTGCCAGGGGAGACAACTTCGAGAACTAATGCTGGAGGCGGCATATCCAAGGTAATTGTGGATCGCGTTGCGCCTTCTAAGGCTGCTGCAAGTTCATCCGTCAGCACAACTAAGTCAGGAATGCGAGTTGTTGCACGAGAACCAGCAACAATAATTTCAACTTTGTTACTTAACCGATTGAACGGGACGAACTTGAGGAAATTGACCAGCAAAAAGAGAGATATCTGGACATTTTTTGGGCTTTCGGGTGGCATTGCAACTAACTCACCTGCCACTAGCTCATATTGATTATCCGTGCGATCGTCATACTTCAAATATTCTTCAAGGGTTAAACGTTTGCCACGTTGTTGAACCCGTTCAACAGGTTTTCCGCCAACCCGCAGCACCACTTGCTTCATCTGTTCTTCAGTCACTTCTGGAATGTCAGAAAGATCAATGTCCTGATCTTGCATTGCATTAATCCTCTCTCAATCAGTTTGAGAAACTTTGAAAGAAAATGATTTGCTCACGTTAGTAAAACACTATAACAGCACCTAAAAATTAGTAACCTTCATCATGAGTGCCGATATCAATTAGCAAAATTTCCTCTTCACCAGATTCTATATTTTGCACAAAGTTAAAGACAATACGACAATCATAGTCCACTGAACACGCCCAAGCTCCAGACAGTTTGCCCTTAAGTTTATGGGTCTGCAACAGTGGATCAAATGGATCGGCGGTTAGTAATGCTAACCGCTCTTCAATTCGCTCTTGTAATTGTGGCTGTCGTCCTATCAACCGCTTAAATGCTCGTTTAACGAACTTTGGGGGTTTAAGTCCCCAGCAATACAGGCAGCCCGTTTTGGGTCGGGGTCTAAATCCCCGTCCCAAAACGTAATTGCGAATTGCGAATTGCGAATTGTTTTAAAGGAGGATGCCAGGACTACAGTTTTCACTTACGTAACTCATCAATTATCTGAGTAACGGTTCCACGGAACACTTTACCCGTTTGGTATTCTACCTGTGCTTGAGCGATGTTAGCAGCAATTACAGAACGCCGCCGTTCTGCCAGCCGATGACGTATCAGATCAATTAGTGTTTCTTGTTCATCTACTGATAAGTCTTCGATGCTTTCTAGAACTTGATCTAACCTGGAGAATGAAGTCATTATTTATGATTAATTTGCTTGCAGTACATAACTATTACCTAAGTCCTAAAATTGCTGCAAAAATCGTAAATCACTAGCATACAAGCGGCGAATATCATCAATTTGGTGTAACACCATTGCAAAGCGTTCTACACCAAAACCAGCAGCAAACCCTGTATAAACTTCTGGATCATAACCCACAGACTTAAGTACATTTGGATCGACCATGCCGCAGCCCATCACCTCTAGCCACCGCCCATTCCACTGCAAATCTACCTCAGCAGAGGGTTCAGTAAACGGGAAATAACTGGCGCGAAAACGAATAGGTAAATCGCCAAAGATTGCTTGTAAAAATACTTTAATTGTGCCTTTGAGGTCTGTAAAAGTTAGTCCCTCGTCAATGGCTAAAAGTTCTATTTGATGGAAAACTGCTGAGTGAGTCGCGTCTACATTATCTCGCCGATAAACTCGCCCTGGAGCCACAACCCGAATTGGTGGTTCTTCTCTTTCCATGTAACGAATTTGCACTGATGAGGTATGAGTACGTAAAAGATTTCCATCTGGCAGATAGAAGGTATCCTGCATATCACGGGCGGGGTGGTCGGGCGGGGTATTGAGAGCCTCGAAATTGTAGTAATCTGTTTCCATCTCTGGCCCTTGAGCTACGGTGTAGCCCATACCAACAAAGATATCCAGTGCCCGATCGATAATGCCATTGAGGGGATGAATGCGACCTTGGGGGCTGTAAATTCCCGGCATAGTCACATCCAGAGTTTCCGCCTCTAGCTGTACCTGAATTTGTGCGGCTTCTAAGGTAGCACGTTGCTGGTCTAGACTAGTTTGCAGGGATTCTTTGACTGTATTGGCGATCGCTCCAATTTTCGGTCGTTCCTCTGCGCTCATTTGCCCCATACTTCGCAACAGTGCCCCCAGTTCCCCTTTCTTACCCAGATAGTTAACTCTGAGTTCTTCCAGACGTTCTAGGGTGTCGGCGGCTGCGATCGCTTTTTCTCCTTCTTGCCGCAGTGCTAAAAGTTGAGCTTCTAAATTGCTAGTCATTAGTTATTAGTCATTGGTCATTAGTCATTAGTCATTAGTCTATAGTCAAAAGCTGTGAACTGGTCGATAAATAAACTTACAGTCATATCCATTAACATCAGCTAAAGGTGAGAGTCGAAATTAAACCTCTGTTTATCAGTTAGAGAGGTTGGGCTAGTACAGTGGGCGCAAAAATCCGCCTAACATCCCAGTTAACAAGACTTAGGGATTGAGTAACTTGTCTTAAAAGTAAGCAAACTTCTGCCACAGTGTACTAGTACCGCAAGGCGGAATTCAAAATTCAAAATTCAAAATTCAAAATTCAAAATGAATACAGCGTAAGCGTTTCATTGATTTGGAATGGGTGGTTTATTTCCGCCGTGTTGTACTAGTGAGTATCCATGTTTTTTGCTGCTTGTGACCTCAGACATTGACAAATGGCTAATAACAAATAACAAATAACTAATGACCAATGACCAATGACTAATGACCAATGACCAATGACCAATGACCAATGACTATGAAATTACTAATTAGCAACGATGACGGCATTTCTGCCTTGGGGATTCGTACCCTAGCCAATTACTTGGCAGAGGCCGGTCATGATGTGAGTGTAGTTTGTCCAGACCGAGAGCGATCGGCAACTGGACACGGGTTAACTTTACAGCAACCCATTCGCGCCGAAATTGTTGAAGGGATTTTTCATCCTGCTATCAAAGCTTGGGCTTGCGATGGTACGCCTTCAGATTGCGTCAAATTGGCGCTGTGGGCTTTACTCCCGACTCCCCCCGATTTGGTTCTCTCTGGCATTAATCAAGGTGCGAATTTGGGAACTGAAATCTTATATTCCGGTACTGTTTCTGCGGCAATGGAAGGTCTAATTGAAGGCATTCCCAGTGTAGCCCTGAGTCTTATAAGTCACACATCGAAAGACTTTCAACCGGCTGCAAAGTTTGCCAAAATTCTCGTAGACCAGTTAGCCCAAAAACCGCTACCAGATTTGATGTTGCTCAATGTCAATATTCCTGCGGTCAAATGGGAAGAAATTGCCGGTGTTACTCTCACCCGTCAAGGAATACGGCGTTACATTGATGTATTTGATAAACGAGTTGATCCTCGCGGAAAAACGTACTACTGGCTAACTGGAGAGGTAACTGAAGACGTGGAACTCCCAAACGAATTAAACTTGCCTCAAAATGTACCGACAGACGTGCAGGTTGTACGTAAAAACTACATCAGTGTAACGCCGTTACAATACAATCTTACTTATGCAACTGGACTAGATAAATTATCTGAGTGGGAATTCAATTTTCCTTGAAACATCTGATTTATCAGGACAAAACTGGGGTTGTGTAAATGCATCATAGAAAAATGTAGGCTATAACGTAGGGGCACTCTTGAAATAAGTGATACACATCCACCCCAAAAAGCGGAAAATTCTAACTGATTCTAACTGACAGTATTTCATTTACATTTACACAATCAACCAGAAACAGGGTATGCTGTTTTACCAAGAAATCCTCCCTCTCGCAAAATCGGTGAGACAGCATAAACTTAGACAAAATAAGTAAAAATTCTTCCAATTATCGCCCGCTCAGTCCAGCAAGCAACACCCATGTCTAGGATAGAGAACCAATTTACCGTACAATTTTGGGGCGTTCGCGGTAGCATCCCCAGTCCAGGGCCACACACCGTTCGTTACGGCGGTAATACCCCTTGCATATCAATGCAAGCGGGCGATAAGCGCTTAATTTTCGATGCTGGCACAGGACTACATGTTTTGGGGCAATCCATGTTGCGCCAAATGCCGTTAGAAGCTCACATATTTTTTACCCACTCTCACTGGGATCACATGCAGGGTTTTCCCTTCTTTACCCCAGGGTTTGTGAATGGGAATGATTTTCATATTTACGGGGCGATCGCACCTGATGGTTCTACCATAGAACAGCGCCTCAACGATCAAATGTTACACCCGAATTTTCCCGTACCCTTGCAGATTATGCAGGCCAATTTAAATTTTTACGACATTCGACCGGGGCAACCAATCCACATCGATGACGTTACCGTAGAAACAGCACCTTTAAATCATCCAGGTGAAGCCGTAGGATACCGTGTCAATTGGCGTGGTGGTGCTGCTGCTTATATCACTGATACCGAACATTTTCCCGATCGACTCGATGATAATGTGTTGTGGCTAGCTCGTAATGCCGACATCTTAGTTTACGATTCTACCTATACAGACGAGGAATACCACTCCCCAAAATCCCCGAAAATTGGCTGGGGACATTCTACCTGGCAAGAAGCAGTGAAAGTGGCACAAGCTGCTAACGTCAAAACTCTGGTGATTTACCACCACGATCCGGCGCACGATGACGACTTTTTGGATCGTGTAGGCAAACAAGCTGCTGCAAAATTTCCTGGCGCTATTATGGCACGGGAAGGATTGGTACTTCAGATTCCCACCTCAGTAGCCTTATCAGAATCTTTTCCTGTTAGTAAGTTTTCTACCTAAAGATTGCGATCGGAGGAATTGGAGATTTTAGATTAGATTGGTGATCAGAAGCTTTCAGCGCGATCGCGTACCTACTGCACGCTAAGACAGCGCTGCCTAGAGTTGTCTTAGCGCCACAGGATTGGGGCGACAACAGGAGGAAACAGTTTATCGATTCACCAAAACAGCCCAGACACCCACAGATGACCTCTCTTGCGGCTGATGGTCGGGGTAAGTCTCAATAAAAAACTAGAGCCTTTTTAGCTCTAGTATTTGGGATTATCTGGACTTAGCAATTAGCTGTAAAGTTAAAAGCACAAGAAATCATCTTGGGCAACTTTCTTTGGGTTAGGCTTTTGGCTGATAGCACAAGACATCAGATGCAGTTGGTGAAAGTTCAGACGATGTACAAAAGCTTTCCTCCTCAACGGGTTGCACCGATTCCTTTCCAGCAAGTTAGGGATGGCCGTTGCTCCACTTGGGCAAATCTCTTTGTGAGAAGACCGCACTGCCTCAGAAATGAGCGCTCCAAAACTGGCTATTGGGTACTGTATGCTGGTGAAGAAATTCTTTTAAGATATTTGCTTGGGGTATGAATCCTCATACTTATCTTCCCCAGGCCCCAGTCCCCAATCCCCAGTCCCCAATCCCCAGTCCCCAATTCAAAGCGGTTTACCATAGGGTAGCTTCCTGCTGATAGCTAAAATAAACCTAAAATCTCAGAATCCACGTGCTAAATTTGTCTAAAAATGGGTGTTCTGTGCGGGTTGCTTCTTCTAGCGTTGGGCTGCTAACGCCGACTGCTGTTGCCCTTGGCAAGTTTGATGGTGTTCATCTTGGGCATCAAAGAGTAATTCAACCAGTCTTGCACGCTGGTGGTAACTTGTCAGTAGCTAGTAGTCGGCAGTCAAAGGAAAATCAACTGGCAAATCAAGAATATACCTACTCAACAGTTGTCACCTTTGACCCCCATCCACAGGAGTTTTTTACGGGGCAACCCCGGACTTTGCTAACGCCACTGGATGAAAAAGTCCAACAATTGCGATCGCTTGGGGTAGAACAACTGGTACTACTACCCTTTGACAAAGAATTGTCTGCACTGAACCCCGAAGAATTCGTCGAAAAAATTCTTGTGCAACAGCTGCGATGCCAACAAATTAGTATCGGGCAGGATTTTTGTTTCGGCGAAAAGCGTAGTGGTACTGCTAAAGATTTGCAATTACTCGCCGCCAAACACAATATTCCCGTTACTATCGTTCCCTTACAAACTTATACAGGTGAATCGCCCATCGAAAGTAGTTGCGTCAGTACTACTCCGACTCAAGATGCCCGCATTAGCACTTCATTGATCCGTCAAACCCTTGAGCATGGCGACATCGAAAATGCAAATCTACTACTAGGACGCCCTTACACTCTCCTTGGTGATGTCGTTCAAGGTCAACAATTGGGCAGAACAATTGGCTTTCCCACCGCCAACCTCCAACTACCAAAAGACAAGTTTTTGCCCCGCCAAGGAGTCTACGCTGTCCGCGTTTTCACTCTCAGCGAAATATCAGGCACCGCTCCTAGTGAGAACTTGGGCGTAATGAATATCGGCAATCGCCCAACTGTAAATGGTACTTATTCATCTGCGGAAGTACATTTATTTGATTGGTCTGGTGATTTGTATGGCAAAAAACTGGTTGTGCAGCTAGTTAAATTTTTGCGCCCTGAACAAAAATTTCCTTCTCTCGAAGCCCTGAAAACACAAATTCAACTTGACTGCGTTGTTGCTAGAGAAGTTTTGAGTGCTGGAGTGCAAAGTTAAAAGTTAGGAGTTAGGAGTTGGGAGTTCTGAGTGGGAACAATGTATTTAGGGAAATTGGAAATTGGGCATTGGGAATTGGGCATTGGGCATTGAGAATTGAGGAAAGAATTCTTATAACTCCTAACTCCTAACTCCTAATTCCTAACTCCTAATTCCTAACTCCCTATTCCCCACTCCCCGCAACGCATGAGAGAAAAAATCGACGCTTTAACACAAAATCTAGCTCTTACCATCGTTGGCAAAGCTGAGGCAATACGCTTAGTGCTAGTCGCCTTGTTAGGTGGTGGTCATGCTCTCCTAGAAGATGTCCCTGGAGTTGGTAAAACCCTGCTTGCTAAATCCCTAGCTCGTTCACTGGATGGCAAGTTTCAACGGCTACAATGTACCCCCGATTTACTACCAACGGATATTACTGGTACTAACATCTGGAACCCCAAAAGCGGCGAATTTACTTTTCTTTCTGGCCCAGTCTTTACCAACATACTACTAGCTGATGAAATCAACCGCGCTACACCCCGTACTCAGTCAGCGTTGCTGGAAGTTATGGAAGAACATCAGGTAACAGTTGATGGTGTCTCTCGTGCAGTTCCCCAGCCCTTTTTTGTGATTGCCACTCAAAACCCGATGGAGTATCAAGGTACTTTTCCTCTCCCAGAAGCGCAAATGGATCGGTTTATGTTGTCCCTGAGTTTGGGCTATCCTTCTGAGGGAGAAGAACTCGTGATGCTGCAAAATCTCCAAAAGGGTGTAAAAGTTGCTGATTTGCAGCCTTGCATTACCTTGGCAGAAGTACAGGAATTGCGTTACCTCTGTTCTCAAGTAAAAGTGGCAACTTCCTTGCAACAGTACATCCTCGAATTGGTGCGGGCAACACGCCAAGATGAGGAAATTGCCCTTGGTGTCAGTCCGCGTGGCACATTAGCATTACAACGGGCTGCCCAAGCGCTAGCTTTTTTATTAGGTCGTGATTATGTCATTCCCGATGATGTAAAATTTCTCGTCCCTCATGTTCTTTGCCATCGTCTTATTCCTAGAGGAGGACGCAATGCCAGAACTGTTGTGGAGCGATTATTGCGATCGGTTTCTATTCCTTAATGTCAGGTGAGTTTGATGAACTAAAAAACAATACGCTTAGGTTAAGCGCTATCTCTAGAAAATCGTGGGTTTTCGAGACGCGATAAATCGCCGTCTCTACAAGTGTTTTGTTCTTATCTGAACTGTATTGAACTAAAAAACCGCAATGTAGGGTGGCGGTCAATACTGCGTAGGTTTTGGAATTTCTTGGTTGAGGCAAGCAGGGCGAGAAATGGAGGCTGGCGTTGAGTTTTGCCTCCCCTGCCTCCCCTGCTTATCCGAGCAGTATTGGGGTAGCGGTAACTCTATTTCTTGCTGTGGAGGATATTTGTTTGTGCTTCTACTCCGGTTCGTCCTGCGTCAGTTCGTATTCTGCTATCAATTCATCCAAACTATCAGGGAAAGTTCCTCGCGCTACCATTTTAGTGAATACCTCATAACAGTCATTCCTCGCACCTTGTTTACGCAGAAAACCCAACCACAAAATTGCGATCGCTTTCATTTGTGAGGTATCAAAAGCTCTGAAAAATAGTCTATATCTTTCGGGTAAGCCCATTTTTTTCACCCTCCCATACCGTTTTAATGCCCCTGTTAGCGCAAAATGACTTGCTAAAGGGTCGGAGGGAATTTTAGTTTCAATTACAATAGTAAGAGCGGCAAATAGCTTAACAGTCGCATGGGTTTTAAACTCAGCTTCCGGCAACTTCTCGCGTAATTGAGAAACCCGGTTAAATAATTCTTGATATTGAGTGCCAAATAATTGCGGGTGAAAATAAATTTCCCAGCCATTGCTGACAAAGTTAGCCATTTTCTAGCGATTCGTCTTATAATTCAACGCCCTCAATCAGTTTATGAGCAGCATCAGACATCTCAGTTGTATAAGGATGCAATGTATTATTTTTTAGTGCTTCGGTAACAGCAAAATCGAGAAATAACTGCATCATTAACGAATCTTCTTCTTCTGCTTCAGTTGATTTAAGTACAATCCGCAAAATTGCCGTATCTGGTGATAATACCTCTATCCAACCATCTGCATTTGCAAACTGGGGATACTCACGGTAAAACTCCGCAGGTAATCGAAACCCAGCACTGTTACCTATTTTGGTACTACGAATGCTGTAGGAGTCACTCATTATGTAATGTATATACGTTATGTACTTACATATTAGCGGTTTTTGGAAAGTTTGGGAAATGCGTAGACGTAGCCCGTAATAAGCTGTTGTGATTATAGTTTGCACATTGAGGCAAGCTGTTCTTGAGCAGGGGAAGAGTTTCGCCTCCCCTGCTTCCCCTGCTTATCCGAGCAGTATTGTCCTAACTCCTGCCTTTTTGTAAATCAATCAAGGATTTGGTTGACAGATATAAACTTCAGTTTTCTCATATTGCTTGGAATTTGGGCGTGTTAGGATATCCTACAAAATCAGGTAGACAACAAATGAAAGCGATCGAAGTTACTGGCAGAATTGACTCTCAAGGAAACCTAGTTTTAGATGAGCCGATTCAGGGAACCGCTTACCCTCATCAGGTTCGGGTAATTGTGTTGGTTCCAGAACAAGCAGAAACAGAAGAGGTTGACCCTGATGATACACCCGTTGAGGAGATTAAAGCTAGTTTGAGGAGAGCCTTGCAGCAAGCAAAAACTGGTCAACGCCTGCCACTATCTCAAATGTGGGAGGGAATCGATGCCGAATGAACAGCCATCAATATTCATCGATTTAACTCCTGAATATAAACAAAACTTGCGTGACCTTTCAAAGAGATTTCGCAATATTCGCTCTGATGTTCAACCGATTATCGAGCAATTACAGCAAGGAAATTTTTTCGGCGATCGCATTGCGGGCATTGGTGAGGAGTATATTATTTACAAGGTGAGAGTTCGCAACAGTCATATCCAAAAAGGTAAGAGTGCTGGATATCGATTGATTTATCAAGTTGAGTCACCTACAAGTATTTTACTACTAACGATTTATTCAAAATCTGACCGAGAAGATATTGGTGTAAATGAAATCCGAGAGATTTTAGCTGATTTTGACAGTGGGGAAGGTTGAAACTGTTAGGAAATTTTTCTTGTATAGCTCAGTGGTGCGCTGAATAAATATTTATATTACTGTTGTGGATATGTTAAAGATGCGTTGCTCACCAAAATTACTTACGCAAAATTTAAAACACTACCAATACTGCGTAAGTCTTATGATTAGCACAAGCGCCACTTTTAAATATCTGGGAATGTGAGGAATGTCAATATTTGTTAAGCGCAAAAACCGCGATGGTGAAACGCGATCGCTCTTAGGCAATCGCCAAGCGCTACAGCAAAGCGCTGAACGTGAATTTAAACGCCAATTTTTCGGTTTACTTCTGGTAATTGTAACCTGGAGTTTAGCTATGGGTTGGATTCTAGCCTTGGCAACTAACGCCCAAAGTGCTATTCCCACTGCCGAAATTGGTACTGTTGACGTAGTACCTGCACAATACAAACTAGGGCAAGAACTGTATTTAGAAAACTGCTCCACATGCCACATCGGCTTACCACCAGCAGTTTTACCTACCCAAACTTGGAAAAATCTTCTGCAAGATTCGCAGCACTACGGCGCACAACTCAAGCCTTTAGTCGATCCGCCACGCATATTGGTGTGGAAATATCTTTCGACTTTCTCCCGTGTGCAGCTAGACGACGAAGAAACGCCATATCGCCTCAACAATTCGCGTTATTTCAAAGCTTTGCATCCAAAAGTGAAGTTACCACGTCCCATCCAGATTAGCAGTTGTGTCAGTTGTCATCCCAGTGCTAGTGATTACAATTTCCGTCGCCTGACAGCAGAGTGGAAGTGAAGAGAGAAGTTAGGAGTGCGAAGTTAGGAGTTGAAAAATTCATCACTCATCACTCTTAACTCCCAACTCCTAACTCTATTCCCCCACTCCCTCTCTGGCCCCATCTGGGGGCAAAATGATACTATGAAGAAAGACTAAATATAAGATAAGAGTTAAAACCAATCATTTAATAGACTGATTGGATAGTTTTTCTCCTGTTTTTGAGGTAATTCTCATTTCAAACCCATCCACGACCAAGACGGTTAGGCTGGGTTAAATGTTTATAATCAATGCCGACCCTGTAATTCCCATCCCCTTGATTCAGTTCTATAACCTGCCATGCTAAAACTTTTGTTGGGCGACCCCAACGCTCGTAAGCTTAAAAAATACCAACCTTCTGTTACTGAAATTAACCTTTTAGAGGAAGAAATTAAGGCTCTTTCTGATCATGAATTAAAAGGTAAAACCGTTGAGTTTAAACAACGACTCGCCAAAGGCGAAACCTTGGATGACATATTGCCAGAGGCTTACGCCGTTGTTCGAGAATCAGGACGGCGAGTCTTAGGCTTGCGGCACTTTGATGTCCAACTCCTTGGCGGGATCATTCTGCATGTAGGGCAAATTGCCGAAATGAAAACCGGCGAGGGTAAAACACTAGTTGCTACCTTGCCAAGTTATTTAAATGCCCTCACTGGTAAAGGTGTACATGTCATCACCGTGAACGATTACCTGGCTCGTCGGGACGCTGAATGGATGGGACAGGTGCATCGGTTCTTGGGGCTGAGTGTAGGGCTAATTCAGGCAAGCATGATTCCCAGTGAACGCCAGAAAAACTACGACTGCGATATCACTTATGTTACCAACAGCGAGGTCGGCTTCGACTACCTGCGAGATAACATGGCGACATCAATGGCAGATGTGGTGCAACGCCCGTTTAATTATTGCGTAATTGACGAGGTGGACTCAATTTTAGTTGATGAGGCGCGGACACCACTGATTATTTCTGGGCAGGTGGAAAGACCTACAGAAAAGTATCTACAAGCTGCTGAAATAGCATTCACACTTAAAAAAGACGAACATTACGATGTAGATGAAAAAGCTCGTAACGTTCTATTGACAGATGAAGGGTTTGCTGAATCGGAAAATCTTTTAGGAGTCACAGATTTATTTGACCCAGAAGATCCTTGGGCGCACTTTGTTTTCAATGCAATTAAAGCCAAAGAACTTTTCCTCAAGGATGTAAATTACATCGTCCGCAATGGTGAAGTCGTAATTGTGGATGAATTTACTGGTCGCGTGCTAGCCGGAAGGCGTTGGAGTGATGGATTACACCAGGCAATTGAAGCTAAAGAACACGTAGAAATTCAACCAGAAACTCAAACTCTAGCGACAATTACGTATCAAAATATGTTCTTGCTGTATCCCAAACTCGGTGGGATGACAGGAACGGCAAAAACCGAAGAACCAGAATTTGAAAAAATTTACAAACTTGAAGTTGCGGTAATTCCCACCAACCGCGATCGCCGCCGCGAAGATTTGTCTGATATGGTCTTTAAAACAGAACCAGGCAAGTGGGGCGCGATCGCCAGAGAATGTGCCGAAATGCACGAACTCGGCAGACCTGTGTTAGTAGGAACCACTAGTGTAGAAAAATCCGAACTTCTCAGTCGCCTATTGAAGGATTTGAAGATTCCTCACGAATTACTTAACGCTCGTCCCGAAAACGTCGAACGTGAGGCGGAAATAATCGCCCAAGCCGGACGTAAGGGTGCTGTTACCATTGCTACTAACATGGCTGGTAGAGGTACAGACATAATTTTGGGTGGTAACTCCGAATATATGGCGCGCCTGAAACTGCGGGAATACTTCATGCCCCGGATTGTCCAGCCAGAAGATGAAGATAGCTTTGGTGTGCAAAGAGCAGCCGGATTACCCACAGGACATGGCGGTGGTCAAGGCTTTGTCCCTGGTAAAAAAGTCAAAACTTGGCGGGCTTCGCCAGAAATTTTCCCTACCCAGTTAACCAAAGAAACCGAAAAACTACTCAAAGACGCAGTAGAAATTGCAGTGCGTGAGTATGGCGAACGTAGCTTACCCGAACTGGAAGCTGAAGACAAGGTAGCTGTAGCCGCAGAAAAAGCTCCCATCGATGACCCAGTAATTCAGAAATTGCGGGAAGCCTACAACCAGGTTAAGCGGGAGTATGAACAATTTACGACTCGCGAACATAATGAGGTCGTAGAAATTGGCGGTTTGCACGTAATTGGTACAGAACGCCACGAATCGCGGCGGATTGACAACCAGTTGCGCGGACGTGCAGGACGACAAGGCGACCCCGGAACCACAAGATTCTTCCTCAGCTTAGAAGATAACCTACTACGGATTTTTGGTGGCGATCGCGTTGCTGGATTAATGAATGCCTTCCAAGTAGAAGAAGATATGCCCATCGAATCTGGGATGCTTACCCGCAGTTTGGAAGGCGCACAGAAAAAAGTTGAAACCTACTACTACGACATTCGGAAGCAGGTATTTGAGTATGACGAGGTGATGAATAATCAACGTCGTGCGATTTATGCTGAACGCCGCCGGGTGTTAGAAGGTCAAGACTTGAAAGAACAGGTAATTAAATACGCCGAAAAAACGATGGATGACATCGTTGACTTTTACATCAACATAGACTTGCCCTCGGAAGAGTGGGAATTAGAAAAGTTGGTTGAGAAAGTCAAAGAATTCGTCTATCTGCTAGCAGATTTACAAGCTAGTCAACTAGAAGATATCACCGTCAGCGAGATTAAAGCCTTCCTCCACGAACAGGTGCGAATTGCTTACGACCTCAAAGAAGCGCAGATTGACCAAGTTCAACCCGGACTGATGCGCCAAGCGGAACGCTTCTTTATCTTGCAACGCATTGATACCCTGTGGCGGGAACACCTGCAACAAATGGATGCCTTGCGCGAATCGGTGGGATTACGTGGTTATGGACAAAAAGACCCACTGATTGAGTATAAGAGCGAGGGGTATGAATTGTTCTTGGATATGATGGTTAACATTCGCCGAGATGTGGTGTACTCGTTGTTTATGTTCCAGCCTCAGCCTCAATCACTGGTACAGGCTTCCTCTGAAATGGTGTAAGTAGGGAACATCTCACACAGAAACGCAGCGAAAATTCTGGGCATCGGCTTCTTGCGATAGCACAGAATTAGCAATTTTGCAAGCGTCTGTTTTTGCTAACGCCAAGAGTGAACAGAACTTTCCAAAATAGAGGCGCAAAGAGTAATTTTGCGCCTCTGTTTTATGGTGAATTACGGAAACGATGCTTGGGTTGAGCTACACATACGCACTTTTTCATCCTTATATTCTCAGTGCTTCTGTAGTTTGTTACCTCTAAAGACGGCAAACACCACTCAGACGTTACGGTTCACCCTAATTGCTGAAAGTATTAATTCTTCTACATTAGACAGAGTGAAGGCAAATTAATCCATGAACCAACTAAAAACACAATTTAGTTAGTTTAACCGTCCCAAGCAAGGTTCGGGAAACCACCCTTCATGGACTGGCTACCACTAAGCTTCAGTATATATATCAGCATAATCTGGAGTTTTAACCCCAGAAGAGCCAAAACAAAGGTATTCATGCTGAACTGGCCGATTTATTGACCCTGTTGGTTCAAAATTTAGTCCTTTATATTCTCATTCATTCATTTGTAGTTATACGGAGCCAGCACCTAAAATGGCAAAAGTAGTTGGAATTGACTTAGGAACAACGAACTCCTGCGTGGCAGTGATGGAAGGTGGTAAACCCACAGTAATTGCTAATGCTGAAGGTTTTCGGACAACGCCATCAGTAGTTGCATTTGCAAAAAATGGCGACAACTTGGTTGGCCAAATCGCCAAACGTCAAGCGGTGATGAACCCCGAAAATACGTTTTACTCAGTCAAACGCTTTATCGGACGCCGCTACGATGAAGTGAGTAACGAAGCTACGGAAGTTTCTTACAAAGTCCTCAGCAGCAATGGCAATGTCAAATTAGATTGTCCGATAGCTGGTAAACCGTTTGCTCCTGAAGAAATTTCTGCAAAAGTTCTTCGCAAACTAGTTGAAGATGCCAGCAAATACCTGGGTGAAACCGTAACCCAAGCTGTAATCACTGTTCCCGCATACTTCAACGACTCCCAGCGACAAGCGACAAAAGACGCTGGTAAAATTGCCGGGATTGAAGTTCTGCGGATTATCAACGAACCGACAGCTGCTTCTCTAGCTTATGGATTTGACAAGAAGAGTAACGAAACCATCCTTGTATTTGACCTTGGTGGTGGTACTTTCGACGTATCTGTGCTGGAAGTAGGAGACGGAGTTTTTGAAGTACTAGCCACATCTGGGGATACTCACCTTGGTGGTGATGACTTTGATAAAAAAATAGTTGACTTCTTAGCTGAGAAGTTCAAAAAAGCCGAAGGTATTGACCTACGCAAAGATAAACAAGCTTTACAACGTCTGACTGAAGCCGCAGAAAAAGCTAAAATTGAGCTTTCTAGCGTTACCCAAGCAGAAATTAACTTGCCATTTATCACCGCTACCCAGGATGGGCCCAAGCACCTGGATACAACTCTGACTCGCGCTCAGTTTGAAGAACTTTGCTCTGACTTAATCGACCGTTGCCGTATTCCTGTGGAAAATGCTCTCCGGGATGCCAAGTTAACCAAAGGCGATATTGATGAAGTCGTATTAGTTGGTGGTTCTACCCGGATTCCCGCAGTCCACCAGATTGTGAAGCAGGTATTGGGTAAAGAACCCAACCAAAGCGTTAACCCTGATGAAGTCGTAGCGGTTGGTGCAGCCATTCAAGCCGGGGTACTGGCTGGTGATGTAACTGGCATCTTGCTGTTAGATGTGACACCCCTATCTTTGGGTGTGGAAACATTGGGCGGCGTAATGACCAAAATTATCCCCCGCAACACCACAATTCCCACCAAGAAATCGGAAGTCTTCTCCACTGCTGTGGACGGTCAAACCAACGTAGAAATTCACGTCCTCCAAGGTGAACGCGAATTCTCTAACGATAACAAGAGCTTGGGAACCTTCCGTCTGGATGGTATTCCTCCTGCACCACGCGGCGTTCCTCAAATTGAAGTGGTGTTTGATATTGATGCTAACGGTATCCTTAACGTCACCGCTAAGGACAAAGGCACTGGTAAAGAACAGTCCATCAGCATCACCGGCGCTTCCACCCTGGATAAAAATGATGTTGACCGGATGGTAAGAGAAGCTGAACAAAACGCTTCATCTGACAAAGAGCGGCGTGAGAAGATTGAACGCAAGAACCAAGCCGATTCTTTGGCATACCAAGCTGAAAAGCAGTTACAAGAATTGGGCGATAAAGTTCCCGATGCTGATAAAACTAAAGTCGAAGGTTTAGTGAAAGAACTGCGGGAAGCAGTTGCTAAAGAAGACGATGAGCAAATCAAGAAGCTGACCCCAGAATTGCAACAAGCGCTATTCGCTGTTGGTAGCAACATCTATCAGCAAGCCGGTGGCGGTGCTGCGCCAGGTGCGGAACCTCAAGATAGCGGTTCTACATCTAGCTCTGGTAGCGGCGACGATGTGATTGACGCTGATTTTACAGAGAGCAAATAATTCCCTGACTTCTTTTGGGAAGATTGTTTTGTCCGACCTCATATTACCCACTCAGGCATTTGTCTGGGTGGGGATTTTTTTTAGAAGTTAGGAATTGCTCAACAGGTAATTTTTTGATTTTGGCGATCGCTATTTCTAAGGTAGTCATTTTTATTATTCTCTCTTCATACTTAAGCCAATCCTATTTTAGCAAAACTCAAAAGTGATAACGATGTCTACTACGGGCTGCGCCTACGCTCTTTTCCACCTGGGATTATTCGGAAAATATCCTAACTTCCTAACATCTGCAAGTTATGCAAAGTGGCGTAAAGCCCTTCTTGTTGCAGTAGTTGATCGTGGCTTCCCTGTTCGATTAATTCGCCACGCTTGAGAACAAAAATCCGGTCTACATTGCGAATTGTAGACAAGCGGTGAGCGATAATAATAGCAGTACGTCTGAGCAATAGCTGGTTTAATGCCTCTTGAACTGAAGCTTCTGTACCAACATCTAAACTAGCGGTAGCTTCATCTAATACCAAAATTTGGGGATTGCGAATGGCAGCCCGCGCAAAGGCTAAAAGTTGCTTTTGACCACTAGAAATATTTGTGCCTCGTTCTCGAAGTTGAGTATCATAACCTTGGGGTAGTTCTTCTATAAACTGGGCAATGTTGGTTTCTTCTGCTGCTTGTTGAATCTGTTCAATAGTGTAGCCATCTCCTAAAGAAATATTGCTTTTAACATCGCCAGCAAATAAAAAGCCTTCTTGTAAAATTACTGCCATGTAGCGCCGCAGTTCTGCCTGTGGGACTTCTCGAATATCTACGCCATCGATGAGAATGCGTCCTTGGGTGGGTTCGTAGAGGCGGCACAAAAGCCGGATAATCGAAGTTTTACCCGCGCCTGTGGGGCCGACTAATGCAATTTTTTCACCAGGATGAATGGTGAAGTCTAAGTCTTTAATTACGTAATCATCATTTTTGTAAGCAAACCAGACGTGATCGAAGTGAATTTCTCCCAGTTCTGGGGGAGAAGTGAGGTCTGGGGATTCTAGATTTGCCACGATTTCGTCTATGTAGCCAAATTTCGCATCAAAGATTGAGAAACGAACGTTGGCGCGATCGCGGATTTCTATCGGTTCATCTAAGATATCGCTGACGCGTTCAATGGCAGTGAAACCAGCTTGAATTACTGTAAATTTTTCGGCAAAATCCCGTAAGGGATCAAATAATCGCTGGGCATACAAGATAAATGTAGATAATGTTCCAAAAGTCAAGCTTTTTCCCAATAGCAGCCACCCACCCACACACAAAACACCTGCGATCGCAATTAGTCCAATCCACTCTAAGGTTGCAGAAACAAATGAATCATAAAAAATGGTTTTATCCACTTGCTGAGTGTAGTTGTTGTTCGTAGCACGAAACAATTCAGCATTAAATTTTTCTCTGCGGAACAATTGGACGACGTTAATGCCAAGTACATTTTCTTGTAGCTGCGAATTCAGAATAGAAAGTTCTTCCCGTGCTTTGTAATTGGCTTTGCGGTACTGTTTCTGAATGTAAACAATTAACCAGCTAATTGGTAATAGTATTAATAGCAGCAAGGAAGCGAGTTGCCACTGGATGGAGAACATTAAACTCAAAGTTACCAGCATTAAAAACAAATTGGACACGATGCCAATTGCCCCAGTCGAAAAGACATCACCTAACACTTCCACATCGCTGGTGATTCTGGTGATTAATTTACCTACGGGCGTGCGGTCAAAAAAGCGCACTGCTAGAGATGTCACATGCTGGAATAAGTCTTGGCGAATTGCTGCGGTGATTTGTTGCCCCAGCTTTTGGACTATATAACCTTGGACACCTGTCAACATTAATTGGATGGCGATCGCAACCACCAATGATCCCTCTAGGATATTTAACCCTTGCGAGAGGGGACGATTCCGAAAAAATTCGTAAGCGCTTGGTTCATGCCGAATCAGGGAAATTACTTGGCCGATTAAGAACGGTTGTAAGGCATTCGCTAGGGCGATCGGTACTAGTAGGCACATTGACAGCGCCAATAACCGGCCGCTACGACGGGCATAGGGTACTAGACGCAAAAACAACCGCCAGTCATTTTCACGGCGTCTGTCTTGCCTGTAAGATTTTTTGAGAGATTGGTAGATGCTCATAGTAAGAGCATTATATTAATGTTTGCAAAAAAATACGCCTAACAATTTGTCTTAACCAATTTTGTCGCTCAAGAGCAACAAACAAGACATTTGGCGATCGCTCAGGCCAATTTTTGGGTTCTTGTCTTGATTTTCGTTACAAAGCTTAATAACTGTCTACTCTATGAGTAGCGTAGCATCTCCTAGAGAGCGTCACGTCGCAACTCTTGGAGACGCTACGCGTAGCTTGCTTCCCCGCAGGGGTAGGCTCCGAATTCAAAATTCAAAATTCAAAATTAATGATCCATCAATACCCATCAAGTAATAATTATGAAATTAATTGTATAATTGGGCGCTTTCAAGAGAATTTCGTCAGAAACGGAATTCATTGACTTACCCAAAGACGCTATTTATAATACTTAGGCTGAGTTCTTATCTATCAAATTAATTGCGCGATCGGGGCTGCGATCGCAAGAAAATGCGCCAGAAGCATTACAAATAAACTAAATATAAAAATTAGGATATTATCTTATGGAATCTTGCGGTATTTATACACTTGCAAATGATGCCGTTTACGATCAGCTAGTGGCATTGTTGAATAGTATTGAAGTTAATGTTAACCCAAATATTCCTGTTTGTATTATTCCCTATGATGATAAATTTGACTTAGTTAAAAAAGAAGTAAACTCTAGGAAAAACGTCAGCATTTTTGAGAATTGGGAAGCAATAC
The DNA here is from genome assembly GCF_036917975.1 of Nostoc sp. GTDB lineage: Bacteria > Cyanobacteriota > Cyanobacteriia > Cyanobacteriales > Nostocaceae > Nostoc. The sequence goes on from NZ_JBALEJ010000047.1 coordinate 76,653, forward strand.
AGTACTGGGAAGGCTTTGCTCACAGAGTTTGGTCAGTTCATCCAGGTGCTAGAACTTCCAAAATCTCACGTAATTGGTGGTCATCAGGTCACTTACAAAGAAAAATGTGTGTTTTTAACGGACATTTTGATCGGTTTCTATTTTGTGATGCTGATAGCCTTCTCATGAAGCCAGTTGATGATATTTTTGAAAAATTAAACACATACGATTTTGTATTTGACGACTGGATACACACTAAAGAACGTACAAAAGTACCATTAAATATTCCACTTTTAGAAAAGTCCAAAATTGCTTCGGAAAAAGACATACGTCCTAGACTTCACTGCTCTGATTTTTTTGGTTCTAAATCAGGGTTATTTCCAGAAAAAGATTTAGATTTATATAAAAAATTATTAATTGAAGATGGAGAGGTTGAATGGCTAACTGCATGGTGGGATGATGCACATTTATTTAATTATTTGACATGGAAATCAAATCTGGCCTTATTTAATTTTACTCTCAGTCCTAACGGTCAAGAAAGAACAGGTAACTGTGCTAACTCAGACCCATTTGTAAATATTAATAATATCCTTTACAACCAAGATGAATTAAAACCAATTCATCGTATTCACTACATGAACTATTCCTATACTGATTTCGCGCGTTTATCTCAAGGCGAAGATGTCAATATTTGTTACAGAGATGAGTTTTTATACTATCGTTTTCTTAAGGAACCGGAGAAAAGACCGCAACAGCTAAAACAGCCGAACATTGTTACCAAAAGTAATCGATTAATTCAAAAAGCAGTGAAGAAACTTCAAATAGCTCTTGCTTAAGTTTCGGAATAGAATGGCACTAAGAAAAGCCCAAAGGCTTGTGTCACCTCGTTCCCAGCCTCCAGGCTGGGAATGTATTCAAAGGGGCTGCTGCCTCTCGTCAAGCTACTGGAGGCGGAGCCTCCCAGAATGGGTTCCCAGCCTCTAGGCTGGGAACCCGTCAGAGCATGGGCTGTATCTTTTCTTAGTGCCATTCGTTTTAGAATATTTGACAAGAACTGAAGATTTGAAAAAATCTGGTTAGTGCTTGTATTTTGCTCTGCCCCGTTCAGAATAGGGATCGGATAATTATCTTGACAATTTCTAAATTTAATTCTGAATTGGGGCAATTATGGAGATAGAAACTGCGCGGCTGCAACTAAGGCACTTCTCTCTAAAGGATTTTGATTACCTATTTCGCCTCTACAGCGATGCAGAAGTGATGAGGTATTTGTTGCCAAGAACAAGGGAACAAACCCAGACAAGTTTAAATAAACATATCCAACAGTGGCAACAACAAAACTTTGGAATGTGGGCAGTAATACACAAAGAAACTCGTAAAATGATTGGCCGTTGTGGACTTAGTTTTCTGGAAAATACCCCAGAAATTGAGCTTGGCTATGTGTTTGACAAGTCCTATTGGAATATGGGAATGGGAACTGAAGCCTCACAAGCAACTTTAAAGTTTGGATTTGGGGAAGTGAAGCTTGATCGGATAGTTGCGATGCCTACGGCGGGCTACGCCTACGCACATCCAGAAAACCTCGCTTCAGTGCGTGTGATTCAAAAGCTAGGGATGAAGTACGAAAAGGATACTAGCTATTACGGTCATGATGTAGTTTACTATGCTATCTCACGCACAGAATGGCAGCCAGATGATTCTCTTTACATTTTGAAATCTTAAATAAGTCGGAAATCTCAGGGAAGCAGCCCCCTCAAAACCTCTTTCCTCTCAGGAAAAAGGTCAGATTTTATGCGCCTCTACTAAGGTATTTTGTATTAATTGCTTCATAAATACTCATGTAAAGATGGAATAATACCATACTTATCTCTTTAAGTCTTATATCTAAAGATAGAAGATTAAGGTTAAAATTTGGTAAACCTAATAGGGGTTCATTCCCAAGAGATGTCCTGCTTAATTATCGCAGAGTGCAACTGAGGTCAGATGACGCAACCATTAAATCAAGTCAAAGAGTGGGAACAACGTCGTGATGAAGCAAGCCGCTACTATCAGCGGGGTAAATTTCAAGAGTATCTCGATTTGGCAACCAAGAATTTATATCTAGCTAGAGCAATTCCAGACCGAGCTAGGGAAGGTTATACATTGAACGATCTCGGTTTAGCTTACCTCAGTTGCTCGCAACCTCAAAGAGCATTAGAGCGGTTTCATCAGGCGCTTTCGGTTGCTGTTGAAATTAGCAACGCTTCCGCAGAGGCAACTGCACTTAGCAATTTGGGTTCTACCTACAGCCGTCTAGGACGGTTTTCGCAAGCGCTGGAATATTTTGATCAAGCGCTTTCCATCTTCAGGCGATTGCAAGATATTCAAGGTGAAGTTTCTACGCTCAATGATGTAGCGCTAATTTATACCCGATTGGGGGAACCGAAGCGGGCACTGTTGTTACAACACCAAATTTTGACGATGCGGCGATCGCTAGGTGACTTTTCTGGTGAAGCAACAACCCTAAATGGCATTGGGTTCGCCTACAATGTCTTAGGCAAGTTTGAGCAAGCTCTAGAATTTTTTCAAGCAGCCCTCCCAATTCAACGAGCTGTGAAGAATTTGCTTGCAGAAGCAACCACTTTGAATAATATTGCTTCTGTTTATCATGATTTAGGAAAACCGAAAGAAGCCCTATTACTCTACTATCAAGTTCTTTTGACACGTCAGGCAATTGGCGATCGCTCTGGTGAGGCCACAACCCTTCATAACATTGGTTTTACCTACACTACTCTGGCACAGCATCGGCAGGCAATGAAGTTTTACAAACAAGCCATTGCAATTTATCAACAACTGGGCGATGCTCTGGGAGAAATTTCGACTTTGTTGAATATGGGAAACCTTTACGCCACAACCAGACGCAAAAAAAAGGCGCGCTCGTGTTTCCAAAATGCCCAAGAGTTAGCAGAGCAAATCGAACATCAGCCACTCCGAGAAAAAGTACAGCAGTTCGTAGATTCACTCTAGCCAAGTAGGTAAAGTCTTACATCAGTTTTCATGTATTTGAACCACATTTGTCGTAAGTCCACATTTGTGCATAGGTGTCAACTTAAGCTAAAACTCCTTTAAAACCTCGTTTCCAGCCTCCGGCTGGAAATGCAACTCAAAAGTGGCTCTGCCGCCAGCAAGGAGGCGGAGCCTCTAGGACGGCATTCCCAGTCGGAGACTAGGAACGAGGCAATCTAAAAGCTAGTTCTAGGCTTGCTTTCACGTTAAGTTGACACTCATGAGCAATGCTGTGCCCCTACTGCGTAGTCTATTTACCTGAAAAAGGGTAAGCTTTTTTAACTTTTTTAAATGGTATGGAGATGGGTTATTTTGATGTTCGGCGGTTAACTAGGGTAGCGCTAGCTTGGTCAACAGGCATCAGCACAACTTCATTGATATTGACATGGGGCGATCGCGTCACACAGAAAAATATCACATCAGCGATATCATCTGCTGTTAGGGGTGTAACTCCCTCATAGACTTTGTTGGCGCGTTCAGTATTTCCGTGAAAGCGTACCTCGCTAAATTCCGTTTCTACCATACCAGGATCAACGGAAGTTACACGTACCCGCGTTCCCAACAGGTCTTGTTTTAAACCTTCAGAAATAGCTCTGACAGCAGCTTTAGTAGCACAGTAGACATTGCCACCGGGATAGGTTTGATGTCCGGCAATGGAACCTAAATTTACCACATGACCGCGATCGCGACTCACCATTCCCGGAACAACATAGCGGGAGACGTAAAGTAAACCCTTAACGTTAGTATCAATCATGTCTTCCCAGTCTTGAAAGCTGGCTTCGTGCAACTTGTCTAAACCGCGACTTAGACCAGCATTATTAATGAGAATGTCGATGTCAGCCCAGGCGGGGGGTAGAGTAGCAATAGTAGATTCGACAGCGCTGCGATCGCGCACATCTAGCTGTAATAAATGAATTTCAGTACTAAAATCTTTATTAAGAGTATCTGCTAGCTGCTGCAAACGTTCTAACCGTCGTGCTGCCAAGATAAGTTTTGCACCTGCACCAGCGAAGATTCTGGCGCAAGCAGTACCGATACCACTACTTGCACCAGTGATCAAAATGATTTGATTTTGTAGAGAAGTCATTAGGATAAGTTAGGAGTCAGGAGTTAACAGTTATGAATTATGAATTAGCACAAGTTTCATCGTTCATAATTTATCATCACTCGGGCTATAACTCCTAACTCTTGTAGAGACGCGATTCATCGCGTCTCTACTTTTTCACCACTTGCAAGCGTTGAGTTACCATCGTCATCCCATTACCCCGCAGAATGACAGCAGAAACCCATTGGCTACCTGGGATAGATGGTGCTTGTCCTACTTTAAACAGTCCGCCAGATGTCAGTAATTCCAAATCAACAGGTGTGGGGTTGAGAAATTTCTCTGGTTGGATGGCTTCTTCTAGCGCCGTTCCTAGTAGAAAATCATCGCCAAGTGGTTCTTGGACGATCGCATCAAAATTATACTTCTGACCAACCACCACCTGCTGTGGTAACTTAATATCAATTTGGGGCGGCTTGCTACCAGAGGTAAGTATGGTGCGTTCTGACAAAACGTCTTGGCGGATTATTTTTCCGCCTTCAATGCGCTGACGTGATTTAATTGTCGCATTGAGAGACAATTTATTATTGCTACCAGAGGGTAAGCCAGTTATCTTCGTTTCTGTTTCGGCAATAATCCCATTGCCTTCAGGTTTTGAAGATAGCAATTTTGTGCTGTATTCCAATTTGGGATATCGTTGCCAAAGTGAAGTCAAAGATTTTTCTAGGGTTTGGAAGTTTAATCCATCCCCATGAGTGAAATTCGGGCTGTAGAATTGCAATACCCCTTTCACATCGCCTCGACTGGCAGCTGCATCAACTTGTGTCAACAGGTTTTTCAGATCGGCTGGTGCATTTTGGGCTGTACCTGCTTGGGCTAATTGCTGTGGTGTCGTCGCCAGAGTGCGTTGCCAACCACTTGTTAAACCAATAGTCAGTAGGCAAGAAACCAGCCAGATATTTGCTGGAAATTTGAGTTGGCGTCTCACTAAGGCGGTAAAAATGTTAGTCATTGGTAATAATTTACTGATTTGATTAGAGAAAGTAAGCAAATTGTTTTATCTTAGTTAAGCTAGACCCTAAACGGTAGAGGTTTGATGGCAAACGCACCGATACGATTATTAATAGCTGCCAGTGGGACTGGTGGACATTTGTTTCCAGCGATCGCACTGGCAGAAAAACTTCCAGATTATCAAATAGAATGGCTGGGAGTACCCGATCGGCTAGAAACTCAACTTGTCCCCAAACAGTATCCCTTGAATACTATTGCAGTTGAAGGGTTTCAGCAAGGGTTTGGACTCTCCTCAATTCGGATTTTGGGTAAACTCGCCCTTTCGATTCTAGAAGTCAGACGAATTCTTAAACAGGGAAATTTTCAAGGAGTGTTTACCACAGGCGGTTACATTGCCGGGCCAGCCGTCATTGCAGCGCGTTCCCTTGGTTTACCCGTGGTTTTCCACGAATCTAACGCCTTACCAGGTAAAGTAACTCGTTTTTTTGGCCCTTGGTGTAGTGCAGTAGCTTTGGGATTTGAAGTTGCTGCTAAGTATTTACCCCGTGCCAAAAATGTCTATGTTGGTACTCCCGTAAGAGGGCAATTTCTGGATGGGGCAATTGATGCACCACTGGATTTAGCTATTCCTGATGGTGTTCCTTTAATTGTTGTTTTTGGTGGTAGCCAGGGTGCTATTGCGGTGAATAAATTGGTGCGCGAATCTGCAAAAGCTTGGTTTGATGCTGGTATTTATGTAGTACATTTAACTGGCGATCGCGATCTAGAAGCAGATAGTCTCAAACATCCACAGTACATAGCCTTACCTTTTTACAACAATATGGCAGCCTTGTTGCAAAGAGCAACTCTTGCTATTAGTCGTTCTGGCGCAGGTAGCTTGACAGAATTGGCAGTGTGTGGAACGCCAGCGATTTTGATTCCTTACCCCTTTGCCGCCGAAGACCATCAATCTTACAATGCAGAGGTGTTTACCAAAGCGGGGGCGGCGTTAACGTTGAAGCAATCGGAGTTGACGGCAGAAGCATTGCAAAGTATTGTGTTGAATTTGTTACAGTCACCGCAAGAGTTAGCAAAGATGGGTGAAAAAGCTCATGCGATCGCTATTCCTGATAGTGCTGAAAAGTTGGCGCAGTTAGTGCGCGAGGTAGTAGAAACTTAAATAATTCGTAATTCGTAATTCGTAATTCGTAATTAAGTTTTGTGAAAGCGACGCGCAAAGCGAGTCTGCGATAGCGCCGGCGGCAAGCGAGTATTTTCGAGTCGCGTCCGGGGATTTAGACCCCGACCCAAAACTTGCTTATTTTTTGAACCGGGGGATTTAAACCCACGGTACTCGGTTAAACAATTCAAAATTCACATATTGAAGTAGGAATTTATTTTCCAATTTATGAATATCTTATTTAAGCAAAAATTCTACCTCACAGTCGGTTTTGCTGGTTTACTACTTGTTAGTTTAGCCAGTAGCTATTTATATAATCAGTCAAAAACTCAACAGCTAGCTGAAGCAGATCAGTCTTTTACAAAAGATAATTTTGCCCCATTTCAATCACAGATTTCTTTCACTTCCAATCAAGTTGCCGATCCACTTACCTCAAAGCTTCAAAATCCTTTTTTCACTCAACAAATATCTGATGAAACTATAGGGAAGCAAAACTTTTTTTCATCTCGACAAAATTTATTAGCAGCATCTTCACCCTATCCAGTTGTAGATGAATTTAAAAAATATAAATTTAGCATTAATGGCACCCAGATTGCTACTCCAGGAAAACTGCCAAATAGTAAGGTTAAATTCAATCAAGGAGATTTATTAACCGTTCTCGTTAATACTAGAAAATATTTTCAAGATTATGCTTCAGCAGACCCAGATATTCTACGTGCAGGAATACTTGCCACTCAAGGAGTTACTGTGCAAGATGTCCTCAAAACTTTGGATTTCATGATTGCTGTCTTAAAAGAGGATACTGCTAATAATCGAGCTACTCGTTTACAAGACCCTAAATTTATCAATACCAATTTTCGAGTCATTAAATGGTCTGCCTATAACCCAAATAGTAAACAGCAAAAACAATTACGAATTACTAAATATGCTGTCTTTACTCATCCTGGTTCTCGTAAGAAAACCTCTACTTTTAATACACCAATTTATAGCTTAAAAGAAAACTCTAATAACGATAAGTTCTATACTAGATACACAAAACAGGATGTTTTATCTGGTATTTATGAACCAGGCGGTAGAGAATTTGGTAAAGTTACAACTCTTGCTTATCTAACCAGAAATGGCTTAGAAGAAGCAATTATGGAAGGAACAATTCTGATTAATTTTACAGATGGTTATAAGGCTTTTTTTAATGTAGACAGAAATAATGGAATGTCTTATATTCGCGGTTTAAAAGCAACAGCACAAAAGCGTTATTGGTATTTTAGAGAAGTTGATGCTATTAAAGGCTATGGATACAAAATAGATGCAAAAATTTCTATAAAACCTGGAGTCACTTTTGCTGGAGATGTTTTGAATATTGGTTTAGGTAAAGTGGTTGTGATTGAGCATACTCAAGGTGGTCGTAAACATCTGCAAATGGGAGTTATTGCTGATACAGGTGGAGCCTTTTTACCCAATCTTTATCAACTCGATTTTTTGGCAGGTATTTTTAATAATAAAAAAGAATTTGGGCAGAATATCACACAATTGCCAGACTATGCGACAGCGTATTTTTTAGTAAAGAAGTAATCTCATACATTGACTCTGAAGGGGAAGCATGCCAATTTTGCAAATTGACTAAGATAACAGATTATCATTGCGAATGAAGCGTTCGTGTAGCGTCTCTTCTCTATGAGACGCTACACGAACGCTCCATTTCATTACGTACCCTACGGGAACGCCAAGGGCGAACGCAATGACAAAATATGTTTTTACACATTTGAGATGCTCCCCTCTGAAGGTCGTGTGATTGCAACTTGGGCAGATGTGATCAACTGCGCTAACCTGGCTATGGAACAATACGGTTCAGTTAAGACTAAAACCCTTTGTCAAAGTCAATTTTTTTAACTAACCACAGAGACGCAGAGGGCACTGAGAGAAGAGACACAATAGAATAATTCAAAACTCCAGGTTTCAACATGGACGAGGTTTAAATCACAAAAATTAACTTTTGCACAAACTCTAGGTAAAATACATAAGCCTAATCCTTTTTCTTTCAGATCATGGGCAACACTTTTGGTCATCTATTTCGCATCACTACTTTTGGTGAATCTCACGGCGGCGGTGTGGGGGTTGTGATTGATGGTTGTCCTCCACAACTAGAAATTTCAGCAGCAGAAATTCAAGTAGAACTAGATAGAAGGCGTCCGGGACAAAGTAAAATTACGACCCCTCGCAAAGAAGCCGATACTTGTGAGATTTTATCAGGGGTATTTGAAGGCAAAACACTAGGAACGCCCATTGCAATTTTGGTACGGAACAAAGACACTCGTCCCCAAGACTACGATGAGATGGCATATAAGTATCGCCCTTCTCATGCGGATGCAACTTATGATGCAAAATATGGCATTCGCAATTGGCAAGGTGGGGGGAGATCGTCAGCGCGTGAGACAATTGGCAGAGTAGCAGCAGGTGCGATCGCTAAAAAAATTCTTCGTCAAGTTGCCAATGTTGAAGTTATCGCTTACGTCAAGCGCATCAAAGACTTGGAAGGTGTAGTTGATCCCAACACCGTTACCTTAGAACAGGTTGAAAGCAACATCGTCCGTTGTCCTGATGCTGAATGTAGCGATCGCATGATTGAATTAATTGAACAAGTTGGTAGACTTGGTGATTCTATCGGCGGTGTCGTAGAATGTGTGGCGCGTAATGTACCGAAAGGTTTGGGCGAACCAGTATTTGATAAATTAGAAGCTGATATCGCTAAGGGTGTCATGTCTCTCCCTGCTAGCAAAGGCTTTGAAATTGGTTCCGGTTTTGGGGGGACGCTGTTAACCGGAATTGAGCATAACGACGAATATTATATTGATGAAAATGGTGAAATTCGCACTGTAACTAACCGTTCTGGTGGTATTCAAGGGGGAATTTCCAACGGAGAAAATATCATTTTACGAGTTGCATTTAAGCCAACGGCGACAATTAGAAAAGAGCAAAAAACAGTAACTCGTGAAGGTGAAGAAACCCTATTAGCGGCAAAAGGACGGCACGATCCTTGTGTGTTACCCCGTGCAGTTCCAATGGTTGAGGCGATGGTAGCCCTGGTATTATGCGATCATTTGTTACGGCATCATGGACAGTGCAAGGTGTTGTGAGGACTACACTAATTTTTGCTTCGGGGTGGGTGTCTGACTCGCCCTTAATCTCGTTTCCAGCCTCCGGCTGGAAATGCTGCTCCTGGTGGCTCTGCCGCCAGTAAGAGAGGCAGCAGCCCCAACGACGAGCATCCCCAGTCGGAGACTGGGAACGAGGCAGTCTAAAAGCCAATACGGTTCAGTTAAGCATTTTTTTCTTCTCTCTGTTTCCTCTGCGCCTCTGCGGTTCGTTAAAAAAATTGAGTTTGACAAAGAGTTTTAACCTTAACTGAACCGTATTGGTCTAAAAGCTGGTTCTAGACTTGCTTTCACGTTGAAGTTGACACCAATGGTGTCTGACTCGCCCTTTTTTATGTTCAAGTCAAATAAAAATCATCACATGCAGCAATGCAACGCCAATATCCAACATCCAAAATCCGAAGCTGACTATGGTGTTGGGGAGTTTTTTTTTGCGGTTTTGCCTCCTTTAATATCCAGCAATTGAGCTAATTCGGTTGTATTCAATGACTTGACAAGACTTAAGCCAAGGGACTTACTAGAAATGCTTTGAGCGTAGCCTGCATTTAGGTAGGGGGTGTATTGTGACTTTCCGACAATGTATGTTTGGAAGAAAGGTAAACTCAAAACATTCATATAACGACGCGCTTGGGAAGCATCACCAATCATATCGGCAGGTAATGCTACTTGTCGATTTGCAGGATTACCATTACCAATGGTGGAAAAGTGAGTGCCACCTACAAGCATGACGAGATACTTTTGTGAATTTGTCAACCAGGAGAAAGGTAAAATTTGTTCAGATAAAGCTGGTGCAACTGTATCATCACTACTGCCGACAATCATCACTGGAGTTTTGATTTGACTTAAGCCAGCTTTGCCGAAAATCGAACTAGTAACGGGATTAACTGCGATCGCAGCTTTCACTCTCTCATCGCGCAAGTTATAATCCTTGTCAGACTTGCTGCTCAATTCCAAAGCGCGACATTGGAGCAGTAAAGACATATTCCAGGTATTTTGTAGTGCTGCTGGTTGACAGTCTTGTTTTAGCTGCTCAAAGTTGATTTTAGCCCCTGCTAAGGCTAAGGCTGTGTAGCCTCCCAAAGATTGACCAAATACTCCGACTTGTTGCAGATTTAAGCGACCTTTAAACCGTGAATCAGATTGATTACCTTTTTCCAATTGATTCAAGATATATGTTATGTCCATTGGTCGGTCTTGAAATTCTCCTGGTTCTGCTACTTCAATGGCGTGTCCATTTAACAGAGAACGCAATTGTTTAGCATCACTACCAGGATGATTGGGAACGACAACGGCAAATCCGTAGGAAGCTAGATGAGTGGCTAAATATTGAAAGTTGCTGCTATCTAAACCCAAACCGTGAGAAATGACAATTACTGGTGCAGCGTTCTGCACATTGGGAATGTAAACATCAGTCAATAAAAGCCGATTGCGCCTTGAGTCGAAAAACTTCAGGATGTATTTTTGCGACTTCAACTTTCCCGGAACCTGTAAATCTGGTAATTGCGAGAAATTTGGTTGAGAAATGGTAGCAGCTTCTATTTTAGACTTTTGGGAAACTGCTGCGATCGCCCGATGGGTTTGGTTAACAAGTTTCTCCAATTCCGTAGATATTTCCAAAGTCTCGGCGACATCAAGGCGAATGCTGCTGCTAGGATATTTCCGCAACACATTCAAAAGTGTCAACCCTCCCGATTCGCCAGAAGCTAAAATTAGCGCCGAACGCAAGGCACTAAATTCTGTTTTTGGCTGAGAAGATTTATTTATAATCACTTGCGCCAACCGATGCAGTAAAAATTCTCCTTGCGGTGTGTAGAGAAGTTGCGAAACTACTATCGGACTAACTTTCACACGATTAAGCAAAATCCGCCGCAATTCTTGAAGCTGTTCTAGAGGCAGATATTGCTGATAAGCTGCCAAGTCTTCGTTAATTACACCTGTTTTGGCGTAGTTTTCTAAAGTGGAGACTGAAATGGAAAGCTCTAAAGCTGAATAAGATGCATAAATCCGCTCTGCTGCCAAGACAGAATTACTAATTCCAAACGTTGGCAGCACCATTGAAAGAACCAGCAATAGGGAATTTTTTCTGAGGGTGCTGGCCCAATTACCAAACAAACTATTCATCGCTCAACTGTTTCAGTGGTCTGTTTTTATCGGGTGTTGGCTTTGGTAGTTATTCGGGCGCCCTGCTTAGTTTACTTAAAGTTATTAGCCTCAATTTTATCAAAACAGAATTTAGGAGTCAGGAGTTATAACTCAGGATGAATTATGTATGACTTGCGAATGTAGCTTGCTGAAAATAATGGGTATAAATGGGTTTAAAATCCCCACCAAATTTTAGATTTAGTGGTTAAAAAAAGTAGTGATTCCCAATTTACCTAGTAATTTATGCTGACTCCTGAATTCTGATTTTTGAATGCTTTTTCAAGGATTTTTCGGCTATCAAGTCAACAATTAAAAACTACAAAGTCACGCAGATGGGTAAAGTATCCGTCTGACTTCAGTAGCTTGCCTTCACTATTAAATCATAACAAATAAAAAATACTCTGCCTCAGTATTTATGTTGTAGCTTTGAATAAAGCACGAATTCACTAGCTAAAAAACCCAGTAAAAATCCTGAAAATCATGGCAATTCATCAGCTTTTCCCAAGGCGATCGCTACTGAACCTGTGACTACTAAACCTGCACCTAATATTGCGATAAAAGTCAAATGTTCTGGTGGTGTTAAAGAAGGTGCAATAACTGATACAACTACAACTGAGATTAATGTCACAATGGGAGCTAGAGCGATTACTGCACTTACTCGTGATGCTTCCCAATGTTCTAATGATTCGGCAAAAGCACCGTAAGCGATTAAAGTATTCAAAGCACAGAAAACTAACATTCCTAAATGGAACCCATCAAGTATAAAAAGTGATTTAACTCTGGCTAGAGGAGTGAATAATAAAGCACATCCCCCGTAAATAATCAGCATAATACTAGGGGAAGATAAAGATTGTAATAATTGCTTTTGTGCCAAAGCATAAATAGCCCATGCTGCCGATCCTAGTGCAATCAAGAAACTACCGAGTATGTAAGTGCCATGCGCTGTAATTAAATTTGTGAGTTGTTCCCGAAAAAATAAAAGATAACCGCAAATCATTACACTTACACCAATCCATTGAGACAGTCGGTAACGTTCTTTAAAAATAACTAATCCTCCAAAACCTAATAAAAGGCTAGATAATTGAATGAGAACTTCAGCATTAGCAGGCGATGTCAGCGCTAAACCATGCATGAAGAAAAAGTAATTAATCCCTAAAAAAAGTGTTGCGATCGCTAATAATTTCCCAGAAGCAGAACGTAATTGTTCTAACTTTGGTAATTTACCGCGTATTCCTAAATACATGGCAAGCAGAAAAAATGATATCAAAAAGCGAAACCAAATAACGGTATAGACATCAAGTACTTGTAGAGTTACCGTCAGAGCAATAGGTAAAATTCCCCACAATAAGACCGTCAATAGCGATAACGTTAGCCCTAAGCGCCACCGACCAGAATTTTGATGTAGTGACATTCAAATATCCTACTCAAAGTAGGGCTAATTGTAAGCTGAAACATATCTAATTTGTATATCTCAGGTTTTAACTCTTATTAAGAAAATATCTTAATAAACTAAACTACATCTAGTTTACATAATCTGAAATTGTACATTTCTTGTGGGATAAGCATCTCGCCCGCCCAATATATGCAAATTCAGTAATATAGAGCTTACCTACCCTACTCAATTTATTTGTAGCTTGAAGTAAGTATTTTTTGTTTACGAAAAATTTGTAAATTACGTAATTATTTTACATGAATATTAAATTTCAAACTCAGTCATAAATGTATACTCTATTTCGATGTTATCTTTTTACAAAAAACTATGGGGATTATACCCATAATCAGCTTAGTAGTTTTTATTGCTAGCTTATCAATTTTCTTGCTTTTGTCCTCAAGAGGTCGATTTTTGCTCAAATCTTTAGTGACAAAGATACAGAGGCAAGAGTGGAAATTCAGATATAGCAAGCTTAAGTACCTGAGATCAAGATTTTCCAGGACTATAATAATTGCTGCCATTCTCTTGGTCGCAATAATAGCTGGAAATACTGTATCAGCCCAAGTCACGCCGCCGCCTCTAGCCTCGCTCAAGAGCGTATCGGTTCCACAGCCTGACAATCTTGGAGACTTTGTAAAAGACAAAGTAGCCGCCATCAAGTTAGGAAAAGCTCTTTTCTGGGATATGCAGGTTGGGAGTGATGGAGAAACTTCTTGTGCTAGTTGCCACTTCCATGCTGGAGCCGACAATAGATCCAAAAATCAGATCGGTCCTGGGCTTTTGCGAATTAACGCCGATGGTACAGCCAATCCAGATACAATTTTTAATGTAGGTGGATCACCAAACTACCAGCTCAAGCCAGGAGATTTCCCATTCCACAAGCTGTCAAACCCAAACGATCCTACGACTCTTGTATCAGACAAAAACGATGTCAGTTCCTCTCAAGGGGCTTTCAATACGAAGTTTGTTGATGTTATACCTGGTAGTGCAGAAGACCAAGTAATAAACGAGCCAGATCCAGTGTTTAATGTGGGTGGTATAAATGTGCGCCACGTCCAGGGGCGTAATACGCCAACTGTAATTAATGCAGCATTCAACTTCCGCAACTTCTGGGATGGAAGGGCACAAAATATCTTTAATGGGGTGAATCCCTTTGGTTTAAGAGATCCTAACGCCTCTGTCGTCAAAGCCGAGAACCCAAATCAGCCTAAATTTGTCAAAATCAGCCTGAATAATTCGTCTTTGGCTTCCCAAGCAGTCGGCCCGCCACTCAATTCTACCGAGTTGTCTAGTGATGGTCGTACTTTTCAAGAAATTGGTGATAAGTTCGGACTAATTAGTAATGGTAAAAAGCTCCCCCGAAAACTTGGGAAAAAGTTATTTACCCTCAGACCTTTAGGTAAACAGGTTGTGCATCCACAAGACAGCGTTTTAGGTCGAGATAGTAGGTGGCCCAAACCTGGACTCAAAGATAGAACTTATGAGCAGATGATTCAAGATGCCTTCAAGCCAGAGTGGTGGAAGTCTAATCGACTTATCCAAGTTGATGCTCAAGGTCAACGAAATATTGTCAAAAAGCCCGATCGCTCCTTGGAGACTAATGAGTACACATTGACGGAGTACAACTTCTCGCTATTCTTTGGGCTAGCAATTCAGTTGTACGAGTCTACACTCATTGCCAATGATACGCCCTACGATCGCTTCTTAGAAGGAAACACCACTGCCCTAACCCCGCAGCAGCAAAAAGGGAAACAAATATTTGAGGGCAAAGCTGGCTGCATTGGTTGCCACACTGGATTAGAATTAACATCTGCTTCAGTGAGCAGCGTGACTCAAAACGGACGAATCGGACGTGCGCCGTTCGGTGCAAAATCTCCCGAAGACACTGGCTTTTTCAATATCGGCGTCAGACCTGCCACAGACGATCCCGGTTTGGGTGGTAATGACGGTTTGTTTGGTAACGGTCAAGGTAATCCGCTTTCAGAAGCACGATTGGCTCAATTGGGCAAATTTCAGCTTCTCCTCGGCGAAAATCCTCCTGTCCTCACTCCACCGTTAAATCCTAGTGAAACTGTGTCTGCAAACGGAGCCCTCAAAGCACCTGGACTTCGCAATGTGGAACTCACCGCTCCCTACTTCCACAATGGAGGTCAGGCAACCTTAGAACAAGTGGTTGATTTTTACAATCGGGGTGGTGATTTTGGCGCTCTTGGTCCACTGAACCTTTCACTGGAAGAAAAACAGCAATTGGTCGCCTTTTTAAAAGGACTGACTGATGAGCGAGTTAGGTATGATAAAGCGCCTTTTGACCACCCACAACTGTTTGTCCCCAATGGACATCCGGGTAACTCTACACACGTTACCAATGATGGCACTGGTAAAGCTACAGATAGTCTACTGGAAATTCCTGCTGTTGGTTGGAATGGTGGTAGTGGTAGTCCAAATTTTTTGAACTAAGTAACAAGTTAGGGAACTCCAAGAAATAAATTATCCAATATTGTGGGGTGGGCATCTTGCCCGCCATATAAACTGGGCGCTCATGTTGCCCACCCCACAAGAGTTAATTGAATATTTTTTTATTTGGAAGTGCCAAAAATATTAAGCCGATTGCTTCCCGCAGTCGGCTTAACAAATTCCTGATAATTGAGTTGTAATTTAGCCGTGAATTGCACCTTGAGGAGGACGCGAGACAACTTTTTTGGCTAAACCCAAAGTCTGCAAAGCTAAGATGCTCCACCAAGTAACATCAATTTCCCACCAAGATAACCCAGATTTCGCCATGTGGGGATAGGTATGATGGTTGTTGTGCCATCCTTCTCCATAAGTGACGAGAGATACCCACCAAAGATTACGAGCGCCATCATTAGCATCAAAGGTGCGATAACCCCACAGGTGTGATGCTGAGTTCACAAACCAAGTTGAGTGCCAAAGCAAGACACATCTGAGAAATACTCCATAGAACACAAAAGACCATCCTCCCAAGGCATAAAGCAGCAGCCCGAAGGGTATTTGCAACAGTAAGAAGTAGCGATCCAGCCAGCAATAAAAAGGTTGTCTTGCTAAGTCTGGGGCATATTTTTTATAGGTTTCATAGTCAAAAAATTCTGGACGTGGGTAGAAAATCCATAGTATATGACTCCACCAAAATCCTCTTTGGGCAGAATAGGGATCTAAATTGATGTCTTCTGTGTGGGCGTGATGCTGGCGGTGTCCACCTACCCAAAAAATTGGCCCGCCTTGCAAAGCCAGCGCTCCAATGAGGGCGATCGCATACTCTAACCACTTAGGAACTTGGAAACTTTTATGGCTCAGTAATCGGTGATATCCCAGGCAAATACCAATACTCCCGAATAACCAGTGCAGAAACACTAGCAAAGCTAATGCTGACCAGGAAAAAAACCAAGGAGCCAGAAGTGCTAAAGCATGAAATGTAGCAAAAAACACCACATTTGTCCAACTGAGTCGAGGTGAGTTGCCTCTCTCAGGGGCGATGGCCCCAAAATTTGCGGTCATAAAAATTCCTGTTAATGGATGATGAAGTGATTTACTTTTTATTGGGCATAATCCCACGAAGGATTTACCCGCACTGTCACCAGTTAGTTACAGTAAAGTAAAGCAAGTAGCACTTACATTTGTTATGCTAGCAGAACTCTAATTTCCGTGCAAGTGCCACTTGCATTTCTTTATGTCTTCTCAACTCATTTCCACTCGTCAACGCCTGATTCAAGCTGCACTTGAGTTGTTTTCTGCTCATGGAGTCAGCGCCACTACAACCCGTCAAATTGCTGAAAAAGCCGAAGTCAATGAAGTGACTCTATTTCGGAATTTTGGCAATAAGCACGGGCTGCTTTTGGCTGTGCTGGAAGAGTCCGCAGCCTTCAAGGATTTAGGTGAGTCGCTGGTACGGCGGGCAATGCCTCCCGGCAATGTCTACCAAGCTCTTAAAGATTATGCAAGTGACAGCTTACATGCATTAGAACGAGTGCCAGAGTTCGTCCGGTCTGTGGTGGGTGAGGCCGACCAATTTCCGGCAGAAAATCGCCGCGCTCTAGGCAGGGGAGTAACAGAAGCAAACCGCTATGTAGCTCAGTATTTAGCTACTGTAATCCAGCAAGGACACCTAAATACCTATTTACCCGCAGAAAAATTAGCCAGTTTGCTAAATGGGATGATCTTGGGATATGCCGTAATTGAGTTCACCAGCGAATTTCACGAACTTTGGGAGGATCGAGATGATTTTTTGGAAAATTTGGTGGAGTTGTTTTTACATGGAGCCATGTCATCTTCAGCCGAATCAGCAACAAACTGTTTACAAGGAGGATTCATCACCACAGAAGTAGCTGATTTACCAGCTAGTTTAGTTAACGAAATTCTGCAACAAGCCAGGAAATTTGGCATCCGAGATTATGCCTTGGCTTACGTGTTATTTGGGGCTGGGTTATCCGCTACAGAAATAATTAGCTTGGAGCGAATGCACCAAATATACGATACTCAAGGGCACTTCTTGCAAATTACAATACCAGGATTTGTCCGTCAAGTACCTGTAAATCAGTGGATTTTGGGCAAACGCTACGGTTCTTTTACCAATAATCCCTTAATCAAATGGCTGAAAAGTCGTAAAGATGCTCAAACAGCCATGTTTCTGAATGAAACAGGTACGCCCATCTCAGAATCAGAGCTTGAGACACGTTGGCAAGTATGGAGTGAAGGGCTATTAACTCCCCAAGGACAAACGCCAGCCATAGCACAAGCACAACAAACCTGGCGTGTAGAAATGTTGATGCGGGGAATCACCTTGGAAAACTTGATTATTTTAACAGGTTGCGATCGCACCCAATTACAACCCTATGTCCGCCGAGCCAAAGAAAAAGCCGCCCTAGAGCAAGCTACCCGTTTGGATCATAAGCCAGGATAGGGAGTGGTGAACGATTAAGGTAAAACAACAGAGGTTTCTTTACCATTGTTGTTTGCACCATTCAAGATTGTAGCTGTACTTTGAGATGAGGATTGGGTATTGCTCGAACGGCGTGATAATTTCTTGCGTGGCTTGCCTCCCGCCTGGATATATTGCAAACTGTCTTTACCATAATGGGCTGCCACACTCATTAACATCTTTTCAGAGTAGCCGCGTAATTCTTCTTCAATTAGAGAGAGGCGACCTGCCATTTCATCTATGCTAGAGAGTAAAGTGTTGTAGGTAGATAACTGGGTTTGCAAGGTTTGGATGCAGCTGTCGTAGTCTGTCAAACTTAATCCGTTGCCAAATTCTAGCGTCGGGCTAATTGATCGCATTCCTGCAATTCGATGGAGAGCCTTTTCTAGAGTCGGTGAACTACGTTTTAGTCGTGCCATAAACTGCGCTCCTGAAGGAAGTTATAGGATTACTGCATGTACTCTAGCCAATGCAACAATAAACTTCTCTGAGAGATAATTCGGAAAAATTAAAGCAAATTAAGATCGACCTAATTATTTTTAGTGGATTGTACTGGGATATTTATAAAAATTGTCAAAAAAGTTACACTAAATCAGTAACAGATACCTCAAAGTCATGTTGAGGTACTTCAAAGTTGTGTTGAAGTACTTCCAAGTCATGTTGAGGTACTTCAAAGTCGTGTTGGAGTACTTCAAAGTTGTGTTGAGGTACTTCAAAGTTGTGTTGAGGTACTTCAAAGTCATGTTGAGGTACTTCAAAGTCGTGTCGGAGTACTTCCAAGTCATGTTGAAGTACTTTGAAGTCGTGTTGGAGTATTTCTAAGTCATGTTGAGGTACTTTGAAATCGTGTCGGAGTATTAGATGATGGGTTTCCTTAGCTCAACTTAACTTACGGCAAAGGCGATCGCGCACAAAAGTATCATAAATATAATTCAACTATTTAACCGAGTACCGTGGGTTTAAGTCCCCCGGTTCAATAACCGGTAAGTTTTGGGTCGGGGTCTGTCTTGCAAAGTTGCTCCTCTTGGGGAGACCCCAAGACCGCAATGCAGCGCTAAATCCCCGTCACAAAACTTACTTGCGACTTGCGACTTGCGACTTGCGACTTGTTTTAATCCAGTCAGAACTTAAATCCCAACTTATGATCCTAAGTTGGGAAAATACTCAAGGTTAGTGACGCTGCTCACAACCACGAGAAAATAATACTTTTCGCTCCCCATTACACGTAATCGCTCTAACCATGCTCGAATACACTTCTCCTCCCATTTGGCTCAATGCTCATGCTCAAGACCCACGTCTCACTGTGGGAGACTACACTTACTTTGATCGGCACATCAGTTTGGCACTGTTCACCCCTAACGACCGGATTGCGATCGGAAAGTTTTGTTCTCTAGCGAAGGATGTCGTCATCTTTGGTGGCGGAAACCACATGATGACAAGAACCACAACATTTCCTTTTAAGTGGTTATCCGCAGAAGCTGAACCGGAAGAACGTTACACTGATGCAACAAGCAAGGGGGCGACAACAATTGGTCATGATGTTTGGGTAGGGTATGGGGCAACGATTATGTCAGGAGTGAAAATCGGCAATGGTGCAGTTGTGGGCGCACAGTCTGTTGTTGCTAAGGATGTTCCTGCCTATGCAATTGTGGTTGGAAATCCAGCTAAGGTAATTCGATATCGGTTTAAGCCTGAAACGATAGAACGGTTGTTGGAACTATCTTGGTGGGAGTGGGAGTCAGCAAAAATTGCCGCTAATTTAGAGTTTCTGTATACTAACCCGGATGACTGGCAATCAGAGATTAAGTTGAAACAGCCTCATGGAGAGATATTGAAATTTATTGGGATGCCAGCAGCAGAACAAGTCGATGAAGCGGACAGTTGAGAGATGATGGCTGAAAGCAAGTCCCAAAATTCACATTGAGTTAAGCTGCTAAATTGAAAAAACCCCGTTACTGGAATGTCAGTAACGGTTTCTATGTTAACTACCTTGATTAATACGCCGTTTTAACTCAGCCTCTAATTGTTCTGGAGTGCTGACCACTACCCCCGGTTTCGCTCTCATGATGCTGAGGTAATGCTGAAACGCAAGCGCTGCCTAAGATTAGCTAAATTATACTGCTGGACAAATTGATTTCGCTGTTGTTGAGCTTTTTTGTGACGCTGCTCTAGGTAATTGTCGATTTCTTGGCGATGGGTGAGATAGTATGCGATCGCTGCGTATATCTCCCCTAAATAGAGAACGGGATACTGAACAGCAATTTCTTCAGGTGTAGAGCCGTTATGGTATGTTGCTAGTAAGCTATCAAGAGTAACGCGGCTTTGACCAATGCGAATACCTCCAGCTTCATCCCAACGAAACGGTGGAGCGGTAACCTGAAATTCGATTTGAACGCTCATGGGGGCAATTCTTGGATTTGTGGTATTTCTGTCTTCAGTTTACTTTACACCTTAAAGAGCGATCGCCCTTAGAGGATGTTTGAAAAGTTTTGGGCGAATATAATGAGACTGTTGGTCAATTCTCTCTCTTGTTTGACCCCTCACCCCTAAAACCTTGGTTTGGCGTTCCTTTCCCGCCCTGAAATAAATTTCGGGCTAAGAGCTACTGTCCGTTGAAACGGACTCAATCAGGGAAATCAAGAGCAATACCCGGATTTCTCACGAGTGAGAAAAAACGACTTGGATTAGCAAAATTTGAAATGATTTAATAAAAAGGATCTGACCTTCATATTTGCCAGACTGACTGCAACGAACGAATAAATACAAGTTGTCAAGAATAAGAATACAAATGCGGTATTAACGTGAAGGGGTAATAAGCCGTAGATTGGGAATTTCTAGGAAGTCTTTGATATTGTGAGTGACTAGCGGTAAGTCATAGCGTAGAGCCGTTGCGGCAATCCAAGCATCTTGTGGGGATATTGGTCGTCCCACGCTTTGTCGATTGGCACGAACCTGTGCCCATTCTCGACAAAGGGATTGATCGACTGGAATGATCAGGTAATTCGACAGGTATTGTTCTAGCTGTGTGAGGCGATGATCGCCCCACTGACGCAAAATTGCCCACTGAAACAGTTCAGCGACGGTCATGAATGACAGTGCCAATTCCTGACCACTCAAAAGTGGCAAGTAAGGGTCGGCATAATCACTACCTTTAAGGATGAAGGAAGCGATATCAGTATCAATGAGGAAAAGACTCATGGCAGTTTAGTTAAATCGCCTCTTGGCGCTGCTGTCGCAGGAAGGTGAGAAAATCCTCGATGGAGTCTTCTTCAGGCCAAAAGTCAGCAGCGAGATATTTGAGGTTATGAACGGTAATAGGGGTCTGGGTGGCGAGTAGGTGCTTGAGCGTGGTGTCTTGCCAAAACTGATTACTGAGATTTTTAAGATCGGTTTGAGAGTATGAGGATGAATTGCTTTGGGTAAGGATTTGCAGCAGTTGTTGACGTTCTGTAGATGAGAGCAGTTGGATGGCAGCGATCGCAGCTTCGAGTTGTGGAGTCATAGTGCGGTCTTATGGTTATCTGGTTCTATGCTATTTGAATTCAGGGGCGATCGAAGCGTGAAAGTATCCTCCGCCTCTTTTGCCCCATGCCCGAATGGCACTAAGAAAACGTGAAACCTTTGTCTGGGGGAGGTGTGGGAGGTGTGGGAGGATGGGGAAGAAGTCTTACCCCCCACACTCCCCACACTCCCCTCTCTCCCCACACCCCCCACACTCAAAAGCCTTATGAATTATGGATTTGCAGAAATCTTAGTGCTATTCCCCCATGCCCAATTCTCTACTCAATTCAACGGCTCCATAATGGCTCTTAAACCTTTGCTAGAAAGTGTTTTGAGCATTTCTTTGGCGTTATATTCACTGCTAAATACTCCTGCCTGCATAACTTTTTGACCTTCCCAAACTGTGGGAAATGCACCAGGAACAAGCGATCGCACTAAATCTTTATCTCTATCAGTTGCTAGTGGCACTACTACGCGATAACGTATACCAAATTGTGTTGCAGAGTTACTACGATATGGAATACTTGCAGAACTTGTTCGCAAATTGCGAGTATTAGCAATGGGGATATTGTTGTTAGGAAGTGGTAAAAGTTCTGAAGCACCGGAAGCAGCAGTTTCTAGTATTGGTGATGGCTGCTGTGTTTGATTCCTCATAGTTGGAACTGGTGGCTGTGCAACTGAATTAGATGGATACTCAGGGGCAGTAAACTCAATCGTATTAGGATCAATCCGCACATAATTTAACTGTGGTGTATTAGGCGGCTGTGCAGCTTGAGTGTTAGTTGGCAGTCTACCTGACAAGCTGCTAGGAGTAGGAAATCCGGCGACTTTTGAGGTGGGTGGTTGTTGATTGGATCTAGGGGTGGAAAGTGATATATTAGCTGGCACCAATGGCAGCAGTTGAGTATTTAATTGTGTAGAAACAGGATTATTTGCTGAAATGTTGTTGCTGCTTTGCCCATTAGTAGTTTCAGAGATTTCGGGAGCCGAAAAGGTGATTTCATTGGTTGCTGGTATTTCTTGTAAGACATTATTGGCAGCAGGTTGAGAATTTTGGGTTGCGAGTGCTGTTGTCCCGTTAATATCTACCTTACCAGTGATGCGATCGCTCACAAGATTATTACCAGCAGCAGAAATCACCTGTTTAGCAGCGCTGGCGTTAATGTCGTAGCGGCCGTTATTTTGAAATGTATTACCCCCAGGTTCCGATGCACTACCCAAATCTGGCATTGCTTGAGCGATCGCAACTAAACCATCTTCTTTATTATCTTGAATAGAATTATTCCGCAAAATTGGGCGGGCATTTGCCTGTACCACAATCCCCGATCTATTATTCTGAATTTGATTGCCAATAACTACAGGAGCGGAATTTTGGGCAATATTAATCCCAAAACCTGTTTGGTGAAAGACATTTTCCTTCACTTGCGGACTAGAGTTACCAGCAATTGTGATGCCATTGGCTCCATTGCGATCGAAGTAATTCTTACTAATAGTAGGTGTAGCATTACCACTGACAGAAATTCCATCTTGAGTACTACCAGTAAATGTATTTTCTGCAACTACCGGATTGCTAGATTCAATCCATAAACCGTAACCACGGGGGTTAGAGTTCGTTACTGTCACCCCAGTGAGCAAGACTTGGTTTGCCCCGACAATTGTGACATTTTGACCGGCAAAGCTGCGACTCAGGTAATCACCGCCTCCCTGAATAATAATGTCCTTACCTTGATTGCTAGGGTTGCCTTGAATTGAAACACCCGATTTCAGAATTAAGGGAAATTCCTCTCCTGTCTCGGCGCTATAAGTACCCGTGGAAAGCATAATTACAGTATTGGCATTAGCTAATCGCAACGCTTGGGTAATCGTTTTTACAGGAGTGGATTCGCTGCCATTGCCTGCCTTGTCATCTCCGATGCTAGGGTTGACAAACAGCACGTTAGTCTGAGAAGGTGTTTTCTCACCCAGAGGTGCTGAATCTGGTGTCGATGGAATTGCGATGCCTCCGGCGAGCTCCGCTAACGCGCAACTCAGGAACGCCAAACTTGCCGCTCCCAGACTGACGGTAAATAATAATACTGAAAAACTAAAGAATAAAAGCCTTGCTGATTTCAGAAACCTCAGGTTTGCAATCAGAACATCTACTCTACGGTACTTATCAAACACATAAGGGAGAATCATATTTAACACGACTCCTTAGAAGTAATCATAAATTCTTATACTCTTACAGAGTATTATGTCGATAATATTACTCACATATTGACCAATTGGCGATATTTCATACAGAGTAATAAATGATATTAGACTTCTCCAGAAATTAATTATGTGTTGCCTAAAATTCTTGCTAGTACAACACGGCGTAAATAAACCAACCATTTAAAATAGCCAGAAAGCTTACAAAATAAGCATTCTTTCTTTTTACTTTTGCCTTTTTACTTTTGCCTTCTTGTACTAGGTACAATTGATGAATTGTGCCTACGTCATTTATCTATTAGATATAGGAGTGAAATTAAATATACTTTATTCAGAACCCTTGTAGAGACGTAGCACTGCTACGTCTCTACATTCATTTTTCACTCATATCTCTATTGTGGATTTTCTGGTGTATACCTCTTCCCAGTCCTTTGTAAGCTTGTGTTTACCGTAAAATACTTGACTAAACTTAGTGCAAAACTGTAGCCTCAAACTACCGTTATCACTGTCTATAGGAACATGGGATAATTTACCATAACCCTCACTACTACGTTGTTTTGCGTAGATTCAGCAAAAATCTAGTAAAAAAAAGCAAATTAATTAACTATGGTTACTAGGGCTTATGATAATTCACACTTTGATGAAAGCACTAATGGGGTTGTTGTAATGGTCGAGCCATACAGCCAAAAAGAGCAAATACAGCAAGTTGTTTACCGCATTTTAGATGCCAATTTAGACCGCGCTCGTGAAGGCTTGCGAATTATTGAGGAATGGTGTCGGTTTGGGTTGAATAATGCCCAGTTGGCTCTTGAATGCAAGCGCTTGCGACAAGAGGTAGCCAAGTGGCATACCTCCGAACTACGGGCAGCGCGAGATACACCAGGCGATTTGGGGACTGAGTTAACCCATCCTCAGGAAGAACAACGAGCTAGTATCAAATCGGTATTGCAAGCTAACTTTTGCCGGATAGAAGAAGCATTACGAGTGTTGGAAGAATACAGCAAGCTTTATCAGCCAAATATGGCTAAAGCTTGTAAACAGATGCGCTATCAAGTTTATACCCTAGAAAGTAGTTTAATGGGTCATCAGCGCCATCAATTGTTATGGCGATCGCATTTGTATCTTGTTACTTCCCCTAGTGAAAATTTGTTGAACAATGTCGAGGCTGCACTCAAAGGTGGATTAACGCTTCTACAGTACCGCGACAAAACCGCCGATGATTCTTTGCGTCTGGAACAGGCGAGAAAATTACGGCAGTTATGCCACATCTACGGCGCTTTGTTCATTGTTAACGATCGCGTTGATCTAGCTTTAGCTGTCGATGCCGATGGAGTGCATCTGGGACAACAAGATATGCCTATTACCATTGCTCGGCAATTACTGGGTTCGCAACGTTTGATAGGTCGCTCTACCACAAACAAAGAAGAAATGCAAGCAGCAATTGCTGAAGGTGTAGATTATATTGGCGTGGGGCCAGTTTATGAAACTCCTACAAAAGTAGGTAAGGCAGCAACAGGGCTAGAATATGTCAGTTATGCCGCCAAAAATTGCTCAATTCCCTGGTTTGCGATTGGAGGAATAGATGCCAATAATATCAATGATGTGATCGATGCTGGAGCCGAACGTGTAGCGGTAGTGCGATCGCTCATGCAGGCCGAAC
This sequence comes from Nostoc sp., assembly GCF_036917975.1. Lineage (GTDB taxonomy): Bacteria > Cyanobacteriota > Cyanobacteriia > Cyanobacteriales > Nostocaceae > Nostoc. The sequence goes on from NZ_JBALEJ010000047.1 coordinate 101,893, forward strand.
AACCTACCCTAGTGACACAATATTTACTCTCCCAACTCAATCGCATTAAACCAGAACTTTAAAAGAGTCATTAGTCATTAGTCATTTGCCCAAAGTGAGTAACCAATACCCAATCCCCAATCCCCAGTCCCTAATCCCCAGTCCCTAATCCCCAGTCCCTAATCCCCAGTCCCCAATCCCCAGTCCTCACGCATTATGTCTAATGAGATTACGATTCAGATAAATGGGGAAACCCATAGCTGTTCGTTTCAAACTTCTTTACCCGACTTACTCCAACAGTTGGGTTTTAATCCCCGTTTGGTGGCTGTGGAGTATAACGGCGAAATTTTACACCGCCAATTTTGGCCACAAACAAAAGTGCAACCAGGCGATCGCTTAGAAGTGGTAACTATTGTTGGGGGTGGTTAATTTATTTGAGCCACTAAACCCAAATCCTTAAGGCTGCGTCGTGTAATCTCGATGCGGGCGGGTGCATCTTCTGAACATCAACACATCCAATGACTATAAACACAAGAGATTGCATTCGATACTTTGGATAAGGCCGAAGGAATTGCTTTATGTTGAACCAAATATTTTTCATTGCACATTTAATCACATCACAAGCGAGATTGTACAACTTATACCATCAATCAAGTTTTTAAATACATCCCGCATCGAGTCTGTTAATCGTAAACTCATCTTGTTATTTTCCAGACATTAATTGTAGAGACATTGCAATGCAACGTATCTATAAATACATCCATCAAATCTTCACAAATAAATCTTAACTGAATGGTATTACTTTATACGACAGCTTTTGGAACTAAGACATATTGCTATCGTCTATTAGATCAATATAACAATCAATATTGATTGCTCTAAAAAAATCTGGAGCATTAATTAAAATGAAAACCCTTAGACTACTTGCAATTATTCCTACAGCTTTGGCGATGAGTTTGGTTTTCACTGAGGCTAATTTGGCACAAACACCAACAATCCAAATTAATCGGAATCTCCAACCAGATCCACTGGTTTTGAACGGAAAGTCTGGGGGAAGTGTCAAAAGTAATTGTGGCAATATTACCACTGAACCTAATCAAGTTATCCAAGTTACAGAGTCACTACCTTATTTGCGATTAACAGCGCAAAGTCAAGGAAAGGCAACGCTATTGATCGACGGGCCAGGGGGACGCTTTTGTGTGCTACCAGATAGTTACTCTGGAGATAAGTCAGAACTTTCTGGTTACTGGCAGAGAGGAAAATACTTGCTATATGTAGGTGAGCTATCCCAACGAGAGTATAACTACACTCTCTCAATCTCGCAAAAAAAGAAATAGTCATTAGTCATTAGTCATTAGACATCTCCAGGAATTAAATATGCGTTATCCAGAACCCTTGTAGAGACGTAGCACTGCTACGTCTCTACATTCATTTTCGGAGATGTCTATTAGTCATTAGCAAGGGATAGTAAACACAATTTTTGGTGAGGCGATGCCTACGGCGGGCTACGCCTACGCTTAGGAACTATTTAATTCTTGTTCCTTAGTCACTACAAAAGTTAGTTTAATACTCTATTTTGATTTTTTTCAGCATAAATACTAATTGACAAAAATAATCCTATTTTCCAAAGCAAACAATTAGTCACTAGTAACTTGACTAATGACTAATAACTAATGACCAATGACTAATAACTAATCTTCCAGTGATTTGGCTGGAACTTCGACAGCAGTGACATCAATCGTGCCTTCTGGTGTGAAGCGTTGAAAATGACTATCTCGTACTAACAGTGACTCCCCACAGTTAGGACATTGCAACTGACTGTTATTTAAACCTGTAAATTCATATTCACAGACGGGACACTGATCGGCAACCAAGTTGCGTTGCAGCCACCAACGAAAGCCAAAAAAAGCCACAATAGGTGCCAACAATAGCAACCCGAAAAGAATTAGCAATGAATTGACCAACCAACCCAAGCCCACTGATGCTAGCAACCAAACAACTGCCAGCAGGGTGAGCCAAGGGCGGAGATTTAAAAGATTCAATTGAAATGACTTAAAGCTCATTTTTTAAATTTCGTCCTGCTCTCCTTCTAGGATAGCGATTTTAGTCGTTTGTCATTAGTTATTACTGATAATAGAAGTATTTTTTGCAAGTGTTGTTGGAAGGCATCTATGCCAAACAGAGCGATCGCCTGTTCTCTTAGCCAATCTCCATCACATCGCTGGTCATCACCTTGAAGCATTTCTATACAAGCCGCTGCTACAGCATCAGGATTGCGGTGTGGTACTCGCCATCCTAGTTTACCATCCTGTAAAGGATCAGCAGAACCATCGTCGTCACCGGATAATACAGGTACTCCACAAGCCATTGCTTCCAGATAAACAATGCCAAAGCCTTCTTGTGAAGGCATAATATAGGCATCAGCAAGGCGGTAATGTTCCATTAATTCTTCTGTGGCAACGAAACCAGCAAATACAACGCGATCGCTCACACCTAAGTCTTTTGCTAGCTGTGCTAGTCGTGGTTGGTCATCACCGCGACCAATTACTAAATATTTCACTTCTGGGAAAACTTGAGCGATTTGTGGTAATGCCCGAATCGTGACATCTACACCCTTGTAAATATCCCCTGACCATAACCGCGCTACTGTCATTAAGACTTTAGCACCAGTTAAACTATACTTCTGGATTAATTCTGGCTGCTTGGAACCAGGAGTAAATTTGTCCCCATCAATTGCACAAGGCATCATTTGTACTGTTTTTGGGTTTAGACTATTAGCACCACAAGCGCGATCGCGGCTGTAGCGACTAATCGTCCAAATTCCAACTGCTGATGTCAGGGCGCGACGTTCTTGATTTTTCAGTGGTTCCCAGACTTCTTTACCGTAAGTGAGTACGGTATAAGGAATTCCCAACGGCTGGCAAAGAGTTTGTACTAATACTGCTAAGTTGATATGACCGCAAAAAACTTGCTGTGGACGGCTTTGCAATAGACACTTCAGTAAAGCTGCTGCCATTTGCAATCTCCCCAAATAGGGGGACTGGTTTTTAAAGTAATGAAATTTTAAGTTCTCGTCTTCAAAAGGATTTAAGCTATCAGGACTATCTCGCAGCAAAAATACTTCTGCCTTGTAGGTTTGGCTCAATCCCAAATAGGCGCGAAAAATATCTTTTATATATGATTGGATACCACCTTCGTGGGCAAAAATTTCTAAGAACACGAAGACATGGTTAGTTTTTTTGTTAATTTTATTACCTAACTTGAGGTTTTCTGTCACTGTAGTGATCTGCATGTTAGGTTATTTACACTCGCGGTAAGGGCGCGATTGCACCACTTTGTAACCGTTCTAAATCTGTTTTGACCATTTTTTCTAAAAGTTCCTCAAAACTGACTTGGGGTTCCCAGCCGAGGTTTCTTTTAGCTTTACTGGGGTTAGCTACTAGTTGAAAATGCTCATCTTGTCGCAACAAACTAGTATTTAATACTATATGCTGTGTCCAATCCAATCCGACAGACTCAAAGGCTGTGGTAACTAAATCTCTAACACTGTGTAGTTTACCAGTGCCAATCACATATTCTTCTGGTTCATCAACTTGCAACATTAGCCACATTGCTTCTGCGTAATCTCCCGCAAAGCCCCAATCGCGCTTCGCATCCAGATTACCCATTTCTAAGGTGTTAGTTAAACCCAATTTAATTGATGCAGCCGCCAGAGAAACTTTGCGTGTAACAAACTGAGGTGCGCGTAGAGGAGACTCGTGATTATATAAAATTCCACTACAGGCAAATAGTCCATAGCGCTGTCTGTGATGCACCATCGTCCAGTGGGCGTGCATCTTAGCCGCAGCATAGGGATTTTTGGGACGAAAAGGGGTTTCTTCGTCTTGAGGCGAAATAAATACATCGCCAAACATTTCTGAGCTGCTAGCTTGATAAAATCTAGTAGACAAACCAACCTTTCGTACTGCTTCCAAGAGTCTGGTAGCCGTACCAGTAATCAAATCCAAGGTTCCCAATGGATCGTTCCAGGAGTCGGGTACAAAACTGGGAGCCGCCAAATTGTAAATTTCTTGGGGACGTAGTTGTTCAACTGCGGTCAACAGTGCTGCACTATCTCGCAAATCAACTGTAAAAATTTCTACCTGATTTGCCAGTGTTCCCAGTTTTGTCAAATTAGGTTGTCGATGCGGGGGTACTAATCCGACAACTCGATAACCACGATTGAGGAGCAAATGGCTGAGATAGTAGCCATCTTGACCAGTAATTCCTGTAATTAGGGCTGTCTTAGTCATATTTGTCCTCTATTCTCTCTATCTCTTTAAGCACTAAATGGCATTTGTTGGAGAACAAAATTAAGACTCTCAACACTGCTGACAAATCCTAACAAAGGAGCTAGTGTAACTCGAATGCTGTCTTTACTGTGTTCACTAATTATTTTTATACAAATATATCACTTGGAATTTTACAAAAAATATAGCAACTAAGCGATTTTACGTAAAAAACATATTATTCAAATTAAAAAAGGAGTATGATTTTGTCAATCAAATAACCATATATTTGATCGGATACTAGAAGCCCACACTAACGTTTTTTGCAAAATGGTGTAGGGTAAATAGTTTACTTTTGTGCTTCTACAGAGTATTTGACGATGAGCAGGCAATTTCTACCATCTACATCACGTTCATATACAACACGGTCAGCCAACCGCCTCAGGAGAAACCATCCATACCCACCTACTTGTAGAGTACCTGGGGCTGGTTCTGCGATCGCATCAGGATCGAAAGGTTTTCCATAATCCCAAATTCTAATCTCTAATCGGTCAATCCACAGATAAACTTTAATCTCAATAGTTGTTTCCGGGGGTAAAGCATGATGAGCGTGACGAACAGCGTTGGTAAAACCTTCTGCTAATGCCAAATTGAGGCGATCAAGTTGGGTTTTTGACCAGCCAAGTTGAGATAAGTGTTGCAGACAAAATTTCTCAAACCATTCTTGCACCTGGTTTAAGAGCCTGAGTTCGCTCTTAACCATCAGATGCTCTTGCTGCACTATGCTAAACATTAACTGTGACTTGAATGTAAGTAAACCCAAGCTGCTAGTTATGAAATTTTGCAGATAGCGCAAAATTTCTCTGACATAAAAAAATCTAAATTTATATATGATATTTCCCAAAATACAAAACATGAAAGATTTTGGCATTCTGAGGGTTGTAACTAGCAACTTATGTTAAGTAAATTATTGTTGAAAAAGGGATTGGGGATTGGGGATTGGGGATTGGGGATTAGGGATTGGGGATTAGGGATTGGGGACTGGGAAAATTGTTCGGGGATTCAGACCACTACACTACCCAAGTTTAGTTCGCGCAGCGTTCGCACGAGAAGAAAACTCTTCCTAGTCCCCAGTCCCCAGTCCCCAGTCCCCATTCCCCATTCCTAAGAGACTTGCTGCGCCGAAGCCTCTTAATCCTGGCGCTACCCGTTAAAATTGACGCCTGTTGATTGTTTTCAAAAGCACATCTGCATATGCTATTGAAACTTACAGGCGTCAAAGCACTTTGAGGTGACTAATTTAGAATAGTCCCAAAGTCAAAGATTTATCCAATGGCAAAGCAGCGCCAATACCCAGCCATAGAGTGACAAAGGTACCAACGAGGAATACTGTGGTTGCAACTGGACGACGGAAGGGATTTTGGAACTTATTCACGTTCTCAATAAAGGGAACGAGGATTAGCCCTACAGGTACGGAACCCATTGCTAACACTCCTAAAAGCTTGTTAGGAAGCGATCGCAAAATCTGGAAGACTGGATACAAGTACCACTCTGGCAAAATTTCCAATGGTGTAGCGAAAGGATTTGCTGGTTCGCCGGTCATTGCAGGGTCTAGCACAGCTAGAGCCACAATTGCAGCAAAGGAACCCATGATCACAATTGGAAAGACGTAAAGTAGGTCATTAGGCCAAGCGGGTTCACCATAGTAGTTGTGACCCATGCCTTTAGCGAGTTTGGCTCTTAACTGAGGATCGCTCAGGTCAGGTTTTTTTTGTGTTGCCATTTTGAAATTTGCTCTCCTGCTTAAGTTAAATTAAAGCATTTGTGAAAGCTATCAGCTACTAGGCAACCAGCAGGCGGCAAACAGCGTTTGTCTATCTACAGTCAGCCACCTGGAGGTTTTCTACAGCTTTCGGCTCCAGATACAAGTATTTGTTTTTTAGAACTTATGTGCCATTAATTTCTTGTGTTTCATAAGTTTAAAACAAACAACTTCATCTGAAAACTGACAAATGTTGCCTTTCGCGAATAGCTGAGATTACAAAGGCCCGGAAATGCCTTGCTTGCGGATCATCAAGAAGTGAAACAGCATGAAGACTGCAATCAACCAAGGCAGTACAAAGGTGTGTGCGCTGTAGTAACGGGTTAGTGTTGCTTGACCAACACTAGAACCGCCGCGCAGCAAGTCGGAGATCAGAACGCCAACCACGGGAATTGCTTCTGGTACACCGCTAACGATTTTCACAGCCCAATAGCCAACTTGATCCCAAGGTAGGGAATAGCCAGTGACTCCAAAGGAAACGGTAATCACAGCGAGGATCACACCACTTACCCAGGTCAATTCGCGGGGCTTTTTGAAACCACCTGTGAGATAAACCCGGAAGACGTGCAAAATCATCATCAACACCATCATGCTGGCAGACCAGCGATGAATGGAGCGAATTAGCCAACCGAAGTTTACTTCAGTCATGATGTACTGTACTGAGGAGAAAGCTTCGGTGACTGTTGGTCTGTAGTAGAATGTCATGGCAAATCCAGTGGCAAACTGGATGAGAAAACAAACCAGGGTAATTCCACCCAGACAGTAAAAGATATTGACGTGGGGAGGGACATACTTGCTAGTGACATCTTCGGCGAGTGCCTGAATCTCCAGGCGTTCCTCAAACCAGTCGTAAACGTTGGCCATACAATCTCAAGTTCCTAAAAGTCGGTTGCGGTTGATAAATCCCGAAGTTCTGAATCGGCTGAAGCCTTTGTTCAGACTTCTCTCCCAATTAGCAATTTTGGGATTTTCGTAAAGGGGAGTTTTTTGTTTGCTTTTGGGCTTTTGGCGTGCTAAGAGACTTCAGAAACTTTACACTCTGTAAAGATGGAATATATTGCGATCTCTTTACGCCCCTACACACAAAATGGTGGACACAAAGTAGATTTTATCCTTTGGTGAGTGGATACGATGCATCAGTTGACTGAACAACTTGATGAGAAAAATGCACCACTTCTATAAAAAAAGTAACATAATCGAGAGATAGATTTCATCAACAACAGGGGAAGTGGGCATTATCTAGGCAATTTGGGTTGAGGTGGAATTGATAATGGGGTTCATGAATAAACAAGTCTTTCGGGTTGGATTTTCATTGTTAATGGCGTTTTGTTTGGCGTTGGGTACGCTTACTCAGCCGGCGATGGCTTTGACGACGGAACAAAAGCTGGTTTCGGAAGTTTGGCGAATTGTTAATCGCACTTATCTAGATGAGACATTTAATCATCAAAACTGGGCAACTGTGCGACAAAAGGTTCTGGAGAAGCCACTGGCAGACTCAAATGCCAGTTATGAGGCAATTGGGAAGATGCTCAAGAGCCTCGACGATCCTTTTACCCGCTTTTTAGATCCAGAACAGTACCGCAGCTTGCAGGTCAGTACTTCTGGGGAACTGACTGGGGTGGGATTGCAAATTGCCTTGAATCCTGAGACTGGGAAGTTAGAAGTAGTAGCTCCGATCGCCGGTTCACCAGCAGATAAAGCGGGGATTCGACCACGCGATCGCATTCTCAAAATTGAGGGCGTTTCCACAAAAAATCTTACCCTTGATGAAGCTGCGACTAGAATGCGGGGGCCGAGTGGTAGCCTTGTTACTCTCCTGATCGAACGGGATGGAGAGGCAGAAACGGAAATTAGACTAACGCGCGATCGCATTGCTCTTAACCCTGTGGTTTCAGATTTGCGTGTTTCTGCTGAGGGTACACCCATTGGCTACCTACGTCTTACACAATTTAATGCCAACGCTTCAACGGAATTGGCACACGCTATTTCTAGTCTAGAAAAAAAAGGCGCTGATGCTTACATTCTAGATTTGCGAAATAATCCTGGGGGATTATTGCAATCAGGAATTGAAATTGCCCGTCTATGGTTAGACTCAGGCACTATCGTCTACACTGTTAACCGACAAGGCATTCAGGGAAGTTTTGAAGCCCTTGGCCCAGCCCTGACGAAAGATCCTCTGGTGATTTTGGTGAATCAAGGAACTGCTAGTGCCAGTGAGATTCTCGCCGGCGCACTCCAAGATAACGATCGCGCCCAGTTGGTAGGCGAAACCACTTTTGGCAAGGGCTTAATTCAATCTTTATTTGAATTATCAGATGGTTCGGGCTTGGCAGTCACAATTGCTAAGTATGAAACTCCTCAACATCGGGATATTAACAAACTAGGTATTAAGCCAGATAAGGTTATTTCCCAACCAGCCATTAACCGCGAACAGATTGCTACCGAAGCGGATCTGCAATATCAAGCAGCCGTGGAACTTTTGGTTAAAAACTCGGTGGTGGCCAGAAAGGCCTAAAGGAGAGACGCGATTAATCGTGTCTGTACAAGAAAGAGTTAGGAGTTTGTTTTGTTCCGAATCTCTGACTAGGAATGACCGAATAAATATTGTGATCAGATAGTATTTGAACGTGCAGCTGCCTATAAGCGCCAGCAAATTTAGTTTAGTAGGTGCTTTTAGGCAAGCTGTATGGGAGCATCTCTCTTTCGTAAAAATATATCTAGATATATCTAGCCCTGGCGAATAGAATTCGCGGCTATACAGACAAAACCCACCTCCGTGGGTTTCCAATTTCTTGAGTCCGCGCAGGCGGACTTGGTTTGTGTAGCCGCGATTTCTAATCGCTTAGTCGGATAAATCACCCTCAGAACCAGAATTTTCCAGCAAATGCAACGGCTTTTTGTACTGATCTTGCTTTTTGTCAGTAACTATGAGATATTCTGTCTGAGATTTAAAATACTGTATTCCTATCATAATACTGTAAATTGTTGATAGGTAATAGAGATTATAAACTTTTTGACATGAATTTAAGTTTTTTCAGAAAGCATCCACTGTTGTTTGTCATCATAATTTTCTTTGGGCTTTTTTTCAGTAGTACAGTAGTTGCAGCCAACTTAAAATTATATTTTGCTACTCACAACTCTCGGTTAGTCAAATCAGCAAATTATCAAGATATTGCGATCGCAAATCAGCAACTACCTGTAGATAAATTACTAAAATTGATCCAGCAGCGATTACTAATTGCACATGATGTAGCCCGGTGGAAATGGAATCACAAACGTCCTATTGAGGATCTCAAGCGCGAACAAGAGTTATTATTAAAGGCTAGACAACAAGCAAAAACTCATAACCTAGAACCTGATAGAGTTGCAGAATTTTTTCAAGCACAAATAGATGCAGGAAAACTCATCCAAACAGCTGATTTTCAAAACTGGCAAAAGCAAGGTATTAAATCTTTTCCTAACGTCCCAGACTTAAACCAAACATTACGACCATCATTAGACAAATTAAACACAGAATTTTTCTTTGCTTTAACAGAACTGACTCCTATTCTAGGTTGTCCGCAGATAGGGGAATTAATTCAGTCACGTTCTCAGGTGATTATTCAGGGAGATGGTATTGATCGGCAAGTGCAAAGCCTAGCAATTTCACCTCTGCTGAAATTTAAAAGCGCTTCTTGCAAAGTAGTTTCTTTCCCTTGATTGCCGTTCTTCAATGAGGCAATGATCAAATGCCAAAGTAAGGAATCAATCTCTCGATATCCTCGATAAACCAGGGTTCTCAAACCATTGTAGAGTTCTTCACTTAGGGAACTCCAAGAAATAAATTATTCAATATTGTGGGGTGGGCATCTTGCCCGCCTTATTGACTGGGCGGGCAAGATGCCCACCCCACAAGAGTTAATTGAATATTTTTTTATGAAAAGAAGTGAGGTTTAAAACCTCGCCCCTTGTGGCGCGTTCGCGGTAGCGTTCGCACGAGAAAGAATCATTGTTTCCCAAGGGTTGTTGAAACCCCACCCGCAAGTGGCGTGGCTGTCTTTAATTTTGAATTTTGTTAGCGTAGCGTAAAGCCTTCTCTACGAGACGCTACGCGAACGGCATGGCATCGCTCATCACGGGCAGATCAATCAGATCGGCAATATCTCTGCCATTTTGTTGGTGCTTAAGGTCTTGTAAGGCAATGCCAATCTTCGCTTCGTCTACTTCTGTAGGGAATTCTACCCCCAATTGTGCTAGAGCTTCTGTTCCCACAGCGATCGCCTCTAACATTTGGCTCTGAGCCACTAGTGCCACGATTTGAATTTTGTAGATTTTCACTTTGTCCAAAATGGTCTGTGCTTGCTGCAATACCAATGCAGCAAGCTGTTCCATACCCGCAAAGTCACCATTCAAATAGCTGGCTTCCGTTGCTGCCACATACAGATTCAGGGTCAATTCATACTGATATTGCCAACAGTTCGCCCTGAGTAGCTTCATCCCCGTTTGCAAATAAACCCTGGCTGCGGCGTAAGCTGTAGATTTTCTCGCCTTCACTCCAGCTTGCAAATTCAGTTGCGCTAATGCTTGGCGATCGCTTGGTTGAGTAATTAACTTAATTCCTAAATTCAAATGCAGGGCAATATCAAACAGTTTTTCTTCTCGTTCTCTTTCTGAAAATTTTTGTTCAAGTAACTGGCCAATTTTCAGATGAGTTGCTTGCTTTTGCTCTTCTGGAATCAGGGAGTAAGCAGCTTGTTGAACTCGGTCATGCAAAAACCGATAAATCGGATTTGCTGCTGCATTAGAAACCGACGCACTGTCGGATTGAATAAAGAATTTATAGATTTCTGTATTGGGAATAATCAGCCCTTCTTGCAACGCTTTCCATAAATCAGCCGCCGCATATTCTGGAGATTTTTCTGCAACAATAGCCAATGTATTCAAATCAAATTGCGCCCCAATACAAGCTGATAATTTGAGAATATTCTGAGTCTGGCTAGGCAATTTCTGCAATTGCAAAGACATAAATTCCACCACATCATCGGTGAGTGCTAAAGCTCTGATTTGAGCAATATCACACTGCCAATATTGCATCTCCCAATCAAAGATAATTAGCTGGTCATCATGTAATGCCTTGAGAAACTGGGTAGCAAAGAAAGGATTCCCCTGAGTTTTTTGAAAGACTAATTTAGTTAAAGGTTGAGCAATTGATAACTCGCAATCCAGGGTATCTGCTACTAACTGATTCATATCTGTTTCACTTAACGATGGCAAGGTAATTGTATGCACTGTTGTCTCAGTTTTCACAATTTCATCGACTGTTAAGATAAATGGATGGACGGGCGAGACTTCATTATCTCGATAAGCACCCAATATTAATAGATATTCTGTCTTTTGCATTAACAATGGCAGCAATTTCAACGATGCGGAATCTGCCCACTGCAAGTCATCCAAAAATATTACTAGAGGATGTTCCATGCTTGTGAAAACTTCCACAAAGTTTTGAAAGAGTAAATTAAAGCGATTTTGGGCAGCAGTTCCTGATAGTTCTGATGCTGGTGATTGTTTACCGATGATGTTTTCCAACTCAGGAATTACGTCAATCAAGACTTGTCCATTGTCACCAACGGCTTCGAGAATATTGCTTTTCCATATTTGCAATTGTGTATCTGATTCTGAAAGCAATTGCCTCATTAAGTCTCGGAAGGCTTGGACAAAGGCGCTGAAGGGAATATTACGCTGAAACTGGTCGTATTTGCCTTTAATAAAATAACCATGTTGGCGAACAATGGGTTTATGAACTTCATTCACAACAGCTGTTTTTCCAATGCCAGAAAAACCTGCTACTAGCATCATTTCTGTTGCACCAAGGCTGACTCGTTCAAAGGCAGCTAATAGTTGAGCAACTTCTTTTTCTCGACCGTAGAGTTTTTCAGGAATGAGGAAGCGATCGCTAATATCTCGCTCTCCTATTTTAAAATATTCAATGTTTCCAGTGGCTTGCAATTGAGTGAGACAAATCTCTAAATCATGCTTGATTCCTAATATACTTTGATAGCGGTCTTCAGCATTTTTAGCCGTCAACTTATTAATGATTTCAGATAAAACTAACGGAATATGACGATTTATTTGATGTACTGCAATGGGATTTTTGGCAAGATGACAATGCACCAACTCCATTGGATCGTTTGAAATAAATGGTAATTGTCCCGTGATTAACTCGTAGAAAGTTACACCTAAAGAATAAAAATCAGTCCGGTAGTCAATCCCCCGATTCATTCTCCCTGTTTGTTCTGGGGAAATATAAGCTAGTGTCCCTTCTAATACATTGGGGTTGATTAGTGTCTGCGTTTCCCGTGGTAGTAAGGATGCAATACTAAAGTCAATTAATTTAACTTGTTTGGTTTCGGGATTAATTAAAATATTGGCGGGTTTGATATCTTTGTGAATAATCCGCTCTTGGTAGAGTATATCTAAGGTGTTGCAGAGTGCGATCGCAATTCGTAAAAACTCTTCACTAGACGCGATATATCGCTCCTCGTCAGAGGTGAAATAATTTTTGAGAGAAATCCCTCCAAAGTCTTCCATCACCAGCGCATAGCCATTCTGATAGGGTTCCAGACTGTAGGTTTGGACGATTAGCGGTGAGTTGAGATTTTTAGCAATGGTGTACTGATTACGAAACGATAAGAGTTCAGAGAAGCTGGGATAAGGATTTTTCAGTAGTTTAATGACTACAGGTAATGAGTCAGTTTCTCGAACCCCTCGATAAACCAGAGTTCTCGAACCATTGTAGAGTAAATCATAGATGCGATATCCGGGAATGCTGACTAGGGTGCTAACCATACTGCTAAATCCTTAAGACTTCTAGATTTAGTATTCCCAAAAAAGATCCCCGACTTCACGAAAGTTGTCGGGGATCTGAGTCCTAAACTATACCGGAATTTCAATGATAAATTCAGTACCTAGACCTAAAACAGAGTTAAAACTCAATTTTCCGCCGTGGGTTGATTCCACAATTTGACGAGCGATCGCTAACCCTAATCCTGTACCTTTACCAACAGCTTTCGTAGTAAATAAATGGTCAAATATCTTTTGTTTTACTTCTTCGTTCATTCCCTTAGCGTTATCAGCGATTGATATTTTTACTTGTTGATTTTCGACTGAGGTCTTAATGATAATTTGATTGGGATTGTGATTAATTTTCTCAAAATTTTGCCCATTATTTGACTCCTCTAAGGCAGCAAATGGGTTTTTTAAGTGGTTGATTACCCTTCCACACCTCCTATTTACCAAAAGCCGTCCTTCCAGGACGGGGTTTTCAACCCAAATTTTTGATAAAAAAATGTCTAATTGGCAAAACGTTCGCTCCCAATGGCAGCGAACTCGATATTATCTAATTTTCCTCGCTGCTATCTGGTTGAGTTTAGGGGTTCCAGGTTGCAGTTTCTCGCCACCCAATTCTCAAACAGCTTCATCTCCTCAACCCACCCAGATCAACCCGACTGCACAACGGTTTGACGGTGTGACGATTAACGTCATTACCCATGATGGAGCGCAAAAAACGGTGACTGAACGACATATTGGGGGGTTTGAAGCCCTAACTGGAGCGAAGGTTAATCTGACGGCTGTGCCCTTTAAAGACTTGTATGACACGCTGCAAAAGAATTGGTCTGGTGAGAGTTCAAAGTATGATATGGCAATTGTTTTGCCCCAGTGGCTAATCGACTTTATTAATGCGGGGTATTTGGCAGATTTAAGCGATCGCCAGAAATCTGATGCTGCTTTGCAATGGGATGATATTGCTCCCCTGTTTCGGAATTTCAGTGCAACTTACAAGGGACGCACCTATGCTATTCCCTTAGATGGTGATTTTCATATGATTTATTACCGCACAGATTTGTTCAACAAAGTGGGGTTAACGCCTCCAGGAACCTGGGATGAGTATCTAGCGATCGCCAAGGGATTTCACGGCAAAGACCTGAATGGCGACGGTACACCAGATTATGGCTCTTGTATTGAAAAGCGTCCCAAGGAATTTAGTGCATCGATATTGGGTTCATTTGTCACTCCCTTTTTGCAATCTCAGGGAACTGCACAAGGGATATTTTTTGACCCGGACACGATGAAACCTTTAGTGAATAATCCAGGATTTGCCAAGGCACTAGAGATATACAAAAAAACTATGGATTATGGAGTCCCCGACGATCAAAACCTAAGTCAGGCAAAAGCCAGAGAATTATTTTTGGGTGGAAGGTGTGCCATGACCCTTGACTGGGGGGATGTGGGTACGCTCGCGATCGCTCCTACATCGAAAGTGATTAACAAAGTGGGAGCCTTTATCACTCCCGGCACAACTCAAGTTCTCGATCCAAAGACGGGTAAACTGGTTGCTTGCGACAAATTTACCTGTCCTTATGCCATTGCTGGAGTCAATCACGCACCCTATGCCGCTTATGGGGGATGGGTGGGTGTAGTTGCGGCAAAGCCAGCACCAAGGGTGAAAGATGCCGCATACTCGTTTCTCTCCTATATGGGGCAATCGGCTCAGTCGAATATTGATGTCACACTAGGCGAAACGGGCTTTAACCCCTACCGAATTTCTCAATTTGAAAACTCAGAACCCTGGATTAAAGCCGGCATGTCACCGGAAGCAGCCAACAGCTATTTAGGAGCGATCGGTGTCAGCTTGAATAGTTCCAATATGGTCTTGGATCTGAAAATTCCCCACAATCAGCAATATATCGAAGCCCTTGATGCGGTTCGAGCGGATTTCTTAGTAAACAAACTCACCACAGAGAAAACAATGCAGCAGATTGAACAGAGATGGGAGCAGATTACCAATAAAGTGGGGCGTGAGTCTCAACGCGCCGCTTACCGTGATAGTTTGGGGCTATGAGGGAGACAAGGGGAGAATTGGCACCAAGTCTTTCTCCTTGCTTCCCCATGCCCAATGCACTAGGAATTTTAGATTTTAGATTTTAGATTTTAGATTTTAGATTTTAGGGACTTGCAATTAAATAATGTACCGATATACCAATCAGGTTTTACCGTTTTATGATGGATTCAGGGTTTTCAACTGGTACTTTATTTTAGCGCGAGTCCCTTAGATTGAAGTTGAATCCAAAATTGCAAATCCAAAATCCAAAATTGAATTGCCCAATGCCCAATTTGTTCATTTGACGCATTAAGTGGGCATTTTAGAAATAACTGGGCAAAAATAACATTTAATAACTTGCCCATTTCAGTAGTTTGGGACTGTAAAAGGAGCCACAGAGCGTGCGAAATTGGAACCTCAGCACAAAAATTATTGCTTCTTATTCAGTGCTAATCGCGGTGATGGCTGGTACATTGGCTTCGGGAATGTACTGGCAGTTGTATTCTAGTCAACGGCAGGCAATCCGTAATCGTCTTTTGGCGATTGTCAGTCTGGCTGTTCCACAAATCGATAGCGATTATCACGGATTGGTTCTCCAGCGTAGCGATCGCACCTCAGCCTTTTACAAAATTAATCAAGATAAACTTGTAGCCATTCAAGCAACTAGTAAAGATATTCTACGTATCTATACGGTACGCCAGCAACCAAATAAAAAGTTTGTCTATGTTTTAAACTACGACCCTACCGATCAAAGCAAAACTGTATTGATTGGCATGGATTACACAAAATCATTAGATGATTTGTATGCAGCTGTTGCCCGGAATGCACCCTTTGTTGAGCAGGAATTTCACCAAACTGCAAATGGCGAAACCATTCTTTACGGCTATGCCCCAATTGCCAATCTTCAGGGTCGAGTGAATGGATTTTTGGTGGTTGAACTGGATGCAAGTTCTGTAGTTCGTCAGGTATATTCGGTAGCCGCATTTGCTCTGGTAAATTTTTTAGCTGTGTTGTTAGTGACTGTAGTTTTAGTGCGTTGGCTATCGCGATCGCTTGTTGTGCTACCAGTTTTACAACTCAATAGCGCCGCCAAGCAATTAGAAACGGGCAACTGGAATGCGACTCTACCAAGCGATGTCTACGACGGGCTACGCCTACGCACCGATGAACTGGGAGAACTTTCCGCATCCTTTAATAGCATGGCTAAACAGTTGCAAACCTCCTTTGCCACCTTAGAACAAAAGGTAGAAGAACGCACACTAGAACTAGCAGAAGCCAAAGAAAAAGCTGATACTGCAAACCAAGCCAAGAGCGAGTTTCTTGCCAACATGAGCCATGAACTGCGAACACCGCTTAATGGCATCCTGGGCTATGCCCAAATTCTTCAAAATGGTGAACCACTAACAGAAAAAGGTAAAAAAGGTATTGATATTATTTACCAGTGCGGCAATCATTTGCTGAATCTGATCAATGATGTCCTTGATCTCGCCAAAATCGAAGCCCGTAAATTGGAATTGTACCCTAGCGATGCCTATGTCCCCGCACTTCTCGAAGGGGTTGCAGAGATGATGCGCGTGCGTGCTAGCCAAAAAGGAATTCCCTTCATCTATCAACCTGATTCTAATTTACCTGTTGGCATTACAGTTGATGAAAAACGCCTACGCCAAGTGTTGATTAACTTGTTGGGGAATGCCATTAAGTTTACTGAGAAAGGCGGGGTGACGTTTCGCGTTAAAACTCACAAACTGGAAACTGCAACCTATAAAATTCGCTTTGAGGTACAAGATACAGGAGTCGGGATATCGCCATCTGGACTCACGAAAATCTTCCAACCCTTTGAACAAGTGGGTGATGTGAAGAAACAAGGAGAAGGTACTGGATTAGGACTAGCAATCAGTCAGCAAATCGTGTCTCTGATGGGTAGCACCCTGAATGTGGACAGCCAACTTGGACAAGGTAGCACCTTCTGGTTTGAAGTCGAAGTTCCCGAAGCTAAAGAATGGGCTACAAGTCTGCGAACAACTCAGCAAGGGAAGATCGTAGGATTTGAAGGCCGCAAGCACAAGGTGCTGGTAGTTGATGATCGTTGGGAGAATCGGTCTGTTGTGGTTAGTTTACTGGAACCTTTGGGTTTTGTAGTGGTTGCCGTCAGCAACGGTCGAGAAGGATTGGAGAAGGCGAAGGAGATTCATCCCGATCTGATTATTACAGACTTGATGATGCCAGAGATGAATGGCTACGAGATGTTGCGACAGTTGCGACAGATTCCTGAATTAAAGGATATTCCGGCGATCGCTTCTTCTGCTAGTGTCTTTGAAAGTAATCAGAATGAAAGTCTTGCAGCCGGAGCCGATGCGTTTTTACCCAAGCCGATAGAAGCCCCAGCACTGCTGAAGTTGTTGGAAAAATACCTGAATCTGAAATGGATTTATGACCAAAACTCCATTGCTGTGGAGTCAATTACAGCCAACTCAGAGGCAATACTGTCATCCACCCCAGATGAGATTATTCCCCCATCTGAGGAGGTTTTGTCGCAATTGCACACATTGGCTTTGCAGGGACGCTTGATGGCGATCGAGCAACAGCTAAAAAATTTGGAAAAAACAGATGATCAGTACAAGCAATTTATTCAAGAAGTGCGTCAGTATGCAGAGAATTTCCAGACTGAAAAAATCCGAACATTGATTGAAGAGTATCTTTCTTGATCGAAGGGACTAGGAATTTTAGATTTTAGATTTTAGATTTTAGATTGAAGTCGAATCCAAAATTGCAAATCCAAAATCCAAAATTGAATTGTCCAATTCACAATTCTCGAAGGGACTAGGAATTTTAGATTTTAGATTTTAGATTTTAGATTGAAGTCGAATCCAAAATTGCAAATCCAAAATCCAAAATTGAATTGCCCAATTCCCCATTCCCCATTCGCAATTCCCAATTCCCAATCCCCAATTCCCCATTTTCGCTATGACGGCATTCTCTAAAAATCCTATTACTTATAACAATCCCGTTACAAATATATTTGAAAATTGCATTATCCTAATTGTGGATGATGTGCCAAATAACTTGAAAGTGCTTTCAGACACATTAGCTCATGCTGGTTTTGAAGTTGCGATCGCCACCAGTGGTGAGGGCGCTTTACAGCAATTAGAACATACACCCGTGTCTTTGATTTTACTAGATGTGATGATGCCGGGGATGGATGGCTTTGAAACCTGTCAGCACATCAAAGCTAATCCGAAAACCCAAAATATTCCGATTATCTTCGTCACCGCCTTGACTGAATCGGTAAATAAAGTCACAGGCTTTGAACTGGGAGCCGTTGACTACATCACCAAACCGTTTCAACAAAGTGAAGTTTTAGCGCGGGTAAAAACTCACTTAAAGCTTAACCAATTGAGCCAATCTTTAGAAGCTAGAAATACAGAACTGCAACAACTCACCCAGCAACTAGAACAGCGAGTCACTGAACGAACTCAGGAATTATTTGCATCGATTGAAACCCTTAAGCAAACTCAACAATTGATGCGCTTAGTCTTTGATACTATTCCACATTGGGTAGGCTGGAAAGATATCAATTCAGTTTATTTTGGCTGCAATCAAAGTTTGGCTGATGCACTAAATTTAAGTTCGCCTGATGAGATTGTCGGTAAAACAGACTATGACTTACTATTTAGCAAAGAAGAATCCGATTGCTTTGTGATGTGCGATCGCCGCGTGATAGAGTCTGGTGAAGCAGAATTTCATATCATTGATCAACTTCGACGACCAGATGGTCAGCAAATTTGGTTGGATACGAGCAAGATGCCTCTACGCGATGCTAAGGGAAATATATTCGGCATTTTATTCGTGACAGAAGACGTTACCGAACGTCACATAGCACAAGAAGAACTCAAACAACAAAAACAAAATTTAGAAGCAGCATTAATAAAACTTCAAAGCGCCCAAGTGCAATTGGTACAGAGTGAAAAAATGTCGGCATTGGGCAACCTTGTCGCAAGTGTAGCGCATGAAATCAATAACCCCATCGGCTTCCTTGGTGGCAATATTCAACCTGCTTTAGATTATATAAAAGATATATTGGGATTAGTCGATTTGTATGAGCAGAAGTATCCCAATCCTGATGCTGATATTCAAGAGAAAATCGAGGCGATCGACCTCGATTATATCCGTGAAGACTTACCTAAGTTAGTGGGTTCTATGCGAGAAGGGGTGAAGCGAATTCGGGATATTAGTACTTCCTTGCGAACCTTCTCTCGTGCGGATAGCGATCGCCCTGTTGCTTGTAACATTCATGATGGGATCGATAGCACTATTTTAATTCTCAAACATCGCCTCAAAGCTGGGGAAAATCACCCAGAAATTCAAGTTATCAAAGAGTATGGTCAGCTACCATTAGTAGAATGCTTTGCTGGAAAGTTGAATCAGGTATTTATGAATATTATGGCAAATGCTATTGATGCTTTGGAAGAGTCAAATATTGGACGCAGTTTAGAAGAGATTCAAGCAAATCATAATTATATTACAATTATTACCAAAATTAGTGATGACCAGCGACAAGTAATTATTAGTATTAAAGATAATGGCAAGGGGATGAATGAAGAAATAAAACAAAAGGTTTTTGACCATTTATTTACTACGAAAGCTGTTGGTAAAGGGACGGGTTTGGGGTTGGCGATCGCTCGTCAAATCGTTGAAGAAACCCACGGCGGAAAATTGAGTTTTAACTCTGTTCTGGGTCTAGGTACTGAATTTATCATTGAAATTCCGGTATAGACCTCAGAGGATGTTTGAAAAGTCTTTTTCTTGGTAGTAAAACGTTTTAGATCCCCCTAAATACCCCGATAAATTGGGGGGCTTTTATTCTGCTTCCCCCCTTAAAAAGGGGAGCCAGCGCGGTCTTGGGGGTTTCCCCCATGAGCGACTGGCGTGGGTTAGAGGGGATCAACAAGTGCCCAAAATCACAGCTAAATACTTTTCAAACAACCTCTCAGATACCCGACTTCTTAAAGAAGTCGGGTATCTTTTTTGGGAATACTAAATCTGGAAATCTTTAGAATTTAGCAGCATGGTTAGCACTTTAGTTAGTATTCCCGGATATCGCATCAGTGAAGAACTCTACAATGGTTCCAGAACTCTAGTTTATCGAGGGTATCGAGAGACTGACTCAATATCGGTAGTGATTAAACTGCTGAAAAATCCTTATCCGAGTTTGGGCGAATTATTACAGTTTCGCAATCAGTACACCCTCGCCAAAAATCTCAACTCACCTCTAATCATCCAAACCTACAGTCTAGAACCCTACCAAAATGGTTATGCGTTGGTGATGGAAGACTTTGGGGGGATTTCTCTCAAAGATTGGGGAGTCAGGGGAGGGGGACAATCTTTACAGGAGTTTTTAGAAATAGCGATCGCACTATGCAACACCTTAGATATACTTTACCGCGAGCGCATTATACATAAAGATATTAAACCCGCCAATATTCTCATTAATCCTGAAACCAAAGAAGTTAAATTAATTGACTTTAGTATTGCATCTTTACTACCACGGGAAACGCAGACACTAATCAATCCCAATGTGTTGGAAGGTACACTAGCTTATATTTCTCCAGAACAAACAGGAAGAATGAATCGGGGGATTGATTACCGCACAGATTTTTATTCTCTGGGTGTGACTTTCTACGAGTTACTCACGGGAGAATTACCATTTAAATCAAATGATCCAATGGAGTTGGTGCATTGTCATATTGCCAAACTTCCACCATCCCTTCGGGAAGTCAAAAGTCAAAATTCAAAATTCAAAAGTGAAGAGATTCCGGAAATCTTGTCAGACATCGTGATGAAATTGATGGCGAAGAATGCCGAAGATAGATATCAGAGTGCTTTGGGTTTGAAGTTTGATTTGGAAAAATGTTTACATCGGCTACAAGTTGATGGTATAATCAAGGCTTTTGAAATTGCACAGAGGGATGTGTGCGATCGCTTCATTATCCCTGACAAACTCTATGGACGAGAAGCAGAAATAGAAACTCTACTCCAAGCATTTGAAAGAGTTAGTCTTGGTGCAACAGAAATGATGCTGGTAGCAGGTTTTTCGGGAATTGGAAAAACGGCAATTGTTAATGAAGTTCATAAACCAATTGTGCGGCAACGGGGTTATTTTATCAAAGGCAAATATGACCAATTTCAACGGAATATTCCCTTCTCTGCTTTTGTGCAAGCATTCCGAGATTTAATCGGGCAATTGTTAACCGAAAGTGATGCACAAATTCAACAATGGAGAAACAAAATATTAGATGTTCTTGGCGAAAATGGACAGGTAATTATTGAAGTTATCCCCGAATTATCAAGAATTATTGGTGAACAACCACCCGCCATAGAATTATCAGGAACGGCGGTACAAAATCGCTTTAATTTATTATTTCAAAGATTTACCCAAGTTTTTACCAGCTTAGAACATCCCTTAGTAATGTTTTTAGATGATTTGCAATGGGCAGATTCGGCATCGCTGAAATTAATGCAGCTTTTAATGGCTGATACAAGTCATCTTTTGATCATTGGTGCGTACCGTGATAACGAAGTCCACCCTGGACATCTATTAATGTTGACTTTGAGTGAAATCCAAAAAACACTCTTCACAATTAATACGATTACTTTAGCACCATTGAGTCAATTACAAGTAAATAAATTAGTCACTGATACGCTGAAATGCCGAGAAAATTTGGCATGGAATCTTTCTATATTGATCTATCAAAAAACTCATGGAAATCCGTTTTTTGCTAGCCAGTTTCTTAAGTCGTTATATCAAGATGGATTAATTCAATTTGATTTAGAGTTAGGCTGTTGGCAATGTGACATTGCACAAGTGACAACTCTTGCGGTTACAGATGATGTTGTGGCTTTTATGAGTTTTCAATTGCGAAAACTACCATTATCAACTCAAGATATTTTGCAGCTAGCAGCTTGTATTGGCAACTCTTGTAATTTAACAACATTGGCAATTGTTTCACAACAATCGCAGCTAGAAACGGCTACTGCTTTGTGGAAAGCGTTGCAAGAAGGATTGATTTTACCGATTAGTGATGTTTATAAGTTTTATCAAGATGAAACAGCTAATATAAATGAACAAATAGCTATTAGCAATGAGCAATTAGCAAGTTATAAATTTTTACACGATCGCGTCCAACAAGCAGCCTATTCTCTGATTCCCAATGACCAAAAACAAACGACTCATTACCAAATTGGACAACTGCTTTTACAACAGATTTCCTCATCAGCAATAGAAGACCGCATTTTTGAAATAGTCAATCAATTAAATCACGGAACTTCTTTAATTACCCAAAAAATAGAACGAGAAGAATTAGCAGAACTTAACCTCATCGCCTGTCGCAAAGCCAAAAGTGCTACCGCCTATCAAGCGGCTCGTGAATATGCCGCAGTGGGATTATCCTTGCTGGGGGAAACGGCTTGGCAACAACAATATGAAATGACTTTATCATTCCATGACGAGGCGGCGGAATTGGCAATGCTGTGCGGTGACTTTGAGGCGATGGAACAGTTGATTGAGACGGTCATCGATCGGGCACGCTCTTTACTGGAAAAGGTCAATGTTTACAACATTAAAATTCTCGCAAATTCCTCCCAGAATCAACTGACCCAAGCCATTGCGATCGGCACACAACTCCTGCAACAACTGGGTGTAACATTTCCTGAATCACCCAAAGTGACAGATATTCAACAGGCAATCCAAGAGATTAGCGAATTGGTTGGAGATAGGGAAATTACAGATTTTGTTCACCTCCCGGTGATGACAGATGCGAACAAAATTGCCACGATCCAGATTGCTACTAGTCTTCTGGGAGTAACTTTCGCATCGGGTTCTCCCTTGTTCCCATTACTGACTTGCCTATCAGTAAAACTATCCATTCAACATGGAAACATATCCGGTTCAGCTTATAACTATGCTTCCTATAGCATCCTTGTCGGTAAACTATTCCAAGATGTGAATTTAGCAGAAAAGTTTAATCAGTTGGCATTGAATGTCGTCTTAAAACTCGATGCTAAAACAACTAAACCTAAAGTATTAATGTTGCGAGGTAGTTTTATATTACATCGCAAATCTCACATCAAAGAAACGTTACCACTCTTGAGGGAGAGCTACGCAACTGCCTTAGAAGTCGGAAACCTAGAATGCGTCGGAATTAGTGCCCACAGCTTTTGTCTCAATTCTTTTTGGTGCGGTCAGCCCCTTGCCACCTTGGAGCAGGATACGCGGACATTCCACAATGGTTTGGTGCAAATGAACCAATCAACACCAGCCAATTATTGCCGGATCTATTGGCAATCTATTTTAAATTTACTGGGTTTGGCGGAGCATCCTACCATTTTGTCTGGGTCAGCCATCCAAGAGACCGAATTCCTGCCCCTACTGCGGTCTAAGAATAACCTATTTGGGTTGTATACGTTCTATTTATATAAGCTCGCTCTTTGCTTTGTGTTTGGGGAAGTTGAACAAGCTAACAACTATGTATTTGAGGCGCGAAACTATTTAATGGTTGCTGCCGGAATGGTCAGCGAACCTGCATTCTATCTCTATGATTCTTTGATTGCTCTGGCACTATTGAATCAACCGTCAGGTGAGGTTTCAGAAGCATTAGAGCGGGTGGCACAAAACCAAACTCAGTTACGAGATCATTGGGCGCACCATGCCCCGATGAATCACCAGCATAAGGTTGATTTAGTAGAAGCCGAAAAATTTCGAGTGTTAGGACACAAAGTAGAAGCTAGTGAGCTATACGACTTGGCTATATCTGGAGCTAAAGCCAACGAATATATCCAAGAAGAAGCGTTGGCCAACGAACTCGCAGCCAAATTCTACCTCGACTGGGGCAGACAGCGCATTGCTAGCGACTACATGATTGAAGCTTACTATGGCTATGCTCGTTGGGGTGCGAAAGCCAAGGTTGCTGACTTGGAAAGACGCTATCCGCAACTGCTGGCTTCTATTCTCCAACAAAATCGCACTGCTTTCTCGGTTAACGAAACCGTCTTTGCATTAGGAACAGTCACCTCGACTAGTTCTTCCTCCAGTGTCTCTGACTCTCTCGATTTAGCCGCTATTCTCAAAGCTTCCCAAGCTATCTCAGGGGAAATCGAACTAGAAAAACTGCTTTCATCATTGCTTAGAATCGTTATCGAAAACGCGGGGGCTGATAAATGCGTGTTCATGCTGTTGCGAGATGAACGCCTATTAATCAAAGGCTCAATTATTGAGGGTGCGGAGCCAGTTGTATTGCAGCGCCTTCCTATTGAGGACAGCCAGGATATTCCCCACAAGCTAATTTACAAAGTCAAGCACAACAATCAAACTGTTGTCCTGATGGATGCGATCGCCGATCCGAACTTAGCCAATGACCCGTATATCATGCGTCAGCAGCCGAAGAGTATCTTGTGTAGCCCGATTTTACATCAAGGGAAATTACTGGGCATTTTATATCTAGAAAATAATTTAGCAACGGGGGCGTTCACGAGCGATCGCGTCGAACTACTCAATTTACTCTGCGCCCAAGCCGCGATTTCTCTGGAAAATGCCCGACTTTATCAGCGATCGCTAGAAGATGCTCAACAGCTAGAAGCAGCTTTACAAGAACTCCAGGGCGCTCAATTACAAATCGTGCAAAGTGAAAAGATGTCTGCATTGGGTAACTTAGTCGCTGGGGTGGCTCACGAGATGAATAATCCTCTGGGTTTTATTGCTGCTAGTCTAAAACTTGCTAAACCTACCTTTGCCGATTTTATCAAACACTTGAAACTATATGAACAAAGGTTTCCTACTCCGGGAGATGAAATTATTGAACACGCCCAAGAAATCGACTTGGATTATACTTTAGAAGACTTGCCCAAAATGATTGATTCTATGTCTATGGCGTGCGACAGGTTAAAAAATATCAGCACCAGTTTAAGAACTTTCTCTCGTGCTGATAAAGACTACAAAGTGCCATTTAACATTCATGATGGCATTGATAGCACAATTTTAATTTTGAAACATCGTCTCAAGGGCAATGAACAACGTCCCCCTATTGAAGTTGTCACAAATTACGGTAATTTACCTCAAATTGAATGTTTCCCTGGTCAATTAAATCAGGTGTTTATGAATATTCTAGCAAATGCCATTGATGCGTTAGAAGAATCTAATTATGGGCGAAGTTTTGAAGAAGTTAAAGCCAATCCTAACTACATTACAATTACAACCTCAGTCGAAAATAGTCTAGTTAGAATTGCGATCGCTGATAATGGTAAGGGGATGAGTGAAGAAGTAAAATCAAAAGTATTTGACCATTTATTTACGACGAAAGCTGTGGGTAAAGGTACAGGGTTGGGGTTGGCGATCGCTCGTCAAATTGTGGAAGAAACCCACGGCGGAAAATTGAGTTTTAACTCTATTTTGGGTCAAGGTACAGAATTTTTTATTGAAATTCTGGTATAGACATCAGATCCCCGACTTCTTTAATAAGTCGGGGATCTTCTTTGGGAATACTAAATCTGGAAATCTTCGGGATGAGCGCAATATGGTTAGCACTTTTGTCAGTATTCCCGGATATCAAGTAAGTGAATAACTCTACAATAGTTTCATAACTCATGTTAATTAACTTATTCGATCATACTATTGCCAAACCCTTGCGAAA
Organism: Nostoc sp.; assembly: GCF_036917975.1. GTDB lineage: Bacteria > Cyanobacteriota > Cyanobacteriia > Cyanobacteriales > Nostocaceae > Nostoc. The sequence goes on from NZ_JBALEJ010000047.1 coordinate 127,501, forward strand.
TATTCCTTTACAAGCAGTTGTAATTGTGCCTTTTGTCTTGCAAATTACAGCAGCAGTGGGACTCGTAGGCTATCTCTCATTCCGCAATGGTCAGCAAGCAGTGAATGACCTTGCCAGACAGTTGCAAAGCGAAACATCGACTCGCATTCAAGCCGAGATCGTTGATTATTTGAAAGTTCCACAGCTAGTCAATCAAATCAACGTTGATAATCTAAACCGAAAGCTGTGGAGTTGGCAAGATCTCAAAAGTCAGGAACGTCAAACCTGGCATATGCTGCGACTGTTTCATCCTGCGGTCAATGCTGTCACGATTACTACGGATCGAGCTACATTGCGCGGTTCTGAACACTATGAGCAAGCCCTAGTTTCAGCCGTAGACGGTCGGGGCGACTCTCTGCGGCTCTATGTTCCAGATGATCGGGGAAATAAGACTGAGTTGATTAAGTTCGTGCAAAACTATGATGTGACATCTAGACCCCTTTACGCGTTGGCAAGACAGGCAGGCCAATCGGTATGGATTCTTTTTCCTCACATTGCCACCAAGCAACTGCTCTTGTGCTTTTCGCAACCTGTTTACGATCGGGACAAAAAACTGGTTGGAGTCGTGAGTGCGTTTCGCTCCCTTGCCGCCATGTCCCAATTCCTCAACAGCTTTCAAGTCAGCGCCACTGGTGAAATGTTTGTGATCGAGCGATCGGGACTGCTCGTAGCCAACTCAACCTCTGAAAAGCCCTTTACTCTCGATAGTAATGGCAAGGAACAACGCCTCAAAGCCAGCAAAAGTAGCAATCCACTTATCCGCCAGACGGCTCAGTATCTTGATACTCGCGTCGGAGGGCTAACAGGCATCAACGGCACCCAGCAGCTTGACTTTACCATCGACCGGGAGCGGCAGTTCGTCCAAATCACCCCCTTGCAGGACGACAAAGGGCTGGACTGGCTGGTCGTGGTGGTGGTGCCTGAAAAAGACTTCATGGGACAAATCAACGCTAATACCCGCACTACCATTCTGCTCTGTCTGATAGCATTGGGCGTTGCTACAGGCTTTGGCATCCTGACGGCTCAATGGGTAACTCGACCCATCCTGCGCCTCAACCAGGCAGCAAAAGATATTGCTAAGGGAGATTGGAATGATGGAGTTGAACTCGATCGCAATGATGAGTTGGGTCAATTAGCACTCTCCTTCAACCAGATGGCAGGGCAACTACAGGAATCTTTTGCTACCTTGGAAAAGCGAGTGAGCGATCGCACCGCAGATTTAGCAGAATCAAATCAACAACTAGAACAAGCCAAAGAAAAAGCAGAAGTAGCGAATCAAGCCAAAAGTTCCTTCATTGCCAACATGAGTCACGAACTCCGCACCCCCCTCAACGCCATTTTGGGGTTTGCACAACTGATGACTCGTAGCAAAACCCTCTCCATCGAACATCGGGAGAGTGTGAGTATTATTACTCGTAGTGGCGAACATTTGCTCACACTCATCAACAACATTTTAGATTTATCCAAGATAGAAGCTGGGAAAACTACCCTCAATCCCAAACGTTTCGATCTCTATCGCTTGCTGAGTGATGTAGAAGATATGTTCCGACTCAAAGCAGAGGACAAAAGGCTCCAGTTGTTGTTTGAATATTTGCCCAATTTACCCCCGTATATACAAACCGATGAAGTGAAGCTACGCCAAGTGTTGATTAACTTGATCAACAACGCAATTAAATTTACCGATGAAGGAGGTGTGGCGCTCAAGGTGATGGCAATCAATCCCCCAGAATTGCCTACCTCCCAACCACTAACCCTACATTTCGAGATCGAAGACTCTGGTGCAGGCATTGCGGCTGAGGAGTTAGATAAATTGTTTGAAGCCTTTGCCCAAACCCAAACCGGAAAAAATGCCCAGGAGGGAACTGGATTAGGATTACCAATTAGCCGCAAATTTGTGCAGCTAATGGGCGGGGAGATGACCTTCAGTTCTCAGGTGGGGTATGGCACTGTTGTAAAATTTGATATTCAAGCGATCGCTGTTGAGGGAGTAGATGAGGAAAGGGTGCAATTGCAGCGACAGATTATTGGACTGGAACCCGATCAACCGCAATACCGGATCTTAGTTGTGGATGATAAAGAGATCAATCGCCAGATTTTAATCAAGTTGCTTACTCCCTTGGGATTTGACCTCAAAGAAGCGGAGAATGGTCAAGAGGCGATCGCTATTTGGCAACAATGGCAGCCCCACTTGATTTGGATGGATATGAGAATGCCTGTACTTAATGGCATTGAAGCTACACAGTACATCAAAGCGCAACCCAACGGCAACTCGACTACAATTATCGCTTTGACTGCCAGCAGTTTGGAAGAAGAACGGTCGGCAATTTTGGCAGTTGGCTGTGATGACTTCATGCGAAAGCCCTATCGGGATTACGAAATTCTCTACGCAATGGAAAAACATCTTGGTGTGCGCTATGTGTACGAGGAAACAGACAATCTACAACATCAGCCACCACAGCCATCTACAATAGTTCAACTGCAACCGTCTGACTTAAAGGTGATGTCGGCTGAGTGGCTGACAGAATTTCACGCCGCCGCTACCACTGGACGGGAGAAACGGCTAATTGCACTGATTCAACAGATTCCCGATCAACAGTCAGCAATGGTAAAAACTTTGAACGAGTTGGTAGATAACTTTGAGTTCGACACTCTAATCGAACTGACTCAATTTCTTCCTTAGTTATTTGAACTTATGATTCTCCTATCTAAAACAGAAATTCTTGTAGTCGATGATTTGCGAGACAATCTGCGCTTATTGTCCAATCTCTTGCGGGAGCAAGGATACGAGGTGCGTACAGCCATCAATGGGACAATGGCACTGCGATCGGCTCAGTCAGAACCTCCCGCTCTGATTTTGCTGGATATCAATATGCCTGATATTGATGGCTATGAAGTCTGTCGCCAACTCAAAGCTTCTGAAGAGACTCGCAATATCCCGATAATTTTTATTAGTGCGCTCGATGATTCCCTAGACAAGGTAAAAGCATTTCATGTGGGCGGCGTGGACTACATCACTAAGCCTTTTCAGGTCGAAGAAATGTTGATTCGCATTGAAACCCAACTGAAGGTGCAACGCTTCACTCAAACCCTAGAACAGCAAGTTGAACAGCGAACTACTGAACTTTCCCAAGCTTTGCATCATCTCCAGCAAGCGCAGATCCAGTTAGTACAGCAGGAAAAGTTGTCTGCATTGGGCAATCTTATGGCTGGCGTGGCTCATGAGATTAACAATCCCATTGGCTTTATTGCGGGCAACTTGAATGAGGCACAGCAAAGGGTGCAAGAGTTAATGGAGCATCTAAATCTATATCGCGATCGCGCCCCAGAAGGAGATATTGCCAACCATGCTGAGGAGATTGATTTAGATTATCTTCTGAAAGATTTACCCAAGATGATTGACTCCATGAAAATGGGGTGCGATCGCCTCAAAAATATCAGCACTAGTTTAAGAACTTTCTCCCGTGCTGACAAAGATTATAAAGTGCCGTTTAATATTCACCAAGGCATTGATAGCACCATTCTCATTCTCAAACATCGTCTCAAGGCGAGTGAGCAACGCCCCGCCATTGAAGTGATTACAAACTACGGTAATTTACCTCAAATAGAATGCTTTCCTGGTCAATTAAATCAGGTATTTATGAATATATTAGCCAATGCTATTGATGCTTTAGAAGAATCAAATACTGGACGCATTTTTGAGGAAATTGAAGCCAATCCTAACTGCATTAAAATTACCACATTAGCAGCAGATAATGTAGTGAAAATTGCCATTTATGATAATGGTAAAGGAATGAGCGAAGAAGTTAAATCAAAAATATTTGACCATTTATTTACTACCAAAGCTGTTGGTAAAGGGACGGGATTGGGGTTGGCGATCGCTCGTCAAATTGTGGAAGAAACCCACGGCGGAAAATTGAGTTTTAATACTGTTATCAGTAAGGGTACAGAATTTATCATTGAAATTCCGGTATAATTTTTTGCGGTTTTTGGTAAACAAATTCAAATGTCTGGGAATACTAAATCTGGAAATATTCAGGATTTAGCAGCATGGTTAGCACTTTAGTCAGTATTCCTGGATATCACATCTATGATTTACTCTACAATGGTTCCAGAACCCTGGTTTATCGAGGCTATCGAGAGACTGACTCATTACCTGTAGTCATTAAGCTGCTGAAAAATCCTTATCCCAGTTTGGGCAAACTCTTGTCCTTTCGCAATCAGTATACCATTGCCAAAAATCTCAACTCACCGCTAATCGTCCAAACCTACAGTCTGGAACCCTACCAAAATGGCTATGCGCTGGTGATGGAAGACTTTGGGGGGATTTCTCTGAAAAATTATTTTACCTCTGAACAAAGGCCATATATCGCGTCTAGTGAAGAGTTTTTAGAAATAGCGATCGCACTATGCAACATCTTAGATACACTTTACCGCGAGCGGATTATTCATAAAGACATCAAACCTGCCAATATTTTAATTAATCCCGAAACTAAACAAGTTAAACTAATTGACTTCAGCATCGCCTCCCTATTACCACGGGAAACCCAAGAAATTCAAAATGCCAACGCCCTAGAGCGTAAAGGCAGAAATCATATGTCAGTACAAAGAGTGCGACAAAACACTTTACATACACTGAAAAACGTGCGAATACGGACATCTAGCTGGGTAGGCGCCTGTGTACAAACTTTAGATGTAAAAATTAGGTTTGTTTTTTCTTTATTTGATTTAAGACTAGAACGTACCTGAAATTCTAATAGGGATTTCAATGATAAATTCAGTACCTAGACCCAGAACAGAGTTAAAACTCAATTTTCCGCCGTGGGTTTCTTCCACAATTTGCCGAGCGATCGCCAACCCCAACCCCGTACCTTTACCAACCGCTTTTGTAGTAAATAAATGGTCAAATATTTTTGATTTTACTGATTCACTCATCCCCTTTCCATTATCAGTAATTGAAATTTTAAGTAGATCATTAGCTACTGAGGTTGTAATTGTAATGCAGTTAGGATTGACTTTAATTTGCTCAAAACTGCGTCCATGATTAGATTCTTCTAACGCATCAATAGCGTTTGCTAAAATATTCATAAATACCTGATTTAATTGACCAGGGAAACATTCAATTTGAGGTAAATTACTATAATTTGTGACAACTTCAATTAATGGACGTTGTTCATTGGCCTTGAGACGATGTTTGAGAATTAAAATTGTACTATCAATGCCTTGGTGGATATTGAAAGGCACTTTATAGTCTTGATCAGCACGAGAGAAAGTTCTTAAACTGGTGCTGATGTTTTTCAGCCTATCACACGCCATAGACATAGAATCAAGCATCTTGGGCAAGTCTTCTAAGCTATAATCCAAGTCGATTTCTTCGGCGTGGTCAAGGATTTCTTCACTTTTGTTGGGTAAACTTTCTTGATATAGTCCGAGATGTTCAACAATATTAGTAAACGTAGGTTTAGCAAGTTTTAGACTGGCAGCAATAAAACCAAGGGGATTATTCATTTCATGAGCTACACCAGCAACTAAATTACCCAATGCTGACATTTTTTCACTTTGAATCATTTGTAGTTGGGTTTGCTGCAAGTCTACTAGGGCTTGTTCTAACTGTTGAGACTTCTGGATAATGGCGGCTTCGGCTTTTTTGCCTAAAACCCGTTGCCATTCTGCCTCAACTAAATACCATTTATGGAGATGATTCATCGGAGCATTTTGCGCCCACTGTTGCAAAGTGGTTTGATGAGTTGACACGAAGGCGAGAATTTCGGCTTGCTCAGGCTCTGGCTGTGTGGGGAAAAGTGCTAAGTGTGTTAGGGCTGCATAGAAATGAAAAATGGGAGTAACAATCAAGCCTGATACTGCCATTAAATACTGTTTGGCTTGGCTACTATGGTCTATAGCAGCCGTGTAATTGCCAAAAAAGTAGGCCAGGAAAAGTTTGTAGATGTAAGCAAAAGCGATGGGAGTCAGGTCATTATCCTGATGATGCTTAGGAATCATCATCGTTTCATCGTAGGCACTACCAATTAAGCAATCCGAAAGAAAACCGACTTCCCTCAAGTTCTCCACTACCTGCTGCTTCATATCTAAATGACTCTGGGCAGAATATTGCTTTACCTCTGCCATAACGTCCCTGTAAGCTGTGATTTCGGCTTCCCAAGTAGCCAGTTCTACCCCAGCAAAAAAGTTAGCATCGAAGTAAGAACAAATGCTGTAGCCAGCGTTTAAAAAATCACCAGCTTCCATACCAATCCCATAGCCATCTTTCAGCGTTGGTATTGTTGCTCTCAGAGATTCCTGACGATGTTGAATAAAGCAGCCAAACAGAAATAGAACTGTGCATTTGAATTCTCGGACAGGAAATCGGTCAAGCAAATTTAGTGCTAATCGCCCAAAACTATAGCCTGTTTCCACATCTCCCAAAAAGTTACAAAGCACTATACCATGAACCACATACCCCACCGTTGATGCGGGTGCATTCCCAAAATCGAGGGATAAACTCACCATCGTCGCACTCAGTATGGGCAGTAATCCCGGCATTCCCTGGAAAATAGTTACATATAATGTTCCTAACAGTTGCATAGCTACCTGAGTCTGAGGATCGCTCATTACAGGTAGATCGACTATTTCCTCAATCCTTCTATCACTTTGAAAGCTGGCTACGTTCTGTAGTGCTTTGCTAATTTTGGCTTCGTCAGGTGCAGTGGGGAGTTCAACCCCCAGTTGCCCTAGTGCATCTCTTGCCACTGTAATGGCTTCTGCCATCTGGCTCTTGGCTGTCTGGGCGACGATTTGAATTTGGTAAATTTTGATTTTGTCTAAAATCGTTTCAGCTTTTTGTAACACCACTGCTGCTATTTTTTCCATGCCATCAAAATCAGCATTCAAATAAGCGGCTTCGGTAGCAGCAACATGGAGATTCAGAGTCAATTCATATTGATCTTGCCAGCAGTTGGCTGTCAATATGTCAATCCCTGTTTGCAAATAAACTCTTGCCGCAGTATAAGCTGTAGAATTTCTCGCTTTCACTCCAGCTTTGAAGTTAAGTTGGGCTAAATCTTCCCGTTCTTGCGGTTGGGTGATTAGCTCAATTCCTTGGTTTAAATGCAGGGCAATATCAAATAGTTTTTCTTCCAGTTCTACTTCCGAGGAACTGTGCAGTAGTAATTGTCCAATTTTCAGGTGAGTTGCTTGTTTTTGCTCATCGGGAATCAGGGAATAGGCAGCTTGCTGTACTCGGTCATGTAAGAATCTATATTTGGCTATTTGTTTACTGGTATTCTGATCTGACAGCGCTAATTGCTCGTGTTCTTCTCCTTGATAAAACTTATAAACATCACTAATCGGTAAAATCAACCCTTCTTGCAACGCTTTCCACAAATCTGAAGCCGTTTCGATTTGGGATTGTTCAGAAGCAATTGCCAAAGTTTCTAAATCAAACTGGTTGCCAATACAAGCAGCTAATTGTAATACCTGTTGAGTTGATTGTGGTAGTTTTCGCAATTGAAAACTCATAAAAATCACAACATCATCTGTAACGGCTTCCTGATTTACTTGTACAATGTCACATTGCCAAAAACCTGACTCAAAATTAAATTCAATTAGCCTATCCTGATGCAATGCTTTGAGAAACTGGGTTGCAAAAAACGGATTACCTTGAGTTTTTTGATAGACTAATTGAGAAAGATTCCATGCCAAACTTTCGTTACATTTAAGTGTATCAGCAACTAATTGATTCACTATGACTTGGTTTAGTGGTGCTAAAGTAATCGTATTAATCGTTGCTTGGTTTTTTCGAATCTCACTCAAAGTCAACATCAATGGATGTGCTGGGTTGACTTCGTTATCACGGTACGCACCAATTAACAGCATATGCTTTGTATCAGCCATCAATAGCTGTATTAACTTCAGCGATGCTGAATCTGCCCATTGCAAATCATCTAAAAACATCACTAAGGGATGTTCAGTACTGGTAAAAACTTGGATAAATTTTTGAAACAATAAATTAAATCTATTTTCCGCCGCCGTTCCTGATAATTCTATGGCGGCTGGTTGTTCACCAATAATTCTTGATAATTCGGGGATAACTTCAATAATTACTTGTCCATTTTCTCCAACTGCCTCTAATATTTGGTTTCTCCATTGCTGGATTTGGATATCACTTTCAGTTAACAATTGTCCAATTAAATCCCGGAATGCTTGTACAAAGGCGCTGAAGGGAATATTTCGTTGAAATTGGTCATATTTACCTTTGATAAAATAACCGCGTTGGCGCACAATCGGTTTATGAACTTCGTTGACAACCGCAGTTTTTCCAATCCCTGAAAATCCAGTTACCAGCATCATTTCTACCCCCCTATGTCCCCCCTTACTAAGGGGGGATTGAGGGGGGTTAGCAACTCTATCAAATGCTTGGATTAGGGTTGATACTTCGGTTTCTCGTCCATAGAGTTTATCAGGGATGATGAAGCGATCGCACACATCCCTCTGTGCAATCTCAAAATCCTTTATTATACCATCAACTTGTAGCTGATGTAAACAATTTTCTAAATCAAACTTCAATCCCAATGCACTTTGATATCTGTCTTCAGCATTTTTTGCCATCAATTTCATGACAATATCACAGAGTACTTGGGGAATCTCTTCCCTGTTCCCTACTAATGCCATAGGCATTTTAGCAATATGAGAATGTACCAACTCCATCGGATCGTTTGACGCAAAAGGTAACTTGTCTGCAAGTAACTCGTAAAATGTTATACCTAAAGAATAAAAATCAGTTCGGTAGTCAATCCCCCGATTCATTCTGCCTGTTTGTTCTGGAGAAATGTAAGCGAGTGTACCTTCTAATATATTGGGATTAATTAGTGTCTGTGTTTCCCGTGGTAGTAAAGATGCAATACTAAAATCGATTAATTTAACTTGTTTAGTTTCGGGATTAATTAAAATATTGGCGGGTTTGATATCTTTGTGAATAATCCGCTCCTGGTAGAGTATATCTAAGGTATTGCACAGTGCGATCGCTATTTCTAAAAACTCCATCAGAGATTCTATGCTTCCCCCTACTCTCCAATCTTTGAGAGAAATCCCCCCAAAGTCTTCCATCACCAACGCATAACCATTTTGGTATGGTTCCAGGCTATAAGTTTGGATGATAAGTGGTGAGTTAAGATTTTTAGCTATGGTGTACTGATTGCGAAACGACAAGAGTTCATTGAAGCTGGGATAAGGGTTTTTCAGCAGTTTAATCACTACAGGTAACGAGTCAGTCTCTCGATACCCTCGATAAACTAGGGTTCTGGAACCAGAGTAGAGTAAATCATAGATGCGATATCCCGGAATACTGACTAAAGTGCTAACCATACTGCTAAATCCTGAATATTTCCAGATTTAGTATTCCCAAAAAAGATCCCCGACAACTTGCGTGAAGTCGGGGTTCTGAACCCTAAACCTGCATTTCTCACAAGTGATAAATTCAGGGAGTGTGGGGGGTGTGGGGGTGTGGGAGGTGTGGGAGGTGTGGGGGGTGTGGGGGTGTGGGGGGTGTGGGGGGTGTGGGAAGATAAAGAGGAGAGCGGTCGCAATTTAAGATGATGGAAGAAAAAGGGAAAAAATATTTTAGAACTCATGAGGATTTAGCCATTTATCAATTGGCATTTGAAACAGCGATGCAAATTTTTGAACATTCTAAAAAGTTTCCAGTTGAAGAGAAATATTCAAAAACCTTTCAAATTCGTCGCTCGTCTCGTTCAGTCTGTGCTAATTTGGCAGAGGCTTGGAGAAAACGAAGATATAGAGCTGCTTTTGTCGCTAAACTGAATGATTGTGAATCGGAAGCGGCAGAAACTCAAGTTTGGTTAAAGTTTGCCGTGAAATGTCAGTACCTCACAGTTGAACAAGGAAGAGAACTCTACGCTCCTTACAATCAAGTCCTTAGTGGGTTAGTCAAGATGATTACCCATCCAGATGATTGGTTACTTGACTAAATTCCCACACCTCCCACACCTCCCACACTCCCCACACCCCCCACCCTATGAGTGAGAAATTCGGGTACTATAACGGAATTTCAATGATAAATTCAGTACCTAGACCCAGAACAGAGTTAAAACTCAATTTTCCGCCGTGGGTTTCTTCAACGATTTTACGAGCGATCGCTAATCCTAATCCTGTACCTTTACCAACAGCTTTTGTAGTAAATAAATGTCCAAATATTTTTGATTTTGTTTGTTCACTCATCCCATTACCATTATCAATAATTGCAACTCTAACGAGATTTTTTAATACTGAAGTAGTAATTTTAATTCGATTGTGTTTTGCTTGAATTTCTGCCAAACTCCGCCCAAGATTTGACTCATCTAAAGCATCAATTGCATTGGCAATAATATTCATAAATACCTGATTCAATTGTCCAGGGAAACACTCAACTTGAGGTAAGTTGCCATAATCAGTGATTACTTCAATTGCTGGACGTTGTTCATTAGCTTTGAGACGATGTTTCAAAATTAAAATCGTGCTGTCGATGCCTTGGTGGATATTAAATGGCACTTTATAATCTCTGTCAGCACGGGAAAAAGTTCGCAAACTGGTGCTAATATTTTTCAGGCGATCGCACGCTATAGTCATGGAATCAATTATCTTGGGCAAGTCTTCTAAACTATAATCCAAGTCGATTTCTTCGGCGTGGTTAAGAATTTTGTCATTTTTGTGAGGTAAACTTTCTTGATATAGTGCCAGATGTTCAACAATATCAGCGATGCTAGGTTTAACTTGTTTGAGACTAGCAGCAATAAAACCAAGAGGATTATTCATTTCATGAGCCACACCTGCAACTAAATTGCCCAGTGCAGACATTTTTTCACTCTGCACCATTTGTAATTGGGCGTTTTGCAAATCATTCAATGCTTGTTGTAAATCTTGTGATTTTTGCTGTAAGGCAAATTCAGCTTGTTTGCGATCGCTAATATCTCGCATCACAACTACTGCACCGAGTTTGTTACCCGAAGAATCGATGATCGCTTGTCCACTGGCTAACAAGATTCTTTTAGAACCATGATTTGGTGCAATTACCATTTCGGCATTTTCGACGATTTCTCCTTGCAAGGCGCGAAACAGTGGAATTTCCTTGGTTGATAAGGGTGTTTGCCCATCAGGTTGATAGAGATTGAAGTGTTCTCCCCATTGTTCTGGTGGTAATGATTCTATTGGTAAGCCATGAAATTCACGAGTTGCTTTGTTAAATAGAGTCAATTCGCCACTAGCATCACAAACAACAATCCCATCGGTAATATTGTGAATGATGGCATTTAAAAACTCTCGTTCTTTGGCTAGAGATGTTTCGGCTTGTTTGCGTAAGTGAAGTTCCTCGTAGACATTGCTAATATCAATTACTACCCCATCCCAGATGATTGAGCCATCGGCTTGTCGCTCTGGCCGAGCCGCAGATTGAATCCATTTTACGGTTCCTGAAGGTAGGATAATCCGCCATTCTTGTTCAAATGGTGTGAGATTTTGGGCAGATTCGGCGATCGCTTGAGCAATCCTTGGTTGATCATCAGGATGATGCATGGCGTAAAGGCTATGCGTCCCCGCCATTACTGATTCTGGCTCTAATCCATACAAATCGAGACAGCCAGAGCTAGCGTATGGTGTTGAAGTTGAACCGTCAGCCGCTAGACGAAATTGGTACACCATCCCAGGAATATTATTCGCCAAATTTTGGAAGCGGATTTCAGTAGCTTGCAATTTCGCTAGAGATTGTTCTAACTGTTGAGCATAGTTTTGGGAATTTCGATAAAGTCGGGCATTTTCCAGAGAAATCGCCGCTTGAGCGCAAAGTAAGTTGAGCAGTTGGACGCGATCGCTGGTAAAGACTCCGGTTGCTAAATTGTTTTCTAAATACAATATGCCCAGCAACTTACCCTGATGCAAAATTGGGCTGCACAAGATACTTTTGGGCTGTTGTCGTTGAATATACGAGTCATTGATTAATTGTGGATACACCGTAGCATCAACAATTACCGCAGGTTGTAGGCTGCGTTTGACGGTATTAATTAAGCCAACTGGCACATCAGGTGAGTCTTCAACAGACTGTGGGTTGAGCAACATTGGATAAAAATCGACTTTAGCAGCCTGGTTCGCTACACCGCTCAAAGAAAGCTGTGCTAACGCCTGAATTAGCAAACGATCTGACTCCAAAAGCATGAACACACACTTATCGGCTCCGGCATTTTCAATGACGATATGCAGTAATGCTTTTAGCAATTTTTCGAGTTCGATTTCCCCAGAAAGGGTTTGGTAAGCTTTGAGAATGGCGGCTAAATCTAAAGCAACAGAGACGGTGCTACTGCTGGAGCTGGCGGAACAAGTGGAGGTGACACTCCCCAATGTAAAGATAGTTTCGTTAGTTGAAAGAGGAGAAGGAGTTTGTTCAAGGATGGGGGCAAGAAGTTGGGGATAGCGTCCTTCCAAGTCGGCAACTTTGGCTTTAGCGCCCCAACGCGCATAGCCGTAGTAGGCTTGGGTGATGTATTCCTGGGCAATGCGCTGTTTGCCCCAATCGAGGTAAAATTTGGCGGCTAGTTCATTGGCCAGAGATGCTTCTTGGATGTAACCGTTTTCTTTGGCTTCGGTGATGGCGCGATCGTACAAATCTGTGGCGTTAGCTTTTTCACCTAGAACTCGACACCGTTCTGCGGCAACTAGCGCCCAACGGTGAGCCTGATTGCTGGGTGCATGAAATGCCCACTCCTGAAGTTTCTCCTGATGGGCAGAAACCTTATCTAGAATAGCTGCTTGCTCTGTGTGACTGACAGTTGGATAAATCGCTAATTGCACCAGCGCATCATAGAAGGAGAAGAGTGGAATATGCATCAGTCCTCCTGCTATGCCCAAATATTGTTCTGTCAAACGGGCATTTAAGAGCGCTTGTTCATAGCGATGGAACAGATAGGAAAGGAGCAGTTTATTGAAATAAAGTTGATAGAGCGCCAGCAGTTGATTACCTTGGAGATGAAGCTGAATCATCTCATCTTCATCATAGTCTTTGCTACACAATCGATCTGGTTCATCCGTAGGTTGCAGCAAATTGAGTACCGCTTGATAGTAAATACTTTGAATGCGAAAATAGCCATGCTGACGGAATTGCTGGATGACTTTGCGGTGTTCATCCATCGTCTGTTTGAGAGCAGAAAGTTCCTGCCCGCAGAAATAAGCGGTGTAGCCGTAGCCTAAGAGGCTGAGGGCAACATACTCAAGATCGCCCGTTTCTAGTCCACTGGCGTAAGCTTGTAGATACCCGGTTAGCGTGTCTTTCGCGGGTTCTCGCCAATGTGCGAGGGAGGTGTTGAATCCAAAAATGGTTTTAGCTGCGAGCTTGGGAGCATCAATGCGCTGCAACAGGTTCATTCCTAATTGCCCAAAGCGATAGCCTGCATCAATATCTTTCAAAATAGCAACCAACATCAACCCATACTGGACATAACCATAGGTTGACTCCGTTGTATTTCCGTATTGCACGGATAAATCGACTTGAACAAAGATGAGCAAGGGCAACAGGTTTGGAGCAACTTGATAAGCAACAGACATGATGTTGGATATAATAATCATTGCTGCTTTTTGCTCCGGTGCAGTCATTTCGGGTAACTCCAGCAATGATTCAATCGATCGCTGTCCCAGAAGTGTTTGGGTGTGTTCAAGCCCCTGCTTGATTTCTACCTGGGTAGGTTGCTCTGGCAAATATACCCCCAGTTGATTTAGCACTTCTTGCGCCAGCCGCAATGCTTCTAGATGTTGATTTTGGGCGATGCAAGCTTGGATTTTCGCTTGATAGGTAGTGACGCGATCGAGCCAGGAATGGGCATGAGTCAGGACAATTTCTGCTAACTGTTCCATCTGGGCAAAATCGGTGTTGAGGTAAGCTGCCTCTGTTGCACCTTCATAAAGGGCGAGACACAGCTGATATTGATGTTGCCAGCGATCGCCCAGAAGCAGGTCAATGCCCGCGATAAAATAGGCGAGAGCAGCACTGTAAGCCGTTGCTGCTCTGGCTTTGCGTCCGGCAGCAAGATTTAACTCGGTGAGTTCATGGCGTTGAGATGGTTGAGTAATCAGAGATTGCCCGACATTGAGATGATTGACGATATCAAACAATTTTTCGCCCCGATCGTTGAGCGAAGTCTTCTGCAACAACAGTTGCCCAATTTTGAGATGAGTTGCCTGTTTTTGCTCCTCTGGGATGAGGGAATAAGCGGCTTGTTGGACGCGATCGTGCAAGAATTTGTAACCTGTCATTTGTCCTTGGTCATTTGTCATTTGTAAATGACTAGTCACTAATGAGGAATCCTGATAAAACTTGTAAATTTCATTGATGGGAATGATAAATCCTTCTTGCAATGCTTTCCACAAGTCCGAAGCGGTTTCCGTCTCTGACTTTTCAGAAACGATCGCTAACGTCGCCAAATCAAACTGATTACCGATACAAGCTGCCAGTTTCAAAACATCTTGAGTGATATCGGGCAATTTCTGAAGCTGTTGGGCCATAAATTCCACCACATCATCGGTGATAGCGATCGCTCGTACTTGCGTCACATCACATTGCCACCCCCCTTGATTTCCCCCCTTGCTAAGGGGGGACTGAGGAGGGTCAAAGGTAATCAGCCCATCCTCATGTAGCGCTTTCAAAAACTGAGTCGTGAAAAAGGGATTACCTTTAGCTTTTTGATAAACCAACTCCGTTAACGGCAATGCTTGTTCTGTTGCACAACTGAGGGAATCGGCGATTAAGTGGTTCACATCTGCTTGACTCAAGGGAAATAGAGTCAGAGTATTGATGTGAGAGGACTGGGGACTGGGGATTGGGGATTGGGGAAGCAATTCTTTTAAGATTTGCTTGGGGTCTGAATCTACATACTTATCTTGGCAATCCCCAGTCCCTAGTTTGATTTCATCTAGGGTCAATATGAGTGGATGAGCTGCAAATACTTCGTTATCGCGGTACGCACCAATAATCAATAGATAGCCGCAATCCCTCTGGGACATCAACAGCTTCAGCAAATTGAGTGATGCCAAATCTGCCCACTGTAAATCATCGAGAAACATCACCAACGGATGCTCTGGTGTGGTAAAAACTTGAATAAACTTTTGAAACAGCAGATTGAAACGGTTCTGTGCCGCACTACCCGATAATTCTGCGATCGCAGGCTGTTTACCTATAATCTGCTCCAGTTCTGGAATCACCTCGATCAGGAGTTGCCCATTATCTCCAACTGCTGCTAAAATCTTACTCTGCCATTGCTCTAGTTGGCGATCGCTTTCACTAAGCAACTGTCCCATCAAATCACGAAAGGCTTGGACAAAAGCAGACAGAGGAATGTTGCGGTTGAATTGGTCGTATTTGCCCTTGATGAAGTAGCCGTTCCACCGCACAATCGGCTTATGCACTTCATTGACAACTGCGGTTTTGCCAATGCCAGAGAAACCTGCCACTAACATCAGTTGGGAGCCACCATTGGCAACATGGCCAAATGCTTCCAGTAACGTCTGTACTTCCGATTCCCGTCCGTAAAGTTTTTCGGGAATGAGAAAGCGATCGCTAATATCTCGCTGTCCCAACTCAAACCAAGTGTGCTTACCTGTTTCTTGCCACTGTTCTAAGCAGGTAACAAAGTCATGTTTCAGTCCCATAGTACTCTGATAGCGGTCTTCGGCATTCTTCGCCATCAGTTTGCGGATAATCTCGCCCAGCATCAAGGGCAAATCGGGGTTGAAATCGCAGACAATGGGTGGAAGTTTTGCAATGTGGCAATGCACCAACTCCATCGGTTCATGGGATTCAAAGGGCAATTTTCCGCTCAGTAGTTCAAAGAAAGTCACGCCTAATGAATAAAAGTCACTGCGGTAGTCAATACCCCTGTTCATCCGTCCAGTTTGTTCTGGCGACAGATAGGCTAGCGTTCCCTCCAACCCGTTGGGACTTTGGATTTCTTGGGTTTCTCGTGGTAAGAGTGAGGCAATACTGAAATCAATCAGCTTGATTTCTTTCGTGTCAGGGTGAATTAAGATGTTGGCTGGTTTAATATCTTTGTGAATGACGCGCTGTTGATGTAACTGGTGTAAGGTGTCTAGCAGTTGCAGAGCAATGGGTAAAAATTGCTCTAATGTCAGTGTTTTTCCTTGAGTAAATTGCCGCAAGGAAACGCCACCAAAGTCCTCCATCACTAGGGCATAGCCATTGTGATAGGCTTCCAGGCTGTAGGGTTTGATAATGTTGGCAATATCTAGATTTTTAGCGATCGCATATTGGTTGCGAAACTGTACTAATTCGCTAAAAGTTGGGTATTCTCGTTTTAAGAGCTTGATGACAACTGGTAGGCGTTGGCGAAGCCCACCGAAGGTATCACATTCCCGAATTGCCCGATACACTTGGGTACGAGAACCTGAATAAAGTTGCTCTATAACTTCATACCCAGCAATCTTAAAAGTTCCATCAACTTTTGCGCTCATAAACTTTTACGAAAATTTCTGTATACATAGCGTTATAATTCCCATGACAATCTCTTGGTTAACAAATGTTAGGGGATTGGGGATTGGGGATTAGGAACTGGGGACTGGGGATAGAGTTTTAAGGGGAGCATCCCAAATGTGCAAAAACCTTGATAGCCCTCATCCCCTAACCCCTTCTCCCAAATATGAGAGAAGGGGAACTAGAGTTATGTCTCCCCTCTCCCATGTTTGGGAGAGGGGCTGGGGGTGAGGGAAAAGATTTAAGCAAAATTGGGATGCTCTGGTTTTAAGGCGAGAATATTTTAATTTTTTCGCTTAACTTCGGGCGAAAGCGCGTAGCGGGACGTACCGCTACGGGGATCTTGCTACGCGGTAGCGTCTCGTAGAGAAGCCAGACAAGCCTCTCGTAGAGAAGGCTTTACGCTGCGCTAGCAAAATTCAAAATTAAATAAATTTCAGACGGGGATTTAAACTCTTTAATTTACGATAAATCTAGGGGATTGAAGTAAGAGGGCAGAAGTACGAAGGCAGGAGGCTCAGTTGGAACCCACGTTTAAAAACGTGGGATTGATCTTGGACGCTTTGTATCTCGTGGCACTTTCCGCGACGCTCGTAGACTCGCTAACGCTGCGCTATCGATACAATTCTTTTTTTTAACTGGGCAATAACCCAGAACTAAAGTTTTTATTAATACTTCTTTCATAAAAGCCTTCTGCCTTCTGCCCTCTGCCTTTCTTGTAAGAGGATGTTTGAAAAGTCCTCTCGGTGGTAGCAAAACGTTTTAGATCCTCGGTTGAGAGATGTTGCAGAAATATTTGGGGTAAAACTGGGGTAATCTAAAAGGGTCAAGGTGTTTACAAAGCAGCTGTGTTAAACAAAAATTATGTCGTCCGATCAAAGTAGATTTTATCCCACGACGACGATGGTCTTCTAAACAAGCATTGGCTTCTATAATTGCAATTTGACACACGGGTGTAGATCCGTTAAACGGATTTTGCGCTCTTTTATACCCTATCTTGTCAAGTTAGGCGCTTATATCCTACATATAGATAACTTTTACCCTCACCACTGGAGAGCAAAATCTTGGGCATAGAATTACGCAGTTTCGTATTTCTCGACAACCTGCAACCTCAACATGCAGCATATATGGGAACAGTAGCCCAAGGCTTCTTACCATTACCAGGAGATACATCACTGTGGATTGAAATCTCTCCTGGTATTGAAATTAATAAAATTACGGATATAGCCCTGAAATCTGCCTCTGTCCGTCCAGGAGTACTGGTAGTTGAACGACTATACGGACTATTGGAAGTTCATTCTAGCTCCCAAGGGGAAACGCGAGCTGCTGGTCAAGCAATTTTGGCGTTCCTGGGAGTCAAAAAAGAGGAATGTCTTAAACCGCGTGTTATTTCTAGTCAGATTATCCGCAACATCGATGCTTATCAAACACAACTGATTAATCGCACGCGCCGGGGACAGCTACTACTAGCAGGACAAACACTATATGTATTAGAAGTGGAACCTGCTGCTTATGCCGCACTGGCTGCCAATGAAGCGGAGAAAGCAGCGAGGATTAACATTCTTGAAGTTCAAGCTGTAGGTAGTTTTGGACGGCTTTACTTAGGTGGACAAGAACAGGATATTCTAGCAGGTGCGGCAGGAGCGTTAACAGCCATTGAAAGTGTCGCTGGTCGGGTAAATTCTTTGGGTGGGCGTCAGGAGTAAAAGAGAGAAAATGGCAAATCGAGAGCATCTAACTTTACTCAAAGCAGGTGCAGTGATATGGATTGAGTGGAGAAAGAAAAATCCCCAAATTGAACCAGACCTCAGCGCCGCAAATCTGCAAGGCGATAACCTCAGAGGCGCAAACCTCCAGGGAGTAAACTTGAGGAGGGTAGATTTGGGTAATGCTTTACTCGTACGAGCAAACCTCAGTGGTGCTGACCTCAGTAGTGCCAATCTCTACAAAGCCTTTCTGAATGAAGCGAACCTCAGTGCGGCTAACTTCAGTGTTGCTAATTTGAGTGGTGCTATACTCAAACATGCAGATTTGAGCCATGCTAATCTGATTGGAGCAGACTTGAGTGGGGTTGATCTTAGAGGCGCTGCGATCGCATCTGCTAATCTCATTGGCACTGATTTAAGAGGCGCTAACTTGAGAGATGCCGATTTAGGTGCAGCAAAATTGATGCGGACTAACCTCTCTTTCGCTAACCTCATTGAAGCTAACTTGATTGATGCTGATCTGAGCGAAGCAAGTTTGTACGAAGCGGAAATGTTGGGAGCTTATCTTTACAAAGCTGACTTTTACAAAGCTAATTTGAACAAGGCTCACCTAACTGGTGCCTACCTATTGCGGGCTAACCTCAGTGAAGCTGACTTGAGTCAAGCTAACTTGAGTTGGACTAACCTCAGAGGTGCAAATTTGGCAGGAGCGAATCTTAGAGGAGCTAACCTCAGAGGAGCCGACCTTAGGGGAGCTAACCTCAGCAGCGTTAATCTTCAGGAAGCAATTATGCCTGACGCTTCAAAGCACAATTAGTTTACAAGAAAAAAATAATTGACTTTTTACTTCTTAATATAACTCTGTATTTACCTGCGAGTCATAGCCATCACCGCGTTAACCGTAAGCTCCGGTAAATCCCCCAAGGTTGGTAAAATATCTTCTGCGGAACGAACCACTGGTAGATCATCTCCAAGCCATACCCAAATCTGTTGGCGAGTTATATCTATTAGCCAAGCTAATTCTGTTCCGTTGCTGAGACAGTGGAGAATTTTGTTTTGCAAGTCTAGGGTGCTTTGGTCAGGAGAGCGAATTTCAATTAACCAGTCAGGCGCTCCCTCTAGAGGGCTATCTTTATCGTCAAGGCGATCGCAAGCTATAACGGAAATATCTGGTACTGGGGAGTAGGGAGGGATAATACAACGCAGTTCTTGCACAGCTTCAAACTGCTCGGTATGACTATTTATGTAGTTTACTAAATTACGTTGTAGCCGCGAGTGGAAAAGGGTTAGTGTTGGTTTTTCCAGCACTTGCCCGTTAATTAACTCCCATGCGGGGGAAGCCTCAATGTTAGGTTGAGAGAGAAACTCGGCTAAAGGGGTCGCTGCAACTGACTTCATCACTTATGAGAGCATAGATTCTTGCCGCACTTTTATATTAAACTACTTCCAACTCAAGAATAGTATGTAGGGAACCGGATTAACAATTCAAAATTCAAAATTCAAAATTAGGGACTTCCAAGAAATAAATTACCCAATCTTGTGGGGTGGGCAACATGAGCGCCCACATACAAGGGCTATCGTGTCGCCCACCCCACAAGAAGTAGTTGAGTATTTTTTTATTTGGAAGTCCCTTAAAGAAGTCCTCCAATTTATTGGAGGATTTAGAGGGATCTCCAACTTTTGATATCGACAAGGGGACTTTTAAAACATCTTCTCAGGGATAATCCTTGTTATACAGCAGCCAACACGGAGAAATTAATATGACCGAAAATGACTCATGATACAGAGCAACTAAATTTATTTATGGAGAAGCAAAAAAATGTATTTTGAGACGCACAACGCATCGCGTTTCGCGTCTCCCCTTGGGAGAAGAAATACGAAGTCCGTTTACAGAGCAACTAAATTTATTTATGGGGATCAATAATGCAAGAATTTTGTTAGCGCTGGCGGCAAGCGAGTCTGCGTACTCTTACAGAGAAGCAAGCTACGCGCAGCGTCTCGTAGAGAGCGTCATTTTGAATTTTGAATTCGGAGCGAAGCGACGTGACATCTCCAGAAACGGTCTTATGGCTACAAGAACGCACCAGTTTAGGGATTCTCTCACCTGAAGTGTTAAATGCGATCGCCCAAGTGATTGAAGAACAAGTAGTGAGTGCCGAGACTGACTTAGTTAGCGAAGGCACTCCTCCAGCAGCCCTTTATATTCTCGTGGAAGGTCAACTCGAAAGCAATAGCACTAATCCAGCCTTAGCTTGTGGATTCCTCCCCGGTTCAGTAATTGAACTCAAACAATTGCTGCTGGAAGAATTAACTCCATTCACAATTACTACGGTGACAGAATGTCACTTGTGGGTTATACCTGCTGCTAAATTTCGTGCTTTAGTCACCCAATACCCCGAAATTACTCAGGCTTTTTCCCGCCAATTAGTTCAAGAATTAGCTCAAGTAACATCTGCACTTAGCTATGAGCAAGAACGTTCCGTAGCTTTGCGACCCTATTTAGTTACCAAAGCGCAACGGGGAATTGTCGGTACAAGTCGTTATGCTATGCGGCTGCGGGAGCAAATTCGCGAAGCGGCTGCTGACCGCAAATCAGTGGATATTTTTGGAGAACCAGGTTTGGAAAAAGACAATATAGCAGCTCTCATCCACTTTGGTTCGCCAAAACGGCGAGAACCAATTATTAAAGTCAATTGTGGGATTCTTCAAACTAGCGGTGCAGATTTATTCGGTCGCGCTGGCGGTAAAGCAGGACTCTTGGAATGGTTGGGGGAAGGTACTCTTGTTCTCAACAACATCCAAGAATTGCCCGAAGAATTATTAGCTCCCGTAACGCAGTTGCTCAAAACTGGGACATATACCCCCGCCAGTCGTTCTGGAGAGCCAGCCGCCCAACCTCGCCCCAGTAAAGCCAGAATTCTGATTGTTTCAGAAAAAACTCAGCCAACGATTGAACGTTCTGTTGGTCACATTATTAAAGTCCCACCGCTACGGGTGCGGAAAGCTGATATTCAGGGACAGGTAGAATATTATACTAGTCTCTACACTCGTTCTAGAGGCGTTTCTAAACCGCATATTACCCCCGAAGCCTTGCGTCGCCTACAATCTTATGATTTTCCTGGCAATCTCAAGGAATTAAAAAATCTCGTAGAAAGAGCGATCGTGCAAGCGGAGGGTGCTAATGAATTAACAGAAGAAATTTTCTGGCCAGCCGAAACGAAGAAAAAACGATTTCGATTGAATCTGTTAAATGCCTATCCGCCTTTACGGCGGTTTTTACGTAGTCCTTGGTGGCCCGATCGCATTAACTATGGTTTTACTGCAACAGCTTTTGCGATTATTGTTGCAGTATTATTTATTGGGCCACAAACCCGCGATCGCAATTTCGTATTAAATCTATTTTGGGCTTGGTGGTGGCCTTTCTTCTTATTTCTCTTTCCCTTTTTGGGTCGTGTCTGGTGTTCTGTTTGTCCTTTCATGATTTACGGAGAAATTACCCAAAAGCTCTCCCTCTGGTTGTGGCCTCGAAAACTCAAGCGCTGGCCGAGAGAGCAAGCCGAGAAATGGGGCGGATGGTTCATGTTTGGTTTATTCTCTCTAATTTTCTTATGGGAAGAACTCTGGCATTTAGAAAATACCGCCTACCTTAGTGCTTGTTTGCTGCTGTTAATTACTGCTGGGGCGATGATTTTCTCGGCTCTTTTTGAGCGGCGGTTTTGGTGTCGTTATCTCTGTCCCATCGGCGGGATGAATGGTTTATTTGCCAAACTTTCCATGACAGAACTGCGGGCACAGCAAGGTATTTGTTCTGCCAGTTGCACCACCTATCAGTGCTATAAAGGTGGCCCGCAAAAGGGCGAAGGGCTGGAAACAAATGGATGTCCCTTATATTCTCACCCAGCGCAGTTAGAAGATAACCGAGATTGCGTACTGTGCATGACTTGCCTCAAAGCTTGTCCCCACCGTTCTGTTGAATTTAACTTGCGTCCCCCTGGTATTGAACTGTGGACAACTCATGTACCCCGCACCTATGAAGTAGCATTACTATTTTTGCTGTTGGGTGGGATATATCTGCATCGCTTGCCAGAATTGCTATCTTGGTTGGGGTTACAAGTGGATTTAACTCAGTTTTGGCAGCACTTGGGATTATCGTTGCTAGTGTTAATTATCCCAGCGATTTTTACCTTTGCCGCTTATGGCTTGCTCCAAGTGTTAAATTTTAACCGTAAGCCTCGAAAATTTGTAGAACTTGCTTATGGCTACTTACCATTGGTATTGGGGGGAAACTTGGCTCACTATCTGCGCTTGGGCTTAGGCGAAGGCGGGCGGATTTTGCCTGTTACCTTTGCTACCTTTGGTATGGGTGGTGAACAACTGCCAATATTGGTTGCTCATCCGGCAGTAATTGCCTTTTTACAAGGTACAACAATAGTTTTCTCAGTGTTAATGACTATATTATTAACGCAAAAAATTGCAAAGCAACCAGTAAGAGCGCTCCTTTGGCAACACCTAGCAGCCATTGGGTTGGGAGTTAGTATGTGGGCAATTATCGTCTTTTGAGCTTCACATCTTCCACCAGGCGGTTTATAATCGCCTGGACTAGGTGCAAAATGTAAGTTAAGAACATTCTTCCCTACGAACGTGATAGAAAATACTTATATCATTTATGATTTTTGACTCATAGTATAAGGATTACAGATAATGCACGTTCTCAAAAGATCCATCAAACCAGCAACCTATATATCGTTTCTTCACATTTACCAAACTACTTGGGGAACTGCGGGTGATATTTGTTTAATCCGTGAATCTGTAGCTAATGATAGTACAGCGAAGTTTATCGGGCACAAAATCGAACTAGCAATTCCAAGAGGGTTGGAGCGCGATCGCATCGCCAACTGTCCGATAATCAAAGTTGCAGGCAATGTTGGCGACGGACATCCGAAAGAGCATCCTTTGGAATGGGAAGCTTATGAAGGCGTAGATCCAGAACTAGCTCTAGCAGCCCTCAAACCTTGGGGCTTCAAGTTAATTGAACTCTAGGTGATTTGATTATTAATATTTTTGTCGTAAATTCAACAAGTCTTGCCCTTTAGCGAGATTGGGGATTGGGGACTGGGGATTGGGGACTGGGGACTGGGGACTGGGGACTGGGGACTGGGGACTGGGGACTGGGGACTGGGCAAGAAATTCTTTTCCGCCCCGTGACGTGTACTTTACTTTAGCAAGACTTATGCACGGACTAGAATCTTACGTTAGTTTTTCGTCATGAGTGCGTAAGTCCTATGTGTTTCTTCTTGCCCACAACAAGGCACAAGGTTTGTACCTTTCTTCCTCCTGCCCCCTGCCCCCTGCCTAATCGGATTGCCAGCGTATCCTAGCAGGGCAAACAAACATTTACAATAGTTCTTTTTTCAGGAATGCTATCAATTGTAAATTCCCCACCATATAATTTCACAATATGCTGAACAATAGCCAGTCCTAAGCCAGAGCCTTGTTGTTCCCATGACTTTCGATTAAATTGTACAAAGGCTCCAATTTTATCAATTTCTTCAATTGTTATTCCTTTACCATTATCAATGACATATAAATTAAATTTATTATCTTTCACTATACTCTTAACTTGAACTTCGCTACTTGGGAAAGAAAATTTAAAAGAATTCTCAAGTAATTCTTCAATAAGAATACTTAAATTTTCTTTTGGCAGTTGTACTGTAGATTCTTGGATATCTAGAGTTAAATCTTTTTGCCTACAGTTGTCTGTAGCTTTTTTGAGAGCGACTTCACTAATAATTCTCTCAGCAAGACATTTATCTCTTTGTTCTTGGATTTGACGTATTTTTTTAGGATTTTTAGCGATTAATTCCAGATTACTATATAGTAAAAACCTTTTAACTAATTCATTCAAGCGATTGGCAGAGGTGTAAATTAATTCTACAATTTCGATTTCTTCAGAGCCAGGCATCATGCCACAATTTTCCATTAACAACTGTGACATACCAAGAATACCATTTAAGGGAGTATTTAGTTCATGAGGTAATGAATGAGCAATATTCATTCTGAGTTCGTCTAGTTTGGCTTGAGCTTGGCGTTCAGTCGAAGCGTGCTTATCAAGACGAGAAGCGATCGCACCGAGTAGTTCTTCAGGAGTAAATGGTTTAGTTAAATAATCATCAGCGCCAAAATCCATCCCTTGGCGAAAATCTGAACGCTCTGCTTTAGCAGTAACAAATATTAAAGGAATATTGGTAGTTGCTTCATTCTGACGCAGAGCAGAAAGCACGCTATAGCCGTCTAAATCAGGCATCATAATGTCACAGATAATTAAATCTGGTAATTTTGCTTGAGCAATTTCTAAGCCAATTTTACCGTTTGCAGCTATCAAAGTTTCAAAATCAGAAAGTTGTAAAATTTCCTGAATGTTTACTCTGACTTGGGGCTCATCTTCTATGACTAAAATTGTATTCATCTACGATTAGTAAAAATAAAAAGATTATTTTCATTGGTCTAGAATGATCTGAAATATATACAAAGTTTACCGTTCTTAAAAAGAAAAATTAACTTTTATAATTCCATTCATGGCCAAAGTATTGCCATCTAATCATTCTAGAATTATGCCTCTCCTAGACTAGTTATAACAAATTAATACTTGATATCAGGTTAAATCCTTAGATAGTTAGGGATTCAAGAGGAACAAAGTAAAATTTTATTAAATTTTTGATTCTATTTTAGACAAACCTTGTTATATCAATCGTTTTAGCCGTTTTTTAGTGTTATTCTATCAACCCAACTCTGGGAGAGCCAGAATTATCTACTATTTACTATGGTTCAGCAAATGGAACTTTTGCATTATTTTGGCATTTTCTGGGGTTAATAGTGTTTGTAAATTCTTCATTTCATTCAAAAGCAGCATTTCTCTAGCATACTCTTGTTGTAGGATATTCAAGTAGCGATCGCGCTCAACATCCGATTGAGCTTTCTTCAGCATATAGATTGCCATATTAATATTTGAAAGCGGATTACCTAAGTCTTGTAAAAGCTTTTTTAAAACCTCATTGCATATTTCTGCTAGGTGTTGACTTTCTTGTAATTTTTGTGAATTTACTTCTATCTGCTGCTTCATATTGGCATTTTGTTGATGTGTTTGTTCATATTGTTGTTTGATTAAAGTTGGTTTTTCTATCCGAGCCAATCTAATCTTAATTGCCTTCAAAAGTTCTTTTGGAGAGAAAGGTTTTGTCAGGTAATCATCGGCTCCTAACTCCATACCTTGGCGTAAGCCATCACGATCTGCTTTTGCAGTTAGAAAAATTACTGGGATAGATTCAGTTAATGGATCTTGGCGTAAGGCTGTCAGTACACCATAACCATCAAGTTCAGGCATCATAATATCACAACATATCAGGTCTGGTTTTTCTGTTTTAGCAAGTCGTAATCCTTCTAAACCATTATTTGCAGTAATAGCATTAAAATCTGACAAACTTAAAATCTGTTGGACATTTACAGAAATTTGAATTTCATCTTCAATTACTAATATTTTCTTGCTCATTGTTTATTTAAGTAGTGATTTTTGCTAGGCGATTTTTTCTCTGTATAGACATAGTAAATATAGCTGCTAAAACAGATTTTCCATCTTAACGATTTGGTAAACTATATGGGATGCCAAATAATATGCCTTAGTTTATTGTTCCCTAAAATTATTTACTAATAACATATCGAGATATTTTTCCTGGATGACATTGGTTATGGTTAGTGGCAGTTCTACCCGAAATGTCGTACCGACTCCGACTTGACTAGCAAAGCTAATTCTTCCTCTATGAATATCTATACAATTGTTGACTATTGCCAAGCCTAATCCTGTTCCTGGCGTATTACCAACATTACTAGCTCGGTAAAATGGTTCAAATAAATTCTGCTGTTCCTCTGGTAAAATACCAATACCTTCATCTTTAATTAGAAAAACTGCCCTTTGATCTTGAACTAATAAATCAATTTGAACATTATTGCTGTCTGGTGAGTATTTGACAGCATTTGAAAGCAAATTACTCAGTATTTGTCGCAAAAGTTTCTTGTCTATACAAGTCATAAAGCGATCATCTATTGATAAATTACCCAAGTACTGGGGACAGAAAGCTAGAGTATGCTTGGGAGAACTGAGTTGAATTTCCTCTACCAAAGAGCGACAGAATTGAACCAAATTAGTAGAAGTGGGTTCAAATGCTAATTTTCCAGCTTCAGCTTTATTAATTAGCAAAATATCATCTAAAAGTTGAGTAGTGTGTTGAACATAAGTCTGAATGCACTGGAGATGTTTCTGCTTTTGTTGTTCATTTAGTTTATGGCTAAAATTTTTTAAGATGCCGGCAGATGAAGTAATTACAGTTAAAGGGGTTCGGAACTCATGGGAAGTCATAGAAATGAAACGAGATTTTAACTCACTGAGTTCTTTTTCTTTTGCTAAAGCCTTACAAATATTTTCTTCAGCTTGTTTGCGTTCGCGTATATCTTTAACTACCCCAATCACATAAATAGGTTTACCAATAGGATCTCGAATTAGAGAAACTGTTAGATTTATCCAAATTGAATCACCATTTTTATGTAAATAGCGCTTCTCTATGGAAAATGTTTCTACCTTTCCTGCTATTAATTTTTGCAATTTATTTAGATGGGCTTGTATATCCTCTGGATGTGTAATGTCAGTAAAACTTTTATTCAGAATTTCTGCTTGGTTATAGCCAATAATTTCACACAACTTTTGATTAACTTTCAGAAAACGACCATCTAAAGTTTCTAGTTTAATTCCCACGGCTGCTTGATTAAAAATAGCACTAAGTTCTGCCTCACTTTTTTGTAAGTCTAAAGTGCGTTGCTGAACCCTGACTTCTAAATCTTGATTAAGTTTTTGTAGAGCTTCTTGCGCTCGTTGTCTTTGCAGTTCAGCAGATGCCCTGGCTGCAAATACTTTGAGAATTCCTTCAAATTTTTGTTGGTCAGGTATAGATTTTTCATCTATGATGCATAGTGAGCCAATCGGTTGACCAAAATCATCACTTAAAATAACTCCCATAAAACTTTTGGCTTTCATTGCAGTCAATATTTCAGAATTAGGAAAGAGTTGCTGAATTCCTGAACCACAGTAATAAAATCCTTGCTTGAGCAAAATTTCACAAGGAGTTGATTTTGGATCGTAGGAAATATTGAGTTGTAACTGCCCATCAGACCACAATCCTAAAGTGTGAATTTGCCCATCAATTAATTCAGTCACCAAAGTGTTACGAACATCTAGAGTAGAAGAAATATGCTCAACTAATGCTGGAAAAAAGTCACGTCCAGTTGTAGAAGCTGTACTTTCTATCAAACTTTGTAAGGCTATTTCAGCTTGTTTTCGTTTTGTAATATCAATTCCGATTGCAACCGCAGCTGTGTTTTGTTGATATTTTTGAGCGACTAGTAAGTAATTGTGTGTTTTGTCGTTTATTTGGACATTAATAACCTGAGAATCTGCTACATTTTGACTATCTAAAAATTCACGCATAAATTCTGTAAAGTGTGGGCTGTTTTCCATAAAGCCCAATTCTTGACCAACAAAAGCATCGGTAGTCAGGTTAAAACTTTCAGCTAAATGGCGATTAACTCCTAAATAATACCCATCATTATTTACCCAAGAAACAAACCCTGGCACTGCATCTAAAACTGTTTGTAAATGCTCTTTTGCTTGATGCAGATTTTTTTCTGCTCGTTTGTATTCTGTAATATCTTCGGAAATACATAACAGGTATTCAGGCTGTTGGTCTTTGTCATACAAAGGAATTTTCGTCGTGTGTAAAATTCTTCTGCCAAAACTGTGACTATCAATAGGTTCTTCAGAAATATCTTGAGGTACACCGCTAGCAAAAGTTTCTAGGTCTTTTTGGTAGAAAAAGTCTGCTTGTTCTTTTGGGAAGAATTCGTAATCTGTTTTGCCAATAGCTTGTTCTGCGGTAATACCAAAAATCTTTTCGCAGGTATGATTCCAGAGCTTGAATTTCCCAAAACTTTCTGGTTTGGCATCTTTAACAAAGACGGCTACAGGCAAATTATTAATCATTGACTGTAAAAAGTTGCGAGTCTGCTGGAGTTCCTCTTGTGATTTTCGGTTTTCAGTGATATCAATGCCTGTACAGATGATATACTCAACTTGATTATCCCGATTAAGTAAGACTTTATTTGACCAAGAAATTAAGCGGCGATCGCTATCTTTAGTAACTAAAGAAGTTTCATAACGTTGAGGAAATTCTTTGGTTGCTAAATCTTGAAAAATATCTTTGATACATGCTGTTGTTTCAGGTAACAGCAAGACATCCCAAACAAATCTTCCTTTAATTTCATCAAATGCGTAACCTGTAGCTTGTTCGCAAGTATGATTAAAACGAACAATTCTTCCCTGAGAATCTAATACAATAACTAAAGCATCTGCTAGATTCAAAATGGTAGAAACAAAATTACGCTCCAATCGCAGTTCTGCCTCAATTCTCTGGCGTTCTAAAAGTTTAACTCGTGTATAATTGTAGATTTCTGCTTGTAGAATACAAACTGTCAGCAAACTCGTAGGAGTAACCAATCCAATTAATTCTCCTTGTTCGCCAACAATGGGCAGATGGCAAATCCGATGTTGCCTTAGCAAATGTAATGCAGTAAAAACATCTTTAAAATCTTTTAACTTCAGTGTTATTAGCTCCCTTGTCATCACTTGGGAAACGCTGATTCCCTCTAGATTCTTTCCTTGTGCCGTCAGTTTAATTAAATCTCGTTGTGTAAGTATCCCTACCAACTGCGAGTTTTCCATAACTAAAACACAACTGGCAGCTTGAGATGCAACACTGTCTATATCTTTACTGGAGTTTGTCAAAGAATTGCTATTTTTGTTTGGCAAGCTATGACAATTAGCTTGTGCTTCATTAATCAGTGCAATCACATCGGGAAGCAGAATCTCAGAGTTAACAATGAGCGGGTGACGAATGATAGTCTGTTGTAAATTATCAGAACTGAGAGAGTTAATAAACATTATGTATAGATGCCTTGAAAAAAAATATCTTTCTTTATAAAAGATGTAATCAATATTTTGACTTATATTTTTTTGAAAAGCATCAGTGTTTTCTAGGATTAATTTTATTATGATTTTTATGTAAATTTTATACTATTTAAATAGAGTTTATATATGTTAAAAACATGGGTTTTCTAACAATTGTGTTATTGGTATTGGCTTGATTTATCAGATTTTTTATTTAAAAAACTATGTTTTAAAGGTAGATGCGGTTTAACTATAAGGCCAGGTATTGAAGCTAAGGAATAACTATAATTTTAGTAAATTACTAAGCTTTAAAACATCGGAATATGTTCATAATCCCAACACTTACCATCACGCCAGATTCTATTAGTATTTTGACAGTCAGACTTATTCTCAATCCAGGGAATTGATGTCGGATTGGTAACTGATAGGTTTATTATTCAGGATTTAAACAAAAAAGTAATCGAGGAAAAATAGGAATTTTTTTTGATTAAATTGAGAGTATTTACTAGAAGGGATATTTTGAAATTCGAGAAGAAATACTGAGGCACTAATCTAGATCATCCGTAGAACTGAGGAGATTTTATAGAAGGATGCTGGAGAACAAGCCAATGAAATCGACGATCTAAAACTTTAATGGCAATCTGGCTGATGATAAAAATCACTGCGTAGGCGCAGCCCAACCTAGACATTGCGCTAAAAAAAAGGTTTTGACGCTGCTAGTCTGACCATTGAAAAATGAATTTTACTAGCAGCAAATTTACTGAAAGCTTTCAGAGGATTCTTAGGTATGATTACGAATTTTATTCATACTGAACACGGAGGCAAAAATTTTTCTGGGATTTGGCGATCGCATCATGCTAAAGGGCAATATAGAGATATCTCAGGCATTTTGTCTATTCGGGATCTCAAAACCGGCGATGATTCCATCCCTTGAAGGGGTGAGAGAGATAGCTTTGGTATTAATTACTCGATTAACATCAAGCCAATAGCATGATGTTAATCGAGATATAATTTTTTGGAAACGCGATCGCGTTTGTATTTTTAACTTATGAGTCATCCTTGTTGCCTCACGATCCTGCTGATTGATGATTGCGCTCAAGATCGGGAAGTATATTATCAGTTCTTGCAGCAAGATAGTCTGTATACCTCTCGTATTTTGGAGTTTGAGACAGCAACGCCAGCACTGAAATGGTGTCAGCAGGAGATACCAGATGTGATTGTGCTGGATTTTGCGTTGCCTGATGAGGATGGGCTGAAGTTTATTCAGCAATTTCGGGAATGCCATAGCCATACCCAAACTGCTGTAATTATGCTGACAGGACAAGGGGATGAAATTAGCGCTATCCGAGCGATGAAAAGCGCTGTTCAAGATTATCTAGTTAAAGATAAACTCACGGCTGAAGTTCTTCAAGGCGCAATTCATCATGCCGTTGAACGGATGCATCTAATTCGACAATTAGAACAAAGTCGGGAACAACAACAACTGATTGCCGCGATCGCCTTACGAATTCGTCAGTCTCTTAAACTAGAAGAGATTCTGCATACCATTGCAACAGAGATACGGCAGTTTTTGCAAGCAGACCGAGTAGTGGTCTATCAATTTCAGCCAGATATGAGCGGTACAATTGTCGCGGAGTCAGTGCTTCCTGGTTGGACGGTGGCTATGGGAAAGCAAATTCTGGACACCTGCTTTCAACAGGGAACCGGAAGTGACTATCGCCAAGGAAAAAAACGAGCGATCGACGATATTTATCAGGCTGGTTTAACTAGTTGTCATTTGCAGCTTCTAGAACAATTTGAAGTCAAAGCCAATCTGGTAGTACCCATTTTAGTTAAAGAGCAATTATGGGGATTATTAATTGCTCACCAATGTACTGCATCTCGCCACTGGCAATCAGTAGAACTAGATCTGTTGGATCAACTGGCGGTGCAAATAGCGATCGCCATTCAACAAGGAACTGCATATCAGCAATTACAGGCAGAACGCCAACGGATAGAAGCAGCCCTAAAAGCCAGTGAAGAAAAGCTCAAGTTAACCCTGAATGTTGCTGGTATAGGCTATTGGGAGTGGAACCCAATCACCAATCAAATATTTGCTAGTGAAAATGCAATTCGCTGTTTTGGTTCCGATGTGAGCGATCAAAACTGGACTTATGAAAAGTGGCTCAATCAGTTACATCCAGAGGATCGAGAATGGGTTGAGCAGGATTTGAGACAAGCGATCGCCACACAAACCGATTACGCTGTGGAATATCGAGTTGTCTGGCAAGATGGCAGCATTCGCTGGATATCAGGAAAAGGACGGGGAGTTTACGGTATTAAACGTACCCAGCAGGGTGAACCTGTACGCATGATTGGGGTTAACTATGATATTAGCGACCACAAACAAGCCGAACAAGAACTCATCCACAATCGGGATTTGCGAGAAGCAATTTTTAACGAATCTGCTGATGCCATTTTTCTAGTTGATCCGCAAACGCTACTTACCTTGGATTGCAATCGGCGGGCGGTGGAAATGTTTGAGGCGGTTGATAAAACTAAATTGATTAATATTAATGGGCAAACACTCCAGTTGCGGCCATTCACTCCTAGCGAAACGGATGCGATCGTCATAGATATGCAGTTAAAAGGTGTCTGGAGCCGAGAGATTGAATATGTTACTCTTCAAGGAAAAATTTTCTGGGGAAACATTGCAGCTAAACCCATTACTGTTGCCGGACGTACCATGAACCTAGTACGGGTTACAGATATCAGTGAACGCAAACAGGCACAAAAGAAACTGGCGAAATATGCCCATGCCGTCGAAGACCTTTACGATAATGCTCCTTGTGGCTACCATTCCCTCGACAGCGAAGGCCGATTGCTCAAGATCAACGAGACTGAACTGCAATGGTTGGGTTATACCCGTGAGGAAATGATTGGCCAACCCCTAGATAATTTTCTCACCCCAGCCAGTCGCTTGTCCTTCGCGCAAAACTATCCTCATTTCAAAGAACAAGGCTGGGTAAAAGATTTGGAGCTTGACATGATTTGTAAAGATAGCACGGTTTTGCCAGTGCTGATCAATGCCACTGCCGTCAAGGAT
Source organism: Nostoc sp. (assembly GCF_036917975.1). Classification (GTDB taxonomy): domain Bacteria; phylum Cyanobacteriota; class Cyanobacteriia; order Cyanobacteriales; family Nostocaceae; genus Nostoc. The sequence goes on from NZ_JBALEJ010000047.1 coordinate 159,894, forward strand.
GTAGATGGGAACTATTTATACAGCCGCACCACTCTATTTGATATCCGCGAACAGCAAGCTGCACTACGTGAACGCAAACAAATCGCGCAAGCACTGGAAGAATCACGCAAAATGCTGCAAACAGTACTGGATACATTTCCCCAACGTGTTTTCTGGAAAGACCGCCAATCGAGGTTTATTGGCTGCAATCCAGCATTTATCCGCCATTCTCAACTGACAGTCAATGAGATTATTGGCAAGACCGACTTTGAATTACCTTGGTCAAAATGGGCACACCTCCACTGTGCAGACGATGCAATGGTGATGAATAGCAGAACACCGAAACTAGGCTACGAGGAGCCATTTGAAGAGTCTAATGGCGAACAAATCTGGCTGCGAATAAATAAAGTTCCTCTGACCAATAGTGCAGGTGAGGTGATTGGCATACTGATATCTCACGAAGATATTACACAACGCAAACAAGCCGAGGCACAACTGCGGCAAACCAATGAGAAACTTGCTAACACCAACGTGGAACTTGCCCGCGCCACTCGCCTCAAAGACGAATTTCTCGCCAACATGAGCCATGAACTGCGAACACCCCTCAATGCTATTTTGGGGATGTCAGAGGGCTTACAAGAAAGTGTATTTGGTTCTATCAATGAAAGACAAGCAAAAGCGATCGCCACTATTGAGCGCAGTGGTAGACATTTACTAGAACTAATCAATGACATTCTAGACTTATCTAAAATCGAATCTGGCAAACTAGAACTGCAATTGAGTGATGTTTCTGTCAGAAGTGTTTGTGATACCAGCCTTGCTTTTATCAAGCAGATGGCTTTGAAAAAGCATATTCGTCTTAATATTCATATTTCTGAGAATATTGACACCATCCAAGTAGACGAGCGCCGCCTGCGTCAGGTACTAATCAACCTGTTAAGTAATGCTGTCAAGTTCACGCTAGAAGGGGGTTCTGTAAAGCTAGAAGTCCGACTGGAAGGAGCGGAGGGGCAGAGGGGCAGAGGGGCAGGGGGAGTAGGGGGAGTAGGGGGAGATGAGCAAGTAAATTCTTCCTCAAACCTATGCTTTCATATCACTGACACTGGCATTGGTATCGCCGCTAAAGAAATCGGCAAGCTGTTTCAGCCCTTCATCCAGCTTGACAGCAGCCTCAACCGCCAGTACAGTGGTACTGGCTTAGGTTTAGCACTGGTACAACAGATTATTTCCCTACATGGAGGAACAGTTTCAGTTAGTAGTGAAGTTGGAAAGGGAAGTTGTTTTACTGTTCGCATTCCCTACCGCACTAACGATAATGTTCTAACCACGCAGGTAACTGCTTTTTTGCCCAAATATCGCTTACCTGCTGAGAATGCTCAAGTTTTGATTATTGAAGATTCTGTTGCGGCGGCTGAACAAATTACTCGCTACTTCAGCGAAATGGGAATGCAAACTATAACTTATCCCCAAGGTGAAGGAGCCGTAGAAGAGGTGCTGCGTGTTCAGCCTGCTCTGATCGTTATGGATCTACAACTGCCTAATCTATCAGGTTGGGACGTGCTAAATCAACTCAAGGCCAACCCAAAAACCAAAGATATTCCAGCAATCATCATTTCAGTTGTGGATGAGCGTAGCAAAGGACTCACACAGGGAGCGTTTGAATATCTGGTCAAACCCATTACTCGCGCTCAACTTCAGGTAACTATAGAGAAACTGCATGCTTCTGACTTGCCAAATCTCATTGTAATGCCAGAAGCAGTTCTAGACACTCCTTTGATTTTGCTGACAGAAGATAATCAAGCAAATATTGATACTATGTCTGGCTATCTTGAAAGTCGAGGGTATCGTCTCATTCTTGCTAACAATGGACAACAAGCTATTGAGCTTGTGAGAGTTCAACGCCCTGACTTAATTGTAATGGATATTCAAATGCCGGGAATGGATGGGTTGGAAGCAATGCGCTGCATCCGTAACGATCGCCAATTTCTGGATATTCCAATTATTGCACTTACAGCATTAGCTATGCCTGGCGATCGCGAAACAAGTTTCGCAGCCGGAGCAAACGAATATTTGACTAAACCAGTAAAACTTAAACAGCTTGTAGCCACAATTCAACAACTTTTAGGAAGGTAGTGGAAATTCTCGATGGATAGTCAACCCTCTATTTTAGTAATCGATGATGAACCCGATAACTTTGATGTTGTTGAAACCTTGCTGGATAGTGAAAACTACCACCTATACTATGCTCCTAGTGGTCAACAAGCTCTAAATCGCCTCGATAATTTTCAGCCCGATCTGATTTTATTAGATGTGATGATGCCCGATCTCGATGGGATGGAAGTCTGCCAACGCATCAAAGCCGATCCACAATGGCAAGCCGTGCCAATCATCATGGTGACGGCATTAACCGATAAAGAAGATTTGGCTCGATGTCTGGCAACTGGTGCAGATGACTTTATTAGTAAACCCGTCAATGGCGTGGAATTACGAGCTAGAGTTCATTCTATGTTGCGGATTAAGCAGCAATACGAAAGTATGCAGGTATTGCTCAAACTGCGAGAAGACATGGTAAATATGATTGTACACGATCTGCGAAATCCACTTACCAGCATTGTCTTAGGCGCAGAGATTCTGAGGTTTCCAGGTTTGTCACCTAAACAGCAGCAAGGAAAAGTCGATCAAATTTTACTTGCTGGACAACAACTACAATCGTTAATTGATAGCTTGCTGATCATGGCAAAGCTGGAATCTGGAAAAATGCTTCTCAACTACACAGAAGTAGACCTTTGTGCCTTGTGTATGTCAGCGATCGCAGATATTGAGGCGATCGCTGCTCAAAAGAACTTAACTCTTATTAGTTACTTACCCGAACCTGGTGGCATTGTTGCAGTAGATGCGGTTATCTTTCGTCGAGTAGTGGATAATTTGCTTTCCAATGCCATTAAATTCTCACCATCTAAGTCTCAAATTACCCTACGGGCAGAATATTTGGCAGCAGGAGGTGCTAAAGTGCAAGTCGCTGATTCCGGTTCGGGAGTAAGTATTGACTTACGACAAATCATTTTTGAGAAGTATGAAACTGGAACTCTGATGCCAGAAGTTTCGCAAATTGGTTTAGGATTGGCTTTCTGTAAAATGGCGATCGAAGCACATTCCGGTACAATTACTATTGAAGATAATCATCCGAATGGTAGTATATTTACTGTATTACTCAAAAATCAATAATTAATTCTAAAGAAATGTAGGGGCAATACATGAATTGCCCCTACGAAATATCATATTTTCAGTGTCTTTTTGCCTAACCCCTGGTCATATAGAAAAGCTAAGGCGAAACAGATCAGGTACAGGGATTAACCACGACCCCAGTCGCGATCGCCTTCATAACGGGTTGTTGTCAAAAGTGTTGCGAAGGTTATTATCGCGGTCATAAAGGCTGTTATTGTCGCGGTCATGGCTGTTATTGTCGCGGTCATGGCTGTTATTATCGCGGTCATGGCTGTTATTGTCGCGGTCATGGCTGTTATTGTCGCGGTCATGGCTGTTATTGTCGCGGTCATGGCTGTTATTGTCGCGGTCATGGCTGTTATTGTCGCGGTTATAAAGGCGGTTATTATTGCGGTCATGGCGACGGTTATTATTGCGGTCGTGGCGACGGTTATTATTGCGGTTATAAAGGCGGTTATTATCGCGGTCATAGCGATTATTATCGTCAGGAATGTTGCGAAGGTTGTTTTGACGGTCATAATCACCATTTATGTCGTAACGACTCTGACGTTCGTAGTTACCATCATCGTTGCGTTGATAGCTGTAGTTATCTAACTGAGCAAGATAAGACGCTGGTGTATTAGCATCAACTTTTGGAGAAATAGCCAAAGCTGATGCAGATGCTATCAAGCCGGCGAATAAAATAGAGGTAAGGCGGTTCATGATGTGAGTCAAAAATTGTTGACAGTAAATTATGCAAGTCTAGTCTGTTTAGGAAGAGCATGACCAATGGCATTTTTAAGGTCTTCTACTTCCGATATAGCGATAAAACTTTGGCTCTTGCGTACCTGTTATGCTAAAAATGTCTGCAAATAAGTTTGAACCCCTTATTGGGCAATAATAACAGGCATTATGATTACCATTTGAGTCTTAGTGGTGAAATTGAGTTTATAATCGCCTGTAAGCCTTGATTTTAAAGTCAATACGGTTCAGTTAAGGATAATCGTAGGTTGGGTGGAACGAAGTGAAACCCAACAAACCCGCGAAAATGTTGGGTTTCGTTCCTCCACCCAACCTACGCATCTGAGGGGTTTTTGGCGCTAACTGAACCGTATTGGCGTAAGCGTACCCTTCGGGAAGCAAGCTACGCGTAGCGTCTCGTAGAGAAGCCAGTCGTAGAAATCGCACCTTTGCCAAAACCTACTAGCTAGCCAGTAATCCGCGCAGCGATCGCACGAGAAGAAAACTCTTCCTAGTACAACACGGAGTAAATAAACCACCCATTTAAAATAGCCAGAAAGCTTACAAAATAAGCATTCTTTCTTTTTACTTTTGCCTTCTTGTACTAGTACACCACGGCGTTAATAGACATACCATTCAAAATCTCTGAAAACCTTATGCTCTATTCATTTTGAATTTTGTTAGCGCAGCGTAAAGCCTTCGGCATGGCTTCGCTTAGAGCGAGTCTACGAGCGTCATTTTGAATTCCGCCTTGCGGTACTAGTCTCCAGTCCCCAGTCCTGGCGCGACATATTGAATTTCTAAGCAACAGCAAATCCCGTATATTTTCTAACGTTAGGTTCGTGAAATCCTAAAACAATATCTTCTTTAGGGATACCTACTTGAACGAGTTCATTCGCAATACCATTTTCGGTATTATCGGACTGAATCCAAACTTTACTGTCAATTATTTCGACATGAATTAAACAGCTATGTAGATGTTGTTTATCGTCCCAGCCCTCAGAAATAATTAGATATTGATCATTTTCTGAGTCAAATGCCGCTCGATTACGTATATTAGCATTTGCATAAGAGATATTGAGATATGCTGCAAGTGTGTTACGGATTATATTTTGGTAATGATCTAGTTTATCCATTTCGTAATTACCTCTTCTTGGGAATCGAATACAATCAATTTTAGAGTCTGGTCTTCTAATAAAATTTTGCCAATTTCTTCTGTAAATATTTTGATAAATACTGTGTCACAAATTGCTAAATAAAGAATCATTTTTCATTTAATTCGTAGGAGAATTTTTTCGTACAATATGTACTGACCAAGGGCATTTTTAAGGTCTTCTACTTCTGATATACCAATAAAACTTTTTACTTCTACAGCAATCTTCTTTCCCTGTTTTTCTGCGGCTAACAGTTTCTCGGCTGCTAAATCAATAAATATATCCTTCTTACCAATTTTGAGGCTAAGGGGGTCATCAGTAATCTTCCACCCATCTTTGATGAGCGCATTTTTCACACAATCATGATAAATGTCTTTAGCTGGCATTAATTCTGATTTTTCAGTTAATTTTTGGGGCTGGGAATTACCCAGCCGACTGTTTGCTATTTGAAATTAATCTGCACTTGTGACATCGATCTGAAGGTTATCGAAGTTAGCGATCGCTTCTTGTAATTTATCCAAAACTCGATCGACAGAAATACTACCTAAGTCTCCAGAGGCGCGGGTACGGATACTCAAGGTGTTGGTTTCCACTTCTTTCGCTCCCACCACAGCCATCACGGGTATTTTTTCTTTCTCTGCATTGCGAATCTGTTTACCCAAGCGATCGCCACTGGTATCAACTTCTGCACGGATTCCCAACGCACGCATTTTCGCCACCACATCTTTCGCAAAGTCTAGCTGTGTATCGCCCACTGGTAGTAATCTAGCTTGCACTGGCGCTAACCACAAAGGGAAATCACCTGCATATTCTTCGATTAAGATCCCAATCAACCTTTCCAGTGAACCAAAAGGCGCACGGTGAATCATCACTGGGCGTTTACGAACACCATCTTCGGCGACGTACTCCAACTCAAAGCGTTCTGGCAAATTGTAATCTACTTGTACAGTTCCTAATTGCCACTCCCGATCTAAGGCATCACTAAAGATAAAGTCAAGTTTTGGCCCATAAAAAGCCGCTTCTCCAATACCTTCAAAGTGTTCCATCCCCAAAGTTTCAACCGCACGGCGAATTGCACCTTCGGCTTTATCCCAAACTTCATCGGAACCGATGTACTTATCACTAGCAGGATCGCGGAAACTGAGTCTAGCTTTAAAGTTCTTCAGTTGCAGACTATTGAATACCGACAAAATCAAATCCACCACACTGAGGAATTCACTATCTAGCTGTTCTGGAGTAACGAACAGGTGAGAATCATCCACAGTAAAACCACGCACCCTTGTTAAACCGCCCAATTCCCCTGATTGTTCGTAGCGGTAAACAGTGCCAAATTCTGCCAGTCGCATCGGTAATTCCCGATAAGAGCGCAACTCACTCTTATATATTTGGATGTGAAAGGGGCAGTTCATCGGCTTCATGACGAAGCCCTGTTCCTGTGCGGCATCTTCTTGATTATCTGCCATTAAGGGGAACATATCTTCTTTATATTTCTGCCAATGTCCAGAGGTTTTAAATAAATCGACTCTGGCAATGTGAGGCGTTACTACAGGTAAATAACCCCGTTTTATCTGTTCTTGCTTGAGGAAATCTTCTAAAGTACTCCGTAACAGAGTGCCTTTTGGTGTCCACAAAGGTAAACCCGGCCCTACTAGATCGGAAAATATAAATAATCCCAGTTCCTTACCTAGTTTGCGATGATCTCGTCGCAGCGCTTCTTCTTTGCGTCGCTTATACTCAGCGAGTTGTTCTGGGTTTTCCCAAGCGGTGGCATAGATGCGTTGTAGTTGGGCTTTAGTTTCATCCCCACGCCAATAAGCGCCAGCAACGCTTTCTAATTCAATTGCTTTCGGGTTTAATTCACTGATATTTTCCAGATGAGGCCCCGCACACAAATCCCACCATTCATTCCCCAGGTGGTAAATCGTGATTGGTTCGTTTTTGATATCTGCCAGAATTTCTAGCTTGTAAGGTTCTTTAATTTCCTGAATCCGGCGTTGGGCTTCTTCGCGGCTGACTTCTTCCCGAATTACTGGCAATTTACGATTGATAATCTTCGCCATCTCTTTCTTGATGGCTTTGAGATCATTTTCGCTAAAGGGTTCTGGGTTGTCGAAGTCATAGTAAAAACCGTTTTCAATCCAAGGACCGATTGTAACTTGTGCCTTGGGAAACAGCTTTTGTACTGCCATTGCCATTACATGGGAAGCAGTGTGGCGAATCTTTTTTAAGTTCTCCGATTCGCTAGTGCGCGGTAAATAGATTTTTTCAACTTGTTCTGACTGTTGTGATTGATTTGATGAATTTGGCGACATTGGCTGCTGAACCATTGGCGAAGTGATTACAAAAGGTGATTTATCTGAATCTGTAGGCTTATTTAACTATAGCGACTTTGATTTTTGCCAGTTAAGCTCTATCTTCCAACTACTGACTTAATTTGTGATCGGGGATAAAGATAAATTTTTGATTCCTTACCTGAGTGTCACAATTCAGGATTGCACGCGTAGGCGTAGCCCGTCGTAGACATCGCTAATTTATCTTAATGAATTGCAACTTGATGGCATATATACCTATAGATGCCTCTCTAAAGGCACTGTACAAACCAGATATCAAAACTATATAATAAATTCTGTATTCTTTGTTACATATTTTTACATGTCAGAATTATGAGAGAAATCAGAAAAGTGTTAAGAAACGTAAATAACGTTAATATTAGTAAGCAAGTTTGAAATATGCCTCTCATTTATGCCAGACTCAAATGTACCAGGGACAGAGTTGCTGAAAACGGTTTTAGAACCCCTGCTAGAAGATTTTCAGCATTGGTTTACGCGATCGCGCCATTTACTCGAAACTGAGAAACTATCATTTATGAGTCACCAAGAGCAATATGACTTGCTCTTGCGGGTTAAGCAAGCGCAAGATGAACTAAATACCGCAAAGATGCTGTTTAATGCAACTGATAAACAAGTCGGGATTGAGATGGCAACCTTAATGCCTTGGCATCAATTAGTAACAGAATGCTGGAATGTCGCAATGCGCTTTCGTCAAGGACGTGAAGTCTAACCAGCACCTATGAGCATCTGCTAAATTTTGGCAGATAACTTACCAATATCTAATGACTTGCCGAGGAAGCGTCTACGTAAGATGGTAAATCAGTCGTCAAAGAGATAGTGAAAAAATCTTAACAAGTTCTTAACATTATTTGGATTAACAATATAATGTATCCTATGTTACCGTAAGTAGAATAACGGTTGACAAATAGCTTCATATAGATGTAAGCGCGCAAAGAGTGCGTAAAATACTCGTCTTAACTGTGAGTCACAGTATCGGCGAAATAAAGCGTTACAAAATAAAGTTTAAAAAATTCCTGTCCTGGAGGAAAATCTAATGTTACATCTCCTTTACATTCTGGCTTTTACAATCCTTGCATTTATAGCTGTTGGCAACTTAATTCGTAACCTGATCATGTTCAGTTTTGATCGGGAGCGGACTTACCCGGCGAATTCCTCACAAATGAATAATCAAGGCAACTATGGTTATTATTCATCAAAGAAACAGTTTGTACCCCATCCAGAGTTATTAGATAGCGCCGGAAACTTAATTAAAGAGCCACTTTTGGTAATGCGTTCAATTAACGTTGAAGATGCGCGTCAACATCTCGATGCACTTTACGAAGCATCCCCAGGACATAAAAGAGACAATTCAGAAGAAGCGTAAGAAAGTTAGGAGTTAGGAGTTAGGAGTTAGGAGTTAGGGTGTAAATTATTGTTGTTTTTGCATCCTCAACGCTTCTTTTAGCATTTATTAGCATTCTTGAATTTGAGGCGATCGCGTACTTAGGCTGCTAAGTTAATATTTTGTTGTCCTCGTGAATACTATGAAAGCTGAAGTCTTAAAAAAGCGACTTGATAAAAATCGTCCAATGACTACAGTCACAATTCGCATTCCCGAAGATGTGATTGAGGATTTGAAGCGAGTCGCACCATTGCTTGGGTTTTCTGGTTATCAGCCATTAGTTCGCGCTTACATCGGACAACAACTCCGAGATGATCTTGAGCGACTTGAGGGTGATGCTGGTTACTAGCATAGAATAACTTATGATCTATTATTTAGAAGTGTATTGACCAGATTTGAGTTCATAGTAGATGGGCCACCAGTATCACAACAGACTCGTAAGCGTGGTAAGGGCAATCGGCTTGAAGATTGGAAAAAGACAGTGCTACAAGAAGCTAAAAAATACTGGTCTTCAGAACAAAAAATAGCTACTGGGTGGGTTATGCTCCAGATAACCTATTTCTATGATTCCGATCAAATGGATGTAGACAATATAGTGAAGCCTATTCAAGATGCACTTAAAGAATTAGCATACTACGATGATCGTCAAGTAAGCGATCTCGTAGTTAGAAAGAGAAATTTGTCAGGTAACTTTAGAATAGAAAACATGACCTCGACATTGGCGGAAGGCTTTGCTCGTGGCAATGAGTTCTTACATATTGTGGTAATTGATGCTCCTAACCAGGAGGTAATTATTTGATGGAAACTCCAACCGCAAACTTAGAAAGAGAGCGATTGCTGAAACTAGCAGAGGAGTATAGTGAAAAGGGTTACGAAGTTTTTTTTCATCCAAATCCAGAAGAATTGCCTGACTTCCTTAATAAATATCGCCCCGACATGATAGTACGTCGGGGAGAAGAAAATGTAGTTATTGAAGTGAAGTCACGCTCCTCACTGAACTCTTCTTCTAATCAAGACTTACGTAATTTAGCTCAAGCGGTAGAAAAACATCCTGGTTGGAGATTTGAATTAGTAATGACCAACCCAGAGGATATAATGTATTCTCTGAAAGCAGAGGGTTCTCTTCAAGAACATGAAATAGAATCGCAGTTGCAAGTAACAAGGCAACTGATAACGCAACATCCAGAATCAGCTATCTTATATTCATGGTCTTTGGTAGAAGCAACTTTGAGACTTATAGCCCAAAAGGAGGAGCTAAGTTTACAAAGATTTGATCCACTCTATTTGGTGAAGCAATTAGCAATTGAAGGTGTAATTTCAAAATCTCAGTATCAATTACTAATGAATTCACTCTTATTACGTAATTCTATTGCTCATGGCTTCAAAACTACACAAATTACGCAAAATTCTGTATATGAATTGATCGAGCTTACAGAGCAACTTTTGAGAACTCTACACACTGGCGATGAAGCAGGCTAACACTTGGTTGTTGGAGTGGATGGCACTGTGCGATGATGTCTACGACGGGCTACGCCTACGCACTAATCATAAAATAGGGAGTAGTAAATTAATTCCCTACTCCCGACTCCCTTTCTAAGCTTCAATAACTACCCGTAAATTGCCCCGTTTTTTCGCAACGCGACAAGCAGTAGTGCTACCAGAACGCTCGAATTCCAAATCGAGGATGGTGGGGCCGACTCGCAAATTATGAAATGACAGGCGATTAATCGATTCTGGCAAAGCGGGGTCAATTATTCGCAAGCAGTTATTTTGAGCATCAGGCACTAAGTTCACCATCATTTGCAGTAGTTGGAAAATACTACCAGTAGCCCAAGCTTGGGGAGTGCAGGCAACTGGATACTGCACAGGGGTATTATCACCGTTCCGTTCGTAGCCGCAGAAGAGTTCTGGAGGACGTTGATAGGGTTGCTGCTCAGTCATATCGAATAAACCTTGGAATATTTCTAAGGCTTGATCGATTAGACCGAGCGATCGCAATCCCATTGCAATCAGAGCGTTATCATGGGGCCAAACCGAACCAGTGTGATAACCCATTGGATTGTAAGCGGGTGACAAACTACTCAGAGTCCGAACGCCCCAACCATTAAACATATCTGGTGCCCGCAACCGTTCTGCTACACTATGAGCTTTTTCGTGTGTGAAAAGTCCCAAATGTAGACAATGACCGGGGTTTGAGGTAATACTATCTACTGGCTTGCCATCTCCATCCAAAGCCAGAGCGCAGAAATCATGGTTTTCCACCCAAAAATCTCGATTAAAACGAACCTTGAGATTTCTGGCCTCTTCTAGCCAACGATCTGCCAAATCAAGCCGCTTCTTCATCCTAGCTATTTCTGCTAGGCGCATTTTTGCGGCATAGACGTAAGCTTGCACCTCAGAGAGGGAAATTGGCCCATTGGCTAATTCTCCCTTGTGGTCTACAATACAGTCGCCAGAATCTTTCCAACCTTGGTTAACAAGACCGCGTTTAGATGTACGGAAGTAACTGAGGTAGCTAGTTTGTTTGCTATTGCGATCGATCCACTCCATTGCTGCTAGAGCATTGGGCCAAAGTTGCTCTAGGAGTTCTTGATCGTGAGTCCAAGCGTAATGTTCGGCATAGAGCATCAGCCACAGGGGAGTGGCATCAACTGTACCGTAGTAGGGTGTATGGGGAATTTCTTCACAACGAGCCATTTCTCCCAAACGTAACTCGTGCAAAATCTTACCCGGTTGCTCCTCCCGCCATTCGTCGTCGATTTTACCTTGGTATGTCGCCAGTAATATCAGAGTTTCCTTGGCAATTTCCGAGTTTAACATCAGAGTTTGAGAAGCTGTAACCAGCGAATCTCGACCAAACAGTGTCGAAAACCACGGCACTCCGGCGGAAACAGTCTTATACTTCCCGAAAGATTGGCGCAACAAATACATATCTTGTTCAGCCCGCTCAATCACCCGATTGAAGGTATTCTTATCTGAGCTAATGCGGGTAATTTGTTGTACCCAGTTTTGCTCCTCCATCAACTCAGCAGCTTTCGCCTGTCCTAATGTAGTGGCGGCGCTGACGGTTGAACTAGACTGGTTGTTTTTCAACATATTCACTCGGTAGCCCAGCTTTTGAGTTTCGTGAGAAGCCAACTCTAGCTGCCAAACCGCAGTATAACCCTTGAAAGAGTCTGGTTGTCGATGCTGGAATAGAATCCGGGATTCCATCACCGAGCCATCCAAACCTTGATAGGCGAGTGTTAAGGATTCTTCCCTAAAGGCGGATGGCTCTTTGGGTACTAGTGCAACACCATCGATCTGAGAAAATGTTCCTTCCTCAGTCGTTGGTTCTACTAGGCGTAAAAGCCGACCTCGTTTTTCTCTGTCATAGCCCCGGACTTCAAATAAATCAACAAAATCTGCATCAAAGCTGATACTTAGTTCAAAACTGACAGTGGTTGTGCTGTAGTTAGATACTTCTATTTCTTCAAATAGTGCGCCATTCAGCACAATTTCTCGGCGAATTCCGATAGTCTCAGCTTTCAGGCGATCGTCGATTTTGGGGGTAGTACACAAAACTGAGAGCGAAAACCCTTTCTCAGCAGTACTACTGAGAAGTACAGGCGATCGCCCTTCAATTTGCAACTCCAAACGATTAAGAAATCTCGTATCGCAACAAAACAGTCCCATACTAGGATTGCCATCGTTGAGGGAACAGCCAGAAATATTCCCGATAGTATCTGTGACAAAAAATAAATCATCATCTTTAACCGTCAGTGTCGGTTGCGATCTTTCAGCCACAACACAAGGCCACTCCGGGATAGGTAATTGTTCGGCAGGAATAAAAGTTTTTCCATCCAGGAAAATTTTTTCCGGGGTTATGAGTGTATCCGGTGTCATTAGTCAAAGTTCCGTGTATGGGTCTATTTTTGAGTAGAAGTCTCTTAACCAAAAGGCAGAGGGGGAGAGGGGAAAGAAGAAATACCCTCTTACTTTGAGACAGAGCAACTAAATTTATTTAGATCGAAAAAAGAAAGATTTGTGTCGAGATATACAGTGCAAACAAATAATAGCGTATCCTGGAGAGACACAAGGTACGGAAGTCCGGCCAGTTATTCTCACAGCCTTTTTCAAGTAATTGAACTATAGCGTTTTCTAATCATATAAAGTACATCATAGCCTTCTCCTCGTTTGCGGGGAGGGGGTTCTTGTACCTCTACTCAAGCGAGAACTGCCATATACTACTCCTCACTCCCTAATTCCCCATCTTAGTCGAGGACTATGCAATTAATGATCCTTAAAACCATACAATAATTAGTATTTTAGTATCATAGCTCCTGAAAGATTTTGCCTATGCAGGCACATAGCAAAGTTGGTCAAGAATGTATATTGGGCGTAGTAGTAGTCTGTCAATAAATAATTGATGGATAAATCCCCTGTAGAGACGGTGATTATCGCGTCTCTCTAACCGTCAAAATGAATTTGACGAAGCCAAGAGGGTTTCAAGCCCCGCCCCTTGTGGGCGATTAACATTTTTGGGGGAAGGTTCATAGCAACAACCCTTGTGGGTGGCTCCGCCTCCTGCCTCCTTGACAGACTAGTACAACACGGCGTAAATCAACCACCTATTCCAAATCAACGAAACTCTTACGCTGTAGTCATTTTGAATTTTGTTAGCGCAGCGTAAAGCCTGCGGCATGGCTTCGCTTAGAGCGAGTCCGCGTTCGCTTTTAGCGTCTCGTAGAGAGCGTCATTTTGAATTTTGAATTCCGCCTTGCGGTACTAGTAGGTTGTCAATCAACCAATTAAGTTGTATGTACCCCTCCTAGTTGGTAACGAAGTGTTGCGCCTGTTTTGGCGAAAAGCGCTTTTTTAGCGTTCTTTACATATTGCAACTGTCTATTTAACTTGAGAGTCCCTTGGAATTTGTACAATGCAGCTGTGACGTGGATCTGATCGAGGTTGAGCGTTTAACAATAATTCATGAGCATTTCGACTTCTGTGCTGAGTGATCTGCTAAAGTCCCTACCCTACTTGCGGCCCCAGCTATATTTTAAGGCTTCATTAACGGCGCTCTCCCACGCGATGGAAGATCAAGTTTTGGCTGGGACTTTAGCCCAACCCCTTGTAATTGCTAGTTTTCAGCGAGAGCGATTCTACCGCCAAGAAGCTCATCGCTACCAGCGACTTGCCTTGCGGAGTAATCAAATATACGTATTGTCTGCTCCAGAAACGGATTTCACCAACAGTTCGGAACACTACGAAAAGGTGGCTTTTGAGCCAACAGATGGCTTAAGTCACGAGTGGCATTTGGTAGTGATTGCTGACAATTACGCTACTTGTCTGGTTTGCCGGGAAAACCTTAGTTCTATTGCTAAAAACAAGCAACTACCAGAACTAAGCCCTAATCTGGATATCGACACAGCGCGAAGATTTGAGGGAATTTGGACATCGGAAAGGGGAGCTAGCCTGAAAGCCGCCGAATTGCTGTTAGACAGGATTTTGGTTTACAGACCAGAACTAGTAAGTAAAATTGAGGAGGCACGTCAGAGGTTTGGCATCGGGCAGCCACGAAACTACTCTGGAGCAGAACAGGTCAATGAATATGCCTGTGACATTGATACAGATCCCTTTGTGCAGCGCTTAGTAACTTATTTGCAAGCGAGTCAGTACAAATTGCATAAAGCCTATCGCTCCATCGCTGCCCAAGCACGAAAAGAGCGATTAGTCAACTCAATTAGTACTGCCATTCGGCGATCGCTCGATCCTCACGAAGTTCTTCAGGTGGCGGCACAAGAATTAGGACAACACTTAGAAGCTTGTCGCTGTTTAATTTATCGCGCTCAAGCCGCAGATCGCCAAGCCATAATTGAACACGAGTTTTTGACACCTGGTACTTTATCTGTTTGTGGGCAAACCTGGGAATTAGAGAAAAATTCGCTATTTCGGGACATAGTAGAACTTGGCGAAGGCGTTTGTGTGAGCGATACGCTGACTGATCCTCGCGTTATCAACTCGCCAGGACTTTCCACGATCGCTAAAAAGTTTGCCATTCGTTCTTGGTTGATGGAACCAGTATTTTATCAGGGGCGATTATTGGGCATTGTGGAGTTACATTACTGCCGAATGCCACCGCACGAGTGCCAACCAGGGGAATTGGATTTGGTAGAAGCGATCGCCACCCAGGTAGGAGCCGCTCTCATTCAAGCGGAAGCTTACGCTAACCTAGAAGAACTTAACCAACAGCTAGAAGCCCTAGACCGCACCCGCAGCAACCTTATAGCTATCACCGGACATGAACTGCGTACCCCCCTATCTACAATTCAAGTTTGCCTAGAAAGTCTCGCCAGTGAGCCGGATATGCCCTTGGAGTTGCAGCAAATCATGCTCAACACGGCTCTTTCCGACTCAGAGCGGATGCGAAAACTGGTGCAAGATTTCCTCACACTTTCCAACCTGGAAAGCGGTCGAGTGCAATGGCATCCAGAATCCCTCAGTTTACAAGAGTGTATAGATTTATCACTCAGCCGGAATCGCACGCGTTCCTCAACGGAAAAGCCGCCCCAAATAAAGACTCAAATTGCCGAAAACCTACCTCTGGTTAGAGCCGATGGTGATTGGCTAGTAGAAGTACTGGCAAAACTCATGGACAATGCTTGTAAATTTACGCCACCCCAAGGAGAAATCACCATTAAAGCGATTTACAACAGCCGTCAAATGGTCGAGGTAACTGTAGCTGACACTGGACGCGGCATTGAACCGAATCGTTTAGAAATCGTTTTTGACCGCTTTTATCAAGAAGAGGGAGCGCTGCGCCGCACCACTGGCGGCACTGGACTTGGTTTAGCAATTTGCCGTCAAATTGTTAATGGCTGGGGTGGAGAAATTTGGGCAGAGTCAACTGGCAAAGACCAAGGTAGTCAGTTTCACTTCACCATCCCGATTGTTCAGAATAGCCAAGAAGAAAAGCGGATAAAAGTTAAGAGTAGATAGGGATTGGGGACTGGGGATTGGGGATTGGGGATTGGGGACTGGGGATTGGGGATTGGGGACTGGGGATTGGGGATTGGGGACTGGGGATTGGGGATTGGGGACTGGGGATTGGGGACTGGTTTTTAACAAAGGACTAATGACCAATGACTAATGACTAATGACTAAAAGACTAAAAACTGTTACAGTCTATAACGCGATCGCAATATGATCCTGGTTGCGGTGTTAGGATTCCCTAAAAACGTTGAGAGAATCAGACTCTATGACAGAAAAACTCTCTGGACAAACCCCGCTATTTGCTGGCAGCACTGGTGGCTTGCTCAGAAAAGCGGAAGTGGAAGAAAAGTACGCTATCACTTGG
Organism: Nostoc sp.; assembly: GCF_036917975.1. Taxonomy (GTDB): domain Bacteria; phylum Cyanobacteriota; class Cyanobacteriia; order Cyanobacteriales; family Nostocaceae; genus Nostoc. The sequence continues at coordinate 176,040 of NZ_JBALEJ010000047.1, forward strand.
ACTAGCCCGAAAGAGCAAGTATTTGAATTACCTACAGGTGGTGCTGCTACTGCTCGGAAAGGCGAAAACCTGCTGTATTTAGCCCGCAAAGAACAAGGCATCGCTTTAGGTGGTCAACTCCGCAAACTCAAAATCACAGACTACAAAATTTATCGGATTTTGCCCAACGGAGAAACTACTTTAATTCACCCAGCCGATGGTGTCTTCCCTGAAAAGGTGAATGCAGGTCGTGAAAAAGTGCGTTATGTACCTCGCAGTATTGGGCAAAACCCCAATCCAGCACAACTCAAGTTCAGTGGTAAAGCTACCCACGACGTATAGGGACTAGGGACTGGGGACTGGGGACTGGGGACTGGGTAAGAATTTTAGATTTTAGATTTTGGATTTTAGATTGAAGTTTAATCCAAAAGACGCTCGCGGACTCGCTTGCCGCCGGCGCTATCGTCAATCCAAAATTGAATTGCCCAATGCCCAATTCCCCATGCCCCATACCCAATGCCCCATGCCCAATGCCCCATCCTAAACAATTTATGGTATTCCCCGATTTCTCCGAATTTTCCCAGCTAGCTCTACAAGGCAACTTCGTCCCGGTATATCAAGAATGGGTAGCGGATTTAGATACGCCCGTATCTGCTTGGTATAAAGTCTGTGCAGGTCAGCCCTATAGCTTTTTGTTGGAATCCATAGAAGGCGGGGAAAAGCTGGGACGCTATAGCTTGGTAGGTTGCGATCCGGTGTGGATTTTAGAAGCCAGGGGCGATCGCACCACCCAGAAAAACCGCGACGGTTCGCAGGTGGTTTTTGCAGGCGACCCTTTTACAGCTTTAGCTGAATGTTTAGCACCTTATCATCCAGTGAAATTACCACAGCTACCGCCAGGAATTGGCGGTTTGTTTGGGTTTTGGGGCTATGAATTGATTAACTGGATTGAACCGCGTGTGCCCATTTATCCACAAGATGAGCGAAATATCCCTGATGGGTTGTGGATGCAGGTAGACCACCTATTGATTTTTGACCAGGTGAAGCGGAAAATTTGGGCGATCGCTTATGCTGATTTACGTGAAGAGAATGTAGATTTACAGGCAGCATATCAACAAGCGAGCGATCGCGTCACCCAAATGCTCGAAAAGCTATCTCTACCTCTATCGCCGGAAAAAACTAAATTAGAATGGAAACCGCCAGGGAGCAAGGTATCTGGAGAAGCAGAGGAATACACAAGTAACTTTACCCGCCCTGATTTTTGTGCCAGCGTCCAAAAGGCCAAAGACCATATTCAAGCAGGCGATATTTTTCAAGTAGTAATTTCTCAGCGACTATCAACAACATACACAGGCGACCCCTTTGCCCTTTACCGTTCCCTACGCCAGATAAATCCTTCGCCTTACATGGCTTACTTTAACTTCCAAGATTGGCAAATCATCGGTTCCAGTCCCGAAGTGATGGTGAAAGCCGAAATAGATTCAGATGGTGGAGTCATAGCAACGGTACGACCAATTGCCGGCACACGTCCACGGGGTAAAACCACGAAGGAAGATGCAGCATTTGCTGAGGATTTACTACAAGACCCCAAGGAAGTTGCTGAACACGTTATGCTTGTGGATTTAGGGCGGAATGATTTGGGGCGTGTTTGTCAAAGTGGTAGCGTCAAAGTCGATGAATTAATGGTAGTTGAGCGCTACTCCCATGTGATGCACATTGTCAGCAATGTTGTGGGTAAATTAGCAGTTGGTAAAACAGCATGGGATTTGCTAAAAGCTTCCTTCCCAGCAGGTACGGTAAGCGGCGCACCCAAGATTAGGGCGATGGAAATTATTCACGAATTAGAGTCTAGTCGCCGGGGCGTTTATTCCGGTGTATATGGATATTACGATTTTGAAGGACAATTAAATACTGCGATCGCAATTCGCACAATGGTAGTGCATGATCATACGGTTAGTGTCCAAGCTGGTGCAGGTTTGGTGGCTGACTCTGAGCCAGAGAAAGAATATGAAGAGACGCTAAATAAAGCTAGAGGTCTACTAGAGGCGATTCGTTCTTTGCGTTGATCTGGGGACTAGTATACACAAGCAGATCCCCGACTTCTTTGAGAAGTCGGGGATCTTGTTTCTCACCATGATTCAGGATTGGTATAGTCAATTTCGCATACAATTAATTGCACACTGGTTTTTGTTGTTTAATTGCAAAACTGGACTTGATATAAGTACAGTAACAGTTCGATCTGCTGTATGAGAATCCAGTCCAGACTTTAAAAGTTGATATATCAATAATCTTCTATTTTGAATTACATAGGTTTTATTTTGAACTGCAAGATGTTTGGAAACAATTTGTGCTACTTCTAAGCCCACGTATCCACAATACCGTGACAAATTAGGAAGCTTTATAAATCCAATTAACATCGAACTTTTTCCAAGGCTAAACAGAGTTTTTTAGAGCTATTAAAAAGCGCAAAGAAGTCCTGGTATCCAAATCCAAGACCTCCATTAAATTTACCACACACTAGTAATAAACAAACTTATTCATCCCAATTGGCTAAAGTATGTTGCCCAAAGAATTCCAGTTACTCCAATGGCAATTAAAAGGTTAGTGAAAAATCTGCCGAACTCAATTTCTTGTCCTAGTCCCTTATCATCTTGACCTGCTGTAAAAAATAATGACCAGGCTTGATTTGCATTGATAGTCTCAAAATTGTTGAAATCAGGTCTAAAAACAACCGGCCCAATCAAATCTTTTTTAGGATAATCAAAATCAGTTTTCATAAGTTTGCCTCTAAATTGGTTTATTCGTCAAGTGAAGAAAATTCATGAATCTCAAAATGTCTTCTCTAAAGGCTGGTTAGCCATCCAATCAAACCGTGTCCGGTGATAACTTCTAAAGCGATGAGTGAGACAAAGCCAATCATTGCCAAACGACCATTGAGTTTTTCGGCATATTTGGTGAAGCCTACTCGTGGGGTTTCATCAACATAAACCTTAGGTTCGATCGCAAATCTGTTAAGCTGACCGCGTTCGTTAATGCTAAAACCTTTACTTGTCATCTTTTATCCCTTGTTTGTGTCATTCTATGAACTAATGTTAATGATTGTAAATATTTTTTGCAACTACTTGACTTGGCAACAAAAGTAGTAAAAACCGTACAAAGCAAGTACGGTATTTCAGATTTGTAGGAGAAGCGATCGCCTTTGCATGTGAATGCACACAAAAGCGCCAATTAGCTTAATTTAAATTCAGTAAAACTTATCATTTGTATAAATAGAAGTTATCAATATATAACTGAGAAAGTATTGCTTATTTGTAACAGACTTGTTATCTTTCTTTACATAAAGATACAAAAGCAACATCAATGCGTTAAACCACCGTTAATCAAGGCTTTCTAACTATGCAGTTGAGCCTGCAATGTCCTTTGCCGAGTATTTCAACTCAACGGCAACAACATCGCCATGCCTTTAGTACAGCTATGACTACAATGGGCTATCCAGTGATGCAAAAACTGCTGAGTGCCTTGATTAACAGCTAAACGCCTTATCTTTTCACATTCGGTAGAACTGTAATTTTCTTTTGGGAATTTCTGCTATGTCTTTTACCATCAAGTCGGCTCAAAGTATTTTTCCCGGCACCCTAATTGCTGACGTTGTTCCAACCGTTGTTGAATCATTCTCTAAACTCAATGCTGAAGATCAACTAGCATTACTTTGGTTTGCCTATACCGAGATGGGTAGAAGTATTACGGTTGCTGCTCCTGGGGCAGCTAACATGATCCTCGCACAAGGCTTACTCGAACAAATTAAGCAGATGCCTTTTGAGGCTCAAACACAAGTCATGTACGATTTGGCTAACCGTGCTGACACTCCTCTCTGTCGTTCCTATGCATCCTTCACCGTAAACATCAAATTGGGCTTCTGGTATCAGTTAGGAGAATGGATGGCTCAGGGAATCGTTGCTCCAATCCCAGAAGGTTACAAGCTTTCTGCCAAAGCTGCTGATGTGTTGCAAGCCATCCGCAGTGCAGATTCCGGTCAACAAATCACAATCCTACGCAATACCGTAATTAGCATGGGATTTGACCCGAACGCTCCTGGTAGTTACAAAAAAGTCTCAGAGCCAGTGTCTCCTCCGACTGCACCAGCATTTCGGACTAAAGTCACCATTGAGGGCATCAACAATACTACGGTGTTGGGCTATATCAACAACATGAATGCCAATGACTTTGATGCTGCGGTTTCTCTGTTTACCTCCGAAGGTGCTTTGCAACCTCCCTTTGAAAGACCGATTGTTGGTCAAGATGCAATCCGCGCCTATATGCGTGAAGAATGCCAGGGATTGAAGATGATTCCAGAGCGCGGTATATCTGAGCCTGTGGAAGATGGCTATACCCAAGTTAAAGTCACAGGCAAAGTCCAAACCCCTTGGTTCGGTGCCAGTGTGGGAATGAATATTGCATGGCGGTTTTTGCTAGATCCCCAAGGCAAAATCTTCTTTGTCGCGATTGACTTGCTGGCTTCTCCGAAAGAACTGCTGAACCTAGTACGTAAATAGAGGGCTAGATTAGTCGCTGCTTAAGCGTGGATGAGTGAGGCATCTGGCCACGCTTAAGCAAAAGAAACTGATAACGGCTTCTTTAGCGTTATCTTTTTACTTTTTACTTCTTAAATATTTTTACCTGTTAATAAACGCAGCCATGCAGCTCCTACTGGCTGATTACTACTTTCCAAAATAGCGACAAAGCCACTATCATCCTTACATCCCCAATTTTTCACATATTTTGCCAAATCAGGATTATTCTTTGCATCTTGCACTGTCAAATTACCTTCTTCTACCAGATGGGCTGCTTCGTAAAGCATTTGCCAGAGAAAAGGCTCATCTTTTTGTGTGAGTGGACGAATAGAATAATCCATCAGGCAAAGTTAGGGCAATCTACTCAGTGGTGTCGCTAAACCGTCAATGCTGACAAGATTTTTCTGCTGTTGATATTCTCTAACTCCCTCTTCACCTTTTTTACTAGCCCAGTTTACTAAAGTTTGGCGCTGACCTTGATATTCATAGAGTGGTATACCAAAACCACAGGAGGTCTGGATTTTTTCAATGTCAGCGATGATAATTTGACGAGTTCCAGGTATCGGCAAAAACAGAGAATACAGCGAGTCCCAGTCTGGAGAACTCGGTAAAATTGTGGTTCCTTGACCGTAAAGACGCAGGATACACGGAGGTTCTTGAAAAGCACAAAACATGAAGGTTATCCGCCCATTTTCTTGCAAATGGGCTGATGTTTCGTTACCACTGCCTGTAAGGTCTAAGTAACCTACTCGGTTGGGAGAGAGGATGCGAAAGCAGTTAAAACCTTTAGGAGAAAGGTTAACATGACCTGTAGGACTCAAAGGTGCAGAGCCAACAAAAAAAAGGTGTTGGGCAGCAATAAAGTCTTGCAGTTCCTTAGTGATACAGTCAAACAATTTAGACATAGACTGTCTGATTTATATTTGAAAATTTCTTATGTTCCCAGCCTATGTCTTAGCTAAGAATCTAGCAAGGACTAATTGTCGATGTGTGGGGAATGGGGAAAAGTGTTATTGTCTGATGTATCGACTAGCCATTTGGATCGCATCAGCGATATCGACATCACCATCGCCATCAGCATCCAAGAAGGAATTCAATACAGGATTTCCGCCAGCTTGGGGATTCTGGGTATTAGCACCTGATTGTAGAAAATTTAATACCAAAGGTACGGCTAAAGGCAGCAATTGTTGAACTATACCAGCATCTAATCCAGTGCGTTGGGCAGCAACTTCAGCTACCTGCTGTTGTATCTGAGGAGAAAATAGCGAATCGACGGCTTCGGGGTTGGGAGAAGTACCAGCATATTGACTCACTAGATTTTGTGCGGCTTCATTACCATCTGTGGCTTGCTTGTCTTGTAGAGTAGAACGCACTTGACCACCGACGATTGACAAAACTGATTGAATGGTAGAAGGGTCTGCACCTGTGCTTTGGCTCAATTGCTGTACACTATTGATAATACTTCCTAGTTGACCTAAGCTGCCCTGTTGATTGGGATTAGTGACAGCACCAAGAATTTGATCGAAAAGTCCCATAAGTTTGTTTCTCTCTTTGTTCTCAAAAAGCTTGTCAAAACTGGTTTGGAGTTTTTTATGTACACTGACTTTTGTAAGTCTACTAAAAGATTAGAACACTTAAAATTTTAAAAGCTAATAGCTCAAGGATGAGAAATCGGTAAAGCGATACCTACGGTGGGCAAAGCTACCGCAAACTCTGTTCCTTGATTTAACTCAGATTGACAGGTAATTTTACCCTGATGTTTTTCTACCACAATTTGATATGCGATCGCTAGCCCAAAACCGATACCAATGCCTCGCGGTTTGGTTGTAAAAATGTTTCAAATATCTTTTTCTGATTTTCTGGTGAAATACCAGAACCGTTATCTGTTATTCGCCAGCAATTCTAAATTTAAGAATTGACAAGGGTAAGACTTACGCACTGTACAAAAGAATTATATTGTGTATCAACGTAAATACGTCGTTTCCGGTTTTTATGAATCATTCTTTGATTGTTGTAGAGCCGGACGGTAGGGGCAATTCATGTAGACGCGAACGCGAGTGCGTCTCCATGAGTTGCGGCTTCCCGCAGGGTATTGCCCCTACGACAAATATGGTTTTTCAAATCATCTATATTTGCTCTTTCCTGTCAATACGGAAGTCCGATAATTTTCTTTTTACTTTATAATTTCTTTTTACTTTATAAATGGTCTATCAAAACTTTCCTCAAAAACCCAATACATGCATTGATTTTTCAAGTACTTCTTTGGGTCGAAATGGTTTAGTTAGATATAAGTCTGCACCAACTTCAATTCCTTTTTGTTTATCAAATTCCTGTCCTTTAGCTGTCAATATCACAATGTAGATATCAGTCATTTGCAGGTCGTGTTTAACAATGTGACAGACTTGTAGCCCGTTCATTTTAGGCATCATCACATCAAGAAAAACTAGATTTGGTTTTTCAGCTTTAATAGTTTCAAGAGCTTCTTCTCCATTTCTAGCAGTGAGAAGTTCAACACCCTCGTCTTCTAATGCTTCTAGGGCTTGTTCCATCAAAATCAAGATATTGGGTTCATCGTCAACAATTAGAATTTTCTGGGTCATAAGGATTGGGGATTGGGGATTGGGAATTGGGAATTGGGGACTGGGGATTGGGGATTGGGGATTGGAGACTGGGGATTGGGAATTGGGAATTGGGGACTTGTACTGAGGTTTCGCGTAGCGTCTCGTAGAAAAGCCGTTGGCGCAGCCTCCCCAAGAGTTGTATTCGGGACTGGGGATTAGGAATTGAGGATTAGATTATATAGTAAGGTTCCACTAAATTTTTCCAGTACCCAGTCCCCAGTCCCCAGTCCCCAGTCCCCAGTCCCAGCAATTACTGTTCAGACAGCATAATAAAAAATACATTTTCCAGATCCTTCTCAAACCGTAGAGTTTTCACCAAATCGGCTTCTTGAGAAAAGATAGAATCGATGATGATCATATCAGGTTTGGCTGATAGGGCTTTATTGATGCATTCTTGCGGATTGGAGGCTTCAATTACGCTGTATCCCTGAGCTTGTAATACATCTGATAGGATTTTTAAGGCTGATGCATTTTTATCTACAACTAATACTTTTTTATTAGAAGTACCTTGGTAAAGCAATGAACCAATTTCGTTGAGAAGTTTCGCTGTGTCAATGGGCTTGGTGAGATAGCGATCGATGCCAATGTGATAGCCCCGTTCTTTGTTTTCAATAATTGACAGAATAATGATCGGAATGTCTGCGGTCTGGGGATCATTTTTAAGAACGGCTGCCACATCGAAGCCATTGATTTGGGGCATCATTACGTCCAAGAGAATCAGATCGGGACGGGCTGTTTTGATTTGATGAATTGCATCCACACCGTCTTTTCCTTCCCGGACGTTGTAGCCTTCGTTTTCCAATTGTTGACGAAGCAGTTCCCGAATGTTAGCGTCGTCATCCACAACTAAAATGGTTTTACGGTTTTCGTTCAGCACAGTTTTTGTGGTGATGACGTGTTCTTTGAGTTGCTTAACTAGCGTATCCAGATTCAGATTAGCAGTGGTTTTTTGATCGCTGGCGTAGGTGGGAATAATGAACGAGAATACGCTGCCTTTACCTGATTCACTCTCAACCCAAATTCTACCGCCGTGATGATCGACGATTTGCTTACAGATGGGCAGTCCTAAACCAGTGCCTTTGGGTTTATCGGTGAGGGTATCGCCAACTTGGCGGAATTTCTCGAATACTTTCGGCTGATCTTCAGGTGCAATCCCAATACCTGTGTCGATGACGCTGATACAAACACCTTCGTTTCCTTGTTTGACGCGACAGGTGACACAACCAGATTCGGTAAACTTAACGGCATTGGAAATCAGGTTGATTAAAACTTGCAGCAGACGGTTGCGATCGCCTAATATCTGAGGCAGTCCAGGTTCAATCTCGCTGACTAACTGCAAGCCATTGGTTTGAAACAACGAGGCTGTGGAATTGGTGGCCCAATCGAGTAATTCGCTGGGATCAATGGGCTGCATCTGCCATTCCACTTTACCTGCTTCCATCTTGGCGATGTCTAGAACATCGTTAATTAAAGATGTGAGCCGTTCTGCTTCCGACACAATAATATTGAGATTGTCACCCACCCGCTTGATGGTTTTCTGAAGCTTGCGGTCTTCAGCAGGAAGTATTGGGAACACATCGGTTTCTAGCTTTTCTTTAATGATCGACGCAAAACCCAGAACGGAAGTCAGTGGCGTTCGCAGTTCGTGGGAAACCGTGGAGATGAAATCGGTCTTCATCTTGTCAATTTCCTTTTCTGCTGTCACATCCCGAATCAGCAGCGCCGAACCGAAGCAGATAGCGGGTTCTCGATCTGTCGTCTTTTTGAAAATGGCGGTCGCCACTGCCTGACCAATGCGTTCTTTGGTCAGTTCAACTTCCGCAGAGAACACCTCTCCGGGATGAGACTGAGTTTGTGCAACTAGTTCTGCTAAACCAGATACCGGCAGTTCTCGGTAGTGACAGTTGAGGTCACTACCTGTCAATTCATACATGGCTAAAAAGGCAGGATTGAAGTGAGTAATTTGTCCTGCGGTGTCTGCCACCAACAAACCATCTGCTAAGTTATCTAAAATGGCATTTAATCCCTGTGTTTCTGCTAAGGTATTTTGCAGAGCAGCCGTCCGCTCTACAACTCTGGTTTCTAGTTCTTGATTCAGTTGCCGTAGAGCGACTTCTGCTTGTTTACGGGCAGTAATATCGGTATTAATTTCCAGTGTGGCGCAGCGTTGACCCGATGCATCCAGTTGCATTGTCCAGCGACTCTGGACAATAATATATCTACCGTCGCGGGTGAGGTGTTGCAGTTCCCCGAACCATGTGCCCTGCTGTAAACACTCTGTCTGGATTTCCTTTAGCGCTTTTGGAAAGATTGTGTGTAGCAGGTTGTGAGTGATGTCTTGGTTTTTCACTTCTTCACACTTCCAGCCGTAGAGCCGTTCTGCCCCCTGACTCCAGTAAGTGATTTTGTCGGCGGAGTCGCGGACAATCACGGCATCACTGGAATGATTTAACATATTCATCAGCCGTTGATTTTCTGCTTCTGCTACCTTGCGATCGTGAATATCGGTGCAGGTGCCAATCCACTCCCGAACGCTACCGTCTGCTTGCACGACGGGGGCACCGCAGACAGAAAAGTGGCGGTAGCTGCCATCCTTGCCACGCAGCCGATATTCGGTTTGATAGAGGCTCTGGCTGACCACGGCTGCATTCCAGACTTGGGCTGTGCGATCGCGATCGTCGGGATGAATGGTGTCAATCCATCCTAAGCCCTCAACTTCGGCTGCACTCTTACCCGTGTACGCCATCCAGGTCAGCATTTCACTGCTTACCGCCAGTCCTTCTGCTGTGCATACCCAGACAATTTGTGAGATCGTAGTCACCAGAGAGCGAAACCGTTCTTCGCTCCGTTGCAGAGTTTGTTCTGCAACATAGCGATCGTGAATATCGGTGCAAGTGCCAATCCACTCGCGGATGTTGCCGTCTGCTGCCAAAACCGGAACTGCATTACCAAAAAAGTAGCGATAAGTGCCGTCTTTGCCACGAATCTGGTATTCCAGTTGATAAAGACTCCGATTCGCCACAGCAGCACTCCAAACTTCGGCGCTGCGGGGACGGTCATCAGGATGCATGACATCCAACCAGCCCCAGCCCATCATTTCGGCTGCACTCTGACCTGTATATGCCTCCCAGCCGGCTATTTCAGCGTTGACCATTCCTTCCTCTGATGCCGTCCAGACTATTTGGGAAGTGGCAGTTACTAAAGAGCGATACCGTTGTTCGAGATACTGCTTTTCGGCTTCTGCCAGTTTGCGATCGTGAATATCAGTGCAGGTGCCAATCCATTCCCGGACGCTGCCATCTTCTTCGAGAACGGGGACACCCCAGATCGAAAAGTAGCGATAGTTGCCATCCTGGCCACGAATTCGGTATTCGGTTTCATACAGGCTGCGATTGGCCACGGCTGCACCCCAGACAAGGGCAGTGCGATCGCGATCGTCGGGATGAAGGGCATCAATCCAGCCCCCATTTTCTGCTTCAGCTAAACTTTGACCTGTATAAGCTATCCAGCTTGCCAGTTCAAAATAAATTCCTTCTGGTGTACTTACCCAAACAATTTTTGTAGTAGCTGTCACCAGGGAGCGGTATCGGGTTTCACTCTGTTTCATAATTTCTTCAGTATGTTGGCGTTCTTGCTGGGCGCGTCGTAGGTCGCTGATGTCCTCGACACTAGACCAAATGAGTTGTTCTCCATCCTTCTCAATCATCAATCCAGAGATTCTAACCGGAACCAAGTGCCCGTCTTTGTGGATTAACTCCTTTTCATCAGGGCCGTAGCGACCAGTTTTTTCTAGGTTCTCTAGGCTAGATCGGTCAACGACGGCATAGTTTTCAGGGTTAATCTGGCGATCGCACAAATTCAGAGTTTCTGGAACAGTGCTACCCAAAATGGCAGCATAGGCAGAATTAATGTTAATTAGCGTCCCATCTGTTCGGCATAGTACTAGCCCAACAGGACATTGTTCAAATAGCTGACTGTTATATTCATCAAATTGCTTAAACATAGTTAAGATTTCTTTAGTGACGAATTTGGGTAGGGTTAGAACAACAGAACCAAGACAACAAAGTGGCGTAAAGCTTTAACGAAATTGGCTGGCGTTGGAACATCTGGTAAATTTCATCGGGTGATGTACCTTCCACATCTGGATTGTGTTGTGAGAGTCGCTGGATCAGTTGAGTATGGCGGATCAACAAATCTGTCGGTTTCAGCATTGGAGTTGTTGATGGAATGAAGCCGTCGGTATCAGCAGTGGGGGATAATTCTGTTGTGGGAGTTGGTGAGGCAGAGGTGCTATTCTGTTCTTCAGTAGCGTCTGACAACAGACAATTTATTGGAATCTGAATCCAAAATTCTGTCCCCTCACCCGGTTTAGAACGACACTTGAGCATTCCCCCATGTCTGTCTACAACAATTTGATAGCTGATTGCCATGCCTAACCCGGTTCCCTTACCAATATCTTTTGTGGTGAAAAAGGGATCGTAAATGCGGCGAATTACTTCCTCTTTCATACCTGGGCCATTATCGGCAATCCGAACCACAATCCACTCTTTGTCCAAGGCTTTGGTACGAATAGTGATTTGGGGATTGGGGATTGGGGACTGGGGATTGGGGATTGGGGATTGGGGATTGGGGATTGGGGATTGGGGACTACTTTTGACTGCCCAATTTTCCATACTTTCTTCTAAAGCATCAATGGCATTTGCCAGGATATTCATAAACACCTGATTTAACTGTCCGGGATAGCATTCAATGAAAGGAAGTTTTGCATAGTCTTTAATAATTTCAATTGCCGGACGACGAACATCTGCTTTCAGGCGATGGTGGAGAATCATTAGTGTTCCGTCGATGCCATCGTGGATGTTGACGGCTTTCATTTCGGCTTCGTCATGGCGGGAGAAGTTTTTCAGAGATTGGACAATTTCGACAATGCGACTTGTGCCCAGTTTCATTGAATCTAGGAGTTTGGGAAGATCCTGCATGATAAATTCCAAGTCTATATTGTCTAACTCTGATTCCAGTTCTGGAGGAGCAACAGGTAGGAATTTCTGATACTTTGCCAACAGGTGTAACAAGTCTTGGGCATATTCGGCAACATACTTTAAATTGCCATAAATAAAGTTAACCGGGTTATTTATTTCGTGGGCAACTCCAGCAATAAGTTGCCCTAAACTGGACATTTTTTCGCTTTGGATTAACTGAGTTTGAGCCAATTGCAACTCATGGAGAGCTTGCTGAAGTTTCTGTGTTTGGGCTTTTGCCTGGACGGCTGCTTCAGTGCTTTGCTCATAAAGCAGAGCTTTGTCAATAGCGATCGCTGTTTGAGAGGCAAAGATACTCACAAGTTTTAGGTGTTCTGCCCTATAGGAGTCAGTTTTGGATGTGCCAATGGCGATCGCTCCCAGTACCCGCCCCTTGGCTCGCAACGGGACACAAATCATGGCACTAACGTTTTTTTGCCCATCTAATCGCGGATCGGCTTGCACATCATTGACCAGTTCTGCCCGGTTAAATTGCACAACATTGCCAATAATTCCTTTTCCCGGCTCCGGCTGACTGTGGTCAAAAAACACTCCAAATTCGGCAATGATTTCAAAGGCAGTTGCATCTGGACTCAGTAGCAGAATCATCCCCGCAGATGATTCAATCAATTGACTCAATTCCTGAAGCACGAGTTGGCCAATTTGTCGCGTATCTAAACTTGTTGCAAGTTGAGTTGAGATATCGTCAAATAAATCAATTTCTTGGTATCGCTCCAGCAATTCTTTGGCGAGTACTTTCTTCTCAGCTTCCTGCTTTGCTAAAAATGAGAGTAAAGTCGCAAGTAGAGTTGCCTGTTCTCCCCCAACAACCCAACCAATGATTTCTCCTGACACCTCGATTGGATATCGGTTTTCGGCAGTTTGCTCCCCAATGCTAATTAGTTTCGTGCCGTCTACCAATTCAATATCAATGGCAATGTTGAACTGATAGACCAAGTTATGAAGGAGAGATGGAAACTCTTTTTTGTTGAGAATCTTTCTGAGGCTAACTGTGGGCATGAAACACCTCATCAAGAGCAGGTTGCAAATTTTCGCTAATCAAGGGAACTGGGTGATTAATTTTATCGAGGAAGGCAGGAGGCAGATAGCGCAGCGTTAGCGAGTCCGCGAGCGTCGGACAGGAGGCAGGAGGAAAACTGCACTCTGTAACAACAGCCCGCGACCAAAGAGAGCAAGGGTTTAAGACCCCCACTGAACAAGAGTTTACTGGCTCTAAATCAGTAGGGGATTCGACCCCTACTGATTTGCTCCTTCTGCCTCCTGCCTCCTGCCTCCTGCCTCCTTCAACAACAAAGGCAGGAGGCAGACGAATCGCTACCGCTACGCTATCCTGCCTCCTGCCTTCTTCACCGTAGCTATCCATACCCCTTCCCTGCGGGACGCTCCGCGAACGGATAAGCAAACTAAGCCCAGCATCTCCACAAAAGAGAGGAATTGTCATAAAAATCTAGGGATATAATAATTTACTAATTAAGACATTAAGACTAGTTTTCCCAAAAATATTAGCGATATAACAGCGAAGTTGAGCGGTAGCAAATACCTTTAAACTCCCCGCCAGATTCATTCTGGTACCCTTGTAACTTGCTTACTGTTTGATAAATTCTCGAAAACCTATAAGTAAATATTTTATAATTAGAGAAAGGTATAATTTAAATCTATGGTTAATTAATGTCTCTTGTTGTTACTACTCGGAAATTGGGGATTAGCTTTTTTGAGTATGTAGGTGAGCGGATTTGTAAGAGTGGCATAATCTCATCTAGCGTACAAAAAGAAGCTGCGATCGCAGCTTCTTTTCGTACCTTTAAAAAATATTTAGATAAGCAATAGTTTCAGTTAGATCCGAGATTCACGAAAACGAAGTCTGAGCAATCGCAGCCAGCGTAGCCACATTTGTGCAGGTTGTTCAAAGAAGGTGAAAATATCACCAAAACCTAAGTTAGTTTTGTGATGATGTAACCAGTGTCTCTCAGGAGTAGTAATAAATAGAATTTGGCATAAAATATTTATCGGCTTTGAAGTTTGCCAACCTAGTACACTTATGTGTCTCCACCATACATGAAACTGACCAAGCAGTAATCCAGAAATCACGCCAATGGGAGAGAAAGACCACAAGACTACTGCTATGAGTACATAAGGCAAAGCTCCCAAGATACCATCTAAAAGAACCTGGGGATTAAAAGTTAAAATAGCGTAGTGGCGGAAGTCCTTCTTCCAGGAGTGGTGCGTTTTTAAATGAAGGCTACCAAAAACATGCTCGGGTACGTGGTAAAAAAATGTAGATAGAAAATCGCCAAAAAACAGTAATAACCAAGCAACAGCAATAGCCTCAAGCATTTGTACTCCTCAAGAATAGTTAAGAAAACTCCACAGAAAATATGCAAATGTCATGCTATGGGCGTAGACACCTAGTTTTCTGCTATGCAAGCATGATCTGTGCGTCTTGTATGTCTACGCTCCAGTTAATTTGGCTCAGAGTATATGTAATTGGAGCAGTTGCAGTTTCATGAATCTCCAATCCTTAATGCAGTAAACAGCAACTCGTAAAAACCTCCAATTTGATTGCTAGCTTTGGGTTAATGGCAGTAATACATCTAATATCCGATGGGAATACAGTATTTTGCCATAGTTACTACACAATCTTCTTACCTAAGGCATACAGCATAAGCAAAGGTTGAGTTAAAGTTAGTACAAATTTAGGTTAAGGCTTTCTTCAACATTGTTAATTCTAGATTGATTGCAATTAAACTTTAAATATGAATCTCTTCAGAATGATATAAGTAGGTATTTTCTTAATATATCTGAGTTATTAAAGCGATTGAAGAAGAATTCAGAAGTCAGAATCAATCAGTCGGGGATTCAGACCCGCGACTGATTGAAGACCACCAAATTTCCAATTTGGTGGGGGTCTTAAACCCGATTATTCATCCGCCAGTCGCACAAAATTCATTCTGAATTCTGGCTCCTGACTCCTGAATTCTGTTCGATAAAACGCGTTTAAAATTAAATTTATATATGAAGGAACTTAGATTATTTTTAATTTTAGATTATAAATAATTAGTATTTTTTAATAATTTCTAAATTTACAACTTCAATGATAAATTTATGTTATAAATACGGAGGATTATAGAAATTATCTTATCTTTTTTGCCAAGTGCATTTGAATTCCCTTACCCTTGTTTTGAACATCGGCGACTTTGTGATTGTGAACAAACAGCTAAATCAGCAACGGATGTGATTCGAGAACTCATTCGAGCTTTGGCACTGACGAAAAAAAAGCACATTTGTGAGCCATATTACTTTGGTTCATTCTTAAGATATAAGCATGAGAATTTGGTTGAATTGGAGGTGTTAAATTAAGAGGTGGTAATTTTTTGTGATGATTGAGAGGTACGTAAAAATTTAGTGAAGGTGTGCTGCGATCGCAGTTTATGAAAACTGAACACAACTAATCAAATTTTGGAGTATAAAAACGTGATAAGCTTCAATCAGTATAAGGCTTTAACTTTCGATTGTTACGGAACCCTGATTGATTGGGAAAACGGTATCTTAGGGGTGCTAAAGCCACTTCTGCGGGTACACAACACTAATTTGAATAACGAGCAAATTCTGGAAATTTTTGCGGAATTTGAAGCAGAACTAGAAAAAGGAGAATATATCAAATATCGAGAAGTTTTGAAGAGAGTAGTCCAGAAATTTGGTGAAAGATTTGGCTTTGAACCAACTGCTGACGAACTAAATTCACTTGCGGATTCGATTCAGCATTGGCTACCTTTCCCCGATACTGTTGAGGCACTTAGAGCTTTAAAGCAAAAATTTAAGCTGGTCATTATCTCAAATGTTGATGACGATCTCTTTGCATTCTCAGCAAAGCACTTGGAAGTGGAATTCGATCGGATAATTACAGCAGAACAGGTAAAAAGCTACAAACCCTCATTAAATAATTTCAGATTTGCCATTGAAAGAATTAATTTGCCGTTAGAGCAGATATTACACGTTGCGGCTAGTTTATATCATGATATAGTTACAGCCAAATCTCTAGGAATATCAACAGTCTGGGTAAACCGTAGAGCAGACCAAAATATAGTTGGCATCACAGGATCAGCAGTAAGTCAACCGGACTTAGAAGTACCTGATTTAAAGACTCTTGCCGCTTTGGTTTCTCCAAAATAATACTGAGTAATAAGTACTGAGTACCACCACCGCTTCGATAAGGATCTATTGTTACAAAGGAAACAGGGATTGCAACATAGATTGATTCTGTCTTAATCTAGAAAAACTACCATGCTAGTTTGACAGTATCTTCCTCCTGCAACGCGTCAGGAACGAGTGAAGATCGTACCAACGCTCTGCTTCTGGTTCCCCAGGATCAGCGCCCTGCCGATAAACTTGTTCAATAAAACACTTTGATAGCCTAAAACGATGAAAGCATCTGCTAATTTCGACTTTGAAGACGAGAAATTCAATGCACCGCCTTCTCAAGTCCTTCCGTGGTGTCAGATGATTAATCCTCGGTATGGCACAGATGGCATACAATCCCACGGTTTGGCGATTAAGCTAGATAATGCTAATGCTGTTGGCTTTGTGCCAGATGAGAATTGGCAGCAAGTGGAGCATGAATTTACTTCTGGAGTCGAAACGGTATTTATTACCCCTACTCCACGCCTGGTTATAGTGCGTCGGGGGCCATTATCTGTCAAAGACCGGGAAAGTGGTCTAAAACTAGGTACGCTCAAAGAGAATTATGATGCTTTTTTAGCCGACAAACTTAAATTTAAAACCTTTACTCGTTATTTAATTTTTATAGTGGGTGAGAATAAAAACTTTTTACATGAATCACCACTACAACTAACTCTCAATGGTGCTGCCGGAGCGAGTTTCAGCAAAACCTATTGCGAATATCAACAAGGCAAAGTAGTTAGTGGATTTGTTGCTGAACTAGAAAGAGCTTATGCAGTCTACCGTAAACAACCTTTAGCACCAAAGGGGCCTTTGTTCCATGCTCACGGAATTTTTTGCCC
The DNA here is from genome assembly GCF_036917975.1 of Nostoc sp. Lineage (GTDB taxonomy): Bacteria > Cyanobacteriota > Cyanobacteriia > Cyanobacteriales > Nostocaceae > Nostoc. The sequence goes on from NZ_JBALEJ010000047.1 coordinate 193,268, forward strand.
CATCATTGAGTGTGAAGAAAGAGGCATTGAACCAAATACGGTTTTGGTAGCTTCAACTGTAGACTACAAACATCCCACAGTCGGGACTTTAACGCAATATTTAATTGCTTCCGATGCTCTTGAGTCTGCAATGATTTGTAAGACTTTTGAAGAATACAAAGATTTTGGTAAGGAACCTGTCAAATTAGAAACGCCTAAATTGGCAACGGCAGGAGTTTCCAACTCTTACGTTTATGCTGATGAAGATGATTTTGCTTATCCGCCTTATTAGATGGGAGCAGGGAGTAAGAATTTTAGATTTTAGATTTGGGATTTTAGATTGAAATTTAATCCAAAATCTAAAATCCCAAATCCAAAATTTAATTGCCCTATTCCTTGAGTAGCAAATAATATAGTGAACCATTGCCGCCCGTGATGCCAGCGCGATCGCCTGCTAGTTTACCAGACCCCATGAAATAATCCACCCGTCCCGGGCCTTTGATGGCGCTTCCTGTATCTTGGTCAAGCACAAAGCGGCTGACGGTACGACTCTGTAGTTTGCCACCACCAGCAGGATAGGGAAATGAGTTGTAAATCAACGCTAGCGCTCCCGGTGGCATGAGAGACTTATCTGTAGCAATGGAACGTTCTGCTGTCACTGGCACATGAATACTGCCTGTAGCCGCCCTACCACCAGTTTCTTGGAAGAAAATAAATCGTTCCCAACGTGGTAGATAATTGTTCAACTCGTGCGGCTTTGCCCGGAAAAAAGCAACCATACGTGGTAACGTCAATCCATTTAGGGGAAGTTTGCCATCTTTGGCTATTTCTTTGCCGATACTAGTCCAAGGGTAATCAGTTCCACCTGCATAGCCAACTGATGTTGTTTTGCCATTAGTTAATTTAATTTGGGCAGAACCTTGGATATGTACCATATATGCGTCTAGGCGATCGCGGAACCACAGCAGTTCTAAACCGCGCAATTTGCTCTTATTCCCATGTAAACCGTCCTTTCCTTCCAAATCAATTCGTTTTGGGTGGGGTTTAGTCCATTGGCTGAAATCAGGTGGTAGCCGATAAAGAGGATATTTATATATTGCAGTCCTGACACGGCTAGCGGTATAAACAGGTTCGTAGTAAGCGGTGAACTTAACAGTACCCTTGCCATCGTTGCCCACAGACTGGTAGAAGACAAACTCACGGCGGACAGCCGCTTGTAATTGCGCTGCTGACTTAGAACTGACAACCAGTTGACGGAAGCGTACCAAACTCCGGCGGACGCGATCGAGGGTAATTTCCCTCATCGGATAATTTTGATATGCTGCGATCGCCTCACCCTTTGTTAGGTAAAGCAAACTGTTGTCAATAGAAGCCAACAACGCATTGCGATCGCCTCTTTGACCCCAAAGTTGCTCATCCCAGCCCAAGCAAGTCTGCCGCAGCGTACAATTGCTGCTGATAGCAATTGGTTTTAGGGGCGGCGTTACTTCAGGAGTGATTGGTATTGGTATAGGCGAGAAATCGGGAGTAGTCGGTATTGGCAATGGCAGTAAGTTAGGAACCTGAGCAACAGCCCCCCAGAGAGGATTTACAAGGGCAATTCCCAGACTCAAGGAAAGGAAAGCAAGGGTTTTTCTCATCATTTAGTTGAATCTTTCAACACTGGAACTAAAAACGGGTTCTACCCGGATTGCCACGATCCGAGAAGGGCGTATTACCATATATTCCCCTTGAATATTTTTAATCGGCACGCTAATAAAGTCATTAGAAGCAGATTTTGGCACAAGTTCGCCACTATACCACTTCTGAAACTCTTGAATAGTCGGAAAACGTACTTCTTCCCGGTGGCCGCTTTCCAGTAGGAGGAATACGGCATATTCATTTGCAGTTCTAGCCATAAAGTTGAATTATCTATTTAAAAAACATTCAACCCATTGTTAACCACGCAACCCCCGAATGAAAAGGGTAAGCATACGGGAGGTTGGGGGTAGAAGGGCAAAGGAGCAGGGAGAGCAGTGAGAAGAATTTTCCCCTCCGCCCCCCGCACCCTGCCCCTCTGCCTCTTTTCAATGCCCAATGCCCAATGCCCAATGCCCAGTTATCCCAATAACTCTTCACTTTAGACGCCTAATCCTTTAACCAGTTCCTTGTTTTTGTGTCAATTAACCTTGCCAAAGCTAGTAGTTGTGCCAAGATGAATTTGAGGACTTAAGTAGAATTTGTTGGTCTTGTTGCCTCAAGATTATTACGACAAGTTGCAGCGTCAGCATCCAATTTTGAAGAATTCGTTAGTCAATTAGCCCTTTATCTTCGAGAAAATTAACAAATTGATTTTAAGAAGAAAACAATGTTTCTACTAGAGAAACCTACTCTCCTACAGGAGCTTACTACTAAGATTGAAATTAAGTCCAATAATTTACCAATTCAAGAGCCTCAAGTAATCAGTGAGAAAATTATTTCTTCTCACCCTTTACCAACCAGAGATAGTAATGCTAGATTTCCATTATTTACAATGCTTTGAGGTGATTTATGAACAAAGGCGAATTAGTGGATGCTGTAGCAGCAAAGGTTAACATCACAAAAAAGCAAGCCGATGAGGTAATTAGTGCTTTTTTGTCAGTTGTTACCGAAGCTGTAGCGAGTGGTGAGAAGGTAACGCTGGTAGGGTTTGGGTCATTCGAGCGACGCGATCGCTCTGAACGCGAAGGGCGTAATCCGAAAACCAATGAGCCAATGACTATCCCAGCTACCAAAGTGCCTGCATTTTCTGCTGGGAAACAGTTTCGGGAAAAAGTTGCACCCTAATCAATACAAATGTATTTACTTGACTACTGTCAATCCAATGACTGCAAAGCCATAATCGATTAATTCAAGTCTAGTTTCGCCCCACTTGCAGGCGTTAGCGCGTAGCGGGACGTACCCCTACGGGGATCTTGCTACGCGGTAGCGTCTCTAAGAGTTGTACGGTTTTAAACCAATATTCATTACCCAGTCGTACAGAATTCATACGCTCATTCTGACCGGAACTAACGGAAACGTCTCCGGCTTTGCTCCTGAGTTCTGAATTCTTCTTATAAAAACTTCGGGAATCCACAGCAAAGGCGATCGCTATGTCTACCAAACCCTGCGATCGCCTTTTTACCCCAAACAAGAGGTATTTCTAATAGACATCTCCAGAAATTAAATATGCGTTACCCAGAAACCTTGTAGAGACGTAGCAGTGCTACGTCAAAACAATTCTTTTTCGGAGATGTCTAATGATGACACAACTTTCAGCCCCTACGCCAACAAAAGATCCGTTAACCACACGCGATGCCTGCGGTGTTCTCGTTGCCATCGCCAAATCATTGCAACCATCGTGAATCAGTCCAATTATTCCCACGATTGCCAGCCCGAAGATGCCCGAAGATGTAGTATACACAGCAATACCACTAAAATTTAGGATATTTGCTGCTTAATTTCCTGTAAATTCATTTTTAACACAATTATTACCATTCCTTAAACTAAGCAAGATAACTTTTTAGAAGTTGATATTTTTCTGGTCTTCACATATTTGTGAATTTAAGCGGCATACCAATTGAGCGAATTCTGTACTGTAAAAGGCTTTTCTAGTAATGCTTTCACTTGAATGGTGTGGATGTGAACATAATTCGGCAAAAGTATTGAATAATCAGCATAAATCTAAAGTATTGTGGCTAACAGTAGGTTTACTTGCTGTTTTTTTCGTTGCTGAGTGGAGTGTGGGTTTATGGAGTCAAAGTTTATCTTTACAGGCGGATACAGGACACATTTTATCGGATATTACAGCCTTAGTAATATCTCTATTTGCTAGTTTTTTAGCACAGCAACCAGCTAAGAAAAAAGCAACCTTTGGAAATCAGAGGATCGAAGTTTTAGCAGCCTTATTAAATGGATTAGGTCTGCTGGTGATCGCTACTTTTATCATATTGGAAGCTATTCAACGCTGGCAACATCCAGCAGCCATTTTAGGCTTACCAATGTTAGGGATTGCCGTATTAGGTTTAATCGTCAATCTGCTCAATATTACTTTGCTTCATCCCCACACTCACGACGATTTAAACTTGCGCGGAGCTTTGCTTCATGTCATCGCCGATACTGCTAGTTCTGTGGGCGTAATTATAGCTGCAATAGCCGTTCATCTTTGGGATTGGTGGTGGGCAGATGTTGCTATTAGTTTAGTAGTTGCAATTTTTACGGGTTTAAGTGCTTTACCTTTAGTGCAAGAAAGTTTAAAGATTTTTTTGGAATATGCACCAGAATCAATTGACCCCGTTGAGGTGGAAATATCTCTCAAATCTTTTCCTGGTGTTGTGCAAGTAGAAAAACTCCACATCTGGACACTTAGCTTAAATAAGGTAATACTTTGTGCCAATTTGACGGTTGAATGTACAACCATCCAAGAACGCGATCGCTTACTCAATAAGTTGGAAAATCACATCCGACAAACTTTTCATATTGCTGAAATAACTTTGCAGCTAACTAGCTACAAAAAGCCATCATTAATGCCAATTCATCCTTTATTTAAACAAGATTTAGTTTTTATGCTGTCTCATAATAAAGCAAATTAAAACCAGCATATTTCTGTTAATTTGTTTACCTAAATTACTTAAATTAACATTTTAAAATCATGCTTATTGACATTGATTTTAATTGTCAAAGCATTTCTACAAGTTATTAACTAGGAGGTTTCCTGATGATGAGTTTCATGCAAAAATCCCCAATGATTTTATTACTGAAACAGTACAAACGCATCTTGGCTTGGTTCATATCTGGTCTGGTTTTGGCTGTTTTCTTGTTCTTGGGAACATCAAATCAACAACCAGCAACCGCCTCTAAACCAAGTTATCCCACACCCTCAACTGTGCCAAATGTGACTTCTACATACTCAGACTTTGGTGCTACTCACCTAGAACCAAACTTTTATCAGTACTAACGGCTAATACTTGCTCAATTAATTCTAAGGCACATTGCAATGATTTCATTTTTGCGAAAGTACAAGCGATCGCTAGCTTTGACTATGGTCGGCTTGCTCTGTACCGTCCTACTGATATTTGGTAATTCTGTTTTTCAGCCGACTCTAGCTGCTGGTAATGGAGTTAACGTAATTATCATGATTGGCGATGGTATGGGTTGGAATATGGCCCGAGCCGCAGCCGTTGCCAAAGGCGCTCCTTTTTACACAAGTGGTAAAGGCTCAGGTTTGAGCTTCCAAAAGCTAAGTGGATATGGGCTGGTAACAACTTACGGCACAACAATTGAGGGCAATACACCAGCCAATCCAACAGGTCAGCCCCACCTAACAAGTAACTCTGCTCTGGATGGATCTGATACATTCACAGGTGCAAGTCCTGTTCGTCCCAACTTCTCATTCAAGCCTACTCCTTTTAATCCAGGCGATCGCCTTGATGGCAACAGTTTAGCAGAAGGTAATCTCACCGGCTACGACCCTAGTAAGGGTGGCCCTCTTCCTTGGATTCCTCTGACCCCTGCTAATGCCGGTACTTATGACAAAGAGTACATCAAACACAGTTATCCCGACTCTGCTAACACCGCGACAACTCTTTATACTGGCGTAAAAAGCTTTAACAACGCGATGGGTGTAGACATTTACGAGAAAAAGTTGAAAACCATCCTGGAAATTGCCAAGGAAAATAATAAGTCTACAGGGCTAGTTACTTCCGTACCCATTAGCCATGCAACGCCTGGTGCTGCTGCTTCTTTTGTGAATCGCCGCAGCAAATACGATAGTAAGTACGACCCCAGCAAAACTAACCAAGACAGTATTCTGCAACAGACTTTACTAAACTTTCAGCCTAATGTTTTGTTGGGTGGTGGTCATCCGAAAGACTTTGACAACAAAAATAGTACAAGTACCCCAGAAGGTGTCTTTAACTATACGTACATTACAGAAGACACTTATCAACATCTCAGCAAGAACCCTACGTCAAATCGTTATGGCTATACCTTTTTGGAACGTGGGCCAAATGCAACTCAGACATTGCTAAATACGGCTGCTAAACTCAATCCAAATAAGGGAGATAAATTATTTGGTCTATATGGTGCGCGTGGACAAGAAGGCAACCTTCCTACTAGTTCTTCTAAGGGAGACTACAGTCTCACAGGTCTGAACAACGGCTCACTCTATAGCTCTGTTGTTAAGAGTGTAAATCCCTGTCCATCAGGTCAGATCATTCCTGGTACATCTGGGGATTGTGTTCCTGTCGTTGACGCAGCAGGAAACCCAGTTAGTGGCCCCACACCTGATACTGTCCGTCCTCTGGCTCCCGGTGAAACCGATGCTAGCTTTATCGCCAGAGAGATTAACGAAAATCCGACTTTGGCTGATCTGACCAAAGCAGCTTTAACAGTTCTAGGTAAAGACAAAGATGGTTTTTGGCTGATGGTTGAGGGAGGCGATATCGATTGGGCTGCTCATGACAACAACATAGATAACCTAATTGGTACTATGAATGATTTTGATAAAGCAGTCCAGCAGGTGATTACTTGGGTAGAAAATCATGGTGGTTGGAGTAAGAACCTACTACTGGTTACTGCTGACCATGACCACTATCTAACTCTGAATAATGATTTTGCCTCTAAATTGACTCCTAATCCTGACCCGAATCAGGCTAGAGGCTTGAAGTGTAACGCCAAGGACATCACCTTCAACAAGCACAATCCTAGAGAAGCTGGTCACTTCTGGGGAGCCGATCCAAATTACAAGTACCTCTGGGGTAGCCATAGCCGCCGGATTGTACCTGTGTACTATCAGGGTGCTTATTCATCAACCCTGACTCGATCTTTTGGACAAAAGCTTCAATTCACAGATAGTTCTGGTACTTACACTGCGCCAGGTGTTCGGGGTGTGGTCGATCAGAGTCATATCTTCCAAGCGATGAAAACTGCGATCGCAAGTCCATGAAGTAATGGCACTAAGAAAAGCCCAAAGGCTTGTGTCACCTCGTTCCCAGATGGAGGCTGGGAAGCAGTCAGAGCAAGGGCTGTATCTTTTCTTAGTGCCATTCGTCCATGAAGAGTGCTGAGTCTTGTAAATTGCATACACCGCTCACCACTAACTGACAAGCTTTGTGTTGCAGAGACTTGGTAACACGCGTCTCTGTCTCAAAAAATGGTTCTTTTATCAATGTAAAAAAATGACTGACTCCATCTTCAAGAAGTTAGCGGCTGCAACGGTAGGAACTGCTGTGATTTTTTCCTTAAACGAGACTATCCCCGCCCAAGCAGCAGCCCTAACTTATAATTTTTCTAACAACGATAAAACTCTCACAGGCACTTTTTCATTCGACCAAGCAGCAGCAGCAGACGATCAAGAAGTAACCATCGCCGAAGGTTTAAAGATTTCTGCTACCTATGGTGGACAGTTATACACTGAAGCAGATGATCCTTTAGCGTCAGTTTTCACTGACTTTTCAGGAAAAATTTTGAACCAAGCCGGGTTAGGGTTGTATTTTACACCTAGCACTTTTAATGTCTACCGTGATAGTTTTATCGATTTGAATGATTCCAGTGGTGCGGGTGTTCAAACTGTCACTTACACAAGTGTTCCAGAGCCAAGTTTGATGTTGGGATTTTCTATATTCGGGTTGAGTTTGTTCTTGGGTAAAAAGATCGGATCTTCTAGACCATCAAGCACAAAAGCTTAATCCAGATTATCAAGAATAAACTGTTAGGCGGTTTATTTGCATCTATCTAAAACAGGGTGGGACTATCCACCCTGTCAATTTTTCACTACCCCTTCGGGGCGGGAGTAAGGAGTAGGGAGTAGGGAGTAGGGGAAGAAATTAGCCCCGAATGCGAACAGCGTCTCCCTTTGGGAGAAATTGAGGTTTGAAGCCGTACAACTCTTAGAGACGCTACCGCGTAGCAAGATCCCCGTAGGGGTACGTGCCGCTACACGCTAACGCCTGCAAGTGGCGCGTTCGCACGAGAAAAAATCCTTGTATCCCAAGGGTTGTTGAAACCCCGCTTACATCCACAGACACCTGGGGATGGGGTTTTACGCTCGATCAATAAAAATTGTGCCTGTAGTTATTGAGTTTATAACAGGAGCTTAAATAAGCCTTTGAGAATAGGAAAAAATTATGCTGCCATAAATAAGTGATGAAAATCACAAATCAATACCGCTTGTAATATAAATTTAAGTATAAATTAAATCAAAAAGTTCCGTATAGCTAATTTATGCTTTGGCTTATGAGTAAAATGATGAAAGACTAACATCTAAAATTGATTGTAATTCGCCCGATTCTTCACTAAAAACTGTGATGTGAATAGCCGATGAGTTCCCCCCAACCCCCTCACAAGCCACAAACGTTACTAGGTCAACTGACTCAAGCAGTACATACGATTCAAGCTAGGGTCGATTTTTCTAAATTGGCGCTCAAGCCTAATGCCAAAGTACCAGAACTTTGGGTGCAGGATGCAGGGGCGGATAAAGCAGAGGTATATCCACTGTTGGGCGATCGCTATATTCTCGGTCGTAGCTCCAAATCCAGCGATATCGTCATCCGTAACCCTGTTGTCAGCCAAATTCACCTCTCGCTATCGCGGAATTCTACTCATAGCACACCAGTTTTTGTCATCAAAGACGAAAACTCGACTAACGGCATCTATCGTGGCAAGCGTCGTGTTAGCTCCCTAGAATTACGTCACGGCGATATTTTGACTCTGGGACCCCCAGAACTTGCCGCTTCTGTACGTTTGCAATACGTCAATCCACCAGCATGGTATGTAAAAGCTGCAACTTGGACAGCTTATGGTGTTGGTGGTGTCACTGCCCTGTTAACATTAGTGATTGGCGTCGAATGGCTGAAATTTAAAGTTAAACCTCTACCGACAGCGACACGCGCCCCAGTAGTTGTTTACGCCCGCGATGGAGCCACCCCCCTGAGAGAGCCTCGGACAATCTCTCATGTAGATATGAAGCGATTAGATGAATTTGGCCCTTATTTGCCTGCTGCTGTAGTAGCTTCAGAGGATAGTCGTTATTATTGGCACTTTGGGGTTGATCCTCTGGGTATTTTACGAGCAGTGTTAATCAATAGCCGCAGCGGAGATGTCCAACAAGGAGCCAGTACTGTTACCCAGCAAGTTGCCCGCAGTTTGTTCCGTGAGTATGTAGGCAGACAAGATACCCTTGGACGCAAATTGCGAGAGGCAGTTGTCGCCCTAAAACTCGAAACCTTTTACAGCAAAGATGATATTTTGCTGATGTACTTAAATCGGGTTTTTTTGGGAGGAGATACCTCTGGCTTTGAGGATGCAGCCCGATATTACTTTGAGAAGCCGGCTAAAGAATTAACTTTAGCAGAAGCAGCAACATTGGTAGGAATTTTACCTGCTCCCAACGCCTTCGATTTTTGTGGGAATGGGCCAAATAAGCTAGAAGCGGCTGAATACCGGAATCGTGTGATTAAGCGGTTGCTGGAGATGGGCAAAATTAAACCAGAGGATGCCAACCGAGCTAGACGCTCTACCGTTCAAATTAGTCCTAAAGTCTGCGAACAACAAGCTAAAACGATCGCACCTTATTTTTACAGTTACGTCTTCACTGAACTCGAATCAATCTTGGGGGAAGGAGCCGCAAGAGAGGGAAACTATATCATTGAAACCAAGCTTGATCCAGCCATACAGAGACAAGCAGAAGCCGCGTTGAATAATTCGGTGAACAACTCTGGTAGAAATTTTAATTTTTCTCAAGGGGCGTTAGTTACTCTTGACTCTAGTACAGGCAGCATCCTCGCAATGGTGGGTGGAACTGATTACAAAAAAAGTCAGTTCAATCGTGCTGTTCAAGCCAAAAGACAACCAGGTTCCACCTTCAAAATTTTTGCTTACACCGCTGCTATTCAACAGGGAATTTCACCATCCAAAAGTTATTCCTGCGCTCCTTTAACTTGGCAAGGCTTCACTTATAAATCCTGTCGTTCAAGTGCTGGGAGTTTAGATATTGCCACTGGGCTGGCTCTTTCAGAAAATCCCATTGCTTTGGGAGTTGCTAAAGAAATTGGGCTAGATAAAGTTGTGGCAATGGCGCGGCGTTTGGGGATAAAATCAAACCTCGATCCGGTTCCTGGGTTGGTACTAGGTCAAAGTGTGGTGAATGTTTTGGAAATGACTGGTGCTTTCGGCGCTATTGGCAATCGCGGTGTGTTGAATCCTCCCCATGCCATTAGCCGAATTTTAGACAGTGGTGATTGCCGCGATCGCAATGATATCAAAACCTGTCGGGTAATCTACTCCTTCGACCAAGATCCGGCTGCTAACAAACAAGTGCTGACAAATGGTGTCGCCGATGAAATGACTACTTTAATGCGCGGTGTCATCGCCAGAGGTACTGGTCGTAGTGCTGCCATTGGACTAGGGGAAGCTGGTAAAACTGGCACGACTGATAAAAACGTTGACTTATGGTTCATTGGTTTTATCCCCAGTCAGCGACTTGTAACCGGCGTTTGGTTGGGAAACGACAATAATTCCCCAACATCTGGTAGCAGCGCTCAAGCAGCTCAGTTGTGGGGAAATTATATGCGGAGAATTACAAGGTAAATGGCCATTGGGCATTGGGAACTCTTGATCAATAAATGATCAATGGACTTTTGTGAGAAGACCTGATTTTGAGGACTTAAAAGTTTATTAACTCGCTGAAAAACTAGCTAATGAAATTTGGCAAATGTGCAATTACTCTAACCTCTCACGAGTTAAATCAGGTTGAATTTGCAGTGCTTTATCATAGGACGCGATCGCTTCTTCATTGCGTCCTAAGTCTCGTAGCGCATTGCCCCGGTGATTCCAAACCTCGTAGTCATCTGGTTTAATTTTTAGTGCTTGGTCATAGGATGCAAGTGCTTCTTCATATCTACCCACTTCGTTAAGTGTAATGCCTCGCCATCTCCAGACAGAAAAAAGGTCAGACAAGTCATCCTTAGGTTCCAATTCTAAAGCTTTGTCTAAACTAATGAGTGCTTCTTCATATCTACCTAGTTTGTTAAGTGTAATACCTCGCCATTTCCAGGCATAATAAAGGTTAGATAAGTCATCCTTAAATTCCAATTCTAAAGCTTTGTCTAAATTAATGAGTGCTTCTTCATATCTACCCAATTTTTGCAATGAAATACCCCGACCCTTCCAAGCATAGTAATCATCTGAGTTAATTTTTAGTGCTTGGTCGTAGGATGCGATCGCTTCTTCATAGCGTCCTAATCCATCCAGCAAATAGCCATGCCAGTTCCAAGCATCCTGGGAATTTGGTTTAACTTTCAAGGCTTCTGTAAAGGATGCGATCGCTTCTTCACTGCGTCCTAAATTCTCTAGCGCAATCCCTCGGTTGTACCAAGCTTGGTGGTCATCAGGTTTAAATTCTAGTGCTTTGTCGTAGGACGCGATCGCTTCTTTATAATCTTGTCCAGCAGACTGCAATTTTCCCAGGTTAATCAGTAAATCATATTGACGAGCAGGTGTTTGATGGTCTTCTGCTATTAATTCTTGAATTCTTAGTATTTCTTGAGTTCTTTCTTCTGGTGTTAGAGCAAGATGTTTTTCATAATCTCGCTCCTGAATTATCCGTGATGATTCTTGTTCTAAAGTTTCTGAGTCTATAGGGAATTCAAATAACCCAGAACGCCAGTCAAAAAAGTCTGGCGCACGTTGAATAAAATATTTAATCGCAAATATCGGTAGCAAGAACACAAAACAAATATTAAAGTTATCCTTAAACCGTTCTCGCTGTTGATTAAGGTTAATTAAAACAGGTGGTACACCCTTCCAACTGTATGAATAAATATCTCTACTATTCCAACCTGTTAAGCTTTTGCATTCTTCATATTTATAAAATGAATGCTCTAAACCTGTAACAAATAAAATATTTATTTCTTTTTTTTTATCTAAATTATCAATTATTTCATATAAATTAGTCACAGCTTGCTCCAGCCGTATAACTTCAATATTTTTATTGGGAATATCTTCTTTTACCTTGGTAATTAACTGCTCACCCTCAGCCGGAGAGCAACGGACAAATAATAAGCCAAAGCCTTCTGTAAAATTCAGAGTGCGGACTAAGGCTTGATATTCCTCATCTCCTTGTGATGGTAAATCCCGATCCCAATCCGTCAGTTCTAGTGCCATAATCTTAGCTGTGTAATGCCCAATGTTAAGCGTTAAAGACACAGTTATTTATTTTTATGCCGGATACAGTCGATTAAAGGTATCTTGAAATTCTTTAATACCTTTGATAAGAGGATGAATATCATACCAAACTTGACTTTCTCCTTCTCGATTTAAATAACGATATTCTAAAATACAGCGATTAAATAATAAGCCTCGATACAATGGATCGTTTTCTATTTCTTTAGAATGATACACAGTTGCCAGTGCTTCCCATTCATTAGCAAAAACTGTATTTCGATAAGTATTTCGCAACTCGCTCATTGAGCGCTGTAAGGCTCTGGTAGGAATGGGTAGGCTGTTTGTGTATTTAATTGCCTCCTTCATTAATAATAATAAATTTCGCACATGACCTCCACTCATGAGGCATAGTCTTTCTAAAGCTTCTCGCTGCTCAAACATATCTACCACAGATAAACTAGAGTCTATCAAACTCAGACGTTTTTGCAGTATTTCTATAACTTTATTAATACCGCGTTGATAGGGTTGATTATCAGGCGTTTGCACCATAATCATCGGCAATACCTGAGTATTCCCATAGATATTAGCTAGGTCTGCGGCGCGATTAGAATACAGCAAAGAAATGGGTACTGTATAAAGCAAATGGCAATCTAAAGCTTGGAGTTGTTCGCTACGGTCGATAAAAATTTGATCGTGATTGCTGCGTCCATCTTCTTGAGGTATAGGTACAATCCGGTCTAAGTTATCAGCAATTAATACAAGTTGAGAATATCCTGAAGGTAAGTGCTTTTTGGCATCTTGAATAAACTCATTTAAAGCTGCAATCAAAGTAATTGTATGCGGATTGACACGCTCACGAATTTTTTGGCGTTGAGTAGGTTCTGTTCGCAAATTTGCTGTTAATTTGGCGAATTGGGCAATTTGCCCTTCTATACTTAAGCTTTGTAAGGAGACTTCAGTTAATGCCAAATCTTTTAAATCTAGCCAACGATCATTTAACCAGTTCAATAAACTAGCTGGATTGGTATCTTTTAATTTTTCTATTAAATGGCGGGTACAAGCTAAAAGAATATCAGTATATTGGGCATCTTCTGGATCAATATCTTGTTCATCGGCGGGAAAATAAACAACAAAGCAACCTTGCTCATCTAAATATTTCTGAAGCCGCAGTAATTCTGTTGATTTCCCAGCACCGCGATGACCTGCATACAGTTGAGAGGTAATTCTGTCTGAATACAAAATCTCTCTACCTACTTCTACTAATATGTCACCATCTCCCCGCACTTCTGTACAATCAACGTAAGCGGGATCTCCTGCGGGTAAGGGGCGAAATGGGTCAAAAGCATTGTATATCCGCTTTAAAAAGGCAAAATCCTGGGTCATAAATCTAAATTTCTCAGGTTAGCGCCATATTATCGCAAACTTACAGAGATAGATGGAAAATTAAATTGTCAGGTATGTTATTGCTCAGAGTAGGGCACAGGGAATAGCAATTTAATTCTTTTCCCAATGCCCCATCCAATTACTGATATCCCTGCCAAGGAGTAACTTCCAATGTGCCACTAGGCTTGAATATCACTTGGAAGTGAGCCAGAGGTTCTTTGGCATTGGGAGCAGCTACATTGGAACCGTAGATAGCGTTAAACATCTTGGGAAGAGGTGTTTCCCGAAAATAGTCAAAGGCTACTTGGTTGAGTGGTTCATAGTCAGCAATTACACCATCTTTGTTGACTGCTACCCGATATTTCAAATCTCGCGTAAAGGTGGGAGTACCAGTCCAACTTTGACGAACTGCATTATAAAGCTTTTGATTTAAACCTTTAGTGATCTTAGGGTCAGTAATTTTTGCCCCGATTACCTCCGGTGTCCTGGCATATCCCCGCCAAGGGCTAACTTGCAGCACACCATTTGTAGTAAACACTATTCGGAATTGGGCGATCGGTTCATTGGAAATGGGAGCGCGGTTAGCAGGATTGTAAAGTAGGTTAGGCAGAGGAGTTTGGCCAACTCCTTGATTAGCCTCCTTATTCACCGCCTTATAACCAACGATCGCACCATCGGCAGCTACACCCAAACGATAGACCAAATCCTGTTGTAATCCTGAACGCTTAGTCCAAGCTGGATGAACTTGGTTATACACTTGACGATTCAATGCACGCAGCTGGGATGGATCGGTAATTTCTGGAACTGTATTTAAAAGTGCTTCTAAATCTTTAACTACTGGCTTTGTATTAGCTGTAGGTGTTGGTGTAGGCGTTGCAGCAGCGACAGGAGTTGCAGCCGCTGATACTGGAGGAGTGAGGCTCTTGGTTGTAGAGCTAGTTTGCTCATCTGCCTTAGGCTGTGGTGGACGAATTTGGGGAGGTGGAATCAAGTTAAATGCGATCGCTGCTACTGCTAAACTTGATACTCCCACAGCCGCAGGAACAGCCTGCCTGATCAAAGCTTGACTAGCACCGCCATAGCGTCTAGTAACTGGTTGTAGTTCTAGAGATAATTCTGGTAAAGTCTGGCTATCAGCAAAAAACTGATCTACTGCTTCTACTAAATCAAACAACTGCACCGTATTCAAATCTATTTCAATCGGCGGACGTTTGGAATTCTTAGAGTGAGACTCAAATCCCTCTGGAGCGCCTTCTGAATGTATGATTAACCGATGTCGGTTGCTGTCAATTTTCTGAAACTCTACTAGCTCCGATTCCTGATTGTGTGCTTGCGGATTGGGTACACTACTTAAAAATTCTTGGGCGTAGCCACTAACAGCCCTTACCAAACTTTCAAAAAATTCCCGTCCTCCCGTTAAGGGTTGATTGTAACCAGATAAATAGCATTCTGCATTTACCAATATTGACAATTCCGGGCGCATTTCCTGGAACTGTGTAGCCCTAGTGACATCACTTAAGCCTTCTAAAAGAAGTGTACAATTAGGTAGACTATACTTACGTTGAATATTCATTCCACTTCACCGTCAAAAAGACTAATCCAGAACCGCTGCATTCCAGCTGTACCAGTACAAAATAGTAATTGTCCTAACAAATTTATTGCTAGCGCATCTAATTTCTCATCAGAAGTTAATGCTAGTACACCAGAACGCCGAGCATTCATCCGGCTTTTAAAATGCGCTCTAAACCGCTCTAGGTAGTTAGATAGACGCAAATTCTGTTCTAATGGAATCTGCTTCTCTTCCATTTGTTGACATATCATTAATAACTGGCGGATGACAACAGTTAAACGCCGCGCTATATAGCAAGCAATGACCACCAGAGCTTTGGCTTCCATAATAGTTAAGGGACGGCGTATATGCGCTCTTCGTAGCGGGTTAGAGCTACGCATCCGCCATAAATTCACCCTGTCTTTAACAATTCCTTTAAGATCCAACTCTTGAGCAAAAGCCAGGATTGCTTCTGAACCACCAAGCTCTAAAGCTTCAATTGCCAGTAAAATCAGGTCAATTTGCAGCCTGGTTCTCCGAGGACAGGTTTTGGAAGCGATCGCCGGATCTGGTAAAGTGTCCAGAATCATCGGCACTGAGTCTTGGGTTGGACTGTTGAACGGCGTTAAACTTGCTGAGACATTCATTCTATAAATACCTTATGCGGTTCCAACAGACTAGATAAAACAAATTTAAGGTCGGTAGTCAAGACTTGAGCGTTAGACTTGTAGCAGTATCATAACTACCTGATATATACATTACTTAACTCTTTCTATTGAAAGTTTTCCCTATATTGAAATCAAAAGTTTAAAACATCACTAAATTCACCTCATTTATTAATGCAACACCTTTTCTAGCTTGGTTTAGATTCTAATTATCGTCAATAAATGGCGAAACTTCAGCCTCGACCCCCAGCGTATGACATTATAGTGTACGATTTTTCAGGTATCTGAAATTGGGGATTGGGGATTGGAGACTGGGGACTGGGATAGTTATGAATTTAAATTAATAACTCCTCACTCCTCACTCCCCACTCCTGACTTTCCCCATTCCCCATTCCCAATTCCCCATTTTATGGATTTAAAGTCTCTCGTTCGTGACATCCCAGATTTCCCGAAACCCGGAATTTTATTTCGGGATATTACTACGTTACTGCGCGATCCAGAAGGACTGCACTACACTATTGACTTTTTAACACAAAAATGCAATGAAGCTGAAATAACTGTAGATTATGTCATTGGCATAGAGTCGAGGGGATTCATTTTTGGTTCACCTCTGGCTTATAAATTAGGAGCTGGTTTTATTCCCGTCCGCAAAAGAGGGAAGTTACCGGCAGCCGTTTACTCAATTGAATATGAACTAGAGTATGGTACAGACTGCCTAGAAGTGCATCAAGACGCCTTACACCAAGGTAGCCGAGTTTTGATTGTGGACGATTTGATTGCTACAGGAGGAACTGCGAGTGCCACAGCAAAGTTGGTGCAGAAAATTGGCTGCGAACTAGTAGGATTTGGGTTTATTATCGAGCTACGGGATTTACAAGGGCGTACACATTTGCCGGACGTGCCAATTATCTCTTTAATTGAATATTAGTCATTAGCCATTGGTCAATAGAAAAACAAGTGACAAATGACGAAGGACAAAGGACAAGTGACAAAGGACAAAGGACAAAAGATAAATGACATCTACAAAAATTTCCTTGGAGACAGGTCGGGATTGGCTAATCAGGCTAGTCACGAGCGAAACTTTTGTTTATGTAGGAAAGCGGCTATTGCAGGCACTCCTGACTTTGTTGTTGGCATCAGCGTTGTCGTTTTTTATCATTGAACTCGCTCCCGGTGATTATGTAGATACGCTGCGGCAAAATCCGAAGATATCTCCAGAAAGAATTGCGGAAATCAAGCGGCAGTTTGGCCTAGATAAGTCTTGGCCAGAGCAATTTTGGCTATGGCTATGGCGAATTGTGACCAAAGGGGATTTTGGCACAAGTTTTATTTATCAGCGTTCAGTGGCATCGCTGTTGTGGGAACGAGTACCAGCAACTTTACTATTAGCGATCGCATCTTTAATTGTCACATGGGCGATCGCCATCCCTCTAGGGATTTTTGCCGCTGTTAAACAAAATAAACCAGCCGACCGGATTCTACAGGTGATCAGTTACGCTGGACAAGGCTTTCCCAGTTTCATCACTGCCTTAGCGCTGCTGGTTTTAGCCCAAATCACCTCGCCGCTATTCCCAGTGGGTAGTATGACTAGCATTAATCACTCAGAACTATCGTGGTTTGGCAGAATCTTAGATATCGGCTGGCACATGATTTTACCCACAATCGCCCTCTCAATTACTAGTTTTGCTGGTTTGCAACGCATCACTCGCGGTGAATTATTGGATGTGCTGCGTCAAGATTATATCCAAACGGCTCGTGCCAAAGGTCTACCAGAAAACCGCGTCATCTACGTTCATGCACTCCGCAACGCCATAAATCCCTTAATTACCTTATTGGGTTTTGAATTAGCCGGTTTACTAAATGGTGCTTTCATCGCCGAATTTTTCTTCAACTGGCCCGGTTTAGGGAGATTGACTTTACAGGCTTTACAATCTCAAGATTTATATTTATTAATGGCAAGCTTGTTAATGGGCGCAGTACTGCTGATTATTGGCAATTTAATCGCCGACTTGATGCTCAAAGCAGCCGATCCACGCATTCGCCTAGAAAATCTCAATTAGCGTAGCAGCAATTCTAAATTCAGAAAATCAAGAAGCATTGGGCAACTCCCACAGTCCTGGTTTCTCACATTAGGGACTTCCAAATAAAAAAATATCCAATTAACTCCTGTGGGGTGGGCATCTTGCCCGCCCAGTCCATAGGGCGGGCAAGATGCCATTGGTGTCAAGTTAAGCTCAAACTTCCTATGTCAATAAGCATTTATGCTCAAAAATTCGGTTTGAAAGGGACAAAAAACGAACTTTCTCAGGGACTATTAATGCTTTGTTTATTAGCATCACTCCCAGCTTGCGTATAAAAGTCAGAAAAAGTTCACCTTTATACTTCGTTACTAACAAAACCTATCGTTGACAAATGGGTTTTAACCTTAAGTTGACACTAATGGCAAGATGCCCACCCCACAATATTGGATAATTTATTTCTTGGAGTTCCCTTACCTGAAATTTTGCTGCTTTGAGTATCTAGTAGTCTGTCCCATTAAATATAATGGGTGAACTCATTCTTAACTTTTCTTCCTTTGCGCTCTTTGCGTCCTTTGCGGTTCGTTCTTTTATCCCTCAAATTTAATGGGACAGACCACTACTAGTCTGTCAAAAACCAATTGACGGATAAATCCCCTGTAGAGACGGCGATTTATCGCGTCTCTCTAACCTTACTAATGGCACTAGATTAGTATATTTGAGGGCATTTTCTAAGCGGGCGGCGGGAATCGAACCCGCATTAATAGCTTGGAAGGCTATAGTTTTACCACTAAACTACGCCCGCGTATTTCCAACCCTATGAATTTAACACAGCTTATGTAAAAAATCAAGCATTTAGTTTTAATTGGCAGTTTGGATTGTGACTCTGATATACAGATTGCTCAAGCCTGGTTTTTTGCCATCGTTATTGTGGGCAGGAAGAAAGTTTTCTGTTTTGAAAACTTCATTGAGGACTTGCTCGTATGTGGTTTTTTCACTTTGCAGTGCTGCTGGTTGTATTTCTAGAACTACAGCCTGTTTAAAGTTACCATTGCTATCAATTATTAAGCTAGCCAAGAGATGTGCTGGTTTAAGTCCAGAATTCTGGACAAGAAAACTTGAGTCTAATTGTTTTGTGTTGCTTCCCTTGTATAAAGCGATAACGTCGGGTAAAGCATCTTGTCGAAATCCTCTTGATTGTATCAAGCTAATCACTTCATCTCTAGATAAAGGAGCTACTATTGCTACCGACGCTCCCCCGGTAGAAGCTGGTGGAGTTTCCCTAGTCGGAGTTGCTGGAGTTTCTCTAGTAGAAGCTGGTGGAGTTTCTCTAGTCGGAGTTGGTGGAGTTTCCCTATTTTCAGGTTCTAAAACTGGTCGATTTGATGGAATACCTGCTGTTAGTGGTCTTCCCTTTCCCAGTTTGATTTCTTGACGGCGCTTCCAAGGTAAATTACCAACTGGAACTGTAGGTGTTGGTTTTGGCGTGGCTGTAGGCGTTGGTTTTGGTGTGGCTGTGGGCGTTGGTTTTGGCGTGGCTGTAGGCGTTGGTTTTGGCGTGGCTGTAGGTGTTGGTTTTGGCGTGGGAACTATCTGTCGTCTAAAGAGTTTGCGATTAGTTTGAGAAGCGACAGTTCGGCTCTTTTTCTGGGGATTATCCGTAGAATTTATGACGCCAAAATCTTGATTTCTGGGCGTAGTTCGTCCTGTCTGTAGTGGACGTGCTGGTGGTACAGACTTTTGATGTGAGGATAATGGCTTTGACGAAACTGTTTTGGCTGTTGATTTTGATTTGATTATTGATTTTGTTTTGGGAGCAATGTCTATCAATTCAATAGGAATAGCAGATTGACTTTGCTGGGGAAACCACAGACTAAATGCATTAGATGAGCGCATCAGCCAGAACACCAGCAAGTGCAGAGAGACTGAACCTACAACAACAGAAATCCACAAACCTGGGGGATCAGTATGTCGTCTCCAGACCTTGGCTGGAATTGGAGTTTTGTCTGCAACCGATGGTGTCATATTATATAAACTGGATATGATTAGGCACTCTTAACTCATTGATAATGCTTTCAAATACCAGTCTAAATTTTAGCGATTAACCATTACCTCTGGTGTAACAGCGAAAGTCAAAACTGTTTCATCTACTCCTTTAAGTTCTAGCGGACTACCTTTAGTAATTTCTTCTTCCTGCAAATAATCTGCCACGGCAGCAGAAACCAGGATTGTACCGGGAACAGCAGCAGCTTGCAACCTGGCAGCGATATTTACACTTGGGCCAATAGCAGTATAATCGGCACGTTCAGCGCTACCAAACATCCCCACAACAGCAGTACCTTGGTGGATACCACACCGAAACTGGACGCTAGTAAGTCTGTCGCCATCGAATACACCTTGCTCTCGCCAGCGTTCGTTTAACACAGCTAGTGAGCGGTGCATTGCTCTTGCTGTATTAATAGCACGACGCACCTGTTCATTGGGGGTTAGTTCTTCGGGCGCTCCGTATAAAGCTAAGATCGCATCTCCCATAAATTTATCTACAGTGCCGCCATTACCAAATACAACCTTGGTCATAGCTTCTAAATATTCATTTAGCAACTCTGCGACTCGTCGGGATCTGAGAGTATTTGATAGCTGTGTAAAACCCACGATGTCACTAAACAAAACTGTAATCAAGCGTGGTTCTGGGCGTAAATCTAACGTTAAATCTCCGGTTGCGGCTTTTTGCACCAATACAGCCGGTAAAAAGCGCTTTAGCACCGATTCTGTGAGATAAGTATTTAACTCCACGATTCGCCGCTCATTTTCTTTCAACGCTAAAAGATTCCGAACTTCCGCCAAAAGTTCCCGATCGTTGAATGGTTTTGCTAAATAAGCATCCGCCCCATGTTCTGTACCTTCGATGCGGGTTTCCTCGTCTACTTTCGCTGTCAGCAGAATGATTGGTGTTCCTTTCAACTTCTCCTCATTGCGGATCATCTGAATCATCTCAAGTCCGCTCACCAAGGGCATCATTAAGTCAGTCACAATTAAGCTGGGTAGAATTTCCTTAGCTTTACTGTGCCCTTCATGACCGTTACGAGCTGTTTGTACACGATAACCGTTGCGGCGGAAAATTTCAGATACATAGGTTCGCAAATCTGGGTTGTCATCTACAACTAAAATTGAGTGCTGAGTCTTATGTAGTGAGTCTTGAGTATCAATACTAGTGGGGGAGTTTATTGTAATATCTTCAATATTGTCTGTTGTTGACTCTACTAGTTCTAAATCAGCCAATTCTACGCTAGCGCGGCTCGTATTCAGTTCGGTAGGCGTTTCTAGTACTTGCTGTGGGGGTAAATGAGCATTTCCACTCACCAGCCATAAACTAAAGGTAGTGCCTTGACCGTAAACTGATTCCACAGTGACTTGACCACCATGTAATTCGACCAATTCTTTAACTAAAGCTAAACCTAAACCACTGCCTTCATAGGAACGGTTTGCTGAACCTTCAGCTTGGCGGAAGCGCTCAAATAGATGGGGAATTTGTTCTTTAACAATGCCAATTCCAGTATCTTGTACTTGCAAGACGCAGCGATCGCGCTCAGATTTTAGTCTGACACTAATCGTGCCACCTTCGGGAGTAAACTTCATGGCATTTGACAAGAGGTTATAAACCACCTTGTCAAATTTTTCCATGTCCAAGTACACCGTAGAACATTCATCTAACTGGGTGGCGAGATGCAGTCTCTTTTTCTCGCAGTAGGGACGAAAAGATTCCACAATTTGGCTGACAAACTCGACTAAATCGCAAGGATGGAAGCTAGGCTGCATTCTCCCCGCATTTAGGCGTTGTAAATCCAGGAGTTGATTTACCAGTCGCAGTAGGCGGCGGGAATTACGCAGAGCGATCGCACTTTGGGAATAAGATAATCCTTCACCAGCCGCCACCGCCGACTCTAAAGGCCCTTGAATCAAGGTGATGGGTGTGCGAAACTCATGGGAAATATTTTGGAAAAATTCGGTTTTTTGTTTGTCTAATTCCAGTAAGCGTTCAGCTTGTTGGCGAGTTTTTTCATATAAGTGTGACTGTTGGACAGCGATCGCTGCTTGCGCTGCTACTGCTTTCGCCAAATCGATATCAGACGGTAGCCATTGGCGTACTTTTTTACCTTCATGTAAGGTAATACTACCGATACATTTACCGTCAGCCAATAATGGTACAAACATTAGCGATCGCGCTGGCATTTTTAAAGGCAAATCAAAACCCCGCACATCTGAGGGAGAATTACTCACATTACCAATGACCACAGGTTCATGTGTCTGTAGCATTTGTTGGAGGATGGGATTCTCCTGTATGGATGCTTGAGAATAGGGTAATCTCTGAGTTGGTACGTGATTATTGCCATTTGAATGATTATCTGGGGCTGGCAAGCGTAAATTTTCTAGATGTTGAAAACTGTCATACAAAGCCACACACTCGACAAACTCATCTTCCTCTGTCCACAAAGACAGGACACAGCCATCGACTTGTAAAGCTTGTCCCAATTGCTGGGTGATGGCCGCAAAGATATCTTGCGGATCTAGGCTAGAGCGAATCGCGCTCGTAATCGTATTAATTAGAGCTTCTCGCTTGGCAAGGGCACGTACTTGTTCGTAAGCATAAGCTTGAGATAAAGCTAAGGCTGCTTGATCCGCTACCATCAAAACTAACTGCACCTCATCCTCCCCCCAGAGGCGAGGCTGAAAACACTGGTGCAGTGCTAATACTGCCATCAGTTCTTGTTGGCAGATCAGTGGCACAATTAAACTAGAACGAATATCAGCAGCAGCAAAAGCTTCCCCACGCTCGTGCAGTTCCGCAGTATTACCGTGAATCCGCCCATCATCAATGGCATCGTGAATTACTTGGACTTCGCGGGTTTCCCACACTGTCTGAGCCAAAAGAGGCTGAGGGGAAACAAGAGGATGGGGGGCAGAAGAGATGGGGGGCAGAGGAGAAAGATTTAGTGCTACTTCCCCTCCGATCCCCTGCACCTCTGCTTCTTCAGAAAGAGGCTTCTGATAAATAAATCCTTTATCCGCCAACTGGTCATCTTGGAAAGGACGCAACAGACAGACATCCACCTCCAACATGTGACCCACTGTGTCTACAATTGCTTGCAAAATTTGTCTGTAGTCTAAAGCACTGCGAATCGTATTTGTAACGGTATTCAGCAGCGATTCTTGACGGAGTGTGCGGGTAAGTTCGCGGGTTCTGGCTTTGAGAACATTGTGGGTATCCAAAGCTTGGCGTACCACTGCTTTAAGTTCTTCAGCTTCCCACGGTTTAGTGACATATTTAAATACCTTACCAGCGTTGATTGCTTCCACCAAGTCTTCGACATCGGTGTAGCCAGTTAAAATAATCCGAATAATATCTGGATATTGAGTTGCTGTGAGGCTTAAAAATTCTGTACCGCTCATCATCGGCATCCGCTGATCGGAGATGATCACCGCGACCTCTCCCTCTTGAGCCAGCAGATCGAGGGCCGCAGGGCCAGAGGTTGCCCTTAGCACCTTATAGTCGCGATAGAAAGTGCGGTAAAGCAAGTCAAGGTTGTCTGGTTCATCATCGACAACCAAAATTTTAGGCTTACTGTTTGCTTGGGATTTCATGCACCGCTTTCCTGCTGCAACGGCAGTCGGATAAAGAATAATCTGATCAGTTAAGGATTTTTCTGAGTCAGGCGAGAGCAGAGCATTTCGACCAATAAGGCTGGTTGGCTACATGACTGCTGAGTGTAGGAGCATTTGCTCACAGTAATTCGTCTCAATGGCTTGTGCCGATTACTGTTTGCTTTGGTGCAGTGTAATTGCTTTCATAGTCTGTTTTAGTGTTACAGAGTCGATGCTTGCTTGCCAAATGTTCCTTCACCTCCTGTGAGTAATGTCTGATACCACACACAGCGCTCATAGCTAGCTTAAAAATCCAGATGAAGCTGCATATTAAGTTTTCCCTCCGCAGCAGTTGTACTAACACTTGCAGGTAAATTTTATTTATGATAGTCATGATGGAGTCAGCAAAATCAACAAAATAAGATTGAAAGCCAAAGTATACTATTAGACAAATACCTCTTTCTAATTTAGCAATCAAAACTATGATTCAGACAAGTTGTAGTGGTTGGAGAGCTAGAGATTAGGGATTAGGGAACCTTAAGATTCTTGTACCAGTATATGTATAGCCCATTCATATAATTTCGTAGCAAAGTAGTGTCAGTGTAGCAGCAAGTGCAAAAAAAGTTCAGTACTGCAACCAATGGTGATTTGAAACCAGAGTTTGGCAATGGTGTACTTACTTAACAATTTTGTAGGTGCTGCCTACGGGCAAGTTATGCTATTTCTCTACCCACTCAGCCAAAGCTATATCACTTTACAGATTTTTTTGTGGTAATCAGTCTGATATCCTACCTACCTAAAGCAAGGGATGCACCAGAACCTACTGAATTCAAGTTTATAGATTTATGAAGCTGTAATTCCTAAGACTCTTTCAAAATGCAGGTTAGAAGAGAAAGCAAGAATATGTTTGGCGATCGCTAGTTTTACGCTTTTAAGCGTGCCTTAATCCTGCCTCCTGAAAAAACCTCAGACTTAAAGTATAAAACTTTGTTTGATCCACAAGCAAAAGCGAATTAGCGGTGTTGTGTCACTTCAATCTACTGAGCAGCAATTAAGTTTTCATTTAGTTAAAATGGTGTTTTCGGATATTTGAGAAATTTTCTTAGAATAAAATCAATACTAAACTAGCCTTGAAATATCGGTTTTTTCACCCATACCACCAACAGCCAATCGATCCAGCTTCCTACCAATTCCAAATTCGGACGGCTACACCTGCTGATTTGATTGGTGTTGCCCAAATTATTACTGAAAGCTTTCACTCCCACAAGGGTATATGGGGATGGGCTTTTCCATTGCTACGTCTGGGTATTTACGAAGATTTAAGGCATCGTATGGCATCACCTCCGCCTCGTCATGTTTGTTTAGTCGCTTTTGAAGCTACTACTGGTGAGACTAATAATTTAGTGGGAAGTGTGGAACTGGGTGTACGGTACAGTGATTCCTGGAGCCAGGCTGGCGTAGGTTTTCCTTACTTATCTAATTTAGCGGTTCACCCAAAATACCGTAGACATGGTGTGGCTTCAGGATTACTTACTAGCTGTGAAAAAGTTTCTCGCGAGTGGGGATTTAAAGACTTATATCTCCATGTTTTAGAAAATAACCATCAAGCAAGACAGCTTTATTTCAAGCTGGGATATCGGGTGCATAAAGTCGAATCTAATTGGAATACATTTTTCCTAAGACGCTCAAACCAGATGCTTTTGCACAAGTACTTGAGTGCTGACTCCAGCATCTAAATTTTATTTTGGTAATTGTCAAGTTTTGTGTTGCAATTAATTCGGATAAAATCTGTAACTCATAGCGGTAATTAAAGACAAGATAACTAAGCTAAATATCTAGTACAACACGCTCGAAATCCAGTCACTATCTCAATCAAACAGATAGCCAGTTACTCAAGCAATTGGTTGATGGTATAGCGGTTCCCACTCAAATGCGGTACAAAATTCTATCGTAAGGTGTAGGGGCAATTCATGTAGATGCAAAGCGGTGAAGCAGCGCGGTCTTGGGGGTTTCCCCCACGAGCGACTGCTGAACCCGGAGGGCTTCCCGCAGGGTATTGCCCCTACGGGTGTACCTCACGTGAATGAGAACCGCTATAGACAAATTTCTGCCATAATGTACTAAATAAAAACTCAGAAGCATGAATTTATAAATCGAATAAATAGCTTTTATAATTCTTTTTAGGAAGAATATTCTCATCAGGCTGGTTCCGAAAAATATTATTGATTATTGAAAAAAAAGTCTCTTTTTGGCAAAGATTTTTAACATTATAAAATATTAAGTTTTGCCTTTTGTGATTTATCGTTAACAAATATTTTGAAGTATTCGATTTCGATATAGATAAAATGGATTACAATGGGGATATACGCGAAAATGCGCTTAAAAAAATCCTCAGTTCATCATAATAACTTTGTAATTAAGATATTCATCTTTATAAAAACTTTAAGAAAACACTCCTAGAGTTTACAGACAAATCTAGTTATATCTCATAAAATATAATCACTCAATTACTGAAACAACGTCTATATACTGCTGTTTTAGTTGATTTGAGTAAAAAACTCTTGACAATAAAAGACATTCAAAAACCTGATTTGACACAACACTTATTTAAGTTTTGAAGTGCATACTACTACCACATTCGTTGAAACTTTAAAAAACATGGATAGCGAACAGCATCAACGCTATCAGACCTCTATGTTATCAACTTATTACCCTGAAACAAGTTTCCTTGATTCTATTGTCATGTCAGATGGAACTGAGCAGTCACAAGGCTCGGATATCCTTACACGTTTGCACAGCGGAGAAGTTTTTATCGTCAATAGTCGTAGGAGAAATGGATTACTACTCTTTAAACGCTACCATGCAGAGTTTGCTGGGCCTGGAGCTGCTGTGGGTGGGGATTACGATTGTGATTGCCAAAGGGCACTGCCTATAGGTAATCTGTCTTTATTAATTCCCGAATCTAATGAAGAACGTCAGAAAGCTTACTTGATTAGGCGACAGTGGATTCGATTAATCAAACAAATAACTGAAAATCCACTGCCTGGGCAGCGTGTTCAGAAGATTCTCGATCAATTTGAACAATACTTTCCACCAGAAATAGTGGCTCTTTTACCGGATGTTGCCTTTGCTCTTTTGGTGGGTGTGCTGCCACAAACAGTAGGAATAGTACGCCGTTTGGGCAGTGATATGAACAACAGGTTTAATTACTGAGTGAATTGCTAAGATTCCAAATCTGCCAAAAGAGCTTGGACTCGATTTATGGTGCGGGCGTTTTCCTCTGTGGTGCCGACGGTAATTCGCAATCCTCCGCTAATGTGTCTCACAAGAGTACCCAGCGTCCTAAGTTTCTGGTGGAAAGTTTTTAATGCAGCATCTTGTGAACCAAAGCTATTTGCTTGAAGACGCAGGTAAATAAAGTTGGCAGCACTTGGGGTAATTTGTAGTTCTGGTCGCTGGGATAGAATTTCGATGAGTTTGGCTCGTTCGCTCAGAGTTTGAGGAATTGATTTCAGCAAGAGTGTACGGTTTTGTAAAGCAACTAATGCTGCCGCAATGGAAAAGCTGGGGAGATTGTAAGGTAAGCGAACTTTTTCTAAGATGGCGATCGCTTCTGTATGAGCGACGCAATAACCAACACGGAGAGATGCTAACCGGAAGGCTTTAGAAAAAGTACGTAATATTACCCAATTAGGATGCTGTGCTAATTCACCTACTAAGGTAGTTTGGCTGAATTCAAAATAAGCTTCATCAATTACTACCAAAATATGCTGTGGCAAACTTCTTAACCATGTCAATTCTGCCGCAGTTAAGCTGTTGGCAGTCGGCGAATTGGGATGCACTACGAAAACTACGCGAATGGGGGGATTTTGAGTTTGTTCGATCGCAGACTGTGCGGCGCTGATGTCAATTTCAAAGTTTGTTTCATTTCTTCCCACCGCCACAACAGGAATGCCCAAAGTTTGTGCCAAAATCCCGTACATAGAGAAAGTGGGATTGGCAACCAGAATTGAACCTTCTCCTCTTAGACAGGTGGCGATTAATAAAGAGCGGATAATTTCATCTGAACCATTACCAACAGAAATATTGGCAGCAGTAAACAAGGATGATGAGAGAGCGGCTGATTCATTGACATACTGTGCGATCGCATCTTTAAGTGTTTCATGTCCACCATCGGGATAACGATTTGTTTCAATTACTTGCTGATACGTCCATGCCAGCTTCTCTTTTAACTCAGGTGGTAAATCGTAGGGGCTTTCATTTGTATCTAACCGATCAAACTGTGTGGCGACAGAATTGGCTGTATCGCTACTGGGGTGAGGTTTATAGGCGGTGAATTGGGATAAATCAGATCGGATGAAGGGAAGCATAGTTTTAGTCATTAGTCATTGGTCATTAGTCATTGGTCATTAGTAACTAACAAAGGACAAATGACTCAGAATATTAGTTATGTGTGAGTTTAATATTTTACTGCTTTAAGGTAATTGGCAAAAGAGGTGAATTGCCTGCCAAATTTCTTCCATGACATTACCCAAGGCGTGGTCACTGTCGAGTTCGACTAACTCCACCCAAGGACGAGAACGCGCAAAGTCACGACTAGCTTCGATAGGAATGACTTCATCCTTTTTGCCGTGCAAAATTAGCGTGGAAATAGGACGTTGCAAAAGTTTTTCTTGGTATTGAGCAGCATCTATGACAAAATCGTAACTTAAAGGAATTAATCGCTCTTCCCCGTAGTGGTAGACCATGATATATCTTTCTTGCCGCCAACGCTGTACTTCTTCGTCGCCTAGCTTGGGCAACCAATGGGATAAAAACCCAAAAGCTGGCGCTAGTAAAACTAAGCGTTGCACTTGTAAATTTTGCTGTCCCAAGTGGGCGGCGGTCAAACCACCCAAACTTGAGCCAATGAGCGTTACTGGTGTAGAATCATTGTTGAATTCTGCGGCAACTTGATTTAGCTGACGAGTGATTGTCAACTGGGAAAAATCGCCTGCATTGAGATCGGGAATTTTCAGCTTTGTGTGAATTTGGGTAAAGCGATCGCTTATATCCCGCGCTTTGGCAGAATTAGGGCTAGAAGCAAAGCCGTGTAAATATATATATTGACTAGGCATTCAAATTTTCACATTAGGATCATCCTTAGTCATTGGTCATTGGTTTTAGACAAAGGACAAATGACAAAGGACAAATGACATACTTACCGCATTGTGACAAATTCCTCTGCGGATGAGGGATGGATACCCACAGTGGCATCAAAGTCTTTTTTGGTTGCGCCCATCTTGACTGCGATCGCTACACCTTGGATAATTTCAGCTGCACTTTCACCTACCATGTGAGCGCCTAGAACTTTATCGGTGTTGCTATCAACCACCAACTTCATCATTGTCTTTTCTTGCTTACCAGTCAAACTATAGTACATGGGGCGAAAGCGAGTGCGAAAAACTTTTACGGCATCACCGAGTTTTTCCCGTGCTTCGGCTTCTGTCCAGCCGACTGTCGCGGCTTCTGGGCTAGAAAATATGGCTGTGGGAACAGTTGCGTGACTGAATTCGCGGCGGTTATTCCCGAATTCGCTATCGGCAAAGGCGCGACCTTCGCCAATGGCTACGGGAGTTAAATTGATTCGGTCGGTGACATCGCCAACGGCAAAGATATTCGGTTGACTAGTTTGACTATATTCATTAACTGCGATCGCATTTGTGGTAGGGTACCCAGGCCCTTCGATAGAACTAGCGACAACATCAACCCCAGCGTTTTCTAAACCTAATCCATCTACATTGGGAGTTCGACCGGTAGCTACTAAAAATACATCGGCAATTAGTGGTTCTTGGTCATCTCCTGATAAAGTCAGTTTCAACCCTTCTGGGACACGTTCAATTGCTTTTACCACATTATTCTTAATCAAGCGAATTCCGTGGTTTGTCATACCCTCTTCAATTTCTGTACGCACATCCTCATCAAACCCATTTAAAATCTTTTCACCTCTGGTAACTTGTGTCACCTCCGAACCCAAACCGCGCATAATACAAGCAAATTCCGTGCCGATATAACCAGCGCCAATAATAACGATGTGTTTTGGTTGTTCTTTGAGATGAAAGATTTCGTTAGAGGTAATGCCATGTTCCATCCCTGGTAAATCTGGCTTAACAGGACGCCCACCAACAGCAATTAAAATTTTGTCTGCTGTAATTTTGCGGCCATCAACTTCTACTGTGTGGGGGTCTACGAATGTGGCGCGACCAGAAATTAGTGCCACTCCGGCTTTTTCTAAGAAGCTGATGTGTAGTTGCGACAGTCGCCGAACTTCCTTATCTATAGATGTAATGAAATATTCCCAGTCAAACTCCGCATTACCCACTTTCCAGCCATAGCCTGAAGCTTCACTGAACAGTGCAGGAAAGTGAGAACCATAGACCATGAGTTTTTTGGGAACGCAACCGCGAATCACACAAGTGCCACCAACTAAATCATATTCAGCGATCGCTACTTTTGCGCCGTAGCTAGCCGCTCGTTTGGAAGCCGCCAAACCTCCAGAACCCGCACCAATTACAAACAGATCGTAATCAAAAGTCATAAATTTATGTTCTCTCTAGCAAAAAGTTAGTTCCTGGGAGCTTACACACAGAATCTAATGGAACTATATAAGGATATCTGGTGAATCCTGTATAAGTCCTGCCCTTGATTAATCTAGCGTTAGCAGATGCTATCTGGTCGTAGGGAATATCACTTTTTGCTTTAGTGGCTGTAGAGACAGTAGCTAACACTTGTTATAATTCTGTCCCTAGCGCGTTTATGTGGTTGGTCTTTTCGGTGGCGGTTCTACAGGAGGTGATGTCGGAACTACAGGAGTTGGTGTAGAAACTACAGGAGGTGTTGTCGGTTCTACAGGAGTTGGCGTAGAAACTACAGGAGGTGTTGTCGGAACTACAGGAGTTGGTGTAGAAACTACAGGAGGTGTTGTCGGTTCTACAGGAGTTGGCGTAGAAACTACAGGAGGTGTTGTCGGAACTACAGGAGTTGGTGTAGAAACTACAGGAGGTGTTGTCGGTTCTACAGGAGTTGGCGTAGAAACTACAGGAGGTGGTGTAGTAACTACAGGAGGTGTTGTTGGTTCTACTGGGGGTGGTGTAGAAACTACAGGAGTTGGTGTAGAAACTACAGGAGTTGGTGTAGAAACTACAGGAGTTGGTGTAGTAACTACAGGAGTTGGCGTAGAAACTACAGGAGTTGGTGTAGAAACTACGTTATTATTCTGGGTGCTGACATTATTATTGTTACTATTTCTCTCCGATCGCCGCTGCTCAGTATTTGATAGGACTTGTCCTATATCCTCAAATAAATTTAATGGTGAATCATCTTTTATGGGGTCTAGTGAGGAATTGTCTGTGATAATGTCGTCGGTAGAGGAATTTGAAGGACTAGTAGTTAGCTCTGCAAAAGATGGGTTTTCAACTACTCCCTCACCTGTTATCGGCGTCTGTGCGTTTAAAGCTGCAACAGTTTCAGCTTGAACACTAGCGATCGCTGGGTCGGCTGTAGGTGTAAGATTTTGCTTAGTTAAATCAAGCCCCCGCACCATATCGCTGGTTTCATAAAAATTTCTGAGATCAAAATCGTATAAACCCTGAAATTTGCCTTTAACTATAACCATCATCTGTCCTGCTTGCAGCACTTGAGTTTGAGAAGCTTCTTTATTAGAAACTTCAATGCCGCTATTGGTCAGCGCCCCCACAATTGTGGTATCTGTTTCTTGGTTGTAGCGTACAAATAATGCTGAACCACGAATTGCTGCTGCTGCACTTGGCGTTTGTATAAGTGTTTGTCCTCTTCCAGGTGGGATAAGCAGCAATGCAGTTCCGTTTGAAACTCTAAAGTTGCGAGTATTTGGTAAAAATTGAAATATAGCCTGTTCACCCACTCGTGCTAAAGAGCCGTCGTTAAAGCGCAAGTCTGCTAAAGAAGCCCGACCGGTTGACAAACCATCACCAGGAGTCATTGCATCTGATTTGCGTGCAGGACGTTTCTTGTCTCTATTTCTAGGTATCAGTTGTACTAAGTTGCGGAGGCTCTGAATCTCTGCTCGCGTCAGAGGAGTTATGGCTTTTACCTGATTTGGGAAAGGCAATACTATAATTCCCCATAAAGCAATCACTAATAGTGGAAACGATTTATGAAACATAGTTTGAGAATTTGCGAACTTTAACTAGTACCAAAACAGATGAATCAATTCAAAATTCAAAATTCAAAATTAAAGACAGCCACGCCACTTGCGGGTGGGGTTTCAACAACCCTTGGGAAACAATGATTCTTTCTCGTGCGAACGCTACCGCGAACGCGCCACTTGCAGGCGTTAGCGCGTAGCGGGACGTACCCCTACGGGGAAGCAAGCTACGCGGTAGCGTCTCGTAGAGAAGTACGGTTTTAAACCTCACTTCTTTTCATAAAGGTTTAAGCTAGTACATCACGGCGGAAATAGACCTACCATTCAAAATCTCTGAAAACCTTATGCTCTATTCATTTTGAATTTTGAATTCCGCCTTGCGGTACTAGTGCTAAATTGTTATGTAGCAATCCGATTTGATTTTTGAACTTATTTGTGTAGATAGGCAGTAGGGAATCAGGCTTTTTGAGTTGCACAAAATTTTTCAAAAATCAAATAGAAGTCTTATAGAAAATTTTTTTAGGTAAACTTATCTGGATTTGAGTCTACATTTACATACATAAAATCAATCATAAATAAACTGTGTGTTTAGTTTCTTAAAATTTTTATTCCGAAACTGACATTGTGTGTATTAAAGTTTGTGGAAGATTTAAAAGCAGAATTCTCTTGTTGATACACTTCAGTATCAACCAACTCCCAATCAGGAGTTTCTGAATTTAATGAGCGAGTTTTTTGTTTCAAGAATAAGTCACACATCGCATTATTTGATTAAATACCATGAGAAATTTTCTCGGAATATCTCAGTTTTGTAGAGAAAATCCGGGAGGAAATCTGAAAAGCAGCAATTTTAGTTTGTAAATTAAGTATATACCTACAAAGCTCAGATAGATGCACTCAATTGTATCTTTTGAGTCGGAACTTCTGATGCAGCTTGTGGGTCTACATTTGCCAAATGCGATCAAACCAGATGCGACTCAAGAACTGGAAGAATTTGTTTTTTTGTATTTTGTTAGCGTCCAGTGGTAGAAGCTGTTGTTGCATTCGAGTAAATGCGGCAGAATCTACAAATACGTTAAATCTGGCACAGCAAAAACTAGAAACTACTCAAACCCCAGGCCAAACCAAAGAACCTGAAAATACTCAAAAGCAAAATGACCCGCCACCGCTAGAATCGCAGCCAAGTAATTTGCCTACTTCAGACTCAAAAGAGCAAATATTAAATATGCCTGAGATAAATCAGTCTCAAAGGCTAGAGAGGCTAATGCAGCTGCTACGATCGCCAAAACGGCCACCTAAGTCCGATCGCGATCGCGAATTAGGGTTACGGGTGCGGTTACTACCCCTAGAACAGCAGCCACCACCACCGAAAGAACAACCCGTAGTTAAGTTTAAACCTATCGGCTATCTACAAGCCCATATAGGCTACTTCGAGACGAGTAACATTTTTTCGTCACATGATAGTCCCATCGAAGATGGTTTAATTTTTTCTGGACTGACACTAGCCTCAGCGTATTTCCCTCTAGGATCTAAGACTTATTTAAATGGCTCAATTGATGGGAATCTCATCCGTTATATAAATCAGTCACAATATGATTACAACCAAGTAAGATTTAATCTCAATATTTACCAGCAGTTATCGAGACGAATGTACGGAGAAATCAGTTGGAGCAATCAACAGTTATTTTATGCCAACAACAGCGATCGCCTGGATAGCTTCAAAGCTGGCGATCGCTTTTTAAATGAGAATTCCCTACAACTGTCTTTAGGACGGCGAGATCCCTTAACTCCAAGATTAATCCTAGATAGCTTCTACGAATTTAGTGTAAATTTTTCTGATCCTCAAAGTCGTAATCAGATCATCAATTCCTTTTGGGTTTCTCTAAACTACTACTTGCAAAAGCCTCTCCAGGTTGGTATTGACTACCAAATGAATTTATCAGACTTTACCCAGCGCGATCGAGAAGACCAATTTTATCGGCTATTCGGGCACTTAAATTACCAAATATCCGATACCATTAATATGAATATGCAGGCTGGAGTAAGTTTAGGTAGTTCAACCGACGAAAACATTGATTTTGATGGTTGGTTCTTCAGTATTAATTACAATTTCCAATTAGGCCAGTTTTGAAATTTGTCCTTTGTCATTAGTCATTTGTCCTTTGCCAAAAACCAATGACCAATGACTAATGACCAATGACTAATAACTAATCCAATCACTCCAACTGCCAGCATAAAGTTTACCCTTGCTAATGCCAGCTAATTCTAAAGAAAGTAAATTCACACAAGCAGTAACGCCAGAACCGCAATAAACCAAGATTTCTTCGGCTGTTTCTAGCTTTTCCCAGCGACGACGTTGTTCTTCTTGAGGCAGTAGGTAGCCGGAAGAGTCTGTAACTTCTTGCCAAGGATAATTGACTGCACCGGGAATATGTCCGGCGATTTTATCAATTGGTTCTCGTTCTCCTCGGTAGCGATCGCTCTCTCTTGAATCTACTAATACTACCTCATCGCTGTCTTTCCGGCTTTTCACCTCTGTAATATCTACCACCTTTTCTGTTTGTACTTGGGCTACAAACTCACCCTTTCGGGGATGAGGAATAATATCTGTAACAGAATACCCAGCTTTTTGCCATCCAGCAAAGCCGCCATCCAGTACTGCTACTTGCTCATGTCCAAGATAGCGCAACAGCCACCATAAACGAGCCGCAAAAGCAAAGCGCGAATCATCATAAGCTACAACTAAAGTTTTTTGGTAATCTACCCCAATTGCTGCCAATTTGTTAGCTATATCATTGGGGTTAGGTAAAGGATGTCTCCCGCCATGCTTACCGACTGGACTGGAAAGATCCTGATTCAAATCTAAGTAATACGAACCTTCTATATGACTCTTTAGATACTGTTGTTGTCCTAGTTGTGGTTCGGCTAAAGAAAAGCGACAATCCACAATAACGACTTGCGGATCTTCTAGATGTTCAAACAGCCAAGTTGGCGAAACAAAAAATTGAGTATTGGGCATGGGGCATGGGGCAAAGTGGTAGAGGTGATACCAATTCTGTATGAAGATGCGCTAAATCATATTTAAGTACAAGGAAGAAAACGAACCGCATTCGCGTTAGCGTCTCCCCTTGGGAGAAGGACGCAAAGGACACAAAGAAAGAAAGAAAGAAAGAAGTAAAAAGGGTTTGGCGCAGCCTCACAAAGAAATGGTATGAGAATGACAAATGACAAATGACCAATGACAAACTTAGAAAATTTTACACCTAAGCTAACAGCAGATGGTTCTTTTACCTTTGTCTCTCAAGAGTTTGGTGAATCTTTTCACAGCCATTATGGAGCTATGCAGGAGAGTTTTTGCAAGTTTGTGGAACCTACTCAACTAGCTACAGCCGCTCAAAAACCAGTCTTGCGACTATTGGATGTTTGCTATGGTCTAGGATATAACACAGCTGCGGCTTTGCAGACAATTTGGGCAGTGAATCCTAGTTGTTGTGTTGAAGTAATCGGTTTAGAACTGAATCCAGCAGTGCCACAAGCGGCGATCGCTCATCACTTGTTCGATAATTGGAACTGTAACTATATTGAAATTTTAAAACAGCTAGCTTGTGAGCATCAAGTGCAAACGCCTTACCTGAAAGCAAAGCTACTAATTGGCGATGCCAGAAATACGATCAGGCTAGTACATCAATCGGGTTTCTGGGCAGATGCAATTTTCCTCGATCCCTTTTCACCACCTCAATGTCCTCAATTATGGACTGTTGAATTTATTAAACAGCTGTCATTGTGTTTACATCCAGATGGTTTATTAGCCACCTATTCTTGTTCTGCTGCTGTACGCACAGCATTTTTGTCTGCTGGCTTGGTGATATATTCTACCCCACCCGTAGGAAGGCGATCGCCTGGTACTATGGCAACACATTCTCGGATGGCTGAGTCTAAAAATCATTCAGCACTCACCACCCTCTCGCAAGCTGAAAAAGAACACTTACTAACTCGTGCTGCTATCCCTTATCGCGATCCTCAATTGAGCGATCCAACCGAAGTCATAGTAATGCGGCGACAACAAGAGCAACAAGCCTCTTGCCTGGAACCTACCTCCCGTTGGCGAAAAAGGTGGCTGTTGGGAACACAAGGCAGGGATTTTATGGGAAATAGTTTGTAGTTTGGTTGTGATGTTTACGACAGGCTACGCCTACACAATTGTAAGCCTGATTATCAGTCTTTACAGCAGTTTTCATGTATTTGAACCACATCTGTCGTAGGGGCACAGCATTGCTGTATTGGTGTCAACTTAAGCTGAAACTCCTTTAAAACCTCGTTTCCAGCCTCCGGCTGGAAATGCAACTCAAAAGCGGCTCTGCCGCCAGGAAGAGAGGCGGAGCCTCAACGACGAGCATTCCCAGTCGGAGACTGGGAACGAGGCAAAATAAATTTCCGGGCTAGTAGGCTAAAGTCTATTTCAGTAGACTGGAGATTTTTGGCGATATTTAGTCATCTTCAGATAACTTTAGCTATTATACGGGAATTGAAATTCCCGGCGGACAAGCGGTTTCACGTTAAGTTGACACCAATGAGCATTGCTGTTGCCCCTACTTACATGAAAATACCTGTAATTCCAGAAAAGTTAGACATTTTTTGCCAAAATTTCTGATTTCGTTTCCAGATACTTAGGCAACAAGTTTTTACGAGCCAAATAACTTGATTGTATGATAGTATTCAAGATTACATGCAGTTCAACAGTACTTGAGTATTGCTATAACTGAGTAAGTAAAACACATATACCTAATGATTACCAGAAAAATTTGAAATTCAAAACCCGATATCTGGCATAGAACAGGCAACTATAACGGTTGATGACGCCACTAGGTTAAAAATCTCCGTAAAAAACCTGATTTAACATTTGTGCCGATTCATCATACTGGAATTAGAAGCAAAAAATGTAACAACAAGATAGACCTTGTTCGTAACATAAAAGATACATGCTGCGAAAAATTTAGATAGGCAGCTTGACATCATGCATAATCTATATCGAAACTTCGGCTCAGATACAGTCGAATCCTAAATTTGTTTGTTATTGAAATCTGACACTGTTAACTTGTGCAAAAACTTGGAGTACCTTTGTGATTCAATGGAAATCCAACCATACAGGCTTTACAGAACAAATTGTTAGTGGATCAAATCCCATTAGCACCGTGAAGAGTATCGGTTCAAATCATGCCGTAGGGTCGCAAAATGCGGAGAGTTCTTTAGGCTTATCTCAAGAAGACCTGATGTTTGAAGATAGTCAAGCAGCGCCTTCTTGGATCAAAGCTGATGTTAATTGTGGTGATAGTTTATTAGTCTCTAGAACACTACAAGCTAAAGGTTCTAAGGTGAATGGATTTGATTTAGATCCGCCGAAAGTTTTAGTCGTTGACGATCATGCCGCCAGTCGGATGACTGCTGTTGCCCTCTTGGGGATGGAAGGATACGAAGTTATTGAGGCGGACAGTGGTTCCATTGTTGTGGGATTGGTAACTCAAAAACAACCAGATTTGATTTTGCTGGATGTGATGATGCCAGGAATGGATGGATTTGAAGTGTGCCAATTGCTCAAACAGGATGACCAAACTAGGCTAATCCCGGTGATTTTTATTACAGCGTTAAATGACAGGCGATCGCGCATTCGGGGAATTGAAGTTGGGGCAGATGATTTTCTCACCAAACCCTTTGATCGTGTGGAACTAGCGGCGCGTGTAAAGTCCTTAGTGCGGCAGAAGCGTCTAAACGAAGATTTAGACCATGCCGAACAAGTACTATTTTCCATTGCTATGGCTATTGAAAGTCGCGACCCTAATACGGGCAACCATTGTGAACGCCTAGTAAAACTGGGACAAGTTTTTGGTGAATATCTCAGGCTGTCACGCTACCAAATTCGAGATTTGAGGTGGGGTGGTTATCTCCACGATATTGGTAAAGTTGGTATTCCCGATGCAGTGCTGCTGAAAAAAGGCGAACTCACCCCCGAAGATTGGCAGATCATGCAGCAGCATGTTTTGATTGGGGAAAAAATCTGCCAGCCATTACGCAGTATGCGGGGTGTAATTCCCATTATTCGCCATCACCACGAACGTTGGGATGGCTCAGGCTACCCTGATAGACTCCAGGGAAATGATATTCCCTATCTGGCGCAAGTATTTCAGTTAATTGATATTTACGATGCCCTAACCAGCGAACGACCTTACAAAAGAGCTTTTCCTTCAGTAGAAGCACTTTCGGTAATGCAAAAAGAAACTGATGCCGGTTGGCGTAATCCCAAACTAATGCAGCAGTTTGTAGAGTTTATTCGCTCCCGTCAAGGAAAAATAATAGGGAGTAGGGAGTAGGGAGTAGGGGATAATAATTTGTCGCTGCTGTAATGAGTGCAAAAAAGTATTATAATCTCCAACTTTTACCAAAGCAGTTGTCTTGACTACTTTGATATTTTACTCTTGTATGATTAGCTGGTATGATTTGAACCTATATTTTAAAGTACCAAAAGCATTAATTATAATTTCACTGATAGCTAATAGCTAATTTATGGTAGTTGTAGCAATTCTAGCGGCAGGACGCGGCACACGGATGAAATCAAGCTTACCCAAGGTTTTACATTCTTTGGGTGGGCGATCGCTAGTAGAGAGAGTTCTCGAAAGTGTAGAACCACTTGCGCCCTCACGGCGAATCGTGATTGTGGGATATCAGTCCGAGGAAGTGCAAGCCGCCATGCATTTAATTCCCAACTTGGAGTTTGTCGAACAGACTGTGCAACTGGGAACAGGTCATGCTATCCAGCAATTACTTCCTCACTTGGAAGGTTATACCGGAGATTTGCTGATACTTAACGGCGATTTACCGTTAATACGTGGCGAAACCCTCAAGCAGATGTTACAAACTCATGCCCAAAATCAGAATGCTGCCACCATTCTTACCTCGCACCTAGCCGACCCCACAGGCTACGGGCGCGTTTTTTGTAACGATGAAAATATTGTGCAGCAAATGGTCGAACACAAGGATTGTACTGCTGCTCAAAGACAAAATAACTGCATCAATGCTGGAGTTTATTGCTTCCACTGGCCAGATTTGGCAAAGGTGCTTCCCCACCTACAGACAAACAATGCCCAAAAAGAATACTATCTCACTGATGCCGTGACTCCAGTCGGAAAAGTGATGGCAGTAGATGTGGAAGATTACCAAGAAATTCTCGGCATCAACGATCGCTTGCAACTAGCAACAGCAGCCGAAATTTTGCAAAGACGAGTCAAGGAAAAATGGATGCTAGCGGGTGTCACGCTCATTGACCCCACAAGCATCACCATTGATGAAACAGTAGAATTACAGCCAGATATAATTATTGAACCCCAAACTCACCTGCGAGGAAATACGGTAATTAAAACAGGAAGTCACATTGGTCCAGGGAGTTTAATTGAAAATAGTCACTTAGCTGAAAATGTCATAGTTCAGTATTCAGTAGTAACAGATAGCACTGTACAGGCAGGAAGCCGAATTGGCCCTTATGCTCATTTGCGCGGTCACGTAGAGGTGGGTGCTGGTTGCCGTGTAGGGAATTTTGTGGAATTGAAAAATACGCAATTAGGCGATCGCACCAATGCGGCACATTTGTCATATATAGGTGATAGCGTTGTCGGCAATCAGGTAAATATTGGTGCAGGTACAATTACTGCCAATTATGACGGCGTGAAAAAACATCGTACCAAAATAGGCGATCGCACAAAAACTGGTGCCAATAGCGTTTTAGTGGCTCCACTAACCTTGGGAGATGATGTCTATATTGCGGCTGGTTCTACAGTCACAGAAGATGTACCTGATGATTCCCTGGTAATTGCCCGTAGTCGTCAAGTGGTGAAACCAGCTTGGCGGAAGAAAAGTTAGAAATGCAATTCTTCTTTCTACTTCAGCTTCGAGAGAATACCACGTTCTTTGACAGGCAAACTACGGTTGCCTGTCATTTCCCTCTGATAATAATTCAGTTCAGATAAGCCCAAAACACTTGTAGAGACGGCGATTTATCGCGTCTTCTCTAGACCAATTATCTACACCAATAACCCCTAACTGAGCCGTATTGCCTCATAATGATTATTATTCCTATGAAGAATTACGAATCATTTTGTTTTTTGTCTAAATCCCACTAATCCACCGTTGTTTTTAAAGATAAATTTTTTGTATCGGTGATGCTATCTTGCAAGTTTCTGATCTACTAAACTGAACAATAAACCTGATTTTATCAGTTGTTCTGACTTTTCATGTCATGTGGAAAAGCTAACGATTGACCTAACCTCTAGCCCAATACGGTTCAGTTAAGGGTTATTGGCATAGAAAATTGGTCTTTCAGACGCGATGAATCGCGTCTCTACATGAGGGTTTTTGGCTTAACTGAAATGTATTGCCCTCTAGCCCTCGAACCGAAACGGGAAGGAGGAAAATTCAAAGTCTCTCTCCTACAAGGAGAGAGATTTAGAGAGAGGTTTTCCAGATACCGTGAAAAGTCAGATCAGTTGTTCTCTCGTTTTTAAGAGTAAGGCAGATTTTGTAATAGCTAATGAATAAATACTTAATTAATCGTCTACTAATTGCTATTCCCACCTTAATTGCCATCAGTGTTGTCATATTTACTATTCTGGCATTAGCACCCGGCGATCCAATGGGAGAATTTGCGCTCAATCCCTCTATTACAGCTGAAGTTCGGGAAAATATTAAAATATCTTTAGGTTTAGACCAACCGCTCCATATCCGCTATATCAAGTGGGTTACAGCTTTTGTTAGTGGAGATATG
Source organism: Nostoc sp. (assembly GCF_036917975.1). Taxonomy (GTDB): domain Bacteria; phylum Cyanobacteriota; class Cyanobacteriia; order Cyanobacteriales; family Nostocaceae; genus Nostoc. The sequence continues at coordinate 233,631 of NZ_JBALEJ010000047.1, forward strand.
GGCTATTCTTTTACTAGTCGTAGTCCAGTAATTGGTTTAATTCTGCAACGCTTACCTACAACATTATGGGTGGTTGGTTCTGCCTACCTTTTTGGCATACTGCTGGCTATTCCTTTGGGAGTAATTTCGGCTCTCAAACGTCATTCTCTGATTGATACAATTTTGACTACTTTAGTTTTTTTTGGGTTTTCTCTCCCAACATTTTTTACAGGCTTACTATTTATTATTATCTTCAGTATCCAATTGAAATGGTTGCCTTTTATCTATAACAGCACATTACAGGTGACAGATTGGCAGAGTTTTATCGCTCAAGTTAAACAATCGATTATGCCGATTTGCGTATTAGGTCTCTGGCAGACAGCAATGCTAATGCGCTTTGTGCGTTCAGAGATTTTAGAAAATATCCATCAAGACTATGTGCGTACTGCTTATGCTAAAGGATTACCCAAATTTTTGGTTATAAATCGTCATGTTTTGCGGAATGCGTTAATTCCTGTAGTTACATTGGTAGCCTTAGACATTCCAAGTGTTTTTACAGGTGCTTTAGTTACAGAAAAGGTTTTTCGTGTTCCGGGAATTGGCGCTCTATTAATTGACTCTATCTATAATAATGACACACCAGTTGTCATGGCAATTACTTTTATATATGCAATTCTGATTGTGATTTTTAATCTTGTTGCAGACATTCTTTATGGGTTACTCGATCCTCGTGTCAAATACACGAAGTAGCTAAACAATTAAAAATTAAACATGAAGAAAAACTAGATACTTATGTTAAAACGATCGCCTAATCAAAGTTCAGAACTATCCAAACTTTCAGTTTCTCCAGCATCAACAAATCTTGTTTCCAAACCAGAAACGCCCACAAAAGAAGCATGGCGCAAGTTTCGTCGTAATCGTCAGGCGATGTTTGGTATTGTAGTCTTGCTGATTATAGTGTTAAGTGTTTTGCTTGGGCCATTTATTTATAATATTCCCATCAACAAAATTGACTTTGCTAAATCTACTCTTGCTCCCAGTTGGGCGCATCCATTTGGTACTAATGATTTAGGTCAAGATATATTAGCAAGAGTATTGTATGGCGGACGAATATCGATCGCAGTGGGAATTTTTTCGATGTCAGTAGCCATAACTCTCGGTACACTCATCGGCGCACTCTCTGGTTTCTATGGCGGCTGGCTGGATATTGCTTTAATGCGTTTGACAGATTTGTGTTTAGCTTTACCACGGCTACCATTATTATTACTGGTAATATTTTTGTTTCGGGATGCGATTAAAGCGATCGCTGGCCCAGAACTAGGTATATTTGTATTGATAGTACTGGTAATTGGTGGACTCAACTGGATGTCTGTAGCCAGATTAGTCCGAGCCGGTTTTTTGACAGTGCGGGAGTTAGAATTTGTCACAGCAGCACGCGCCCTTGGTGCTTCTCCTAGTCGATTGATTTGGATTCATATTTTGCCCAACGTGATTAGTCCAGTACTTGTTGCTGCTACTCTTTCAGTAAGTACTGCGATCGTTACCGAATCAACCTTGAGCTTTTTTGGTCTAGGTTTTCCCCCTGATGTCCCAACTTGGGGACGAATGCTTTATGAAGCGCAAAACTTTTTAGAATTTGCTCCCCACATGGTTATTTTCCCTGGTACAGCAATATTTCTCACCGTGCTAAGTATCAACTATATAGGTGATGCTTTACGAGATGCTCTCGATCCTCGATTATCTTAAATTCATTAGGGGTGTAGGGGCTTGGTAAGGGGACTGGGCAATACGCTTGGGTTAAAGATTATTGGTGTAGATAATTGGTCTTTCAAGACGCGATAAATCGCGTCTCTACATGAGGTTTTTGGGCTGATTTGTACTGTATTGGGGGACTGGGGACTCAATATGGTTCGGTTAAGCCCAAAATGTTGCAAGGTTTGTTGGGTTTCACTTCGTTCCACCCAACCTACAAATATTCTTAACTTGCCCAGGAGCATTAAGAACAGATTCAACTAAAGCTTGAGGTATATTTCTTCGCTCCATTTCTGTCTGTGCATGACGATAAATTATATACTTCATTTTTACCCTGTTTGCTTATCAAGCATGGTCTGATTTCGGCAGAATATAAATACTAATTGCTTTTATAATTATCTAAATTGTTTAATTCATCTTCCAAAGAATCTAAATCTTTAGAAGTGGGAATTTTCATACTAATCAAAAATACTATTTGATTATTTTCAATATTTATATTAGTTACATTAACTACTGCTTTATCAGGCGATAAATCTAAACCTGGAACCTTTATCGACTGATTTTTATACCCCGCATCATCGAGCCATTCAGAAATATTTCGCCAATTTTCTAACTTTTCATCAGACTTATCCAACAGACTTTTTACATACCTGTATATAGTTGCACAGAGGTCAGTTTCTACACCTTTCCCATTTTTACCAAGTTTCTCAGCTATTTCAGCCGGACTGAAGCCACAAAGCAAACCGCGCAAGTGTCGCTTTTCCACTGGTGTCAAACGCTTACCTTTCACTGATGATAAATCAGAGTAAAGCGTTTCCAAGTCCCACTGGTTTTCTGCTTGCATAAAGGGTTCATTGCTGGATGCCATAGTCAAATCTTGAAGATTATCTTAAATTTCCTGATGTAATCTTACCATTATCCCTGATGCTAGCTAGGGGATAATTAGCTTTTAATTGCAAGATACTGAGACTAAAGAAATAAAAATCACATTATATTTAGCGATCTATCATGGATAAGCTAGTTGACAAAATCGCGGCATTAGGTGTGCCTGGTCTTGTACTTTTGGTTGCTATGGCTGTGACGGGATGGGCTGGAGCGGCTGCAATAACAGCAGCTTTAGCACTGCTTGGTGGGCCATTGGGAATGCTTGGAGGAATTGCTGTACTTGTCTTGCTTGCTCTAATCTCACAAGGATTAGCTGAATATGGATTTGAAGCAATTTTTAAGTCTACTGTAGAGCAACTTAGAACACAAGGTAAATCTAAATCAGATATAGAACGCGAGATTGAATCCTACCCTATTTCAAGCGATTTGAAGTTGAAGATAAAGGATTATTTGAGACAACTTGCATAGCTGAGATACTCTTCCATATTTTATTAATCGATACTTCAAACAAAAAAGTTGACTATGAACACTAATCAAGAACAAGAATTAACTCAAAATCCTCTATCTCAATCAGGCGAAGATAATCAAACGATTGAAGAAGGACAAAAAGGAGAGTTATATAAAAAGATAATTTCATTTTTCCAAACTATACCATCAAGCTTAAATAATCTGTTTACTGCCCTATTTAAGGCTAATTCCCCATCCAAGCCTGTTGATGAAGGGACTTTTTCCCAGAAGACAGAGCGTATTCACGCCTATAGTGATTTTATTAAATCTACATCTAAATTCATTTGGATTGGTGTTGTTTTCATAATCATTATTCAACTATGGGGTAATTTTTCGCTTAATCACATCAGCGATGCATCTAAACATAAATCAAATATTGTCACCATTACTATTCCTGAACAAAAGCTATCTCAAATGTCCGATGATGTTGCCAATGCCCTTGGCAAGGCATTAGTTAGTGCCAGAGCATCTGCATCAAATAATCTGGAACAATGGCATGATGAGGTAATGCGACGTGTAGACCATCCGTTTCTCGATTGGTACTACAATTATTTTACTCAGTGGGGTGTTGGTGTAGAAGCTATTTGGGTAAATATTAGTGCTAGTTCAGAAGAAGAAAAAGCTGAAAAATTAATTGGTAATTTCCAAAATGAATTTACTAAAAAGGTTTTGCAACCATCATCAATGCAACTTGAAATGGAACGTTTTACAAGAGAAGCAATTGATCAATATGTATCTGAAGCTAATCAAAAATTAGCAGGAATCCAAAGTCAGTATCAGATTCCTCGACCTGTTTGGGAAGAATTTTTAGAAGGTTTAGGAAGTACAACATATAATACAGGTGGTAAAGAGCAAAATCTCTCTATTCGCGCACTTTCGCGTGGTACAGGTTATGTAGCCGCCAGTGCAATGATAAAAGCTGTTAGCGTTATTGGTACTAAGAAAATTGCTACAGGAATTGTGAGTAAAGGAACTTCTAAATTAGTTGCTAAGATAGCAACTAAAACTGCAACAAAGGTAGCAACAGAAGGAACAGGTGAAGTAGCTGCGGGACTTTTAGGTTTAGAGCTACTGAATCCTCTTGCTGGATTAGGAGTTTTAGCATGGGATATCTGGGATCATTATCATACAGTTAAAGTAGAAAGACCAATTCTAAGAGAAAACCTCAACAATTATTTGAATGAGGTAAAAGACTCATTACTGAATGATAAAGAAAACGGAGTTTTGTCTTCAGTAAATAAATTCCATGATGGAATTTTGGATACTTTAAATAGCAAGCCAATATTGGCTAAATAAAAGTTGGTTGTTCGCCAGCAGATACCAAGTTTCTGTTGTTTTTTGTTTGGTATAACCCGCAATTACATAATTGAAGGCTGCCTATGCTGACTAAATATTTTTTAGTCAGCATAGGCAAGTTTTGTTTTGTAACTGCTTTATCATTGCTTAATAGCTATTTAGATATTTAAATATGTAACAATAATTTTACAAACAAGCGAGCAAACACTTTTATATAAAGTCAACAATTACAAAGAAATATTTCGTTTTTTATATCGATTTGTGTCATATAGGCGATAAAATGCCTACTGGGCAAGCATTTTCTGATAAAAAACAGATATTGCCTAAAAGATCACAAGTTACCTGTGGCTGATGATGCCGCTAGGAACTTCCTTCAGAGAACACGCATCAAAGGAGCCGAAGAAGCATGTTCACACACGTCAAGTCCACCATTAGACACATTGCGCCTGATAACTTACGCGGACGTAGTTTAATCAAGGTGGTCTATGTCGTGCTTGAGTCCCAGTACCAGAGTGCTTTGTCGCAAGCGGTTCGCACGATTAACGCGAATAATCCCAACTTGGCGATTGAAATCAGCGGGTACTTGATTGAGGAACTCCGCGACCCAGAGAATTATGAGGAGTTCAAACGAGAAATTGAGAATGCGAATATCTTCATCGCTTCCCTCATTTTCATCGAAGACTTAGCACAGAAAGTAGTAGCAGCAGTAGAACCACACCGCGATCATCTGGATGTTTCTGTTGTCTTCCCCTCCATGCCGGAAGTAATGCGCCTAAATAAAATGGGCAGCTTTTCTCTAGCACAGTTGGGTCAGTCAAAAAGTGCGATCGCCCAATTCATGCGGAAACGCAAAGAAAAATCCGGTGCGGGATTCCAAGATGGGATGCTAAAGCTTTTGCGAACTCTGCCGCAAGTGCTGAAGTTTTTACCGATGGACAAGGCACAGGATGCCCGAAATTTCATGCTCAGTTTTCAGTATTGGCTAGGTGGTTCTCCAGAAAATCTGGAAAACTTCTTGCTGATGCTAGCTGATAAATACGTATTTAAAGGTTTAGAGAAACAAGATTTTGCACCTTCTACATACGAACAGCCTGTGGTTTATCCCGATTTAGGGATTTGGCATCCTTTGGCTCCTAGTATGTTTGAAGATGTCAGAGAATACCTCAATTGGTATACAGCTCGTAAGGATATTTCTAGTGATCTAAAAGATCCCCTAGCTCCTTGTGTCGGCTTAGTATTGCAACGCACTCACCTAGTTACAGGCGATGATGCCCATTATGTAGCAATGGTGCAGGAGTTGGAAGCATTAGGCGCACGGGTACTACCTGTGTTTGCTGGTGGTTTGGATTTCTCCAAGCCTGTGGATGCTTACTTCTACGAACCAATTACCAAGATACAGTTAGTAGATGCAGTGATCTCGCTGACTGGTTTTGCTTTAGTGGGTGGGCCAGCCAGACAAGATCATCCCAAGGCAATTGAATCGCTCAAACGCTTAAACCGTCCTTACATGGTGGCGTTACCCTTAGTATTCCAAACCACAGAAGAGTGGATGGATAGCGATTTAGGGTTACATCCAATTCAAGTAGCTTTGCAAATTGCAATTCCGGAATTGGATGGAGCAATTGAGCCGATTATCTTATCGGGTAGAGATGGAACTACAGGCAAAGCGATCGCACTGCGCGATCGGGTGGAAGCTGTCGCCGAACGCGCCTTAAAATGGGCGAACCTCCGCCGCAAGCCGAAACTGGATAAAAAAGTCGCTATCACCGTTTTCAGCTTCCCGCCAGATAAAGGCAATGTGGGAACCGCCGCTTATTTAGATGTATTCGCTTCCATCTACGAGGTGATGAAAGCACTGAAAAATAACGGCTACGACTTACCAGAATTGCCAGAATCAGCCGAAGCGTTGATGCAAGAAGTCATCCACGATGCCCAAGCGCAGTACAACAGCCCAGAACTGAACGTTGCTTACAAAATGTCGGTTCCTGAGTATGAGGCGCTAACCCCTTACTCTCAACGCTTAGAGGAAAACTGGGGCCCACCTCCCGGACATCTCAACAGCGATGGCCAAAATCTGCTAATTTATGGTAAGCAATTCGGTAACGTCTTCATCGGTGTGCAACCCACCTTTGGTTACGAAGGCGACCCGATGCGGCTGTTGTTCTCCCGTTCAGCTAGTCCTCACCACGGTTTTGCTGCTTACTACACTTACCTAGAGCAAGTTTGGAAAGCTGATGCTGTACTGCACTTTGGTACACACGGTTCCTTGGAATTCATGCCAGGTAAACAGATGGGGATGTCTGGTGACTGTTATCCAGATAACTTAATTGGCTCAATTCCTAACTTGTATTACTACGCAGCTAATAATCCGAGTGAAGCGACAATTGCCAAACGTCGGAGTTATGCCGAAACAATTTCTTACTTGACACCGCCGGCAGAAAATGCAGGTTTGTATAAAGGTTTGAAGGAACTCAGCGAGTTAATTGCTTCGTACCAAACCTTAAAAGATAGTGGACGCGGTGTTTCCATTGTCAACAGCATCATGGATAAATGCCGGATTGTGAATCTGGATAAGGATATTAACCTGCCAGAAACCGATGCCAGAGACATGAGTACCGACGATCGCGATAATATTGTTGGCAACGTCTACCGCAAGTTGATGGAAATTGAATCGCGGTTGTTGCCTTGTGGATTGCACGTCATTGGTAAACCCCCAAGTGCAGAAGAAGCGATCGCAACTCTGGTAAATATTGCTAGTCTAGATCGTCAGGAAGAAGGACTTCAAGGCTTACCCGGAATTATCGCTAACAGCATTGGGCGTAACATTGACGATATTTACCAAAGTAATGACAGAGGCATTTTAGAAGATGTCCAGTTATTGCAAGATATCACTTTAGCAACCCGTGCAGCAGTTACCGCCCTTGTCCAAGAGCAAATCGACGCTGAAGGACGAGTTTCTCTGGTTTCTCGGTTGAATTTTTTCAACATGGGCAAAAAGGAACCTTGGGTAGAAGCATTGCATAAAGCAGGTTATCCCAAAGTTGACACCGCAGCCTTAAAACCCCTACTTGAGTATTTGGAATTCTGCCTGCAACAAGTTTGTGCCGACAACGAACTCGGAGCATTACTTAGAGGCTTGGAAGGTGAATACATCCTACCTGGCCCTGGTGGCGATCCCATCCGCAACCCGGATGTATTGCCCACAGGTAAGAATATCCATGCACTCGATCCGCAATCCATCCCCACAACAGCAGCAGTCCAATCAGCCAAAATCGTCGTAGACAGGCTTTTGATCCGTAACAAGTCTGAAAATGATGGAAAATGGCCAGAAACTATCGCCTGCGTCCTCTGGGGAACCGATAACATCAAAACTTACGGCGAATCCCTAGCCCAAATTATGTGGATGGTGGGCGTGCGTCCAGTTCCCGATGCCTTGGGACGGGTGAACAAGTTGGAATTGATATCTCTAGAAGAGTTGGGACGCCCCAGAATTGATGTAGTAATCAACTGTTCTGGTGTATTCCGCGACTTGTTCATCAACCAAATGAACCTGCTAGACCAAGGCGTGAAGATGGCGGCTGAGGCGGATGAACCCTTAGAAATGAACTTTGTTCGCAAACACGCTTTGCAGCAAGCCCAAGATATGGGAATTAATCTGCGTCAAGCAGCGACGCGCGTTTTCTCCAACGCTTCTGGTTCATACTCGTCAAATATCAACTTGGCGGTAGAAAACAGCACTTGGGATAGCGAAGCCGAGTTGCAGGAAATGTATCTCAACCGGAAATCCTTCTCCTTCAATTCCGATAATCCCGGAATCATGGACGAATCCCGGCAGATTTTTGAAAGTACATTGAAAACTGCTGATGCAACTTTCCAAAATCTGGATTCTTCGGAGATTAGCTTAACGGACGTTTCCCACTACTTCGATTCCGATCCTACTAAGCTGGTGGCAAGTCTGCGGGGTGATGGTAAAAAACCAGCATCTTATATTGCAGATACAACCACAGCTAACGCCCAAGTGCGGACATTATCAGAAACCGTGCGTTTGGATGCGCGTACCAAATTGTTAAATCCCAAATGGTACGAGGGGATGCTGTCTCACGGTTACGAAGGTGTGCGCGAACTCTCCAAGCGGTTGGTGAATACCACAGGTTGGAGTGCGACAGCTGGCGCTGTGGATAACTGGATTTATGAGGATACTAACGAAACCTTCATCAAAGATGAAGAAATGCAGAAGCGGTTGCTGAACCTTAATCCCCATTCTTTCCGTAAGATTGTATCAACTTTGTTGGAAGTGAATGGACGCGGTTATTGGGAGACTAGCGAGGAGAATTTAGATCGTCTGCGCGAGTTGTACCAAGAGGTTGAAGACCGGATTGAAGGGATAGACTAGGATTACATGGCAGGCTTTATGCCTGCCTTAACTTTTCAATCTGAGATATGACTATGAATGCTTTAACGGTCAACCTTCAATCAGTATTGGAACTAACAGATGAGCAGTTTTTTAATCTATGTCAGGCAAACCGTGACTTGAGGTTTGAACGCAACGCTACGGGAGAATTAATTATTATGCCACCTACAGGGGGAGAAACCGGAAATCGTAATGGTAGACTAAATCAACAATTATTTAATTGGTCAGATACCGATGGTACTGGCATCGCTTTTGATTCTTCTACTTGTTTTAAATTACCTAATGGTGCAGATCGTTCACCTGATGCTTCTTGGATAAAGTTAGAACGATGGGATGCTTTAACTGAAGAAGAAAAACAAAAGTTTCCCCCCATTTCTCCTGATTTTGTGATTGAGTTACTTTCGCCAAGTGATAGTTTGAAAGTTGCTCAGGAAAAGATGAGGGAATACATAGATAATGGTGTGCGCTTGGGTTGGTTAATTAATCGTAAATCGCGCCAAGTGGAGATTTATCGGCAAGGACAAGAGGTTGAGGTGTTGGAATCGCCTGTTACCTTGTCAGGAGAAGATGTTTTACAGGGGTTTATTTTAAATCTTGAAGCGATTTGGTAACTGAATAACAAATGTATTGCAAACTAATCAAAATAATAAAACAGTATGAGTATTACACCCAAAGGGATAAGTATATTGGAATTATATCGTCTTTATAGAGAAAATAATCTTATTGTAAATCGGAGATACCAACGTAAACTTGTATGGGCGAAAATAGAGAAAGCATCTTTAATAGAAAGCATCCTTTTCAAATATCCCATTCCACTAATTTTATTTGGCAAATTTAAAAAAGATGGAAAAGATATATATGAAATCATTGACGGAATGCAACGATTAAATGCCATTTTTTGCTTTATCGAAAACCAATTTTCAATTAATGGTAAGTTTTTTGATGTTACAAAGCATCCATTAGCTAATGAACTAAGTAATCAAGGAGTATTTAAACGACTTGAAGCAAGCCAATAAAATTTATTGAATGCTCAAGAATGTATAGATTTTTTAGAATATTCATTAGCCGTTACTATCTATGAGGCGAATAGTAACAAAGAAATTGAAGATGTATTTAATAGAATTAATTCCAATGGAAAACATTTGTCCGCTCAAGAAGTTAGATCGGCTGGAGTTACCAGCAATTTTGCAGAATTAGTTAGATTATTAGCTTGTGAAATTCGAGGTGATGTATCAAGAGAAATTGTTCCTCTTTCAGAAATGCCTGAGATTAGTATTGATTCTAAATCTATTAATTTAGGATATGGAGTTCTTGCAGAAGATACATTCTGGTGTCGTCAAGGTATTATAAGTAACTCTGATTTGCGCGAGAGTGCAGATGAACAATTGTTAGCAGACATAATACTTTCTATAGCTTTAGGAAAACCTTTTCCAGCAAGAAAAGAAAACTTTGATAATTATTATGGCAAGGGAGACGTAGATAAATCAGATGAAATAGAATTAGCAGTTACACGATATGGAACAGACAACCTTAAAGAAGATATTAAAGCTATACTATCACAGATAAAAAATGCTGTTAATTCAGTTTCATTAATAGACTCAGGAAATGATAAAAACTTCCTCAGAAAGATTCTTAGTCGTGATGGAGGAGTTAGCAATCCGGTTAAAGAGCCGTTTTATACATTATTTATGGCTTTTTATGATCTAATTATCCAAGAATCTAAAGAACCTTTTGATTATCAGGCAATTTTTAAGGCGGTAATGGGACTTATGACAAAAATAGAAGTAAGTGCTAGTATTACAGCAGATAAACGAACAAGAAATATTGGTCTTACGAAAGGACTAATTCAAAATTATTTTAAATTATCAACATCAACAACTCGTAGTAGTGGTTCTTATGCAATAGATTTGGAGAACTATTTGAGACGCTCTAAAACAGAAGCTCCAAATTATGATTTTAAACAAGGATTATTTTCATTAAACCGTTCTAATCGGAGTTTTGATAACAATTGCTTTGAAAAAATTTGTCAAAATATCGCGGCAATAGCAAATCTAGGCAAAGGAAAAAAAGGATACATATTTTTGGGAATATCTGACAAAGAAAAAGATACTGAACTTATTGAGTCACTTGATCAAATATCTGCACCTAGATTTTTCCCATTCGGTATTGTTGGAATAGAAAGAGAGGCTAAAATTCAAAGCATAACCCTCGATCAATATATACTAAATATTAGTCGAAAAATTAGGGATTCTAAATTACCAGAATGGCTAAAAACCAGCGTTAATACAGCATTAACACCTATTACATATCATGAGCATACAGTACTAATGATTGAAATACAAGCAGGAAAAGAGCCTGTGTGGTATGAAAATAAGCTCTATATAAGAGATGGACATGAAAAACAACCTCAAGAGTTATCTGGTGAAAAAATTAGTGCAGTATATAACTTATTTCAATAGCAAGATATTATTGGCAACTTCGCAAAATTGAGAATTGAATGCCTAAATAAAGCGATCGCTTTATTTTTGAGGTTTTCTGTAAAGCGATCGCTCATCTTCCACAACAGGCGATCGCTTTGTTTTTGAGGTTTTCTGTAAGGCGATCGCTCTTTACAATGACCCCCACCAAAGGTTTCCGTCCACTACTCTGAGGCTAACGATTTAGGGCTGATCTCAAACTGTAAATGTGAACGGTAGAAACAAACATCAAACTCCATAAAGAAGTTAACTTGCCCCAAAATTAGCGGTACGTTTGTAGCCTGTGTCCATGCAAATACAAGTTGTATAGGTTCAAATTGCCCAACTACTACCTGAAGAACCACGACACGCGCCTCGTATTGAGCTAAATTACCTGTCAAACTCAATGCAGTTGTCTGCTGCTCCCATACGTAACCAAGCTCAACTCCTACTGGATAGGGAAGCACATTCACGCTTGCTCCAGTATCCAACAGACCGGATGCGATCGCAGAACTTTGTTGGTAGATCAAAGTAAGGGGTAGATAGGGGCGGAAACTGGCTTCGCCCAATGCAACATCGATCGGGATAAAGGAATACCGTTGTGCGTTACGCATGGTCTTGAGTTTTAGCAGCTTGTAGCACTTTTAACATAGTATCTGCTGCTTCAACTGCATCATAAGGCGACCACACAGGATAGGACTGATCGGGCTTAATCAGATCGGTTTCCTGTTGGGCTAACTCCGAGATTAAAACCTGCATAATGTAAAACTTATCTGCTCGACTAAGTTCTCGCAAAGTGGAGATTAATTCTGCTGAAACCATGCAAAGCACTCTAGTAAATCAAGTCTGCTTCTTGATCATAGTTTATTTGTTGGGTTTCACTGCGTTTACCCCAAGCTACAACTAGAATAATTACGTCTGCAACTTACAGGTGCGACAATTCAAGCAGCTAATAATGCGATCGCCTACAATGCCATCATACAATCAGCGATCGCTTTGGTAATGGGTGAGTGCGATCGCTTCTATATTAAATTTTATGGGAATATTCAAGTTGAAATTTTTCTATGGATGGTTATCGCTCACTCTTCCACAAAGTGCGATGTCTAACGACAAGCCGCTTTGCGTCTACGCTTAATTTTTGAGGTTTTCTGCAAGGCGACACCGAATAGCCCGTCGTCAGACATCGCTCCTCATAAACTATCGAAGCATAAAATTAAAGTATGACTATTCATAAAACGGATATGCTAAAAACGCTTTGGGCTACTGTTCGGCATGGAAAAATCGAATTGGTGGAGTCAGAGGAATTACCGGAAGGAACAAGAGTGCTAGTGACGCTGCTTCCTGATGATGAAACTGAATTTTGGCTTCAAAGCAGTCAAACATCACTCTCATCAGTTTGGGATAACACTGAGGATGATGTCTATGCCCGACTACTCTAAAAAGGTTATTTCCACGTCCAACCAGATTTTTCAGTAATCTCCTGTTGGAGAATATCTTCTGAGTTTATAGCCAAATCAGGTGTTGCTGCAAATAAACCAATTAATGGGTCAGACAAAGCATTATCAACGGGTTCTAGCAATTGGGTTTTGAGATATAGCCTAACAGCTTCACTGACAATTGATTCAGGAGATTGTCCTCGTTGACTAGCCAAATTTATGACTTTTTCAAGTAAGTTCTGTTTCGGTTTCCAGTTAAATGTAGAATCCACAAGATAACTTTTTTTGTTTAGTAATAAATGATATTCTAACAAATAAACGTGTAAAGCTCGTTATCATACTTTTTTGTCTTAAGTCAAATATACACACAGCGATACCTACGGTGAGCTACGCTAGCGCTGACTCTTCCACAACAAGCGATGTCTAACGACAAGCTGCTACGCGTCCACGCTTAGTTTTTGAGGTTTTCTGTAAGGTGACACCGAATAGCCCGTCGTAGACATGGCACTGTTGGGCATCAAAGCAAATGCAGCGTTTGATTTGATGGACAAAATCTTGTCCGCTATATTTAAGGTGTACCAGTTGCTTCCTCACTCCAAGTTAATCAGCATGGATATCACAGCTACTTTGAACGAAATCGCAACTCTCAGTGTTGAAGATAGAATCCATCTTGTACAGGCAATTTGGGATACCATCGCAGCAGAGCAAGTTTACCCTGATTTAACCGATGCACAAAAGCAAGAGCTTGATCGTCGAACTGCTGACTATAATTCAAATCCAGATAATGTGCTGACTTGGGAGGAAATTAAAGCATCAATTAAGGGGCAGTAATGAATTATGTCGTGGTGTTTCGCCCAGAGGTTCGAGAAGAACTCAATGATGCATACAGTTGGTACGAGAGTCAAAAACCCGGTCTGGGTGATGAGTTTTTAGACTCTGTAGACGAAACGGTGAATCGAATTTCTCAGATGCCAGAATCCTATCTAATTGTCTACGGTGATATTCGACGAGCAGTAGTGCGACGATTTCCCTATGCTGTGTACTATCGGATTGTATCGAGTCGAGTAATAGTGACAGCAATTTTTCATGGTCGCAGAGATCCAAAATCTTGGCAGACGCGAACCTAACACTACAATTACGGGCGATGTCTCACGACAAGCTGCTACGCGTCTGCGCTTAGTTTTTGAGGTTTTTTCCAAGGCGATCACATTTGCTATTTTGGCGATCGCATTTGTTATTTCGGCGACTACATTTGCTATTTTGGCGACTACATTTGCTATTTTGGCGATCGCATTTGCTATTTTGGCGATCGCATTTGCTATTTCGGCGACAGCATTTGCTATTTCGGCGATCGCATTTGCTATTTCGGCGACAGCATTTGCTATTTCGGCGACTACATTTGCTATTTCGGCGACTACATTTGCTATTTCGGCAATCGCATTAACTCTTAATTAAATCCACAAAACTACTCATCTCACGTAGAAAGGCATTCCGCTATGTTGAAATAGAACTATTCAAGAAATATCTCCCATGTCTCTAAAAACTCGCGGTTCTGCTGCTGTAGACAAAGCTCAACGCCGTCTTGCACTGCTTAAATCCATTAATGAGAACCTGGATTTAGGGCATGGATTAACAATTGAAGTTTATACCCGCTTCATGTTTAATAATGGATTCTTTAGGTATAGTCCAGATACCGCGCTTACCCATCTCTCTAATTGTGATGAGTAATTCTTCAATCAAAAAGCCAGCCAAATCAGAATTCTCCCCTTTGGGCTTAGGCATCTCAAAAATCACTCCATCATGTAATTCGTAACGCACTTCTGAGTTTTTTGGATACCATTCGATTTTTCGATTTATAGGGAGTCCGCCGATCCCTCTACAATATCTATCGCTATTCCCATGATTGAAATTCATCAAAAGCGCTACGAATTAGGGATGTTATTTGAGCGCGGCGGGTTTCAAAGTTGGCAGCGATGTAAATTAGCAAGATGCCAACTAGTAAGCCAATAACCCATTTTAAAAAAGAGTAATGCGAACTTAAAATTACCGATTGATTGATTGTAGTAATTAAAAAAGTGGCTGTACCAATGTAGAGAAAAGCCCGTACTCGCAAAGCTAATCCGGCAAAAATGGCGATGAGGCTGAAAATTCCAGGTATCCAGGCTGTATCTTGATTAAATAAAATTGCCCACCCACAAATTAAACCACTCCCTAGCACTCTCAGAAGATGACGAAATTTTTTGTACTCTGGTAGCTTCAGCTGGGTATCTACTTGAGCAATATAAAGCAGTGATAATCCAATTGGTGTGACATACCACAAAGCATGAGTTAGATGTAAGGAATTAAACCAACGGTAAAGCGCCCAATCAATCAAAGCAACACTAACATAAGTAAAACGGATGTTTTCACCCACTTTTGCCAGGAAGATGTAGAATCCGGCTGCAAGTACTAAGGTAACTGGGTAAGTTTGCAGTCTGGTTTCCCATAAAATTATTAGCGGTATGATGTAAGCGGCTTGTTGCCAAGGTCTTTTAGACCAACCCCACCTTTCCCAAGGTAGGATGTACAGAAAGTAAGCTACCACACAAGCGATCGCACCATTCCACGGAACCAATGGCCCAGCCCAAAATTTTCCGACTGCTGTCTCGCGCCAATAAACCCTCATGCCGGCTACCTCTAATAAGCCAAGGTAAACCCACATCTCGGCGATTGTGATTCCTCTGAAGATGCTGGGGGAAGTGCGCGAATTTCGTCCCTGAAAGATGGCATAACGAATCAAAAATACTCCTGTTGCCAATCCCACCAAACGGTTAACTGCAATAGGAAGAGGAATGGCAGCCATTAATAAACAGCTACTCCAAGCCCAATGAATATGGGCAATTCCTTCCAGTTCTTGAGGAGTTAGGCGTAAGTAGCTGATTAGCCAAGGCGACAGAATGCGGTAAGCATACATGATACTTGCACCAAGGGTAGACATAGCAATCAATCCATCACCTAATGCTCCTCCTGATGCTTGTGACATTTGATAGAACAAAAGTTCATAAGCAGAAATGGATATGCCAATAATTCCTAAGTACAGCAAGGGTTTGAAGTTCTCGCGCCGTCGCCCCACGCCAATAATAATTAAAGCTACACCCAAAGAACACAACCCTGTCCACTCGGTAAAGGTGTCCAAACGCAGCAATACACTGAATGCACCGTAGATTAATGGCAAAATGTGAAGACTGCTAGGAAGCTTTTCTAATTGATGTCTTCGTCGCCACCACTCGCCGAAAAGTTGAGCAATTAAACCCAAGGCGATATTAGCGATTGGCAAGCCACGCTCCGCGAACGCTATTTTAACAATTGAGCGTTCCCCCAACCCCAACACCTGGGCAATCAACAATTCTAAACACCAACCAATACCATAAAATGCCCAATTTGTCGGTTCTCGCCAACTGCGATAAACAATGGCTGCCAAGGTGATTGTAGTGGCAATTAAGAAGAAAAATCCCGAAGTGGTAAACCCTCGATAAATCAGTACTGAGTGCAGCGTCAAACTCAACAATTCAAAACCACACAAGGCGATCGCCCACCGATCGCTAGCGGCTGCATAGATAGCTGCTAATTCGTTACCGCGTCGGCTTAAAACAGTCCGTGCCAACCATAAACTTAAAGTTGCGATCGCTCCTGCGATAAACCAACCTCCTACGGCTAGGCGAGGCAAACCAGGCACACCTGTCCACAGCAACGCCCCAATGAAACTTAAAGCAAATCCTTCTGTAATTGCCGCAGATACTTGGTTTCGCAAATAGCGAGTATTGGTAAACATCAACCCAGCACCTACAGCCAAACCGATTAATCTGATTCCTGGTAGCTGTAACGTCAATAGCTGGGCAACTACCACAGTTAAGACACTTAAGTAACGGCTAGTAATGCGACGCTCGATAATTGTGGCATTGGCAACACCTGTGAGAGCTAAAGGCGTAACTAGCCATAAAACTCCCCAATTGCCTTGACTATTAACTATGCCATACCAAGATGATTCTGCATTCATCCACAAGATTAAAAAACTAGCTGCGGCTAGTCCTAAACCGATGTCCCATGCACTACGCCGCCATAGTCCATTGCTGAGGCTAAATCCCCATTCTGCAACCATCAGAGCTAATAAAATACTTGCCCAGGCTTGTGGACTCAGGTTTGGTAACAGCCAATTAATGGTAGAGCAAAATGCCAGCACCCCGATGATGTGAGTTAGGTATATCAAGGGAAGGGATAAAGGGGAACGGCGTTGAGTGACGAATGCCAGAGTGGTTGTAGAGAATAACAGATTTAGCGATCGCAATGTCGGATTTATCAGAGCGATCGTTGTTAAAAAAGCTCCTAATAAGAGGGTGAGTAGTTCGCCAAATTTAGCTAATTCTCGCTTTTGACTGCGATACAAGCTATTTGTGAGCGCCACCATCAAAATTATGTAGGGAAATAAAGCTATACCCAATAAAGCCCAAGGTTCATTTTGAGAATTGGTGAGTTGAGTACTAGTTGCGATCGCTAATTTCTGTAAGTTATCAGGTACTAACCGCCAACCTAGCCAAATCGTCTGTAAGCCAATGACGAAAACCACTGCCAAGTCTACCTTGAGACTGTACTGCCGCAAGCGACTTCCCATAAACCATAAACCCAAACCACTAACAGCGATCGCTTGCCAAGGATAATTTACTACCGATACCAGCCAACCCAAAAAAATTAAAATGCCACCGAGTTTTTCCCAGAGTAAAAGAAATGAGGAAGATGAGGAGGATATTAATGTTACTTCCCCTGCCTCCCCTGCCCCCCCCTCCCCTGCCCTTTGTACTAACCAAGTCACCAACCAGCCGCAAATACCAATCGCTAACCCCAACTGCGTGATATCTACCTTGGCAACAAAAATTGCTCGCACTAACAGCACTATTAGAGCATAAATAATTACAGCAGCAGTTAAATTAATACTTAGCCTCCGGCGTAGGCGTAGCCCGTCGTAGACATCACCTCGATCTTCCTCACTGACAGGATGAGGCTGTTGGTAAAGATTGTGATAGATAGTAATAATAGTTGTGCAGATCATTGCCACATAAACAGCAATTAAAGGAAATCCTCTTAATTGCCAACCCCAATGCAGATAACTCAGCCCCAGAATATTTGCTAGAGGTAATTTGCCAGTATGTAAATTAGCAAAAATAGTCCGATTTTTGGAGAGTAAAACAGTTATAGTAGTGAGAGTAGGACAGGCGATCGCAACTACAATCCAATCAACAGGATTCTGCCACAATTGAAAGCTATCAATTGCCCAAAAATTCACTGGCACTAACAAAAGAGAGACAATCAGCAATGTCTGAGCCGTCAATCTGAGATTATTTTGCCTAGTCGCCCAAAAACTTAACCCCCAAAAACTTAAAGTATAAGCAAATAAAACCCCATACTGTCCAGAAGCAGGAAACCTCTCCCACTGACTAGCAGCCAGTACCCCAGAGGATACCACTACCAGGAAAACCCCTAGAAAAAGCAGCCAACGTACACTCAGTTCAGCCCCCAAGGACTGCAACATTGCACTGATAAAGTTGGGTTTAGGTGGTGTTTGTTGCGATTGTCTACGGTTACTAGATTCTAAAGCTGCTGTAGACAACTGCTGTACGGGGTCATAAGTTGCAAATACTACCTTTGTTTTCGCTTCAGCTTGGGGTTTTAACACCACCGCACACACCAGAAACTCTTGGCATAGCTGCTTAACTTGGGTATCGGATATTAAACCTAAGCGCAGCCATATATCTAATCCTTCTAATAAATGAGGATGGGAAGATGGCAGTCTGACTTCAATTATCAGCGGACGCTCAAGGGGCGATGACATAAGCGGTGGAGTACAAGTATATACTTAAATTATTTGTTTAATTAAAGTATATTTTGGCTCTGATTGTGCTACTTGTTAAGCTAATTCATATTAATTTTTAACCTATGAGTGATATTCAAATGCCAACTGTCTTGCTTTTAGGTTCGACATTCTAGTTTGGCAAGCGCTAGGTGTACTCTTATCTTTAGTTTAACTAGGCTTTGTTATTTTCCAGATAAAGTTATTTACCTGCTGTAACTTTGAGTTATAAACTTTTTCAATTCCAGATTTTAAGAACTCAGATGGCTCGAACAAGACCAAAAATATGTCAGTAAAGCCATCAGTAATTTTTGGTAACTGATTTTCTTTGACAATCTGAAATTGCACTTTTGAATCAACTAAATAACCAAGTATTTGTATTGGTGGAAGTAGATTTTTCTCATCACTAATTATCAGAGGTTTATTACCTTGACTAATAATATGAGCAATTTTAGGAAATTCTTGGTATTTTTCAGGGAATTGGTTCCACCAAATCTGGGCTTGAGAATGGAATATACAAGAGACAACTCCGCCCGTAATTACTATGAACGCTACAAGTGACCAAAGTTGTTTTTGCCAAATTTTAGGAGAAATAGACGTGATTTTAGTGGTAAGTAGGTAAGCAACAGCCAACTCTATACCTAAAACGGAGGGAAGTGTATATCGACTAGTAGCGTATCGCTTTTGAAAGATGAAATCTGTTATCAGTAGGGGAAGCACCATACACCCAATCAAGGTTAAGACAAATAACCAAACTTCTTTAGAAGTTCTTCGACAGAGAACATAAATTGAGTAGCTAATTAGAGCTAAAATAATTAAAATAAAAGGAATCAAGACAATCTTAAGTTTTCCTGGATCGCTAGGGCTAATCCCGAAATCAAGAAAAGTCCGGCTAAAGATCCCAGCCCACCTTTCAATTGATCCAAGTAATGTTTGTTTAGCATTTGTCCAAGCTACTGCTTCTGGCTGAGGATTGGTATAAATAATCCAAATCCAAGGTACAAAAGTTATAAAACCCGCCAGCGATGATATCAGGTAAGAAATTGATGTTTTACTCAATCGAAAGCGTTCAATTGCAAGTACATAAATTCCCTGTGCAAAAGCAACCAAAGTAAAAAACACATGAGAATAAAACCCTAGTACCAATGTTGCTGTATAAATGCACCAACTAACCTTTGTTTTTAGGCGTATAGCTCGTAATAGTGCTACGCTCGATATTAATATGGATACTATCCATAAACTGTATGCTCGTGCTTCTTGTGCATACACCACATGAATAGGTGAAACGGCTACCAACGCAATGGCTACCCACCCTACTAGTGAAGACTTAAATAATTCTCGACATAGCCAATAAATACAAGGAAAGGTGAGCAGACTCAGGAATGCCGAAAAACTTCTAGTCACTGCTACAGAATTCCCAAAGCACTCTACCCAAAATCGGGCTAGCAAGATGTATAACGGCAAAATCTGCGAGTCTTCTAAAACAACCCCTTTAAGTGTATCAATTGCGTTTCTTTCAGGATTGGGATACTGGTATTTATGCAAATCTTCTACACTGAACAAATGACCATCATCTAACTGCTCATTCATTTCTGACTGCATATAGCCAGATATGCGTAAAGATGAAAAAACTTCATCACCCCAATAAAGTCTTTTGTCAATATTGACGAAGCGAAAAAATACGCCTATTACCAATAGGATAATGATTAAAAAACGTAACCCAGATTTAGAAATCATCCATCTATGTGACAATTGCTTTTTCATGTAGTTTTTAATATACTCAAAGCCTGAATAAACGGTGGCAAAGTTTTATTACTTTTGATCGCCAGAGAAATAAAAATCTCCTATTTCTACAGAATGAGTTTCAAGGACTTTGCAGCTTTTGACAAAAAGATACCATAATAAATATAATTTTTTACCTGTCATCGTATAGTATAAATTAATCAGGACATGAAATACTTGTGTTAAAAATAAAAATATTTCATAAAGTTTATATGAAAGTACTATCAACCTGCGTGCGAGTAGCAAGCAACACAAAGATCCTATAGGAATCCGATTTGATTCCTGAACTTACTTGTGTAGGATAGGGAACTCTTAACTCTTAACTCTTAACTCTTAACTGGGAACAGAACAGAAGCGAATAGATGTGTACTGAGTTTTTTCAAAAATAAACCACCTATTCCAAATCAATGAAACGCTTACGCTGTATTAATTTTTAATTCTGCCTTGCGGTACTAAGTGCCCAAATATAGCGATGCCTAGCTTTGCAATACTGGTGTGGCAAGTCTCAATTAGTGCTTGTGGGTCTATTTAAACTTGCCCTTACCCGAACACAATCAACTATTGTTCTAGCAGGCTAAAATATGGTAATTATATACTACGGTAAATTGATGGATTTGCCGTATGATAGTATTTTAAACTGCGATCGCTTCCTTTGGTATGTAGCCATTTAAATACAAGCAACGTACCAGAGTAAACCGACGAGTGCGAACACCGTCCATATCGATCAAACTCTGGAGAATTGACATGAGCAACAAACACATTGAAGTCAAACAAGTAGCAGGTTTCATCGGTGCCGAAATCAGTGGCGTAGATTTGTCGCGCCCTTTGCACGATGATGCAGTCAAAGAAATTCGTCAAGCACTGTTGAAGTGGAAAGTCGTATTCTTTCGTGGTCAAAACATCGATCATGCTGCACAAATTGCATTTACGGCTCGTTTCGGCGAAGTAACTTATGCACATCCCCATGAAGATGAGCCGATTGAAGGCTTTTCAGAAATTCTACCCATTGACCGCAGTCGTTACGAGCGGCGGAATGGTCTACGCCGTTCCAGCTACGAAAGCCGTTGGCACACCGATGTGACAGCAGTTGTCAACCCACCTGCTGCATCGATTTTGCGTGCGGTTAACGTGCCCAACTTCGGTGGTGATACACAGTGGACAAATTTAGTTGCAGCCTACGAGGGTCTGTCAGCACCCCTACGGGCGCTTGCAGACACATTGAAAGCCGAACATCGCTTCAATGCACGTTTGAATTTGCCCAGCAACAGCAAGATTGCCCAGCGCATTGCAGCCAATCCGTTGGTTTCAATCCATCCAGTGGTTCGGGTTCATCCTGAGACTGGTGAGCGGGCATTGTATGTTAACCCTGGGTTCACCTCGCACATTCTTGACGTATCACGACAAGAGAGCGACTTGCTGCTTGAGTTGTTCTTCAACCAGATCACCAAGCCTGCCTACACCACCCGTTTCCGTTGGAACAACGGAGACATCGCCTTCTGGGATAACCGCGCCACCTCGCATTTGGCCCCTCAGGATTTGGATCATGTGGAAGTTGAGCGTGTACTCTATCGCACTACCATCACAGGTGACGTTCCAGTTGGGCCCGATGGTTTCCGATCGCAAGTGGTTGAAGGTGAGGCCTTCAGTAGCGAATTACCAACCATCTTGAAGAATAAAGCCGAGAATTTGGAAGCGGTACCAGCGCTTTCATAAGCTACAGAGTGGTAATTTATCCCACGGCTATGATTGTTTATCTGGCGATATGCTTCTGCGATCGCTCGTTTTCATAAAAAGCCGTGGGATTCTGAGTCATTATTAGGACTAGCACTTTCAAAGTGGGCGAGAATTTTAGTCCATAAATTCCTCTTTAACCTGTTTTCTCTATGCCTCTGCGGTTCAATAAATTACTTTTAACCGACTACCGTGGGTTTAAATCCCCCAGTTCAATAACTGGCAAGTTTTGGGTCGGGGTCTAAATCCCCGGACGCTCGCAGACTCGCTACCGCTTCGCTAACACAAAACTTAATTACGAATTACGAATTACGAATTACGAATTACGAATTATTTAAACCGCCCAGACGCAGAGAACGCTGAGAAAAAACCAGATATTTCACCCTACTGGTGTGGCAGGCAAAAAAATTGTGCATTAGACATCTCCGAAAAAGAATGTAGAGACGTAGCAATGCTACGTCTCTACAAGGGTTCTGGATAACGCACATTTAATTTCTGGAGATGTCTATTAGACGTAGGTTGGGTGGAGCGGAGCGCAACCCAACATATATCTGGATGTTTATCAGAAAAATGGGTTTAAAACCCCGTGCTTCCAGTACGGCTTTAAAGTAATGAGTAAGGAGTAATGAGTAATCAGTGGATGAAAAATGGGTATTTACTCATTACTTATTACTCGTTACTCCTTTTTCCCCGTGCGTACCCTTCGGGAACGCCAAGGGCGAACACGGCGGTGAGGATGTCAACAGGATATTGGGTTACGCAAAACTAACACCCAACCTATTAGCCTTGTCACGCCACTACTCAATGCTGAGTTGTCCAGAGACATCACCACAGCCTATTCTCTGGCAATAACTATATCGTTGGACTTAATAACGGCATAAGCCTCTTTCCCTTCAGACAAATCCAACTCTTCTACCGATACTCTGGTGATAATCGAAGTTAACTCAACTTTGTGAACAATCTCCAGCGTCACCTCACTATTAACGGCTCCAGTGACAACTCGCTTCACAACACCCTTGAGAATATTGCGGGAGCTAACTTTGAGTGGTTTCTTTTGAATACTAATTTCGATCTCAGGTATTTGAGTGTAGATATCTTCCTCTTCTGTGTTTATACTTGGTAGCGAGTTTGATGGTGAAGAGTGTTGATTAAGACCACGTACCAATTCCCGAAGAATCTCGGTCTTGGTTCGCTGAGACTGGCCACAAAACTCTTCCAAAATCTTTCGCTCTTCTTCTGAGGTTTGGAATGTGACCCACCCTTGTTCTTTTCTAGGCATATTTTTACCGATATAGTTGGTTAGATGTTGGTATATTTGCTACTATTTTAGCTAGCATCAATTTTATGGAAGAAACCTTTCAAACGCATTTTTTATGAAAAGAAGACAAATTTTTGGTTTCCTGGGTATAGTAGTTGCTGGCTGGCTGTTAGCAATTGGTTTACCATTAGTTACTCCTTCTCCTGTAATAGCACAGTCAAACACCAACATACTTGTGTCCGCAGCTGCCAGCTTAAAAGAGGCGTTGGAAGAAATTAAGCCTTTGTACCAACAAAGTAAATCAAATATCAATATTAGTTATAACTTTGGGGCTTCTGGCGCGTTGCAGCAACAGATTGAACAAGGTGCGCCAGCAGATATTTTTGTCTCTGCCGGCAAAAAGCAAGTGGATGCCTTGGAAGAAAAAGGACTATTGCTACCAGGTAGCCGTACTAACTTAGCAAATAACCGTCTAGTCTTGATTGTGGCTCAGGATGTTGTTGGCATCACTAGTTTTTACAATTTAACAGATAGTAAGATTAAAAAAATTGCGATTGGTGAACCCAGAAGTGTACCCGCCGGTCAATATGGAGAGCAAGTATTAAGGAAATTGAAAATTTACGATCGCGTCAAGTCAAAATTAGTCTTTGCTAACAATGTGCGTCAAGTTTTGGCAGCAGTAGAAAGTGGTAACGCCGAAGCAGGTTTAGTTTATGCCACTGATGCCAAAATTTCCAACAAGGTAAAAGTCGTAGTCGCTGCTGATGATAAGTTTCACTCACCAATTGTCTATCCAATAGCTGTACTCAAGAGTAGTAAAAATGCTTCTGCCGCTAAGGAATTTGTCCAGTTTTTATCTGGTAGTCAAGCCAAAACTGTACTCAAAAAATATGGGTTTATCGTCAATTAAAGGATTGAATACCAATTCTTTGTAAAGCTGCACAAAATCAGTCTTGGTGAGACAAGGGGCTTAAGCCCCTTGTTTTTTATGCAGAAGCCGCTGACTGCAATTTTTCTAATCGTGCTAGCACTTCTGAACTGTGAATAGTTGGGTTGACTTTGACAAAAGTCTCGCGCAAGACACCTTGAGGATCGATGATAAAACTATGGCGCATAGATAAAAAGCCGAGCCAAGAACCATAAGCTTTACTTACTGAACCGTCAGTATCAGCCAACAGGGGAAATTTTAGTCCCTCTGAATCACAAAATTTGGCATGAGAATCAATGTCATCAGCACTAACGCCAATAATTTGGGTATTTTTTTCCAGGTATTGGGGTAAGTCTTGCTGAAAACGACGAGCTTCTATAGTACAACCAGAGGTGAAGTCTTTAGGATAAAAGTACAGAACTAGCCATTTACCGCGCAAGTCAGAGAGGGAAATTTTGCCATTACCTGTGTTGGTTGGCAAAGTAAACTCTGGTGCGGGTTGATTAATTGCCGGAAGTTTACCACCAAGGGCATTCGCAGCAGTAGTGAAATTCAGCCAGCTGATGACAGAAATACAGCTGGCAAATAATATGCTTAAAAAAGTGCGGCGGGAAATCATGGTACAAACCAGAATCACAACTTTACACAAGTTTACAATTCTTGGTTGCGAGAAATCTCATTCTAAATTAGATTCGGGAGGGGTAGGAAGCTGTAACTAAATCCTTAGAGAAACCTTGACATCTTTTCCGGAATCTGGTAATAACTCACAAAGATAGATTGCTAAGGTTCGGTGCAGAATTGGTATTCGCCATGTGTGAAGAATTTGAAACTGAAGTTGGTGCTAAATCATATAAAAAGTATGAAGGCAAGTTGAGTAGAATGCAATAATGCAATGGTTGAATCGTTATAAAATCATCGGTTCAGCTAACTGGAAAAAAGCGCAATTACAAATAGCTAGATTGCACTCTAAAATAGCGAACATCAGGAAGGATACGTTGCACAAACTAACAACACTGTTAGCCAAGAACCACGGCACAGTAGTGATTGAAGACCTCAATGTATCAGGCATGATGGCTAACCACAAGCTAGCAAAATCTATCGCCGATATGGGATTTTATGAGTTCCGTCGCCAGTTAACTTACAAGTGTGAACTGTATGGTTCCAAACTCGTTGTAGTTGACCGATGGTTTCCTAGTTCCAAAACTTGCTCAAACTGTGGAACCAAAAAAGAAACACTCTTGCTATCTGAAAGAGTGTTTGAGTGCAGTCACTGCAGTTTCACAATTGACCGTGATTTAAACGCAATCAATTTGAGTAAAGCTGTCAGTTAGACAGTGTTAGCCTGTGGACTGGTTAACGCCGACGTTACCAGGATGAAACAGGAAGTAAACGAAACCCAAGGTAGAAAAGTCCAATTATGGGTAGCTTTGGGTAGGAATTATATAACGGTATCTGTGCTTTCGATGTATTGACTATCTAAGAGAAAAGCCCCCCTAGTAAAGCGAATGCCCCAATATCCACCGGGTCTACGGTCAATGACTATGCCTTCTTCGCCAATGTGAATCACATTAGGAGGGCGCAGCATGGGCATGGGTTCAGCAGTTTTGACGTAGGCTGGTAGCGCCACAACCCGGACTTTACTACCAATTGCGAATTCTTTAGACATCTTAATCAAGCTGAGAGTTTTGAATTAACTCATAACTCATAACTAGCTTGAAAGTCTAGTGACACACTCCCAAACTATTGCTGAATTCTTGGAATCACTTTTTGATATTGGATGCTCACAAATTTCTAAATAGTTTTCATTGGCAGACTAACAACGAATGTTGCCCCTTGTCCAATTCCTGGACTTTTGGCACAGACTGTACCACCATGTAATTCTACCAAGTGGCGGACGATCGCTAACCCTAATCCTAGTCCACCATGCGATCGCGTGGTGGAACTATCTGCTTGACGAAAGCGTTCAAATACATGGGGTAGGAATTCGGCAGCAATTCCTCCTCCCGTATCACTCACCTGAATTTGCACGCAAGATTCAATCCGCTCCAATTGCACATCAACTCTTCCGCCTTTGGGTGTAAACTTGACGGCGTTGGAGAGCAAATTCCACACAACCTGTTGCAAGCGGTTGACATCACCCACAACTACCTCTACTTCTGGGTCGAATCTACACTTGATGCTAATCTCTTTCGCCTGGGCTGCTGGATACACAGTATCAATTGCCGCCTCTATAAGTGTCACAAGTTTTACTTGCTCCATGCTTAGATGAAGTGTACCTCTAATAATGCGTGACACATCTAGAACATCTTCAATCAGTTGTGTCAGGGATCTACTGTTACGCTCAATTGTCTCTAGTGCGCGACCAGTAAGATTTTCATCTAACTTGCGCTTTCTAAGTAGCTGTGACCAGCCCAGTATAGCATTTAGGGGTGTACGGAGTTCGTGAGAAAGTGTAGCCAGAAACTCATCCTTCATCCGGTTTGCTGTTTCTGCATCGGCGCGTGCGGCTTGTTCGCGCTCAAGCAGTCGTTCGCGTTCTTGCTCTGCTAACTTGCGAAGTGTAATATCTGTGCTTAGGACAACAAATCCTTCTACTTTCTCTTGCTGACTGAATTGTGGAACGTAAGTAACATTCACGTAATGGTTTTTGCCATCTTTATCAGATAATTGGGTTTCGTAAGTTACTTGCTCTCCTGAGAGTACTGTTTCTACGTAAGGAAGGATTGATTGATAAACCGACTCTCCCAAAACTTCTCTTATGTGTTTACCAGAAATTTCGGAAGCAGGAAGCCCAAACCAGTCTTCATATCCTTTATTATTAAAACGATAATGCTGCTTACTATCAACATAGGAAATATTGACGGGTACAGCATTTGTAATCAGGCGTAGCTCATCTTCTCGTTGACGCAGTGCTGCTTCTGCTTGTTTGCGTTGGCTTAAATCAAGTACAAAACAGATAACATCCTCTGGAGTATTTTCTAACAAAGCGCAACCTAATAGAATGGGAACGCGGCTGTTATCTTTGCGGATGTATTGGTTCTCAAAGGGCTGACACACACCTTTAGTTTTGAGTTCTGCGATCGCACTATTGTTAGCTTCAATATATTCTGGTGGTATCATATCGCGCCATCGAACTCGCCCTGCTAGTAAATCCTCCCGCGAATAACCTACCATTTCTAAAAAAACATCGTTAGCTTCTGCGATCGCCCCGTCCATATTGGCTACAATTACCCCAATGATGTTGGACTCTACCAACCTTCTAAACCTTGCCTCACTCACCTGCCGCTTCTGCAAACTCGTTTGCAGATGTTGTTTGGCAGTGTGTAACTCTGAGTTCAGCAAGGTGATGAATGTTGTCACCAGTACAAATAAGCCTAAGCGTCGTATGCTGTCTAGACTCCCAACCAAGAGCGAAAACACTGGCTCTAAGAAAAAGTAGCTGACGGCTAAAGTAGATAAAGTAGTAGCCAGTAACCCTGCTTCTATGCCGCCATACCAGGCACTAATCGCCACGGCAGCAAAAAACAGCAGAAAAATAGTTGGTTTCAGTAGTGGCTGTAGCAATAGTGTTAGTAGTAATCCGCTACCAACAGCTAATAGTGCCACAGCATAGGGTGCTAGAAGGGAACGTATTCCTTTCAATGTAGCTTCTCCTTTTATGCAGCTAGCTAAAGGATTATTCCCAAAATCAGCTAGAAAATGCGTAGGCATAGCCTGTTATAGACATCGCTCAACACCTATTATGCATCAAAAGAATACACACCTAAGCAGTTACTCGCTGCGAATCTATCTAAAGTAGTAAAGCTTAGATTTAGCAAAGCTTAAATAATCTTGATACTTCTAATTATCGCTTTAATTATATATGTTTTGTTTTTGAGTCTCTGTCAAACAGTAGAGATTTATTCAGAAGAATTCAGAACTCAGTAGTCAGAATTCAGTATGAATTGAAGTCATATTAGAGACTTTCAAATAAAAAATATCCAATTAACTCTTGTAGGGTGGGCAAGATGCCATTGGTGTCAAGTTAAGGCTAAAGCAAGTCTAGAAATAGCTTTTAGATTGCCTCGTTCCCAGTCTCGGACTGGGAATGCTTGTCTTTGAGGCTCCGCCTCTCTTTACTGGCGGCTCTGCCGCCAGGAGCAGCATTTCCAGCCGGAGGCTGGAAACGAGATTTGAAAAGGGTTGTAGCTTAAGTTGACACCAATGGCAAGATGCCCACCCCACAATATTCAGGATTCTGAATCCTATTTATTAAGTTTTTGAATTAACTTCCTTGAGTATATAAGTCATCATTTCACCTTTACCTTTAACTTGAATTAAACCTCGTTTCTCCAATAAGTACTTATCCTTTAAAAGCTGATAACTTGCTTCACAAACCTGGATACTACCTGCAATACCATGAGATTCCATTCTACTAGCTGTATTGACTGTATCTCCCCAAAGGTCGTAGGCAAACTTTTTCAGCCCAATCACCCCTGCGACTACTGGCCCAGTACTAATGCCAATACGAATGCAAAAGGATTGGTTATTTTCTTCGTTAAACGTAGCTACAGCCTTTTGCATATCCAATGCCATATTAGCGATCGCTGGAGCATGATTGTTAGATTGATTTGGCAACCCGGCAACAGCCATGTATGCATCACCAATAGTCTTGATTTTCTCTACTCCATGACGTTCTGCTAATTGGTCAAACAAACAGAAAATTGTATTTAATAACTCAACTAACTCCGCAGGAGATGTACGAGATGAAAGCTCTGTAAAGCCAACAATATCAGCAAATAGCACCGTAACTTCTAGAAAGCTATCGGCAATAGTTGTCGGTTGTTGTTTTAATTGTTCTGCAATCATCTCTGGCAGAATATTTAGTAACAGCCGTTCTGATTTTTGCTGTGCAAGTTCCATTGCACTACGGGCGTAAAATTCTTTTTTTCGCAAGCGTTCGTATAAATAGACAGAGAAAACACAAATAATGCAAGTCCAAAAGAAATATAAGCCCTGCTCAATATAAAAAGCTGATGGGTTTTTTAACAAGGGATTATACAATAAATATAAAATTAGATAGCAACCAATTGTCCCAACTTGTGCTATTAAATGTAGCCACCATTGTACTGGAACGATTGTAGCCTGAGTGAGAAACATCAGATTCCAGAAATTGGTTCTAGGTTCTAGATTATTAAACAGCAAAGCGACATCAATTTGCACGGCACAAGTTACAGACCAACATAAACTCAAAAAAATTAGGTTTGGGTAACGACGACCTATAGAGGTTTTACATAAACCCCAACAAATTACTGTGAATAGTTCTACTACAATACCGATTTTAAAGGCGTATATCTTGCCTTCTAATTGGGAATTTGCCCAAAGGAAAAAAGTAATCAAAGTCAAGCCAGAAATCAGCATAATCTGAGCCTGCAATTGCAACCGCTTAAGCAGGAAGCGCTGTCGCTGTTCTTTGTAAGATTCCCCAAGGCTACTGCTCATTTGCCAATGGGACATCCCTTGACTCATGAGCGCATCTAGTTGAGTTTTGTCAGAGTTATTTGGATTAATCATGCACTTTTTACGTTATTAGTAATCAAGGGAGTGGGAGGATGAGGGAGATAAGGGAGATAAGAGAGAATAACTCTTAACTCCTAACTCCTAACTCCTAACTCCTAACTCCTAACTCCTCACTCAGCACTCAGCACTCAGCACTCAGCACTCTCAAATGGCTCGTACCCCTACATTAAATTTTGATCGTGGCACATTAATTTTGCATCCACCACCACGCGGCAAGGGTTGGATGGACTACGCTACGTGGGATGATAGAGTTGAAAAATTCCGCATTCCAGCAATTAGATACCGATCGCTTGTAGAAGCACTACAAGCGGAAGATGTTTATTTTATCGATGAGGCCAAGGAATTTTATCCTATAGATTTGGTTCCTACTCTAGAAATGGAACCCTATCCCCACCAGACTGAAGCGCTAGCGGCTTGGAAACTGGCGGGTAGACAAGGGGTGGTTGTGCTTCCCACGGCGGCGGGAAAGACTTATTTAGCGCAAATGGCGATGCAGTCAACGCCGCGCACGACGTTGATTGTAGTGCCTACTTTGGATTTAATGCATCAGTGGTATGCACATTTAGTTGCGGCTTTTCCTGATGCTGAGGTGGGATTGCTGGGAGGTGGTTCGCGGGATAGAACGGCTATCTTAGTTGCAACTTATGATAGTGCTGCAATTCACGCTGAAACCTTGGGAAATCAATATGCGTTAATTGTTTTTGACGAATGTCATCATTTACCGACAGATTTTAATCGGGTAATTGCTGAATATGCGATCGCACCTTATCGCCTGGGACTCTCCGCGACACCGGAACGCACCGATGGTAAGCACGCTGATTTAAATATCCTCATTGGACAAGAAGTATATCGCAAACGCGCTGAAGATTTAGCGGGGAAGGCGTTAGCAGAGCATGAAATTGTTCAAATTAAGGTAAAGTTATCGCAACTTGAGCGGGAAAGATATAATCAGTTAATTCAAACCCGCAATGACTTTTTGAAGCAATCAAAGATTTCTTTGGGGAGTTTACAAGGTTGGCAGATGTTCGTCCAAATGAGCGCGCGATCGCAATCTGGACGGAGGGCGATGTTAGCACATCGAGAAGCGAAAGATATCGCTTTGGGTACTGATGGGAAGTTGCGAATTTTGATTAATTTATTGGCAGAACATTATCCGGCAAGAATTTTGATTTTTACTGCTGATAATGCAACAGTTTACCGCATTTCTCAAGAGTTGCTAATTCCGGCAATTACTCATCAAACTCCTGTGAAAGAACGGCATGAGATATTAACCAAGTTTCGAGAAGGTAAATATAATACTTTGGTTGCTTCTCATGTGTTGAATGAAGGGGTTGATGTACCTGCGGCAACTGTTGCAATTATTTTATCGGGGACTGGTTCGGCTAGGGAGTATACTCAGCGCTTGGGGAGGATTTTACGGAAGGGGAATATTGAGAATAAGCAGGCGATTTTGTATGAGGTGGTGGCTGAGGATACGAGTGAGGAGGGGACTTCGGCTAGGCGGAGAGGGGAGAGGAGAGACGAACCGCAGAGGCGCGGAGGACGCAGAGAGGAGGAGGAGAAGAAGGGGAAGTTACAGGTTGTGTATGGGAGTGGGAAGGAACGGAGTTTGAAGGCTGCGGAACAGTTAGAGATTAATTATTCAGTCCAAAATCCAAAATCTAAAATCCAAAATTCAGCAGATGTTACCGACAGATTTACTGATGCATCGCCAAAACGGGGAGGAGATCATTCCGAAGAGACTGAAGATTGATCAAAAGACTTCGGAGTTGGCGATTGAGTTAATTAATTATTTTCAATCGGCGGTGGGAAAGACTCAAGGTGTGCTTGAGCGACAGCTGACTGATTTTGAAGGAGATTCTACAGATTATCGGGTGAAGCGAGGGTTAGCTTATATTCTCAAAAGTAGTTTTTGTACTTTTGAGGTGGTTAGTCCTTTGGAACCACAAATGTTAAGAGAACGGGTGTTTTCTCTGGCTGCAAAGTCTGTTTCTAGTCGGGAATCAACCCAAGTTACTCTGAGTACAATTGCTGATGAGTTAACTCAAGAACTTGAGCGGGAAGTTTTATTAGAACAGGTTCGGAATGGATTATATGCTGATTTATCTGAGAATAAAATTTTGACTGTTTTTGATGCACCAACAGCGCCAGATGTGTTAAATCGATATAACTTATCTCAGGTGCAGGGTGTGTTTTATAAGGCCAGTAAACTGGTGTTAAATGCTCACCGAAATGTTCCGGGAGAATATAAGCTATTATTTCGCTATTTAAAGTTATTTCAATTGATGGCTTATATTGAGGGCGATGCTGACCACGGGTTTACAATTACGATAGATGGGCCGACGAGTTTGTTTAATCCTAGTACGCGATATGGGTTAGCGATCGCTAAACTTATTCCGGCTTTACTTCACGTTACTAAATGGAGTCTTTCTTCGATTCTGCAAACCCGCGACGCTTATACAAATACTTGGAAAACTGGACGTTTCACTCTCAATTCTGAATGTGGTTTGGTATCTCATTATCCACCAGGTAAGCCCTACGATAGTATGCTAGAAGCATCCTTTGCTGATAAATGGGATGCATTGAAAAGTGGTTGGGCGTTAGAACGAGAAGTTGATTTGATCCCAATTCCCGGTAGTGTGATGATTCCCGATTTTCGCTTAGTTCATGCTGATGGACGCACCTTTTTATTAGAAATTGTTGGTTATTGGCGGCCAGAATATTTACAAAAGAAGTTTTCTCAGGTGCGACGGGCTGGACGTGATGACTTGATTTTGGCAATTTCTGAGCGACTTAATTTAGAAAAAGCGGGAGTAAAATTAAATGATGTCCCCGCTAGAATTGTTTGGTTTAAAGATAAGTTATTGCCGAAAGCTGTGTTAGCTGTAATGGATTGATTAAGGAGACTGGGGACTGGGTAGAGGGGATTGGGTACTTGGTATGTGGAAAACTCTTTTTCCTAGTCCCCAGTCCCTACAAGCCAAGAATGTTCTAACTGTGGTCAGAAGGTCAAGAAGCCTCTATCTCAAAGAGTGCATAACTGTCCTAGTTGTCTAACAAGTTTATGTAGAGATTTGAACGCGGCTATAAACATAAAGAATCGTGGGGCGCACGATCTAAAAGCTCAAATTATGTCCTCAATGAGGAGTCTTTGAGAAGCCGTACACTTACCTGTACTCAGGAAGTGTAGGTACGTCACGCACGCCACCGCAGTATTTGACCCTTAACAGGATTCACAAATTCTCGTCCTTCAGCAATAGAACGAGCATACTCCCGCTTTAACTGGTAGTACCACTGTGCCTGCACATCTGAGTCTTTAATTAGTCGTAGCACAGGATTATACTTGAGGCCAATCTGCTGCTTTGCCACAATTGTTCGGTCTTGGTCAATAAAAGTCCCTGCTAGCAGATGTACTAGTGGCTTGAAAAATCCTACCCAAGGCAGTGTCCAGTAAAGAGCAAAAGTTACTTCTGTTTCTGTGTCTGAAATCGGTGTAACAGCCGTTAAATTAACGACTCGATGATTGGCAATTGTGGTTTCTTCGATTCTGACTCCAGGTAAACGAAAAGAAATCTCCGTTTCTGGCACACCACCGCCAATCAGCCAGTATAATCGACCCCCATTCGCTGGTAATCGGTGTCGTCGCATCGTGAAGCCGTAGGGTGAAGCATCAAACAGCTTTACTTCTTCATGTAATTGCTCATTTCGCCACCACCAAGCGCGATGAACATAAGGTGAATGAGCCGGGTCCATCAAACCTACCACTGCATGATCCACAAAACAAGGAAATTTCACAACTTTTACGAACTGAGGCGGCTCATCAAACCCTGGAATCACCGGAATTTCTATCTCGGAAGCAGGTTGAGGGTTATCTGGATCGGCGATATATATCCAAATATTTCCTTGAGCTTCGCGAATTGCATAAGACTGCACGTCGAAGCGACTCAAATCCATCTGCTGTTCTTCTACAAGAGATGGTATTGTAGTGCAGCGTCCACCCTCGTTAAAGCGCCAACCGTGGTAACAGCATTCCACTTCCTGCCCATTGAATCTACCACAACTCAAGGGTACACCACGATGAGGGCAAATATCCCGCATCGCTGAGACTTTGCCATCCTGACTACGGATTAGCAATACTGGTTCTCCCAAGAAAATGCGGCTGATCATCATACCTGGTTTGATTTGATTGCTAGGCAAAGCATAGTACCAAGTATTACGTAATACAAAATTATCGTTATTTTTCATAACTAATATCAATTGAGATAGATAGTATATTGAACATTACTGGAACAGACTTTTGGTAAAGATATTTATGTTAAAACAAAAGCGTTGTGTTAGTAGCACAACACTTTTGTTGCGATAATTTGATTTAAGTCTTAAGTTTTTTGCGCTCCTCCTTCACGTTTGCGCTGAATAATTGCAGGCAATTCATCTAGGTTTAAAGGTCTAGCATTCGCTTTAATCCGGTCAGACAATTCGTAAAAAGCTTCATTGCCTTCAGGATTTTGCAACACGTAAGCCCTTAATTCGGCTTTGGGCATCGTCTTAAAGTTAAGTTTGGTCATAGCTGACTTTCCCTTGCTTATCTACCGTTATTTCAATTTCGTCTCCAGCCAGAATCACCAAACAAGGCAAAAGTAAAAAGTAAAAAGGCACTCATAAAGAAAAAGAAAAATGGATGACTTCTAACTCCTAACTATAGTTTCCAAACCTTGCACTAATCTTTCTATTCCTTCTTTTGCCGTCTCTTTTTGCAGCGCCCCATAAGCAACACGTAGATAGCATCCGTCATCCATGCCAAAGGTTGTACCTGGAATAACTGCTACTTTATGTTCCTGGATTAGTCTTTTAACTAACTCAAAAGCATCCATTTGGGTATGAACTTTCAGAAAAAAATAGAAAGCACCATCGGCGGGGATAATGCTACACAAGCCTTGTAGGCGATTAAGGGAGTCTAATACTAGTTGGCGTACTTGAGCGATGCCTACGGCGGGCTGCGCCAACGCTCCTATATGACTCTGCAAATACTCCTCTTTTGCCTGCAATGCTCCTAAAGCTGCATATTGAGAAATGACTGGCGGACAAATCAAAATTGTATCCTGGACTTTTTTAACAGCGACAAGCAAGTGTTTGGGAATCACCATGTAGCCAATGCGCCAACTGGCAAAACCGTATGCTTTGGAAAGGCTATAGAGAGAAATGGTGTACTCGCTATTATTAGCAAATGCGCCAGGTGAAATGTGTTTTATTCCGTTATAGGTAAAGTATTCATAAGCTTCATCGCTGATGTGGTAAATATTATGATTACCACAAATTTGATTGACTTGGCGTAATGCAGCTTCTGAATAGACAACTCCAGTCGGGTTATTTGGTGAAATCGTCACCACAGCTCGTGTTTTGGGAGTAATTGCTTGAGCGATCGCTTCTGGGCGCAGTTGGTAATTTTCATCTGTCGCCACTAACACCGGATGACAACCAGCCATTGCGATCGCCATTTCGTGATTGAAATAATAGGGCGTATTCAGAATAATTTCATCACCTGGGCTAGCGATCGCAAGAATGGCATTCATAAATCCCATGTTGCTCCCTGCTGTCACTACGATGCAGTTTTCACCGTTGATTTCAATGCCGTTAAAGTCTTGCAATTTTCCTGCAAGTGCTGTCAGTAATGGGGGAATTCCCTCAACTGATTTGTATAAATTATTGGTTGGTTCGGCTAAGAATTTGGCTAAAAATTCTATAGCTTCCGGTGGTGGGTTGTAAGAAACTATACCTTGTCCTAGAGAGATTGTTCCCGGAGAATTTTTAATCAGTTCCCCAACCACAGGAATAATCGGTGACTGTACCGCTTGCATACGAGAGGTTAGGGATTCCATGTTTCCTTGCTCATGTTCCTGACTTTAGTATCTCTTAATAGGGGAACAACCGACTAGTACCGCTACGCGGAAGTCAAAAGTTAAAAGTTAAAAGGCGTATAGAATAGGCTTTTCATTGATTTCAAATGCTTGTACTATTTCCGCCGTACTGTACTAGTACCGCAAGGCGGAAGTCAAAAATCAAAAGAATTGTATTCCAAGCTCTTGCGCCGTATTTATTTTTAATTTTTAATTCTGACCGAAAAATTGTAGAAAGTAGGGTTCAGTGCTGCCAAGGGCAGCACTGACTCCCTGTTTTTTAGTAAATTCAACTATGTATGGTTAGAGTTTTTAGTCAATGGAAATCTGCTGAGGGCCATTGGCTTTACCATTATGGGCATCAGTTGTGGTGCGGCTATAACTATTTGAGCGGATCTGTTTATCTAGCCAGCCTTTAACGGGATCGTCTGCGAGATTGAGCCGAAGCACACCAGAGAAGAACCCACCCACAAATGACACTGGATGCTGAGTAAATTCCCTGAATATAGGTGACAATTCATCAATGAACATTAAGAGACTCCTGGCACTGCCGTAAAAAATTATTACTTCTTAATTGATCGTAACGTGTTTGGGCATTGGGCATGGGGCATTGGGCATGGGGCATCGGTTATTCTTCTTGTCTCTCCCTGCTCCCAGTCCCCAGTCCCCAGTCCCCAGTCCCCAGTCCCCAGTCCCTAGTCCCCAGTCATTGGTTGCTGATCGGGAAACATACACTTATCAGAATCACAACCACTAGGGCCGGCCTCTGACATTTCGCCTAAATCGTAGCGGCTTAAGACTGCACAGAAGTCATCTGTTTTGCGGCGTGCTTTCACCTCTTGAGTTAAGCGATCGTAGGTGGATTTGTCTATTGGTTCAAATGGCAAACGCGGGAATGATTGCAAATCGTCAAAACGGGCTAAAAGAGCCGCTGAAATATATCCCTCATCATTCTGGATGGTTTCGTAAATGCGCTGCCCTAAAGGCTCGATTTCATCAGAGCGGAGTTCCAAGGTTGCTGATGTGTTGTGAGTCACATACCAGCGTTGAACTTGAAGGACAAAATCAAATTGGGCTAAGGCTGAAAACTTAGAAACATCAATTTCATCAGCCCCTGGTAAATCAGCCCAAGTTACAGAAACAGGGATTTCCACTAGCCATTCACTTACGCGTGGATCAAAGGGATCGTTAAGCAAATTGCCCTGTTCATCTTTGTCTGATTGAGAGGGAATGACGTTGTAACCATAGTCAATACAAGCTAAGGCTACTGGGTCATTTTTTCCAAAAGTAATCCGGCGAATGAATCTTTGGGCTTTCGGGGGATGCCAGCCGGAACTGGCATTAGTTAATAAAGCCTTAGTGCCACTGGGTTGCACTGTGGTACAACGATTTGGACGCTTGAGATTGTGGCGATCGCAATAATCCCAAACCACCCGATGTACAATATCTCTCCAAGAACTGAGGTATTTCTCTTCCTCGCGCTTGAAAGCTAATCCTTGTGGAGTTGCAGGCCTTCCTGCTTCCCACCAGCGCAGCCAATCAACACCAAAGGCATGGACAAAGAAATCAAATAAACCTGTAAAAGAAACTCCTACAATCGGGTCTAATTCACGACTGTATTGATAGCGTGGTTCCAGGAATTTGTGATTTAAAAGTGCTGCTACAGATAGCGCCCCAGCAGTGAAAGCTTCCTCTTGTTCTTTGTAGTTACGTGGGTCAATTTGATTAAGGTGAACCTCTGACAAATTGCAGTGAAAGTTACTACCGATGATTTCCAAATTTGTTACCCTAGAGGCTTTTTATCCCCTAGTTCTACTGCTTGATTATTCGCAGTAGTTCCGCATACATTTTGCAGATGTGATTTCAGATAATAAAAGTGTTTTTCACATCCGCCCCCGCACTCTTGGAGAGATTATATTCTAGACACCAATTTTCGATGTAATCTAGTTTCACTCTCTACGCTGTACGGTGTCAAAGGCTTTTTAGTTCCTTTGATTACCACGGGATTAGCATCTCAGCTTTCCCCGTTTTTGCGAGGTTTTTAACGTGAGGCAAAATCAATTACCACACGGATTTAGCCCATAGCGAGCTAAACGATGTTCTAACTCATTAGCATCCAGATTTGGATAACGTTGTTTTAACCAATCTTTTGCTGTTCCTTGTTCATAAGCTTGTAAAAACTCAACTTTCAAAGCTTGTGTTGGTAGCAAATCAATGTTCGATCGCGCTACGGCTTCACCAGCCCATTGAATTGCTCCCTCGCCACTGTAATATTGTTTGCGGACGGCATTAAGACATTCTTCTAAGGTCGGCTTGCGGTGAAAAACTCTCGTATGATTGGCCATTCTTAGAGCATCACGCTCTGGATCGATTCGCCAGTTGCCACTTTCATCTTGCTGCCATAAATTATCTTTGGCGGTAGCTGCTAGACCATCGCCGGAATCAAACTGACGCATTCCCGCACTGTTAGAAACTAAAATGCCTTCACAAACAAATTCGTGAATGGTGGCAACTTCAATATCATAAGTAGGTGCAGAGCGTACATTTAGTTCAACCCCTAAAACTTTAACTGGAACTAAATCAGTTGCTTCAGGAAGATATTTTTTCAACGTAGGGAGAGGCATCTGTTGATGAATGGCAGCCCAGTGATATTGAGTGGAGTTAACAATGGGGCGAACCATAGCTTTCGGAAAGCCGTGGTCTTTAAACGATTTAGGGGTCTGCCGTTTGTGAGTTGAGAACTGAATGGAATAGCTGTCAAAGAAGTTTTCAACAAACTTGAATGCTGCTTCCCCAATAGTTACTAATTCACCTTCCCACTTGCCAGTACTCTTGCGAATTGAACTACACAACCGGACTGTGATTCCTAGAGATGCGTAAAGTGCTTGAACCTGCTGCAAAAATCGCTGGTGAATTGAAGCTACTAACACCCCTTGAGAATGACACCCATCAGCATCAGCAAGACCAGCTAGGTAAGCTTTGCGAATATCGCCTGTACCCAACAATATGCAATCAGGTATAACTAGGGGCTGGAATGCTTGCTTAAATAATTTGAGGTATTGATTCAAAGCTACTGAGTTGAACTGTAGATCGTAGGCTTTGGTTTTGCACTGTTCAGATGTTCGCAGTGTGTAAGTTTCTAAACCAAATTCGCGTCCAACAGCAATTAAACGTTCTAAAATCTTCTTGCTCTCTTCATGAACTCGAAATCTAACTCTTGAGCCGTCAGAGCCAACTGAGCCATCACCTTGCAAGTAGCCAATGAAGTAAGCTACATCAGGAGTAAGAGCAGGAACGGTAATCGGCTTGATTTTACGTTGAATTTTACCGCGAAACTCAGGTAATTCAGTGGGCGTACCAGGTATAGCTTGTGGTACAAATATTAGGCGATCGCCAGCTTTTAAATCTTGAGCCTTAACCATTTTGTAATTGCCGTACACATCTGTAAAAACGGCAACTTTGTGATCGGCTGTACATTCAAAAAAGCCATCCTGAGTTTGAATGCGGCAAAGGGATTGCTCACCTTGAACAAAGAAGTTAGTAACTGGATAGAAACCTTTACTGGTTAGGACGCGATCGCCTACACGTACTTTGGCAATAGGAACTAAACCCGCTTCTGTATGAACTAAAGCATCTTCAGGTAGACAGCGCCGAATGTTACCGGCAACAATTGTGACAGCAGCTTGATCAATTAACAGACAGGATTCAACTGAATTTAATTGCCGCCCTCTAGCTTTATTCAGAATAGATGCACAACGCTGATAAAGTCCGGGCAATTTTACAGGATTAGCAACTCCTCCAAAGCCGTTGAGAGTTTCTCCTGCTTTGCGGACATCGCTGATATCAACTAATACTTCAACTGCTGCTGAAAATTGTTCATTAGTGGAGAGTTCTAATAAGGCTTGATATGATT
The DNA here is from genome assembly GCF_036917975.1 of Nostoc sp. Classification (GTDB taxonomy): domain Bacteria; phylum Cyanobacteriota; class Cyanobacteriia; order Cyanobacteriales; family Nostocaceae; genus Nostoc. The sequence continues at coordinate 273,299 of NZ_JBALEJ010000047.1, forward strand.
CAACCCAACCTTCACGGCTATCTCCAACGTGAATAGTGACGTTATTGCCTTCTATATGAGTTTCAGTATATTCACGTCGCTGTTGCACAGGAGTGCTGCCAATTTCACCTTTTACAGTGACATTCAGTTGATTACGGATGGGGGGCAACTGGTTAATAAATTGTGGTTCTAATACGGCTCCAGTACCACAACCCATCATTGCCAGATCCATCATTAACCCGAAGGCACTCCAGTCTTGGAGATTGGTAGAGGTGCAATTATAAGCCCCGGAAAAATTCTTTGGCTTGGTTATCCAGTCTGTACCACCAACCCATAGCCAGCGCCCACTGGGCATAGCTTTCAAGTTGCGCTGCATCTTATCCAATGTGACAGCTTCTTCTGGAGTTAGCTTTCCTAACTCGACTAAGCCTTGTAGAGTGCGATCGCATACCTCATCCCATGTTTCCCTTAGTCCCGCCTTTGTACGGCGGCTATAGGTTCTAAAAAATACGGGATTTGCAGCCGGTGCTGTTTCTGGAAACCTTGCACTCTGGCGTGTTCTTTCGAGATTCTGAACCATATATTAAGTGTCTTGCGTTCTTCTTGCGTGCGGACAGATTATGACTATACGCCAAGTAGTTTTAGTATTAAAGATTGTCAAATTGTCCACTTTACGCTAGCTATCAGTTAGAGAAATTGCAACAAATTTTTATGATGTATAATGGTTTGCTTCTTAAGTAGGATATCGGAATTAAGTTGTAATTAGCACATGCCAGACGTGACGCTGCAATAAAAAATTATCATATTGTAAGTTTTTAAAGGATTTAGAATTGTATATTCATTCTGAATTCTGACTCCTGACTACTCAATTCTGTTCGATAAAATAGGATTGCCATAGCTTGATTTCGGCTGCTGTGTACTACATTTATGATCAAATTATTCAGGTCAACAGTAAACCCATCATGTTAGAGTACAATCCATTAGCTTGCTTGCCTTCATCTGAGGAATTTAAATTGCTATCAAGATTCATTTATAAAATAAAGATGTACTAATAACTGAGGAACGGTAAACCCATCATGCTAAAGTACGATCCATTAGCTTGTTTGCCCTCATCTGAGGAACTACCAGACTCTGATGATACCCCTGTGGATAATGAATTACAAGATTTGATTCCCGGTTTACTTAAAGCGATTCTAGCAATGGCTTGGCCAGAACGCATGGATTGGTATTTTGGCGTTGACATGGGTATTTATTATGATCCAGATTTACCAGCAATAGTACCAGATGGGTTTTTGAGTTTAGGGGTAGAACGATTTTATGATGAAAACCTCCGCCCCAGTTATGTGCTTTGGGAAGAGAGGAGAGTACCAGTATTAGCGCTAGAAGTAGTATCTCAAAAGTATCGTGGTGAGTACTCTACTAAAAAAGCAGAGTATGCAAAATTAGGGATTTTATATTATGTAGTTTACAATCCGAATCGTCGCCGCAAGTCACGTTTAGAAATTTACAAATTAGTTAACAATGCTTATGAATTACATGATGGGAATCCAGTTTGGTTGCCAGAAATAGGTTTAGGAATTGGGATCGAACGAGGAACTTATCTAGGCATCCCACGGGAGTGGATGTATTGGTATAACCAACAAGGACAACGGTTTTTAACACCAGAAGAAAAGGAAAAACTTGCTGAACAAAAAGCTCAACAAGCTGAACGAAAAGCTCAACAAGCTGAACAAAAAGCTCAACAAGCTGAACAAAAAGCCCAACAAGCTGAACAAAAAGCTCAATTATTACGAGAACGGTTACGATCGCTCGGTGTAGATCCTGATTCTCTGTTATAAATAGCTGTAAAGGTTCATTTACGAAGCTCCGAGGTTCATCAACAAAGCTCCGAGGTTCACGAATAAAGCTCAAAGACTCGTCGGCGAGTATCAAAGACTCATTACAGCAGTTTTCATTTACTTAAATCATACTTTTACCTTCTTTTCTGCGCCTTTGCGTGAGACAAAAAATCTTTCGGTATTCTTTCAACACCAAGCTGTAATTAAGAATTACGAATTAGTTGCAATAACCGCCTCAGAATAAATTCTGAGGCTAATAATTAAAGTCGTCTAAAGACGACTGGTAAAAAATTACAGTCCACTTGAGTGGACTTAGGCTATTAGCCCAGAAATTTATTTCTGGCCGGGCGATGGTGCTAATCGAGAATCGTGCAAGATATAAGCTAATCTTCTTCACTCTCTACTTTCTGCTGCACTCTATCAAGACTTGCACTCAACCTTTCAGCATCCGGTGACTTCAATCGCTGCAAAATCTCTAAAGCTGGTTGGAAATAGGATATCGCTTTAGTGTATTCACCCTGCTGTTCTGCCAAATGTCCTAACCACCACAGAGTCATTGCTTTGCCTTGGACATTTCCAATGCGTTCTTTTATTTCCAAAGACTGATTGTAGAGTGCGATCGCTTCATCCACATCCCCTTTGTTGGCGTAGAGAATTGCCAGTGCGTGCAACGTCGCCGCTTTGCCTTGGACATTACCAATGCGTTCATCAATTTCCAAAGACTGATTGTAGAATGCGATCGCTTCATCCACATCCCCTTTGTTGGCGTAGATACCTGCCAGTTGGTGCAACGTCGCCGCTTTGCCTTGGACATCTCCAATGTGTTCTTTTATTTCCAAAGACTGATTGTAGAGTGCGATCGCTTCATCCACATCCCCTTTGTTGGCGTAGATACCTGCCAGTTGGTGCAACGTCGCCGCTTTG
>NZ_JBALEJ010000048.1:0-60894 GCF_036917975.1 Nostoc sp.
TCGTTTAAGTTGATTGTTCATTGCGATTAAATCTTGCTCCTCATCCTAAATATATTTAATTCCCAACATTTTACCCGATACTGACTTCATCACTCTTGCGTCACCGAACGCGTAGAGCGTCTCCAACAGTTGGGCATCGCTATGCATCCTCGCTTGATTGAGTAGTGCGATCGCTGCCCCAGCTACCAACGAAGCGATCGCTTATTCTACTCAGAAGGTGATGATATTCTCATCAGATTCATCACAAATTAAAACACGTCTGTTTAAAAACTAGATTCGGTTATACAACATAACAGCCATGAGAACCATCATTGACATGAACCACCAAGTGGTAAAAGTGACTTCGACCTTTGACGATTTTACCCGGAACCTTGAAGTGGCGCTGGGTCGCCTAGACCCAACGATTATTCAAAAAGTAGGAGCAGAACCGGCATTCGTCGAAGCGCACCTAAAGCTTAGGGGGGGCGAAGAGGACTTAATTCTGTTTGATATTCAAAACCATGGCCAGCTGTTGACTATAGTGGGTACGCCTAAAAAGGCCAAGCAGTATGTGGTAGGCAATCCGTTGATTGCCATTCAAATGACACAGCACGACATCCGAGCGGCACTGTACGCGCCCTTACGCCTGCTGGTGTATGAAGCAGCGGATCAGTCAGTTTATGTTGAATATGATTTACCATCGTCGCTGTTCGGGCAGTTTGGCAATGCGGAAGTAACCAAGGTAGCCGAGTCCCTGGATCTGAAATTGGTGAAAATGATAGCCAAGGTTGATCAATAAAACATTCACTACGCCTGCTCCCGCACCCTGTTTTCCTCTCTACGAGACGCTCTGCGCGTTTGCTTGATTGGGGCGATGCCAACGCCTGCAAGCTACGCAGTATTCACTTTTTTTCCTCTAAGAAACCAGTGCGATCGCTAATTAAACTACTTTGCCTAATGCTGTCTCTAAACGACTGGTAAATTCAACAGGAGCGATGCCTGCGGCGGTAAACTACGTCATGCATCCTCTCTTGATTGAGGAGAGCGATCGCAATCAAATTACTTTACCTAATACTGTCTCTAAACGAGTGGTAAATTCAACAGGAGCGTCGCCAGTGTTAATCAAACAACGCTATGGCTAAGCTAAACCACATCTAGTTCGCATATCCAAAATTCATATCACTCTTGTGGGGTGGGCATCTTGCCCGCCCTAATTATGCAAGTTGAATGTGGAACAGCTTACCAAGAATTTCACTCCCAACCCGAACATTGGAAACTGATGGGTTTCCTAACCTTCCCGTGTGCCACTATTACAAAGGTCATAGTATAAATCATGACTTTTAGCTCATTCAGTTTTGATCATAGATTCCTATGATGATGACATACACAAAAAGCAAATTTACCTCTAAAGTATGATGAAACTTAATAAGTTAATGTCTGTTCTTGCAAGTGTTGTAGCAGTAAGTGTTGTTGCAGTTCCCTTTATTGTTAAAGCAGATGCGATTCATAATGGACAGCCATTGCTAGCACAAGCTCAACAAAATTCTCACAAAAAAGAAGGCGGTCGCTGGGCAAAATTAAATCTGACTGACGCGCAAAAACAACAGCTGCGTCAAATTGAAAAAGATAGCAGGCAGCAAATCGAAGGTGTTTATACACCACAACAACTTGCACAACTGAAAGCAGCAAGAACACAGCATCAACAAGGGCAACATGCTAATCGTCGTGATGGGATGAAATCTCTAAATCTAACTGATAGTCAAAAGGCTCAAATCAAGCGAATTATAACAGCGCAAAAAGCGAAGATGGACTCTGTTTTCACTCCCGAACAGAGGCAGCAACTCGAACAGCAACGCGCACAATGGCAGCAACAGCATTAGTAAAAAGTAAGAAGTAAAAAGATAATCCCCGTATTGAATACAGGGATTATGTACAGCCCCCAGTCACTTTCATATTTACTAATCAGCTTAAGTACAAATGTCTGCACCTAATGCTGTCTGCAAACGAGTGGTAAATTCAACAGGAGCGATGTCTGCGTCAGGTTACTCCTGAGTTTTCCTCACTTGATTGGGGCGATCGCTATGCATTCAGTTTCTTAGAGGAAACCCTTAAGTCCCCAGGTTCAATAACCGGTAAGTTTTGGGTCGGGGTCTGTCTTGCAAAGTTGCTCCTCTTGGGGAGACCCCAAGACCGCAATGCAGCGCTAAATCCCCGGACGCGACTCGAAAATACTCGCTTGCCGCCGGCGCTATCGCAGACTCGCTTTGCGCGTCGCTTTCACAAAACTTACTTGCGACTTGCGACTTGTTTTAACTTACTTACTGCTCTTAAACTTACATATTTTCTAATGGAAATAGGCAGAGTTCACAAATTGCGTGACATCGAAACCACCAAACATAATGCTATAAAATACTGGACAGAATTATTGAAAATCAAACCGCCACAATATCCTTATCTTGGTTAAATTGCTTATTTTTAGGCTTGAGCGCGATTGGTAAATTACGCATTCTTAACTTTTCCTCGCTTGATTGGGGAGAGCGATCGCTGTTATACCAAATTAGGTGGTGGTTTGAGGAAGTCCAGAATCTTCATACAAAAACTTTTATTAATTTTAGTCCTCAAAAGTCTAGCTTAATTTGTATAAAACATCTGCACAAGTTTGATCAAGTCACTTTTTGCAGGTTCACCTTTATTCAACCATTCTATTAAATCAGAAGGGTATAGCCAAAAACTTTCAATAAAATCATTCTTATTGTAATCTGGTTCACAATCTGATGTAATCTCATAAACTTTCATAAAAGCGGATACTTGATATTGATATGGTGTTAAATAACCCAATAACTGCGTATTAACCATGTTTAAATCTAGGTTTAATTCTTCTTTGAGTTCACGTTGCAGAGCATCTTCGTAAGTTTCTCCACTTTCCACATGACCACCCATACTGACATCAAGACAAAGGGGAAAAATTCGTTTTTGTGCAGAACGGCGAGGTATCCAAAGTTGTCCTAGTGAGTTAACGACAAAAGCATTGACAACTCTAAAATTGCACAACCCTTGACTATATATTTCCGAGCGTTTCTTTTGTCCGATAACGCAATCACTTTCATCTACAATGTCAAGTATTTCTAAATCTTGCATCATACAGATAAAATTAACACTTATTAAATATTATACAGGTCGTAGAGGATTGGGGGCGGTGTCTGCAACGGGCTATGACGCTCCTGCGTGGCTCATAGCGTTGCCATGCCGCAGGCTTTACGCTACGCTATCGGCGTCGCTTGGGGTTTCCTCGCTTGAATAATAAGCGATCGCTCTGCTACCAATTAAATTGCTTTTGCTGCCACTTTACAAGCGTGCTGTCTCCAAATGACTGGTAAACTCGGAGGAGCGATCGCACATGACTGTAGTGCAACCTTACAGAGGTGTGCTTGCCAGAAACTTATTCTTCCTGCTCTAAGAATTGTCGTTCAACGGATAGAAAAGCCCAAAAAGCTTGCTAGATATGAATTTGCTTAATTGGGTAGGCGAAGTGCGATGCCTGCGGCGGGCTACGCCTACGCTACGATTGACATTTACCCAAAAGATTTGCCTGCACTACCTCCTGCCATTTTTTAGTTCCGTCGAACTCACGTTAAATAAGTCCCTTTCCACAGGAAAAAAATATATGCCTTACGATATGACGATGTGTCCAGGACAAAATTGCCCGCTCAAACAAAATTGTTCCCGTTTTACAGATGAAATTCTGGGTCGTCAGGATTTTTTTGGAGAAGCTGTCTTTAATTTTGAATTTTGAATTGATTCATTGCTTTATGCCAGAAATCCCAAATTTTAGTCGAGCTAGATAATCTTTTTCTGACTGAGCTTCCTGATTTCTGTAATCACACCATCAACTCCATGATTGCTATAAATAATTAGCAACCGTTCGGCAGACAAGTAACTTAGCACAGGATTGCGAAATTGTAATATGTATTTTGTATCCGTAGGATTGTAGCCGAACTGGGGAGCGATCGCTCTCAATTGCTCTTGAACAGTAGTAACAGCCGGAATTGATAAAACAAAATCGGCATCTGACAGATTATGGAAGGCATACTCAGCCAGTAAGTTAGTTTGTGAAGAATTTGCTTGTGGTGAGAAGTTGCCAATTTTACGGACTATCGGCAAACGCATTTTGTGTTGCTTATCCATGAATAAGTAACCTTGGGCTACGGGGTCAATTCCAGCCACAATCGCAGCAGTATGTAACCAGTTAACTACCTTGTACTCGTTACCGAGAGTGGGAGATGAGTGAGCGCAAGCTTGAGTAATCACAAACTCTGGGGATAACTTTCGCTTCATCGTCTCTGCCAAACTGATGATGTGATGACCACCAGTTCTAGAATCGCCCGACGCACCATAATTGTCTGTTTTACCATTCCCACCGAAGTTCAACTCCTGAAACTCAGTGCCTGAAGCATTCCACTGAAAAACTATTGATTTAGCCCAGTCATGCCAGATTGGTGCTGCAATTAATAGGTCGTTACTGATATAAATGTCTGAATCTACTTTACTTTCACTATCTGGATTGACAATTGGTAAACCATTACTATTTGTTTGACCATATATTAGCCGATAGTTACTCGCAAAGCTCAAATTACTAATATTATTAAATGCTTCATGTATTGGTAGTCCTCCGGGATAAGTATGGTGACTGTTATTTCCACTTCCAGGTGCAGAGAAAAAAGACTGGGGAAGTTGAGGGCAGACACTACCATCATTGCTAACTGGTGGGAAAATTCCAGCTATTAGTCCACCTGGAAAGGTCATATCGTCCGCCGCATCTACCAAGCCGACTTTGAGCAATTGCTCTACAATCTCCTGCTTTTTCCCATCAGTTAATCCGGATCTATGCATGATACAGGTTGTGGGATTATCAATTGCATCAAGTGTGGCTTTTCTCAGTTTGATATCTTTTATTTTCTCTGTCTGGTTTACCAAAAAAATTTTCGCTGACTGCACTAAGGGGGATTTTTCAGCAAGCCTAATCGCTTCAGTATTACCCGCTCCCAATACCTGTTGGTTGGTGTTATTGCTCATGACATCAGAGCCTTTGAGTTTGCCTTGTCCCTCCTCTGCTCGTAAAGGTGTGACCAACAATAATAAGCTCAAGCATAAACTTACTAATAATAAAAGATGAGATGATTTCATGCAGATTATCAGCCTTTAGTTACAAAAGATTAACAAAGTTTAGGAGTTTAATGAACTTTGGGGGTTTAAGTCCCCAGCAATACAGGCAGCCCGTTTTGGGTCGGGGTCTAAATCCCCGTCCCAAAACGTAATTGCGAATGGGCGAAAAAGCGAATTGCGAATTGTTTTAATTCCCCTGCCTCTACAGGCAGAACGTTTTGGGTCGGGGTCTAAATCCCCGTCACAAAACTTAATTACGAATTACGAATTACGAATTACGAATTACGAATTACGAATTACGAATTACGAATTATTTAATCCTCTATTGCAGTTGCCTCTAGAAAATTTACTTCCTAGACGCAACTGCGACTTATTTAGGTGTAAATTGGCCCGTGTGAATCTTGACTACGAATGGGAAATTCTACAAAACCCACTGGATGATGAGTAAAATGCAGTACAGACAAACCGGGATTATCTTCTGTCGCATAGGCAATAGATACGTCTATGTATTCACCCTGTAACCGTGCTAGTTCTCCTGCAATGAATGGTACTGGATCTACTAACCCTTCATTATCGCCGAAGCGAATAGCCACAAAAATTTCATTGCTCACTTCCAGTCCTTCTGGAAATCCCTCAGTATGCTCTACCTGAATATTGCTTAAAATTAAGTGTTGGTGATTCGCACCATGATGATTTTCTGGAGCCGGAAACAATTTTTCAATGTTGCCGACCACTCGAATTAGTGGTGCGCCCAGAGAGTGTTTGAAACGATGATGATTGAGAAATCCTGTTGCTTTGGTAAATTGGCTCATAAAAAACTCCTTTTCCGAGTTGAAAAATTTTACTAGACACTTTTCAGTCAATCACGAAGCAAGGCTTTCAAAAGTATACATCAGATACAATTTTACAAATCCACTCATCCTCAACTTAAACCTAACTTAAACTCCAGATAAACAAATATTAATCTATCTGGTTGTTAGATAAACTTCAGATTTATTTAATATCTTTATTTCACTTCTTTTTCAACTACTTCATCAATCTGGAGTACAGTAAAAGCAAATAATTCAAACAGGACTGACTTATGTCAAAAAAAGTGAGATCAGCAATTAATCCGACTTTCTTAACAGATGTAAATCATGGTGGAAACAAAGGGCAACCACAGAAGATTGCAGAACAATTAGCCGAGTTTATTGATGAAGCAAAGTCAAATCTACACATTGCAATCTATGATTTTCGTTTAACAGAATCAACCCTTGCAGAACCCGTAATTACAGCACTTAAGAATAAAGCCCAAACGGGTGTGAAAGTGAGAATTGCCTTTGATCATGGAAAACCTGAAACTAAAACAGTTGATCCCTTCATCGCTAGTGGCAGTGATCCAGCACCGAAAGGAACCAAAGCATTCCTAGAAAGTGTATTTGAGGGAACTCAAGTTGAAATAAAGAGCATTGCTGGCTCAAAGCTGATGCATAATAAATATGTCATTCGAGATGTGAATACCAGTGAAGCAACTTTGTGGACTGGTTCAGCTAACTTTACAGATGATGCTTGGACTTACCAAGATAACAATATATTGCAAATTTCTTCACCGCAGCTTTGCTCATACTATGAAACTGACTTTCAGGAATTGTGGGTGAGTGGCAATATCAAGACCACAGGTGTTGGGGATACTGGTAAAGTTTATATTGCTTCAACTGAAGTTGATTTCGCTTTCTCGCCAGGGGAGGGTCAGACTATTGACCACATCATCTCTAGTTTGATTGGTTCAGCAAAAAACCGAATCAAGATTGCTTCCATGATGATTACTTCTCATGCAATTCTCGCTGCACTTGATGATGCCCTCAGACACAAACAGGTGAAAGATTTGAGTGGAGTATACGATGCTACACAAATGTCTCATGTGGTGAAACTTTGGCTCAAAACAGAAGCAAGTGTTGGTGTTGCTGAAACTTTTAAAGAGGTATCATCTCATCTAGTTGGTAAGCACTCCGAGCCTTATAAACCAGACAGCAAGCACAATTTCATGCACAATAAGGTTGTAGTATGTGACAACATTGTGGTCAGCGGCAGTTTTAACTTTTCTCGCAGTGCTACACAAAATGCTGAAAATATCGTTGTGTTACATGATCCGAGCTTGGCAGAGCAATATAGCGATTACATTGACCAACTGCTGGCGCACTATAGCAAAGTCTAGTCACAGCAACAGCCAGATCACTATCTCCTGAATAAACCCGTTTTTCGTAGGGTAAATGTCCGTAATTATTTATCCATCCCAAAAAAGCTTGCAGTCTAACTCCTATATCTTGTCCTGGTACTATCTCTGGCGACCAGTCTGCTGTTTGTGTTTCTCCACACTCGCTGCAAATACAGGTATATCTTTGATATTCTACTATTTCTATGGGTCTGTCTACCAACTGTGCTACTTGCTGTGTTTCTATTTTTATTGGTTCGTTGCTGAATTCCCTTTGACCACAACAACTGCATACTTGTGGTCTTAATATCTCAAACCTATTTTGATATTTAAGAGTGGCAAACATTGTATTCTGTCCACCACGATAATTTACTCTAGCATAATCACCAATGATAGCTACAGTATCTATGCCATCATAATTATTTCGCAGCATTGCACTAGGAATTTTAGCAATTTCATCTGTTGTTAATTTAGTTTGACAATGAATCATTTGTAACTGTGCTGATGCTGGTAAAATACCAGTTAGTGAAATCATTAAAAGTTTATACGTCCTTATTTCAGAGCAACTAAATTTATTTATGGGGTTTCTCCTCTGCTCCCCATCCCCTCTGCCTCTCTGCCTCTTCATTGACCTGCAATATATGCTGTAAGCATAAAAGAAATAAATATCAATATACTATAAATTGTAGATATTATTATTCTTGCTTTTCTTTCTTCAAGGGTTAAGCTAAAGTAAAGGTAAAAACATAAATTGAATAGTCCTAACCCTATTGTAAGAAGAAAATAATCACGGAATTTAGTACCATTTCCTTCTAATGAAACTACCCCTATTGGAATAAACAAAATAGCAACAGTCAAAATTAAATATTCTTGACGAGATTTTATCCAATTCCAATTAGGAATAGGAGTTTTTGCCATAATAAATAACGTATAAATGTAAGAGATAGTTAATAAAATCATATAGCTAAATCCAGGAATATTAAAAGCACCGATTGCCGTAGTTGTAGTTCTAATTGAAGTATCAGCGTAAGTTTTTAACGGATAAAAAGATAAGATTGATATTGTGCTGATTACGAACCAAGCATATAAATTTTTAATCACTTTTAACTTTTCCATAATTAATCACAATAGTCAAAGACATCTAAACTAGCTACAAGCATTCTTAGAGTCAAAGTTATACCCCTGGAGCGATCGCTACGCTATCAGGTTGGCAAAAGGCGATCGCTCAAGTTTCCTCTAAGAAAAATGGGCAAGCGATTTTTAGAGGGTTCAATTGTTTCTATTGATGTAATTGGGACTAAACCGAAGCAAGTATGAAGGTGGTATGATTTATTTTAAAAGTCTGGTAGAGTTGGCGGCAAACTACACCCCATCCCACCCTACAGCTGCTCCATCTTAACGAACTTTGGGGGTTTAAGTCCCCTACCTCTACAGGCAGCCCGTTTTGGGTCGGGGTCTAAATCCCCGTCCCAAAACGTAATTGCGAATTGCGTTAGCGAGTCTTCTCCCAAGGGGAGACGCCAAGGGCGAACGAGCGTCATTGCGAATTGCGAATTGTTTTAATCCCCGCCACTTCCAACATGACCGTAGTAATTGGCACGAGTCGCCCCACAGTGGTGTCAGCTTCTCAAAATTGTTGAAGAGTGCGCGATGGAGGTCAGTAATGATTCTCAGGTTTGCTTCGACTGCTATGATTATTTTTACTTGACAGTGAAATCAACGTGAAATTAAAGTTTACTCTGAGAATTATAGGCTGTACACTGCTTGCGGTTTTAACGCCTACTGTACTAACTGCTCAAACTCTTCCGTATAGAACGGCACGTACACCGCACACTTGCCCATCGATGCTAGAACCAAAAACAGGAGCGCCCAGCGTCGAACAGGCGAAGATGTATTTTCTCTGTGACCAAGAATGGCAGTTTGGGACTCCTGGTCAAAGTAGTAGCTATTTGTCACTTGTCAACGATCTCACTCTTGAGGTTGCCCCGATCTCTCGTCCTGCCAACAGAACTGACCTGAAATTCAACAGAAGACATGGGGGTGAGCATTTAAGCATAAATACAGATCAACCTGTATATGATATCCGAGGAAGCTACACCAGTTATAGTTGCTTTGAGATTAAGCGCTATCATCCAGTTAGAAAAAATTGTATTGTCTATCAATTCTCAAACAGCAGTGGCATCTGTTTCCGAAATACTTTTGGCGACTGGCACTGCCGTATGATAGGTTCATTAAAAGAAATTGGCCAACACTTACCACCACCTGAGAATTAGTGAACTGCACTCATCAGAGTTGGAATCGGCGCGATCGCTCCCGATGAGCAATTCTATTTGAAAATTACCTCATTTACCAGTTAATAGGACTTGTATGCAAGTTTTGTTAACCAGGTCAGTCTCAATGAATAAAATCTTGTTCCTTTGTACCGGCAATTATTACCGCAGCCGCTTTGCTGAACATCTATTTAATTGGTTAGCTACTAAGCAGGGGTTAGATTGGCTGGCTGATTCACGAGGTTTAGCACTTGAGCAGGGTGTAAACAATGTGGGGGCAATTTCTCGATATGCGGCTGAGGCTTTAGCAGTGCGCTTAGTAAACCTACCGGATGATGAACGGTTTCCACTAGCAGCCAGTGGGCAGGATTTTCAGTCAGCTACTAGAGTTATAGCCCTAGATGAATTAGAACACCGCCCACTAATGAATGAACGCTTTCCCCACTGGGCAGATGCTATTGAATACTGGCTAGTTCACGATATAGATAAAACCTCGGCTATAGTTGCTCTTGGGCAAATTGAGAAACATATACTGCAACTGATAGAACAACTGGCACAAAGTTAGTGGCGATAGGCGTTATTAGGTGTTTCGGTCAGCCCTAGTAATAGTCAGGTACTAGGGGATAACAAGATCAGCTCTAGTAATTTAGAAAATAGCCCTAGTAAAGTTGATTTATCCCCTAGTAAAACTAGAAGCCGTGATGTGACTGACTTAGGTTAAATTCTTCTACAACGTAACCCATGACCACTCCCTTTGAACAAATGGAATTAATCTCATACAGTTCCGAATTCCAGGCTAGTTTGGAAGATTTTTTGGAAATAATGTATTCGTACAGAGGATATAAATTTGAGCCAACTGGCTTACAATCGGATATAAGGAATATTGAAAATATATACCAAAGTCCAGGTGGAAATTTCTGGATTATGAGGGAAAATACCGTAGTAATTGGAAGTATTGGATTAAAGATATTAAACAAAATAGATAAAATAGGAGAGATTAAAAGGTACTTTGTTTTACCTTCATATCAGGGTAAAGGAATAGGTACATTATTAATGGAACATTTATTATTGAATGCCAATAAAAACGAATTACATATATTAAGATTGGATACGATGAGAAAATCTATTGTAGCCAGGAAGGTTTTTGAAAAATATGGATTTCAAGAAATTAATAAATATAATGACAATGAAATAGCCGAAATATTTATGGAACTCAAATTAAAAAAGTAAAAATTAAAAATATGAAAAGTTATGGGGAAGCGATTTTGAAGAGTCAGCCATTGCTCTGAGCATCCACTGATTTAGTTGCTACTATGGGCAGATATACAGAAATCCTATACTGAAACTCAATCTCTCTGCGAGTTTACATTAAAGTGGCAGTAGACATTGAAAAAGGGATTTTGGCTGGAGGAGGAGAGAAACACGCTTACTGTGAAGCAGCATTGCTTGAAGACGGTAGTAGACAGCGAGATATCTGGGGTGCGGATTGGACTCCCTTTGACCAATCGATAGCTTATGAATCGATTATTAACATTCGCTCCAGCCAAAATAATCGCTCAATGTTAATTCAAGATCCAGCCATTCAAGAACGTGTAAAAAAAATAACTCAGGAGCTAATTGGGGGATATGAACCAGAGTTTAGATAAAAAACAAGTACATTTTCAAAGTGAAAATACATCAACTCGCTTAGGACATATAGCTTCCAATTTAGCAAGGATTAGAACATTTTGTAACAGCGCTTATAAAGAAGCTGTTGAAAGTGTGACAGATGAAACTATATGTTTTATTGAATGGACGGCAGCAGAAATTGAACCTGAATATGCTGAATAACTGGTTAACATTCAAGTTCAACTGGCACGAAAGAGATTAACTTTTGATACTATTTGATCTGATGATAGTAAACAGAGGCAAATGTCAGAACAATGTAATATTTGGTCAGGACGAGTATTAGATATGTCAGGGTTGCTGTCCGAATCCATCTAAAATTTTATTTAAAGACTGTTGCCTTCACGTACATGAATACTGAAACATCCACCAATTCTCCAGATATTTACTCAATTTTGAGTCAAACTCAACGCTTGCGAGTTAGTGATGGAGAGATTAAACCCGTTTTAGATGGTTGCTCTAATACTTCAAAATTGCTCGTACTTATTTGGTCGCAGTTGGGAGATTTTGATAACTTAGAATATGCTTGGTGGCTGCGAAAAGAATTTGAAGAGATTGAAGCCAGAGGAATCATAATTCGCGCTATTGGAATTGGAAACCGCAATTCGGGGATCAAGTTTTGCGAATATACTGGCTTTCCTCAAGAATGGTTATTTGTGGATGCAAAGGCTGAAATTCACGAGCTTTTACGGCTTTATTGCGGCTTATCTATACAATTTCCTTTGCTATCAAGTTCACAAAAAGCTTGGCTTAATTTAATCTTAATGTGTGCAGGAATTCGTAGCCCTGGAACTCTCAAGGAAGTTTTTCGGGGTTACAAAGGTGATAAAAAAGCACCTCAATTAATTGCTGATGAGGAAGTTATCAAGGGTACACCTTTACCACCAATAAAAGGTTCGTTTTTCAAAGCGGCTGGAGGAAAAGGTTTTCAGCGCCCATTTGAATTAGCAACCCTGCGCCTGCGAAACATGACTGAAGTTTTGAGAAACTGGAATATTTATGTACCAGATTCATCTTATTTGACACAACGGGGAGGCACTTTTCTATTTGATTCCCAAGGTCAGTTAATTTACGAACATCGCGATCGCGGGATTCTTAGTTTTGCTGAAAATATGAGCAATCCCTTATCTTTTTTGTTTAAGTAATTGATGGTATGATTGCTGACATGAAACTAATGATGGCGGATTATCTAGAGGATCATTTAAGTTGATTGCGTTTTCATAAGTTCAATTAGCCCAAAGAGAAATCGGACAATGTTGAGACGTTAAACACGCGGACATAAAAATGTGGCAACAGATGGAAGCTCGTTATCTGCCTTGGCGAAAATATGGAGATTTGAAATACCTTAACAAAGGCGGACTCTGGCAAGACAAACAACACATCTACTGTTCGCCGTTCTACTACATTGATTACACTTTGGCTCTGTGTTGCGCGTTGCAGTTTTGGGTCAAAGCAGAAGAAGATTATGAAAAGACGCTAGCAGAGTATATTGCGTTATGCGATCGCGGCGGTTCTGCGTCCTTTCGAGAATTAGTGCGCTCGGCAAATCTCATTTGTCCATTTGAACCTGGCGCACTTACTCAAGTCGTTGAAAAAGTACGTTCCTCTTTGAAAGTAGGCTAATTGAAAAATAAGAATGTTGAGTTTTAGTACTTATGATATCTTCTCAAGAATCTGATTACTCATCTGAATTTGGTTTTTTCCTATATTAACGTGAGTTCGACGGAACTAAAAAATAGCAGGAGGTAGTGCAGGCAAATCTTTTGGGTAAATATCAATCGAAGGTTTTTTAGGCAAATAGGTATAAGCCAATACGGTTCAGTTAGCGCCAAAAACCCCTCAGATGCGTAGGTTGGGTGGAGGAACGAAACCCAACATTTTCGCGGGTAGGTTGGGTTTCACTTCGTTCCACCCAACCTACGATTATCCTTAACTTGACAAAAGGTGCATCAGGTTGACTAACATAACTAGCTGCTTGCAAGATATTGACAGTTGCAGGGCGATCGCTGGGATTGTAAACAATCACTCCCAAATAAAGAGTCCGCACATCATTTGGCGTCTCAATCGCTCTAGCAATATGGTGAGAAAATAAATCAAAGCTCACCACCTGATCTGTCTCAGATAAAAATGCAGAAAGCCACTCGATCAAAAGAGAGCGATCGCTTTCAGTTGCCAATCTGAGATATCCTCTGGCCGTTGAGACTCTTTGCACTGCCGTTAATTGGTAAATTTTCATTACCACCGACCGTTGATAGAATTGTTCTGTCAGCCTTTGCCAAGTCTGCGAGAATATTTCTACCTCATTAGCCAGTCCCATGCTTCCTGGCAGTTGCTCTTGACGTAAATCTTGAGCAATCAACCGCAAGGCATCCATATTCTGGGCTTTGGATAGTATCAATTTTTGAGGTGGGGTGCGGATAGCAACAGCCAGAATCTCACTACTTGTTTGGACAATTGCTAAATAAGGTTTACCCAGATAACGTTCTGGGTTATGCAACAAGGTATGCAAAATACTGAGTAAAACATTATTTTCTACCTGATGCTGGAGTAAGTAAGCCTGAGTGCAGTGCCAGAATTCCTGAATGTTGTCGAATCGATTTAGTTGCATGATTAGCCTTCCTCACTAACCATTACTATCAAATGATAAAAATATATTGTGGGGTGGGCATCTTGCCCGCCCTGATTAATCAGCGTGCAAGATATCCACCCCACAAAATTAAGTAATTTATTTGTTGCAAGTCCCAGTCCTTTGCCCTCAATTAAGGTGCAAGGGCATTACCCCGAATTAGACTACCAATAGTTTTGGCAGTAATCTTCAATTGGGTGATGGGATTAGCTGGGACAACCGTTTTATACAGATAGCTATCGAATGTTAGCCGTTGTACATCGAGGTCATCACACATTTCCACAAACGCCTCGCGGGTGGCGTTAGAACGATAGAATACGGTTTGCAGAATGTCCAACACCTTGTAAGTGAGTCCATATCTTTTATCCCAACGCTTCAGGTAAACCTTCAGGTCGCCTTCTGTAGGAATCCGGCTACCACCATTAGATGTTTCCACAATGGTTTCGGCACACATCCGCCCAGATTTAGCGGCAAAATAAATACCTTCACCAGAAGACTTAGTAACATAACCAGCAGCATCTCCCACCAAAGCGATGCGACCGACAACACGACGGGGACGGGGATGTTCAGGAATGGGGTGGGCTTCGACTTTGATGATTTTACCGCCTGCTAGCTTCTCGGATGCACGGGCGCGGATACCAGCTTGTAACTGTTTGATGCTTGCTTTATTAATATGCATCGTGCCAGTACCGACAGCTACGTGGTCATATTTGGGGAAAACCCAAGCGTAGAAATCGGTAGAAACGTCATCACCGACATACATTTCGGCGAGGTCGTTATAGTAGGCCATTTTGTCTTCGGGTAAGCGAATTCGCTCTTGGAAAGCGATCGCATAATTGTAATCCCCAGCGTCCATTTCTTTAGCAACGCGAGAATTAGCCCCGTCTGCCCCAATAATTAAATCCACTTTCAGAGTTTTGGCAATACCCTGTGATATCCCTTCTGTATGGTCAATGTAATGGATGGTATAGGGATCAGTATTGTTTCCTGGTATATCGAGTTTATGAACAGTGGCATTAATTAAATTTGCGCCTAGTTTTGCCGCGCGATCGCGCAAAAAGCCATCTAGCACTTCCCGGCGGCACATTCCTATATATTCATCTTCATTTACCAAATTGATATCAACCTCGCGATTGGAAGGCGAAATCATTTTCATCTTCCGTACCCGGCGATCGATAATCTCTGGTGGTAAGTCAAATTCACTCACCATACACAGGGGAATTGCACCCCCACAAGGCTTTGCATTGTCCAGCTTCCGCTCAAACAGGTAGGTTTCAATCCCAGAGGCTGCCAGCGTTTCTGCGGCAGATGAACCAGCAGGGCCTGACCCAATAACAGCAACCCGTAGTGTCAAAGGTCTTTCTCCCAAATCTTCACATTTACCCAGAGCATACTACCACGGTCTTTCGGGTGATTTGACGTTTTCCCTTCAGGTTTCTGCACAAATGCAATATTCCTTAATGTTTCGATACGAAAACCAGATGGGGGATGGATCGCATTTACCACTGGGAATCAATACTGTTCGGTTAAGGCAAGAGACGCGATGAATCGGCGTCTCTACAATAATCAGTCTTTTGTAGAGACGCCGATTTATCGCGTCTTTGAGATTTATAATTTTCATCAAAAAACCTTAACCGAACGGTATTGCACTGGGAATGATCACAAACAGATTCACCACAGCCACTCACTAAAGACGCGATTAATCGCGTCGAGATTCATACTTGTTAGCTATCCATTTTGGGAGCATCCCAAATGTGCAAGTTATATCAAACTCAAGTTACAAATTGTCATTGCGTACTCTTTCGGGTTCTCCGAAGGAGTACGCAATGACAAACATGTTCTTGCAAAATTGGGATGCTCACTCCATTTTTCTCCACCCTCTACAAATCATTATTGATTTACTTAGCGTTTCGCCAATTTCTTCGACATCTTCCGCAGACGAATCGATTGGGGTGTAACTTCCACCAATTCATCGGGGCCAATGTATTCCAAAGCACGCTCTAGGCTCATGTCTATCGGTGCTTGCAACTGAACTAATTCATCACCACCAGCAGCGCGGTGGTTGGTTAACTGCTTGGTTTTACAGATATTCAGTTCCAAATCTTGGGAACGATTGTGTTCTCCCACAATCATACCTCTGTAAACCTTTGTGCCGGGAGTAATAAAGAATGCTCCTCTATCTTCGGCATTTCTCATGGCATAGAAGGTAGAAACGCCTTCTTCAAAGGAGATTAAAACGCCTTTGTTACGAGCTTCAATGTCACCACTAATCTGACGGTAGTCTAAGAAGCTGTGGTTCATGATACCTTCACCACGAGTCATCCGCATGAATTCACCCCGGAAACCAATCAAACCACGGGCGGGAATGACAAACTCTAACTGGGTGCGATCGCCACTACCTGGCTGCATATCTTGCATTTCGCCTTTGCGTTGTCCGAGGCGTTCAATACAGCTACCCACACCATCAGCAGGAACGTCTAACACCAAGAGTTCAAAAGGTTCGCAAGGTTGACCGTTGATTTCGCGGTAAATTACCTGTGGCTGAGATACCTGAAACTCGAAGCCTTCGCGGCGCATGGTTTCAATTAAGATACCCAGGTGAAGTTCACCACGACCGGAAACGAGGAATTTATCGGGAGAATCGGTTTCTTCGACACGCAAAGCAACGTTGGTTTCGAGTTCGCGGAATAGGCGATCGCGTATTTGTCTTGATGTCACCAACTTACCTTCTTGACCAGCAAAGGGTGAATCATTCACCCAGAAGGCCATTTGCAAGGTTGGTTCATCTACTTTAATTAGTGGTAAAGCTTGCGGATCATTGGGGTCAGTAATCGTTTCCCCAATATAAGCATCAGCGAAACCAGCCACCGCCACAATATAACCTGCGGTTGCTTCTTCCATCTCTACGCGTTTCAGTCCATCAAATCCCATCAATTTAGTAATTTTACCCTTGACAATAGTGCCATCTTCTGTTACCAAGGCTGCTTGTTGTCCTGAGCGGATAGTACCGTTGTGAATTCTGCCAATTACAATCCGTCCCAGATATTCAGAATAATCTAGGGTTGTAACTTGCAATTGCAGAGGTTTAGTGCTGTCACCTACTGGTGGTGGAACGTGTTGCAGAATCGCGTTAAACAGGGGTTGCATATCTACCGATTCTGCTTCCAAGCTTTCTTTGGCGAAACCTGCCATACCGGAGGCAAACAGATAGGTAAAATCACACTGGTCTTCATCTGCCCCTAATTCCAAGAACAGATCCAATACTTTATCAACAGCAACGTGGGGGTCAGTTTGACCACGATCAATTTTGTTGATGATAACGATGGGGCGCAGCCCTTTTTCTAAGGCTTTTTTGAGAACAAAGCGGGTTTGGGGCATGGGGCCTTCATTGGCATCGACAATCAGAAGACAGCCGTCAACCATGCCGAGTACGCGTTCAACTTCGCCACCAAAGTCAGCGTGTCCAGGAGTGTCAACAATATTAATTAGTGTTTCTTTGTAGCGAACTGCTGTATTTTTAGACAGGATAGTAATACCCCGTTCCCGTTCTAGGGCGTTGGAGTCCATAACGCAATCCGGAACGTCTTCGCCTTCGCGGAAAATGCCGGATTGTTTGAGGAGTGCATCAACCAAGGTGGTTTTGCCGTGGTCAACGTGGGCGATAATGGCGACGTTGCGAATTGGGAGCGTCATAGAAGCTTTTGGTGAACTCTAGAGGGTGTTTATAAGATTTACATTTGAATGCTAGGCTGTTTTAACAGAATTGGGGATGATCGGCAAACTCTGTAAAGAACCTTTAATAATTCTAGCGTAATCGTCACAATTGAGGTGAGTTTTGTAAACCCGACAATGAGGATGTGTGGTAATTACGGCATTGCTGGGATAAAAAAGCTTCTGTTAGAAACAGGTGTTGCTGTGGTAGATTTTTAACAGTGTTGTCAGCTCGCCTCATCTCCTCAATATCTATCCACACTATGAATATCGACCGATTGCAGGAACTTAAGCAAAAACTGACGAATGAAGCAGACTTGTCCAATATCTGGTTATTTTATATGGATCATTTTGCGGATCATTCAGAATTTACTGAACTGGGTGAGCCTGCCTATAATGAATACCTAGATAATGTCCTCCACAAAACTTGTGAGCAAATGTTTGAGAGGGCAATAAAGATTACTGGCTTTTTCCTGATCTACATTGCACAGTACCGTTTATTTCATGGGCCTTTCCAAGTTGAAGGACGTATTGGGGGTGTGATTTATTTCGAGGATATAAAAGTTGGGTTACTTGCCGTATCGATAGATTATCCTACTAGCGATGCGGTTAAGTATTCGCGTTTTTCTGAGATTATTTCACTGTCGGCATCTAACCACAACGATCGCAATTGAGATAAGCACAACTTATATGTGTTTCCAAAAAGTGCGATCGCTGTAGGTTAACTATCCGATCAAATAATTACGAATTACGTA
The DNA here is from genome assembly GCF_036917975.1 of Nostoc sp. Classification (GTDB taxonomy): domain Bacteria; phylum Cyanobacteriota; class Cyanobacteriia; order Cyanobacteriales; family Nostocaceae; genus Nostoc. The sequence goes on from NZ_JBALEJ010000048.1 coordinate 18,361, forward strand.
GCTTGCTTCTTGCCTTCTCTACGAGACGCTACGCGAATGACGAGTATTACGAATTATTTAATCTTTCTGATTGGATTGAGCTAAAGAGATATTTCCTAAGTAGTTTACTAGATCGCTTTGACTGGAGAAATCTAACAGCGCCTCAGCTAAGTCTTCTAATTGAGCGATGGATAATGTGCGAATCTGCTGTTCTATCTCTGGTTCAATTGCACTAAACCGACGTGTCAAAAGACGCAAAATCAGCTATAGCGCCTCCTGTTTCTTTCCTCGTTCTTCTCCCTGTTGCAATCCTTTTTGCAGAATGTCTTGGTAAATCACAGATTCTTGCATAATTTCCTGTCTGAAAAGCTGTGTAATCAAACTTTTGTCAAACCGCAAACCAGCTAAAACCTGTACACAAGCTGATATATTTTGTCGCTGTCAGATGCAAGTAACCATCTGGCAAAGTCACCAGGGTATTTTTCGGCAAGGTATTTGCAGGTATTATCGTAACTCAAGGGCGTAGATTTGATATGTTGTGGTCTAATTGCATATTTGGGTATGCAATGATGAAAAACTCCACCCATAGGGGAATGGAGTTTTTCGCCGCTTTCGATAAAATTAAAAAGGTAGGTTGAGTTTCCTTACATAGTGATTAACTTTCTTCCCTATTCCCTACTCGATTATTTCCCTAAGACTTCGATATGTACTTGTGCCACCCCGCTACCCATCATTCCCAAAATTCGAGCCGCGCCAGCTGACAAGTCTATAACTCGCCCGCGAACGTATGGGCCTCGGTCATTAATCCGTACCACTACAGAACGACCATTCCTGGTATTGGTTACACGAACTTGTGTACCAAAGGGTAAGCTACGATGGGCGGCAGTCATCTCCTCTGGATTGAACCTCTGACCGCTAGCGGTACGATTACCAGAGCCATCATAGCCGTAATAGGAAGCCATACCTCCGAAAGAGATTCGCACTCCGCCGACGGAAATCTCTCGTGGCAATTTCGGTATTGATATTGGTAAATTCGCAATTTCTTTTAAGGGAGATGCATTGCCTAATAGTCTGCGTAGGCGATTGGTTGCTTGCAATGCATCTTGCGCTAGATTGTTGGTGGTACCTGCTAATCGCGTACCTTCATTGATTTCGACCAATTCTTCGCCATTAATCTTGATGACATAGCGATCGCCATTTTGCTGGACAGGGGCGCTTTTGTTTTGCGCTTGATTAGCAACTGTAGATTTTTCCCCCGCTTTCCAACTTACAGTAATCTTGCTACCGTCCACGTTTTCCCGATTCAACTGATTGATTTTAGCGGCTATTATACTAGCTATCTGAACCGGGTCATTGTCAACAGAACTAATCTGGTTGCTCACAGCCATTGCGTTCTCAGCACTCACTGCTTTTGATGAGTTGTTAGCAATAAGGGCGTACGATTGTACGCCCCCAGTATTTCCAACTTCACCAACTTTTTTACTTTCAAGATCCGTATTTGATACAGAACTCAAAAATGTGAGAACAGGTATATTTTTGATAAAAAGGGTTGCCGCCTTACGTCCTCCAACGTTGTGAGGATGGATTTCTGTGATCACAGCATCCAAAGTTTGCTTTCCTGCTGTTGATTGATACTCTCCCACCTTCACCGCATCAGTGATAGGAGCGATAGGTGATTTTTGGGATGCTAGCGCATTCCCCCTAGTGGTTTGAGTACAACCGACTGAGGGTATACCCAAAACAGTCATAAACAGGGCAACAATAGTCCACAAATGTCTTTGATTCATGCGTCCGTTTTTAAAGCGTCTGTAGAACTTAAAAGTTTTATAATTTGCGGGATTTATTACTTTGTAAAAGTAACTTCCCTTCTGAAAAACTCGAACTCGTTCCGCTTTCACTTTTTATTTATAACTGCAACAGACTAACATGAACCTTTCGACTTGGGGATCAGGGTTTTAGCGTAATTATTGGCCACTTTTTCAAATTTCAATTCTCATTTTGAGGGTGAAACCTTTCTCAAATGAGGACTTTGGCTATGTAACGCTTTTTTCGACAAGTCAAAAATTTATTAAAAAAACTTTACCCTCTTTGCACCCGAAAGTGACGATACCCCATTCACATTGGTTCTAAAGGCTCGTAACTATTCGTGTATTTTAGATCACATGTATTTTTGCTATTTTCTATAAGAAGATAATATACCTTTAATTAAATGGCATCGGCATAAATACTCAAAATCACTTATTTAATGAAATATTTAGATTTCTCTATGAACAGGACGTGATATGAGTTACATCTAGGATATTTATGCAAATCAGTTTGAGTTTCATCTCTTTTTTCAAAGTTTGTTCTACGTACATTAATCACGACTTTGATTTTCCATAACTAGATTAAAATAAGTAATATATCTAACATCCAATAACAGTATTACTGAGTATAAAATAAAAGAAGATACTCAACTTAATATTTTTTGTGATTAATCATAAAAAAATTAGGAAATCTTTGCGATCGCCTGCATAACATATTTAAAAAGTATCAAAAAGTACAATACCTCTTTTATACCCTCAGTAATTGCTCAAGTATGATTTTTGAGAGCAAGCTGTTTTTGCCAAAATCTTTGCAATTGTAGGGATATGCGGCTGTAGAACCCTATTATATATAGTGAATATTTTGGGAAATGCTATCAGCCTGATGACAAACCAAGCACATCAAGGGGATTTAGAAATAGAACTATCGCCATTATTAGTTGTTCTTAAGGAATTGCACTCACAGTACAAGTCAGTACAGGAGGGTGCAGTAGCGAAATACATTCCCGAACTGGCAAAGGCAAACCCGGACTTGTTCAGCATTTGCATTGTCACAGTAGATGGTCAGGTTTATAAAGTTGGAGACTACGAGCAACTTTTTACCATTCAGTCAATTTCCAAGGTATTTGCTTATGGACTGGCCTTAGAAGATCATGGACTAGATTACGTTTTGACTAGAGTTGGTGTAGAACCGACGGGGGATGCATTTAACGCGATTATTTTGGATGAGCAATCGAAGCGACCTTATAATCCAATGGTAAATGCTGGGGCGATCGCAACCACCAGCTTAATCAAAGGTTCCGGCCCCACCGAACGCCTCAACCGAATGCTAGATATGTTTCGGCGATATATTGGCCGCGACGTGTTTGTTGACATTTCAGTTTTTACCTCAGAACGTAGTACCGGGCATCGTAACCGTGCAATGGCCCATCTAATGCTCAACTTTGGCATGATTGACCGGAACATAGAAGAGGCGCTGGATCTTTATTTTCAGCAGTGTGCTGTGATGGTAAATTGCCAAGACTTAGCCGTGATGGCAGCTACCCTGGCTAACAGAGGTATTAACCCTATCACCAAAGAACGGGCGGTAGATAAGCGTTATATCAAAGATATTCTCAGTGTGATGTATACCTGTGGAATGTACAACTTTGCAGGTGAGTGGGCTTATAAAATTGGTATTCCAGCGAAAAGTGGTATTTGTGGTGGGATTATTGCCGTTGTACCCAATAAGATGGGCATTGGCGTTTTTTCGCCACTGCTGGATGTGCGTGGTAATAGTGTGCGAGGGGTAAAGGTGTGTGAAGAACTTTCCCAACGCTTAGGTTTACATCTATTTGATTGTTCAGGTCAAGAGGCGAAATTTGATTGAACTGGGGATTGGGGATTGGGGATTGGGGACTGGGGATTGGGGATTGGGGATTGGGGACTGGGGACTGGGGACTGGGGATTGGGGACTGGGGATTGGGGATTGGGGATTGGGGATTCTTAATTTTGAATTTTGAATTTTGAATTTTGAATTGTTATATATATTTGTTGCCTGACTTTGCCTTTCATATTAAAATCTTGGAGTAATGCTTCATGGTTAAATGCAGTCAAACATTCAATTCGGATATTAAAGATGTGCCCCTGTATGTCTGATTTCCTATATCACCCTACAGAATTTATCTTCCATTTCCAACCCGATTTTGTGGTGGACTATACTTAGGGTCAGTGGGGCAAGCGATCGCACCTACGCGATCGCATCACTAATTAACTATCTACTGGATGCAGAGAGTTGGCTCGTATGTCATCCTATGATTAGGAGAATTAATTTAGTGATGTCTTTGGTTTTAGTATTGAAAGGCTTTTTCCTTTTAGTATTTACAGACTTCTCAGAGAAATTAAAATCTCTACACAGTGATGATTTTGGAGAGAATCGATGTCAATTTATGTAGGTAACCTCTCTTATGACGTTACACAAGAAGATTTAAGTGGTATTTTTGCAGAATATGGGACTGTAAAACGAGTTCAAGTACCTACTGACCGTGAAACAGGTCGTCCGCGAGGCTTTGCTTTTGTGGAAATGGGAACTGAAGCTGAAGAAGCCGCTGCCATTGAAGCCCTTGATGGTGCTGAGTGGATGGGTCGTGACCTGAAAGTAAATAAGGCTAAACCCAAGGAAGACAGAGGTGATAGAGGTTCCTTTGGTGGCGGTAACAGAGGAGGAGGATACGGCGGCGGCGGTGGCGGACGTGGCGGACGCTACTAACTTTGGAAACAAAAAAATTTACCTAAAGTCTTAAGGTCAGACAAGGAGTCTGTCTTTTTTTTGTAATGTTACCAAAGCAGTGCTGAGTGCCCAGAAACAAGTGCTTGTCATTATTTCAATAATTCGACAAGTTCTGTAACTATCCCCTAGATTTATGTATGGGGTTACTCAGCACTCCTGAATGTCCCCATAGCCATTGATGAAGTCAACTTAGTTAGGAGAAATAATGACCCAAGTAATTGTAGGTGACAATGAACACATTGAGTCAGCCTTACGACGATTTAAGCGAGAAGTTTCCAAGGCTGGAATTTTTCCAGACATGAGAAAGCATCGTCATTTTGAAACACCCCTAGAAAAACGCAAGCGCAAAGAAGTTGCCAAGCACAGACAAAGTAAGAGAAGTTTTCGTAATTAAGGGCTGAGATACAGCAGAATTCAGGAGTCAGAATTCAGGAGTCAGAATTCAGGAGTCAGAATTCAGAATGGGCTAACAGAAGTAAAACAGGCTTTATACCTTGCTTTGAGACTTAGCTTTTGTAATTCAACTTCTTGGAAATCTGCTGTAAATATAAGCGAATGCCCTCATAAAATCTATGAGGGTTTTCCTTTTGGCTATTTTAAAATCAGGAAACCTCAAGAAACGCTAAAATCAAGTCAGCCTTTGTATTGTAGCGGTTGTGTCCCACATCACTCAGAGTGCGGTTCACTGCATAAATCCTGATTGTCAACGTCCTTATCCTCAGCCTTGGGGAAACAAATTTTGCAACAGCTGTGGCGCACCGCTAGAGTTGTTAGACCGCTATGTTCCGCTTCAGGCATTGGGATCGGGAGGATTTGCTCAAATCTACACAGTTTGGGATGAAAAAACTCAAACTGAGAAAGTACTAAAAGTGTTGGTAGAAGATTCGCCAAAGGCACTGGAATTATTTACCCAAGAGGCGGCGGTTTTATCTAGCTTGCAGCATCCGGGTGTCCCCACAGTTGATGCCGATGGGTATTTTAACGTCAGCCTGTTTAATCCCAAACCGCACCAATTGCCTTGTTTGGTAATGGAAAAAATCAATGGGCGGACTTTAGAGGAGATATTAAAAAAATTTCCCCAAGGATGTCCAGAGGATTTGGTTTTAAATTGGTTTGCCCAATCTCTACAAATTTTACAAGAATTACACAAACGTCAGATTATTCACCGAGATATTAAACCTTCTAATTTAATGCTGGGAACATCTTCGCCATCTGTAACCCAGTCTCAAGGGTCAACAGAAGGCGATCGCTTGGTACTAATTGATTTTGGGGGAGCAAAACAATTTACCCCCTCTAAACTGCGTTCTCAGTCTAGTTCCACCCGCTTATTTTCTTCTGGTTACAGTCCACCAGAACAAGTAACTGGAGGTATTGTTGGGCCAGGTGCCGATTTTTATGCCCTTGGTCGAACGGTGATTGAACTATTAACAGGCAAATACCCGCTAGAGTTAGAAGATCAGCAAACGGGGAAATTACGCTGGCGAACTGGGGTGAATGTCAACCCCCAATTGGCAGATTTGTTGGATGAGATGGTACAGGAAGATGTGCGATCGCGTCCGGCAAATGCAGCTATAATTCAAAAACGTTTGGCGAAGATTTCTCAACCATTACCGCCACCAGGGTTGTTTGCCCAACTGCGAAACAAGATTAAGCAAACCTCAACCCAAGTTTCCCAGAGATTTACACAGCTAACACAAGCTATTGAGCAAATTTTGGCTAATTTTAGCCAAGCTGTCACCAAAACCATTATTTTTATTGCTCAGACAATCATCAAAATTTTCCGAGCTTGTTTGGCGACGATTTGGGCAATGATCTTGAGTAGTATCGGCGCTGGTTTTGGTGCGATCGCTGGTTTTATTTTGGCCTATCACACCAGCTTAGGGCGTCAATTTGTGGAATCTATTTCGAGTCAGCTAAACCAATTAGTGCCAAATACTCAACCCGTCTTCGGCGCAGATATTTTGGTGTTCGTTGCCGCAGGCTGGGGAACCGCTTGGGGACTAACAGTATCGGGGTGTTTTGGTCAACGGCGGCGGTTTTTAGTAGCATCCCTAATGGGCATGATTAGCTATGGCTTTGGTTGGTTGATTTTGCAATTAATCACCCCAAAAGATAGCGGCGAGGGCTTAGTGGCAGTGATTTTAGTAGCAGCTAGCTTACTCACCTTGGGCTTAGGACTTCGCAGCCATCATGTAGTGTACGCGGTGTTCTCGGCCTTTGGAAGTGCGATCGCCTATGCCGTTTTGATTCTTTTGAAGTTAGCACCTCCCATCTTCCAATTTACTAGTCAACCAGCCTGGTCAGACTTATACTCGCCTCTGATTTTTTTTGGTTCTGTGGGCTTCTTTATCAGCTTATGGTTAGGAGCAAGTTACTACCTAATTGTCCCCGGATTGCGCCTTTTGGGATGGCGTTGAAGTGAAGGGAGCAGGGGAAGCAGGGGGAGCAGGGGAAGCAGGGGGAGCAGGGGAAGCAGGGGGAGCAGGGGAAGCAGGGGGAGCAGGGGAAGCAGGGGGAGCAGGGGAAGCAGGGGGAGCAAGGGAGCAAGGGAGCAAGGGAGAAGAGTTTTGTCTCCACCCCCCGCCCCTCTGCCTCTTTTCAATCCCCAGTCCCCAATCCCCAGTCCCCAATCCCCAAAAACAAGATCCCCCTAGTCGTGTTTTTCATCGAGCTAGGGGGATCACATATGTGGTAGTCTATAATTGGTTCGGTATAGTTCCTTACGAATCGATTCTATAGCCTATATTTCAGTTTGAGTAGTATTACCATTAGAATTTATAGTATTTTTACAGCTTCTTAATGAATGCTTCATCCCTGTTCTTCCTTAGAGAAGCGGTATATGTAAGTATGACAGTATGCTGTATGCGTAATTTGTCATTTTTGTAAATATCAGTAAAAAATATGAAACTTAAGATTGTTGCTACCGTCGCCCTGTTAGCTTGTTTTGGGTTTGCAGAGCAGGCCGTTGCACTAAATCAGCTAGATTTGGATCAGTTGAAGGCAACAACTGCCTGTCCCCGATGTAATTTGAGTGGTGCTGACCTAACTCAACTGAATCTAACTGGAGCAGATTTGCGCGGGGCTGACTTGAGTCGCGCTACATTATCTCAAGCTAATCTCACTAATGCCGATCTCACTGGTGCAAATTTAGAAGGTGCGATTCTGAATAAGGCGAATCTCAGCGGTGCTTCTTTAACAGGAGCAAATTTGAAATCAGCATCCCTGGAAAATGCCGATCTGTCTTTTGCCGGTTTCATTAGCGCCAATTTAGAAGCAGCAAACTTAAAAGATGCCAAATTAGAGTTTACTAATTTTCGGGGGGCTAACTTTCGACTAACAACTCTGGCTAATGGTGTCGTCACCTCCGATATGATTTATGACTGGTCGTCAGAGCGTCAAAAGACCAGAGAATGTAATCGGTTCAAACCCGAAAATACTTTAGGCACAACCTGTTATTCAAAATAGGTTGGGGACTGGGGACTGGGGACTGGGGATTGGGGACTGGGGATTGGAATAGACATCTCCGAAAATAAATGTAGAGACGTAGCACTGCTACGTCTCTACAAGGATTCGGGATAACGCATACTTAATTTCTGGAGATGTCTAATACTTATTATTTCTCCCTCATCCCCCTCATCCTCCCCCACCCCTTTGCTTGCTATCAACTATCCTTGTATAGCAAAAGCATTTTGTTTGTTAACAATTCTTTATCATGGGAAAAAAGCCTATAGATTAATTAAATCCATGCTTACCCATATTAAAGACTTAGCTGCAAAACTAGCGCCTCGCTTAATTGAAATTCGCCGCCACATCCACTCTCACCCAGAACTTAGCGGTCAGGAGTATCAAACAGCAGCCTTCGTAGCTGGTGTTTTGTCTTCCAGTGGTCTGCACGTACAAGAGGGAGTTGGCAAAACTGGTGTCGTTGCAGAACTCCAAGGCACTAGCCAAAATGGCCGTTTATTGGCAATTCGCAGTGATATGGATGCCTTACCCATTCAAGAGGGGACTAATTTGGAATATGCCTCTTGTGCAGATGGTGTTATGCACGCTTGTGGTCACGATGTCCACACCACTGTGGGCTTAGGAACGGCAATGGTGCTGTCCCAATTGGCTGAGGAATTGGGTGGGAAAGTGCGGTTTTTATTTCAGCCAGCTGAAGAAATTGCCCAAGGGGCAAGCTGGATGGTGAAAGATGGGGCGATGGAAAATGTCTCGGCTGTATTAGGGGTTCATGTTTTCCCTTCTATACCCGCAGGATCTATTGGGGTGCGTTACGGGGCTTTGACGGCCGCTGCTGATGATTTAGAGATTTTGATTATGGGAGAATCTGGACACGGGGCGCGTCCCCATGAGGCGATTGATGCGATTTGGATTGCTTGTCAAGTTATTACTGCACTGCAACAAGCCATCAGCCGGACACAAAATCCTTTGCGTCCTGTAGTATTGAGCATCGGGAAGATAAATGGTGGTAGAGCGCCGAATATAATTGCCGATAAAGTGCAGTTATTGGGAACCGTGCGATCGCTCCATCCTGAAACCCGTGCCCATCTCCCAAACTGGATTGAAAATATTGTATCTAATGTTTGCCATACCTACGGAGCAAACTATCAAGTTAATTATCGCCAAGGTGTACCCAGCGTCCAAAATGATTATAATTTGACGCAATTGTTACAATCAGCCGCCGAAGAAGCTTGGAGTAGCGATCGCGTTCAAGTCTTACCCGAACCCTCCCTTGGTGCTGAAGATTTTTCGATGTATTTGGAACACGCCCCTGGTTCCATGTTTCGCTTGGGTGTAGGCTACAAAGAAAGAATCATTAATCACCCATTACACCATCCCCAATTTGAAGTTGATGAATCAGCAATTATCACCGGGGTTGTAACTATGGCTTATGCCGCTTATAAATACTGTCGGCAAAATTTATGAAGAGTGCTGAGTTCCGAGTGCTGAGTGCTGAGGTAAACAAAAACTGCCAGCGCTTATCTGCTGGCATTTTAAAACCTCGTTTCCAGCCTCTGGCTGGAAATGCTGATCCTGGCGGCTCTGCCGCCAGTAAGGGAGGCGGCAGCCCCAACGACGGGCATTCCCAGTCGGAGACTGGGAACGAGGCAAATGTGTAAATAAAAACTGCCAGCGCTTATCTGCTGGCAGTTTTTATTTAACTAACCTTTTTTAGGGACTATTAGCACCAATGACTAACTCGGCGGGCGGCTATCCCGGACAACCCTTGAAGGTATGGGATTCCCGCCGATTTTCGTTGAAAGCATCCTACTTCGATTCGGTAACAACACCAAGTTTTTGTTGAATTCTAGTCTTAGCGGCTTTGAATTCAGTAGCAAGTTGTTCGCTTTGCTCAGTACTCAAGTTGTTGCGAATGGCAGCAAACAGTGTGGTTTCTTCTTGACGAATATGATCGCCGAGAGCAGCCAATAGCTGTTTGACTTTTTCTTTGAATTGCGGTGAAGATGGGCTAAGAGCCTTAATTTCCTCTAACGCTAGCTTGGCATGAGCTTGTTCATCAAACAATTCTTGGGTGTTATCTTGACCGTAGAAAGGACGTACTCTGGGGTAGACTACTTCCTCTTCGGCTTCAGCGTGGGCACTTAGATCCTTGTAAATTTGACCGAAGTACTCTTGGATCTTCTGAGGATCGTTGCTTTGCAGTAGTTCGGTGAATAGGGTATTTACCTTGTTGTGATCGAGGCGGATGACATCTTGGATATTCAGATCCTTTTTGTCGCTGGCTTGGGTGACAGCACTACCTACCACACCACTGACTGCGGCCAAAGCGTCTTGAACACGTGCCCAAATTCCTTGATCTGCGTCTTGTCCAGTGAGTTCGCGGACACCCAGAATTTCTAGAATACCTTTGAGTTGCTCTTGGTGAGCGCGGTTTTCAAAGTTAATGGTATTCAAAGGTGCGATCGCTAGCAACACATCAGCGCCAACTTTTTGAGCAGCTTTGTGAACTATCAAGCCAGTGATTACTAATTGATGTTTCAGTAATTCATGCTGAGATACTTTTTCATACAGGCTCAACTCAGAACCTTTGAACAATTCACGAGCTTTTTCAATGAATTGTGTAACAGTTTTCTTGGGTTCAGCTTGAATACCATATTGAACAATTACGGTTTCTAAAACACCAAGGTTTTTTTGATCGTCATTGATAAAATTTCGGATGCGATCGGCAATTTCGGCATCAAGTCCTTGCGTTAAAAGCGATTGTTCGTTTTCTATGACCAACTGTTGGAGAGCTTTCAGACTTGCAAGTTTTACAGCAATTGCATTGCGTTTCGTATCATCTAATGTAGCTACCATTCGTGTTCTCCTCGGCAAGAGTGTTCATAATTCTTAACTAATATAAGCTTGACATAGGGGTTAGGTATATTGCCTCTTTCTTTTGAGCGATCGCACTCACAACTATGGGTAGAGAAACGAAAGTTTTCGTTATAGAGAAATAGAAGCGATCGCTTCTATTTTTTATCGCTATCAAATCAAGCAATTTAGTATTACATTCAAATTAAACAGATTACTTATTTTGGCTCAATCTATATCTTTAGAATGAAAATTAACGTTAAAAAACTACTTCTTATTCAAGAGGGCAAAATCGTAACCAGTTCCACTAGAGCAAGACTCACAACGCTCAACTTTGACTAGCATTGCTTCTCCTTGACGCTCCCCGGAGGCTGAAAACTTAATCATTCCGGTTGCTCCAGATGTTGAAAAATTGGGATTAGACAATACCCTTTGTAATCCTTCGCGGGTACTGTCTTGTTTTAAGCCAGCAATAATTGCTTGGAGTGCATCATAAGCTCCTGCCGTTCTCTGATTTACTTGTCCATTCCAAAGCTGAAAAGCATTTTTCGCAAAGGGATTATTTTTATTAGCATCACGATGCCAATACACGGGTAAAACCATTCCTTCGAGATCCTTGCCATTTTGTAAAGTTGTTGCACTGTACATAGTTTCAGAAGCAAACAGGGGCTTTCTACCTTTAACTTCTTGTGCCACTTTGCTAGCAAAATATATATTTCTGATTGAAGGCATTAATAAAAAGCCACTTGCATTTTCTGTTTCTATGGCTTTATCTACAAAAGCTCTAGGGTCAAAATTCTTATCTGCCAAATTGCAAGGCGTACTAATAACATTGCTGCCATATTTTTTGATAGCTTGAGTGTACTGTTCTACAAGTATCTGATTTGATGAAGTGGTTGAATTATCTCTTGAGCTAGGAACATCGCCACAAATAGCAACATTTCTTGCTTGTCGAGCAATGTAGCGAGAATGAGTATCTATTAAATTATCATATAGCGGATTTACATGAAAAAAGTAGTTAGTTGGGGAACTATTCGGCTGACTATTTATGGAATTGTTATCTGATTTTTCTTGATTTTCGGCTTGATTTGGTCGCTCGATAGGAAACACTAACACCAAGCGATTCTGATTATAAACTGCGGCGTTACGTCTAACTCCTACTGCTGCCACAATGCTCTTGTCTTGAACTAATTCATTATCTAATCGGGCAAAATCTTCTCTATTTTCAGCACTTGCAATCACAATTTGCAGCTTTTTACCAGCAATTCCTCCTTGGTTATTAACTTCATTTTGAGCTTGAGCTACACCACGTAAGATTTCTTCTGATAAACTAGGATCGAAGTTAATTGATGCTATCACAGCAACTTTCAGATTGTCTGAATTATCTCGTGCAATTTTGGCATTGTTTAAATAAATTAAAGTTTCGGGGTCATTAGGATTATTTTTGAGAGAAGCAGTAAACTTTTGCACAGCAGTGGTAAAATCTTTTTCAGCAAAAGCTTTAACTCCATCTGTTTTCTCAGGATATGTTTGCACTTTCAACAAAATTCTTGTACCCAAATTCATTACTGAAGGCTTATTTCCAACCGAAGATGAAGTTTGTGTGGGGTTTGATGATGTTGTTATGATAGTAGAAGAAACTTTGCTAATTAACCATAAAATAGCTGCTACCATTACCCCAGCTAGACCTAGAGAAATAAGCAGCTTCAAATCTTCTTTTTTATTTTTCATGAATAATTACCCAAATTCTACAAAATTTATGTGAAATCAAGAGATTTATGACAATTGAGGCAGACCAAAAGTTTAAAAATATTTAGAAATAACTTTATTGATTATTTCAGACACACCGATAATAATAACTGTCAATAAACCTGTCAGAATAACTAGCAATCCTACAAGTAGTAGTCCATTGACACCAGTTTTGAAAAGATTATTGATTAGGAGATTTCTAAAAATCAAGACAACGAGTAAATTTGCTATTATAGAAATAATAGTTAAATAAGTTTTTTCTACAAGTGGGCGAGATTGAATAAAGACTAATCCTCCTAAAATTAGTAACCACAATCCAGAGCTAATCCAAGTAGTTCCGAGGAAACTTATAAGTGCGATCACTAAAAATGAACTACCCGATCCAGCAATTATTGATCCAAACAATAATTTAATATTAGAAAATTGCGGTAGATATCGAATTGATTTATGTTGATTTTGTGGTTGCGATCCTGATGGCAAAGTCGGTGGAATAACTGTAGTAGCTAATATATACTTTAGCGGTGGCAACTTCTTTAAGTCTTCTAAGACAGCCTGTGCAGATTGATAACGCTGCTCATGATTTTCTTGTAGTGACTTATCAATAATTATCCCTAATTCCTGACTTATGGGTTGCGTTAAATGCTGTCGCCAATTAGAAGTCCAACCATACCCTTGTTTCACCCACAAACTCGAAGGAGAAATATTAGTCAGCAGATGAAAGCAAGTTATTCCTAAACTATAAATATCACTGGATGGAAAAACTTTTCCCGCCTGCATTTGCTCAATCGGTGCATAACCTAATGAACCAATAATTGTTCCTATTGCAGTATTTGTAGCTTCCGTATTTTGCTTTGCCACCCCAAAATCAATTAATACTAGCTTTCGATCATTTTGACGGCGAATAATATTTTCTGGTTTAATATCTCGGTGAATTACCTGCTGTTGATGTATGTCTACCAGCACAGATAATAAATCATTTAAAAAATCTCGAATTTTAGCTTCATCAAAAACTCCCTGCTGTTTTAACTCTTGTAACAGATTTTGTCCTTCGATAAACTGCTGCACTAAATACAGATATTCAGCTTCCTTAAAATATGCATACAAATTGGGAACTTGGAGATGTTCTCCTAGTTCTTTGAGACGTTTGGCCTCTTTTTCAAACAACTCAGTCGCTTTTTTATGTGCCTGACTACCCTGACTGCCATAAAATTGACTTAGAACGAGTTGCTTAACAACACATCTTTCATTGAGTTTATCTATATCTTCTGCGATATATGTGCGTGCAAACCCTCCTCTCCCCAATGGCGTGATAATTCGGTAACGATTTCTTAGTAGCGATACCAACTCTGTGCCACAACGGAGGCAGAATTTTGCCTCGTCAGGATTTTGGGGATTCTCACAATTAGGATTTAGGCAGCAGACCATATAATTATCGCTGTCATTTTATTCGTTTTTAGAAATATACCTTAACTAGAGGCGTTGCATTGTAAAGTCTCTACATAGGCAATGGCGATCGCTAGTACAAGAAGGCAAAAGTAAAAAGAAAGAATGCTTATTTTGTAAGCTTTCTGGCTATTTAAAATAGATGGTTTATTTCCGCCATACTGTGCTATAAATAATTTTTATGAGATACTCACCCCATTCTAGCCAGTAAAAACAAGGCTAGGCGATCGCTTCCCTTTGATCCCAAACACGAAATCACAAGAAAAACGCCGAACGGCACGGAAGCCACTTGACAACAGATGCGTGGAGGAAGTGCCAACGGTGGTTTTAATCACTGTCAATATCAACCGTGATATCGGTCTTCCTAAGACTTTAGGCTAGAATCCCCATGCATTTAGGCTAGGGGTGTTGACAGGAAATTTCTGATTTTTGGCTCATGTCACCGCAAGGATTCAGGTTTTATAATTAAAGTTAAAGGGCTTAGAGCATTAAGCAATAAATGAGGTTAAAGGCTGTGAATAAAATAGTTGTTGCTGCAATATTCAGCTTAATCGCTGGCTCAACATCTTTACTTTTTACCCAAGCCGCTAAAGCTGATCCTATTGTTTCCTGTTATCCTGTTACTTACAACAGGGTTCTCAAAGAATCGGCGGCGGATCATCCCCATGCTTATGCAGATGGTTATCGAGAAGGAGAACAAACCGCTCGCAATAGAGTTGCTTATAAACCTCGGACTGTGGGAGGTGAATTTGCCCGTGGTTTTGAGGATGGGTACTTTAATCTACCTTATACTGGTCAAGAGACTGTTGTACCGAAAACAATTGTACAACATACTGCTCAGGTTTGTAACGAAGATGGTTATTATACCGCAGCACCTCCTTACCCTTACGCCTACAACCCCTATGTCATCTACGGGCCGCCCTATCCTACTTTTGGCATCAACTTCGGATTTGGAGGAGGATTCCACAGATGGGGTCACTATGGAAGATGGTAGAGAGTGGTGAATTTCGTCGGAGAAAGTTTCTGGGCGCGAGGATACTTTGTATTCACCCACGCAAGGGACAAGGGAAAAATTCGAGAAACAATTAATGTTGTCCCCAGTTTATCCATAGTAGATATAGTTTTAGCGATTGCAGTAAAAACTATATAGCTTGGCATAAAACCCTGGTGAATTGAAGCATATCGCTTATATACTGCGATCGCTGCCAGAGGAACGAAGTACGGGGCATGAAAACTCAGAGTTGGGGGTTCTACCCAGTAATAGACATTTTTGTGTCGCCACTGTGGGTAGGTAAAACTCTGACACTACAAAGGATTGAACATTTTTGTACTTGTTCAACTGTGCAAAGCGGCATCTCGTGCAGTTTAAATAAAGCTCAGTTAATGTCCGACGGGATATCGGGATTCGCTGAGAAGCCCACACTGTACGTAAGCGTCAGTGTGGGAGTATTCACGTGTAAATCCAGGTTAAGACTGCGGATTTTGCCGAAGCCCCAACAAGTTTCCGTCAACATCCTTGAAGACAGACAGCTGAACTCCGTGACCGACATCTGTAATTGGCCCAACTTCAACTCCTTTTTCAATAAGGCTTTGACGAGCAGCAGCTAGATTGTTTACAACAAAGGTACTGACAGCACTACCTGGTTCAACTGAGTTAGTTAAGTTCAATCCAATTGCAAGATTCCCAATATCAGGGATACTCAACTGTCTCCAACTAGGCGTGTCATATTTTTCTTCAGGAATTAATCCGAGCTTAGACTTGTACCACTCGACACTAGCTTCCAGATTGGTAACGTCTACTTTACTGACAAAACTATATTCTCCAAAGGTGTTTTTCAATGTCATAATCTACTCTGTCCTAATCCAAAACTTTTTCAGTATAGATATTATCAACTTTTTTAATGGCTAAAACAACTGTAAGTCAATTGACAAGCAGTAGTTTGATTACCTACTCAATCAGTTGGCTCTGTGGTAGGTAACAATGACCATCTTCGGGGGCAACACTATGGCAGTGGATAATTTCCACACGGTAACGAAATTCGGAGTCAGGGGCAATTCCGATATTCCGTGCAAATCTTGTCAGCAGTTAGGAAACCAATACCATAGATGTCGGCTGCCAACTGGTAAGGGTTATGGGTTACTGTAGCGATCGCTCGCTTTATCCTTAATTGTCATTACGAGCGCAGTGATAACGGAACGAAGTAATCACATAATCCCGTGGTTAAAGCGATTGCTTGTCTACTCAGACATTTTCTGCGACTTCTATTTTAGGTAAAATCTCATTTTGGGCACGTTGAATATCCTGGGGAAAATCGATTTCTAGCCAAGGTAATCCCGTGATATCTTCATAGCCAAATTCTTCTGGAGTTTCTAACAATAGATCCCGAATTACTTCTTCATAAGGTTCATCATGCCGTCCGTCTGCAACATACTTTTCTGTGCGATTAGCAAGACGTTGAGCAGCAGCACTTCCAAACCGAAAGAATCCCACTGACTCGCCAATCAAATCATAAACCAAACCAAGAGCTACTTGTTTGCGAAACTCCACTAGATAATTATCTTTAACACAAAGTTTTACGGGTTCATCTCCCGGTTCAAAATCCCGATCTAGTAAGAAGCTATTGGGGATATTTGTCTTTACCAGTCGTTCGATGATGCGGCGATCGCACAACACATCTGCATCCATCAATAATATCTCATCGCCAGCAGCTAAATGCTGACGTACAGTCCAAAGGCTGATCACACTGCCTTTAGTATAATCAGGATTATAAACTGTACTGACCCAATTTTCGGCTCCTAATGCTTTGATTTCATCCTGAATTCTTTGTGCTTGATAACCCACAGTAATTACCACTTGGTTAATCTGGTAATGACGGAGATAGTTCAAATGGCGCTCTAGTAGAGATTTGCCGTTAAATTTCAGTAAGCATTTGGGTTGGATTTGCCCGTCTTTACCTAAGCGTCGTCCAACGCCAGCAGCTAATATAATTGCCTTCATCCTCAAGTCACCAACAAAGCTATTACACCAGGAAATGTGACATACTCCACACACTCCCCTTTCAGGGTGAGTGTGGGCTTCTCAACGACTCTTCTATGAAGACATTAATTGAGCTTTGAGGGCGTGTGTCCCACGCGCCTTTATGTTAAGAGATGCGTTCAAATCACGGCACAAACTGACTTTACAATTAGGGCAGTTGTGCGTTCTTTGAGATAACAGCTTTTTAACTTTATGACCACAACTAGAACACTCTTGGCTAGTACCATTTGGGTTTACAGCTATTACTTTTAAACCAGCATTCTCGGCTTTATTTGAAAGTATTGCTATAAACTGTCCCCAACCAGCATCATTTATACTTTTAGCCAGTCGTGTTTTAGTGAGTCCTTTGATATTCAATTTTTCCACAGCTACGACATCATACTTGTCAAGTAGTGATTTGGCTGTTTTAAAGTGAAAATCTTTGCGAGTATCCACAACTTTTTTATGCTTGACACCCAATTGTTTGATTGCTTTTCTACGTCTGTTAGAACCTTTCTTTCTTCTAGAAACTCTGCGCTGTGCCGACTTAAGAGTGCGTTCAGCCTTGCGGAGGTGTTTTGGTGCAGCAATTCTGGTATTGTCAGAGGCAATATAAAAATCTATCAGCCCAACATCAATTCCTACAATATTGTTAGCGTCAAAATCAGGTTTAACAGTTGGAACTGTTTTGTAATCAAGGCTTAAGGTGACATAATAGCCATCTGCTTTTTTTGTAACAGATACAGTCTTGATATCAAACCCGTCAGGTATTGGACGATGAACAATCACCTTAACATCCCCGATCTTTGAGAGCGTTATCCTATTGTTGACAAAATGATGTCTCTTAAATTGGGAATATGTAAATGTTTTGTATTGCCCTTTACCCTTAAATCTAGGTCTACCAGATTTTTTGCCGTTAGCATCACCCTTTAACCATCGGTCAAAAGCTATCTCAACTTTTTTAGGAACTTCCTGTAGTACTTGAGAGTGAATATCTTTGTACCAAGGTCTGTCTATTTTGAGTTGAACTAGAGAGGCTTTTTGATTGTAATAGTTGGGTTGCTCTTTTAATTCTGGTAAATGACAAATCAATGAGCATCTGTCCCTTGGACATCGGTTCATCTCGTACCAATCGAATCTTTGAGCAAGCAGATAGTTATACTGATACCTCAGCATTTCAATCGTTTTATCAATTTTTTCGGATTGCTCTTTATTTGGCTTAATCTTATATTGGTACGAAATTTTCATTTTGCCCTTTGTTGTTTTTCGACCTGAATACAGGATAACATAATATGTATCCATTGTGTAACCAAAATGAAAAACAAACAATTAAGGTTAAGAATGTCAGAACGTAGGTTTAATAAGCTTCAAAATTATGCCATTTACGCAGACAAAACCATGACTCAGGTGATTGATGAACTCATTGATTCGTTGCCAAACACAGAAAATGGCAATTCCTTATCGACCTACAACCAATTCAATCCGCAGGATTGAATTGGTTGTAGGTCAATTCGTCATTGCCCAAAAATTCATCTCACACTCCTAAGAGTGAGTGTGAGGCTTCTTTTTGTTTCAGCTAAAAATTTTCCCAGTATTTTATAATGACTGTTTTTTGCTCAAGACAATATTTGTTAATTAATTCTTAACATGGAAGAAACACTAAGTGCGAAACACTTGGCGAAACCCGAAATAAGCGATCGCATCTTTCATATTTGAGACAAAACGTTTTAGCATACCCATACGGGTGTCGGTGACGTACTCCAAAGTCAAGACAATACGCTGTTCATTGTCACCCAAAGGAGTAACTCTGTGGTAAAGTTTATCACCATTGAATAAGACTAGAGTACCAGGACTTAAGGAGAGCGATCGCTTTTGCGTTTCCCGTTCAGGAATATCCTTATAGAGTTGATATTCCAGCTTACTGGATGAATTATCAACTAAACCAAGCAACACTGTATAGCGTTTCCCGCGATAATAAGAGGTATCGTAATGATACTGAATATGATCTCCTGGCTCAGTGTAATAGTACAGCGCGTAACTATGGGGATCGGCATCAGGACAGGGAAGGAGTTTTTCTGTCGTAATTTGGTTGAGGAAGTCAAAAAAGGCACTGAGTTGATAAAACTCTCCGAAAATTGGAGCTAGGCTATCTAAACTATAGCGGCTGATACTACCGCCCTTTTTATGATTGGGAATATAGTTGCGGTTGATAGCAGGTTGCAAAGACGGTAACAGCGCCAAGAACTGCTCAATGATGGAGTTTGGGATAAAGTTCTCAATCACCAACAATTCATTCTGTGCTTGAAACTCAGCTTGAAGTTTCTGGTAATCAACAGCTGCTATTGCTTTATCAATTTCAGTTTGAAGCTCCATCGATCATTTGATATTAATACAAGCTTGCAAAAACAAACATACCATTCTCTCTCAGGACTTACGCACGGACTAAGGGACTTCCAAAAAATATCCAATTAACTCTTGTGGGGTGGGCAACATGAGCGCCCAGTCCATAAGGCGCTCATGTTGCCCACCCCACAATATTAGACATCTCCGAAAAAGAATGTAGAGACGTAGCACTGCTACGTCTCTACAAGGTTTCTGGGTAACGCATATTTAATTTCTGGAGATGTCTATTGGGTAATTTATTTCTTGGAGTTCCCAAAGCGTCTCTACACAAATACAATTCTCGCTTGGTGAAAAAACTTGACAGCAGAGTGCCTTAATAGTACAAATATACTATTAAGGCACTTAAGTATTGTATAAAACTTTAACACTCCCGACTACGCCAATAGGAGAGCGCAAAATAAATGAAGCTATCTAAGGTAGACTTGAGCAGTTTAGTAGCGATCGCTCACTCTGATGGATATTTGCAGTTGTTGCTCGATCGAGGCGACGAATTAGAGTTTTTGGAAATTCCAGCGCCAATACAGGCTTATGAAGGATTGCAAGAACTCAACGAAGCGATTGCCGAAACAACTGCATTACCTTTTGAAAAAGAACCAATTTTGATGCTACCAGTCGTCTCCTCAATGGCTATGGCTGTAGGCTACGATCGCAACAAACAGATTTTGCAAGTTGAGTTTCAAAGTGGCGCTGTTTATCAATACTTAGGCGTAGACGAAGATACTTGGGAAGATTTACACTCCTCTGACTCCATTGGCAGCTTTTTCAATCAAAAAATTAAAGGTAGATATGATTGCGATCGTCTAGATTGTGCAGGACGTTAAACATAAGACATCTCCAGAAATTAAATATGCGTTACCCAGAACCCTTGTAGAGACGTAGCAGTGCTACGTCTCTACGTTCTTTTTCGGAGATGTCTATAGACTATCAAAGCTTTTTTCAGAGACAATATAAAAGCCCAGACAATATCAAAGCTGTTATGACAACCACACTTGCCTCTGCTGTTAAACCAAGAGCCGAAGATAGTTTTGCCATTACCTTTGCACCATTATCTCTTGAAGAAATTTACACCAAGTCTGACGATCCAGCCAATGGTGCTGTGGTTGTGATGAGTGGCATGGTTCGCAATCAAACCGATGGTAAACCTGTGATCGCTCTAGAGTATCAA
Source organism: Nostoc sp. (assembly GCF_036917975.1). Lineage (GTDB taxonomy): Bacteria > Cyanobacteriota > Cyanobacteriia > Cyanobacteriales > Nostocaceae > Nostoc. The sequence goes on from NZ_JBALEJ010000048.1 coordinate 39,006, forward strand.
GCTTATGAACCGATGGCATTGCGGATATTTTATCAAATTGCTGCTGATATTCGCTTATCTATGTCTGATGTGAATCGAGTCGCGATTCATCATCGCGTTGGACGTTTGCGAGTTGGGGAAATCAGCGTTTTAGTCGCGGTGGGTTGTCCCCATCGCAGTGAGGCATTTGAAGCTTGTCAATATGCTATTGATACGCTCAAACACAATGCGCCTATATGGAAGAAAGAACATTGGCAAGATGGTTCTAGTCGCTGGGTGAGTATTGCTGCGTGTGAAACATCAGAAGAAAATTGTTAAGATTCCTAATTTACCGACATTCTCGCTCATAAATATTAAGGATTTTGACAAAATATTGACAATTTCAGGTAAAGTACTATACATTTTTTCCTAGTGTGTTGAACTCATCGACACCACTCGCCAGAACCTTGAAAACCGCATAACTCCGTTGACTGGTGTCGATTGTTTGCACAGCAAGGGTTTCAGGCTACAAAATCAGTCTCTTATTGAGAATGAATTGGCAACTATTGACAATTTAAAAAGTGGTGTCGATTTGGGTATCTCAAACCCTTGCCCAGTAAGGGTTCTAGAAGTGAACTCTTTCCGATCACATCGCCCCGAAAGGGGATGGAAACTTTTCAGAAATAAATTTTTCCAAAAGAGGAGTAAACTTTCCGATCACATCGCCCCGAAAGGGGATGGAAACGCTACCGATGGACGGATGCAAAAATGCAACCTTCCCTTTCCGATCACATCGCCCCGAAAGGGGATGGAAACACCCTCCAAGAATGTGTGGAGCGAGATGAGATACTGCAAGGCTTTCCGATCACATCGCCCCGAAAGGGGATGGAAACCCGTTATAAAAATCATAATCATCAACAAGGAGATAGCAACTTTCCGATCACATCGCCCCGAAAGGGGATGGAAACAAACCCCCGCTCCTGATTTGAGCAACCTTTTCTTTCTTTCCGATCACATCGCCCCGAAAGGGGATGGAAACGTCTTCGGGTCGAAGTCTTCAATTCTCTGGATTTGAGTAATGCTTTCCGATCACATCGCCCCTAACGGGGATGGAAACTATTTTTGAGGCTATATAACTGCGTGTGCGACTTTCTTCCACACCTAACCCCCAACCCCTTCCCTACTAACGTTGGGGAGCAAGAATCAAAGCCTCTCGACCTTTCGGGGAGAGGAATGGAAGTGAGGTTTCAAGAATAAGTCGCACATCGCGTTATGTAATAACGATACTTGCCTTTTAGATGAACTCGTGGGAAAGTACTTTTTAGAAAATATCTAAAATCTATCGACTTACCGTAGTTAAATCAGCAACATTAACTTACTGGTCGAACTATTGCCCACAGAGATATCAAATTAAAATCATGAGTCAAGTTTTAACAGAAGTCCTATCAGCTAACCACACTTACGTTGAAAATTTTGGTGACAAAGGCGACCTCACTATCCCGCCGGCTCGTCGATTTGCTATTCTCACCTGCATGGACGCTAGACTTGACCCAGCAAAATTTGCTGGATTGGCTGAAGGAGACGCCCATGTAATTCGGAATGCAGGTGGACGCGCTAGTGATGATGCAATTCGCTCTTTAGTAATCTCTTATAAGTTACTTGGTACTCGTGAGTGGTTCGTGATTCACCACACGAATTGTGGTATGGAAACCTTCACAGACCAAGTTATCCGAAATTTATTGGCGAATAGTTTGAAAACCGCCAAAATAGACGAAACGGGTTGGCATGATGTTGGTTCTGGAGGAGGTTCAAGCGAAGCCGAGTTTATTGACTGGTTGACTATCACCGAACAGGCACAAAGCGTCTATGCAGACGTGAAACGGATTCGCTTTCATGCATTAGTACCGCCAGAAATTCCAATTTATGGCTATCTATATGATGTCAAAACTGGGAAATTGATTGAAATTCCAGAAGCTACACAAGTTGGTCAGGCTAGCTAGTACCGTAAGGCAGAATTAAAACAAGTCGCAAGTCGCAAGTCGCAAGTCGCAAGTCGCAAGTAAGTTTTGTGTTAGCGAAGCGGTAGCGAGTCTGCGAGCGTCCGGGGATTTAGACCCCGACCCAAAACTTACCGGTTATTGAATCGGGGGACTTAAACCCACGGTACTCGGTTAAAAATTAAAAATTAATACAGGTTTTTATCAGGCTGCGGCATACCATCAGAATTATATAGCACGTCATCCGAGCGATCGCATTGCTCCCGTGAATGATTTGCCAAAGCTGAATATTCAAACCTCAGTAAAAATCTGCTAAAGTTTCAGTTACCCTGAATAGGGTGTATTTAAATCTGTAAGAAATATTTATGCCTCCTCGTTGGCCTCGCAAACCCGATCGCAAAGACCCTGATTACCGCAAGATCGATGACCGGATGAATTTTGCCGTGCATGTGGCGATCGCTGCTACGATTAATTCTGGGTTATGGTTTTTCCACATCTTGAAAGCCACTACCTGGGAGTGGCTGCCGTTATTGACTGCAAGCTGGACAGGAATAGTATTGGTGCATCTAATCTATATTAGTGCGATCGCTAATTACAGCGAAACTCCACCTAAATCCACCTGAAGATGGACTGCTGATGCTAGGGCGATTGTAACCTGTGGTAGTGGAATCAGCCTGTTAATTGAGCAATAATATAAAAAAGCCTGAGATTTCGCACTCTTTCTTAATGTAGGGTTATTTTTATGGCAAAGACTAACACCACAGAATTACTGGAAGCCCTAGCAGCTGAAATTGGCGAAAATGTCTACATAGACATTGCCAAATGGCATCTTTATTTATCTAATGCCAAGCTGCATACTCTTGTTGCTGAACAATTGTATCCCTTAATTACTTCCAATAACGTAAGTGAAGACCAAGTTTTAAAGGTCTTGAAATCAATTACAGTAAAAATTGGTGGCGGTAGAAGTGAACTTCCTTTAATCGATTTACTACCGCTACAATGCCAAGTTACTTTAGTAGATATTTTGGAAAAATATCAACGCGAAATCTAATCACGAAAACCAATATTATTTGAATCAAACAATTTCCTCAGTCAGTATTTCCTGATTGAATTTGAGGTGCTGAATTGAGGGTTAGTTTACAGCGTCAATTTTATAAATGTAAAAACCACAGATATACATAAATAAATCTGGTGTAATTCATCTTGTCAATATAGTTCAGATAGAGCAACAAAACCCTCATGTAGAGACGCGATAAATCGCGTCTTCAAAGAGCAATTATCATTAACTGAACCGTATTGATTTATATGTATCTAGTAAAAATTTCCTTTAACCATTAAGGAATCTCAACGTTCTAATCGGTTGAGATATGAGTGAGTTTATCTGAGACTCACTTTTAAATTTCATGCAAACTTATTGAGGCAATCTCTATGCTTTTACAAATCAAAAACTCTAGTGAATTGGTAAAAATTCTGGAAATTCAAGAATTGCTTGACCCGAATAATGATGTCGTTCACGGACGAAAACAACAAGGTGAAGAAGAACAGCCACCTGATACCTTTAAGAAAGAAAATCTTGTTTTTCCTTCTGGTGAAGTTCTCCCACGCTGTTGGTTAGATGCCGATTATAGACACGATAACGGTTAATGATTTGAAAATGAGATAATTGGTAATGGCAGTAAACTATTACCAATTATCAATAATAGGGTGGCACATCTGTACGCATTGGTGTCAATTTAAGCTGAAACCTTTTTCCAAATCTCGTAATCTCGTTTCCAGTCTCCGACTGAAAATGCAACTCAAAAGCGGCTCTGCCGCCAGCAATGGAGGCGGAGCCTCTAAGATGGCATTCCCAGTCGGAGACTGGGAACTAGACAAAAACCGCCCGTTTCACATTAAGTTGATACCAATGCCCAGATGTCAGCCACTATTACTATTACACCACGGCGTAAATAGACATACCATTCAAAATTTCTGAAAACTTTATGCTCTATTCATTTTGAATTTTGAATTTTGTTAGCGCAGCGTTAGCGAGTCTTGTCTGCGACACGCTACGCGAACGAGCGTCATTTTGAATTCCGCCTTGCGGTACTATGTGCCAGTTGATGATACTTCTGGTTCTGCTAACGTCACCGTTTCATTTTGCTGAAACTTGGGGAAAAATGTCTTAGTAATCCAGTCAGTCAAGATGTGAGATAGTAATCCCAAAGGACCAGCGAACAAAGACAAAGCCAGAGAGTGAATTGTCCAAACACCTGTTTTCTGTCCTTCCCAATAAATCCAGCGACCGACGAATAAATCCATCACTAAAAAATGAATCCAACCTGTTGCCGCAGCAGTTTCATCTGTAAAAAATCGCGCAATATCAGCTAATTGAGGATTCGATAAAGCTTGGGCATTTTCTGGCGTAATGCTGTTAATAAACAAATATAAATATGTCCCTGCTAAAAGCACAAAGGGTAGATATGATGACATTATCTGACGTGTGACTTTCCAGTTCGGCAATAAAATCATCAACGCCCAAAATGGTAATACGAAAAGATTGGCAACGTTAAATAGTTGAGAAATCGTCATATTTTTGTCAAGTGAAGAATTTTTGTTTTGAATTAACTAGTTATTTATAGGGACTTCCAAATAAAAAAATATTCAATTAACTCTTGTGGGGTGGGCATATTGCACGCCCAGTTTATATGGCGGGCGAGACGCCCACCCCACAATATTGGATAATTTATTTCTTGGAGTTCCCATAACTCTTAACTCTCAGGAGAAAGATCCCTGACTTCTTAAAGAAGTCGGGCATCTGGGTATAATTATAAAGCTACAAGTTGTGATTCAATTTCTGAAGACTTCAAATCACGACCAATGAAAACTAAGCGCTTTTGCCTAGCCTCTTCTGGTTTCCAGGGGCGATCGTAAAATTTATCAAATCGGGTTCCCACGCCTTGCATAACTAAGCGCATGGATTTATTTGGCACTGCGACAAAGCCTTTAATCGCTAATTAAACATAATTGAGGGGCAATTTCCCCATGCTTGCTTTCACGAATCAAAAGCAGTCACAAGGCTATTGCCCCTAAATATTTTGAGCGTTTTTTAGCGTAGACGCGAGAAGCGGCTTACCGTAGGTATCGCTCTTTCCCCAGAAACACCACAGCACTCATTACTCAGCAGTGACGAGTTCAGTACTACCGCGTGTACGACGCCGTGTGAGGCTGTTGAACAGCATTACACCGATCGCCTTAATTAAATTGCCTTCCAATTCCTGGAACATCTTCATGTTCGTGCCAAAAGCAGCGTTAGCTTCATCAACGATGCGATCACTTGTAGCATCATCAAGGGGTAATTCATCCAAAATTTGCCGATATTTGGCTTTGAATGCCTTCTCATCAGTAATTTCTGGAAACTCATAAAAAGCTGTTCCTTGCCCATCTGACAAATTCATTGCTGTTACAGCAATATTTTTGAGAATTTGTCCCCCGGATAAGTCACCCAAGTAACGAGTATATGAATGGGCGATTAACAGTTCTGGTTCGGTTTGAGATATTTCTCGGATGCGGTTGACATAAGCTTCACCTGCGGGAGATAGTTTGATTTGCTCTCTCCAGTTGGCACCAAAGTAATAACTCAAGTCTTGTTCTAGGCTATGCTTGCGGTTTAGCTGAGGAAAGTTAATTTTAGAAACAATTGGGTGCTGGCGGTGCTTTTCTATTTCCTCTTCCATCGCTGAGTAGACGAAGTAGAAGTTAGCAACTAGTTTCCGGTAAGAGTTTTTTTCCACTACTCCTTTTAAAAAGCACTTGACAAAACCTACATTCTCTGCCATTGTGTGGGCTTTCTTAGTGCCTACACGTAATTTGGCTGCTAAATTGCTGCTCATACTAAATTTATCAACTTTAAAAAGTTAACTGCCGGAGTTTCGATTCACTAACGGCTAAAAAAGCCATTAAAACGTTACCTTAAAACTATTTGATGAGAATTTATATTAAAATTTTTTAAGCTCCAATAATTATGTAGCTTTTAATACATTAGTGAGGCTAAGATAATATAACTTTACATTTCGGTGGCTACGATATGACTCCCTATCTAGGCACATAAGTTCAAAAATCAAATATAGGACTCATATTTGATTTCTGAAATATACGTAGGGTGCGTTAGCCTTTGGCGTAACGCACCAGTTAACAAACTCCGTGGGTTTAAGTCCCCCGGTTCAATAACCGGCAAGTTTTGGGTCGGGGTCTAAATCCCCGGACGCTCGCAGACTCGCTACCGCTTCGCTAACACAAAACTTACTTGCGACTTGCGACTTGCGACTTGCGACTTGTTTTAACGATTTAGGTGCGTTAGGCTACGCCACAACACACCCTACAGATACTTAGATTTTTTCAGAAATCAAATCGCACTCCTATAGGATTTCTATGTCATTGCAAAGTCTGAACTAATACAGATAAAAATCAATCCAAAAGTTGAGGGCATAAAAGAAATAATTAGCTACAATGTGGAAAATTTATTGATAACGTAAAAATCAATACTTACTTTATGAAATATTTACAATTCTAGAGGCATGAATTCAGTATTCTTACGTAAATAAGCCTTGATCTAGAATGAATTTCTAAAGAGAAAAAGCATGTCAAAATTGCTGAATAAAGTCTTAAGTGCTATTTTTCAGTGTGATTGTGTGGAGTGTTTAAAAATATGGTTTCATCTATAACTTGGACACCAGGCATTCCTGGGGGTTCTGCTTCTGAAGCTGAGGGATTGGTCAAAGGGATTGAGAGTAGTTTTGGACAGAATTTAATCCCACTACCAGCAAATCCTTTATTTGGCACAGATGGGATTCGCGGACGAGTGGGAGAATTATTGAGTGCGCCCCTAGCATTGCAAGTTGGTTTTTGGACGGGGATTGTTTTACGTAACCATGCGACTCAAGTAGGGCCAGTCATCCTCGGACAGGACTCTAGAAACTCCAGCGATATGCTGGCAATGGCTTTGAGTGCAGGATTAACAGCAGCAGGGTTAGAAGTTTGGTATTTGGGGTTATGTCCCACTCCTTGCATTGCCTATCTTACCAGCGTCACTGATGCTATCGGCGGAGTGATGATTTCTGCCAGCCACAACCCCCCAGAAGATAATGGGATTAAGATTTTTGGTGCTGATGGTGGGAAGTTACCGCAAACATTGCAGGCAGAAATAGAAGCGGGACTGCGTGGCAAGATATCACCTATTACTAGAGTCAGTAATTGTGGGCGGCATTACTCACGTTTTGAGTTAGTGAGACATTATAGCGAGGCGTTGAAAAACCCTTTAAACGGTGCCCTAAATCTTCAGGGAATGAAGATTGTTTTAGACTTGGCATGGGGAGCAGCAGTCGGGTTAGCACCATCAGTCTTTACAGAAATGGGGGCAGAGGTAATCTGCCTGCATAACGAAGCAGATGGCGATCGCATTAATGTTAACTGTGGTTCCACACACCTAGATATTCTGGCAGCAACAGTACAAGAACACAACGCCGACATCGGCTTTGCCTTCGATGGCGACGCCGATCGCGTCTTAGCAGTAGACAATACAGGCAGGCAAGTTAACGGCGATTACATTCTCTACCTGTGGGGACGGCACTTGCAAGAAAACCAGCAATTGCCAGACAATCTGATTGTATCTACAGTCATGGCCAACTTAGGCTTTGAAAAAGCTTGGCAGCAAATTGGTGGTAACTTAATTCGTACCGCAGTTGGCGACCAATACGTGCAAGCCGAAATGCAGCGCACTGGGGGAATGCTAGGCGGTGAACAATCAGGTCATATTCTTTGCCGTCACTATGCCGTAACTGGAGATGGCTTATTAACAGCATTACACATAGCATCTTTGGTGAGAGATGCGGGTGTTCCCTTAAGCGAATTAGTAGATCAAAGCTTCCAGACCTATCCACAATTGTTGCGGAACGTGCGAGTTGTCGATCGCGATCGCCGTTTAGGATGGCAAGATTGCCAACCTCTCCAACAAGCGATCGCACTTGCTGAAGCTGCAATGGGAGATTCCGGCAGAATTTTGGTTCGCGCCTCTGGCACAGAACCAGTAATCAGGGTTATGGTAGAAGCTGCCAATGCCGATCTTGCAAACCACTGGACAAATGAATTAGTTTCGCAAGTCCAGCAACACATATAGGCATTTCCTACTCCCTTCCCGCAATCAGATTACCTATCTATTTTTTCCTTTTTCTTGATGTCATTCTCTTCTCTAGCAGATGCGTCTCTTGCGCGTCTTCACAGTTTATTAAATTAGGTATTCTTTGGGAGAAGGGAGTAGTTGCTAACTCACCTCTCACAAATGCAAATTTTTCGTCATCATAGTTTCTGCAAATTAACCAGCCTTGGTCATCTGTGGAAAATTTACTATTTACAGCAGATTTCAAGTTGAGTGGAGTACACAAGCTAAGTCTCAAAGCCAGAGATTACGACTGTTTTACTTCTGGGGCATAGCCCATTCTGGCTCCTGAATTCTGCTGTATATTTGCACTTTTATGTATATCTTAAACCTCTTTTATAACACAATACAGTTCATAATGAGCAACAAAACACTTGTAGAGACGGCGATTTATCGCGTCTCGAAAACCGAAAGTTGTTGCCAGTAGCCCTTAACCCAAGCGTATTGTTTTATAACAACAAAAGAGGTCTGTCTCTGTTCATTGATTATACAAGGTAATAAAATGCTTGTTTTTGTTATCCCACTTAAAAGTCCGCAAGTTTCCAATTCTTGGGAGCGTGTCACCCAATCTTTTGAAAGATGCCTCAAATCAATTTGTAATCAAACCTCTCCTGATTTTCACGCTATTGTAGTTTGCCATGAACAGCCAAAAATAGAATTTAATCATCCCCAGATTACTTACATTACAGTTGATTTTCCTTCTCCCAACGAGACAAACCCTATAGCTAGAGGAGACACAGATAAAGGGCGAAAAATCTTGAAGGGATTAATGTATGCTCATCAATTTTCTCCAACTCACACTATGGCAGTTGATGCAGATGATTGCATCAGCAAAAACTTAGCCGCATTTATTAAGCAACATCCTAACTCTAATGGATGGTTTATCGATAAGGGTTATAAATATAAAGAAGGTAGTAAATATATATATATTAAAAGAAAAGATTTTTATTCCATGTGCGGTACATCCAATATTATCCGATATGACTTAAATTTCTTACCAGAAAATGCAGAATATAATCGGGGCTATGGATACTATAAATATTATATAGACCACGGTAAAATTAAAGGCGTATTAGAAAGCAAAGATAAACCTATTGAACCATTACCATTTCCGGGAGCAGTTTACATTGTAGAAACAGGAGAAAATCTTTTTTACGGTTCAATGAAGTTAAACTTTAATATTTTTGATCGAAAATCTCTAACTCAATCCATTAAGGATGAATTTGGCTTGTACATACTATAGCCATTTCAATCAATTTATATGTAAGCTATAGATTGTTTTTTAAGGCTGATAGGCTACAGCGCCACTATGCCAAAATCTAAGTCAAAAAATCAAAAATCCAAAAAACAGGCTGTAAAAGAAGCTCCTACTCTTAGCCTTAAAGAACAGTTAGCCCAAAAGCGCAAAGCAGCCCAAGCACGTAAAGAATTCATTAGCTTAGTCACCAGCGTCACCTTTGCCAGCGTGTTCTTTGGCATTCTACTTTTTTTTGTAGGTGGAATTAAAGCAGCAATCCCTGGCGTCTTAGGGATATTCATCATATCCCTTTCCTACAAATACCCGCGCCAAGCCCTATATGCCTTCATCATTTACGTACCTATTGGGGGTACTATCACCTACTACTTGGGCAATAGTCCCATACTGCAATTAGCTAAAGATGCCTTTTATGTTCCAGCGCTAATTGGACTTTGGCAGACTTGTCGCAAGCAGGGACTACCCATAATTATTCCCCAAGGGATTAAAATCCCACTTTATATAGTCTTTGCTTGCAGTCTGCTAACACTATTATTTATCAATGGTGGACAGCAGTTTAACCCGCCTAGCGTGGGACTATTGGAAAAAGCACCCCAAGAAATACCTTTAGGCATGGGCATTCTGGGACTGAAAGTATTTTTAGGCTATGTCCCCCTGATTGGTTGTGCCTACTATCTAATTCGAGATAAGCGGGATTTTCTATTTTTATCACGCCTCCAGATTTCTCTCATACTGATTTGCTGTGTGCTGGGATTTATTCAATACTTTTTACTACTAACTGGTGTATGTAAAGGCACTAGAGGTCTTGAAGGAAATGCCCTATTTGTCACATCACTAGAAGCCCGGTGTTATTTTGGTGGAGCGCTCTTATATAGTCCCGAAGAAGGGGTTATTCGCTTACCAGGGACATTTGTAGCCCCTTGGCAATGGGCATGGTTCTTAATTTCCAGCACCTTTTTTACCTTTGCCACTGGCTTCACCGATCCCTCCCCAATATGGCGGTTGATTGGTTTAGGTTCTTTAGTGACAGTATTTATTAATGCTGTAATCTCTGGACAGAGAATTTCCTTAGCTTTAGTACCAATCTGCTTCGGGATTTTGCTACTGCTCACCGGACAACTTGGCAACCTGAAACGATTTATCCCCATAGGCATAGGACTAGTTCTAGTTCTGGGAATAGCAATGGTGACTAACCCTGAAGTCGTGCAACAGAGAACCGAGAGTTTCACAGGTCGATGGGAAGCTTCACCACCTCAAGATTTTATCGTCCAGCAATTTGAAGAGAATTGGAAAAACGTAGACGGCCCCTTGGGAAGTGGCTTAGGTCGAGCAACTAACTCTGCCCGAGTAATGGGTAGCACTAAGCTTGTAGAAACCTATTACCCCAAAGTACTTTTTGAAGTTGGAATTTTTGGAGTACTCGCCTTTCTGGGTTTGGTAACAAGTTTAACCATTATTGGCTTTAAAACCTATCGCTCCATAAAGAACCGTAATTTCCGCAGTTACGGAGCAGCTTTGTGGGTGTTTATATTGTTTATTAGCTACAACACCTATTACTATCCTCTGGATGTTGATCCGGTTGCTGTCTATTATTGGTTTTTTGCGGGAGTTCTTTTTAAATTGCCAGAACTGGAGAAACAAGATAAAGAAGATGCCAACCCTCAGCAAAAAAACAAGAAAAAACGTCTCAAAACAATTTAAATGAAATAAAAATGGCAAAAATTATCGTATGCGGTCAGAACCACATCAGAACTCCTAACTTACCGCGTAATTCTAGGCATACACTACTCCAACTCAAATCTTTTCCTACAGGTAGATATCCGATAGAAAGACTTTGGTATCCTTTAGCAAGCTTTCTGCCTTGGCAACCTTTATGGGGAAAATACCACGCTATTCATTCTTTCAACAGAATTTTATATACAAATAAACCTTGGTTTCTCACATTTGAAGATCATCGTTTTTTATATAGGAACCCTCAAAATAAACAAGAGGCAGTAATTTATGAATTATTAAACAATCGTTTAGCGCTAGATAACTGTCAAAAACTTATAGCCATGTCAGATTATGCAAAATTGAGATTTATTAACCGGATAAAAGGCTGGAAAATAGAAGAAAAATTAATTAATAAATTGGATGTAATTCATCCAAACTATACTGCCAGAGTTGAGCAACCGAAAGCTTATCAGCCAGACCAAAATTTACAGCTTATTTTTGTCGGACAGCACATTGCTAGAAAAGGTGGAATTGTCGCTTTAAGGCTAGCAAACTGATGAATATTGGGAAATTGTCAATAGTACTTATGACTATTTAGCAGAGCAAGCATTGCAACAAATCATCGAATTTCTTGATAGAACTGATAAACAAGAACATTATGAATTTTTAAGTGCAGGAGCATTAGCCCAAGTACAAAATATGCATAACTCTGAAAAACAAAATGAGTTATTTGATAATCTCTATGCCGCAGCAGTATGAAAAGTGCTGTTAGCGGATAGCTAAGGTTTAGCCCGTCCTGAGTTTCCAGTGCTGAAATGAAAGACATTACTCACCGGGCGAATAGAATTCGCGGCTATACAAACCAAACCCACCTCCGTGGGTTAAAAACTCTTGATTTTCTCTTAGTCCACCTCCGTGGACTAAGTTTTGTGTAGTAGCGCATTCTATTCGCCTAATACTTTTCAAACATCCTCTAATGCACAATTTTTTTGCTTGCCATGCCACTACAAAACTAGAAAATCAATTTTTACAAGGCTATTATAGAAGTAGTAAAATTACTTAAAAAAACTCATGAATAATTGGCCATTAATTACTGTAGTCATTCCGACTTACGGTCGGGAGGAAGCACTACGAGATAGCATTGTGGATGTATTAAAACAGGATTATCCCAATTTTGAAGTTTTAGTTGTAGACCAAACTCCAAAGCATCAACTAGAAATTCAAACCTACCTAGAAGAGATGGCGGATGCAGCTAAAATAAAATGGTTGCGCTTAGATTGGGCGAGTTTGCCAGGGGCGCGGAATTATGCTGTTCGCCGCTCATCTGGTGAAATAATATTATTTATTGATGATGACGTTCAGCTAACCCCTGGATTGTTAGCAGCCCATGCAAAAAATTATTTGCAAAATCCAGAAGTGGGGGCTGTTGCTGGACGGGTATTTGACAGAATGAAATTAGGTGATTCTGGAGGAGATTTAGAGATTGAATATCTACCTCCCGAAGCTATGGACCCAGGAATTGCTTGGTATCATATTGATTTAGTACATACCACCAAACCCCAGCAAGTGTTGACAACAAGGGGTTGCAATATGTCGTTTCGCCGCGAAATCTTTACTAAGTACGGGCTGAGGTTTGATGAAAGGTTTCGTGGTAGTGCAGTACGCGAAGAGTCAGATTTTTGTTTGCGGGTGCGACAAACAGGGTATAAGATTTGGTACGACCCAGAAGCCCATTTGGTACATTTAGGCGAAGAAACTGGGGGTTGTCATGATATTAGTATGCGATCGCTCAAATATCAACTCACCTTCTACCATAACCATTTCCTACTAGGGTTGAAAAACCTCACTGTTACTCAAGCTTTACGCCTATATGCCCGTTTATTTGACTGTCACGTTCTAGGACGCCCACCTTGCCATAAAAGCGGTTCACCCATCAAAATTGCCACTCGCGCTATTTTCTACGCTTTGGGTTTTTTCAAAGCCTTGGGTACTGTCATCCAATCAATATGGAACGATGGTCAAGTTTACAGTCGGTTGGATGAACAAGTTTAGGCATTGGTCATTAGTGAATAACAAAGGATAAATGAAAATTTTAGTTGCTAGTCACACTTATATCGTAGACCTCAACTGTGAAAAATTACGCACTTTATCTCAATTAGAACCCGATATTGAAGTGACAGTTGTAGTTCCAAAGCGCTGGAAACCAGGTGGTGTCCAAAACAGAATTATTGAAACTGAATACCGTGATGAAGGCACATTTAAAATAGTTCCAGTTTCTAACTTTAGTCAAAATCACCAAGGACTTCTGACCTTTGGTGCTGATTTGATATCTTTATTAAAACAATTTCGTCCCCAAATAATTCAGGTAGAGCAAGGGTCTAGAGCCTTAGCCTATACTCAAATGATTGCCTTAAATCAGCTATTAGGACTCAAGGCAAAAAATTTGTTTTTTACCTGGTGGAATCTTCCATATAATCTCAAACCACCAATTGCTTTATTAGAAAAATATAACCTCAATCACAGCCACGGTATTATTTCTGGCAATCAGGATGGCGCAGAAGTTTTGCGAGAACGGGGATATCAAGGAGCAATTAAAGTTATGCCACAACTGGGTGTAGATGAAAGTCTATTTACTCCCAAAAACCAACCAAAGTTGGCAGCTAAATTTGGCATTGAAAAAGAAGATTTTGTGGTAGGTTTTGTTGGAAGATTTGTACAAGAAAAGGGTTTGTTGACACTTTTACGAGCCTTAATCACCTTGAAAAATAAACCTTGGAAATTACTCTTATTAGGTAGGGGAGAGTTGCAAGGTGAATTAATCAAAATAGCCACAGAAAACAATATTCAAGAACGGTTAATTTTAGTAGAAAGTGTTCCTCATGACGAGGTGGCAAATTATATAAACTTAATGAGTACTTTAGTGTTACCTTCAGAAACAACTTACAAATTTAAAACCTTAACTTCTGTCGGCTGGAAAGAACAATTTGGTCATGTGCTAATTGAGGCAATGGCTTGCCAAGTGCCTGTAATTGGTTCTGATTCTGGTGAAATTCCTTATGTAATTGGCGATGCTGGTTTAGTGTTTCCTGAAGGTGATGTTCAAGCTCTTGCTAATTGCTTAGTTCAATTAATAGATAAACCCTATTTTGCTCATACTCTTGGTGAAATGGGTTATAAAAAAGCGATGATTAAATATACAAATAAAGCTTTGGCTAAACAGCAATTAGAGTTTTATCAAGAATTAGTTAATAGTCATTAGTCATTGGTCATTGGTCATTAGTCATTGATCATTAGCAAATAAAAAATGAAAATATTACAAATTGTCCCCTCAATTTCTTTGATTTACGGCGGCCCCAGTCAAATGGTGTTAGGGCTAGCGCCAGCATTGGTAAAAGAGGGAGTGGAAGTTACAATTCTGACAACTGATAGTAATGGCGATAATGGTCAAATACCTCTGGATGTTCCTTTAAATCGCCCAATTAAGCAAGATGGCTATGAAATAATTTACTTTCATTGCGCCCCGTTTCGTCGCTACAAATTTTCCTTAGATTTATTAAACTGGCTAAAACGTCATGCTCACGAGTTTGATATCGCACATATTCATGCTTTATTCTCGCCAATAATTAGTGCTGCTGCTATTGTGTGTCGTCAGCAGAAGCTACCTTATATTTTCCGTCCTTTGGGTACTCTCGATCCGGCTGATTTACGGAAGAAAAAGCAATTAAAACAGCTTTATGTGGCACTTATAGAACGTCAAAATTTAGCTGGTGCCGCAGCTATTCATTTTACCAGCGATCAAGAAGCTAAAATATCAGAACGATTTGGAGTCTCTACACCAGATTTGATGATTCCTTTGGGTGTAATTCCCCCTCAATCTCGTCTGACAAATATATGTAGTCAATTAGAAATACCAAAAGATGTACCTTTGGTACTATTTATGTCACGAATTGACCCAAAAAAGGGTTTAAATTTGTTGATTCCGGCGCTAGAGAAACTATTAGGGGTTGGTTATAAGTTTCATTTTGTCTTGGCTGGTACTAATCCCCAAGATCCTGATTATGAACAAAAGATAATTTCCCAGATTCAAAATTCACCACTGCGATCGCACACTACAATTACAGGCTTTGTCACTGGTGAACTTAAAGTTAGTTTACTACAAGCTGCCGATTTATTTGTCTTGCCTTCTTACTACGAAAATTTTGGGATTGCTGTAGCTGAAGCTATGGTAGCAGGTGTACCCGTAGTCATTTCTGACCAAGTGCATATTTGTCAACAAATACGTGATAGTGAGTCGGGTTGGGTAGGTGCAACAGATGTGCAAGCACTGGTAGAGTTACTGCAAGAAGCTTTGCAAAATCCCGCAGAACGGCAACGACGGGGATTAAACGCCCAAAAATATGCCTTGGAAAATTTTAGCTGGGATGCGATCGCAAAGCAAACAATCCAAGCCTACCAGACAATTCTGGCAAACAAATGAATTTAACTGTTTGCCCTTTTTCCCTTTGCTACCCTGCTTCCTGCCTCTTGCCCTTTATCCAAGAGTGCTGACAACCTAAAATTTTGTTTCAAACCGCTAAAGCCCGATTGGGGAATGGGAGTTTTATGGGATGATAGCATACTAGAATATATATGCCTTTCTAACTACAGGGAATCTCACATGGTTCGTCTAGGTGACACAGTACCAAACTTTACGCAAGCCTCAACATACGGCGACATCGATTTTTACCAATGGGCAGGTGACAGCTGGGTTGTGCTGTTCTCTCACCCTGCTGATTTTACACCTGTTTGTACAACAGAACTCGGCACAGTTGCCAAGCTAAAACCAGAATTTGACAAGCGCAATGTCAAAGCGATCGCACTTAGCGTTGATAACGTTGAATCTCACAAAGGCTGGGTGGGAGACATTGAAGAAACTCAAAGCACCACCCTTAACTACCCAATTTTGGCGGATGCAGATCGCAAGGTTTCCGATCTTTACGACATGATCCACCCCAATGCTAATGCAGCTGTGACAGTGCGATCGGTTTTTGTGATTGATCCTAACAAGAAACTCCGTCTCACTTTCACCTATCCCCCCAGTACGGGACGCAACTTTGATGAACTTTTGCGGGTGATTGATTCTTTGCAATTGACTGATAATTACAGCGTGGCGACACCAGCTGACTGGAAAGATGGAGAGGATGTCGTAATTGTCCCCTCACTGAAAGATCCAGAAGTACTCAAACAGAAATTCCCCAAAGGTTACGAGGAAGTCAAACCCTATCTGCGTCTAACTCCTCAGCCTAACAAGTAAATCTGAAAATGATTTCGTGCATTAGACGCAAAGTTATATCTTGGCGTCTTTTCTTATTTGCGTGAGAATATAGTCAGTTGGCTAGGCATTCGAACCTGGAGGATATCTCGATGTTTTCATCCCCTTTGGTTTTGCAAATTCCGTCATCAATGCAAATGACAGACGAACAATTTTTTGAGTTTTGTCAAGTGAATCGTGATTTACGCATTGAGCGAAATAAATTTGGAGAATTGGTAATTATGCCTCCTACTGGTTCAGAGACAGGAAACCGAGAAGGTAATATATTTGGGCCGTTGTGGGTTTGGTCAGAACAAGATGGTACGGGTATAACTTTTAGCTCTAGTACTGGATTTAAACTATCAACAGGTGCAGAACGATCGCCAGATGCTTCCTGGATTAAACTAGAACGGTGGAATGCTCTCTCTCCAGAACAACAGCGAAAGTTTGCTCCCATTTGTCCAGATTTTGTAGTTGAACTCAAATCTCCAAGCGACAACCTCCAAACTTTGAAGGAAAAAATGGAGGAATATATGAATGAACCAGGAATACAGTTAGGCTGGTTAATTGACCGTAAGCAGCGTAAAGTCCATATTTATCGTCCTGGATTGCCAGAGGAATGTTTAGATAATCCTGCGACTGTTAGCGGCGAGTCGGTATTGCCTGGGTTTATTTTGAATATGAGTAAAGTTTGGTAAGAATATTTATTTAAAATCTAACGGACAATGACTGTAACTACCTATAAATGGACAATTAAACGTTATCACCAAGCAATAGAGGCAGGTATCTTTGACGACTGGTCCATTGAACTATTGCGCGGCGACCTGATTGTTATGCCCCCAGAACGAGAACCTCATGCCTACTACAACACAGAAACAGCTGATTATCTTCGCACACTGCTCGGTGAACGGGTAAAAATCCGTGATGCCAAACCCATTACCTTACCCAACGATTCCGAACCTGCTCCCGATGTTGCGATTGTCAAACCTTTAGGTGAGGTCTACTTAGAACACCATCCTTACCCAGAAGATATCTTCTGGGTTATTGAATTTTCCAAAGCCACCCTGAGCAAAGATTTAGGTGACAAAAAAGACATTTATGCTGAGGCTGGTATTGTTGAATACTGGGTTGTCAATCTGAAGACTCCGCAGTTAAAAGTATTTCGTGACCTAAAAAATGGGGAATACAAAACCGAGATGACACTAACCACAGGTACTATTTCACCCCTAGCCTTTCCTGATGTATCTGTCCAAGTTGAGCGCCTTATAAGTAAGATGTAGTGCAGCGCATAATTGAAAGGACGAAAGTACCAAACACCTACCAAATCGGCGAAGTCTGCCAAATCCTAGTTAAGGACAATCTCGATCTCAGTGGCAGAGAGATAAACAATGCTATGAATGGTTCATTGTGGTATTAAATTAATATAATCTTGCTGTAGTTTAATATTTCTGCTCCCGTTGTTTGTAGAAAGTAGTAATTTATGACAGGAACACAACAACAAGAAATCATGGATTTACGGGCATTGAATTTAACACCCAAACAAATAGCTCGAAAACTGGGTATTACAGTGTCATTCGTCAATGCAACGATTCAAAATCAAGCACAGCAAAGCACATTAGATAGATTGACAAAAGGAGAGCTAGACCCTGTATATCAGTGTTTAGCAAGCGAGAGTCTTATCCAATTGTTACCGAAAATCCCGCCAGAAAACAACATCAAAAATCTGCTGACAAAAATCCTACCTGTAAAAAACAATGACGATATCGATCGCGGTTTAGGATTGGTAGTGATTGCAAGAGTTGCTCGATACAATCAAATCACGTTCTGTAGTTACCTTTTAGATATATGGTGCTTGGGCGTTAAAGATACCATACCACCACGTACAGTAGACAGGATAAAATTTAAAGAATTTACAGAATCACTATTCGAGCCATTTCCTGGAAAACCGCAAGAGGTTCCCCTTGAAGTTGCTCAAGGGATGATATTTAGTGCTTGCGAATACGCAGAAAGCTTAGGGTTTCAACCACACAAAGACTTTGAAAAATCGCGTTCGCACATCGGAGAATGGGATGGGAGAATACGTATTGAATGTGGTCGTGACGGGAAACCATTTTATGTCAATGGCCCCCACGATAACCCGAAAAAAATCATGGAAACATTGAAGAGAAGCAGGGGTGAAGGTAATTTTGATTTTCTGATTGGTTCAGATCCTATTGAAAAGAATTTTTGGTAAATGCAATTAACCCTCTTTTATCACTTTCGGGAGAGAATAATCTGGAATGCTTACAGCATAAGACTTTTACCAAAAAACCATGATTTCAGCCATTGTGTTAGAAAATAAACGCTCAAATGCCCGTTCTATCTACAGTTCAAAATTTGGCTTTGATTTTTATTTTCCCAGAGTGACAAAACAGGGTTAATTTCTGGGATGAAAGGTTTTCAAATCATTACCCCTCACGGGGATGGAAATACATTCGGGATTTAGTTAAAGTTGGAGTGGATTGTGCGATCGCCCATGATTAAATGAAGAAATAATCGCTATCAACAAAATATCTATGGATTGGCTACCCTCAATTGATTTACCCCACCTGTGGGATTTGGTAATTGCTCAAACCCCAACTCCAACACCCACACCTTCATCAGTATTAACCCCTGCAAAAAACCTCAATAATGATATTGAACTACTTAAAAGCCAGTTAGAATTCCTCAAAAATACAAATGTTCAGCTCGGTGAAAGCTTTAACAAATTTGTTGCAGCAATGCAATTTACCTTAGGAATATTTGCCTTTTTGGGTGTGTTTTTGTCTTTTTTTGTAGGTAAAAATATAGAGGATGCGAAGAAAGTAGCTAGTCAATTAATTAACCGAGAAGTAGAAAATAAAATTACAGATTTAGTTCAGTCTGAAGTTGAGAGTGTCAAGCGTTCTTTGCAGCGTGAAAGGGTAATTGGTTCGACAATTGTAGATTATTATTTACCTAGTAACGACACAATAGAACCCAATGATTGTAAGCTCCTGCGTACAAGAGGTTTTGATAAAGTTAGATATTGGAATCAAAAGAAAAAACCTAAGAAACCAGTCGGAGATATTTTTGTTTTAGATTTAATAAATTCTAAGCTGCTAGAAGGACAAGAATTTCTTGGATTATCAAAAGAAGATGCCGAAAATAAGCGAGAAGACAAAGTAAAAGAGCAAATTAATTTAGCATTAGATTGGTTGGATAAAAATACTGTTTTGGTGATTTATGTTAAGGGAAGGTATAGAGAAATAGATAATTTAGCAGCGCGAGTTGATTACTATTATATTCCTGTAAATGCACCGATAAGTTTGCTGGGAATTGTTGCGGATTCAGCCTATGTTGCTTATGGGGAAAAGCAATGATGGGTCACAAGTCAAAATAGCTATGATTTCATAGAAGTTATTTAGATGGTTTTTTTGGGTGACGTTCCCACGGTTTTGGAGGTTGTGAAGGTTTTGAAGCTTCTGGTTTCGGATTTTCTACAGGTTTGGGAGATTTCGGTGGTGTAGGGCGGTTTAATAATTTTGAATTTTCTGTTTCTATTGGTTCTACATTCTTGAGAGGAACAGCTTGAGAAGGTTGTGGATTTGGACGAGGTTCTAATGTTTTTAAGGCTTCTCTTTCAATAGGTTTTATAACCTCTGATACTTTAGGCATTTTTACAGCGATTGGTTCTGTCTGCGTTATTGGTGAATTATCAGGTAAAGAACTTATATCAAATGTTTGATAATAAGTCATTAAGCGTTGTGACCAAGCTAATACTTGTGCAAGGATTAAAGGTTTATTTTCATAATCTTTTAGATACTCGTTGCAGATTTGATTAATACTTTCGTAGTACAGAGGAGTAGTTTTACTATGACCTATTGTTTCCCCATATTCTAGAAGTTGTGTTAAGTACATAAAAAATCTTGCTGGCATTCGTTGTGCAATTTTGGAATTAAGATAGGTAATCAATTTACTTAATTCTGTGCTAATACCTTTATCTTCTTTGTTTTCTTTTCCTTTTTTATTTTCTTCTATTTTTAGTTTTATCCGTCGTTGTTCTTTGACCAAAGATATCGCAATTTTATGAGCTAATTGCAAATTTTTGTCTGAGATAGAATAGGTAAGACTAGAGTTATTATTTATCATTAGTATTTTTCGTAAGGTACATGATTGGTAACGGGATTTAAAATTTTTGATAATTTATCGAGTTGTGGTTTTTCAATAAGTTTTTCATGTGCTTCTTTAATTCTCTCTTCAATAAAATTTGTAAGTGATTTATCAGTTAGATATAGATTAGAGGGTGTTATGAAAGATGTGTAACGAAGTTTTAAATCAGCTTGATTTTGTAAGACTTGAGCTTTATCAATTTTTATCATCATACTTCCCATTCCAATTGGTTTACCAGCACCAACTTTTAAAATCAAAGGATATTCCTTATCTTGTCCTAATGCAATGAGTAAAGTACCTAATTCTTCTGGCTTGAGGTTTTTAAAAATTAGTTTAGTGATAAATATTTCGTCTTCTAATGCTACCTGTGCGGGGATGCCATTACCCTCACCTTTGTCAATCGCATGTTTCATGTTGTAATAAAACTTACGACCAATAGTTTCATCATTAAGGTAGTACACTTCGTTATCAAGTTGTGGCGAATGTAAATTAGGCATAAAACCTATTTCATAGCCTGTTGCTTGATAGTATGCATCCTGAATTGAGACTAGACTCTGCCATCCCCATCCTTCACCAGATGTACCAAAGACTATACTTGCTGGACAAAGTTGGTTGATATTATCACTAGGGAGACGTTCTGGTGGATATGGATACTGGTCAGTATTTTTTGGTTGAACTCCCATACGACTATTAGTAATTGCTTCATAAATTGACCGAATACAACCTTTCAAAGAACTACCTTGAATTAATAATTTTTTATTTCGTCCTTGCACCATTGTTTTAATTAGAGGAATATCTTTTCTATTAATATCGCTTCCCATAACAACTACACCAGTTGATATATGTAGTGCTGTATAGACTTTTAAAGTAAGAAATAAAGTGCCGTGTAAATGGTCAGACAAGTATTTATCATGCCCAGGAGGATGATTTTCAGTTGGTGGTTCGTCAGGAAAGTAAACAAAGTCGTATGGTCTGGGGCCACGTTCTTGATTTGAACCACCAAAATTTTGAGAACGGGAGAGATTGTTAGCCATGCTAATTTTTAATCGTTAGTGCAACAAAGTGAACCGTAGCAGTGTCTTTATTCCGAAAATATCTCTGAGCAATATTTTTTTTATCTTCAGAATTTAAACCTTTAGGAAAGCGAGTTTCTGTGGGTGAATGCAATAATGCATTTTGTTCTAAAATTTCCCAGTTACCTTTAATGGGACGAAAATTATCTGGCTCTTCGGCTATTTTTATGGAGTATTAATAGTAAAATGCCAGTTTAATAAACTGCGTAATCTAAAATTGCTAAAGTTACGAAAGCCATA
>NZ_JBALEJ010000049.1:0-286998 GCF_036917975.1 Nostoc sp.
GGGTACGTGTTTCTCTAGTTGGTATTGAATTACTTGCAATCGAAGCTCGGATCGTTATTGCTTCTGTTGAAACCTACTTGAAATATGCAGAAGCTATAGGCTTAACACAGTCAGCTGCTGTACCTGCTTAATTATTAAGTAGATACAATCAAATTAGAATTGCTCAAACCATTTCTTTGTGAAGTCAGCTGTGGCAGATTTCCTGGATAACTCATCTCCTTGTGTTTTTCTCTTTGCAGTTCGTTTTCATTGATTGCACATCAGCCTATCTTCATAGAGACTTGGTAGAAGTGATTCTGATTGGTCTTCCGTCTTTCGTCGATTATCTTGATACTTCTCAATCAAGATTTATCAAAGGATAAAATGCCAAGAGCAGATATTGTTTGAGCTACATTATCTGGATATTAATTGTCCAGTTAATGTAGTTTATTCACGATTTTAATAATATTGCGGAGAATCTCATGACGGCTTTAATGGAAAAAATCCGGCAAGAGCATAAGTCGATAGCTGAGGAAGTATCTCAACTATTTAAAGAGACTCATGAATTCTTGTCCACTACAACAGCAAATAGAGAAGAGCAAGCCAAAAAGCAAGCTCAATATCTTCATCAGTTCCACCAAGAACTTAAGCAAACAACCCACGAGTTTCTCACAGAAACTACTAAAGAAAGGCTTGCTCAAGCTCAAGCTCTTCACCAAGAACTTGAGCAAGCAAACCGCGAGTTTCTCACAGAAACTACTAAAGAAAGGTTTGCTCAAGCTCAAGCTCAAGCAAAGTTTTTGCAGGAGTTCTACCAAGAACTTGAGCAAACAACCCACGAGTTTCTCACAGAAACTACTAAAGAAAGGTTTGCTCAAGCTCAAGCTCAAGCAAAGTCTTTGCAGGAGTTCTACCAAGAACTTGAGCAAACAACCCACGAATTTCTAGCAGAAACAGCAAAGAACAGAACTGAGCAAGCCAAAGCACAAAAGCAATATCTGCATCAATTTCGTCAGGATTTGTTTGTGAGCATTTTTGGCACGCACATTTAGTCGTTAGTCAACACTCTGACCAAGGGAGTTAATACCCGTTCTCTAAATTACAGTTCATCCCCCTTTGCTCCTTGCTGTACATCCATAGATTTATTTAGAGAATTGGTAATCTGTTGGCAATACGGTTCAGATAAGCTTTTTTCTCCCCCCCTGCATCCCCTGCATCCCCCTGCTCAAGAACTGCCTGCCTCAACGGATAAATTTCTTAACTGAACCGTATTGAATCTGTTGGCGGACTAGATTAAATAGTAAAACCCCCTAATCTTGCAGTTAAATAACTGGTCAGAAAAGGGGGCAAATTCAACAATGAGTTTTAGTGTAAAAGTTTAGATATTCTATTCTCTCTATTAATTTAGTGTTACTAAGTTATCAAGTCTTAAAGTTTTGCTTGAGCTTGGTTTTTAGAACTAAGAAGCATTAACTTCTGGCTTGGTAATCTGCTTAATTAGAATATCATATCAAGTTACAAGTTGCAACATTCTGAGTTTTTTGTCTCGAAAAGCTATTTTTCATCATCGTAATCTATGACTATCACTGCAAATAACAACAAAAGAGCTGTTCTTCGTGTCCGTCCAGGGCAATTTGTCATCACACCAGCGATTGAGCAGGTAGTAATTCGGGCATTGCGCTATCTCGCATCAGGTTTTGCGATTCACTTGCGTGGCCCAGCAGGTACTGGGAAAACAACCTTAGCCATGCACCTGGCTAACTGTCTAGATAGACCAATCATGTTAATTTTCGGTGATGATGAATTTAAAAGTTCTGATTTGATTGGTAGTGAATCAGGTTACACCCATAAAAAGTTATTGGATAACTACATTCACAGCGTTCTCAAAGTCGAAGACGAATTTAAACAAAATTGGGTTGATTCTAGACTAACTCTAGCTTGTCGAGAAGGCTTAACCTTGGTCTATGACGAATTTAACCGTTCACGACCAGAAGTGAATAACGTCTTGCTCTCTGCTTTAGAAGAAAAAATTCTGACTCTTCCTCCCAGTAGTAATCAGCCAGAATACCTGCACGTTCATCCCCATTTTCGGGCTATTTTCACCTCCAACCCAGAAGAGTACTACGGAGTCCATGCGACTCAGGATGCTTTAATCGATCGGTTGGTCACTATTAATATGCCAGAACCGGATGAGCTAACTCAAACCGAGATATTAGCTAATAAAACAGGCATCAATAGACCAGATGCTCACTTAATTGTGCAGTTGGTTAAAGCATTTCGCTTACGTACAGGTGGCGAGAAGACATCAGGATTGCGGTCTTGTTTGGTGATTGCTAAGGTATGTGCGGAACACAATATTTTGGTATCAGTAGAAAATTCTGATTTTCGGGAAATTTGTGCAGATGTGCTGTTCAACCGCACTAAGTTGTCTGCTAGCGAAGCTACAACGATTTTCCTAGAATTACTGAGCCATATACGCGTACTGGCAGTGGAGAAATCGCAAGATAGTATCACACCAGAGGATACAGATGCGATACCTACGGCGATCGCCTCTGATAGTGAAGAGAGCGAAGCGATCGCTGAAGGCGGATTTCCAACCATCATCGATTCTAATTTTAGCGATCTTCATCCAGAAGACCCAGAACATCCAGCTGTAGATAATTCTGTTCCCTTCGAGAAGGAAATTTATCAGTACCTACAACAGCGCAAAAGTGCAGCATTAGTTGTGATTCAAAAAGAATTCAACCTCAACCGGATCTCAGCAACTAATGCTCTCAATGCTTTAGAGCAAAAAAGATTAGTGAGTAAGAACAACCGTTTATATACAATTGAAGAGCCGAATTAATTGTGACTACTACCCCACTACACCCAACACGTCCTCAAGTTAACTCAAATAGAGTAGTTCCTACATCTACGCAAGGCTCCACCTTAGCAGATATTCTCGAAAGAGTTTTAGATAAAGGAATTGTGATTGCTGGTGACATTTCTATATCTATTGCCTCAACTGAACTGATACATATTCGGATTCGTCTGTTAATTTCTTCAGTTGATAAAGCTCGTGAGATGGGTATAAATTGGTGGGAAAGTGACCCATATCTCAGTACCAAAGCTCAACGTTTAGTTGAAGAAAACCAACAACTTCAACAACGGCTAGAAAGTCTAGAATCACAGCTACGTTTACTCACATCTGCAAATGTGAAAGATGAAGCTACATTCGCAGCGAATAATCAAGACGATCTCCAGCCGATATACGAAGTAAATGGCCAATTGGAAAAGGATTCCCAAGTTGAGGCTTAATCAATTTTTGGAAATGTCAAAGCAATCTATGTCCAATTTATACCAAGATTAAGTCGAATTCAATACTTTTAGAAAAGGTAGATAGCATCATGGCAATGGTTTGTACTCCCTCTGAAAAGTCTCCTGATTTGCTACCTACCACTTCTAAAGCTAACAGCAAAGCGGGTTTAGCTCCTTTACTTTTGACTGTAGTGGAACTAGTACGCCAGCTGATGGAAGCACAAGTAATTCGGCGTATGGAACAAAACTCTCTCAGCGAATCTGATTTAGAACGAGCAGGCGAAAGTTTGCAAAAGCTAGAAGAACAAGTTTTAAACTTGTGTGAGATTTTTGAGATTGAACCAGCAGACTTGAATATACATTTAGGAGAAGTTGGTAGTCTTTTGCCATCACCCGGATCTTATTATCCAGGTGAGATTGGGAATCAGCCTTCTATACTGGAACTACTAGACCGTCTTTTAAATACCGGAATTGTTGTGGACGGTGAAGTAGATTTAGGTATAGCTCAACTCAATCTCATTCATCTTAAGTTGCGGTTAGTTTTAACCTCAAGGCCGTTGTAATTACAAATAAGACTTACACAACCAGCACTCTAGAACAAGAATGAAGCTGGTCAACCAATTTTGGATTTTAGATTTGCGATAGCGTAGCGTTAGCGAGTCCGCGTTCTCGCAGCGTCTCGTAGAGAGCGTCTTTTGGATTGACCCCGACCACTGTCTTCGTAGCGGGACGAAGTACGGGTGCGGGGCTTGGGGATTTTAGATTGACGATTTTAGATTTTTCCACTCCATGTGGGGTGGGGCTTGTACCCCAAAAAATCCAAAATCTAAAATCTAAAATCTAAAATTCGCAGGGTCAATAGTCCACAGTCAAAAATTAAATCAAGTTGGACTATTAACTCTTGATATCCTCATCAATAAATCTCTAATACTTGGGTAAGTTCTGATAATTCCTTTAGTTTGAGTATTCTTTAGCATTATGACATTTGGTCTTTACGTCTACGGGATTTTTCCTGAGCCAATTCCAGAAACAGTTGCTCTTAAAGGATTGGATTCTCAACCTGTCTATAGTCAAGTAATCGATGGATTTACTTTTTTATATTCAGAGGCACAACAGGAAAAATATTTAGCTTCACGACGAAATTTAATCAACCACGAAAAGGTTCTAGAGCAAGCTATGCAAGCTGGATTTAGAACCTTACTGCCTTTACGTTTTGGATTAGTTGTGAAAAATTGGGAAACAGTATCTACACAACTACTTCAACCATATAAAGAGCAGTTACAAGAGCTATTCCAAAAATTAGCTGGGCGCCGAGAGGTCAGTGTTAAGATTTTTTGGGACAGTAAGTATGAATTACAGGCCTTGATGGAGTCTCATAAAGACTTGAAAAACAAGCGAGACCAAATGGAAGGAAAGACATTAAGTATGGAGGAGGTAATTCACATTGGACAATTAATTGAAAATAATTTAGCAATTCGTAAGGAATCAATAATTCAAGTGTTTTTTGATGAGTTAAAACCATTGGCAGATGAGGTGATCGAAAATGCTCCAATGACAGAAGACATGATTTATAATGCTGCGTTTTTGATTCCTTGGGAACAAGAATCTATATTTAGCGAACAAGTCGAAGCGATTGATCAAAAATTTGGTGAACGTTTACGCATTCGTTACAACAACTTTACTGCACCTTATACTTTTGCTCAAATTGTTTCATAGGAGTCAAGATTATGCTAGGGAAAATCTTACTATTACCACTCATGGGCCCAATTAGTGGACTTGTGTGGATTGGAGAACAAATTCAAGAACGGACTAATACTGAGTTTGATGATCAAGAAAATCTCCATAAACAATTATTAAGTCTGCAATTAAAGTTTGACATGGGCGATTTTTCTGAAGAAGAATTTGATGCTCAAGAAGAAGAACTTCTCTTAAAAATTCAAGCTTTGGAATTGGAAGAAGAGTCTCGCCTGGCTCTAGAAGCTGAAAATGAAAATGATGAATATGAAGATTATTCAGTGCAATCTGAGTTTATAGATGTATCTGAAGAGAATGAAGTTTACCAGCAGCAAGACGTATTTATAAAAGAA
Organism: Nostoc sp.; assembly: GCF_036917975.1. GTDB lineage: Bacteria > Cyanobacteriota > Cyanobacteriia > Cyanobacteriales > Nostocaceae > Nostoc. Next base: position 5,364 of record NZ_JBALEJ010000049.1, read on the forward strand.
TATGAAGATAATAAAAATCTAGTCTTATCACCATAATAACTAGTCATTATAACGGATGAAAAAGCTAGATACTAAAGGTGAGAAATTAATTTTTTGTTCAGCACTGGATACTAAGCTTCTGACTACAAAAGTTAATTTATTTACCTCTAGCTAGTTAATCTAGAAAATTAAACAATTAATAACCCGCTTTTGCGGGTTAGTTGTTTACTTTTTGTTCTTAATTGCAACTAATTTGGTAAGGACTGAGAGCTTAGTATTCAATGTCAAAAGCCTTGTAGTTATTAGTTTCAAAGAAGATTTTTGGACGCGCTGCTGGAAGAACTCTTGACTCAGAATTACGGAAATGCTTAATATTATCGTCTGTCGTATCTATCTGGGTTTGGAGTATAGACAAACGTTTTGTAAGTAGCCCTTTTCGCTGCTCGATAAAAGCTAACTCTTGCTTAATTCTTTGTTTTTCTGTGATTAGCTTATAAAGTTCTAATTGGTTAGATGCCTCAGATTGATTACGAGGCATAGTGCTAATTTTAGGTCTAATTATTCCTTGGTTACGTATTTTTCTCATGGTATTTATCTGTAGATTTGATAGTATTATAACTAAGATTTAAAGAATGTAAATAGTTTAATAAAATTCAGCAGTTTTTTTATTTTTATGCCAAGATGATTGTTTTAGTTACTATGGTTTATTGTTAAGTTTTTTATCTGGTTAAAATTATGCGATCGCAGAATTTCTACACTTACGCATTTTTCAATACTCCTGATTTGCCTGTGAATTTGCCATCTGGTAATCTTGGTGAATTACTTCTGATTAATGGCAAGAACATCTCAGCTGTTGTAGAACCTGGAATATCTTTAGAATTAAGCCAAAATAACGATGAGCAAGTCATCAAAATGGTTTTAGCTCATGACCGCGTTATCTGTGAACTATCTCGTCAGATAACAGTTTTACCTTTGCGCTTTGGCACTTATTTTATTTCTGAAGATACATTGCTAAATCATATAGAATCCCATGCTCAGGAATATCAAGATAAGCTAAATAACATTCAGGGAAAAAACGAATATACTTTAAAGGTCATTCCCCAGAAAGTTGAAGAACTTGCCAAGCCATCTGGGGCAAATGGCAGAGATTATTTTTTAGCTAAGAAACAATATTATGAGGAGCAAAAAAGCTTTTTTGCTGCCCAAAATGAAGAAAAATCTCATCTAATTAATGTAATTACAGAAACTTATCAATCATCTGCGATCGTTCAAGATCATGCAGAAGAAGTACGGCTGCATCTTTTAGTCGATCGCCATGATAAAGCTTTACTTTTAGAACAAGTATTAACTTTGCAAAAAAAATGTCCTCATTGGAATTTAATCTTGGGAGAACCTCTTCCTCCTTATCACTTTATTTAATTACAAGTTTTGCAAGGACTTTTTAATTATGAACTACTATGATTCATTACATCTAGTTATGTTTAGCGGCAAAGGTGGGGTTGGTAAAACTACCATTTCTTGCAGTTTTGCCCGTTATTGGGCACGAAAGTTTCCTCAAGAAAAAATTCTGTTAATTTCTACAGATCCGGCACATTCTTTAGGTGATGTATTGCAATCAGAAGTTAAAGATATTGCTTTACCATTAACAGATTTACCTAACTTGAGCGTTCAAGCGCTGGATGCTGAAAAACTATTATTGGCATTTAAAGCCAAATATAGCTATTTTTTGGAAATACTGGTAGAACGTGGCAGTTTAGCCGATGGAGGCGATTTAGCGCCGGTATGGGATTTAAACTGGCCTGGCTTAAATGAATTAATGGGATTGCTAGAAATTGAACGTTTACTGTCTGAAAAAAAGGTAGATCGTGTAGTTGTAGACATGGCTCCTTCTGGACATACCTTAAATTTATTAGGCTTAAAAGATTTTTTAGATGTTATTTTAAATTCCTTAGAATTGTTTCAAGAAAAACATCGGGTTATCACCAAAACTTTTTCAGGTAGTTATACGCCTGATGAAGTTGATAACTTTTTAGTAGACATGAAAACCGAATTAGCAGAAGGCAGACGCTTACTGCAAGATGAAAAATTTACAGGTTGTTTGGTGGTGGGTATTTCTGAACCCATGTGTTTTTTAGAAACTGAGCGGTTTTTAAATAGTTTAGAAACTTTAGAAGTTCCTTATGCCGGATTATTCATCAATCGAATTTTGCTAAATTCGGAGCTAGAACCAGATCGTTATGCTGAACAGCAAAATCTCCTGAAAAAATACTTAGAACTTAGCCCTAATCACCCTGTTTTTATCTTACCGGAGCAGAGGGTAGAACCTTTGGGCGACGTGGCTTTAGATTCTCTAGCATTTCAGATTAAACAAATTGAAAGTGTTGAACTTGCTCCACCACCATTTATTCAATGGCCTGCTAAAGTTTTACCTAGCTTCCCTGATTTTCTCAATGAAGGATGCAAATTAATTATTGTTGGTGGTAAAGGAGGTGTAGGTAAAACGACAGTAGCAGCCGCTATCGCTTGGGCTTCTTCCCAACAGCATCCAGATAAAAACATTCGGGTCATTTCTATAGACCCAGCGCATTCTTTAGGAGATGCTTTTGGGACAAAATTAGGACATGAGCCTATATCTTTAGCATCTAATTTGACTGCCCAAGAAATTGATGCTCATCGAGTTTTAGAAAAGTTCCGCGTAGATTATCTTTGGGAATTAGCGGATATGATTAGTGGTGAAGGTTCGCAAACAGATACAACATATAATGTTGCTTATGTTCCAGAGGCATGGCGGCAGATTATGTCTCAGGCTTTACCAGGTATTGATGAGATGCTAGCCCTGATTACTGTGATGGATTTATTGGAGAGTAAGCAGCAAGATTTAGTTATTTTAGATACAGCACCAACTGGTCATCTTCTCCAATTTTTAGAAATGCCATCGGCTTTAGGTGATTGGTTATCTTGGATATTTAAATTGTGGATAAAATATCAAGATGTTTTGGGAAGAGTTGATTTTATTGGACGCTTACGACATTTACGCCAACAAGTTGTGCAAGCGCAAAAGAATTTAAAAAATCCTCAACATACTCAATTTATTGGTGTAATTCAGTCGGAAGTTGCAATCATCTCTGAACACATTCGTTTAACAGAATCTCTCAAAAATATGGGTGTTAATCAGCGTTATGTGGTTCAGAATCGTTACAGTCGAGAGGTAGAAATTGATGGCAGTCTATTTCCAGAGCAAACTATGATTCGCCTAGCTAGTTTACCCCGTTCTGTGGAGCCGATAGCCCGGATTCAAGGAGCGGCAAATCTTTTATTTGAAGTTGAGGAATTAACTAAAAATAAAAGATGAAAAACTCCACGCCACTTACGGGATGGAGTTTTTGGGCATGGGAAATCGGGCAAAAGTAAAGTAGATTTTTGGAGTTATTGTATGAGTGATTTATTCAAGGGATTTGAACAGTTAATTGAATTAGTTAAGACTTTAGAAGAAAAAGTAGAAAAGGGAGAAATTAAGACGGATTTCCAGATTAACTCCCGTTCTATGAGCAATATTCCTCGGTCTGGGAATATGCCGCGTCCTAATAATATGGCTAACGATGTTGGCACAAGCCGTATCCGCACCCAACCCTCTCCTAATTCTGATGCAGGGAATGGAGCTGCACCTGACATTGTTCCACCACCTGATTCTCCTTCTGGTAATGCTTTGAAAGATATCGGGGGACTTAATGAGATTCTCAGAGAACTCAAAGAACTCATTGCTATTCCCTTAAAACGCCCCGATCTGCTAGCTAAACTGGGGCTAGAACCAACCAGGGGAGTACTTTTAGTTGGCCCTCCTGGTACTGGTAAAACCCTGACTGCGCGTGCTTTAGCTGAAGAACTCGGCGTTAATTACATTGCTATTGTGGGGCCGGAAATCATCGGTAAATACTACGGTGAAGCCGAGCAAAGACTGCGCGGCATCTTTGAGAAAGCTGCTAAGAATGCTCCCTGTATTATCTTCATTGATGAAATCGATAGCCTAGCTCCAGACCGCAATTCTGTAGAAGGTGAGGTGGAAAAACGCGTTGTGGCTCAACTATTGGGTCTGATGGATGGTTTTTCTCACAGTCCAGGTGTGATTGTTCTGGCTGCGACAAACCGCCCCGACCATCTTGACCCAGCTTTGCGTCGTCCTGGACGATTTGACCGTGAAGTGCAGTTTCGGATTCCAGATGCTAAAGGACGCAGAGATATTCTGGAAATTCTCACCCGTGCGATGCCTTTGGATGAGACGGTTAACCTAGATGTCATCGCTGAAGGGGCTGTAGGATTTGTGGGAGCAGACTTGAAAGCTGTTTGTCAAAAAGCTGCTTACATAGCCTTGCGTCGGCAAATTCCTTCGATTGAGGGACAAATCCCTGAAAACATGACGGTTAACCAAACCGACTTTTTGCAAGGACTCAAAGAAATTAAACCGGCTGTGTTGCGGAGTGTGGAAGTGGAAGTTCCCCATATCGCCTGGGAAGATATTGGCGGTTTGGATAAGATTAAGGAAACTCTACGGGAATCAGTAGAAGGGGCGCTACTGTATCCAGAACTTTATCTGCAAACGAAAGCACTAGCGCCCAAGGGAATCTTATTATGGGGGCCACCAGGAACGGGTAAAACTTTATTGGCTAAAGCTGTCGCTTCCCAAGCCAAAGCTAATTTTATTAGTGTCAACGGCCCAGAATTACTCACCCGTTGGGTAGGTGCGAGTGAACAGGCTGTGCGGGAATTATTTGCTAAGGCGCGTCAGGCGGAGCCTTGTGTAGTATTTATTGATGAAATTGATACTTTAGCCCCGGCACGCGGCAGTTACAATGGTGATTCGGGAGTGAGCGATCGCGTAGTCGGTCAATTACTGACTGAGTTGGATGGTATAGAAGTGGGAAGCACTATCTTGGTGATTGGGGCGACAAATCGACCTGATGCCCTTGACCCAGCTTTGTTACGAGCTGGACGCTTGGATTTACAAATGAAGGTAGATTTGCCAGATTTAGCTAGTCGCTTGGCAATTCTGGAAGTCCATAGTCAAGGACGACCCCTAGAAGATGTAGATTTAAACTATTGGGCAGAGATGACCAAAGACTGGAATGGTGCAGATTTAACTTTACTGTGCAATCAAGCGGCAGTAGAAGCAATTCGGCGTTTCCGCTCCCAAGGGTTGACAGAGCCAACTGAAATCAGGATTACTACTGATGATTTCAATTATGCTTATCAGGTTCTAACTCAACAGCGCCCAGATTAGCTTTTTCCGAGATCAAAACATAGGTTTTTAGCGATTTATTAACGTAGGGGCAATTCATGAACTGCTCCTACGTTAATACTCAGTTTATCGTAAATTAAAGGGTTTAAGAACCTGCAATCTACATGTAGCACCCATTTCAGTCGGGGTTTGTCTTGAAAAATCGCTCCACTTGGGATGCATCCCAAGACCGCGTTTCTTGCTAAATCCCCGTCTGAAATTTCTTTAATTTTGAATTTTGAATTTTGAATTTTGAATTTTGAATTTTGAATTTTGAATTTTGAATTGTTAAGTCTTATACTTCTGGTTCAATGCCTAAAGTACGCAATTGGGCTGTTAGGCGATCGGCTCTTTCATCACTACTCAATAACAAATTACCTGACAAATCCCACCAGCGTAGCCAAGGTAATTCTACATTTTGATATTCTCCTTGCCATAAGCCTAACTCAATGCCCAAAGGAGTAATTGGATAATGTCCCCGTTCATTTGCTGGTAATAACTGATATTGTCCACCAATTAATTCATAAACTTCCACACTGGCTTTATTCACTTCATAAATGCCGTAAAACGGAGTGCGAATCACCTGCTCATAAATCCAAAATTTACCCTTCCAAGGGGTTTGATCTCGCTCCTCACTTCCATTGCCAGAGACAAATTCCAATACAATCAATGGGGCGATATACTCTTGCCACATTACATAAGAGCGTCGCGTTAGTCCATTTAACAAAAGTGGTACATTTGGTACATAGAACCAGTCAGGAGCCTCTGCACCTCGTTCTGGCGGATCAGTAATACGCCAGTAGATGCCTAAGTCCTGACCAATACAATATTGATTATCAGGATTTAATTGCTTGAGGACAGGTGTAATCGAGTCAGTCAATAAAATACTTTGGGGATGTTCTTGCCAGTTTTTCACAAAAGTTCCATCAGACTCTGGAAGTTGAGTATGGTCTGGGAGGGTAGTTTCAGAGGTGGGTGGGTTGATTGCAGAGGTCACGTTGCTTCGCTCCGAATTAAAAATTAAAAATTAAAAATTAAAAACTAACAATCCCCATAAATAATATTGGTTCTATCATGAGTCTTTTTCGGTCATAAGGCTGCCTTTGTAAGAGTAAGGGTTGTTTTTAGTTTAGCAAAGGTAGACTTGACTACTCTCTCGACTTAAGAGAAAAGTTTTGGGCGAATATAATTCGCTACTACACAATGGCAATCTTGTGACTATTAGACCTCTCCGAAAATGAATGTAGAGACGTAGCAGTGCTACGTCTCTACAAGGGTTTTGGATAACGCATATTTAATTTCTGGAGATGTCTATTGGGGGAAGTGAATGTAGAAGGTAGTACCGCGATGTCTGTGAGAGTTTACACCTTCACGCTCTAAAATAATATTGCCTTTTAGCTGTCTAACTAGATTTTTCACAATTCTTAAGCCTAAAGAGTTGCTATTTTCCCAATCTAATGTTTCGGAAATGCCAATACCATTATCTTTAACTACTAGAGCTAATTGATTTTCTGGGGATTGTTCGAGACAAATTGTAATATTTCCTTTCTCTTGTTCGGAAAATGCGTATTTTAGACAATTAGAAACCAATTCGTTAATTATCAATCCGCAGGGAATAGCTGTATCAAGGGGTAATTTGATGCCATTGGTTTCTATATTGAGAACAATATTTTTTTGACTGACTCCATAGGAACGAAATAAGCTATCTATCAGACTTTTGATGTAGTTATCAAAGTTGATTTCATAAACATCTGCTGACTGATACAGTTGCTCGTGAATCAAAGCCATTGATTGTACACGATCTTGAGATTCTTTAAACAGCAACAAAGTTGTTTCATCACCAGAGCGTCTAGATTGCATCCTGAGCAAACTGGAGATAATTTGCAGGTTGTTTTTGACTCGATGGTGAATTTCTTTAAGTAATGTTTCTTTTTCTTCTAGCGATCGCTGAATTTGTTCTACTGCTTTTTTGCGCTCGCTAATATCAGACAATCGCACCAAATTAATCATCTTCCCGGCGACAGTAATTTGTTTAGTTGCTAAATTCCCCCAAAATAAATTCCCTTTGCGGGTGACATATTCAATTTCCCGACTCCAAGAAGATTTTTGATTCACTTCCTGGATAATTTCATCTAATTCTTGGGGAGTAAATTGGTAACGTTGCAGTGTATTCCCCTTAATATTAATTAATTCTTCCTTTTTTGAAACCTCAAATAACTCAACTGCACGGCGATTGCAATCAAAAATCAAATAGGTTTCGCTGTCTACTAAAAAAAGAGCATCGGTTGATTCATTAAAGATTGCTTCTCGCAAATCACGGTGGTGATTAACTTCTGATTCAATTTCTTTGCGAATGGTGATATCTGTCAGGGTTCCTATATAGCCGACAAGCGTGCCACTGGGGTTGTTTTCGGGTACTATCTGCATATAGAACCAGGAGATGCAACCATCTGGACGCAAATATCTGACCTCTTGCCGATAGGTTTCATGTAGCCCACATCTTTGTTCACAGGGGTCAGACCAGTCTATCAGCAGGCGATCGCACTCTTCTAAATGTATATTTTCTAACCACCCTTTTCCCAATGCTGCTGCTGTTGGTTTACCCATCATCAGACCCCAGCGCTCGTTGACGTAGATACAATTACTAGCAGCATCAAGGCGGAAAATAGCAACTGGGGCTGCTTCTGTCAAGGTAGCATAAAGGTGTTCACTCTCCCGCAGAGCTAACTCTACTTGTTTGCGATCGGTAATATCATAGTTAATACCAACCATGCGCTGTGGTTCACCCCGCTCATTGTGTTGAATTAGAGCAGAGGCTTTGATAAAGCGGATACTGCCATCGGCAAGAATAATCCGAAACTCCGTATCAAGTTCTTTTACCCGTTCTACAGCATTTTGAAAAGTAGTTTCTGCTACAGTTCGATCATCTGGATGGAGCCTATTTGCCCACTCTTGATACGCTAAAATCACGTCAGACCGTTGTAAATCATACAGTTCATACATTCGATCATCCCAGTCGAGATCGTGGAGCATATTCCAGTCCCAAATACCAATATTGGCTGACTTGAGCGCCAAGCCCAATCGATCTGAAAGGTTGCGTAGTTGTTCTTCAGTTTGCTTACGTTTGGTGATATCCAGGATAGTGCTAATTAATTGACATGGTTGATCGTTAATATCTAAGATGAATTCGCCACGTGATAGTAAATAACCCAAACTTCCATCTGCACGATAAAAACGATACTCTATTTCATAAGGCTGTCTCTGTTCAATCGCTTGTAGCAAAACCAAATCACAGCGATCGCGATCGTCTGGATAAATCCAATTGAGCATTTGGTTGTAGCTTGGTGTACCAGACTCAGGATTACGGCCAAATATGCGAAATACCTCTTCTGACCAGATTAATTGTTGCGTTTGTAAGTCCATTTCCCAACGACCCAGATTCGCAATCCGTTGTGCAGATTCGAGGTTAGCCGCATTTTTCCAAAGTTGAGCTTCAATTTGTTTTTGCTGAGTGATATCTTTGGCAATCGCGACACGGCCGATAATTTGTCCTTCTAGATTACACAGGGGTTTAACCGATAGAGCAACAGGAAAGCGCGAACCGTCTTTACGAATGAAAGTCCATTCTACCTCGCAATTATCTTGCTGGGTTTTCAGCATAGATAAATCTCCAAAGGGAATTTCCCTGCCCATCTCCCGCGAGAGTGCATCTGGATCGTGAAACCTGTTTAGTGTTAACTGACCAATAACCTCATTGGCTGTATAACCCAACATTTTCTGAGCAGCCAGGTTAAAAGTTTGAATTATTCCCTCGGAATTGGTAGAAATAATCGCATAATCAATGCTAGCGAGAATAGCCTGTTTCAATCTGGTAACGGCTAATAATGCTGCTTCCGTCTGCTTCCGTTTGCTAATATCCGTTGCCGAGCCACTCATGCGAATGGCATTGCCGAATTCATCCCACAATGCCTGACCCCGGTCTAATATCCATATATAAGAGCTATCTTTGCATTTTATCTGGTATTCTTCTTGGAAAAAGGGTGTTTTATGGGCTAAATGGTCAGCGATCGCCTTCATGATGCGATCGCGATCGTCGAGATGAATTCGGTTTGACCATGCTTCAAAATTGTGGATAAGTTCATTCTCAGCAAAGCCCAGCATTTCTGACCAACGAGCCGAAAAGAAAACTTCACTAGTTTTGATGTTCCAGTCCCAGATACCATCATTGCTGCCTCGTAGTGCCAAGTGCCAACGTTCTTCACTTTCGCGTAAAGCCGCCGTGCGTTCTTCAACTCTGGCTTCGAGTTCTAGATTGAGTTGTTGCAATGCCCGCTCTGCACGAATTTTATCGACTTCTGCATGTTTGCGTTCCGTGATGTCCTGATCTACACCACTCATCCGCACAGGATTACCCTTTTGGTCATAAAAGACACGACCTCTACCTAGCGCCCAATGTAGAGTGCCATCTAATTTGATAAATCGAAATTCGATGTTGTAATCTTCTCGCTCATACACAGCACGATTAATTGCTAGTACAACTGACTCGCGATCGTCCGGGTGGATCATCGTCATAACTGTTTCATACTGACCATCGAAGGTTCCGGGAACCATACCAAAAAGTTTTTCCAAGTTCGCCGACCAGTGAACTTCTCCTGTGGTAATGTTCCAGTCCCAGTTACCCATACGCGCAGCTTCTAGAGCCAGACTCAACCGCTCCTCGTTTTGCCGCAGGGCTTGCTCTACTTGCTTACGTAAGTGAAACTCGTCGTAGACATCGCTAATATCTACACACCAGCCAATATAGCCAAGAAACTCTCCTTCACTGGTGAAACGAGGAGTGCTAGTATCCAAAATCCAACGATATTTTCCATCAAAGCGTTCGAGGCGATATTCCATTTGAAAATGTTGGCGCGCATCAAAGGCATTGATATAGGTATCTAAACAATCTTGTAAGTCATCGGGATGTACTCTTTGCGCCCAGCCATCGCCTACCTCTTCTTCTAAGGTTTTACCAGTAAATTCTAGCCAGGTTTTATTGAAGTATTGACAAGCTTTATCCAATCCAGCCATCCAAATCAGCACCGGAGCAGTATCAGCCATCTGCCGAAAGCGTTGTTCGCTCTCTTGTTGCCGACTTTGTTCTAACTGCTGGGTCAGCAACTTCAGTTCCACGGCATGATGAATGGCACTTTGCAAGATTTCCGGTGTGAGATGGTTTTTCAGCAAATAATCCTGAGCGCCTTTTTTCATGGCACGGACAGCGATCGTCTCGTCTCCTTGTCCTGTGAGCATAATGACGGCAGATTGGCTATTATTCAGGTTTTCTCTCAGGTTTTGCAGAAATCCTAATCCATCGTCATCGGGCAATAGATAATCCAGCAAAATCACATCTGGTATCTGTTGCTGACACCATGTCATCGCCTGTTTTGCTGTCTGAAACTCTAAAATATTATATTTATACAATGTATCTTGTTGCAAATACTGATGATATATCTCCCGATCTTCAGCGCAATCATCAATCAATAGGATGGTTAGGTGGGAACGATGACTCATAAATCACACATATAAACGCGATCGCATTTCATCAAAAAATTGAAATTCTCTATTTGCCAGATTCAAAAGTTTTCTGATATCGAGTCAACCCTGAATAGGGTATTAAAAACAGAATAAATAAAATTCCTGAAGTATTAATACTGATACAAGTCTCTATAAAAAAGTTGTATATCGAGTTTTCAGTATAGTTGAAAATATGTACGTTTTTTTTACAAAGCCTCAGAATGATTAGACATCTCCGAAAATGAATGTAGAGACGTAGCAGTGCTACGTCTCTACAAGGATTCTGGATAACGCATATTTAATTTCTGGAGATGTCTATTGGAAACAAAAATTAAAGTTATTCAAGTAAATCAGTTGCTTACTCCACCTACTTTTTGGATAGCGCACTATTTAGCTAAAAAAAATACTTAACTAGGTAGGCGAGAAAATTTATAACTATATAACTACGAACTGAGTGAAGCGAAGTCTTCGCGTAGCGTCTCTAAGAGTTGCGATCGCAAGGGTTTCAAGCATTTTGTATTTCGTTACATAGTTGGGTTGATTTATGCCTTATTTACTTACTAATATTATAGCAATCCTATTTGATTTGTGAATCACTCGTAGGGAGAGGGAATAGGGAATAGGGAATAGGGAATAGGGAGTAGGTAATAGGGAATAGGGAAGAAAGATGTACTAAGTTTTGTTCAAAAATAAAATAGGAGTCCTATATAAACTACAAATATTTCCAGCTATTTTGCCGACCGAAACAAAAGGGAAGTATACTAAATGCAAGCATCTTGAAAAAGCTAGTAGTAAAGCTTATTCTCATTGCAGTTGAGCAAGTAGCTGCGAGAACCAAAATTTAATGACTGCAACAATCTGTAGATCCTTTACTGCAAGGATCAAGTGATTTAATAGAAGAGGCCAAAAAATATAAACAAGATTAATCATTTTTGTTCGTGAATATTATGACTTTGTTGGCAAAAGTTGGCAAAATATAATTTAACAATTGGACTGCCAATAAAAAACCGTTTCTTTGAAAAATGTTAGGTTTTGATTTAACTTCGTTCTACCAACCTAGTAAATAATCAGAGTTTCAGTAATTCCCTAACAAAGTCATATTATTTGCAAACAACTATTTTTTGTCCCAAGTCCAAATACTAAAACAGATAATACATCTCAAGTAATGACAAAAATCTTAGTAATTGAAGACCAGGAAGATATCCGTAGCGTTATCGTAGAAATGCTGACTGCCGAAAATTTCTATGTTATGGATGCAGAGAACGGAGAAGTCGGCATTAAATTACTACAAGCAGAAATTCCAGATTTGATTATCTGCGACATTACAATGCCTAAGTTAGATGGATATGAAGTTGTTAGCTGGTCTCGTGAAAATCCAGAAACTGAAGCAATTCCTTTCATATTTCTTACAGCTAAAGCTTCTCAGAGTGATATCCGTCAAGGCATAGAATTAGGTGCAGATGATTATCTGATTAAGCCGTTTACAAGAGCAGATTTACTGGGTGCAATAACAGCGATATTTGAAAAGCAAGAAATAATTAATAGACAAACTCAAAGAAAAATAAACAAATATTACAACTGTATTACTCAATCGACTAGCAACGAGTTGTGTAATCCTGTTCAGGAAATTATGTCTATTTCCAAGAAGCTGATAGATAACTATGAATTAATAGATAAAGAGGAAGTATTAAAAAATCTCAAAGAAATTTATAGTTTCAGCGAAAGATTACAGGAAATAAATCTAAATAAATTATGAATCCTATCCAAATTTTGATAGTTGAAGATGAGCAGTTAGTTGCTGATGACCTGAGAGAAACTCTAGAACACTTGGGATATAATGTCCCTGCCTTAGTTGCATCAGGAGAAGAGGCTATTTTCATAGCAGAAACTTTGCAGCCTGACTTAGTACTAATGGACATCAGACTAGAGGGCGAAATGGATGGAATAGAAGCCTCTTTAGAAATCCAGTCTCGCTTGAATTTACCTGTAGTTTACCTAACTGCTAATGCCGATCGAGCGACACTAGAGCGAGCTAAGATTTCCCAACCTTTTGGTTATATTTTAAAACCATTTGATGAAAGAATACTAGCTACCACAATTGAGATGGCTCTTTCCCGACACCAAGCAGAGATTGAAGTTAAGAAAGCGCTGGTTGCTGCCAAAACTAATCAGCAAATTGCTGAGTCCAAAAGTCAGATCAAATCTCAGCACTTTTACATGGCAGCACATGAATTTCGTAACCGTTTGACCACAATTCAGCTTAGTACTGAAATGTTGAAAGCCTATGGCAGTCAGATGTCAGAACAAAGAAAACAAAATCATATCAACGGCATTGATTCTGCCACGCATAGCTTGACAAATCTTTTAGAGAATATACTCACACTAGGCAGATCCGAATCTAACAGTTTTGTATTGAACCCCACACCAATAGATGTGGTAAATTTCTGTGCAGAAATAGCTGAATCTTTGCAGTTTACACTTAAAGATCAGTATGAAGTTAGTTTTTTAGCAGATGCCGAAAGTTGTATTGCCTGTCTAGATGAACAGCTACTATGGCATTTACTAAATAACTTACTTTCCAACGCAGTGAAGTACTCTTCAAAAGGTAGTACAATCTCGTTATCGCTAACTTGCGAAGAGAATAGTGTGTGTTTTCAAGTAACAGACCAAGGAATAGGGATTCCAGCAGAATCTCAAGCTAAACTATTTGAACCTTTTCAACGTGCTACCAATGTTGCTAAAATTCCAGGCTCAGGATTAGGGCTAGCAATTGTTAAGCAATGTGTGGATCTGCACAAAGGCACAATACACGTAGATAGTATACTAGGTAAAGGAACAAGTTTTGTAGTTAGACTTCCATTGAAAGTAGATTCTGTATCTGTTTGATTTTGATAAATAAATTGATTACTTAACAAAAATTAACTAACAAAAATTAACTATAGGACTCATATCTGATTTTTGAACAATATTTCAGATAAAATCCTTATAAAACAGGCTTTTCAGTCTCAGTATGTTTTCAGAAATCAAATCGGAGTCCTATAGTAAGCTCATTTAATCTTAATTAAGATTACCTGAATTAATGAAAATTAAATGGCATGTTTGGAAATTATGTCTCTCTAGACTAAGTTTATCGAACTAACTTTTTCAAAAATTCAACTATATTTCTCTGTTTTTATTGACAAAGGGCAAGATCATACACTAGTATAAATAATTCACTTGTCGCTAATTTAAAAAATTGAATACAATTGATGTCAATTAATTCTTTAATTGAATAAATTTCTGATATCAGCATGGCCAAACGATCTCTCCAAGCTTCAGATGAAGGTATTAGAAAAGCCAAGCAGGCTTTTAATCATAAAGGTTGGACACAAGAATATCTTGCAAGTCAAGTTGGTTTAGACAGCCGCCAACCAATTTGGAAGTTTTTTACTGGCAAACCTGTTGCCCGTCAAATATTCCATGAAATTTGCTTGAGTCTAGCACTAGAACCAGAAGATATTGTTCAAAAACTGGAATTTGAACCAGATGAAGACTTAGCATCTCAGCAGATAATAGAAAGTAAAAATTCTACTATCATTGACCTTTTAGTGATTAAAGTACGTGCTGCTCACTCGGAAAAAATTCAACACCAATGTGGTACGATGCGGTTGCTAGATGTTGCTCGTACTGTAGAATTAGATGAATTATTTGTTGAAGTAAATGTAGTAGAAGAAATTAACAGTCAAAGATGGCTAGATATTTCAGATTTACAAAAATTTGATAATAAAGCTTTAGATAAATTTGACTCTGAGGAAGTTAGTACCAAGAGAATTACAGGTTTACAAGCTATTGACAAATCTTCTAAGCTTATCTTACTTGGAAAGCCAGGAGCAGGAAAAACTACTTTTTTACAATCAATTGCTATCCTTTGTAATCAAGGTAAATTTCAGACTCAAAGGGTTCCCATTTTTATTAGTCTGAAAGATTTTGCTGAAAACATGGATTATGATGATAAAAATTATTTATTAAGCTACTTAATTCAAGAATTTAGCATTTGTAAAATAACTCAACAAGAATTAGAATATCTACTTCATGAAGGTAAAGCTTTAATTTTGCTAGATGGTTTGGATGAAATTGCCGATAAAAATAGTGATAGAATCAATAAAGTAATTAGCAATTTTTTGGATATTTTTTATAAAAATATAGTAATTATTACTTGTCGGATTGCATTTAGACATCAGAAATTTAAAGGGTTTGCGGAAGTAGAAATTGCTGAGTTTACAAAATCACAAATTTCAACTTTTGCTAACAAATGGTTTGCAGCATTTGCTAAAAATAATCTCCGCTTAAGAAAAACATTAGCCTCTAAATTTATTGATACAATAGCGCTTCCCGAAAATCGGCTGGTTCAAAACCTAGCATCTACACCTCTTTTACTAAATCTCACTTGTTTAGTTTTTCAATATTTAGGCGATTTTCCGACTAAGCGTTCCGAAATTTATCAACAAGGATTAGAGTTATTACTGGTACGTTGGGATGAAGCAAGAGGTATAAAAAGAGATGAGGTTTACCGTAATTTAACTTTAACTCAGAAAATTAAATTACTTAGTTATATAGCTGCTATTTCTTTTGAAACAGGGGATTACTTTTTTGAAGAAAGTAAAATTTGTCAATTAATAGCTGACTATCTCTATTTGCTACCCAATGCACCGACTGATATAGAAGATTTGCAAGTAAATAGTAAAGCTGTACTTCAAGCAATTGAGTTACAGCATGGATTATTAGTTGAACAAGCTAGAGGGATTTATTCTTTTTCTCATTTAACATTTCACGAATACTTCACTGCGAGAAACTTTGTTGCTAATGGCGATCAAAAAACATTAGAACAAGTTGTCAATCATTTGTTTGATAAACGCTGGCGTGAAGTTATTTTGCTTACATCTGAAATGCTCAGATCGTTTGATAATTTATTCCAGTTAATGAAGCAACAAATTGAGAAATTAGCTGTTAGAGATGAAACATTAAAGCGTTTTCTCGCTTGGGTGCTGCAAAAGTCTTCAACAGTTACCTCAGATTGTCATCCATCTGCTATCCGTGCTTTTTACTTTACCCTCGTCCTACCTCCTCATTATTTTTTATCGCGCAACCAAACTCTAGCTATATCTTTAGATAACCATCTTGCTGGAAAATTAGCTGATGATTTAGCTTTAGACTTAGCTTTAATCCATATCCTTGCTGTTAGCCTAGCTTTGACTCCAGAGATTTTTTGTAAGCGCATCTCTGCTATAAAATTAGCTCTTGATATTGATTATTTATTACAAGATCATTCATCTTTATATGAATCTCTGCAAAGCCTCAAAAATGAATTGCCTAGTTCACAACAAGATAGAGAGATATTAAAAACATGGTGGCAATCTAACGGGCAATCATGGACTACACAATTAAATGAAGCGATCACAATTAACCGACAGATAGGTTATAATTGGCAATTTAGTGATGAACAGTTGCAGTTAATTCAGCAATACTGGGAGGCAAACAGTTTACTAGTATATTGCTTCAGCACTGCTAGTAATGTTACTCCCAACTTACGAGAGATGATTGAGGAAACTTTGATTTTACTGCCAGATACAACGATGACAACACAGTAGACATCTCCAGAAATTAAATATGCGTTATCGAACAGAATTCAGGAGTCAGGAGTCAGAATTCAGCAATGTTTTCTGTGCGACTGGCGGATGAATAATTGGCGTTTTTGCACCCCCACCAAATTTTCAATTTGGTGGTCTTCAATTCCTGCGCGGTCTGAATCCCCGACTGATTTATTCTGACTCCTGAATTCTGACTTCTGAATTCTTCTTCAACCAGAATCCTTGTAGAGACGTAGCACTGCTACGTCTCTACATTCATTTTCACTCCTATGTCTAATGACTTGCGACTACCTCTCCTTCAAGGCGAACTAGTCGGTCTGCCAAAAGTTTCTCAAGGTCTTCTAGTGCCTTGGTGAAACCTTTGATGCCCTCGTCTAGTTTGTCGGTTGCCATGCGGTCAGCAGCGTGCAATTTGTCATAAGTAGCTTTGTCAATGGATATCTTTTCAATTTCCAAATTTGCTACCTTCGCAGGGTCAAGCTTACGTGGTAGTTCTCCAACAGTTGACTGCAATTCAGACAAAAGTGATGGAGAAATGGTCAGCAAATCACTACCTGCGAGTTCAGTAATTTCACCAAGGTTACGGAAGCTAGCTCCCATAACTTCGGTTTTATAGCCGAATTTCTTGTAGTAGTTGTAGATTTTGGTGACAGACAAAACTCCTGGATCTTCGGTTGCTGGGTAGCTATCGCGTCCGGTATCTTTTTTGTACCAGTCGAGAATCCGGCCAACGAAGGGAGAAATTAAAGTAACGCCAGCTTCGGCACAGGCGATCGCTTGGTGAAGACCAAACAACAAGGTAAGGTTACAGTGAATACCTTCTTTCTCCAGGATTTCCGCAGCGCGAATGCCTTCCCAGGTAGTAGCAATTTTAATCAAAACGCGATCGCGGCCAATTCCAGCAGCTTTATACTGGGCAATTAATTCCCGTGCCTTTGTCAAGGTAGCTTCGGTATCGTAAGACAAGCGAGCATCCACTTCTGTAGACACGCGACCAGGAATAATTTGTAAAATCTTTAATCCAAAGGCAACTGCCAAACGGTCAAAAGCTAAAGAAACGATCTGTGCTTGGGTGGCTCCGGCTCCAGCATCTTTCTTTGCCTGGAGTAAAGTTTGATCGACAATTCCCTGGTATTCCGGCATCTGCGCCGCAGCAGTAATCAGAGAAGGATTGGTGGTGGCGTCTTGGGGTTTGAACTTTTCAATTGCCTTGATATCCCCCGTATCTGCGACTACAACAGTCACTTCTCGCAATTGTTCCAGTAAATTCTTAGACATAAAATACTCCGTGATGTTTGTTTAGGATTTACTAGCGAGTGCTGAGTGCTGAGTGCTAAGTGCTGAGTTAGGAGTAGAGACACGATTTCGCGTCTGTACAAGAGTTATTAGTCTCCTCCTTGTCTCCCTAGTCCTTAGTCCCCAATCACCAGTCCCCAGTCCTTAGTTCCTTCAATTTTGATTCTGGCAATTTTTCAGAATCATTGCCTAAGTTTGCTTACTATTGAGAGCCACAGCCTTATTCTAAGTGCCTTATGCCGAAATTGGCTGTCCAATGGAATGCACTTTGATTAAACTAGTTGTTCCTGATTTACCAATTGGAACGCCAGAGGTAATTACCACTTTATCGCCCTTATTTGCTAAACCCATATCTACAACTGTGTTCACCACATTGGTAAACATCTCTTCGGCATTGTGAACTGGTGGAATTAGTAAAGGTTCCACACCCCAAGAAAGGGCTAGCTGGCGATAAGCGGTGATGTCAGGGGTTAAGGCAATAATTGGAGAAGTTGGGCGGTATTTAGACACCATTCTTGCTGTACTCCCTGAAGAAGTGTTACAGAGAATTGCCCGTGAGCCTGTTTCATAAGCGATGCGACATACCGATTCTGCCACAGATTCGGTGACGCTGAGACTGCCTGCCTCATGACACCAGGAATGTCTGCTACCTTCATCTAGAGCCTGTTCTGTCCGCACAGCAATATTGTGCATCATCTGGACAGCGGCGACGGGATATTCTCCGACAGCTGTTTCACCAGAAAGCATTACTGCATCTGTACCATCAAGGATGGAGTTGGCAACATCCGTTGCCTCGGCGCGGGTGGGGTCAGGAGAACTAATCATCGACTCTAGCATTTGCGTGGCTGTAATCACCGGTTTGCCAGCATGATTACAACGGCGAGTTATATCTTTTTGAATCAGAGGGACTTCATGAATGGGTATTTCTACTCCCAAATCGCCACGGGCGATCATAATCGCGTCGGCAACTTTCAGAATAGAATCAAAGTTTTCTACGGCCTCTGCTCTTTCGATTTTGGCAATTAAGCGGATCGAAGCACCAGCAGCTTCAATCATTCGTCTGGCGGGTTCTAAGTCTTGTGGCGATCGCACAAAGGACACCGCTACCCAGTCTACACCCAACTGAATGCCAAAGCGCAGATCCAGCAAGTCTTTTTCGGTGATGGAACTCACAGGTAAAGGAGTTTGGGGAAGGTTCACTCCCTTGTGGGTGGAAATTAAACCGCCAATTTTTACTTGTGCCCGAATGCGATCGGCATCACGAGCAGTAACAACTAACTTGACGCGACCATCATTAATTAAAATTGGTTCGCCTGGTCGCATCATTGCGAACAAAGTCGGCAATGGTAGAGGTATTTCGTCAATACTCTCACCCTTTTCTTGCAAAACAAAAGTGACTTCAGTACCAGATTCCAGATTTAACCCTTCCGGTGGTAAAGTTCCCAAGCGAATTTTGGGGCCACACAAGTCTTGCATAATTGCGATCGGCTTTTGTCGCTCAGTGCTAATCTGTCTGAGATAGTGAGCCGTTTGGGCGTGGAATTCATAAGCTCCGTGGGAAAAATTTAGCCGCGCCACATTCATTCCAGCTTCTACTAAGGCTTGCAGCTTTTCAGGTGCAGATGTAGCCGGCCCAACAGTACAAATGATTTTGGTTCGACGCATAGGGATTGGGGGTTGAGGAGTAACCTGCAAATTTGGATGCCTCGTACCAATTCGTAATTCGTAATTCGTAATTCGTAATTAAGAGACTTCAGATTTTATTTGGGTTGCCCAGTTTAAATCTTTGCGTCATCGCCCAAAACATCCAAATTTACACGTGCTTCATATCACTGGTTTGCTAAAAAAAGATACTAGATTACGTTTTATTTTCAGGGTATTTACCATCTGACCCAAATCCCAAATTGGGTACTGGGTACTGGGGACTGGGGAAGAAACTTCATAAAGAATGCCCTATGCCCCATGCCCTATGCCCAATTCCCAATGACTAATCAAACCACAGCCGCGATCGGGGCGAGTTTTTCCTTCTGTGACATAGACAACATCAGGTCAATCACGCGATTTGAGTAACCCCACTCGTTGTCATACCAGGCAATTACCTTGAAGAAGTTGGAATTCAACTCAATCCCAGCACCCGCGTCGAAGATACTGGAATGGGTATCGCCTTGAAAATCTGTGGAAACTACTTCTTCATCCGTGTAGCCCAAAATACCTGATAGTGAACCTGCGGCAGCCTCCTTCATCGCAGCACAGATTTCCTTGTAACTGGTGGCTTTGGCAGTTTTAAAAGTTAAATCAACTACAGAGACATCAGGAGTTGGAACTCGTAATGCCATACCAGTTAACCTGCCCTTCAATTCTGGTAAAACCAGTGCTACGGCTTTAGCTGCACCTGTGGAAGAGGGAATAATATTTTGAGATGCACCTCGACCACCCCGCCAGTCTTTTTTGCTGGGGCCATCTACAGTTGGCTGAGTGGCAGTCATGGCATGAACTGTGGTCATCAACCCTTCAGTCAACCCAAAGTTGTCATTAATGACCTTAGCAATGGGAGCTAGACAGTTTGTAGTGCAGCTAGCATTGGAAACAATGATATCCTTGCCAGGGTCAAATAGGTGATGATTGACACCCATCAACAGGGTAGCAACTCTATCTGGATCTTTGGTGGGAGCGGAAATTATCACTCGCTTCGCACCTGCCTTCAGGTGGTTTGCGGCTCCTTCGTAGTCAGTGAAGAGTCCCGTAGATTCTACCACATAATCTGCACCTAATTTACCCCAAGGTAACTCGGCGGGATTCCTAACTGACACACAAGGAATGAAATGTCCGTCAATCAGGATACCGTCTTCTTTGGCTTCAACCTTGTGCTTTAATTTACCGTGGGTTGAGTCGTACTTTAATAGATAAGCGAGGTTATCTGGTGGTACTAGGTCATTAATGCCTACAAACTCAATGTTGGGATTATCAAGACCAGCCCGAAGCACAAGTCGCCCGATTCGACCGAAGCCATTGATACCGACTTTTAATTTAGTCAAGATTAAACCTCCCGTTGTGGAAAGTTGAACAAAAGGAGAAAGTTAAAAGTCAAAATAGATTGCCTTTTACTCTTTACTCTTTGATCCTGACAGTCTCAGTCGGTTAAGGCATATTTACTTGGCATATTTTAAGGATTGGGCATTGGGGATTGGGGACTGGGGATTGGGGACTGCGTAAAAAAGACCTCTCCCTGGTTTTACTACGCAAAACCGTCCCTCTCCGATTCGGAGAGGGAGGATTGGTGTCAACTTAACGTGAAAGCAAGTCTAGAACTAGTTTTTAGATTGCCTCGTTGCCTCGTTCCCAGTCGGAGACTGGGAATGTCTTTGAGGCTCCGCCTCTCTTTCCTGGCGGCAGAGCCGCTTTTGAGTTGCATTTCCAGGCTTCGGCTGGAAACGAGATTTGAAAAGGGTTTTAGCTTAAGTTGACACCAATGGAGAGGGAGAGACTTGAACTAAAGTTCAAGGCTAGGGAGAGGTTTATTGAACTCACGCTAATACTGAGCGAAGTCGTTGGCGCAGCCTCTCGTAGAGAAGTATTAAGATTTGGTTAGGGTATGAACCCATATACTTATTTTCCCAATCCCCAATCCCCAATCCCCAGTCCCCAATCCCCAGTCCCCAATCCCCAGTCCCCAATCCCCAATCCCCAACTCAAGTTGGTTGAACAAATCGCTTAATTTCACCACAGGCAATATAAGACTTGCCATCGGGTGCGGTTTTGACTTCATCAACGACGTAAAGCATTCCTTCTTCCCGAACCGATCGCGGAAAACGCATGTTCCAATCTGGTTCATATCCGTCGGAAACTACCCTCGCACGTAGCTTGCTGCCATCTTTGACACACTGAACTAAAATGCTGTCTCCGACACTATCCGTTGAGGGAAGATCGGCGGCACTGGCGGGGCCTTTGGAAGCTTTACCTGTGTTAGTGAAATTCGATTGTCTAGGGGCAACAAAAATATCTGTTTCGCCGGGTTGAGCAAAACGGGTGATATTACCACGTACACGGTAGAAAGTGGCATCGCTTGAAAGTTCCAGTCCTTCAACAACATAGCGTGCCCCCTCGGCACGAATGGCCCGAGGAAATTGGATGTTTTTGGTGGAATCGTAGCCTTCAGACACGACTTTCACCCGTAGTTTACCCCCTTCACGAATGCAGTGCAATTCAACACCTGAACCAACTTCATTGATAATCGGCATTGCATACACTTCATCGCCAGCAGTCACACCGCGACCCACTAAATCGCTGCGATTGCGTGTCATCGTTTGGTAAGTCTGATCGCGCATCTCTTTGCGTCCGGCATTGCCTAGAGCTTTTTGGGCGATCCGACCTGCGAAATACTCAAGCTGATCGATCTCTTCAGCAATTTCAAAATTCTCGTTTAACCCTTTATCTCGCAAATCTTTCACAAGGGTACGGAGGGTTTCTTCCGCTTCCTGATGCTTGCCATATTCGGCGAGACTAAGGGCAGTCTCCTTGGCTTTAGCGATGGTGAGGCGACTCAGTTCAAGAATGATCTGGCTGGTAGAGGCAAAAGCGGCTTCCTCAACGGTGCCAATTTTGGCGATGACATCTGCTGTACCTGAGATATTTTGAATAACATCATCTTGCACAACATCGGCGCTGTAATGCAGCTTCATCACAGGTAAATTACCAACTTGAGCGCTGGCGATCGCTAAACTTAAACCAAGGAGTTTGTCTTCACCTTCGTACAGTTCTCCCAAGGTGAGGATAGCTTGACCAGCATCATTTTGGCTAACTTTAGCAAGACTTAAGGTATCAACCAAGGTGACACCATCAGCCAATTCCAATGTCACCTTGAGATTCTGTCCTACTACTGCTCTGAGACTATCTAACTCAATACTAAACACTTCAGTTGCTTCATCGATGCTCTGAATGAAGTAGAAGTTGCCCGTAGCAGCCCTTGCCATCCCAATCAGCAGGTCTTCATTGAAACCCTGAGCAAAACCTAAGGTAGTCGTGATAATGCCTTCCTCAGCTTTTTGCCCTGATGTCGCCGTCAGTATTTTGGGGTCTTGAATGCCCATATTAGCGTGACCATCGGTCAGCAACAGAACCCGGTTGATTTTTTGCGGATCGAGTTGCGTCTTTACGTGTTCACAGCCTTTGAGCCATCCCCCCGATAAATTGGTAATACCGCCTGCTCTAACTTTGTGGATAGAATTTTTGAGTGCGGCCTTGTTAGTTACAGCCTGGGGTGGCACAACGCTGTCCACTTCATCGTCGTAAACAACTACTGAGAGAATGTCATTTGGCTCAAGTTGATCTACTACAGACTCAGCAGCTTTTAGGGCGTGATGCAAGGGCGCGCCTGCCATAGAGCCGGAACGGTCAATTACAAGAGAAAGGTTAAGGTTACGTCGGGGAGATTCAGCTATGTCAACACGAAAACGTAGCAGAATATTAGTCTTTAATGAAGATCCTGCGGGGAGGATAGACTGGTCAAATTCGTAACTTGTCTTAATCATTTTTTATATCCCTTCAAATTCTCTTTGATAACCCACAAGCCTTATGATGCGGGGACAGTCAGCGCTTTATTTAGTTTACCCAGAAATAAGTTTATTCAGTACAAAAATGGGATTTTATGTAAGATTTTATAGTTTTTGCATTTCACTAACAATCGCTCTTTCGGGAAAAGTTGGCGATCTGTTGACTTTATTTTTGAATTTTGTTAGCGCAGCGTTAGCGAGTCTGCGTTCGCTTTTAGCGTCTCGTAGAGAGCGTCATTTTGAATTTTGAATTGTTAACCTTCTCCACTCTCTGGTACTGAAAGGCGATCGCATTGGTAACAATTGCGGGAAACTGAAAGCAGAGATGTTAGGAGAGGAGAACCTAATGAGTTGGACTAAAGTTCTGGCAGTCGAAGCACTTTCCCCAGGTGCGCGAGAAGTGGTGAAAGTTGGCGATCGGAAAATTCTGCTTTTGAATCACGAAAATCAGCTTTATGCTGTAGATAATACCTGTCCTCACTTAAAATTACCCCTGAAAAGTGGGAAAATAACCGAAAGTGGGGCAATTGTTTGTTCTTTCCATCACAGTGCTTTTGACCTGCGGACTGGTGAGGTCAAAGATTGGTGTTCTTGGCCTCCTGGTGTAGGTAAGGTACTCTCGTTAGTTTCACAACCAAAGACATTGCCAGTGTTTCCAATTCGTGTGGAAGAAGGTAGCATCTGGATTGATATACAAGAGGAATAGTACCTTCTCCCTGAATTTGCTGAAATAATTTTGAGTCGAATGGCACTAAGTTAAGATACAGCCCTTGCCTTGACTGGTTCCCAGCCTGGAGGCTGGGAACCCATTCTGGGAGGCTCCGCCTCCAGTAGCTTGACGAGAGGCAGAGCCTCTTTTAAATACATTCCCAGCCTGGAGGCTGGGAACGAGGCTACACAAGCTTTTGAGCTTTTCTTAGTGCCATTCAATTCTGAGTCAAAAAAATAAAAATCCCAGCTAAATTTATTAGCTGGGGTTTCTATTAAAATTTACGCAATTTGAACACTTTCTTACGATGTAATTTTGGGTTGTGTGTTAGCATTGCCGGCTTCTATAGAAGCTGTAGCACTTTGAGATTGACCTAAATTGACTTTGAATACCTTGCTTTGCTCTTGCTCCAGTTTGGGTAAAGTCAAAATTAAAATCCCATCTTTCAAGTCTGCCTTAACTTGTTGATTCTGAACTTTGGTTGGTAGAGGTATTACTCTAGTGAACTTACCATACCGGAATTCAGAATGAACTTTAGCGTTAGATTGGGACTGCTTTTCGTAACGATGCTCGCCAACAATTGAAACTGCATCTTGAGTGACTTGAACATCCAGGTCTTTAGCTTCAATGCCTGGAATCTCAACTCTTAATAGCAACTCGGAACCATTATCATGTAATTCAACAGCAGGAACCCATGCTGTTCTCGATGATGGAGAAATCTCAGAGTTGCCGCGCTCGGCTACGGTCAAATCAGAGAAGAGTTGATCCATTTGACGACGCAGAATCTCAATTTCACGGAATGGTTCCCAACGAATGAGTGCCATATTTCAATCTCTCCTTAACTTTCTAATTCAATTTTGGGTAATCAAACAAAGTTTTAGAGGTATCTAGAAGTTTCAGATATTTAAGTAATTCTCGAACCTCTAGTTTTTTTGAGAGGAGCTTTATTTCTTCTCTCTAGTAAGTAATTTAATAAAATCAAAATCTCAAAACAGTTGGGTAAACCGTACAAGCATCGGTTGGATTTACCGTATCAAACAAAAAAAGGATGAAAAGCTTGAGAATAGCTGATATAGGGGTGCGATTTGATTTCTGAAAAAATCTAAGTATCTGTAGGGTGTGTTATGGCGTAGCCTAACGCACCTAAATCGTTAACTGGTGCGTTACGCCAAAGGCTAACGCACCCTACGTATATTTTAGAAATCAAATATGAGTCCTATATCAAAGTAAGTATGCAATAATAAATTAAACCGCTTTACGTAATGTAAATTTAATTACACTCGCTTCTAGTCAAAAGCTCTAGCCCAATCATAAGGGCTAAAATCGCTGATTATTGTATTGACAGATACACGGCACGTAGCTTGATGTAAATGAAAAAGAATAAGCAGTGAGTGCCAAACCATTTGCGTCACAGAGATTTGGCAGTATTAACAAGTTATCCTGCTCAATCTGAAATTTTTCTATACACCCGATGCTGAAGTATGGTGGTAAGGAACGATGATTTTATTTACAATCTGGTGATAGAGTTTTGCTTTCTAATTTCATGTTCAGTTTGATTCAACAAATTACTCTTGATTGAAAATTAACTTAGGAACTGATATGGATGCTCAAAAAATCAAAATTTTATTAGTTGATGACAACTTAGAGAATTTACATTTTTTATCAGACATCCTTCAACACCAAGGTTATCAGGTGCAAAGTGTTATTTCTGGACAATTGGCAATTAATAAGGCGATTGCTTCTCCTCCTGACTTGCTTTTGCTAAATTATCTGATGCAGGAGATGAATGGTTATGAAGTTTGTCAAAGGTTGAAAGCTAACGATAAAACTCAAGAGATGCCGATAATTTTTTTCGGTGCTTTAGATGAATTTTTTGAAAAAACCGATGTTTTCGATTTAGGTAATATTGACTATATTTCTCAACCATTCCAAACTAAAGAAGTTTTATTACGCGTACAAAATCAACTCACGATCCAAAGGCTGAAAAAACAATTAAAAAAGCAAAAGGCTCAACTGCAACAGGAGATTAAAGAACGTCAACTGGTTGCAGTTAAGTTAAATATTCGTAACAGACAAATAGAAGATATTTTTAAAGAAATTCCCGTTAGCATTAGTAAAGCCATTTGTAGAGAAGTTTACCAAAGCGAACGCCTTTTAGTCGAAGCTGCCCTGAAGAAGAGTGAAATTCAGTATCGCCACTTGGTAGAAACATCCCAGGATATGATCTGGTCGGTAGACATTAATGGACTAATTACCTTTGTCAACCCGGTAGTCAAACAGATTTATGGCTATGAACCCCAAGAAATGATCGGGCGCGTCTTGACTGATTTCATCTCGCCTACAGAAATTGCTGAAGATCAAGTAGCGTTTGAGCGGGTTCTTCAGGGAAAGTCGATCTTTCAACATGAAACTACCTGTGTTGCTAAAGATGGTACTTTACTTTATCTCATGTTTAATGCGATCGCATTACGCAACGAAGAAGGTCAAGTTATAGGCATAACGGGTACTGCTAGTAATATTACGCAGCGTCGAGGAGTGGAAAAATTACTCGAAGAAAGCGCAATTAAGCTCCGCAATCATAACCTAGTGCTAACCCAACTGGCACAAAATCAGACACTTTATCAGGGTGATTTAAAAACAGCTTTAAGTAAAATTACAGAAGCAGCTGTTAAGAATATTGGCATGGAACGAGCTAGTGTCTGGCTATATGACAAAACAGGCATGAAAATCCAGTGTTTCGATCTATTTGAAGGTAGTCGCAATCAACACAGTCAAGGACTTTCCTTATCAGTAGCAGACTATCCAGCTTATTTTGCAGCTTTGCAGCAAGAAGAACCAATTGCCGCAGATGATGCCTATACCGATCCCAGAACTAAAGAATTTTCTGCGTCTTACTCAAGATTAAACATTACCTCTGTACTTGATACACCTATTCGGCTGGAAGGAAAGACTGTAGGAGTTTTATGTTTGCAGGCAGTAAAAGTTACTCATCATTGGACGCTAGAAGACCAAAATTTTGCTCGCTCCTTAGGCAATTTAGTCTCCTTAGTGTTGGAGGCAAAAGAACGCCAACGGGCAGAAGCAGCGCGACGAGCTTCTGAAGAAAAGTTAGCATCAGCTTTTCGGTCATCTCCCGATCCAATTGCCTTAATTACGGTTCGCAACAAACGCTATATTGAAGTTAACGACAGCTTTTGTCGGTTTTTTGGTTATTCTCGTTCTCAGGTGATCGATCGCACCGATGAAGAATTAAATTTTTGGGTGAATCCAGAAGAATATAATTTTCTCACCCATATCTTGCAACAAACAAAAGCCATCCGCAACTTTGAGATTGATGTCTGCATTACAACAGGAGAAATCAGGACAACACTGTTGAGTGCAGAAATGATTAAGATTGATGGGGACTGGTACGTACTGGGCACAGCAAAAGATATTACTGAACGCAAGCAGGCAGAAAATGAAAGCCGTTTACTGCTGTTGACAACCCAAGCTATCACTCGCGCCAGTAATGTCAAAAGCGCCTTAGCAGTAGTTTTGCGCTTAATTTGTCAGACCATTAGCTGGGATTTTGGTGAAGCATGGATACCTAATGAAGATGGGACTGTTTTAAAACACAGTCTAGGTTGGTACAGTGAGGAGTGTAGTTTAGCAGAATTTTCCCGCCAAAGCCAAGCGATCAAATTTGCTCTGGGAGTGGGACTACCAGGAAGAGTTTGGCAAAACGAGGAACCAGAATGGATAGAAGATGTTTCTAAAGTTACAGAGCCAATTTTTTTGCGATCGCAACAAGCAGCCAAGGTAGGATTAAAAGCTGGTTTTGGTGTTCCCATAGTGGCTGGAAACCAAGTATTAGCTGTTTTAGTATTTTTTAAACGTAGCTCAGTATTGGTGGATCGGCGTTTACTCTTGCTAGTCAGTGCTGTTGCGGCTCAGTTGGGTGGGTTGATTGAGCGCAAAACCCTAGAACAAGAATTAGCACTTAGAGAAGCTCGTCTCAATGCCTTTTTTAGCAGTGCCCCCGTCGGTATGAACATTTTAGATAAACAACTGCGGTTTGTGCAAATCAATCAACTGCTGGCAGAGATTAATGGAGTACCTCAGCAAGATCATATTGGCCAAACTATCTATGAAATTTTACCTCACATCGCCCCTCTAGTGGAACCAATTTATCAACAGGTTTTGTTGACTGGTCAACCCATTATCAATCAAGAATTAAGCGGCGTATCAGTTAAAGAACCAGATATTATCCGCCACTTTTTAGCTTCTTATTTTCCGATTCTTGGTGAAGACGATCGCCCCTCTGGTGTCGGCACACTTTTAGTAGAAATTAGCTATCGCAAACATGTCGAACAAGAACTGCGTTTAGCCAACGAACGCCTACAATATCTGCTCACCTCTAGCCCTGTGGTCATTTATAGTAACAAAACATCAGAAGATTTTGGCACTACCTTTATTAGTGAAAACGTTAAAGAAATGGTGGGCTACGAAGCGCGAGAATTTATGAATAACTCCAGTTTTTGGCTTGATCACGTCCATCCCCAAGATATTGAACTGATTTCGGACAAATTTTCCCATTTTGTTGAGCAGGAGTACATTTCTTACGAATACCGTTGGTTACACGTTGACGGAACTTATCACTGGTTCTACGAAAAGATGAGATTAATTCGTGACGAAGCTAACTTCCCCATCGAATGGGTTGGTTATTGGGCAGATATTAACGATCGCAAATTGGCAGAATTAGCTTTGCAATCAGGTCAGCAACGATATCAACTTCTAGCAGAAGCCTCACCAGCTTGTATATTTCACACTGATATTAATGGCAACGCCTTATATTTTAATCGACGCTGGAGTGAAATTACTGGATACAGTATAGAAGAGTCTCTGGGAAGAGGTTGGGTAAATGCTGTACATCCAGATGACCTCGAACAGTTGTTGTTGAAATGGAATCAAGCAACAGCTGCTAAGTCAACATATAAATGCGAACATCGCTTCTTACGTAATGATAGTACAGTTCTCTGGGTAATTTGTCAGGCTTTGCCAGAATTTGGAGATGATGGAGAAATCAAAGGTTATATTGGTACAATTACAGATATTACTGAGAGAAAATTGGCAGAAGAAGCCTTGTGTGAGAGTGCAGAAAGAGAAAGAGCGATCGCCCAAGTAATTCAAAGAATGCGCCAAACACTGGATCTAGAGACGATATTTGCAGCTACAACCGAAGAATTACGGCAAGTACTCGACTGCGATCGGGTTGTTGTCTATCGTTTCAATCCCCACTGGAATGGCGAATTTGTCGCCGAGTCGGTGGGTAATGGTTGGATTTCTCTCATAGAAGAACACAACAATCATCCTGATCTCACAGAGGGTGTCTTACAAGATGGCCGTTGCCTAGCAAAAATTTTGGGTAATGCAGATAACCAAGTGGAAGTCCGCGATCTGCAAGCAACCCCAGGTACAAGTTTTCGCTGTGTCCCAGACATTTACAACGCTGACTTTCATCCTGCTTATATCAACCTTTTAGAGCGCTTTCAGGCCAAAGCCTACATTATTGTACCCATTTTGTATGGTAGTCAGCTTTGGGGATTACTGGCGAGTTATCAAAATTCCGATTCCCGCCAATGGAAACCAGAAGAAATCAACATTGTGGTTCAAATTGGCAATCAATTGGGTGTTGCGCTACAGCAGGCACAATTGCTGGCGCAAACTCAAAGACAGTCACAAGCATTGCAAGAAGCAGTAATCATTGCTGATGCCGCTAACCGTGCCAAAAGCGAATTCCTCGCCAACATGAGCCACGAACTGCGTACCCCACTTAACGCCATCCTTGGTTTTACCCAAGTCATGAGCCACGATCATACTTTATCCACTGAACATCAGCAAAATCTAGCAATCATCAATCGTGCTGGCGAACATCTCCTCAACTTAATCAACGACATTTTGGAAATGTCTAAAATCGAAGCCGGCAGAATAACATTAAATCTCAACAGTTTTGACTTAACTCGCCTCTTGGAAAACCTCGAAGAAATGTTGCGCTTCCGTGCCACCTCCAAAGGATTAGAATTAGTCTTTGAATATACATCCCGTCTCCCTCAGTACATCCAAGCTGATGAAAGTAAACTGCGCCAAGTCTTACTTAACCTCCTGGGAAATGCCATCAAATTTACCGATACTGGAAGGGTAACGTTGCGGGTAGGGATGGGGACTGGGGAATGGGGACTGGGGACTGGGGAAAGGGGACTGGGGGCTGGGGAAAGGGGACTGGGGACTGGGGAGCAGAGAAGAATAATTAATCCCCAATGCCCAATGCCCAATCCCCAATGCCCAATCCCCAATCCCCAATCCCCAATGCCCAATCCCCAATCCCCAATCCCTAATCCCCAATCCCCAATGCCCAATGCCCAATCCCCAATCCCTAATCCCCAATCCCCAATCCCCAATCCCCAATCCCTAATCTTCGAGGTACAAGATACCGGTTGCGGTATTGCGCCACAAGAAATTGACTTACTGTTTGAAGCTTTTGGGCAAACTGAAACCGGAAGAAAATCGCAACAGGGAACAGGATTAGGTTTAGCAATTAGCCGCAAATATGTGGAACTAATGGGGGGAAATATTAGCGTCGCCAGCACTATTGACGAGGGAAGTAAATTTGCTTTTGATATTCAAATTAATCTAGCCACAGCTAGCGAAATCCAGGTCAAAAAAACTAGATGTCAAGTTATTAGTTTAGCTCCCGCTCAAAGCGAATACCGAATTTTAGTGGTTGATGATGCTACAGATAGCCGTTTAGTGCTAGTGAAAATTCTGACATCCATTGGTTTTGCAGTCCAGGAAGCAGTAAATGGTACTGAAGCGATCGCACTTTGGCAGAAATGGCAACCACACTTAATCTTAATGGATATGCGGATGCCAATTATGGACGGCTATGAAGCCACAAGAATTATTAAAGCTAGAGAAGAAACCTCAATCCCAAATCGCACAACTATTATTATTGCTTTAACTGCTAATGCCTTTGAAGAACAACGAGAAGCAATAATCAAAGCAGGTTGTGATGATTATATTAATAAGCCTTTTCGCGAAGAACAATTACTAGAAAAATTAAGCGAATATTTAGGAGTTCAATATATTTATCAAGAAGAAAGCTATCAGCTAACAAACCCAAAAGAAGAAGGCTCAAAATTAATGTTGACGCTCACCGATTTAGTAACTCTCTTATCTGCAATGTCACCGGAATGGGTGAAACATTTGTACACTGCCGCAGCCCAATGTAGTGATGATTTGATTTTAGAATTAATTGAGCAAATCCCTTCTGAAAATGCTGTATTAAGAAATTTCATCAAGAATTTGGCTCATGATTTTCAGTTTGAGAAAATTATGGAATTGACGAGTATTGCCGGAGTATTATAGCGGTTCTCATTCACGTGAGGTACACCCGTAGGGGCAATTCATGTAGACGCGAACGCGAGTGCGTCTCCAAGAGTTGCGGCTTCCCGCAGGGTATTGCCCCTACACCTTGCGATATAATTTTGTACCGCATTTGAGTGGGAACCGCTATATCGCTACGGTTCAGTAGAATAGTAGGATTAAGAAGGCTAAAAAACTTAATTTCCTTAAAGAAAGTGGGTTTATACCAATTCTGTATGAAGATGCGCCAAACTATATGAGGAACGTAGACGCAAAGCGGCTTGCCGCAGGCTACCGCAAAGGGCGCATTCGCGCAGCGTCTCGTAAGAGTTGGACACAAAGAAGAAAGAAAATTTGGCGCAGCCTCACAAAGAAACTGGGTTGAGAGTACCTGTAATATGGGAGACTTGGCAATATTCCCTATAAATCAGATTCAAGATGAGTAACACAATTTCGGATATTGCAGTCAAGACCATTAACGGTGAGGATAAACAATTAAATGAGTACACCGGTAAGGTACTCTTAATTGTGAATGTGGCTTCCTACTGCGGTTATACTTCTCAATACGAGGGGTTAGAAAAGCTAAACCAGAAGTATAGAGAAGCAGGGTTACGTATTTTGGGGTTCCCTTGTAACGATTTTGGAGCGCAGGAACCAGGAAGCAATGAAGAAATTGTGCAATTCTGCACGAGCAAATATAGTGTTACATTTGAACTATTCGATAAAGTTCATGCCAAAGGCTCACAGCAGCATCCACTTTATGAGCGACTTACCAAAGCCGTTAAACCAACGGGAACTGTTGCTTGGAACTTTGAAAAATTTTTAGTTAATAAGCAAGGTGAAGTAGTCGCTCGATTTAATAGTAGTGTGCAGCCAAATTCACCAGAAATAATTGCCATAATTGAGAAGGAATTAGCAAAATAGTCATTGGTCATTGGTCATTAGGTAAAATTTTCTATCCTATTAACTGTTGACTATTAGCTCTGGACTGTTAAATTTATTTGCGTCTAGTGCTTTAATTGAGAATATTGTCTCAATGAGTAGTTTAATTTATTTGTGTCTAATTTGTCATGAATGTTGCAATCATTGGTTGTGGTTATGTTGGTTATAAAGTTGCTCAATATTGGCAGCAAAATATGAATTTTGCTGTCAGTGTAACCACAACTTCTCCTGAGCGTCTACCTGCACTAAAATCAGTATCTCAAAGAGTTGTAGTTACCTGTGGTAATGACATAGATAGTCTAAAATCAGTTTTGCACAATCAAGATGTTGTACTTTTGAGTATTGGTGCAAAAAATGGAGAAGTTTATGAAGAGACTTATCTACAAACTGCCCAAGCTGTAGTTTCATGTTTGCAGCAAATTAAGAGTGTGAAACAATTAATATACACAGGAAGCTATGCTGTCTATGGTGACAGAAATGGTGTATGGGTAGATGAAGAAACACCCCTTGCACCCGCTAATTTAAATGCACAAATTCTTAGAAAAACAGAGGAGATATTGCTATCAGCATCTAGCGAACATCTCCGTGTTTGTATCTTCCGCTTAGGAGGAATTTATGGAACCGGCAGGGAACTAGTAAAGATATTTAGCAGATACTCTGGTACAACCCGTCCGGGCAGTGGCGAAGATATCACCAATTGGATTCATTTAGATGATATTGTTGGTGCGATAGAATTTGCCCGTCACCGTCGTTTACAAGGAATTTACAATTTAGTCGATGATGCACATCTTACTAGCCGAGACTTGTTAGATAGCTTATTTGAAAAACATAATTTACCCAAGGTTAAATGGGATACTTCTGTCAAGAGTATCCGCCCATATAATGCTTGGGTATCCAATGAAAAACTCAAAGAAGCTGGATACGAGTTGATTCATCCACAGATGATTTTTTAGTAAGTATTAACAACTAGGAATTATGCAACCATCTGCTGTAGCAAAAACAACCAATTTAACAGCATCTCCTAGCCAGTTTTATAGTTGGCAGAATTATCGTTGTGCCTACGAAGTTCATCAACCAATTAATACAACATCTGAGGGCGTTCCCTTACTGCTAATTCACCCGATTGGCGTTGGATTATCGCGGCAATTTTGGCAGCGATTTTGTCGTGAGTGGTATAATAAAGGTCAACGAAATTCAATTTACAACCCTGATTTACTAGGATGTGGTGAAAGTGATATGCCTCATCTGGCTTACACTCCTAGTGATTGGGCAGAACAGTTGCAGTACTTTTTACAAGAAGTAGTGCAAAAACCTGTAATTGTAGTAGTACAAGGTGCTTTATTGCCAGTTGCAATCCAATTAGTCCAAAAGGAATCAAATTTAATTGCTGGACTGGTTCTTTCTGGGCCGCCAGCGTGGGCTTTAATGACAAATAAATCACCAAAATGGCAAGAAAAATTCCTTTGGAATGTCTTAGATTCGCCTTTTGGAAGTCCTTTTTATCGCTATGCACGCACCCCAAAATTTTTACGTTCTTTCTCGACTCGTCAACTCTTTGCTTCTGAAAATGCTGTGGATGCAGAGTGGTTAAATACATTGGTTGCAGGTGCAGAAAATCTTGCTAGTCGCCATGCAGTGTTTTCTTTTTTAGCAGGGTTTTGGCGAGATGATTATACTAGTTTTATTGCCTCTATTGAGCAACCAACATTGACGGTTGTGGGGGAAACTGCATCGAGTATTAGCCAAGACAATAAAAAAGAAACGCCAGATGAACTTTTGGCTCACTACCTTGCTTGTTTGCCTCAAAGTCGAGGTATAAAAATAAATGGGCGTAATGTTTTACCTTATGAATCAACTACTGAATTTGTAGCTGCGATCGCTCCATTCATTAATGAAGTTTCTTAGCCGATTGACAGTTACATTGTACCAGTTCTCTCATGATAGGTTATGACTGGAATTGATTACTAAAGGCAAGCAAAATTATGTTACCCAATCATCGAGGACAAAGAGTACCCAATGTCACGTTTCATACTCGCAAGGATAACCAGTGGGTGGATGTGACAACTGATGAATTGTTTGCTAATAAGACAGTGGTTGTCTTCTCTTTACCAGGTGCTTATACCCCAACTTGTTCATCAACTCATCTCCCTGGGTACAACGAATTGGCTCCGGTTTTCAAAGAAAATGGTGTCGATGACATTATCTGTATTTCTGTGAATGATGCCTTTGTGATGAACGAATGGGCCAAGGATCAAGAAGCAGAAAATGTCACACTAATTCCTGATGGTAATGGTGAATTTACTGAAGGCATGGGTCTGCTGGTAGATAAATCAGACTTGGGGTTTGGGAAGCGATCGTGGCGCTATTCTATGCTGGTGAGAGATGGTGTAATTAACCAGATGTTTATTGAACCAGAGGAACCAGGAGATCCCTTTAAGGTGTCCGATGCTGAAACAATCCTCAGATACATCAACCCCCAAGCAGTGAAGCCCGAAGTAGTTTCGCTGTTTGCAAAAGTTGGTTGTCCCTTCTGTGCGCGCGCTAAGGCAATGCTCAAGGAACATGGCATTAACTATGAAGAAATTACCTTGGGCAAGGATATCACCACACGCTCGTTACGAGCGGTTACAGGTGCGACAACAGTTCCCCAAGTGTTTATCGATGGTAAATTAATTGGTGGTTCTGAGGCATTAGAAGCCTACTTCGCTGCTAAATAGGTTTCATTAGGGGCGCACATGTGTGCGCCCCTAGAACGTAAGCTGTTCCATATTTAAATTGCATAAGCTGGGCGCTCATGTTGCCCACCCCACAAGAGTTATGTTTAATTCCATTATGCAATTTAGATATTTTTTAGCTTGTTCAAAGATCACCCTTCTTGTGTTGTGAATTTTAGTAACGGCGATCGCGTTCCAAGTCATAAATCACTTTCTCTAAATACCATGTATCTGATTGACCCTGGTGCTTCTGGCGCTGCTGTTTGAGTAATCGTTCGGCTGTTGTCACATCACCGTTAAGTAAAATAAGTAAACGTTTTTGCAGTTTTCTATTTTTCGCGTCACTGAAGTATGGCTTAGAAACATTGCCCCGTGGTTGAGATGACCACACTTTGATTAAGACAAGTGATAAGCTAATGAGCAGAAGCACCACAATCAATCCCATACTGATTGAGATTAAGTATTTATCAATTATATTGTGTAAAAATTTTAATTTTATAGCATCAGTGATTTCTTGGATGTTTTCGTGATGAAACTGAAACAGTAATTTGTAATCAGTGAAGTCGTTAATTAATCTTTTTAACTTAGATATGGAAAAAGTGGAAACAGCTAACAAAGAGAGTAAGTCGCCGCTTGATTTTCTCAAAAACTTGTTAATTGCTCGTTGGCGATCGCTCTTACTGCTGTTGATAGGAGTATATTTACCTTTGCAGGTATTTGAAATCCTGACAGTGAAGATATGGGAGAATCAAGCAGGCTTACCGTGGGATGTGCCTATTTTGTTGACAGTCCATTCTACAGCCAACCCACAGTTAGATATTTTAGCTGTCACCCTTGCTATGATTGGGTTGCCTTGGACGGCGATACCGATTTTAGGTGCGATCGCACTCATATTACTACTTCAAAAACGCTGGCGATCGCTAGCTTATTTACTCACCGCCTCATTGGGAAGTGTGATCATCAACCGCACAGCGAAGCAATTAATGCATCGAGTGCGTCCACAATTGTGGCAGTCTATTGCACCTGAGTCTAGTTTTGCATTTCCCAGTGGTCATGCCATGACGAGTATAACTCTGGTAGCAATTTTGCTATTTTTGACTTGGGCTACCTCCTGGCGCTGGTTGGTTCTCATCTTTGGTAGCTTATATATCATCGCTATTGCCTGGTGTCGTCTTTATCTGGGAGTTCATTTTCCTAGTGACATTCTCGCAGGTTGGATGGTTGCATTAGGTTGGACAATTGGCGTTAGTCTAATTATCAAACCCCATAGTACTAAAGCCCAATCTGTAGATGGCAAACGCCCTGAGGATGAAACTACCTTACTCCCGGAAGAAAGAAAGTTGATCACTGATGACAAATGACTAAATCGGCGCGCGGCTATCCCGGACACCCCTCTTGTTGGGATGGGATTCCCACTGATTTTCGTTGACACAATAAGCTAAACGATCGCCCCTCAATCCTGCAATTAAATTAGCGATCGCCATTGTTGCCATTTTTGAGCGCGTTTGACGGCTGGCACTGCCAATATGAGGCGCAATAATTAGATTATCTAAGGTCAACAATAGGCTATCGCTGGGAATCGGTTCGGGTTCAGTGACATCCACAGCCGCCGCCGCAATTTGACCACTGGCAAGGGCACGATAGAGAGAATTTGGGTCTACAATAGTTCCTCGCGCCGTGTTAATCAAAATAGCCGATCGCTTCATCAATTCAAATTGGCGATCGCTAATTAAATGATAAGTATCATCAGCCGATGGTGTATGCAGTGTCACAAAATCAGATTCTTGCAGTAAGTGTTCTAACGTAGCAAACTCCACACCTAAAGATTGTTCTAACTCTGGGCTGCATCGTTGCCTACTCGTATACAAAATACGCATTTCAAACCCTTTGGCACGACGAGCAACTGCTTGTCCAATGCGCCCAAAACCAACAATCCCCAAAGTTGCACCTGTAACATTTGGCCCCAATAACAAATCTGGTTCCCAAGTCTGCCACAAACCTGCACGAGTAAACCGATCTGCCTCCACTACGCGCCGTGCAGCTGCCATTAGTAATGCCCAGGCAAAATCTGCGGTAGCATCGGTTAACACCCCAGGAGTATGACCGACGGGAATTTGTCGTGCCGTAGCGGCGGCAATGTCAATGTTATCGTAACCCACCGCCATTTGACTGATGACTTTGAGTTTTCCAGACTCAATGAGTTGGCGATCGATTTGGTCAGTCAGCAGACATAGCAATCCATCTATTTCCTTGACTTTTTCTAGTAAAATTTCGTATGGAGGGGGTTGGCGTTCTGGCCAAACTTCCACAATGGCGAGCGATCGCAGTTCCTCTAATTCGATGGGTAGGCGACGAGTAATGAAGACTTTAGCCTGAAGCATAATTTTAAAATAATTTTTGGATAAAGGGACGCTTCTTGCATCAGTTCTCCTTAAAATATCATGGATAAAGTTGGTTTTTATTCTGTGAAAATGAGCCGTGATGTTCCAATCAAGCAGTACAGAGTCTACAGACAATCATCACAAGCCGTTGGAATTCAAAAGCTTGTCAAAATGTTCTGCCATAAACTTACTTGGTGAAGTAGATTTTCTGAGGATTGCTGCAACATTGAAACAGGATCAAAAGCAAAAAGGAAAACTAGGCCAATTTTTGACACCTGCTCCAGTAGCAGAATTAATGGTTGGGATGTTTGGCAAATTCGATCGTCCTCAAATATCTCTACTTGACGCTGGAGCAGGAGTTGGCTCATTACTTGCAGCCTTTGTAGTTAAACTTTGTCAGAGCCAAAAACGTCCAGCAAATTTAGATATTGTTGCCTATGAAATTGATCCTTTTCTGATTGGGTATTTGCATCAGACATTAAAATTATGTGATAGAGAATGTCAAATAGCTGGGATCTCTTTAAACTATGAGATCCGAAATACGGATTTTATTGAGGATGCAGTCAGACTTCTTGGCCCTAGTTTGTTCGATAATCCTGACAATTGCAGATTTACCCACGCTATTCTCAATCCCCCATATTTAAAAATTAACGCTCATTCCAAAGTTCGTGATTTGTTACGTTCTATAGGATTAGAAACCAGCAATCTATATACAGGTTTTATCGCTGCTACAGTTCAGCTTCTTGAATCAAGAGGAGAGCTTGTAGCTATTTCGCCGCGTAGTTTCTGTAATGGGCCATATTTTAGAGACTTCCGCAGAATGTTTTTGGAAATGATGGCTTTAGACCAGATACATCTTTTTGATTCCAGACAGGAAGCTTTTAGTGATGATGAAGTTTTGCAGGAAACAATTATCATCCATGCTATCAAACAAAAACC
The DNA here is from genome assembly GCF_036917975.1 of Nostoc sp. Classification (GTDB taxonomy): domain Bacteria; phylum Cyanobacteriota; class Cyanobacteriia; order Cyanobacteriales; family Nostocaceae; genus Nostoc. Next base: position 43,729 of record NZ_JBALEJ010000049.1, read on the forward strand.
AAAATTTGACAATGTAATCATCAGTACAAGTTCAAATGCTGATGATGATTTTATGCTGTCAAATTCCTTAGCTTATACAGAGATAGTTATTCCCAACGACTCGCAACAATTTATCCACATTATCCCCGATACATTAAGTCAGCAGGTCATTGAAAAAATGGCTAATTTTACCTGCACATTAAAAGACCTAGAATTAACTGTATCAACGGGACGGGTTGTAGATTTTCGTGCTAAAGAATATCTGTGTTTAACGCCAAAAGAAGACACTGTTCCCTTAATTTATCCATTGAATTTTTCAGGAGGATATGTTGAGTATCCCAAGATAACTAAAAAACACCAAGCTCTAGTCTATGCAGAAGAAACTGTATCTCTTTTAGTACCCAATCAACATTATGTCTTGACTAAACGCTTCTCCTCAAAAGAGGAAAAAAAACGAGTTGTTGCTGTTGTATATGATGCTAATCGAATTAATTATTCTTGGGTAGGTTTTGAAAATCACCTGAATTATTTTCACAAGGACGGAAGAGGACTTAATCTTACTCTAGCACGTGGTCTTGCTGCTTATCTTAACTCTAGTCTCGTTGACGCATTTTTTCGGTTGTTTAATGGACATACTCAGGTTAATGCAACCGATTTACGAAATTTAAAATATCCGACAATAGCACAACTAATGACCGTAGGGCTATATATTACTGAGCATTTTCCATCACAGAAAGAAATTGATCAACTTTTGCAAAAAGAGTTACTGAGTATGAACAATCAGTCTGAAAACAACCCCTTAATAATTAAAACCCGTATTGATGAAGCACTACAAATTCTAATTGAACTTGGACTTCCACGAACACAACTTAATGAGCGTTCAGCCTTAACCCTGCTGGCTCTACTTAACTTAAAGCCAACAGATCCTTGGGAAACTGCTGCATCTCCCCTAATGGGAATTACGCCAATGATGGAATTTATGGCACTGCACTATGGCAAAACATATAAACCTAATACACGGGAAACTGTTCGCCGCCAAACTGTCCATCAATTCTTAGATGCGGCTTTGATAATTGTAAATCCAGATTCACCTGAACGCCCAGTTAACAGTCCGAAAACAGTATATCAGATTGAAGAAAGTGCGCTTGAACTCTTACGTACTTATGGAACTAGTGAATGGAAAAAGAGTATTCGTACTTACCTTGCTTCAGTTGAAACTTTGAAAAAACGATATGCTCAAGAGCGGGAAATATCACGTATCCCTATTGTGATTGAAGGAAAGTTAAAAACTTTATCCCCAGGTGGTCAAAATATTCTAATTGAGAAGATTATTAAGGAGTTTGCAGAACGTTTTACACCTGGAGGAAAACTGATTTATGTTGGTGATACAGATGATAAATTTGCACATTTTAATGAAAAAGCATTGAAAGATTTAGGCGTTACTATTGATTCTCATGGAAAAATGCCTGATGTAATTATCCATTATCTAAAAAATGATTGGCTAGTTTTAATTGAAGCTGTAACTTCTCATGGACCAATTAACCCTAAACGAAAAAAAGAACTTGAAGTTATCTTTGCTGAGATAAAAATTCCGATTGTAATGGTAACAACTTTTTTAAGCCGAAAAGCGATGGTGGAGTATTTGGCTGAAATTGCTTGGGAAACCGATGTTTGGGTTGCTGAAGATTCTACTCATCTCATTCACTTCAATGGAGAATATTTATTACAGGCCTATAAAGTGGATAGAGACTCTGAAACTAAATAAACTATTGTTAAAAATAAGCGATCGCTAGCTTATAAGTTGTCTTTAAAGCGATATCGATATCAACAATATTGTCATATAGATCCAATAGTTCATGCAAAGCGTAGTAGAGTTAAAGTAATAAATCTGAAGGTACGTCGATCGCTCCCAAAGCAAAATTGTCGCCATGACTAACTCAACTCCAATGGATGACGAGAAAAAGCTCCCCAAGAAGAAAGGTAAGTCGCTTCCTCCCAAGCTAATTATCTGGCTAGGGAAGTTTATCTGGACGACTATGTGGCAGATAATGATGTCAAATCTGGCTCCTCGCAATCAGTCGGGAGCATATATTCGTCCTAATAGCCAGTTTCGCAAGTTCATCGGCACAGAAGAAGGGAATCCCCACCCACCAGCAACGGGGCGCTACAAACTCTATGTTGGGCTGGGTTGTCCTTGGGCACATCGAACCTTGGTTGTGCGATCGCTCAAAAAACTCGAAGCGGTAATATCAGTATGTATCGTCTCTCCTTCTCCCATTGAAGGCGGTTGGATATTTAACGATGAAGTTGAAGGTTGTCGCACACTGGCTGAATTTTATCAAAAGGCAGAACCCGGCTACAGTGGACGCTCTACAGTTCCAGTACTATGGGATAACCAAACAAAAGCGATCGTCAATAATGAGAGTTCAGAGATTATCGTCATGCTGAACTCTGAGTTTAACGAGTTTGCCAACAATCCGACGCTAAATCTTTACCCAGAAGAACTTAAAGAGAAAATTGACTGGTGGAATGAAAAGATTTACCACGCGGTAAATAATGGCGTGTATCGCTGCGGCTTTGCCCAAACTCAAGAGGCATACAATCAAGCCTGTAACGAACTGTTCACAACTCTTGATGAAATTGAGATTGCATTGCAGACTAATCGCTATCTCTGCGGTGAACATCTGACACTTGCAGATGTGCGTTTATTCACAACCTTATTTCGGTTTGATAGTGCCTACTATGGGCTGTTTAAATGCAATCGGCAGCGAATTCGAGACTACCAGAATCTCGGAGCTTATTTGCGCGATTTGTATCAGCTTCCAGGTGTGGCTGACACTTGCGACGTAGAAACTGTGAAGCGAGACTACTACGGAAACCTATTTCCACTCAATCCCGGCGGAATTATCCCCAATGGCCCTGATATGTCTTATCTTAATCAACCACACGATCGCGATCGCATCGGGAGCATCCCAATTTTGCAAATTGACTAAGATAACAGATTGTCATTGCGAATGAAGCGAAGTGGAATGTTCGCCCTTGGCGTTCCCGCAGGGTAGCAATCGCAAGGTCTAGGTGTTGCGATTGCTTCTCTTCGAGACGCTACGCGAACGCTCCATTTAATTACGCTCGCAATGACAAAATATGTTTTTACACATTTGGGATGCTCCCATCGCATCGGCAAGGTGAATGCTTCATAAGGTACATTGAGAACTGATACCTCGATGGCTACATTGCGGAGTTAGTGTAATCGTGAACCAGATTAATCGAGTTGCAATTGTCGGTGGAACTCATGGCAATGAGTTTACAGGAGCCTACCTGATCCAAAAATTTGCCCAGTTTCCTGATTTAATTACTAGATCGAGTTTTGAGACAGTCACCCTGTTAGCAAATCCTCATGCTTTTGCCGCCGGGAGGCGATATATAGAGAAGGATTTAAATCGCTGTTTTCTCAAGCTAGACTTACAAGATCCGACTCTGAAAAGTTACGAAGAATTGCAAGCTAAATTAATTCAACATACCCTAACATCAAATGGGGATAAACAAGCAGATTTCATCTTAGACTTGCACAGCAGTACAGCTAATATGGGTCTGACAATTATTCTTGATAACAGTCATCCCTTAAATTTGAAATTGGCTGCTTATCTGAGCCAGATTAATCCTTTGGTTAGGATTTATCGCTGCTCTTTTGAATCTGTTGAAGAAAACCCATTTGTAAATTCTCTGTGCGAATTAGGCTTTGCGTTCGAGGTTGGGCCGATTGCCCAAGGTATCTTAAAAGCAACACTATTTCAACAAACAGAGGAACTTGTTCACGCGCTTCTAGACTATCTAGAACAGTTTAACCAGGGTGAAATCCCATCAAATAACGAAACGTTGATTCTCTATGACCACTTATCAACTGTAGACTACCCAAAGAAATCCGATGGGACAATATTTGGGATGATTCATCCAGAGCTTCAGGACAAGGATTATCAAGCCTTGAATCCAGGAGATCCGATTTTTATAACCTTTGATAATAAAACAATTGTTTATGAGGGTGCATCTACCGTTTGGCCGATTTTTATTAATGAAGCAGCTTACTACGAAAAAGGAATTGCAATGTGTTTGACCCAGAAGCAGCAAATCAATATCTAGATGTGAATAAAATTTTTGTATAATTGCTTTTGATTAGAAATTAGGAGAGAAATTTAACACCCAAATCATTACTTGCTAAAAATACTTATATAAGTTTAAATGTATCTTGTTTATGATATATTAATTACCACTACTTAAGTATCAGGGTAAAAAGTTGTCCAAAGAGCCGATCGAGTCGAGTCAAAGGAGCGCTAAAAAATTATTATCTAAATTCACCCAGAATATTTTCAGAGAAGCAGAATTTCTTTATAAATATGGGACACTCATCTCGGCGATGTCAATTATAGGCTACGCCCGCAGAATACTGTTCTTAAAGTTCAGAAGCAGTAAACATTTTGACATGAGGTTTACACTGAAGATATCCCTAAGTAAAAGTATGAAACTTTACTAATAGCACCTAAAACTAAGACTATTTACGCTTAAAATTGTCCAAATACTTGAACTAATAATGAAAACCAAGCAAAAAGGAAACAGACCAATAGCCAGTCTTTCTTTAGACTTGGATAATATTTGGTCTTATTTAAAAAATCAGGGCGCTTCCGGTTGGGAGACTTTCCCATCTTACCTAGATATCGCAGTGCCTCGTTTCTTAGATATTCTTCAACAATGGGATTTGACAATCACAGTATTCATTGTAGGTCAGGATGCAGCGCTAGAAAAGAATACTAAGGCAATACAAGCGATCGCTAATGCCGGTCACGAAATTGGCAATCATTCATTTTATCACGATCCTTGGCTACATCTATATTCAGAGAATGAAATTGAAGAAGAAGTTGCCCTGGCTGAACAACATATCAAACGCGTCACTCATCAGCATCCTATCGGTTTTCGGGGGCCAGGATACAGTTTTTCTCCAGCAGTATTGAAAGTTCTAGCACGACGGGGATACGAATATGATGCTTCAACTTTTCCCACATTTTTGGGGCCAATAGCACGAGCTTATTATTTAATAACCTGTAAATTAAGCAAAGAAGAACGTAAGAAACGGGAAGCACTTTTTGGCGGTTTTAAAGAGGGTTTGCAGCCTCTAAAACCCTATCAATGGCATCTGGGTAAGGATAAACTAACAGAGATTCCCGTTACCACCATGCCAATTTTCAAAGTGCCAATTCACTTCAGTTACATCATGTTTCTGAGTACATTTTCTTCGGAATTGGCTTTACTCTACTTGCGAATTGCCCTGTGGCTGTGTAAACTTACACGCGTCCAGCCTTCTTTGCTACTCCATCCTACAGACTTTATCAGTCAAGAGGATGTGCCAGAATTATCATTCTTCCCTGGTATGAGTGTCCCTACCTACAAAAAGCTGGCAATAGTGAACAAAAGTTTAGAAATTATATCCAGTCAGTTTAATGTTTTGACTGTTGGACAACACGCCAAATTCGTAGCCGATGGCCGCCAACTGCCTGTATTAGTCCCTCAAAAGAGATGAGGAGGTAGTTAAGAATATTAGGGAAATCCAAGAAATAAATTATCTAATATTGTGGGGTGGGCAACATGAGCGCCTTATGGACTGGGCGCTCATGTTGCCCACCCCACAAGAGTTAATTGGATATTTTTTTATTTGTCAGTCCCTTAGTAGGTTGGGTGAAACAAAGTGAAACCCAACAAACCTTGTAATATATTGGGTTTCTTTTCTCAAGTTGGTAAAAATATGATCCAATTACCAATTACAAGAGGCAAACAAATTAGCAACAATCTCAACTAATTCTCCTGGAGAAACTGGCTTAGATACATGAGTCTGAAATCCAGCTTCCAAAGCGCGAATCCGGTTTTCGCTATCCCCATAAGCAGTTAAGGCAATAGCTGGAACTTTTCCACCCATATCTGGCTTAAGCGCCCGTATTTTTCGGATCAAAGTGTAGCCATCTTCCCCAGGCATACTTATATCACAAATTAAGACATCAGGTTGCAATTGGGGTAAGACTTCCCGTGCTGCTGGTGCTGATGGAACTGCTACAATGGTGGCTCCATCTGCTTCTAATACTGTAGTAAGAAAAAAGCGAATATCATCATCATCTTCAACTACAAGAATATTTAAGCCAGCAAGAGGCAAAGAAGGTTGCATAACAAATTACATTTCAATTTTGTCTAACAACAAATGCCGACTTAAAGATTTTGTTTTACTTTAGCCGTAAGCACAACAATCTTGTAGCTAGCAATAACTTTTAACCATTTTCTATTGTATCTGTCTAGTACATTACATAATGTTAATATTTGTGTGGTGTTTAACAATCTATAAAGATAGATAGTCAATAACTCTGGTATCAATTTTCCCTAAGCTTGCACTTAATAATTACTCCTCTTCTCTTCTCTACGAGACGCTACGCGTTGGCATACTTGGCGGTTCGTTTAATAAATATTAAATGCATGTTCATATAGCGGTTCTCGTTTACGTGAGGTACACCCGTAGGGGCACGGCATGCCGTGCCCCTACAACTTGCTGAATTTTAATGTAACCATATTCATAAATTATCAGGTATAATTTCTAGTTCTTGATAACCTGTTTGTTGGTCAAAAGTTCTATTAAAAGTAAATTTCTCACTCGCACCAATAACTATTTCAGCAGTTGTGTAGATAATGCATCCATCGTCGAGATGTCCGCCGGTAGTTTTGCCTTCTCGATCAGAAATAGCAATGTGCAAATGCACACCTGTAGTTGATATTGTACCGTTGAGAGCGATGATTTCAAATTTTCCAGTTAATAATGTACTAACTTCTTGATTAGCAAAGCGAATTTTTGCTGCTTCTAGGCTACCAATGGCACTTAATATAAATCCTGCTTTGATATCTTCCTGTTTGACAAAATTCTTTAAGCTTTGTCTTAAATCGTCGTGGGGTTTCAATCTGATCGCAAAAACTTTCATTAGTCAATAGTCATTAATTGGTTGTTTAAGTAATATCCAGCAATTAAACCACATGAAAATTATCAGGATTATTACTGAACCATCAAGACAATAAATATTACTAATATATAGATAAGTATTATCAGGATGCCAAATATGTTAGATTTTCCGCTTCAGTGCAAAAATTTGAAAGAGCAGGTTGAATCTATATTACAACTTTTACAACAAGAACCAACCCTACGTTCTGAAGATATTACACCTGTACAAACTTCTTTAAGTAAAGCGATTTCTCCCAAGTTTGAGATTGTGTTTGCAGGTGCGTTTAGTGCTGGCAAATCAATGCTAATCAATGCACTACTAGAGAGGGAATTACTCTACAGCGCAGAGGGACATGCTACAGGTACAGAATGCAAAATCGAGTATGCAGAAGTAGATCAAGAACGTGTTGTTTTAACGTTTTTAAGTGAAGCAGAAATTCGGGAACAAGCAGTTTCTTTGTGTCAGCAACTAGGATTTAAGACAGTACCTAATATCAATCAAGCTGATGTAATTAACTTGCTACGTCAAGGTTCGGAAGCGATTATTCAGCAGGAAGGTGGCGAGAGTAAATCAGAACGTGCAAAACAGGCGAAGGCGTTGATGTTGTTGCTAGAGGGATATATGGCAAACCGCGATCGCATCAGTACTGTGACTAATGCTACATATTCAATGGAGCAATTTAATTTTTCCAATCTCAAGGAAGCTGCGGGATATGCCCGTCGTGGTTGTAATAGTGCCGTGTTGAAGCGGATAGAATATTACTGTAATCACCCGCTACTGCGAGATGGCAATGTAATTATTGATACGCCTGGTATCGATGCCCCGGTAGAAAAAGATGCACAGCTAACTTATGCCAAAATTCAACATCCTGATACTTCGGCGGTGGTATGTGTGCTAAAACCTGCTTCGGCGGGTGAGATGACAAAAGAAGAAACCGAACTTTTGGAATTAATGCGAGAGAACACCGGAGTACGCGATCGCGTCTTCTATATCTTCAACCGCATCGATGAGACTTGGTACAATACCCAACTACGGCAACGATTAGACGATTTAATTAGCGGGCAGTTTCACAATTCCAGCAAGGTTTATAAAACCAGTGGATTATTAGGATTTTACGGCAGTCAGATTAAACAGACAAGCCAAAAAGATAGATTTGGTTTAGACTCTGTTTTCGCAGAAAGTATTAAAGGTTTAGATGGTAAAGAAGAAACACCACAATTCGTCTATGCTTTTAACAATTACTGTGTAAATTCAGGAAAACTGTCTTCCACTAAATTTCGTGTCTCTGTGAATGGCTTTGAAACCCCAAATCAAAATTATGTGCGGATTTTGGGAGATTGGGGAAATGAACTAATACAACAGCTAATTCAAGATAGTGGGACTGAAGAATTTCGGACAGCAATTACTCGCTATCTTACCGAAGAAAAGCGCCCACAATTATTTAAAAATCTTGCTGATGATTTGGAAGATATTTGTATTAAGCTGAAGAAACATTATCAGACTGTCCAACGCAATTTAGATAGTCAGCCTCAAGAAATTGAGACGATGAAGGCGCAAGAATTGCAAGGACTAAATCAGCAACTCCAGCAAATTGGCAAAGATTTTAGTGAGCATATCATAGAAGAAGTTAACCATGTAATTAATAATTCTTGTGATAGTTTTGAAGCAGATTTTAAGCAATTGCAATCACGAATGATTCGCCGTCTAGATGAATTGCTAGATACTTTTTCTGTAGCTTATGCTTATCGACGTGCAACCATCAGCCATCCCCGCAATGCTACTGCACCTTTGATTGCTATTTTAGTAGAGGCATTTTATTACTTAGCAAATCAATTAGAAGATATTTTGGTTGAATCTTCTCAGCAGGTAGTTGCAAATTATTTTCAGCGGTTGATTAAAAAGATTCGTAAGTCAGAATATTATCGCCAATTGTATCGTTTATTAGATTGTGATGGCGGCATTGAACAAGAGATGAGAATTTTAGAAAAACAAGTTAGTCAAGCCTTAGTTAGTGCAGCTAGTGTAGAGTGCGATCGCTTTGTTCGAGAAAGTCCCAGATTTTACGATGAAGGCACTTTTTCTATATATCAATTTCGCCAAACTCTATTACAAACTTCTCAAGGTTACGACGCTGAAAGTATCATAGAAGCAGAGCCAGCAATTAGACAGTTATTGAAGTTAGATTTTGAACCCAAAGTTTCCCAAACTATTCGTAAATCTTTCCGTCAAACCATCAACCAAACGCTCAAAACTCAGTTGTTACCAATGGCAGATCAGCAAGCAGATGAGATTTTGCAGCAATACCCACAGGCGCGTGCTTATCTAGAGAAAACACTAGAACAAGAAGCTGAAGAAAAAATTGCGAATAATCGGCGATTATTAAATATTGTTGAAGAAAATATTGCAGCATATAATTCAGCCGCTTCTAATATTAATAGTTGTTTACAGGCGATGCAATTATACGATCATCTTTTGCCTGTAATTGGTGATTTGTTTGACACTGATGGGAAGTTTGCTAATAATGGGTTTTTGGTTTCAGATGTGGTATAAGAGGTTTAATTTTAATCTCGAAGATGATTTGAGATAATTGTAGCTTTTAGTGAGTGCTAAAGCACTCACTAACTACAGTTTTGTTTTGCGTAAAGAGGTTAAGGAGCATATTTTGGTCGAAATCACAAACAATGGCAGACATCGTAAAAGAAAATCAAAAATTGAGGTTGATATGCAAGATGAATTCAAGCAAATAGAGTGTAATGATGGTGATGTTTTGGACTTCGGAGACAACATATATAAAGTTGCTAAATTAAAACAAGCAATGGATACCTCATCTAACTCCCATCTGGCAAATATATTGAATGAAGAATTAAGGAGGAAGGGAGTAGATATAAACAATTCTCTTGTGAATTTGTTTCAGACCGGGATAGATTGCAAAATTTTAACACTAGGTTCTCAAAGCTGGAAAAAGGGGAAAGTGAAAATTAAAATAAGCGTTGAATTTTATGTTGAAGAGGAAGATATACAAATAACTAACAGCAACAATTCAGAAATCACCGAACCAGAATCGCCTCTTGATGATCTTCGCCGTATGATTAATGAGTAAAATTAGTGAATCAAAATTTACAATATAGCAATCTTATTTGATTTGTGAAAATTCGCGGTGTCCAGATCCCCGACTTCTTTTAGAAGTCGGGGATCTAACTTTTTATGAATGATTTAGGCGTTGCTATAACCTATTAAAATTCGTCATACCATTTCACTTTAATAATGATACAAATACGCTGGTAAGGGCATGGCAATGCCATGCCCCTACGATAAATCTATATGTATCAGGATTTTCGTGAAATGGTATCACTATCCCAATCCCCAGTCCCCAACTAAATGGTTATGAATATCAAACGTCGGGAATTTCTCACAACCTGTGGACTAGCTACCTTCGCTACCCAGATACCATCATTTACCGCCCAAGGTAAACTACCTACAAACACCATCTGCAAGCCGCCCCGCCTGCAAGTGGGTGATACTGTAGGATTGATTTCCCCTGCGGGTATTGTTGACGCTAAAGACATCGAAGCAGCGCAGCAATCATTTTCACAGTTAGGGTTAAAAGTCAAGCTGGGGAAGCATATTTTAGACCGTTACGGCTATTTAGCAGGTAAAGATGCCGATCGCGCTGATGATGTAAACTTGATGTTTAGCGATCGCACCATCAAAGCAATTATTCCGATGCGTGGTGGCTGGGGCTGTAATCGCATTTTACCTTTACTCAACTACTCGCTGATCCGCTCCCATCCGAAAATTATCATCGGGTACAGCGATATTACGACACTATTGTTAGCAATTAATGCCCGTAGTCAAATGATTACTTTTCATGGGCCAGTTGCCACATCTACCTGGAATCAGTTTACAGTTGATTACTTCAAGCGCATCCTATTTAATGGTGAAGCGGTAACTATGCAAAATCTCAACCCTAGCGAAGTGCGGGTGGAGACAATAGCACCGGGAAAGGCGAGAGGTAAACTTGGAGGTGGAAATTTATCAGTGCTATCAGCGATGGTAGGTTCACCTTACCTACCTTCTTGGAACAAAAGCATTCTGTTTGTGGAAGAAGTTGGCGAGGATGTTTACCGTGTAGATAGAATGCTGACGCAATTAAAAACTGCTGGCATACTTAATCAAATTGCTGGCTTTATCTTTGGGCAATGCACTAAATGTAGTCTTGGGGATGAACCGTCATTTACATTAATACAAGTATTGCAACAACACATACTTCCTTTAGGTATTCCTGCTTGGTATGGTTCAATGATTGGTCATATTAAGGATAAATTTACCTTGCCAATCGGTGGGGAAGTGGAAATAGATGCTGAATTTGGGACAATACGAATGTTAGAAGCGGCAGTCAAATAATTTTGGATTTTGGATTTTAGATTTTAGATTGACCCCATACCTAGCAATTTGAGATTTTAACGAGCAATACGGTTCGGTTAAGGTTTTTTGATTAAAATTCTAAATTCCAAAGACGTGATAAATCGCCGTCTCTACAAAGGAATGATTATTGTAGAGACGGCGATTTATCGCGTCTCTTGCCTTAACCGAACAGTATTGGCTCCACGAGAAGCGAGTATAAATTCGGGGGAAATTATTCGAGACACTGTTTGCGTTCAGACATTTTTAAATTTTGGATTTTGAATCTTCAATCCAAAATCCAAAATTTAAAATCTAAAATAAGATGATTTTGATAGACAGTATGCATTTCTCCTCGCCATGTTACGACTAACAGAAGTAAAGCTCCCGCTCGATCATCCTGAAGATGAGATCAAGACTGCCATCCTCAAAAAGCTGCAAATCACAGATGAAGAATTGATCGGCTATTCCATCTTCAAGCGTAGCTACGATGCGCGTAAGAAAGGAGAGATCGCTCTTGTTTATATTCTGGATGTAGAAACAACTCAGGAGACTCATCTACTCAAGCGCCTGAAAAAAGATCCCCATGTGATGGCTACGCCAGACATGAGTTATCGCCCAGTGGCAAAAGCACCGAGCAATTTAGCGATTCGCCCTATCATCATTGGTACTGGGCCTTGTGGCTTGTTTGCGGGTTTGATGCTGGCACAAATGGGGTTCCGTCCCATCATTTTAGAACGTGGGAAAAAAGTTCGCGATCGCACCGCCGATACTTTTGGCTTTTGGAAGAAAAAATCAGACTTTAACCCCGAATCTAATGCCCAGTTTGGTGAAGGTGGTGCAGGTACATTCTCTGATGGCAAACTCTACAGTCAAGTCAAAGATCCTCAGCATTATGGACGCAAAGTACTAACCGAACTCGTCAATGCAGGAGCCTCGCCGGAAATTTTATATATCAATAAACCCCATATCGGCACATTCAAACTGGTAGGAATCGTCCAAAGTATGCGCGCCAAAATCGAATCCCTTGGCGGTGAAATTCGCTTTCAAAGCCGGGTGGCAGATATCAATATCGAAAATGGACAAGTGCGGGGAGTCACCCTCGCCAGTGGGGAATATATCGCCAGCGATCATGTAGTTCTCGCAGTCGGTCATAGCGCCCGCGATACCTTTCAAATGCTATTTGAACGCGGAGTTTACATCGAGCCGAAACCTTTTTCCATCGGCTTTCGGGTTGAACATCCCCAGACTCTCATCGACAAATGTCGTTTCGGCGCTCAAGCTGGTCATAAGCTTTTAGGTGCTGCCGATTATAAACTGGTTCACCATTGCCAAAATGGTCGTTCCGTCTATAGTTTCTGTATGTGTCCGGGGGGCTTGGTAGTTGCAGCCGCATCAGAACCGGGGCGACTTGTCACTAATGGGATGAGCCAATACTCTCGTAATGAGCGCAATGCCAATAGTGCGATCGTTGTGGGTATTACCCCCGAAGATTATCCAGGAAATGCCTTAGCGGGAATTGACTTCCAACGACGCTTGGAAGAAAAGGCTTTTGAATTGGGCGGCGGGACTTATGAAGCTCCAGGACAGTTGGTGGGAGACTTTCTCAACCATCGCCCTTCTACAACATTGGGCACTGTTAAACCTTCTTACACACCTGGGGTACATTTGGGTGATTTGAGTGAGAGTTTACCAGATTATGCGATCGCCGCCATCCGTGAAGCCATTCCCGCTTTTGACAAACAAATTAAAGGTTTTGCGATGGATGATGCCGTGTTGACTGGGGTAGAAACCCGCACCTCATCACCGATTCGGATTAAACGCAAAGAAGATTATCAGAGTTTAAATACAGTCGGTCTTTATCCGGCTGGTGAAGGCGCGGGATATGCAGGGGGGATTCTCTCGGCGGGTATCGATGGGATTAAGGTGGCGGAAGCGGTAGCTTTAAGTATATTGCGAACCGTAGATCACAAAATCTGAGGCGGAAGAGTTTTATGAAAAGAAGTGAGGTTTAAAACCGTACTTCGTCCCGCTACGCTAACGCCCGCAAGTGGCGCGTTCGCGGTAGCGTCTCGCAGAGAAAGAATCATTGTTTCCTAAGGTAGGTAGAAACCCCACCCCTTGTGGGTGGCTGTCTTTAATTTTGAATTTTGAATTTTGAATTTTGAATTGATTCATGGATGATTGTTTCTGAAAGGGGAAAAGCGATCGCAGTGGGGAATTTATCCGATTGTTAAAGCTGGTTCTTTACAGAAGTTAAATAGGGCTGACTCAGTTTCTGATCCATCTTCAAATACAGCAGAGATGTACCATTCACAGGGCGAACCATTCGTATATTCAGCCCAAGCAATTGTTGCTGTTTCACCTGATGGAATCCCTGACTCACCCAAGTTAAATGAAGCCCACTCTTCATCATCGATAGATACCCACAACTCTGTAATTGTCAGTTCAGTTTTATTGGTAACGGTAAAGGTGAATTGGTCTGACATAAATAACCTTTTAGCAATAAATAAATTGCAGATTGTCAGTCACAGATCATACTGGCACTTTTTTAAAAAAAATGTCATGCTATCTCCCATAATATAGGCTCAGATAAGCTTTGAAGCTTTTTTTACTAAAGTTAAATTTCTTAAAGAGTGTTAATACAACTCATATTTCATTAACTGACAGGGCAACGTTCCGTTGTACACGGCAATTCGCTGGGATGATTTTAGCCCTATCGATTGAGACAGTTCCTTGTTGCCACTTAGCACAAATGCAGTCCAGCCTTTGAAGCGTTGCTTCAGTACATCGCCCAAAAGTTTATAGAACGCCCCTAAATCACTATCTCGTCCCAGCCGTTCGCCATAGGGTGGATTGCAGAATAAAATCCCACTGTCTGCGGGGGCGACAACATCAGCAAGTTCCATTTGAGAAAACCATACATGATTATCAACGCCGCAGTTTTCAGCATTGTTAATTGCTTGCTCAATTATATTTTCATCGCGATCGCTTCCCCAAATTGGCGCAGGCAGGGTATCTATTTGGCTGTCCTTAGCTTCTTGCAGCAGCTTTTCTAAAAGGGGCAGGTCAAAATCGAGCCAATTTTCAAATCCAAAGGATTCACGAAACAGCCCTGGTGCAATGTTGAGAGCCTTTAAGCTAGCTTCTAGAGGTAAAGTGCCAGATCCACAGAGAGGATCGTAGAACATTTGGTGTGGCTGCCAACCCGAAAGCTGAATGAGGGCAGCAGCTAGAGATTCCTTGAGAGGGGCTACTCCAACCGCAGGACGGTAGCCTCGGCGATGCAGACTATTTCCAGAACTATCAAGTTTAACGGTACAAAAATCACGTTCAATATGAACATTGACCCGCACATCTGGGTCATGAAGTTCCACATTTGAACGTTCACCCAGATTTTCTTTCTGTTGGTCAACGATCGCATTTTTGACCTGTAAAGATGTGAAGTGGCTGTGGTTGAGGTGCTGGTTTTTGCCCGTGACATTCACCGCCAGCGTCATGTCTGGCGTGAGATAGTTTTGCCAATCGATAGCCTGAATGCCGCGATAGAGATCCTTAGCATCAAGGCATGGAAACTCATGGATATGCACCAAGATGCGGAACGGTAGCCTAGCCCAGAGGTTGACGCGATAAAGTAGAGTGCGATCGCCCTCAAAGGCTACACCACAAAATCCTGGCTCTACAGAATGGGCACCCAGTTGCTCTAACTCCTGAGCCGCCAGGGTTTCTAATCCGCGAGCAACCGTTGCAAAATAATTCATAATTCGTAATTCGTAATTCGTAATTAATGGCTATTAGTAACTCAAATTCTCTTAGTCCACGGAGGTGGACTTTGCTTGTATAGTTGCGTTCGCCCTTGGCGTGCCGGAGGCATCATTCTATTCGCTTCATACTTTTCTACGATTTATCTAGAAATTTCTAAAATCAATCATTGTTTGGCGATAAGCATCTGGCAAACCTGTATCAAAACACTTTCCTTTAACAACATATCCTGTCATTCCTTCTTCCTGACGCAATCTTTCCAGACAGGATGTTAACTGAAATTCACCTCGTTCTCGGAAGTTTTGGTTGATATGTTCTGCTAGAAATTCAAAAATTTTCGGAGTAAGTAAATATAAGCCAAATATACCTAAAAACTCATTTTCTGTCATTCCCTCTAAACGCAAATACCTTTGTGCATAATCAATGGTAGGTTTTTCATAGAGTTGTGTAACTGACAAAATCGAGTTTAATTCTTGCCAAACTCCTGTTACACACCCAGCTTTATGAATAATTTCTGCTGGCATTGTAGTTAAGCCAACAACGCTTTGATTAACTCGTTCGTAAACATCTAAAACTTGACTAGCACAAGATTTTTCAATATCAGACGCATAAATGTGGTCGCCCAACATGAGTAAAAACGGCTCATCTTGCACCCAATCTTTGGCACAAAATACCGCGTGACCATAGCCCAATTGCTCCTCTTGTAGTAAAATGGTAATTCTGCTACCTAAATCTTCAAGATATCGGCTATATTCTTGATTTTGCGGTGAAAGTTTATCTAAAAGTTCTTTTTTAGGTGGCTTTTTTAATAAATCTTCAAAGATTTCTTTGTCATCTGGCTGCACCACAATCCCTACTTCTGCAATTCCAGCACTAATTGACTCTTCAATAATTGCTAAAATCACAGGTTTTGCCCTACCATCTCGATCGATAATCGGGAAAAGTTCTTTTTTCACAACCTTGGTAGCTGGAAACAAACGAGTACCGAAACCAGCTACCGGAATCACAGCTTTTCTAACTTTATTTTTTTGCATAAATGCATCGTCACCCCAACTTTTCAAACAACTCCGCCAACACCACATTAGAAAACAAAAAGCCTTGGGGATCAATCAAACGCAACCTTCCCTCTGCAATTTCTATCCAACCATTCTCAAAATATTCTTGCAAACACTGGCAAATTTCCTTCACTTTCTCTTCGCCAAACCCCTCCGCCAACGCTGCCAAACTCACACCCTCCGCTAAACGCAACCCCAACATTAACGTTTCTAACAATACTTCCTTTGGGGGAGTCACATCACAATCAATCACACCGCCAGCTTGCACCCACTGGTAATACTCCTTCGTTTTGCGTGGACGAGTGAAGCGTTTGCCCTCAACATAACTCGCCGCACCCATCCCAAAGCCGTAATAAGGGCGATTTTCCCAATAAACTCGATTATGCCGACACTGATAACCAGGTTGAGCATAATTAGAAATTTCATAATGCTCATAACCTGCACTAGTTAAAACCTGCTGCCCCATCTGGTACATTTTGACTGTGGCTTCATCCGTAGGCAAAGGTGTATTACCAGGTTTGTAGTAACGACCAAAGGCTGTACCTGGCTCAATAGTGAGATCGTAGATGGAAATGTGAGTGGGTGCGATCGCCACCGCTTTTAAGAGAGAATCCTGCCATTGATCTAAAGACTGATGCGGCAACCCAGAAATTAAGTCTAAGCTAAATACGGGAATCTCCACTTGGTGAATCAGTTCCACAGCTGCAAAAATATCTTCAACTGAGTGCGATCGCCCTGCCTTCTGCAATAATTCTGCTTGAAAGGCTTGTACGCCCAAACTTACCCGGTTTACGCCTGCACTGTGATAGCCTGCTATATGGGCTAAATCAAAGGTGGCTGGGTCAATTTCCATAGAAATTTCTGCCCCAGAAGCAATCCCAAAATACTTTTGTAGCTCTCTCAGTATACGTTGTAGCTGCTCTGTTGATAGCAGCGAAGGAGTACCACCACCGAAGAAAATTGTCTTCAGGGGTTGACCAACTGCTGGTGTCATGGCAATTTCTTGACATAGCACCTCAACATATTGGGAAATAGTACCAGATGTTTCACCCCGCAAGCGATCGCCCACAACAGACACCGGGAAATCACAATAAAAGCACCGCCGTCTGCAAAAAGGAATATGCAGATAAGCAGAACTCACAATTCCAGAAATACTAAAATTTTGACTCATTTTGAGAAAAGTTTGGAGTTAACCCAACTGCAAATTAGAGACAATAAAAATGAGGTAAGAATTCAGGGGTAAGGAGCCAGAATAATCGTAAAATCAAGCGTGCAATAACTTCTTGATTTTATTAAACTTATTAAGTTTCGGTATCAAGCTCTTCTGAATTCTGAATTCTTAAAAAATGAGTAGTTTATTTACAAATTTTTGTCGTTTTACAAAAAAACAATGAAAAATATTAAGATAAGAACCTTTAGTTATAATAATTGCAGATATTGTCAGCCTAAACCCTTAGTGTAAGTCAATATTCATTAGTCTATCTTACCGATACAATAAAAAATACTTAACTTGATCGGTGAACACAGTTGTAGGAAAACAAGACAACCATGCTTGACGCAATTATCATTTTCTCATTTATCCTCGCAGCGTCGGGAATAGGGTTCTACAGCATTGAACTACTACCCAATGGGGCGCTAGATCAGGTAACGAATATAGAAGCTTTACGCTTAGTTGTTGCCGTCTTTGCCGCTATTATTGGTGGTGCGATCGGGCTGAGTTTCCAGACGACATATCGTCGCTTGGAGGCACAAGTCAAAGAAATGCCTCTAGAAGTAATTTTAACGCGTGCGATCGGCTTAGTGATTGGGCTATTGTTAGCTAACCTCATGCTAGCCCCACTATTTTTACTACCCATTCCGGCGGATTTTGGATTTATTAAGCCATTGGTGGCAGTTGTCGGTAGTATTATCCTCTCCGTCACTGGCATGAATTTGGCAGATACCCACGGGCGAGGCTTATTGCGGTTCATTAATCCCAACACCGTCGAATCGATGGTAGTGGAAGGAACGCTAAAACCAGCCAATACCAAAGTTTTAGATACTAGCTGTATTATTGATGGTCGTATTGAAGCCTTACTAGAAACAGGGTTTTTAGAAGGACAAATTCTCGTACCGCAGTTTGTCTTGCAAGAACTGCAACAAGTAGCCGATGCTAGCAAAGACCAAAAACGGGTGCGGGGAAGACGAGGACTAGAAATTCTCAACCGCATTAAGGAAGATTACCCCGATCGCATCCTGATTAATGGAGTTGACTACGACGATATTCCCACAGTGGATGCCAAGTTAGTCCGCTTTGCCCAAGAAATCAGTGGTACATTGCTAACCAACGACTACAACTTGTCTAAAG
This sequence comes from Nostoc sp., assembly GCF_036917975.1. Taxonomy (GTDB): domain Bacteria; phylum Cyanobacteriota; class Cyanobacteriia; order Cyanobacteriales; family Nostocaceae; genus Nostoc. The sequence continues at coordinate 62,295 of NZ_JBALEJ010000049.1, forward strand.
TTGCCAGTGTTCAGAAAGTACCAGTTTTGAACGTAAATGATTTAGTGAACGCTGTGCGTCCCAGTTATTTACCTGGTGACAACCTTGATTTAAAAATCCTTAAAGAAGGCAAAGAACCCAGTCAAGGTATTGGCTATCTAGATGACGGCACAATGGTAGTCGTTGAAGAAGGCAGCAATTATGTGGGTGGTGAACTGCGAGTAGTAGTTACCAGTGCTTTGCAAACCACCGCAGGAAGAATGATTTTTGCCAAACCCCAAGCTTCAGCATTGGCGTGAGGGAAATGTCCGGTGCAATTAGAGTTAAATTGTGCGTACGCGCAGCGTCGGCGCAGCCATCGGTGCAGTCAACCTGCACCGATTATTTATTTGGATTTATCAGACTTAGTTATCTGTAAATACTGTTGTTGCGTCTCGTGGAGAGCTAAGAATTAATTAAACTGGTGTTAAGCTAAACCACATCTAGTTTGCATATCCAAAATTCATATCACTCTTGTGGGGTGGGCATCTTGCCCGCCTAATTATGCAAGTTGAATGTGGAACAGCTTATCAGTTATTCGCATTCTGAGCATTATGAAGCGCATTTGCACTATGGTTAATATTTTTACAATAACTTCATTATCTGCTTTTGTATTTGCTAGCACCACTAATTTATTGCTAATGCAGACAGTCACAGCTAAACCAGTACAGACAAAAAAGCAAGTCAATCAACCAATACCATTTAACTCAAGAGTAAGAATATACCCCGCAAATAATAGCCTACCAGCAAGTCGCTTGATTACAATTGAACGTGTTCTCAAAAAGTCTAGTAAGATGCAAATAACAGAAGCAAAACTGACAACATACGAGGAATTTGCAGCCAAAACAGGAGAGTACAAATCATCGATTTCTAACAACCGAATGGTGTGGATAGTGAGTGGTTTTGTCCAAGGTGAGTTAAGAATGTCTAAGGGTAGAAGTGTCTGTACTGATAACGCTAAACTTGTGGAATTAACGGATGCTGAAACTGGCGATTCTTTTGGTAGAAGTATTTACTGTCCTCAAAACAACCAAATAAATTTTATGCCGTAAAGTTGACTTAGAATCAAAACAACTTGCCTTCATGAGATTGACTTTTATGACATATATTTCCCCAACAACCCTCACATTTGAAGATTTTCTCTCCCAATACCAAGACAATCCCCGCTATGAACTAGCAGATGGAGAACTAATTGACATGGAACCCACTGGCCCGCATGAAACGGTGAGTGGCAAACTTGCAACCCAAATTGGCATCTACCTTGTTGCAGAACAACTCCCCTGGTTTATTCCTCGCACTTGTTTAATTTACCCATTTGCAGATACAGCTACAGTTCGTCGTCCTGATATTGTGGTTCTTGATGAAACCGTTTTAGATCGTGAACCCCTTTGGCAGCGAGAACCCGTAATTACTCTTGGACGTTCAATTAAATTAGTGGTGGAAGTCGTTAGCACTAACTGGGAAACTGACTATGCAAGAAAGCTTGAAGAATATGCGCTTTTAGGCATCCCTGAATATTGGATTGTCGATTATCGAGGATTAGGTGGTATAGCATTTATTGGGAAACCCAAACAACCTACATTCACTATTTGTCAATTAGTTGAAGACAGCTATACTCAACAACAATACCGACTCAATCAATTAATTAACTCGCTACTTTTGCCTGGTATTAAACTTCGCCTAGATGACATTCTGCCTCGTTAAGTGTAGGTACAGAAGAAGATTTATAAGTGTAGGCATAGTTTATGAATCAATACAGTTCATAATGAGCAACAAAACACTTGTAGAGACGGCGATTTATCGCGTCTCGAAAACCCAAAATTGTTGCCAGTAGCCCTTAACCCAAGCGTATTGGTTTATTAATATAGTAATTTGGGCAGCAAGAAGCCGTAGTTACACTAGTGCCAATACCGTTCGGTTAAGGTTTTTTGATGAAAATTATAAATCTCAAAGACGCGATAAATCGGCGTCTCTACAAAAGACTGATTATTGTAGAGACGCCGATTCATCGCGTCTCTTGCCTTAACCGAACAGTATTGACACTAGTGCGTATTAATACATCAGTTTGGATAGTCAGCCCAATCGATTGCTGCATTGCTCCCGACTGAAATGTCTTTAATTTTGAATTTTGTTAGCGCAGCGTTGGCGAGTCCGCGTTCGCGTAGCGTCTCGTAGAGAGCGTCATTTTGAATTTTGAATTTTTAAAACCTTCCCCACTCCTCACTCATAATATGCGAACATAATTTAAGTTGTAGCTGACTACCTGCACAGAGATTTAAAATGGATACCATTGCAATCCCTGTTCTGAATCGCCCAGTAGATACCACGGTAGAAATTCCTGATTCTAAAAGTATTACCAATCGGGCATTACTCGTCGCGGACTTAGATTATTACTTTTTTTACTCAGCACGGGCGAAACGCCCCGCTACTGCTAACAGCACTGTTTCGGTGAAGACTGACATTTGCTGTCACAGGCTTAAAGGTTCCAGGCATTGTAATAAAAGATCCTGGTTGTACAGCGAAAACTTTTCCCGATTACTTTACTCGATTTTTCCAGATGTTAGAACAATAAAAGGTGAATTGCAATGTCAAATATTCGAGAAGGAATGCCAGTACTTGCCCGTCATGAAGGAGATTGGGTAGGAACTTATACAGTAGTTGATACAACAGGAAAAATCCTCGACAAGTATGAATCTCACTTAACTTGTCAATTTCCCGAAAATGGCCCTCATCCCTACTACCAGATTAATCGCTACAAATGGTCTGATGGTAAACGAGAAGAATATGAATTTCCAGGAATCTATAAAGATAATAAGCTTTGGTTTGACACCGATCGCATAGACGGAAAAGCTTGGGAAGCCGATGATTCGATTGTCATTTTGTGGTTTAGTTATAAGACAAACCCAGAAATGAGCTTATATGAAATGATCTACATTAGTCCTGACAATAACAATCGTGCCCGCACTTGGCATTGGTTTAAGAACAATCAAATCTTTCAACGCACCCTAATTCAAGAAGAACGGCTAAGATAGTAATTTCTCCCTTCAAAGATAAACACTCATTATTCTCCAGTCCGCGCAGGCGGACTTTGTTTATGTAGCCACGACTTTCAGTCGTTAGGCTTTCATCTCCAATCTCAACTTAGTAAGGTACACGCATGGCCAAAGGTGACAAAATAAACTTTTCTACTCCTAGCGGATTTCCAGAATTTCTTCCTAGCGAAAAGCGTCTAGAATTACATTTGTTAGATATCATCCGCAGAGTTTTTGAAAGTTATGGATTTACACCCATTGAAACACCTGCTGTAGAACGTTTAGAAGTCCTGCAAGCTAAAGGTAATCAAGGTGACAATATCATCTATGGCATTGATCCCATACTGCCACCAAATCGACAAGCCGAGAGAGATAAATCTAGCGAAACTGGTTCAGAATCCAGAGCTTTAAAGTTTGACCAAACAGTTCCTTTAGCAGCATACATTGCCCGTCACCTGAATGAGCTAACCTTTCCCTTTGCTCGTTATCAAACAGATGTAGTTTTTCGGGGAGAACGAGCAAAAGATGGGCGCTTTCGTCAGTTCCGTCAGTGCGATATTGATGTAGTTGCTCGTCGTGAACTAAGTTTACTCTATGATGCTCAGATGCCTGCAATTATCACCGAGATATTTGAAGCAATTAATATTGGTGATTTTCTGATTCGCATCAATAACCGAAAAGTTCTTACTGGTTTTTTTAAATCAGTGGGAATTGCCGAAAATCAAATTAAATCGTGTATTGGTATTGTTGACACGCTAGAAAAAATTGGTGAAAGTAAAGTAAAACAAGATTTAGAGAAAGAAGGAATTTTAGAAGAACAGGCGCAAAAAATCATTGAGTTTATCAAAATAAACGGTTCCGTTGATGAAGTCTTAGATAAACTAAAACATCTCGCCCAAAATCTGCCAGAAACAGAGCAATTGAGCTTAGGAATCACCGAATTAGAAACGGTAATTGCAGGAGTGCGTAATCTCGGAGTTGCCGAAAATCGTTTCTGTATTGATTTATCCATTGCCCGTGGTCTTGATTACTATACTGGCACAGTTTACGAAACAACCTTATTAGGACATGAAGCTTTAGGCAGTATTTGTTCTGGTGGTAGATATGAAGAACTAGTCGGGGTATTTTTGGGCGAAAAAATGCCTGGTGTTGGCATTTCTATTGGCTTAACTCGCTTAATTAGTCGTTTGTTAAAAGCTGGTATTCTAAATACCTTAGCTGCGACACCAGCCCAAGTGATGGTAGTGAATATGCAGGAAGATTTAATGCCTACTTATTTAAAAGTTTCTCAACGTCTGCGTCAGGCGGGAATTAATACGATCACTAACTTTGATAAGCGTCCCTTGGGTAAACAATTTCAGTTAGCAGACAAGCAAGGAATTCAATTTTGTGTAATTATTGGTTCTGAAGAAGCCGCAGCACAAAAGTCATCGCTCAAAGACTTGAAAACAGGGGAGCAAGTAGAAGTGCTATTAGAAAATTTGGCAGAGGAAGTTAAAAAAAGACTTACTTAAATAATTCGTAATTCGTAATTCGTAATTCGTAATTCGTAATTAAGTTTTGTGAAAGCGTTGCGGTAGCGAGTCTGCGAGCGTCCGGGGATTTAGACCCCGACCCAAAACTTGCCGGTTATTGAACCGGGGGATTTAAACCCACGCTACTCGGTTAAAATATAAAGTAGCAATTCTCTATGACGATGCGTTACAGCTTCCGCCTTATACACTTTACTTATTTGGAAGTTCTTTATGAGTTTGTCGGATATCCCTAATCTATGGGTTCCTTTAGCACTTTTAGGTTTAATTGTTATAGCTGCGGGATTTTTCAGCCGCAGCAATTGATATTTAAACGATTACAGAAACTAAGTACATGCCCCATGCCCCATGCCCAATGCCCAATTCCCCATAACTAATTCCAATCCTGCTCATCTTTCTTACCGCGACTTTTGTAAATTCCTCCCAAATCGTGGATTTGACGAGTTTTCTCAAAAAGCTCGGCTTCGGTCAAACCCCACTGCTGCAAGACTTTATCTAAGTCTTTTTGGATGTCTCTCGCCCCTGGAAACCCTTGATAACGCATTCGCAGTCTAGCCAATTCTGCTAAGTTATAGTCTGTTGCCTCTTGAGCGAGTAATATATCAATAAGGGGGCGATCGCGGTTATAAAGTGGATGTTGTTGATCTTTACCAGTCGTTGCTTCAGCCATTGTTTAGTCCTGAGTGATAACTTAGGAGTTAGGAGTTAAAAGTTAAGAGTACCGAGTCTTGGTTTTTAAGTTTAGCCGAGAGCAGAGAGCAGAAAAGACAAAATAAAATAATCTTCTGCACTTAAAAGCTAATTGTAAAATTGATAACTCCTTACTTAATCATCACTCCTAACTCATTACTGCTAACTCCTAACTCACATTAGACGGCAAGTACACCTGATGTCTTACGGCTCTCACCACTGCCACTCAAGTTTAAATAAAGTTACATTAGTCCTTAAGAAAATACAAAAAACTTTAGATGAGGGTGAATTTTATCTCACCCAAAGTCCAAGCAGCGAGGGAGCAATAACCCATTATGTTTGAACACTTCACTTCCGAAGCCATTAGAGTAATTATGTTAGCTCAGGAGGAAGCACGTCGCCTGGGACATAACTTCGTAGGAACTGAGCAAATTCTCCTGGGTTTAATGGGAGAAGGAACTGGGGTTGCTGCTAAAGTGCTGGCCGAATTAGGCGTTACCCTCAAAGATGCACGTCGCGAGGTAGAAAAAATTATTGGTAGGGGTTCTGGCTTTGTACCACCAGAAATTCCTTTTACTCCTAAGGTGAAAAGCCTCTTCGAGCAATCGTTTAAAGAAGCTCATAGTTTAGGACAGAATTACATTAACACTGAACACTTACTCTTAGGATTAACTGAGGCTGGTGAAGGTGTCGCCGCCAAAGTACTGCAAAATCTAGGGGTTGACTTCAAGACTGTCCGTAGTGCCATCGTTCGGCGTTTGGGTGAAAATGCACCAGCTTTTGCTGGTAGTAGTGGTAGTCAAAAGCGCACCCAACCGCTAACGATGGAAGAGTACGGCAGAAATTTGACCAAATTAGCCCAAGAAGGCAGACTAGACCCCGTAGTTGGTCGCCAAAAGGAAATTGAGCGGGCGATCCAAATTCTCGGTCGCCGCACTAAGAATAACCCAGTGTTGATTGGAGAACCAGGAGTTGGTAAAACTGCGATCGCAGAAGGTCTAGCTCAACGTATTATCAATCAGGATGTTCCCGAAACCTTACAAGGCAAGCAAGTTATCAGCCTCGATATGGGGTCATTGGTAGCTGGAACTCGCTTCCGTGGCGATTTTGAAGAACGCATCAAAAAAGTTGTGGAAGAAGTTCGCACTGTGGGCAATATCATCCTGGTAATTGATGAAATTCACACCTTGGTTGGCGCTGGTGGTACAGAAGGTGGCTTGGATGCAGCCAACATCCTCAAACCTGCCTTAGCAAGAGGTGAACTCCAGTGTATCGGCGCAACTACTTTGGATGAGTATCGGAAGCATATCGAGCGCGATGCCGCCCTAGAGCGTCGTTTCCAACCGATTAAGGTGGGGGAACCCTCGGTAGAGGAAACCGTACAAATTCTCTACGGCTTGCGCGGTGCTTATGAGCAACACCACAAAGTCACAATTTTGGATGCGGCACTAGTTGCAGCAGCAGAATTATCAGACCGCTATATTAGCGATCGCTTCTTGCCCGATAAGGCAATAGACTTGATTGATGAAGCTGGTTCTCGCGTTCGTCTGCGGAACTCCCAAAGTTCTCCCAATAAAGAACTGAAGCGTGAACTCGCTGGCGTTACCAAAGAAAAAGAAGCAGCAGTCAGAGTCCAAGATTTTGACAAAGCTGTAACCCTACGTGACCAAGAGTTGAAACTCGCAGAACAACTGCAAGCAACCTTTACACAAAACGATCAATCTGTCAATTCGACTGTAGTTGACGAAGAAGATATCGCCCAAATCGTTGCCTCTTGGACTGGCGTACCAGTTAACAAACTGACTGAATCTGAGTCAGAGTTGCTTCTACACCTAGAAGACACTCTACATCAGCGACTCATCGGACAAGAGCAAGCAGTCACGGCTGTATCTCGCGGTATCCGTCGCGCCCGCGTCGGCTTGAAAAATCCCAATCGTCCCATTGCTAGCTTTATCTTCTCTGGGCCCACTGGAGTAGGTAAAACAGAATTGGCGAAGGCATTGGCTGCCTACTTCTTCGGTGCAGAAGATTCGATGATTCGGCTAGATATGTCCGAATACATGGAAAGTCATACCGTCGCCAAGCTGATTGGTTCGCCTCCTGGTTATGTCGGATACGACGAAGGCGGACAACTTACAGAAGCCGTGCGGCGGAAACCATACTCAGTGCTGCTATTCGACGAAATCGAAAAAGCGCACCCCGATGTATTCAATATGCTGCTGCAACTCTTGGATGACGGTCATCTTACCGATGCCAAAGGTCGGAAAGTAGACTTCAAGAACACGCTGATCATTTTGACTTCTAACATCGGTTCCAAGGTGATTGAAAAAGGTGGTAGCGGCTTAGGCTTTGACTTCGACACTCAAGCCGACGCTAGTTATAACCGCATTCGCACCTTGGTAAATGAGGAATTGAAAGCTTACTTCCGTCCTGAGTTCCTCAACCGTCTTGATGAGATTATCGTCTTCACCCAGCTGTCCAAAAATGAAGTTAAGCAAATCGCCGAAATTATGCTTCGCGATGTTGCTAGTCGCTTGACGGAAAGAGGAATTATCCTAGAAGTTAGCGATCGCTTCAAAGAGCTTGTGGTACAAGAAGGTTATAACCCCAGCTATGGTGCTAGACCATTACGCCGGGCAATTATGCGCCTCCTAGAAGATTCTCTGGCTGAAGCAATGCTGTCTGGTGAAATTACAGATGGAGACACAGCCCTTATCGATGTTGATGACGACTCTCAGGTGAGAGTTAAAAAATCAGAAAAACGGGAGTTACTGTTAGCAAGTGCTGGCTAATTTTATACGCGATCGCTTTTTGCTGTAACTTTTGAGAAACAATCTAGCCTCTTGCGTAGAGCAGAGGTACAAACAGGGTCATCTCAGACAAACATTAAGTGAAATAGTATTATTTCTCAGCCCTAGTATAAATGCTAGGGTTTTTTTTATGCAATTCCTTACAACTTACCGTTAGCAGTAGAGATGGCATCTTGATTTTTATCCACAACTCATTACAATGTTGATTCGTCTGGCAACAATTCTGATATTGCTTCATCGTCACCCACTTTACCAGAATTACCAGATGTAGAAAAACCATCTGCCACATCTTTGATAAAAGCAGATACAGGTACAGCGACTAGTAAACCCAAGACTCCGCCAACATTGGTACCGACAAGCAAAGCAATTAATACCCATATTGGTCTAAGTCCAGTAAATTTACCTAATAAACGTGGTGCGATCGCCTGATCGATTAACTGGTCAATGACAACAGCTACCGCCAAAACTTTTACTGCTAGCCAAAAGTCGTGTGTAGCGATTATGAAAGTAATTACAATTAAACTGACGACATCACCAAAAGGAATTAAACTCAAAACCCCAACCGCCAAACCAAAGAGTAAACCAAACTGGACTTGAAAAGCTAAAAACAATAATGTTACTGAAACACCCATCAGCAAAGCCAAAGTTACCTGACCAATCAAGTAATTTTGGAAGTTTTGCTGAATAGACTGGCTTACCTTCTGAGCAAAATTTCCTGGCAACTTCTTAAATATTCCCTGCCAAATTCTTGGCCCATCTAACAACAGGTAAAAGGTCAGGACTACTGTGATTAATGATTCAGAAATACTATCAATAGTATCTATAATAATGCTTAAGAGTTTATCGGAAACAAACTCTAATTCATTGGGCAATTTGTTAGTTATTTGTGTTAATAACTGACTGAGATTTACATTTATTTTATGTCTCAAAAACCAATCATTTACAATCTGAAGTTTTTCTTCGCTAGAATCAATCCATTGGGGAAAAACTTTAACCATTTCATTAAATTGCTCTAAAACAATTGGCCCTAAAGTTACACCCAAAGCAACAACAATTACTAATGCCAATATAAAAACTAACGCTACTGCATAGCCGCGTTTAACTCCGCCATGTTGGAGAATTGAAACAGGATAGTTTAAAATGAATGCAAGCAAAGTAGCCAAGACAAGAATTGTGACAACAGGCTGAAAGTTTTTAACCAGCAAAAATGCTAGCCAACCATTGAGAAACACTAGAGGAAATAGCAGCGTAAAAATTAACCATCTCAGTAGTTGATTCAGTGAAACATTCATAATTAATTTAAAAATCCAAATTATTCTAGTTACCAGATTGAACCGAGTAATTAAATATGCTCAACAGGAAGTAGACAAGAAAATCTTTACCCATTCCCCATTCCCCATTCCCCATTCCCTACTCCCTACTCCCCATTATTCCAATTACTAACTTTCAGCAAAAGCTAAAAATTGCTCCTCATTTATTCGCCCTGCTTGATATAAAGTATTAGTAATTTCAGAAATAGTTAAAACCGCATGACTGCGATAACCATTTTGCTGTAATCTATCTTTCACCCCCTGTTCATGGTCGATAAATACTACAATATCATCAACCTTTAATCCTGCTGATTCTAACTTTCCTGCCCCTTCCATGACGCTTTTGCCACTGATGAGAATATCGTCAACCACTACAACCGTTTCGCCAGGATGAAAGTTACCCTCAATTACTCTCCGAGTCCCATGTGCTTTCACCTCTTTACGCGGGAAAATCATTGGACAATGAAGACGCAAAGCTAAACCAGTCGCAGTCGGTAAAGAACCGTAGGGAATACCTGCTAACCTATCAAAACTAAGATTTTTCAAAATCTCCTCATAAGCTGTGAGAACTTGATTAAAAACTTGGGGATTGGAAATAATTTTGCGTAAGTCGATGTAATAAGGAAATATCGCTCCTGACGCTTGAACAAAGCTGCCAAACATAATACAGTCAATATCATAAAGTTGTAAAATTAAATCTTGTTGGGGGTGCTGATTGAGCAAACAAACATCAGGAAACCACACAGAACACGTGGAATTTTCATAAATAATTTCAGCTTTGATTTGATTAATTTCTGCGCGTAAAGACTGTACTTCTTCAGATAATTGTGTATTCCCCAACATATCTTGAGGAACAGGAATCAGCAAACCATCACCATTAGCATTCAAGCCAACTTCTAAAATTTTCTTTAGGTTTTGACCCTCCGCCCAAATGCTACGCGCCATAATAATTCGTTCTGGCGCAACTGCTCGAATAAGTGCTAAAACTTCAGGATTTGTAGTTCCTACTTCCAAACCCAATTGTTCTTGAGTCCCCCAGGTTTTTGATTCTTTTACCACCTGTAAATAAAGGGGTGATTCCTTTGTAGGATATTGCTGTAAAGCTTCTGCACCTAGATTTGAAGTACAGCATAAAATAAACACCGCTTTACCAGGATAGACCAAAAAAGGTGCGACATGATCTTGTCCTGTATAGGGACTGAGAGTGATTGCATCCACTTGCCATTCTGTAAACACAGTTCGGGCAAAAATTGTACTAGTATTTAAGTCACTGTGTTTTGCATCTAAAATAACAGGGATGTGGGCTGGAATGGCTGCTAAAGTTTTGTACAGCAGTTCTAAACCAGGAATACCTAAGGCTTCATAAAAGCCAAGTGTTGGTTTATAGGCACAAACAAAATCAGCAGTTTCCGCAATAATGAATTGTAACCACTTCTCCAAACCAGTGATGAGTTCTTCAGATTCATAACGCGTAGGCATCATCTCTGGATTTGGATCGAGTCCGACAAACAGTAAGCTTTGATTTTGTAAGATATTACGATTCAATTTATCAAAAAAGTTCATATTTTTTTAAAGAGTCATTGGTCATTTGTCATTTGTCATTTGTCTCCGCTTCCTGAATCTCTCTATCTCCATTAGCATAGTTGGTTTACTAAAACATTGATTCTGTTAGTTGAGTTCCTCCAGCTTTCTGCCCTAATTGATAGTGAATCACTGCAAATAAGATAACCATTGGCACTGAGGCAAAGTGAACGATTCGCAATGCTTGCCAACTGCCAAACAGATCCACAATCCAGGGAAATTGAGCAGGTTTATACATTCCTATTCCTGTAAATAATGCCAGCAGCAAGATAGGAATAATTGCTGTATAAGCAATCCGATGCCAAGCATAAATTAAACGCTGGGAATTTTGAGTTTTTTGTAATGCTTTGAAGTCATTAGCACCTACAAAGCGATGTCGCCAGCGTCGGGTAATTAAAACGTAAATTCCATACCACAACAGATTTAACGAAAATAGCCACATTGCTGCAAAATGCCAGTGTCTACCTCCTGCCAGCCAACCTCCTAATGTAAATATCGGAGGAATGTGCAAACCTGCACGTCCACCAAAAACAGGGTTGGTGTTGTAAATTTGTAGTCCACTGGTGAGCATGATAAACAGACTAATGATATTACAGGAGTGGAAAATTTTAGCTCCTATTGCTTGGGTGGGTGGCTTTCGAGTTGGGGAAGGAACGATGGAAGTCATAGATTTTGACTGATAAAATTCGTTGTTTATCTGTCTTGGGTATATAGCCGAATGGCACTAAGTTAAGATACAGCCCTTGCCCTGACTGGTTCCCAGCCTCCAGGCTGGGAACCCATTCTGGGAGGCTCCGCCTCCAGTAGCTTGACGAGAGGCTCTGCCTCTCGGAATACATTCCCAGCCTCCAGGCTGGGAACGAGGCTACACATGCTTTTGGGCTTTTCTTAGTGCCATTCGGTATATAGCCCAGCAAGTTTGGGAGTGGGCATTACTCACCTTTATTTTCTCATCCTATAATTCAGTATTCTGACATTGATGGTCTACCATCTGCTGTTTTAACTGTCAGTTTAGATAGGGCTAAGTAAGTCGGTGAGAATAAATCAGAGTAGATTAAGTAATGTAAAGAATATTGAGATTAGTTCGTAGTGGGGGCTTCAGCCCTCATAAGAGGACTAAAGTCCTCACTACAAACCTTGAAGAACCGCTATATATTCTTCTTAAAGCGTATTGCATAGGGTGGGCATTGCCTACACCTGAGCTTCAAGTGTACGGAACTTTTTCAAAAATAAAACCTGAGTAGTATATTTCATATTTAAGTGTTCACAACAGTCGTAATTTGGGAACTATAGCAAATAGATAAAATTTTCACATTGTAACTACTGAACAAATAAAAACAAAAAGGATTTATCAAACTAGAAATGCTCAGGCTCGAACCCAGATCAATCAAGCAAAACCATGTCAAGTTAATTACCTAAAAACTGGCGTGTTTTCTCATTACGGCATAGTGTCTTGCTGTTGTATTAATTTCAATTACTAACTCTGTGCCTTGACCTAATTGAGAATTACACTTAAGTTTACCTTGATGTTTTTCAACTATAATTTGCCGACTAATTGATAACCCCAGTCCTTGACCTTTGCCTACTGGCTTAGTCGTAAAAAATGGTTCAAATATATGTCTTTGGATATGGGGCAGTATGCCTTTGCCATTGTCAAAAATGCGAATTATAGCTTTGTGTTTTTTATCCTGTTGGTTGTTGTTTACCCAATGTTCATTACTATTGACCAATGATAAATGGCTGCTAACAATTTCTGTATGAATTAAAATTTTGGGAGTAAAGGAATTATCATGCTTCATCCTCTCTTCTAAGGCATCAATGGCATTTGTTAAGATGTTCATGAATACCTGATTTAGTTCACCTGGATAACACTCGATTAAAGGTAATTCACCAAAGGTTTTAATTACTTGAATCCCGGCTCTATCAGGCTTTTCTTTCAGACGATGCTGCAAAATTCTGAGAACACTATCAAATCCTTGATGGAGGTCAACTTTCTTCATTTGACCTTCGTCAGAGGTTGAAAAGTTCTGCAAGGCGAAAACAATTTCTTTGACGCGTTCCGACCCGGCTCGCATTGACCACAGCAATTTTAAAAAGTCTGTCTTCACAAAACCAAGGTCGAGGCGTTGCAAATGTAAGGCGATGACTGGGGTAGGTGTGGGATAGTGATGTTGATAAAGTTCTATGATTTTGATTAAGTCTTCAGCGTATTGGCTAGCGGGATGGAGATTGCCGTAGATGAAGCTAACGGGGTTGTTAATTTCGTTAGCCATATCCGCCACCAGTTGACCGAGATTAGCCATTTTCTGGTTCTGCAATAACTGCCTTTGGGTATATTTGAGTTCTTCGAGGGTAGTTTCTAGCTGCTGTGATTTTTCCCTAACTTGGTCTTCGATAGACTGGCGTTGGACAATTTCTCTTTGGAGTTGTTCAAAGAATTGGTATTGTTGAGTAGCGTAGGCGCAGCCCGTCGTAGACATCGCCTTATCCTGAGTAATATCCTTGTGCGTCCCCGCCATCCGCACGGGTTTACCGAATTCATCCCACTGAAATACTTTCCCACAAGTCAAAATCCACTTCCATTCCCCGGATTTAGTCAACATTCGCAATTCGACTTCAAACACAGGTGTGTATCCTTGGAGATAATCGTGCAATACTTGGCGAATTCTCGGTAAATCTTGCGGATGTACAAGTTGCTCAAAGGATTGATAATCGTTGTCGATTTCGTCTACTTGATATCCCAGAATGCTTTTCCATTGGGGATCGTAATAAGTTTTATCAGTTACTAGATTCCAATCCCATAACCCCAAGCCACTGGCGATTAATGCCATTTTTAAGGCGGCTTCTGAAGATTCACAAGGATCTAAATTTTCTTGAGATAAGTCTTTTGCTTCTGGGAAATTCTGGGTATCTGGTACTGAAAATGGAGTTTCCGGTTCATAGGTATTGGGTTCTTCGATATGCATAGCTGCTGGTACGATGAGGAAGATATCTTGTAGCTCTCTCTCCACACTGTCTTAGCACCCTGACGATCCAGTTATGATTGATTGGGCTGTAATTTTGGTCAGACATATATCAGCCCAGATCATAAATTTGGATGGAATTAAAAAAAGTAAACAGATGAGTGTAACCTCTGTTGCGATCGCAATTGGTGATTTTTGAGGAAAAGATCGCTTTATTGTGTGCATCTACATTCTAAGATATGTCTAAAAAAAGTAGTTCAAATCACATATAATTACCTAAAAGCTCAGAAAAATTTGTAAAAAAATTGTCAAGGCTTGTTTGTAGCTTTTTTGGTAATAGCTAGCTGCTATTTATACAAGACACAAGCATCATGGTGTGAAAAAATTTCATGCTGAATTTGAGCTAATGAGTAATGACTATAGATGAACTAGTACTGCTACTAAAAGCCAGTCAAGCAACCGGTTTAACGACGCTCCAAGAGTTGATCTTGCGTTACCCGCAGATTTTGTTGTTTGATGAGGCAACATCTGCGTTGGATAATCGCACGCAAGAGATTGTAACTCAAAGTTTAGAACAGTTGGGGGTAACTCGTGTAGCGATCGCCCATCGCTTGAGTACCATTCGTCATTAGACATCTCCAGAAATTAAATATGCGTTACCCATAACCCTTGTAGAGACGTAGCAGTGCTACGTCAAAACAATTCTTTTTCGGAGATGTCTATTATGTTGCATGAAACGTAGACACAAAGGGGCTTATTGCGGCTACCACAGAGACACAGAGAACACAGAGAGAGGATATTTAAAAAGATATTTTTGGGAACATCAAAGCCTCTTGCCAGAGAGCTTTATAGGATACTTTGGGGCTTTTCAAACATCCTCTTAATGGCAAAATATTGTTAGTCAATTAATTCCATCAATTCTTTTGTTTTCAAATCATCTGCTATAGGTGGAGAACATGCAATCTGAGGAGAGATAGAGCAAATTGCCTCTGTGGTTGTTTCAAAACAATTTGATAACCCAATTGTCTTTAACAATCCTGTACGTTCTAGTAGTTGTTGGACTTCGGGTTGTAAACCTGTGAGAATTAAGCGGCAATTGTGCCGTTCTAAGTCATGATAAATATCTTCTAAGGCTACTAACCCAGTTGTGTCCATATTTGGTACAAATCGCAACCGCAGAATTAAATACTTTACTTCCGGTTCATCGCGGAGGAAGGTAGCAAACCGTTCAGCAGCACCAAAAAATACCGGGCCATCTACCCGATAAACGGCAATTTCTTTACCTAATTCCAGAGGAGTACCAGGGGGAAATACTTCGGTTTCAGGTATTTTAACTAAGCTTAAATCGCTCATCCGTTTAATGAACAAGGCTCCGGCTGCAATCAATCCCACTTCGACAGCGAGAACTAAGTCAAACAAGATTGTCACTAGCCAGGTGAGAATCATCACCGCAAAGTCTGAGTAGGTAGCACGCATCAATAAACCAATGGCTTCCCATTCAATCATCCGCAGGCTAACCACCATCAGAATGCCAGCGAGTGCAGCTAAAGGAATCTGCGCTGCTAAGGGTGCTAAAGTTAAAACGATGATGGCTAAAGCAAGTCCGTGAATTACCCCAGATAGTCGGGTTTTGCCGCCAGAACGGACATTCACAGCAGTTCGAGCGATCGCACCTGTGGCGGGGATGCCACCAAAAAATGGCACAATCATATTAGCCAAACCTTGACCAATTAATTCGCGATCGCTATTATGTTTTTCGCTGACTGTCATCCCATCAGCCACTACTGCCGATAGCAACGATTCAATACTTCCCAGCGCCGCTAAAGCCAAAGCCGGATTAATTAGTTCTCGAATCACACTAAAATCATTCCAGTGGGGAATGCCTTGAGGCATCGGTAAAGATTGAGGAATCGTGCCAATTGTTGGTACATTTAGATGGAAAGCAGAAGCGATCGCAGTTGCTAACACCAGTCCCACTAAAGAACCTGGTATTGTCGTATTGATCCTTGGCCACAAAAGATTGGTGGCAATCACCACAACTGCTAAGGCAACAGCCGCCCAGTTTAAGGCTTCTACATGAGTTAGACTTTGCCAAAGTCCGGGCAAAAAATGTTCGCTACGTGGTAATTTTAAACCAAAGAAATTATTTAACTGACCACAAAAAATAATGACGGCAATACCATTAGTAAAACCTGCCGTCACCGGATAAGGAATAAACTTTACTAACTGTCCGAGTTTGGCAACCCCCAAGGCAATCTGGATAATTCCAGCCATCACCCCAGCAATCCAAACTTTCTCAAGGCCGTACTTGGCGACAATTCCCACCAAAACCACAGCCATTGCACCTGTTGGCCCTGTAATCTGTACTGAGGAACCACCAAAAATTGCGGCGACAATTCCCGCCACAATCGCGGTGTAAAGTCCCGCTTTTGGTTCCACACCACTGGCTACCGCAAAGGCTAAAGCCAAAGGCAATGCTACCACTGCTGCTGTTAATCCTCCCGTCAAATCGCCACGCAGTCCACCAAACAAGCGATTCAAGCGCAAAAGCAATGGTTCTTTGAGGATATCAGATGTTGCCATATCGTCATTTTCAACTCTTGTACACAATTTGTTGAAGCACACACAAATGTTATTCCATCTTTTCGGTAGATTTCATCAGAGTTGTGGAAGATTTCGCGATTGCGTATGGGTTTTAGTTCAAGTTCGCCTATTTGCTGATTAATAAAAGCACAGGTTTGCTTGACATAGTGTATATAGTGTGTATTGTATGGTGTGCGATCGCTACAGAGTTATTTAGCACGACTACTGCTGGTTGGTTTGAAGCTTTGCGTGCTTTGGCAGATAAGCCCGAACATGGGGAAGTAAGGCACGGTAGCAGCTAGCGTCAGTGCAGCCGAACTAAAAATTTGATGTTTTTAAGCAAATCGGCATCTTTTTAGTATTAACTTTATAATTTACATAAGTACAAATTTGAGAAATACTAATGTTGCAATCGATTGAAGGAGTGTACAAGAACGGTAATATACAACTTTCAGAATTACCATCTGATGTATCAGAAAGCCGTGTTATTGTAACTTTTTTAGAACCTGAGAAATCTCAAATCCAAAAGCAGATAATGCGGTTTGGTATGTTTTCTGGGCATGAACAATCAATAGAAAAGACGCTATGAACTTCACGATAGAGATTGAACAAGAAGAGGATGGACGCTTTATAGCAGAAGTGATAGATTTTCCTGGTGTACTGGCTTATGGGCAGACACGAGAAGAAGCAGTTGCTAGAGTTCAAGCATTAGCTCTGCGTGTCTTAGCAGATAAGCTGGAACATGGGGAAGTAACTCCAAAGCTAGTCAGCGTTTCATTTGCCGCAGCATGAGTGAGTGGTCTAGCACAAAGACAAAGCGTGTCCTAGCTGCTTTGCTGCGTATTGGTTGGGAGATTAAACGCCAATCAGGTTCGCATAAAATTCTGACACGCCCTGATTGGGCTGATTTTGTGTTTGCCTTTCACGATGGTCAAGAGATTGGACCTCGGATGTTAGCAAGAATTGCTAAAGTGACAGGTTTAACACCTGAAGATTTGTGATCACAGTTTGAATTTTATCTAAATAAGTAAGCGTATCGCACTTCTCTTCTTCCTTTCTAGTTTGTTCTTCTTCTCTCTTCCTCAGTGTTCTCTGCGCCTCTGTGGTTCGTTTCTCCTCAGTCTCCACAAATAACCTTAAACGCGTAGGCGCAGCCCACCGTAGGCATCGCACTCAAATCCATCCAGAACAGAGGTGCTTGAAAGGTAGATTAGAAGCTGATTTCAGCAGATTGTGTTCCCATGACTATGATATAATTGCACCAGAGCAACTGTTCAAAATTTCAGTTAATAGTTTTTTGTAGCGAGTGAACAACGAACATTGCGGTAAAGCTTTAAGTCTTTTCTCAAAATGAATTCATACACTGAAACAGAATTCTTTGTTGGTGCTATTCCGTACCAAATGTACGTTCAATATTACCGCCCAAGTCAAGACAAAAATTCAGTTCCGATTGTGCTTTTACATGGTGCTTTTCATACAGGTACTTGCTTTGTCAAAACACCCGATAATCGTCAAGGTTGGGCAGCATATCTGGCAGAACTTAGCTACCCAACCTATATTGTTGACTGGCCAGGGCATGGTCGGTCAGGCTTTGTGCCAAACTTCCCTGTGATGTCATATCAACGGGTAATCAATGCTACAGTCGCGCTACTCCAACAGATTGGCCCGGCTGTGATTCTTACCCACAGTATGTCTGGTATCGTTGGTTGGCAGACGGCACAAACTCATCCCCAACTTGTTAAAGCTATTATCGGCATTGCACCAAGTTCACCAGCCAATCTATTACCAGTTATCACAAAAAACTCTTCTTTAGCTTTTCCCGAAGATCGTCCACGTATCCAGTCGCGTGAAGATGCTAAAAAGTACTTCACCAACTCAGATACTTTTCCGCAAGAGGCATTTGAGAATTACTTTTGCAGTTTGATTGCTGAGAGTGCGCGGATGAGCAATGAACTCAGAAATGTTGAAGGACTAGGGCTTTATATTAGCGACCCTCAGATACTATCTGGTATTCCCATCTGTGTGATTACGGGCGACCAAGACCCGCGCCATCCTCGTGAGACAGATGCAAAAACTGCAAAATACTTTCGGGGTGATTTCATTTGGCTTCCTGAAGTTGGCCTCCCTGGTCACGGTCATCTGCCAATGCTTGAACACGGTAACTTAGCGATCGCTGACCTGTTTATCAATTGGCTGCATAGCAAAGGATTATAGTTAAAAGCAAAAGTCAAGGCTTAAGTAATTTTTACGAAGACACAAAAGTATAAATTAGTCTACGCTCTGGGTAATAAGGTTACTCAGATAAGTTTATGGGACTTTACGACCAAAATCAATCATCACAGGATGCGCTACGAAAGTTACGCGAAGGAGCAAGCTACTCTAGAGCAGCCCAGGAAATTGCTGAACGAGACTATGCGAAAGCTCAAGCTGAAGCTGATAAATGGGAACAAGAATATCAACTTGCTTTGAAAGGAAGTAATCAGGATTTAATTAGTCAAGCAAAATTCCAAAAGGAACGATACCAAGCAATTGCTAGTAGACTAAAAAAACTTGTAGGGGAACAACAACCACAAGTAGACGCAATTAAAAGTAGTTTGAAATCTTGGGAGCAAAAGGTTTCAGAAGCAGAGAAAGAAGTATTATGCAGCAAGCCTCAAATAAATGATACTATTAGCGATTTTGAATCTCTAAAAAATAAATTTTTAGAGATAGAACCTTATGCACAAGAGGTTTCACACGTATTCATCAATTCTGAAGATGTTGATGAGGAATTACAGCGACTTAAGAAAGAAATGTTGCTGCCACGTAAACCTCAAAATATTGCTATAGATAAAAAAGATAGTAAAGTAATTTTATTAGAAGCTATTGGTGAAACAAAAGAAGCGATAGAAAGTGCTATCTTGAATCAAGAATGCATTCAAGAGATTTATGAAAAAGCTCAAGAAGAAGCTAAATATTGGAAGGATAAAGCTTATATAGCTCTTAAAAATCATGATGATAATCTAGCCCTTGAAGCCATACTCAGTAAAATAGTTCATAGTAAAATTGTGCTTATTCTTCAAACTCAACTTCAGCAGCACGAAGCAACAGTAATTCTACTTGGAAAAAACCTGATTGCCCTAGAAAATTTCAAGAAAACATTAGGCAATGACACAAAACTCTAAAACAGGTGCAGCATTCATTGCAGGCGGAACCATAGCAGGCGTTGGTATTTCCACAACTATAGGCGGGATGGGACTAGCAGGTGGATTTGGCGCTGTTGGCATTGGTGCAACTCCTGTAGTCAGTGCTGGCGCTGTGGCTGGTGCTGCTGCTTATGGCGCTTTTAAAGCCATAGTAGAAGGAGATGCTGCTGCGATCGCTACAATGGGAATTGGTGCAGTCGGTGGTGCTGGTGTTTATAGCGTCGTCGGTGGTATGGGTTTAGTCGCGCCGAAAGTAGGGCTGGCATTTGGGGTTGGTGCAGTACCAATGGCAGGAATTGGTGCAGTAGTCGGACTCGCCGCCTATGGTATTGCCAAACTGTTAGACGAATCTGGAATTAGCGAAACTCCAGCACAGCTTTTTGAGCGGATGGAAGAGAAAGTTTTGCAGATGGGCTACTATTCCGAAGCAGTGATGGAATTAGAAGCATTTTTATCTGGTGACGATCTCAACCAAAAATTTGCTGTTTTGGAAATCGAGGATGAGTTACAAGCGCTTAAGGCTAAATTCAATAAAAAATCAGAATTTTCTACACCTAAAGCTTCTACTCCCAATATTCAACCAGAAAAAATATCTCCGACAACCCAGCTACCTGAAACTTGGAGATGTGTACGCACACTTAAGGGACACTTAGGGGCAGTTAATGCGATCGCAATCAGTCCTGATGGTACTACCTTAATCAGTGGCAGTGATGACAGACAAGTTAATTTGTGGAACTTGAAAACCGGAAAATGGCTTTATACATTCTCTGGACAAGCAGAAGCAGTTTTATCAGTTGCTATCAGCCGTGATGGACAGCAGATTGCAAGTGGTAGTGTCGATTGCAAAATCAGCAGTTGGCAGATAGACACAAAAAAATTTCTCCGCACATTCTTTTATTTAAACTCTAGTTATAGTCATAATGGTTTTGTTAACTCAGTAGCCTACAGTCCTGATGGAACAATTCTTGCTAGTGGTGCTGCCGATAAGACAATTAGAATTTGGGGACGCTCCACGGGAACAGTGAAACGCACCTTGAATGGACACTCAGAGGCAATTTTGTCTGTCACCATCAGTCCCGATGGTAAAATCCTTGCAAGTGGTAGTGCCGATAAAACTATTAGGCTTTGGGATGTCAAAACTTGGGAACAACGCTATATTCTCACTGAACATTTGGGTGCAGTGAATACAGTTGCAATCAGTTTTAACAGTCAAACTCTTATTAGTGGTAGTACAGACGCTACAATTAAACTGTGGAATCTCCAAACTGGAGAATTACTTTCTACTTTGACTGGACACTCAACGGCGGTTTTGTCTGTTGCCATCAGCCCCGATGCAAAAACCCTCGCCAGTGCCAGCAGAGACGGTACAATCAAACTTTGGAACCTCCACACTGGGGAATTACTACAAAATCTTTCCGGGTTTAATCCCGTTGCTTTCAGCCCTGATGGTAAAACGCTGGTAAGTGGCGGTAATGGCGGAAGCATCAAGATTTGGAGTCAATTTACTCTCGACTCTGGATTATCTGGGGAATGGTGGGAAGTCTTGGGCGTAAATCAGAGCGATCGCCCCAATGTTGTTAAAATTGCATACCGCCGATTAGCAAGATTGTATCATCCTGATGTTAATAGTTCTGCGATCGCAAAAGCCTCAATGCAAGCAATTAATCAGGCTTATAAAGAATTCCAGCAGCAGATAACATAAAGTTAGCAGTTTATCGATGCTAGTCAAAATATGAATCAGTAGTCAGACAGAATTAATTACACAATGTCATTGCGAATGCAGCGAAGCGGAATGAAGCAATTCGCTTGCGGCTGGGATTGCTTCATTCCGCTTCGCTCTCTACGAGACGCTACGCGAACGCAATGACAAGTGGGCATTTTTTTACTTGGAGTACTCTTAGTGTTATGCAATATTTAACCCTTGAGAAGTATTGACATATTAAGTTTTTCGAGCATTCATCTTGCATATTTTGAAAAAAAGTTATAAGTTATTAGATAATAGGGGAATAATCTGACTTCTTAGTGTCAAAAACTAATCCTGCTCAAGTAAATATACTGTAACCAGTTTTCACTTCACACAAACCCTAAACAGCACTGAAGATATGTTTTTGTTTCGGAAAGCAAAGATTTCAGGTATAGAACGGAACAATAAATAATCTAAAAATATATCTTGTGTGACTGTTTTTAAGAATCATGTTACTACTTGCGGTGGAGAGCAACAACGATAACTCACCCAAAAGAGTAATGATTATCAGCAATTAACTAACAATAAAGTTGTATAAAGGTCAGCAGATTTATTCCTTGTTAGTTGATTAAATTTTCTCCCAATTATATTTGCTATTCAAGGAATCGTTTTTGTTATGCTGAGAATAGCAAAAATAATAAATAAAGACGCATCTACCACAAATTTACAACCAAAATGGAGTTCTTCTGGCGATGCACCTAAACGAATTGGAAACTACTGAAAATTTAAAAGAAGTGGAAGAAGCCTGGCAAGCACTAGAAAAATCAATTCTCTACTATCAAGGTCGCCCTGTGGGGACAGTAGCGGCTTATGATGCCTCTGTAGAAGCGCTCAATTACGATCAGTGCTTTGTCCGGGATTTTGTCTCTTCTGCTCTAATTTTTCTGATTAAAGGTAGAACAGATATTGTTCGTAATTTCTTAGAAGAAACCTTAAAGTTACAGCCTAAAGAAAAGGCATTAGATGCCTACAAGCCAGGACGAGGATTAATCCCAGCTAGCTTTAAAGTAGTATCAGATAATGGGCAAGAATATTTAGAAGCAGATTTTGGCGAACATGCGATCGCTAGAGTTACCCCCGTAGATTCTTGCTTATGGTGGATTATTTTGTTGCGTGCTTATGTAGTCGCCACAGAAGATTTTTCTCTCGCCTATCAACCTGAATTCCAAAATGGGATTAGGTTAATCATGGAAATCTGCTTGGCGAATCGTTTTGATATGTACCCAACGCTATTGGTTCCCGATGGCGCTTGTATGATTGACCGTCGTATGGGCATTTATGGGCATCCTCTAGAATTGCAAGTTCTTTTCTACACGGCATTACGTGCATCTCGTGAACTGCTAATTTGTCAAGGGAATTATGATATTGTTGCAGCCATTGATAACCGATTGCCTCTTTTATGCGCTCATATCCGACAGCATTATTGGATAGATATTAATCGCCTGAATGCAATTTACCGCTTCAAAAGTGAAGAATATGGCAAGGCTGCGGTTAATCTATTCAATATATATGTAGATTCTGTTCCTTATTATGAATTAGATAAGTGGTTGCCTAAAAAAGGTGGTTATCTAGCTGGTAATGTTGGGCCGTCGCAGCTAGATACTCGTTTCTTTTCACTCGGAAACTTAATGGCAATCATTTCCGACTTAGCCACCGAAGAACAGTCACAAGCAATTATGACTCTCATTGAGGAACGATGGGATGACTTGGTGGGAGATATGCCAATGAAAATTTGTTTCCCCGCTTTAGAACATGAAGAATACAGGATTGTAACTGGATGTGATCCTAAAAATATACCTTGGTCGTACCATAATGCTGGTAGTTGGCCAGTTTTAATGTGGATGTTGGCAGCTGCGGCTGTGAAAACTAACAAAACAAGTCTTGCACAAAAAGCGATTGAAATTGCCCAACCACGTCTCATTGAAGATGAATGGCCAGAATATTACGACGGTAAGAAAGGGCGACTAATTGGGAAACAAGCTAGGAAATATCAAACTTGGACAATTACTGGGTTCTTATTAGCAAAAGAACTGATGGCAAACCCCACATATTTACCATTAATCAGCTTTGGAAAATTACCAGCAGAACAGGTTTCTAGAGCGTGTGAGTTTGAAATCGCCACTGTAGACCCGTATCTGACTCGATAGGGAAGTTATTCAATTTTGAATTTTAGATTTTGGATTTTAGATTTTTACTTCAATCCAAATTCAAATCTAAAATTGATAGAGTTAGGAGCTATTCAATTTTGGATTTTAAATTTTTCTTGAATCCAAAATTGAAAATCTAAAATCTAAAATTGGCAGAGTTGGGAGTTAGAATACAAAAGCCTTCTGACTCCTGAATCAAGTTTCCATGAAAAACCCCCGTCAACTAGCTTTTATCGCCCTGCGAGATGTTCATAAGGGGGCTTATGTTGATGTTGCCCTAGATAGAGTACTGCAAAAAATTGATTTGGCTGATTGCGATCGCCGCTTGGTGACAGAATTGGTTTATGGGAGCGTCAGAAGGCAACGCACTCTCGATACTCTCATCGATCAACTCGCTAAAAAGAAATCTCATCAACAGCCCCAAGACCTCCGCACCATCTTACATCTGGGCTTCTACCAGCTGCGTTATCAAGAGCGTATTCCCGCCTCAGCTGCCGTTAATACCACAGTTCAACTCGCTAAAGAAAACGGTTTTTCTGGACTCACAGGTTTTGTTAACGGTCTATTACGCCAGTATCTCAGAAAAGCAGGGGAGCAAAGGGGCAGGGGGGCAGAGGAGCAGGGGGGCAGGGGGGCAGAGGAGAAAGATTCTTTGTCACTTCCCCAATCCCCAGTCCCCAATCCCCAGTCCCCAGTCCCCAATCCCCAGTCCCCAATCCCCCATTTTGATCCATTACAACTTCCAGAAAACCCAGTGGAACGCTTGGGCATTTTACACAGCTTTCCTGACTGGATTATTCAAGTTTGGCTAGAACAACTGGGTTTAACAGATACAGAAAAACTATGTGAATGGATGAACCAATCACCAACAATTGACTTACGCATCAACCCTCTTCGCACTTCCATCGAAGAAGTTGAGGCGGCTTTGCAATCTGCTGGTATTTTGGTGAGACGGATTCCTTATTTACCCCAAGCTTTACGATTGATTGGTAGTGCTGGGTCAATTCAAAAACTACCGGGTTTCAAAGAAGGTTGGTGGACTGTACAAGATAGTAGCGCTCAATTAGTAGGGCATTTGCTCGACCCCCAACCAGGTGAGGTGGTAATTGATGTTTGTGCTGCACCAGGGGGAAAAACAACCCACATCGCTGAATTAATGGGGGATAAGGGTAAAATTTGGGCTTGCGATCGCACTTCTTCTCGTCTTCGCAAACTCCAAGAAAATTCTCAACGGCTAAATTTACAATCTATTCAAATTTACACCGGCGACAGTCGTCATTTTACCCAATTTCAAAACACCGCAGACCGCCTATTACTCGATGCTCCATGTTCCGGTTTGGGAACCATGCACCGTCATGCTGATGCGCGTTGGCGACAGACGCCAAAATCTGTCCAAGAACTTTCGGTGTTGCAAGAAGAATTAATAACACATACATCAAATTTTGTCAAGCCTGGTGGTGTACTAGTTTATGCCACCTGTACACTGCATCCAGCAGAAAATGAACAAGTAATTTCCGCATTTTTAGCTAATTCACCTGATTGGCAAATTGAGTCTCCCAACGGTCTTGAGTTACCTGATTCTGCCCAGATCGCGCCACAAGGGTGGTTTAAAGTCTGGCCTCATCGCCAGGATATGGATGGGTTTTTTATGGTGCGCTTAAGAAAAACCAATAATTCCGAATGAATACTGTTTGGGATTGTACCATTTGGTGGAGGCCTGAATCTACCAGAGGAGGCAGCAATGGTTTCCCCTTCCAATGTGAAAAAATTAGTAAAAATCCTGATTGGAGCAGCCTGGATCGATGGCAGAATCCAGCCAGAAGAACGGCAATATCTCCGCGAAATAGCGCAAGCAAAAGGTTTAGCTAACGACCCAGAAATTAAGCCTTGGCTGTACGAATTAGTTCCTGTACAGCCAAAAGAATGCTATGAGTGGGTGCGAGAGTATTTAGGCGATCGCCCCAGCCTTGAAGATTGTGAAAATCTGATTGAAGCCATCAGTGGCTTAATTTATAGCGATGGTGAAGTAGCCGTCGAAGAAGCCAGACTCCTGACGGAATTGCAGGATATAGCGAAGCGGAATGATTCTACTCAACCCGCTCACACTCTGCTTCTCAAACAAATTCAAAAGCTTTACCGCCGTTGGGTTGAAGTGCAAAACTAATCATATTGACCGAGGTTGTCACCAACCTCGTTGGTCTTCAAAACCGGATGTGAGACTTTCACCTCATCCGGCTCCTCAATGAATCGGCGCTTATCATGCGTACTTCACAACTGAACCATCTACAGTTGTCTTTTCGTCGTGGCAGTGTCGGTGTAATATCTGGAGCTTTTTGTAATCATCTTTGCCAGACATACTCTTGGGGGTTATGTGGTCAACTTGTAAAAGTTTTCGATCTACTGATATTCTAAGGATTAATCGTTTGACTAGACCAATCTTGCTGGTCATCACGGTGGTAAAGCCATCGATTTTGTGGTTCGCCGCGTAATTCTAAGTGATCTACTTGCACCGGATCGAGTAGCAGGAGACAAAAATTAGGTACTGGCTGTATAGGTTCGGGTGCTGGTGGTGCAAAAGCTTCTGGGGTTTCAACTCTAGGTTTACCAGGATCGGGCCAAGCAAACTGTAAACGCGCCGCATCACTCAATTCTTGCCATATTGCAATCCGCGCTAACTGTAAATCCCGATCGCAATCATCACCACTTACTAGGGTCAAACAACCAGTGATGCGGAATTGTTCTCGTGTATTGGGGAAGTACCAACATACTTCTGCCCAAGGTTGTTGATGTATCTGGTCGGCTTTAGCACTACGAACATCAGTGATAAATTTTAGCTGGTTTGTATCTTCCAGAAAGCCGCGAAAGACTAGGGTACGATTAGCAGGGCGACCATTTGCCTGTACCGTTGCTAGTTGGAGGTAACGGGCATAAACAAGGCTGCGGTTGCGATGGAGTGCATGAGCGATCGCGCTTCGCCAAGGAGCAAGAGACATACTAATTCGTAATTGGTAATTAAGTAAAGTCAGATGAAATCTGGGTTTCCAGATTTGCGTCTGTTGCCTTATTTTAGGGAGTTTTTTTTAAAACCATAACTAGCAAGATTGATATGCGATCGCATTCATCCTTCTGGGCATATATTTTAATAGAGTTTATGTAAGTATTGATTTTGTGTTATTTCAAGGTTTTCTCAACTTAAACAAACCATTTGGCTGGACTTCCCACGACTGTGTGGCGCGGGTGCGAAAATTGTTGCGCCTCAAGCGTGTAGGACATGCGGGAACCTTAGATCCAGCAGCTACAGGGGTTTTACCGATCGCACTTGGTAAAGCCACACGATTATTGCAATATCTCCCAGAAAACAAAGCTTACAAGGCTACGATTCGCCTGGGTGTGCGGACTACAACCGATGATTTAGAAGGTGAAATCATTAATTCTCAAGCTTGTCCTGAATTGAGTTTGGCTGAGGTGAAAACTGCACTAGCGCAATTTGAAGGCAAGATTGAGCAAATACCACCGAATTACAGTGCAATTCAAGTGGATGGTAAACGTCTCTATGATTTAGCACGTAAAGGTGAAATAGTGGAAGTTCCAGTGCGGACTGTGGAAATCTTTCACATAGAAATTTTGGATTGGAGAGAAGGGGATTTTCCCGAATTGGATGTGGCGATCGCCTGTGGATCTGGTACATATATTAGAGCGATCGCTCGTGACTTAGGTGCAATTTTAAAAACTGGTGGCACTCTTGCAGCTTTGATCCGTACCCAAAGCAGTGGTTTCGATTTAACAGACAGTCTCACTTTGACTGACTTAGAAACTAAACTGCAAGGCGGGACATTTCAACCTCTCGCCTCTGATGCAGCTTTACAACATTTGTTGTCTGTGATTTTACCAACAACATCTGCTCAAAAATGGTGTCAAGGTCAGCGAGTTTCTCTAAATTCTGATATGACTGGGATAGTACGAGTTTATGAAGAAGAGACTCGCTTTTTAGGTGTTGGACAATTACAAGATGAGGTGTTAATTCCTCAAATGGTTTTTGAACCAATTTCTTGAAGAAGAATTCAGAAGTCAGAATTCAATTCTGACTCCTGACTCCTGAATTCTTTCTTGTTAAGGGAACTCCAAGAAATAAATTATCCAATATTGTGGGGTGGGCAACATGAGCGCCATCTCGACTGGGCGGGCGAGACGCCCACCCCACAAGAGTTCATTGAATATTTTTTTATTTGTCAGTTCCTTAAACCAAATAACTCGTATTTGGTACGATCGCAAAGAAAGCATACTCATACCAAGCAGTCCAAATAAAACTGCGAATCCATCGCTGGCGCTTTTCGTGGCTCAATTCATATTCAAATGCCCCACGAGATACATCAATGGAAGATAGATGAGAGTTGCAACCGCAGCCATGCTGATAAGTAAAACCGTATTTAGAAGCAATACTTTGCACCTTCATTTGGATAGCAAATACCTTACCTGCATGGAGTATGGCATCCCAAGCGCGTTTGTGTTCGATATCGCGTTGATCAAATCGTAAGGCACGTTCTTCAAAAACATGATCGCGGTAAATTGGTGCTAAATGCACGTGATAGAAGCTGGCAGGTAGTTCATAACCAAACTCATTGAACAAATCTATACCAATGTGAGCTACTTTTACTTCCTTAGCATACTCTGTCCCTTTTGACTCCAAATCGCGGATAATTTCTGCAAAGTTCGGATAGCTGTGTTTGAGAAAGTCTTGCCCAAAAAATTCTAGGGTTTCCCATGCCAGTTGTGCAAATAGCTGGGAGAATGACGGTATTAAGTGAGCTAATTGGGGGCGATCGCTAAATAAGTCAACATCACCATGTTCTAATTTATATAGGAACAACTGTGCCATTTCGACATAGCTTTGAGGTTGGGAAAGTCCGACACTCGTGGTTCCTCTAGCAATGTCTTGCCATGTAGAAGGTAGTTGAGAAACATGAACCGCATTTTCTCCAGCAATGACTGCAACAGGAGGACATTCGAGAAGCTGCATCGACAATCTCCTTTAAGGCTTTAATGTGTAATTTACCTTAAGCGATCGCTAAATCTATCTTCTGAACACAATAAAAAATGTTTGACAGAGTGTCTTTTGACAACCAGCACCATTTTATTACTAATATTTTTTGGTGCATTGGGCATTAAGCATCAACAAAAATCGGCGGTAATCCCATCCCAACAAAAGGGGTGTCCGGGATCATTGGTGTCAACTTAACGTGAAAGCAAGTCTAGAACTAGCTTTTAGATTGCCTCGTTCCCAGGCTCAGACTGGGAATGCTCGTCTTTGGGGCTGCCGCCTCTCGAACTCGCGGCAGCCCAACCACGGGCAACGAGGGAAATCCGCTACTGAGAAATCTCCCCCTATCCCCTACCTCCTTCAATTAAGTTTTTCGTAAGCAGCCAAAATAATTTCTTCGGTTTCTTCCCAGCCAATACATTTGTCAGTTACAGAAACACCATATTTTAATTCTTCTTGTTTACCAGTAATTGCTTGGCCGCCTTCATACAAATGTGATTCCAACATCATGCCAACAATTGATGTATTGCCATCCACTATTTGCTGAATAATATTTTCTAACACAGCACCTTGTAATTTATAATCTTTATTGCTATTGCCGTGGCTACAGTCGATCACAATTCTTGGTGGTAAATTCGCCTGTTTTAATTTCTCTTCTACTAGTTTGACATTTGCTGGATCAAAATTGGGTTGACTACCACCCCTTAAAATTACATGACCGTAGCTATTACCTTTAGTTTGAAAGACACTAACCTGTCCGTTTTGATTAATTCCCAGAAAATTATGCGGATTTCTAGCTGATTGTAGGGCATTCAAAGCTACTTGAATATTACCGTCAGTACCATTTTTAAACCCTACAGGCATGGAAAGCCCACTTGCCATTTCGCGGTGAGTTTGTGATTCGGTCGTCCGCGCTCCAATGGCAGACCATGTAATCAGTTCACTAATATATTGAGGGATAATTGGGTCTAGTGCTTCTGTGCCAGCAGGTAATCCCAACTCTGTAATTTTTAATAATAAATCCCGCGCAATCAATAAACCATTCTCTACATGAAAAGAATCATCCATATCTGGATCGTTAATTAATCCTTTCCAGCCTACAGTTGTTCTTGGTTTCTCAAAGTAAACTCGCATAATTAATAGGAGTTTATCTTGAACCCGATCGGATAATATTTTCAGCCTTTCAGAATATTCAAGCGCTGCTTTTGGGTCGTGAATTGAGCATGGGCCAACTACTATAAATTTTCGGCGATCTTGAAAATCCAGAATATCTTCTATTTCCTGCCTATATCCTAAAACTCTTTGTTCGGCTAATTGTGTTAAAGGTAATTTTGATTTAATTTCATTGGGAGTTAATAAAATGCGATCGTTCTCAATGTTAGCGTTATCGATATTGCTATTAAATAACTTGTTGTGCATGGGTATGCTCTGGCCATTCTATATACGCACTTCAACTCAAAAGTGTAACACAAACCTATGTAATTTTAAAATAGCTTATTTTTTACTTGACAAATTTGTAATTAGACTGTAGACAAATTAAAATAATAACTAAAAAAGGGGGAATATCTTTCCCCGTTTTATTTTGCTATTAAACTACTGACTCAGTGGTAGTGTATATCATTAGACATCTCCAGAAATTAAATATGCGCTACCCAGAACCCTTGTAGAGACGTAGCAGTGCTACGTCTCTACGTTCTTTTTCGGAGATGTCTATTACTGCCATACAAACACTTTAGCTTCGTATGGGCCCAAGTCTATGATGATGCCATCATCACCAGCTTCGATATCATAATTAGCCGTCCACTCATGCCATGTACCAGCACTTGGAAAGTTAGGAACATGATAGCCAGCTAGGAAGTTTTCTGAGAAATTTGCTATTACAACTACACGAGAACCTTCATCATTCCAACGAGTATAAGCTAATACTTTCGCCTCGGCATTTTCGTGGATAAAATCAATATTTTCTGTGTAAAGAGCGTGATTACTTTTACGCAGGTTGGTTAGGCCTTTGTAGGATTCAAATAAACTCCGATTTAAATCATTCCCTAACAGTGTCCAATCGATTTTCGATGAGTCGGGTTGTTTAGGTTTATACTCACCAAATTCCTCTCCCATCCAAATCAGAGGTACGCCCACAGCAGTCATTAGGATGGCTACTCCTAATTTAGCCCGTCTAAAGGCTTCTTCATCAAAAATCTCACGGTTCCCTAATTCAACCATGATATGGTTATGGTCGTGGTTGGTGAGGTAATTTACTACATTAGTAGCACCCAAGAAACCTTGGCGCTTGCAGTCAATGACATCTTTTAGACGCTCTAAATCAAATGTATCACCGCAGATATGTTCTAGAATGCAATGATAAAAACTG
The DNA here is from genome assembly GCF_036917975.1 of Nostoc sp. Classification (GTDB taxonomy): domain Bacteria; phylum Cyanobacteriota; class Cyanobacteriia; order Cyanobacteriales; family Nostocaceae; genus Nostoc. The sequence goes on from NZ_JBALEJ010000049.1 coordinate 93,296, forward strand.
TCGTGCCAGCAACCATCCATTGGCCCATCGATATTGGTAATGCTGGTAGTTTCAGGAATGTGTTCAGCAACGTTATAAAAAGGCTTCGCGCCAGCAGTTTTTTTGGCTTCCTGAACAATCCAGTGCATGAAATCGTAGTTAGCAATTTGCCGCGCCGCATCATAACGAATACCATCAAGGTGATACTCTTTAATCCAAAAACGGATTGTCTCACCAATAAATTTCCAGGCTGGCTTAATATCTAATTTTTCATCATAATGTTCGTAATTAAACTCAGGCCCCCAATTATTATCAGGGTCACGAGGTTCGTGATGATACCAATAATCGTGGTCAATTTGTGTTAAGGGTGCAGATGCTTCTGAGTGGTTGTAAATACCGTCAAGAATTACACGAATACCTTTAGCATGACACTCGTCAATCAATTTTTTCAACTCAGCAGTCGAACCATAACTTGATTCTGTAGCGAAAAAGTGACGCGGGTTATAACCCCAACTATAATCACCAGGATATTCTTTAAGTGGCATCAACTCAAGAGCGTTGATTCCTAGTTCACACAAATAATCTAACTTTTCAATGACATGTTTATACTTACCTCGTGCATAAGGATCATCCTCGCCACCAGAAAAGTCACCTACGTGTAATTCATAAATTACTAATTCGTGGTCAGCAGGTAAAGGCTTATCATCATGTTGCCAAATGTATGTATCGGTAATCCTTTCGCCATCTTTGATATGGATAACACCATCATCTTTTCCACTCAGTTCATCTATATCAGTTGCACAGGGATCTGTGACATCAACCCATTGTTCTGGTTCAAAAAACCATGAATTTGACTGAACGCGGAATTTATATTTATAAACGCCATCTTCTAGTTCAACACTTGTGCGAAAATAACCATCATCACCTCTTGCCATTGGAATTTCTTGCCAATCAGAAAAAGAACCAATTAATGCGGCTCCTTTGTTGTAAGGTGCAAATAAATTAAATTCAATTGGCTTTGCCATAGAAGTGTTTGTAATATCAATAGGTGATATAAATATTCTCTGACTATCAATTGACTTTGCAAATCGCTCTATAGAAATAATTAGCTTGCGAGCGCTTCTATCTTCAGGAATAATTGCCAAATACTTCATAAAAATTAATTATATTTATTTTATTTTTGGCTTTTTTTAGCATTTATTAATTGACTAATAGACAGATTTAGTCTATTAAAAATTTTGCCTAATACAACTAATATTTTCAAATACTATTAAATACAACTGCAATAAAGCAATAGTTTTTTATCGAACAGAATTCAGTCGGTAAAATTACTCTATTTTGCCGTGAGTTTGTTGCAGATAACTTAATAACCAATTCGCTGCTGTTGCTCTGCGAGTTTGCCGAGGGCCAAATTCACCAATTTTGTACCCTTTGAAGCCTAGTTTTTCTTTTAGCATTTGTTTATTTGCAGCAGGAATGGAACGAGTCAACTTAACTGTTGCAGGGCGAGATTCAATGAAATCTGGTGGTTGTGGATACTCCTTCTGCCATTCTGGTGCAACTTGGCTAGTATCCCATTGTGCAATTGAGGAATCAAAGCGATAGCCTAAATAATGCCATAGCAATTCGTTAACTGTTGCATCATCAAGCTTCTCGTCAAGAATTGCCCAAATGGTTTCTGTATTGAGTGGTGGGAGGTTAGACATAAGCAACTAAAAATTCTAATAAAAATTCTAAATTGAAAAACAAACTACTGATTAAATTACAGCAATATGCGATCGCAATAAAACCTCTTGCCTCCTGACTTGTAAGTGCTGAGTAATGAGTGCTGAGTGCTGAGTAAAAATACTAATCCCCAGTCCCCAGTCCCCAGTCCCCAATCCCCAATCCCCAATCCCCAGTCCCTCTTTCATCCTCGGAGATGTATTGTGTATACACAAACTAGATCTCCCTGATAATCGAGTAGAGGCCGTTTTTGAAGGGGCGCGAGAGGTTGTAGATGATATGCTTCGCTGGTGTCACTCTGGGCCACCTGCTGCTGTTGTCAAAGATGTTGTGGTTGAGTATGAAGTACCCGAAGGGTTACGGGGATTTGAAGTTAAGCGAGTTAGTTAAGGAGTTAACAGCTAACCATAGTTTACCGCCTATGGAAAATTTTGATTACAATGCAGATGTCTACTTGGCGGCGTGCTGTCTATCTACATAAATCCAGAAGATATCCAATGAGTAATCAATTACAAGACTACAATCCCAGTGGTGTAGGTGAAATAAATGGCAACCTCTTAGGTTTACCCTGCGATTATGAGTCTGCAAACTTGATTGTCTTTGGTGTGCCGTGGGAAGTCACTGTTTCATACGGTGCTGGTACTGCTAATGGCCCACAGCGAATTCTAGATGCTTCAACTCAACTGGATTTGTTCGATTTTGATAACCCTGATGGTTGGAAGCAAGGAATTTTCATGGTGGAAATTCCCCAGGATATTTTAGAGAAGAATATATACTACCGCACCTTGGCAGCAAAAATTATTGAGCGATTAGCCCAAGGGAAGTCACTTTCTGATACGCCAGATTTAATACCTGTCTTGACAGAAATTAATCAGGCTAGTCAACAGGTTAATCAATGGCTGTTTGAAAATTGTCAAGAAGCAATTAATAATGGTAAGCAAGTTGCAGTCATTGGTGGAGATCACAGTTCGCCTTTAGGTTATTTCCAAGCATTAGCGGCTAACTACGCCAACTATGGCATTTTACATATTGATGCCCACGCAGATTTACGCGATGCTTATGAGGGATTTGAGTTTTCTCATGCGTCGATTATGTTTAATGCGATGAAAATACCGCAAATTTCCAAGCTGGTGCAGGTAGGTTTGCGTGATATTAGTCATGATGAAGTGCAAATGATTGACCAATCTAGCGATCGCATTATCGCTTATTACGACCCAGCCATCAAGCAAAAGCTTTACTCTGGACAAACTTGGATTGATTTATGCCGAGAAATTATCAGTCATTTACCTGAGTATGTTTACATTAGCTTTGATGTCGATGGTCTAGATCCAAAACTCTGCCCAAATACAGGTACTCCGGTTCCAGGTGGGTTGGAATTAGAGCAAACTTTTTGTCTATTTCGGGAATTGGTCAATAGTGGGAGAAAAATTATTGGCTTTGATATCTGTGAGGTCGGTGATGCTGAATGGGATGGTAATGTTGGAGCGCGGATAGTTTACAAGCTGGCAAATTTGATGGATTTATCTATTAGTCATTAGTCATTAGACATCTCCAGAAATTAAAACAAGTCGCAAGTCGCAAGTCGCAAGTCGCAAGTAAGTTTTGTGAAAGCGACGCGCAAAGCGAGTCTGCGATAGCGCCGGCGGCAAGCGAGTAATCGAGCGTCGCGTCCGGGGATTTAGACCCCGACCCAAAACTTACCGGTTATTGAACCGGGGGACTTAAACCCACCATACTCTGTTAAATATGCGTTATACAGAATCCTTGTAGAGACGTAGCAGTGCTACGTCTCTACATTCATTTTCACTCCTATGTCTATTAGTCATTAGTCATCAGTACCAATGACTTTCTTACTAAAGCGGCGGGGCGGCTATCGCTCTCCACTTAACTCAAGGGAAAAGAGTTTCCGGCCGCTTTCAATGAAAACTGCTGTAAATAAAATTACTGATAAAAGGCATTTATTTGATCTTAAATCATAAAGTAATATAAAAATTTTGGCACATAATTTTGGTCAAGAGTATAATTTCAGACATTATAAATGATTGTCGTGATGTTTATACTTACCTATAAGTAAATCAAACAGGTGCAATATGAAACTACAAGATTTTTTGGGAAAAGAGGATAAATGGGGATTCGATGCGATCGCTGAAGATGCAGATTTATCTCGTCAGATTCAGGTATTGTTAATTGGTTTAGGTTTGCTGGAACCCCCAGCCGATGGTAAGTTTGGCCCTGTTTCTGTGATAGCTCTCAAAAAATTTCAAGAATTAACAAAGACTGAAGAGAGTGGCTTTTTAGGAGCAATCACAGCCAAGAAACTAATTGAAACTAAACTAGACGATCTTCCTAAACCCCCTTTAAAACTTGGTAATGACATTGCCAGCAGGATTGTAAAATACTTGCAATCTAAAGGTTATCAGGTATTTACCAATCCCAAAGAATACAACATTGTTTATATTGAGGGTATAAATGGAGACTGGACTCTCAATAATGATGCACCCAATGAATTTAACGACCGGCGGATTGTTATTGAAGTCGTAAATGGTGTTCCCAAAATCGTAGATCACTGGGAAGCTACTACAGAACCAGGCAAGTACTACACTGATAATCCGATGAATCCTAAAGGAGCAGCTAGGATTCAGTTTGGGCAATACAAAGCTTGGGCTGTTGGTACTCACGGCACAGCAGAACCTCACGAAGCATTAGTGCAAGTTGGAGATATCACAGTCTCTAGAGATTTGAATAAAGATTATAAACGGACTGGCGACAAGCTTGATACAGGTGATAATTTTCAAGTGAATCAACACTACGGCTTTGATTTTCCTCGGAGTGATATTCGTCGTGCGAGTGCGGGTTGTTTAGTCGGACGTACTCGTGAGGGACATAGAGAGTTTATGGCGATTATTAAACAAGACCGTCGTTATGTCGCTAATGGCAAATATACTTTCTACACTAGCGTGATTCCTGGGGATGATTTACTGAAAACGTTTCCCGGATAGAAATAATGGGTAATTGGTAGCGGTTTTTGTTGTGATGCAATTTGTCTTCTGGGCACACAACTGTCATTGGTGTCAACTTAAGCTAAAACCCTTTTCAAATCTCGTTTCTAGCCTCTGGCTGGAAATGCAACTCAAAAGCGGCTCTGCCGCCAGTAAGAGAGGCGGAGCCTCAACGACGAGCATTCCCAGTCGGAGACTGGGAACGAGGCAAAGTCAAATTAAGGATTTGAAACCCAGGATCGGTAACTTTTGTTTGTATAGACGCGGTTTCTAACCGCCCGTTTCCCGTTAAGTTGACACGTATGCACAACTGTGCGCCTCTACTGTGAGAAGTAATTTTATCTAACCTTGTTCTTGTGGTTGCCCTATTTGTGCCGTCAGTTTCTCTTTATCTTGCCTGCGTTTTTTGGCGTAAAGTTGAATAGTGACTGCCATCAAAATAATCATGGCGAAAATAGCCCAGGCAGCGATATCTGTAGGTAGATTATTTTTAAACACTGCCAGCAGGACGATCGCTACTAACATAACTGTAGGTGCTTCATTTAAAGCACGTAATTGCTGACCACTCCAACGACATTCATTTACTGCCAATTTCCTCATCAGCCGAGCGCAGTAATGATGATAGCCAATTAAAATAGCCACAAACAGCAGTTTGATGTGCAACCAACCCTCTTTTAAAACATCTGGTTCAGTGCTTACTAAACCGATGGCCATTGCGATCGTCACGTACATTCCTGGGTTAGTGATGATATAGTAAAGGCGCTTTTCCATAATTTGATACTGATTTTTCAGTATCGTTTGTGCTGGTTCCGGTTCAAGGTTCGCTTCAACGTGATATATAAAAAGACGTACTAAGTAGAACAAACCGGCGAACCAAACTACAAATCCGACAATATGAAATGCTTTAAACCAGGAATAAGCCATGAATCATAATCTCCTTTACTTGCGGTTGCAATCCATTTTTAATGGTAATAAAAAGTAGTCAGGAGCCAATACTGTTCGGTTAAGACAAAAGACGCGATGAATCGCCGTCTCTACAATAATCAATCTTTTGTAGAGACGGCGATTTATCGCGTCTTTATAATGATTTCTCGGATCTTTGCACTCTACAATTTCCATCAAAAAACCTTAACCGAACCGTATTGAGTCAGGAGCCAGAATGGGCTACGGCCCGCGGCGCTAACAGAATTCAGAATATTCCACCCGTTAAAGGATAGAATTTTAACAAGAAATAACATTTGAATTCTGCCACTTAATCTTTCATTTAGTGGACTAAAGTGATAATTTTGCATCCTCCACTAATTGATTCTGAATTCTGACTCCTGAATTCTGACATTCATTTTTATAATATCGATTTTTGCCAAAGCTATATTCTCAATGAGCATCTTTACGACGCACAAAGGGTAAAAGGTCTTCCAAAATCGCCTCGTGGTAATGTTCTTGAGGATAATGTCCGACGTTATTAAGTTTTATTAATTCAGTATTTGGTACGGAATTGGCAAAGTTTTCGGCAATATCTATAGGTAGCCAAGGGTCAATCATACCCCATTGAATTAGAATTGGCTGTTGCCATTCTTTAAAGCCAGATTGTATTTCTGTCATGGCGGAATCAAGTTGTAAGTTGCGAATACTGGACAATAGACTTCGACCAGATGAAGAACTTTTCAAAAATGGTTTTCGATAAACATCTAAATCTTTATCTCCTATGCGATAACGGCTCCCACCTTCTAGAGTTCTGTCAACTAATAGAGGGTCTTGGGTCATTACTTCACCAGCCAAAGGTAAACCCATTTGTTTAATTTTCCAGGGTAATTTAGCAGCAGTTGAAATTGGTGTATTTAGAATAGCTAAGTTAGCAATTTGTTCTGGATGACGCAAGGCATATTGTAATCCTACAGAACCTAAAAAACCTTGGACAACTAAAGAAAAATGTTCAAGTTTTAAAGCTCTGATAAATCCTTCTAAAGCTGTAATAAAAGCATCGGGAGTGTAAGCAAAATCTCGTTTTTCTGGTTTGGCAGAAAAGCCGTAACCAATCCAATCTGGGGCGATCGCTCTTGTCCCCTGATTCGCCAACGCAGGTATAATATGACGCCAACTGTAACTTTGTGAAACTAAGCCATGTAGCAGCAACACAGGCGCTAAGTCACTTCTGCCGATTGGTAAAGATTCCCGATAAAACCATTCCAGTGAATCTACATTGATTTTATGTTCTTTTATTGACACGTTATTTTTTTATGGATTGGGCATTGGGCATTGAGCATTGGGCATTGGGCATTGGGCATTGGGCATTGGGCATGGGTTATTCTCCTTATCTCCCTCATCCCCCCACTCCCCATTCCCTAAGAAATAATCATCTCACGAATCGCATAAGCTGTGGCGGGTGCTAGCAAAACGCCGTTGCGATAGTGTCCAGTAGCTAGGAGGATGTTACTAAACCCTGGCAACTTACCAATAACTGGGGCTGGGCGTCCTTCAGGGCGGGGACGTAAGCCTGACCAGGTGCGGAGAATAGTTGCTGTGGCTAATTCTGGACAAAATGCGATCGCTTGTTTTCTAACAGATTCCAGCAGTTCTTGATTTGGCGGGATCTCATCGCCATTGCTGGGAAATTCCACAGTTGCGCCTACCCAATAATCTCCACCGCCCACAGGAACAATATGGACATCGTTACCCGTTATCGCTGGCTGGAAGTCGGGATTACCTAATGGATGCCCTACACGCACCTGCAACGCTTGCCCAAGTACGGGGCGGATATCAATTATCTGATTTAATTTTGCTGTCAGTGGTGTTGAACCTAATCCTGCTGCAATTACAAACCAATCTGCGGTTATTTTTCCTTCTGTAGTTTCAAGTTGATGGCAAAGTTCAGGTGTTGAGGTTAGGGTATCCAAAACAGTCACGCCAAATTTGAAAGTTACACCATTTTGCTGGGCAGCCTCAACTAAAGCTAATGTCAGGGCAGTTGGATCGAGCTGACGATCTTGAGGAGAATAGACAGCACCAGTAATTTTTGCGTGATTAATTTGAGGACAGATATTCTGGAGTTTAGCCGTGTCCCAAATTTCTAAATTCCAGCCTTGAGAATGGCGAATTTCTACTAGTTTTTCCCATGCTGACATCTCCTCTAGGGAGGAATCAGATAAAAGCATGAGAATTCCCTGACGATTAAAAGGAATTTTGCGACCTATTAAAGCTTCTAGTTCAGGAATCAAGGTTTCATAGCGTTGGATGCTAGTTTGTCGCATCTGCCAAGCCTTACCCTTGATTTTTTGGCTGATTGCGCCCATTAAAACGCCAAGTGCAGCGCCAGTGGAAGCTTGTGCTGGTGGTTGGCGATCGCAAACTGTGATTTTCAGTCCTTTTACTAGACTTAGTTCATAAGCGATCGCAGCCCCGATTACACCACAACCGATAATAACTACATGACTCATTGCTGTTTGGAAGCGAAGATAGGGGAGATGGGGGAGCAGGGGGAGCAAGTAAAGAATTTTTTCTCTTCCTTATGCCCATCATCATCTCTCATCCCCCTCAGCCCATCTTACCTCGCGCTTAACTTGCCTCTGTGCTGGTCTTAGGAAGCAGTTGGAGAAATTTGTCAATCTCTGCGAAAGCAGCCTGGGATTGCTTCAAGGCAACTAGAGGATTACCAGCACTAGTAGCTTTATCGAGTTTAACCAGGTCTTTAAAAAAATCTCGCGTTATTTGACGTGCTGTGGGTTGGTCTTTGGGTAGAAGGTTGGGAGTGACATAAGTCAGATTCAGCTTTGCTTCTGTTATCGGGCCATGTATAAAGTTACGCACATTGATCCAATCACCTTTTTTAATCAGAGTTGTTAACTCTTCTGAGCGATCGCGCACAGCCTGAATTTCAGGAACATAAGCCTGAATTTTTTCCAGTTGGACTGCTGTGTAAGTCGGAGGTGCGATCGCAACACCAGGGCCACCACAACTAATCAGAAATGTGGCCAATAATACTAGAAAAAACGAAAAAATCGAGCGTTGACGCACCATATATTCAACTTAATTGCTTTTAGTTTACCGATTCACAGTGTCATTTTAGATCGCTAGCGCAATAATTTATCGTTCTCGTCAGCCAAGGATTTTGCACAAAATCTTGATATTTTCTCTAAAGGGCAGAGTTCCATCTGCTTTTGAAGAATTTTTAAGTACAATTACTTAATAGGTGTTAGCCAGTCCCAACCAGAAGCAATTTTTGGCTTCTGTTAGTAACGAAAATTGTTAGGAAAATCTGATTTAGAGTTGCTAAATCTCAAAGCTCTTGATAAGCTGAAACACCAATCATATAAGCCTTCTGGCGGTTTTTCTGTCTTCACATCCCTGAAGATGCCGACGCGATATAGGAGTGTTTTTTAGTGAACGCAGCTGAACAGGCAACGAACCTTGAACTCGCCAGCAACATAGCTACGGTAGTTAATTTGTTCAAATTCGAGTTTCCTGATGCCAAATCCGATCTCAAACCCTGGAAAAATGACCCAGAAACTAGGGAGTTAGTCGATCCAGATTCTATAGATATTGGCTTTCACTTTCCTGGTATTAGCAAATCTTGGCGAAGTCGTAGTATTTTAATTCAAATCCGATTTTATCAAGATCCGATCAACAATTCCCGCCGTGCGATCGGCGTAGAGGTAGCTGGATTCGATCATCGCGGTGAAGCGTGGCGACTTTCTACGGTAGAAAACTGGAATGTTGTTGGTGTATCTTCGCCTTCTGCTGAAATCGCGGATAAGCTCAAACAAATTTGCCGACAGATTTTAGAAGTTTTTAATAAGTGAATGAATTGGGGAATGTTGCATCTGGGTATAAAATTGCTCAGAAAGCTCTCAATCAGTTCAGTTTAGTTGTTTGGGGGGATTGCCAACGGTATCCGTATCCCGGCTCAATATCTAGTACTAGCTGAAACCGCTACTTTTGACATCGAAGACAAAAGTTTGTGCGTCAGAATCAAACTATGTACATCTATAATGTATCCAGCAATATTTTAACCGAGTACCGTGGGTTTAAATCCCCCGGTTCAATAACCGGCAAGTTTTGGGTCGGGGTCTAAATCCCCGGACGCGACTCGAAAATACTCGCTTGCCGCCGGCGCTATCGCAGACTCGCTTTGCGCGTCGCTTTCACAAAACTTAATTTACGAATTACGAATTACGAATTACGAATTATTTAAGATGCAGACTAGTACCAAAAAGTCAACAATTAAATCTTGGGTTGGTGCGATCGCAGAACCAGCAAAAGAATTTCCCCTTACCCAACTATCAATTATTTCTGGCAAAATCCCAGATGGCTTACGTGGGACACTTTACCGCAATGGCCCCGGACGGCTAGAACGTGGTGGCGATCGCGTGGGACACTGGTTTGATGGAGATGGGGCAATTCTCGGCGTCCATTTCACAGATGCAGGAGTTACCGGAGTCTATCGCTATGTGCAAACAGCAGAATATCAAGCTGAAACTCAAGCGGATAGGTTTCTTTATGGTGTCTATGGGATGCATCCGCCAGGGCCTATCTGGAAGCGCTGGGGTCAACAACAGATTAAGAATGCAGCGAATACCTCAGTGTTGGCTTTACCTGATAAATTGTTAGCTTTATGGGAAGCAACCAATCCATACAGCCTTGATTTGCAAACTTTAGAAATCAAAGGATTGGATGATTTAGGTGCTTTGGACAACGGTTTACCTTATTCGGCTCATTACAAGCGCGATTCCCAAACAGGTGAAATTTTTAACTTTGGAATCAGTATCGGCAGTTCTGTACAGCTGAATCTCTACAAAAGTGATGCCACTGGCAAAATTATCCAAAAAACTGTTTTTAAGCTAGATCGCTACTCGATAATACATGATTTTGTTTTAACTCAAAGGTATCTGGTGTTTTTCATGCCACCGATGCGGATGAAAACACTGTCAGTTATCCTTGGTTTGACTACCTTCAGTGAATCTCTGTTGTGGGAACCTCAGTTAGGAACCCAGGTGTTAATCTTCGACCGAGAAAACTTATCCTTAGTTAGTCGTAGTGAAACTGATCCTTGGTTTAATTGGCATTTTGGCAATGGCTATGAAGATGAAGACGGTTCCGTAATTCTGGATACGGTGAGATATGCAGATTTTCACCAAACTAATGAATACCTCAGACAATTTGCAAGTGGTGAAACGCACACAGTAACTAAAGGAACATTGTGGCAAGTGCGCCTCAATCCTCAAACAGGTAAAATTACAGCAATACAGGAAGTTGTCAACCGCAAGTGTGAATTTCCCGTAGTGCAGCGATCGCAAGTTGGACAACCTTGGCGCTATACTTATTTATCATTAATGCCCCAAAGAGGGGATACAGACAAAGAATCCTTTGGTGCGATCGCTCGCTTCGACTACAAAACCGAAACCCTCACCGAAGCAGACTTAGGAGAAAACCGCTATCCTTCAGAACCCATCCACGCCGAAGATGCCCACAACCCTGAGCAAGGCTGGATACTAACCGTTGTATACGATGGTAATACTCATAGTAGTGAAGTTTGGGTATTTGATAGCGATCGCCTGGATGCAGAACCCGTTTGCAAACTAGGATTACCTAGCGTCATTCCTCACAGCTTTCACGGCACTTGGAACCCAGGTTAAGAATTGACTGAGGATTGGGGACTGGGGATTGGGGACTGGGGACAAGGAGAATAACCAATGCCCAATGCCCTCTAAATCTTTGATAATTGCTAAGTGTAAAAACGTAGTATCCTACATATTGGTATCTAAAAAGAAGTCCAAAATCATGAGGAGAAACTCCATAGCATTACTACTTAGCGGAGTGATTGTCAGTTTTGGACTGTCATCATTGTTAGCTCAAGCACAACAACAGGTTTCTGATGCCCAAGTTGCGGCGATGGTAGAGGCGTTGCGACTAGCTGCACCGCAGACCGGTACTGCAAATGATGGACTTTATAGTCAATGGCAAGTTAAACCAGAAACTCTCAAAGGCTGGTCGAAATCTTGTCTCAAAAAAGAACTAACACCAACGCAGTTTGAAAACAGTCCTGTGACAGCACGCCAAGTTGTATCTTGCATCACGCGCCGGGAGTTAAACAAGCAGTTTATCGCTACCAATAATAATGAAACTGCTGCTGTGCGTGGCGTTGGTTGTTGGTGGATGACTGGCAACTACACAGGTTGCAATAGCGGATTTACTGCTACATATCTTCAAAAAGTTGTGGGTTTTTACCAGCAGCAGCGTTCAAAACCAGCAACTACTCCATAGACATCACTAAATTAATTGCCCCGCGCAATTAAGGAAAACCAACTTCTACGCATCTACGTTGACTTTAATAACACAGTTTTAGCCTTAACCCAAGCGGATTGAGTTATATCATCACAAAGGATTGTTTGAACTTTGCCAATGCTGTTAGAATGCATCGATGTCAAAAAAGCAACATTTATTAAACAAAAAGCCCGGCTGGTCTTTGGATGAGCGAGATCCAAAGTTCATAGAATCTCTGATGCCTGTGTTTGGCTTTTTCTATCACCACTATTTCCGAGTTCAAACTAGTGGCTGGGATAATATTCCACCCCAAGAAAAAGTTCTATTTGTCGGTTCGCACAATGGGGGACTCGCAGCACCCGACATGGCAATGGTGATGTATGACTGGTTCCGACGATTTGGTGTCGAACAACCTGTTTATGGTTTGATGCATCCCAAGGCTTGGCAGGTTAGCACACCACTAGCGCAACTGGCCGCCAAGGCTGGAGCAATTATCGCCCATCCGAAAATGGCTTATACTGCCTTACACTCTGGAGCTAGTGTACTAGTTTATCCCGGTGGAGCCGAAGATGTCTTCCGACCGTTTTATTTACGTAACAAAATCTATTTTGCGGGACGGCAAGGATTTATCAAGTTAGCATTACGGGAAAATGTGCCGATTGTGCCTGTGATTTCCTGGGGCGCTCACGATACACTGATTATAATTGCTGACTGCTACAAAATTGTGCGGCAACTCCACGAGTGGGGGATGCCTTGGCTGTTGGGGATTGACCCAGAAGTTTTTCCGATCTATCTTGGATTACCTTGGGGATTAGCAATTGGCCCACTGCCCAATATTCCCTTACCAGTGCCCATGTACACACAGGTTTGTCCACCAATTGTATTTGAGCGCTACGGTAGAGAAGCAGCTAGCGATCGCTATTATGTCAATGAATGTTATGAATTAGTTGTTAGTCAGATGCAGCAAGAGTTAGACCGCTTAGTGGAACTAACTGCTAATGCCAATTCTCTTTGAGTAGTTATCAGTTAGAGAACTCATAACTCATAACTGTTTTCCTAACCACCGCTAACTGGTGGAATCAGCACAACTTCATCCCCATCTTGTAGTAGTGTATCTGGTTCGACAAATATCAAATTAATCCCAAACCGAGTTATATCGCGCCATTGGGAGAGTTCAGGGTGTTCAGCTATGAGGCGATCGCATACTGCTTTAACTGGCATACTATTAGGAAATTCCAGCACCAACTCTGAAACCCTAAAGGCTTCTTGATAAGCAGCAAACAACTTGACGGTAACGGTGATTGCAGATTTAGACATAGAACATACTTTGGCAGTACGAGCAAGTTTTTCAATACTCGACAAGCACCCTGAACTCTTGGGGTTTATTATACATTACTAACTGCATGATTTCATATCATCTCCCGTTCAGTCCGGCTTGAGCTAGAATTAACCCACGCGCAACGGCGTGGGATTGAAGCAAGACCGACAATTAGACATCTCCGAAAATGAATGTAGAGACGTAGCACTGCTACGTCTCTACAAGGGTTTTGGATAACGCATATTTAATTTCTGGAGATGTCTATTAATTGTTCCCCTTTTCCTCTTCCATAACTATTCAGCATTGAGGATTTTTGGTACTTTGAAAAATTCGCCTTCCTGTTCAGGCGCACCATTGAGAATACTTTGTCTGTCAGGATAGGGTTGCAATTCATCCTCTCGTGTGATATTACTGACATCAATTGCCCTTGTTGTTGGGGCTACATCAGTGACATCAAGTTCATTCAGTTGTTCAATATAGTCCAGAATACTTCCCAACTGAGTAGTGAATTGTTCTTCTTCTTGTGGAGTCAATTCTAAACGAGCAAGATTAGCTACCTTGTGAACTTGTTCTTGGTCAATCATATTTTTTAGTGGGGAGTAGGGAGTGGAGAGTTAGGAGTCGATGATTTATAATTCCTAACTCATCACTTTTAGAAGAATACGTCAATTTGCGATCGCCCGGTGGTTTTCAGCCAGTTTTGGGCTTCGATGTAGTTATTGGGAGCCATGCGAATAGCACGAATCCAATAGTCTGCGGCTTGGTCAAAAAGTGCTTCGCCAGCCTCGTTATCTCCAGCTTCTTTTTCCTTTTCGCCTTGGTAGTGATAAATCACGGCGATGTTGTTCAAAGCTTGGGGTAGGCGTGGGTTTAACTCAATTGCCTTGTGATATAGTTCTAAAGCCTTTTGGTGGTCGCCATTGCTGGCATAGATTAGCCCCATATTGTAGAAAATATAGCCGCGATCGTTGGTATCTTCCTCTAGTGTTAGAGCTTCTTCATAGTATTCCAATGCCTCAGCATATTCCCCTTCCGCTTGGGCCGACATACCATCTCGATAATAAACAAACGCTTCTTTAGCTTTTTTGTTGGTTGGCAGGATCTTCAAAATGATATCCGCCATCACTGTAAAGGATTTGTCAACAAAATTATCGTTTTTTTGTGTTCTTGGCATATTTGTCTCTGGGTATTGCGTATTAGGGGCATTGGGGATTGGGGATTGGGGACTTGGGGATTGGGGATTTGAGAAGAAAGATTATTACTTCGACCTCAGAACTTCAGCCTCAGAACTCGTAACTTCAGCTTCAGAACATAAAGTGTCAAGCCTAAAACTTCCCAGTCCCCAATTCCATAATTCACTCAATAGCTAATTTAACTGATTTGCGGGGGCATTCTCCTGACTTAGGGGTACGATACATTCTGAACTATTATGTCGAGAGTTGTTTACCAAGGTGCTAACTGAATATGCAGTCATTGCTGGCGCTGGATAGGGACGCAATAGCTGCTGTAGGGTTTGGGACGTTTGCACTTGGGAATCTAGCCATAAATCGTAATCTTGTGGCTCCAGAATCACTGGCATCCGCTCATGAATGGGTTGGAGTAATTCGTTAGCTGCCGTTGTCAAAATTGTACAAGAGATTATTTCTTCGTTAGCAGGGGTTTTCCATCTCTCCCACAAACCAGCAAAGCCGAAGGGTTGCCCATCTTGGAGACGAAAATAAAATGGCTGCTTCTTACCTGGTTGGCGTTGCCACTCATAAAAGCCATCAGCTAGCACTAAACAGCGTCTATGCTTAAAAGCCGAACGAAAAGCGGGTTTTTCGGCAACTGTTTCAGCCCTGGCGTTAATCAGCTTTGCCCCCATTCCCGCATCTTTCGCCCATGACGGAATTAACCCCCAATGCAACTGCTTAAATTCACGCTTTTTACTTTCGGGATTTTGTAACACTGTTGCCACCATTTGCGTAGGTGCGATGTTATATTCGGCTGCTAAATCTGGAACTGACTCCACATGGAAAACTTGAGATAATCCTGCTGCCGACTGGTTTAGCGTAAATCTTCCACACATAGTTTTATTCTCGGCCACTGATTAAATTAAACATCTCAATCTAGAAATAAATAATACTTTTTTTTATTTTATTAGATAATTTCCTGTAGTACGTTCAGATGCTAAATACAAAAAAAATATCCGGTTTTGGGAAAATCTTTTGGTAAGATATTGTATTTTGAACCTTCACTTATCAGCATTTTCCTAACTGTATTTTAACATGGAACTACTGCGACTGTACGATTTTTTACCTTCTGGCAATGGTTATAAGATACGTCTTTTATTGACACAACTAGGTATGCCTTTTGAGAGGATAGAGCTTAATATCTTGAAAGGTGATACTCGCACACCAGAATTTTTAAGTAAAAATCCCAATGGGAAGATACCTGTTTTAGAAATCGAGCCAGGGAAATATTTGGCAGAATCAAATGCCATATTGGTGTATCTGAGTGAAGGCACAGAATTTTTACCTTATGACCGCTTTTTAAGAGCGCAAGTGCTGCAATGGTTATGTTTTGAACAATATAGTCATGAGCCTTTTATTGCTACATCAAGATTTTGGATTTCTATTTTAGGTAAAACTGAAGAATATAGTGAAGCTATCAAGCAAAAACGTGAACCAGTCTATACAGCACTTAACCTGATGGACAAACACTTAACTTCTCACACTTTTTTTGTAGGAGAGCGCTACACAATTGCTGATATTGCCTTATTCGCTTACACTCATGTAGCTGATGAAGGTGGGTTTGATTTGACACAATTTCCTGCTATCCAAGCTTGGATAAAAAGAGTCAAAGCTCAACCAAGGTATATCAGTATTACACAAGCATAAAAATTCGGTTTTGCAAGTTTTTATCTCTAGTTTCTTGGCTCTAATAGAGGATTTACTAGGTGAGATATAGTCTCATATTTAGAAGGAGGTAGAGTCTTCCAAAAAAGTGTTGTTAAGCAGCAGCTAAGTATCTGTATCAATTTCTATCAGCTTTTGCCGAGAAGACAAACCTGACTTAATTCTGATATGAGATTTGGGTATATCAAATTTATCTGCTAGTAGTTTAATTAACTCTTCATTAGCCTTACCATCGACTGGGGGCGATTTTAAATACACAGTTAGACTACCATCAGGTTGTTCTTCAATCTTTTGCTGTTTTGAATTAGGCTTAACCTTGATTCTTTTGTGCATAACCTATTGTGTATAATTGTCGCAGCCACAACCAACCTAAAACAGAACCAAGTAAATAATGAGGAAAATCCCACCAAACAAAGGTTGTACCAAGTAACAATTTACCTATCAAGGTGGCGCGAATTTCCTCTAATAGTGGTGGATGCCAAAGTTGCAAGAATTCTAGTATGCAGGTGATGACAAAAACCCATATAGGAATTTGGATTACAGCCGCTCGATTTCTGAAAAACCAAAACGCGAACAGACACCAAAATATTTCGTAAAATACAGCCGCTCCGTAGTCGTTAAACCAGTGATGGGCAGGCCCATTATAATACTTAAATAAAAAGCCCATCGGTACAACGATGAGTACAGAAATAATAATAAAGATTGTTTGGTTACGATGTCGAAGCATTTTCTATAGGCTAGAGACTAAGCAAAATTTTAACAGCCCGAACGACTAGTACAAGAAGGCAAAAGTAAAAAGGCAAAAGTAAAAAGAAAGAATGCTTCTTTTGTAAGCTTTCTGGCTATTTTAAATGGTTGGTTTATTTACGCCGTGTTGTACTAGAAGTCTTGACTACACAAACTTAGGTATATCTTTACTCTTAAGCAACGCTTAGGTGGATGTAAATTTTAGTCTATAATTCCTCTTTGTCTGTTTTCTCTGTGCCTCTTATGTCTAGAAGTAATTTATTTAACCGCAGAGGCACAGAGAACGCTGAGAAAAGACCAAATATTTTATGAACTTCTTAACACACCTTGTTTTTTGCTTCTGACTGTGTGATACTTTCGTTTAAATTCATAAAATACTGTATCTCTATTAACTTACAGTATTTATAAAAATATTATGCAGTTGGAAATAATTATAAATTTCGTACACTGGGCGCTCATGTTGCCCACCCCACAAGAGTTATGTTTAATTAAATTATGCAAATTAGATGTTTTTTAGCTGATTACTCAGGAATGTTAAATGCAAGAAGGAAGTTTATTAAAGCAGCTATAAGAGGCATAAAATAATGAAATTCAAGCAATTTCAGTCTTGGAGTTTATTGATTGGATTAGCAATGCTAACCTTTGTGTTTGTGGCTTGCACTTCTGGGAATCAAATAGCTTCAAAAGTTCCAGAAAAAATAACAATTGCCTATCAACCAGGAATCAACTATGCAAATTTACTAATTGTCAAACAGCAGCAGATTTTAGAACAGCAATTTCCACAGACAAAGTTTGAATGGAAAGAATTATCGAATGGTGCAGCAATTCGGGATGGAATTCTTGCAAATCAACTACAAGTTGGTGCAGGTGGCGTTGGCCCATTTCTTGTTGGTTGGGATAAAGGTGTAGGATGGAAAATCTTAGCTTCACTTAATCATAGTGAGTTTTGGTTGGTCGTCAAGAACTCGAACATAAAAAGTTTAAAAGACTTTAAGCCAGGAATGAAAATTGGCTTACCATCTCCTGATTCTCTTCAAGCAATTGTACTACGTCGGGCAGCGCAAAAAGAATTAGGTAATGCTACAGCCCTCGATCAAAATATACAATCTATTGCTCACCCGTTAGGGTTACAATCTCTATTGAATGGTCAAATTGATGCACACTTTACAACACCACCTTTCCAATTTCAAGAAGTTGAAAAAGGTGGTAGAGTGATTCTCAAGAGTTCTGATGTTTTTGGTAAGATTAGTGCTGCCAGCATCTTTACTACGGAGAAATTCTACAATCAATATCCTGAATTTGGGAAAGCTTTGTATACTGCGATCGCAGATGCCACTAAACTCTTGAATGACAAACCTGATGAAGCGGCAAAAATTCTCTCACAGATAGATGGTGCTAAAATCTCAGCAGAGCAATATAAAAAGTGGATTACCGATCAGGCTGTAGAATACGGTCTTGAGCCAAGAGCCTTCCTGAAATATGGAGAATTTATGCATGAAATAGGTATGCTAAATCAGCAGCCTAAATCAATTGATGAATTAATTTTACCGACGCTTAAAGGCGTTGGAGGAGATTGAATTCATGGCGAAATTAGAGCCGTTAATTATAGCAAATAGTGTTCAAATTATCTACAAAGAAGGTAGGCATCGGTTTACAGCTGTAGAAGATGTTAGCTTTGCTGTGAAACCAAAAGAAAAGTTTGTAATTATTGGCCCATCGGGTTGTGGAAAGAGTAGCCTGCTAAAAGCGATCGCAGGTTTTCAGCCCATCAGCAGTGGCGAATTGTTGATGAGAGGCAAAAAAATCACTTCTCCAGGGCCAGATAGGATGGTTGTTTTTCAAGATTTTGAGCAACTCTTGCCTTGGCAAACTGTACGGCAAAACATCGTTTACGCCCTGAATATTACAGGTAAAGCAGCTAGCAAAGCCGCTAATGAAGAGGCTTTATACTATCTCAATTTAGTTGGAGTCTCAGCAGCCATAGATAAATATCCTCATCAGCTATCGGGAGGGATGAAACAACGGGTAGCGATCGCCCGTGCTTTGGCTGTGAAACCGCAAATTCTGCTCATGGATGAGCCTTTTGCTGCCCTAGATGCCCTGACACGTACTCAACTCCAGTACGAAGTCAACGCTATTTGGCAAAACACAGGCGTTACGATTATTTTAATTACCCATTCCATACAAGAAGCCGTGTACTTGGGACATCAAGTTTTAGTGATGACGCCGGTACCTGGAACTGTGAAAGAAATTGTTGATACAACGCAGATTGACGATATTAACAGCAAAGAGTTCGCCAATATGGCCGCCCATCTGCGTAGTTTACTGGGTGCCGATTCCCGTAGTGATACCAAATCAGCAAAGGAGGTATTGTTTCAGGAGTAATAGACTGGGGACTGGGGACTGGGGACTGGGGACTGGGGACTGGGGACTGGGGACTGGGGACTGGGGACTAGGAAGAGTTTTCTTCTCGTGCGTAAGCATAGCTCACCGGAGGCATTGCTGCGCGAATAAAACTTGGGTGGTGGTCTGAATCCCAGAACAATTTTCCCAGTCCCCAGTCCCTAATCCCCAATCCCCAGTCCCTTCTTCAACTAATAAAACTGTTTAAACTCTCTAAAGTACTATTGAGAACAGCACGATCGATTGAGTAGAATCTTGTTTGCCCTTTTTTATAGTTCTTCGCCAAACCTGCTTCCGTCAAAACTTTCAAGTGGTGACAAGAAAGAGACAAGCTAATATCCAACTGCTCGGCAATTTCTGAACAGCTAATTTCGTCAGTACTCAATAGTAAATCTACTAATCGCAGGCGTGTTGGATCTGAAAGAGCCGTGAAGATTTTCGCACGGTTTTCGTAATTTCTTTTCTCAATCATCCCCATATCATAGCAAGCTCTGGCATTTTACTCAAATACTCAAACAATCATTTGACCATTTTGCCAAAATTCTGTTATGCTGAATACTACAATGGTTAAATAAGTATTTAACTATAATTATCTAGGACTGAAGATTCCTGACGAGATCGACGTTAACAAATATCAATTGCTACTTTGAGTCAAACTCTGGCAACATAGCTGAGGCGTGTTGTAAGTTTGCTGACGCCGTTAGATGTAATTGCGATCAATTGCTGAGTATTGAGCGTTAATTACACTGCAACTCTACAGGATCTTATCTGTCTGAACTTCTTGAACAAGGATGTAAGCAATGAGTAGAGACAATCGTTTTTTCTCTGACCTGAAACACGTTGAGGCAGAACTGAACTACCTCACCCCGATGGCAGAAAAGCTTGTCAACTATGCCTATGAACCTCCAGCAGGGGTTCCCCGCTCCAACGGAAAGTATGAGACACACAAAGTTCCAATCCGTAATGCACGGGAAATTTCAGATAAAGTATCCTTAGAGCGCCAAGGCTTCGACTTTACCGCACATAAAAGTAAAGTCAGTGATTTCTATGATGAAGATGAGATCCGCAGCGTTTATTATCCTGAAGCCAAGCAATTATTGAAAGAGGTGATAGGTGCAACGGAAGTACTGATATTCGATCACACTCTTCGTAACGCTCAAATTTCGCAGCCAGGCGAGAACGAAATTAGGGAACCAGTCAAGCGCGTGCATAATGACTTTACAGCCAAATCTGGCTATACTCGCGCCCGCAAGGTATTGACAGAGCAGGGAATAGATAACATCGATCAAGCGCTGCAAAAAAGGTTTGCACTGATTAACATTTGGCGACCGATCGCACCAGTCCAAGAGTCACCATTGGCAGTTTGCGACGCTCTGAGTATCGCACCTACAGACTTGGTGGCGGGCGATCTCTTGTATCCCAATTACGCTGGTGAAACTTACTCAATCACCTATAACCCATCACATCAATGGTTTTATTTCCCGCAGATGCAGCAAGACGAAGCGCTATTTATTAAGTGCTTTGACTCCGCAGAAGATGGACGGGCCAGGTTTGCCGGTCATACTGGCTTTGATGACCCCACTAGCCCATCGGATGCTCCACCTCGTCAGAGTATTGAGTTAAGGACGGTAGTTTTCTACCCTGAATAGATTCATTAGAGAATCACACCAACGTTAAGAAGTAAAAAGTAAAAAGTAAAAAGATAATCCCCATAAATAAATTTAGTTGCTCTGTGACCATTTTTCTTTTTCTTTCTTTTGCCTTTTAACTTTTTACTTTTGCCTTGTTCGGTCAATATTTTTAACTGCGCTTAAGTCTTTATCCTCGCTGTTACTGCACACAGAAAAGATATAAGCGCGGTTTTTTGGGTACTTCTGAGCCTCTGGTTGTTCCGACTGTCTAAAATACAGTAAATAAATACTACGGTAAATGTATCGAGATAGTGTATGATATTTTCAGTTGCGATCGCTTCTTATGAAATTTTGCTTGCACTTGATAGCAAAATTCCACAGGAAACGGACAAATGCGAACACCACTCTATGAATCAAACCCTGGAGAATCTATATGGGCTACAAACATATTGAAGTCAAACAAGTAGCTGGTTTCATCGGTGCTGAAATCGGTAACGTAGACCTTTCCCGTCCTTTGAATGATGATCAAGTCAAAGAAATTCGTAAAGCACTATTAAAGTGGAAAGTCATATTCTTTCGGGGACAGAACATCGATCATGCTGCCCAAGTTGAATTCACATCTCGTTTCGGCGAAGTGACTTTCGCGCATCCACTCGGAGAGCCTGAACCAGTTCCAGGATTTCCGCAGCTCAAACCTGTAGACCGTAAGCTCTATGAGAAGCAGTATGGTTTTCGCACTGGAGGCCCCTGGCACACAGACGTAACAGCGGCAATCAACCCGCCAGCAGCATCAATTTTACGCGCAGTTAATGTTCCTAGTTTTGGTGGTGATACCCACTGGAGTAATTTGGTTGCAGCTTATGAGGGTTTGTCAGCACCTCTGCGGGCGCTAGCAGACACATTGAAAGCTGAACATCGCTTCAATGGAGGCGGGTATCAGCCCAGTAACAACAAGTTCTCCGAGCGGATTGCTGTCAATCCACTAGTTTCCATCCACCCAGTAGTCAGGGTTCATCCTGAAACTGGTGAGCGGGCGTTGTTCGTTAACCCTGGTTTCGTCTCCCACATTGTTGACGTGTCACCACAAGAAAGCAAGCTGCTGCTTGAGTTGTTCTTCAACCAAGTTACCAAGCCTGCTTACACCACCCGCTTCCGTTGGAACAACGGTGATATTGCCTTCTGGGACAACCGCGCCACCGTGCATTTAGCTCCTCAAGATTTGGATCATTTGGATGTTGAGCGTTTGTTATATCGCACCACCATTACTGGTGATGTTCCAGTTGGGGTTGATGGTTTCCGCTCAGAAGTGGTTCAAGGTGAAGCGTTCAGTTCCGAAGTACCAACCGTCTTCAAGCAAAAAGCTCAGAATCTAGAAGCACAACCACAACCAGTACTTTCCTAAGCTACAAAATACTAAATTGGGCTGCCTGCATCTGACGCAGCCCGGTATTAGGGACTTCCAATAAAAAATAATCAAGCTTTATTCCAGAACCGAATGGCACTAAGAAAAGCCGAAAGGATTGTGTCACCTCGTTCCCAGTCTGAAGACTGGGAATGTATTCCCAGAGGCTCTGCCTCTCTAGTCAGTCCACTGGAGGCGGAGCCTCCCAAAATCGTTTCCCAGCCTGGAGGCTGGGAACCAGCCAGTCTAAAGGCTGTGTTTTAACTTAGTGCCATTCATTCCAGAACCTTTGTAGAGACGTAGCACTGCTACGTCAAAACAATTCTTTTTCACAGATGTTTATGGATATCTTCTGCTACCTGCACCCACTACACCGATTTTGTGGCGATAAGAGAGTTCAGCACCGAACCAACCAGAAATACTAGTCAGCGTACCGACAACAATCGAGAGTAACAGTCCCCAAGGTAGTATTCGGGATTCAGCGTCACCCAAGCGTATGAGAAAGTTGACGAGTGATAAAACTAGTAAAGAAACATTAAGTATCAAATGTGCCCAGCCGGCGGTGCGCTTGCGGACTCGTTCAATTTTCAAAAAGTCGCTAAGACCGATCGCAGCAGCGAGTAAACCTCCAGCTAATCCGAGTCCAATTAACCATAACGAAGCCCTAGCCCAGAAGAAATCACCAGTTAACCAGTAGCCAATGTCACTTCCCAAGGCGGCGGCTAAAAAGGCTATGGGAAAGATCACACTCAGGGGATGTAAGGGATGTCCGGCGATCGCAACTGTGCTAGGTACACCGCTATCACGATACTCACTATCGTTACTTTCAATAACTGGTGGAATATTTGGGAAAGGTGTTGAATTTGTTGGCGTTGTTTCTGTAGTTTCCATTATTAGTATCCTAAATTTATTAGATCAGAAGGAATTCAACACTGTTCGGTTAAGGTAGGAGACACGGTGAATCGCCGTCAAGACAAAATACTGATTATTGTAGAGACGGCGATTTATCGCGTCTTTGTGTTTCATCAAAAAACCTTAACCAAACCGGATTGAGAAAGAATATATTCAACATCAGCTTCAGGTTGCAAGCTTAGTTTACCTACTTCTTCTATATTTTGTATTTTGTTTTTCTGCCCTTTTATTCAGTACAATCTGAACATTATTAATTTAATAAAATATCATCAGATTTTTATCTATCTAGCGATGTAATACAAATTTAAATTTTGTCTATCTATGAGATCAATTTATTTTAATTGCTAGAAAGTACGTATATAGACAGCCATAGACATTGCTTTTACAATCATTTTTTCAAATGCAACATAAACCCAGGTACAAAATCTTCACGGCTTAATATTGCTGTAGCTGGAACAGTTTGTTATAAAATTGACACAAACCCTTTAATTGGTGTAGTTATCCTGAATTCTGACCGGGGGCGGAGCGTCTTTGCCTTCGCTGCTTGACATTTAACTCCTTTTATACAATGCTTTCAGAACGTTTTACCGCAGCCCTCATCTACGCCACTGAACTGCACGCCAGCCAAGTTCGTAAAGGTTCAGGTGTACCCTACGTTGCCCATTTGTTAGGTGTCGCTAGTATTGCTTTAGAATATGGGGCAAATGAAGATGAAGCGATCGCAGCTCTCTTACACGATGCGATCGAAGATCAAGGTGGCGACGCAACACGAGAAGAAATTCGCCGTCGCTTTGGTGACAATGTAACAGCAATTGTAGATGGTTGTACTGATGCTGATACAACTCCCAAACCCCCTTGGCGACAGCGCAAGGAAGCATACATCGCTCATATTTCTACTGCTTCCCCATCGGTTCTGCTCGTGTCATCAGCAGATAAACTTTACAACGCCCAATCCATTCTCAAAGATTATCGTGTTTTGGGTGATTCGCTCTGGGAACGTTTTCAGGGGCGCAAAGAAGGGACTCTTTGGTATTATCGGGCGCTTGTGGATGCCTTCAGAAAAACTGGAATCACGCTAATTATTGAGGAATTAGAACGGGTAGTTGCACAAGTTGAACTATTAGCATCTCAATAAAAAAATTTAGCGAACAGAATTCAGTAGTCAGAAATCAGAATTCAGAATGAATTTTGACCGAAAAAGCGGATAGCGCAGCGTAAAGCCTGCGGCATGGCAACTCTTAGAGACGCTGCGCGAACGCTTAGAGCGAGTATTCGATAGCGCAGCGTTAGCGAGTATTCGAGCGTCGCGTCTTGATTCTGACTCCTGAATTCTGACTTCTGAATTCTTCTTCAATTCCCCAGAATTAAATAAAAGATTCGTAATGAACTAGACAAATATCCTTTTTACAGACACGATATAGTCATGTCTCTTACAAACAAATTTTGGAACGAATTTTGGCTTTTAGGTTCTCTCTCTAGATAAAAAATCTTTCTCTCGGTAGATAGGTGTACTGACATTATTATGAATGCTATGTTACCAATATGACAATAGTAAGACGAAATACCTTAAATCGAACCGTAAGTCCTCCAGAAAACTTGACAGAAAAGTATATGGAAGCAGAGCGTATGCATGATGTTCTGCTTTTACTGCAAAACTTGATTAACAGTGAAGAAGCCACTGTGAAACTAATTCTGGATTGTCTTTATGATGTTGGTTCAGTGAATCTGATCAATCAAAAGCTTCGCTTGAAACCCTTAAACAGGGTGATGAAATTAATTGCCCGAATGTCAAAACCAGTTTTTAGAACTATAGCTTTAAATTGGTTTAAAAAGAACTGTCCCCAATTGATTACTAATTGGCTACATACGCAGGTTGCTTTTGAAAAGCCCCAAAATAAACCCGAACAAGTAGCGATCGAAGTTGTCCAACTAGAACCTTATGCTATACCACAGACAGAAAATCTCAGCCAAGAGGTTCAAAATCTGCGCTATCAAATTAGATGGCTAGCTGGGATTTCAATAACAGCGATCGCTATTTTAGTAGTAACAGCCATTCGGTTAAACTGAAACCTATGAATTATGAATATAATGCCTCTGCCCAAACCGATCTTGGAGGACATAGAAATACATCTGCTTTTGGAAGGGGTATATCAGTACTATGGTTATGACTTTCGTAATTATGCTCTTTCCTCGCTCAAGCGCCGCATTCAGAGCTTCATGCAATTGGAGGGATTAGCAAATGTTTCTGCATTGCAAGAGCGATTACTCCACAACCGTGCCTATTTGGAACGATTTTTGCTTGCTCTGACGGTGAACGTCACATCAATGTTTCGCGATCCCAGCTTTTATAACACCTTTAGAAATCAAGTTATTCCCTTCTTACAAACCTATCCATTTATTCGCATCTGGCACGCTGGATGCTCAACCGGTGAAGAAGTATACTCAATGGCAATTTTACTGCAAGAAGAAGGACTTTACCACCGTTGCCGCATATATGCCACTGATACGAATGAGAAGGTATTACAAAATGCTAAAAGTGGGATTTTCTCGCTGAAATTGATGCAGGAATACACTCACCTTTATTTGAAAGCAGGTGGCAAGAAGTCTTTTTCAGAATATTATACCGCAGCTTATGATAATGCGATTTTTCGAGCATCCCTAAGAGAAAACATTGTTTTTGCCCAGCATAATTTAGCAACTGACAGTTCTTTTAATGAGTTTAATGTCATCCTTTGTCGTAACGTCCTCATTTATTTTAATCAAATACTTCAAAAACGAGTACATGAACTGTTTTATAATAGCCTTTCCACCTTTGGTATCTTAGGTTTAGGAAGACAAGAATCTATTAGATTTACCTCTTATGAGCAGTACTATCAAGAGATAATCAAGGGTGAGAAAATATATAAAAAAATAGCAGGCGCTTAGGGTCCACATTCCGCAGATATTAAAGAAGTCGGAAGTCGGAAGTCGGAAGTCGGAAGTACAGTTTTGTAATGGGGATTTAGACCCCACCACAAAACTGACTTATTTATTGAACCGGGGGACTTCAACCCACCGAATTCGTTAAAGCGGATTTCATAATTATAAAATTGAATAACTTCAAACCTGAAATGATTGTAGAGCAATTCTTTCAGGCTTTTTTCCTATAAAATAATAAGGCGGTAAGTGGAAAGAGAAAAAGCATGAACGAGGCATTAGAAGCCATAAAAGTCCTAGATATATTTTCTGGGGAAGCAATCAAAATTAGAGCCAGATGGAGCTATTGAGTAGACACTTATGATTTTTTAGACTATTGTCCATCAACTTTTCCATCAATTTTTTCAGTATTACCTGCTTTTACCCAACCTTCTTGTTCGCTACCTTCCAAACGGATCTTTTGCCAGGATTTATCGTCGTTTTCTTCCAAAATAATAATTTTTTGATTAAAACGAACCCCACCAATCTTTTCAGCTTCTTGACTTGGTTGCGATCGCAAACTCAAACCTTCGGCCCAACTCACACGCCCTCGGTAGGCTCCTGCTGGCAATGGTTTTGGTGATGGAGTAGCCTTTGGTGATTCTGTGGGAGTAGGGGTTGGACTTGGAGACGATTGAGCCTGAGTTTCAGGTTTAAGGGTAGGTTTACCTCCTCTAGGCTCAGTTGCTTTTGGAGCTTGAGCTTTCAGCGAGGGACTATCGTTGGAAAAAATGGGTTTGGCAGGCGCTATGCTGGTACTCCGCATGAAGTAGAGTGCAACTGCAACGCCGCTACCGATTAACACAGCGATCGCTAAGATAAACCCCAGTATAAACTTTGTTAAGCCAGACAACATAATTAAAACCTGATTATCAAGAGTTAAGGGTGAAGGAGAGCCAGTTATCTGTGTATTTTCCTCCCATTGAGAGGAGTGGCGTTAAACTGGCTCTCAAGGGTTACAGCAAGTAACCCAGCCGATAAGAATCAATAGTCCATAATAATTCATCATTAACTATTGACTATGGGCTTTTGACTAACTCATTATTGTAGCTACTGCTGAATAGACATCGACCGAATGTAAAAGGGACTGGGGATTAGGGACTGGGGACTAGGGATTAGGGATTAGGTGCCAAACCCTTAAAATTATGGTGGGGGCTTTTACGCACCACCATAATTTTAAAAAACTTTTTCCCAGTACCCAGTACCCAGTACCCAGTACCGGACTTTCGTCTATCACGTAGTGCGCCGGAGGCGTTCGCTTAAAGGACTGTGTTTTGATGCTAAACGCGCTCTCCCAGCCGCCGCCCATTCTTGGAGTTGCTGAATTTGCTCTACAGCAGTTCGCGCCAAGGGTATGATCTGACTTGCTGCTTCTAAAATATCGTCGTTAGCAAAGTCGCGGTTTTGGCTAAATCCAATATGCATCGCTTCAATTAAAGTTTGCTCAATCTCTGCCCCAGAAAAATCAGGCGTTTCATAAGCTAGCCTATCGATGTCATAACTTTTCAAGTTATGGGGACGCAATCGGGATAAATGAACATCGTAAATTGCTTTTCTCTCTTCTTGAGTGGGCAAACCCACAAAGAAAATTTCATCAAATCGCCCCTTACGGAGCATTTCTGGCGGTAACGCTTGGATGTCGTTGGCGGTAGCGACGACAAACACGGGTGAGCTTTTTTCGGCTAGCCAGTTAATAAAAGTGCCAAACACACGGCTGGCTGTTCCGGCGTCCCCTTTGCTACCAAGTCCCGCAAAGGCTTTATCTATTTCATCAATCCATAAAATACAGGGGGCAAGGGCTTCAGCTACTTGAATCATTTGACGAGTCCGAGATTCTGATTCACCCACCAAACCACCAAATAACCTGCCTACATCCAGACGTAGTAAGGGTAAATGCCAGTGATGAGCGATCGCTTTTGCTGTTAACGATTTACCAGTTCCCTGAATACCCACCAACATTAAACCACGGGGGTGCGGTAATCCGTACTGTCGCGCCTTATCTGTAAATGAGCCTCCCCGACGAATCAACCAATCTTTCAAGTTATCCAGTCCGCCGATATCAGAAATTTGCTCAGTGGCGGGGTAGAAGTCCAGGATTTGGGTTTGGCGAATAGTTTGGCGCTTTTCTTCCAAAACCAGATCCACGTCTTCTGGTTGCAATTCTCCGTGGGTAGCGATCGCTTTTGCCAAAACCCGGCGAATCCGTTCCATCGAAAGTCCTTGACAAGAGCGTACTAAGTCATCTAAAACTTTGCCAGAAAGGGAGTTACTAGTACCTTGTAGTAAGCGTTCCACCTCAGTTTTAATTTCTGGGGCGGCGGGTAAAGGAAACTCGACGACTGTCAGCACTTCCGTTAAGTCGTCAGGAATAGCGATGCGCGGCGAAAGTAGGACAATATTTTTGGGTTGCGACTTGAGGAGTCTGGACAGGTTGCGGAGTTTGCGAGCGATCGCTACATCATCTAAAAAGCGATGATAATCTCGGAGAATCAATACCGCAGGTGCGGAAGCTGGTAATTTTTCGATAAATTCTAAAGCTTGCAACGGGTTACGTCGCCCAAACCCAACATCATTGGGGTTTCCCTGGTAGCCATCGACAAAATCCCAAGTATACACTGGGCGATTACCCTGGTTGGTTGCTTCTTCCCGAATTGCTGCTTCTACCCGTTCTTCCTCATAAGTGGGAATATAAATTAAGGGGTAGCGGGCGCGTAGCAACAGTTTAAACTCTTCACGGAAGTTCATATTTAGCTGTGATTATTAGTTCTTCTCTCATTGTTCAGGTTTGTATCGCCTCTCACAACTAAAAAACCAACATCTACCAGTTTATAGTGGTTGCCAGTGCGATCGCTGGTTTTGCTTCAGCCAATTTTTTGAGTCTGAGCTAGGCAAATTGGTTGGGCGAACTTCAAGAAACCTCTTACACCAGCCCACCGATTATAAAGTCTCGGATTTGATTTATACACGATATTAGATTTACCTTGCCATCCTTAATTTTTAGGATGTAACAGAGTTGCTAAAACTTGGAAATTATACTCAAATATTTCCAGTTTTCTTAAGTTTATTTGTCAAATACATATCAATTTTATATTGAGAAAAATATTAATTATTTAATTAATGATAACAATCTTTAAAACCTGAAAATAACTAAGGTTTTGACAGTTTGCTTATATTGCCAAAATAAAACTGCAATTCCTAAGGGGGGGATACTGATGTCTATGGACTATATGAGTAATAATTCCTTATCTAATAACGGTCTAAATATTAGCTCTCTCCCTTCATATAATTACTTAAATCTCAACAATAACTACGACTTGAACTTCAATAGTTATAGTAGTTTTAACCAAGGGACAAGTTATTTAGAGACGGACATTAATCAGAATCAGCAGTTTACTTCGACTTCTCTTAGCACTAGTGGAACATATAATCCCATCTCCGGCTATGGCTTAATTGATGCCGCCTCAGCCGTGGCTCAAGCTGCTGGTCAAAATACCTTTTCTGACGTTCCTAATCTTGGTGCTAATAATTGGGGAGATAACCTGGTAAAAGCTCCAGAAGCTTGGGCAAAGGGATATACAGGTAAGGGTGTTGTCGTTGCCGTTCTGGATACTGGGGTAGATTATAATGATACACAGTTGCAAAATAATATCTGGACAAACCCCAATAATGATGCGGCACAAGGGTATGCTAATGATGTTCACGGATGGAACTTTGTGGACAACAATAATAATGTCTTAGACACATCCACAATCGGTCATGGCACTCATGTTTCTGGCATCATTGCTGGAGAAAACAACGGTTCTGGCATCACTGGTGTTGCTTATGATGCCAAGATTATGGCAATCAAAGTTTTGGATAACTCTGGTGCTGGCTCTGACACTACCATAACAGAAGGTATTTACTATGCCGTGGATCATGGAGCTAATGTGATTAACCTCAGCCTGGGTGGTGCTTATCCTAACATGGCTCTAGAGTCAGCTATTCAATATGCCAGTAGCAAAAATGTTGTTGTTGTCATGGCAGCTGGTAATGATAGTGCCAACACCCCCGATTATCCAGCAAGTTATGCCAAAAACTGGGGACTAACAGTAGGAGCGGTAGATCAGAATAACAATATAGCCGACTTCTCTAATCGTGCTGGATCTGATCCACTTGCCTACGTTACTGCACCTGGTGTGAATATTTCCTCTACAATTCCAGGTAATCAATATGCGACTTATAGTGGTACATCGATGGCAACACCTTTCGTTGCTGGTGTCGTTGCTCTCATGCTGAGTGCTAACCACAACTTGACTGATGGTGAAGTCCGTGAGATTGTCACACAGACAGCACAGCATAGTACACAAACTACAACCTCAGAAGATATTGCCAGCCCTACACTCAACAGCATGATTGCCAGCACTAGCTTCAGTAGTCAACTTGTAGCCGAGAAAATGATTGAAATTTCTAGCTCAGAGGTTATGTCTATAATCAACAGTATGGTTACTAGCCCGATAATTGGAAGCAACAATATTTTAATTAACTCAGATATTCAGTCACAATCTTTGAGCAACGACCAGAAGACTTTTGACGATAGCAGTAGTAATGATAATACTGATGCTGAAAACATTAACCTACTGGAACTGTACCAAAACAATAAAACAACTAGCCTGCGTAGGCAGGCTAAGTTGGTGTAGCCCCAGACTTCAGTCTGATGGAATTACCGAATTACTGTCCCGAAAGTTGCTTTTTCAGTGCTTCTAGAGAAGCCCAACGGTGATCAATTGGAGTTTCAGGACTATCAGAACTATCAACAGTACTACTTACAGGAATACCTGGACAATTGCGATCGCACAGTTGCCGTTGTGGTACTGCCAAGCACATCTGCTCATACAGCCACTCGTTGGGATAAAAATAACCATCGGGCGGTAAGCTTTCCAGCAACTCTTCCATAACTACTTCCCTTTCTAAGGGCAAGTCATTTGCCTGATTTGCAGTTTCGTCTAACCAGATGATTTCTTTCGTATCAAGCCCTAAACGTCGATTGTATTGCTGCAAACATCGGTTGCAGGTACAAGTAATAATTGTTTCTGCCTGACTAGACACTTGCAAGTAATTACCATGATGCTGTACGCGCACGTGGCCGCGAACTGGCGTCAAGGTTTCCAGACCAGGCAGAAATTCATTAACCTGAACTTCCTCTGTCCGCTCCGGGGCTTGAGTTAGCTGCGGAATATAAATTGCGTCCATAGGATTCGTGAGATATCCTCACTAAAATTTATCTTCATTATCAGCAATTATACTGATAATACATCTTTATTTTATCTCTTAAGAACAAGAGAAATTTTGAAATTATATAGTTATGAGTTTTCAATTAACTCATAACTCTGACAATTTTAGATTTTGGTTCGCACCTTTGGTGCGCTTACAGCGCAACTTGGATTTTGGATTGAATAAAAAATCTAAAATCTAAAATCTAAAATCCAAAATTGAACGACTCCTAACTCCCAACTCCTTCCAAGGAAGCTGGACGGACAACCAGATGACGATGCGGTTCTTTACCCCGACTGAAGGTTTCCAAATCTCCAAATTCTTTCAAGAAGGTATGGACTTGGCGACGTTCAGCAGAACTAAGAGATTTGATTTCCACTTCTCTACCAGAAAAGCGCACTTCATCGGCTGCTGCTTCTGCTAATGCGCGAATTTCGGCTTCTCTTTTGACGCGGTAGCCATTCAACTCAATGGTGTAAGAGGCTTGTTCCTCTAGGGGTTGACTGAGGTTTAGAACCGAATTTGCTAGATACTGAATCGCATCTAGCACAGAACCATCAGCACCAATTAATACCTGGATTTGTTCTGAGGTTAAATTAGTTTGATCAATTGTCAACCAGTAGTTATCTGGTTCTGGGGAATCGCCATCTTGAGATTGGGCAGTTTCTAAATGACCCTGAATCTCAGATGGTATTCCAGTGAGTTCTAGCAGTGTTTTTAACCACTGCTGACCTCGCTGCATCGAAATGTTGCTCATGATCCCCCTGTAGCCTTTTTCTTGGCACTTTTTGGTTCAAATGGGAGTG
Organism: Nostoc sp.; assembly: GCF_036917975.1. Lineage (GTDB taxonomy): Bacteria > Cyanobacteriota > Cyanobacteriia > Cyanobacteriales > Nostocaceae > Nostoc. Next base: position 125,577 of record NZ_JBALEJ010000049.1, read on the forward strand.
CCTTTTGTTCTGTAACTGCGACTTCTTTCTCCTGGGTTTCCACGATTTTTTGCAGTTCTTCTGGTAGAGGCTCGCGGGAGAGAAGATAAGTTTGTGCGGTTTGGAATATATTACCAATCACCATATACATCAGCACTCCAGCCGGCAGGGGGAAGAATAAAAACATCCCAGAAAAGATGACGGGAGTGATTTTGTTAACTGTATCCTGCTGCGGATTGCCACCACTGGAATTTTGCCCAGAAAGCATTTGGCTAACATAAAGGCTGATTCCAAAAAAGACAATCATGGCGACGATATCCCAGTGGATTGTACCGTCTGGATCTTGTGCGCCAACCCTGCCTAAGGCATCGATGAATAGAAAGCCTTTTTCTGCTGCTAGTCCGGGAATTGTTCCTTGAATGCTAACTTCTCCTGGTTGCAAGGCTTCTACATTACCTTCAGCATCAATTTTTATCCTATCTTCACCTTTGGTAATTTTCCAATCAGGAGTCAGCTTATTTTCTGGGTGTTCTGCTAAAAGTACCTGAAATGGTTTACCTTCAACAGTCTGATACTGTATCTTGGTTTGCTCTCCCACTGCTAGTTTGTTTCCGCTGGGAATGATGGCAGCTACTTTAACGTGTTCTCCATCGGCAACGTAAATATTTTGAGGGGCAGTGGCAAAAGCTTGCGGTTGAATTTGTTCGATTTGTTCTGCAGGAACAATTTGCAGGTTAACACTGTAGCTTGCACTTGCGAAAGGTGAACCCCGCAAAGTGGCAAACAGGGCTAACAAAACTGGCATTTGTATTAGTAATGGAAAACAGCCTGCCAAGGGATTGCCAAATTCTTTTTGAACATTGACCATTTCCTCCTGCTGCTTTTGCGGTTCATCCTTATAGCGCTCTTTTATTTCTGCCATCCGCTTCTGCATCAGAGGTTGTACAATTCGCATCTTCCGCATGTTGCGAATTGAGCCAGCACTCAGGGGATAGAGCGCGAAGCGGACTATCAAGGTCAAAGCAACGATCGCTAATCCGTAGCTAGGCACTATACCATAGAAAAAATCTATGATTGGCAGCATCACGTTGTTCGAGAGAAAGCCGATACCAAAATCCATTATTCTGAATTCAACCTGAGGTACTGTAAACTGAATCTAATTTATCTAAATCATCATTTGTCGGCGACTATCTTTCGCTACGGATAGCCGCACATTTCAAAAAAGGGGAGTAGGGAGTGGGGAGTGGGGAGTGGTATGAAGTTTTTAGTAAGTGAGAAGTTCGGAATTTTAGATTTGATGTAAGTAAATTTTGCATTCACTATTCCCTACTCCCCACTCCCCACTCTCATCACTTGTTGGCAGTGGCGACATATTCGGGATTTTTCGCGGCAACTCTTTCGCTGATGTAGTCATAGACTTCCCGAAAGTTGGGAATTGCACGTAATTCGAGACGACTGCCATTTTTTAGGGTGATGGCCATATCTCCCCAAAAGCCAAGGCCACGGGGGACTTTGACGATTTTGACAATTTCTGAATAAATTACGTCAGTGCGATCGCGCCCTTGCCAACCTCCGATCACCGTAATTCGGCGATCGGTGATGCGAAAACGCAGCCACAATGCCCTGACAATTGCTCCGACTGTTAATGGTATGCCAACAACAGTTAGCCCAATCAGCAGGTTGATAATTAAATCCCCAATGTGGGGGCCACCTTCATAATAAACATCTTCACGAATTCCCATCGAACACCTCAGCTTGTGCCAACAACTGCTCTAATTCTTGCAGAAATTGTGGGCTTACGCACTTAGATTCTGCTGCTGTGGGTTTGACAATGACCACTAGCCGCCATCCCGGTAATAATTTTGGTAGTAAATTGTGTAAGGCAGCAGTAATTTGCCGTTTGATTCGGTTGCGAACTACTGCCCTTTTGCTGACTTTTGTGCTAATCGAAATGCCAATTCGCGTGCTGGCAAGATGTGCTGAGTCAGTTGCTTGTGTAGTCTGAGTGGCAGTATCTAATGCAGGTTTGATTGAATACATCGGTTTTAAGGCTCTTAATGTTAAATAAGAGCCATGACGCCGAATTCCTTCGCGGAAAACTGCCTGGAAATCCTTTCGGGATTTTAGCCGATTTGCTTTGGGCAAAGCCACAGATGCTCTTTTAGCTTGATATTCCCTAAACGCTCAGGCGGTGACGCCCTTTTCTTCTTCTGGCGCTAATCACGTTTCTGCCGTCTGGTGTCCGCATCCTAGCGCGAAAACCAGAAGTTCTTTTTCTCTTACGGCTAGTACCGCCCAGTGTTCTTTTCATACTGTTCTCCTCTTAGGTGATTTTTATAAAAACTCACAATCTCTAATTGTATCACTTTATTAGGGAATTGGGAATGGGGCATTGAGAAGACGCAGAGGGGCCGGGGGCAGAGGGGAAAACTCTTCTCCCCTACTCCCTACTCCCTACTCCCTACTCCCTACTCCCTACTCCCTACTCCTTACTCCCTACTCCTTACTCCTTACTCCCTACTCCCTACTCCCTACTCCTAACTGATGCTCACAATCCATGTTCCCAAATAACGCAGCAGTGGCACATCGCCAGGGGAGAGGACTTGACAGTTAAAATAGTAAACTCCACCGAAGGGTGGGTTTTGTACGTTAGATAAGACTAACTCAACCTTACTACCTGCTGGCACCGGCTCTTCGGGAAAAATATTAATCAGCTTACCTTCTTTGTCCCACTTCACTTCCGAAAGCTTAACGGCTTTGTCTTTGACTCGGACTTCAATGTTTTTCGGGTCAAAAATTCCTTTGTAATAATCGGGGTAGGTAATGGCAAATTGACCAACTGCCAATTTCATTTTTTGGGCTGGAATCCTCAATATGTATCGATCCCAACCATTAGCTTGTCCACCAAAATCTAACCGAAAAGGCAGCTGATTCTCGCCTTTGACGCCGCTAAACAGCGTTAATCCAGGTAAACTTTGCGCCCAAGTCAGGGCTGGTAATCCAGTAACCAAAAAGCCAGTCACGGCTAAAGCAGAAAGTAAACGTCGCATAATCGGGTTTCCTCTTACCAAAAGATAAATCTGTTATCTAAAATAACTGTGTGTTAGTATTCTTTACTAAACTTTACTACTGACTTCCTGACAATGGACGTTTAATTGTGATAAAAAGTGCCATTTTCCCCAAAGTTTGGTTGGTAGTAAAATTACTTAGTATTAGATTCGATGTAGGATATTAAATTTACTTCATTCCCTTGTAAAGTCTTGATTTGATTAGTTTAGTTGGTCTAAATTTGAACTAGATAGAAACACAGTTGGAATTAGATTGTATTTCTAAATATGTATAAGTGTATCTAAATTTGATAATTTTGTTATAAAAATTGAGCCGCGCCATCAGCGATCGCCACTTAGAATTAGGCTAAATTGATTAAAATAAGTTGGAATGAAAGTCGTAATCATTAAAATTTGATTGGAAAATTATCAAGCTTTCAAAATTCGGTCAATATTACTCTATAAGAAAGGAATACCAAAATTTCTCAATCCCGAAAATAAGCTGAAGATAAAAATGCAAAATTTGGGAATCAATTTAGGATGTGCAATATGTAACCCTGTTTGCAACTATCTGAAAATATGACATCTGCGAACGGCAAAGTCAGGCTTTGCCTAAAGAGCTAAGAGTGGGAGAGGAAAGATTCAAGGTTCAATCTACAAGTAAAATTCATGGCTGATGTTGCTGCCTAAGTACTATGAGCGCAAGACACCCATCGTCTGGACAATCGCTTACTTGGCAGAGATTAAGCATTTATCTTCAGGAGATTTCATGAGAATAGCAGTTGCTAAAGAAATTGAAGTTTGTGAACGTCGTGTGGCATTAATTCCTGACACAGTTACCAGATTGGTAAAACAAGGTTTGGAAGTGTGGGTAGAAGCAGGTGCAGGAGAGCGATCATTTTTTGGCGATTCTGACTATGAAGCCGCAGGAGCCACAATTATCAGCGATACTGCCAAATTATGGGGCGAAACAGATATCTTACTGAAAGTCAGTCCACCGCAAGAACGAGAAGATGGACGCTCAGAAATTGACTTGTTAAAGGAAGGGGCTGTTTTAGTCAGTTTCCTCAATCCCTTGGGAAATCCCATTGTGGCGCAGCAACTAGCAAATCGGAAAGTCACCGCTTTGAGTATGGAGATGATTCCCCGTACCACCAGGGCGCAAAGTATGGATGCTTTGTCTTCGCAAGCTTCATTAGCAGGTTACAAGGCAGTATTAATTGCCGCAGCTGCATTACCGAAATATTTCCCGATGTTAACCACAGCCGCAGGTACGATCGCACCAGCGAAAGTATTTATTATGGGCGCTGGTGTAGCCGGATTGCAAGCGATCGCTACCGCCAGACGTTTGGGAGCAGTGGTAGAAGCCTTTGATATCCGTCCCGCCGTCAAAGAAGAAGTGCAAAGCTTAGGGGCAAAATTCGTTGAAGTTAAATTAGACGAAGAAACCGTCGCCGCAGGTGGTTACGCCAAGGAAATCTCTGAGGCTAGCAAACAACGTACCCAAGAAGTTGTTGCCGAACACATCAAAAATTCTGATGTGGTGATTACCACGGCTCAAGTACCTGGGAGACAAGCGCCACGACTAGTTACAGAAGAAATGGTGGCACAAATGAAACCCGGTTCAGTGATTGTAGATTTGGCTGCTGAACAAGGTGGTAACTGCGCCTGCACCGAACCCGGCAAAGATATTGTGTGGAATGGTGTAACAATTATCGGCCCCATCAATCTCCCATCATCGATGCCAATTCATGCCAGCCAATTGTATGCCAAGAACGTAACATCGTTGATGCAATTGTTAATTAAAGACAAAGCTTTGCAGGTGGACTTTAGCGACGACATCGTTGATGCAGCTTGCGTTACCCACGCTGGTGAAATTCGCAATCAACGAGTGCGGGATGCGCTACAAGTTTTGAATACTCAACAACCGGCAGTTAGTTAGGGAGTAAGAATTTTAGATTTTAGATTGAAATTTAATCCAAAATCCAAAATCCAAAATCCAAAATTGAATCGCCCAATGCCCATTTACAAAAGGAGTTTTGATTTCATGACAGAGGCATTACTTGCTGCTTTGTTTGTATTTGTTTTGGCATCTTTTATCGGTTTTGAAGTCATCAACAAAATCCCACCGACTTTACACACGCCCTTAATGTCAGGCTCAAACGCGATTTCTGGCATTTCGGTACTGGGAGCAATAGTTGCTGCTGGTGCTAGAGAAACGAATGTGTCAGTAATTCTTGGTTTGATTGCTGTGGTATTAGCAACAGTCAACGTTGTGGGTGGTTTTTTAGTGACAGACAGAATGTTGCAAATGTTCAAGAAGAAGGAGATTAAGGCGTGAGCGACTTTTTACCAACTGGCATTCAGCTGACGTACTTAGTCGCTGCATCGTTATTCATTCTGGGCTTGAAAAAGCTGGGATCACCTGCTACAGCGAGGAACGGTAATATTGTAGCGGCTGTAGGGATGCTGCTAGCAATTGTAGCAACAATGCTGGATCAACACGTGTTGAACTACGAGATGATATTGTTGGGCTTGGCGATTGGATCGCTGATTGGTGCGATCGTAGCTTACAAAGTCCAAATGACCGAAATGCCCCAAATGGTGGGTTTACTCAACGGTTTGGGCGGTGCAGCTTCGGCGCTAGTAGCCGTTGCCGAATTCTGGCGGTTATTAGATAGTTCTCAGCCGATACCCCTAGATGTCAACATTTCCATGCTGTTGGACGTGTTAATCGGTGGTGTTACATTCACCGGTAGTTTTCTCGCCTTTGCCAAATTGCAAGGTTTAATTAGCGGTTCCCCGATTACATTTCCATTCCAGCAACCATTTAACCTTTTGCTTCTGGGTGCGTATCTGGTAGGTAGTGCCTATTTAATCATCACACCAGATAGTTTACCCATATTCTTGGGAGTAGTTGGCGTTTCATTGGTGTTGGGTGTGATGTTCGTCATCCCCATTGGTGGCGGCGATATGCCGGTGGTCATTTCGCTGTTGAACTCCTTATCAGGTGTAGCGGCGGCAGCGGCTGGATTCGTGGTGATGAACAATATGTTAATCATCGCTGGGGCTTTGGTGGGAGCATCTGGCTTAATCCTCACCGAAATTATGTGTAAGGCGATGAACCGCTCCTTATTTAGTGTGCTGTTCAGCGCTTTTGGTACAGGTTCTAGTTCTGGTGGTGCTGCTGCTAGTGGTGGTGCAACTGATCAAACCGTCCGCAGCATCGATCCTGAAGAAGGGGCGATGATGTTGGGTTATGCCCGTTCTGTGGTAATTGTACCTGGTTATGGTATGGCAGTTGCCCAAGCGCAACATAGCGTCCGGGAATTGTCAGATCAGTTAGAAAAAATGGGTGTTGATGTTAAGTATGCCATTCACCCCGTTGCTGGGAGAATGCCGGGACACATGAATGTGTTGCTGGCGGAGGCAAATGTGCCTTATACGCAGTTGTACGACATGGATGATATTAATCCCCAGTTCGATCAAGCGGATGTGGCTTTAGTAATTGGGGCAAATGATGTGGTAAATCCGGCGGCGCGGAGTGATACAAATAGCCCGATTTATGGTATGCCGATTTTGGAAGTTGATCGGGCGAAGCAGACGATTGTAATTAAGCGCGGGATGAGTACGGGTTTTGCCGGTGTAGATAATGAGTTGTTCTACAAGGATAAAACTACGATGCTTTTTGGTGGCGCTAAGGATATGGTGGCGAAGTTGGTTTCGGAAGTGAAGCAACTTTAACGAACCGCAGAGGCGCAGAGAGCGCGAAGTAAAGAAAGAATGTAGAGAGTTTGCTTGCTTTGGGGGTTTGATGCTTCTGAGGCAAGTTTTTTGTTGGGGAATTATCTCACGCAAAGGCGCAAAGAATAAAAAGTTTATTTATTATAGACTTGATAATTTAGGAAAATTTTAACTTTGGTTATTTAACTTGACATTCCATATATACTCGATTAGTTTTGACGAACAAGTTTTAATTTTTTCAGTAAAATAACAGAGTTATGTTGAGTCAAGATTTTTTTAATGATGAGTTTCTAGAAAAAAGAGTTGATACATTTTATGGATATGGTAATTATAAAGGAAATTATTGGTTTATTGGTATGGGAGAAGCAGGAGGAGAAGATTTTCAAGATATTGAAAAAAGAATAAATATATGGTCAAACAGGGGCAAATGTGAAATAGATGATGTTGCAGAATATCATATAGATATGGGAACATGGGACGAAAACATACAACCAACATGGAATAAATTGATTCGCATTCTCTTAAGTGCTAAAGGAACAGTGAATATTCATATAGAAGATGTCCTTAAATATCAAATAAACGAATTAGCTAGAAAAGATAAAGAGACTTGTTTATTAGAATTATTACCTTTACCCTCACCATCTCTTAAACATTGGATATATGGTGAACATTCTCAGCTTACTTTTTTATCTAATAAAGATACTTATAAAAAATATTGTCTTGAAAAGCGAATAAATCATATTAGTCAAAGAATAAAAGAACATCAACCTAAAGCTGTTGTTTTCTATGGTATAGGATTTAAAGATTATTGGAGAAGAATAACTGAAAAAATAACGGATATTGAGTTTTCACCAACTTCAGAAGGTTTCTTAATTTGTCAAAATACTCAGACTGTGTTTGTTATCGCTAAACATCCTGTAGCTTTTGGCGTAACTAAACAATACTTCCATGACATTGGGAGAGCGATCGCTGCTAAAATAGCGGAAAAATAATTATTTGCGTAGTTTGTGGTTCGTTTAAAAAAAGCGATCGCCTGTAAAAACTCCACAGTGCGATCGCCCTTTTCTTTCTCTGTATTCTCTGCGCCTAATAAGGTTCGTTAAAAAGAGCGATCGCTTGCAGCAAAACCTCTATTGTGCGATTGCTCTCTTCTGGCTCTGTGTTCTCTGCGCCTCTGTGGTTCGTTAAAAAAAGCGTAGGCGAAGCCCGCCGTTCGCGGAGCGTCTCGTAGAGAAGGCATCGCTCTGCAATATATAATTAAGACTGCGGTGTAACACTGCGCGGATCAACAACTATAATCGCAGAAAAACGTTTAAAGTCATCAATATTAAATGTAATTAGATGTGTAATCTGGTGCGTTATCATCGCCGCAACTAAACGTGCATCATGCACCTGTTTTCCCATGACTTGGTATTTTACAATTAGAGATTCCCACTCACCAAAAATTTCAGGTGTATCAAGGTGTAGTATAAATATCTTCTTAAGTTTCTCAGTTTCTTGTAATGCTTGAGCCGTGGATAAACCTAAACCATTACTATTAATTGGTCTTGTAGCAACAGCCCAAAACTCAATGAGATTCTGTGGAATTATATATAATAATTCACCTTGTCTCTTAAGCATCAAGATCGCTCTTTGAGTATCAAAGTGCATTGGGCTATTCTTCTGCACCAAACGCAGCAAAATATTAGTATCCACCAAATAGCTCATAACATTTCATTTTCTCTGGTGTAAATACTCTCTCGACTAATCGCTTCATCTGAAAGCGCTGGTGCTAATGAAAAAGCAGGACTATTTATTAAGTCTGTTAATATAGCTTCCCATTCTTCCTGAGTTGATACTTGATAAAAAAAACTTTCTTCATGGCTGGTTAAACTGTTTTCAATCAGAGATGCAAGATAAGCTTCTACCGATAAACCTTGTGCAGCAGCTTCAGCAATGAGACGAGCCTCTATTTCTGGTTTCAATTGTAACTGTATGGTCATTTATTGTCTCCTATCCTAATTCCCTGAGTTGTGGAAGTCTTAATCTGGATAGTCGCAAAAGTCTTCTCCCTCTAAGTCAGAGAATATATCTAATTCACTACCAGGTGCATAATCTACAATAACTGTCACTGCCGCTAGTGTTAATTGGCGTTTTTGCTCATCTTTGGTAAGTGAGTATTTTTCTTGAAGAACTAATTGCAGGGCTGACTCAGCTATCTTCAGGCGATCGCTTATGCTCAGGTTTGGGAGTGCTTGGAGAATTTCTTTAGTTTCCATATTAATTCATAGAGCAACTCATATTACTAATGCTAGTGAAATTATAATAAGCGATCGCCTGCAAAATCTCCAGCGTGCGTAGGCGTTCGCGTAGCGTCTCCAAGAGTTGCCCGCCGTAGGCATCGCTCTCTTCTTGCTCTGTGTCCTTTGCACCTAATAAGGTTCGTTAAAAAGAGCGTAGGCGAAGCCAGCCGTTGGCATCGCCTGCAAAATCTTCACCGTGCAATTATGATTAATTTGGAAAAAAATCAGAATCTAAGGTTTCATCAACAGAAAAAGGATAGTCTTTGGGAAAAATAGACAGAGGAAGACCTGTTTCAATAGATGCTTCTTTTCTAGCGTGTTGGTAACAAATGTCAAAAACTTCCGTGTAATAGTATTTTAAGCTAGGACTATCTACAAATGTTTCTTGTAATCTTTGACGATGTTCATAGATTGTATATAACCAGCTATTAGATCGGTTCTGGGGTTGAAATTTGTATTTGAGAAGGTGCATTAAAAGCACTCTAAGATTACTCCTTAAAGCATTTTTCTCACTTCTTCCCATACTTTCAATTTCTTCAATTAAATTTTCTAACTCTAATTCTAAAAATTTTTTGTTTTTTAATAAATCAACAGTGTATTCTAACCACAAGTGATAATCTTGTGCATAGAGACTATTTGTTTTAGGAACAGATTGATTGCTCATAATCTTCTCCTTTCTGGATATATAATTTTAACATTGTTAGAGGATTTAGCCGAAGCCTTACTAGATTTATCAATGCAAGCTGATTTAGTGGCTTCGTTGCAACATCAGCAATAAAATATGTATTCTACCAAGCGTAGGCGTTCGCGTAGCGTCTCGTAGAGAAGCCCGCCGTACCACTTCGTGGAAGCAAGCTACGCGGAGCGTCTCGTAGAGAAGGCATCGCTCTCTTTTTCCTCTGTGTTCTCTGCGTCTCTGTGGTTCGTTAAAAAGAGCGTAGGCGCTTTGTTAAAAAAGCGATATTATAGCAACTTCTCACCCCAACATGGCTTGTCCCAACCGCTTTAGAATCCGCAAGACTTCAGCTAACTCATGTCTTCGAGGAAATAAAGAAAATGTCCGTGATACATCGTACTGCGGAGTGTCTGTGAGAGTGAGCTTGAGAAATACAAACTCATCGCCGTTTGTGGCCATTCCGAACACAGATTTATCACTCTGAGGATTAGTCAGCATATGAGCTAATAACTGCGGTAATGCTGCTGCTACTGGAATACTAGTTCGTTTCGACTCCACCACCAAAATCCACAGTTTTTCCTGCACAACTAGTGTGTCAATAAAGCCGCGAATCGTTTCATCAGGATCTTCAAGTTCTAATGCAACACCATAGGGTGAGCGAATTCGATATGGTGGATCGAGAAAGCCTGTTAGTTCTAACAACGGCGAAACCACCAAAAGGTTAATCGTACCTTCTAACAATAGACCATCAACTCGATGGTAGTCATAACGCTGCTTAATCCGAGCAATACCCGCCTGTTCTTGTTGGTTTAGTTCGGGTAATTCGTCAATCCACTCATAGAAAAAGCGATCGCTATCAGCTTGAGTTAAATTACAGCGAGTCTGTAAATCGTTCAAGCTTTTAATGGTATCAGTAATTCCAACGCTGGAAACCATCTGCTATTGTCTCATCATTGCGTTTAGTCTAGCATTAGTACACAACGCTTTCCCCTTAACAATTCCCGTCTAATTTCATAATCTATAATTTCTGGTAAAATTACTTCATATCCTCTCTCAAAGAGCGTATAAAACCATTCTTGACATTGCAGAGCTAGAGGCGTTGCTTTTGGATTAGTAATTAATCCCACAGGTGCAGAATCTAAGATATAACCTTACTCATTACTCTCTATCCTCTGCGCCTCTACAGTTCGTTAAAAAAGCGTAGACGTTAGCATAGCCTCTGGTAGAGAAGTCATCGCAATTCACCCGCCTGCGATCGCTTTGCAAGTTTCCACACTTAGTATATATTTGTTGGCTAATTCTAAGTACTCTCCTTTGTCTACTATTCGGGGCGATCGCACCATGTCAATAAGATTGTAATATTGTCAATAAATCCAATAATAATCTCATTAATCCTTGCTTATCGACAAAGATTTTAGCGTTGGCGTAGCCCAGCTTAGTAATCGCTTTGAGACTTGAAAAGTAAATAAAACTAGAAATACTGATTTTTTGTTGCTTCTTAGGGTTGGTTGCGATCGAGAGTAATTTAGATGTGTTTACCCTGTACATCTGGTCTATTTGCCATGAAATTTAATGAAGAGGTGGTGACAATTCCCAGTGTACAACTTTGATAACTGTCCACAATACTGTTGCATGTCCCAAGCTCATGGTAATATTATTTTACTGTCAGGGAGATATTATTTTATACATCAAATTGCAACCATGCTGAAACAGCTACTTAAGTGTGCTGCTTCCAAAGAAGAAAAAATTATTCGACCTATCCAGGAAATCAACGAAAGCGCCAACCTGCAAGGCACGGAGCTTTTAAAAATTTGCTTATATAAGGTACTAAAGAGCTAAATAAAGCCTTTTTAGGAATCATGTCAGCCAGCTAAAAAGGCATAAAACCCTTTTAGAATGGCAAAAAATTAGACAAGAGTAAATAGAAAAATTTTGACACAATGTCAACTGTTTTTTGTATATGTAAAAATATCAAAAAGCCCGACTTTTGTTGTCAACAATACATGAGTATTGTGTGTTTTATTTAGATACTGATTATTTTCGTATTTAGTTACCTATATATATAAGTTCTATTTGATTGGTGAAAACTTAAGCTACCTCTACCAAATGAGGCAAATACTTAAATTCAACAAATGATTTAGGACTGCTAGATCAATCTTGATTTAGGAAAAAATCGATTATTAACAAAGTAACTAAGAGTAACAGGAAAAACATGAATATCATTGTTAGTTTGTTTGGAGCGATCGCTCTCCAAGTATCTCTGCTGGCTGCGATGTCTAGCATGGCAATGGCTGATGACAGACCTCTACGCGTCCGTCTCCGGGAGAATCATGCTGTTTCTCAACAAAAAACAACACAGAGGATTTGCTCTTTAGATCCCATTGAGGACTTATTGCCTCCACCACAAATTAAGACAAATAACTCTTTACTTTCTTACCTTGCTGAACAGGGTTTTACACAAAATAAAGAGGGTTCTTGGGTCTGCTATGCGAACGATCCTAAAAAAGAAGGGCGTTACTTTACTCTATTTAAGGTTAAACAAGTTGATAACAGGCTTATAGCAAGCTCTTTTTTAGATGAAGGCAGTCTGATTCAGGGGCAGGAAAATCGTAGTTTGGACTTCTTTATGATGCTAATTGAGCATCATATGAATACTACTCAAGAGAACCGTCAAGGTATTCGTAGATATTTAGAAGCCTTTGTTTCCTTAGTAAAGCAAGGGAAGATCAAACCCACACGTCGGGGGTTTCTTTTCGACCAACCAAACCGGGCATTGGTCTTGTATCACACACTCTCATCAGGAAATCTCAAAGGTACAGGAATCACGATCAACATTTATTTACCTAAGAGTTGAATTGGGGACTGGGGACTGGGGATTGGGGACTAGGGACTGGGGACTGGGGATTGGGGACTAGGGACTGGGGACTAGGGACTAGGGACTAGGGGAGATAGAACTTGAAGTATTCACATCAAAGACTCATTCATTTCTCAAACCAGCTAATTCTCAATCCCCAATCCCCAATCCCTAATTCCCAATCCCCAATTAAATCGTTGTCGTTTAGTGGAGGTGCATCTTGCCTAAATCAATTGTTCAAAGAATTGCGATATCGAAAGCGAGTCGATTTGCAGCGATCGCATTTTCATCTGTTGCAGTAATACTCACTACATGTCAATCTGCTTTTGCACAGTTAAATGTTGGCCGCTATGGTATCCAACAAGGACTGGAGTCTGAGTATCTCCAGTACCAACTCAATAACCAGAATTTGAACCAGATGCGAGTCATTCCTGCATGTGATGTGGGATTTGGTCTGACCTGCAATAAAACAGGATCGGTAATCCAACAATTAGTAGAGTTAAATAACGGAACTAGTTATCAAAACCTCCTGATGCGAGCAGCTGGTGGTGAGAAAAACTTTCAGAATTTCGCTAGCTTCTACGGCAATAATCCTAATCTCTCTGCGGTGCCTTACGCTTCATTTTGGAGAAACGCATCTCCCACAATCATGGATGGATCTCAATACCTTCTTGGACAACCTTTTGGTCGCAATCCAGTAGAAGGACTCGGACTTGTAACTAAGCAGTTCTACTGGGCACCGTACTCAGGAGTAGATAACTCGGTCAGTCTCCGTAGTGGGTTACTAGACCTAAAATTGTCATACGGACGACTGCTGTTTGAAGAGGCCTCGAAAATTCCTAACATTAATGAGCAGATTCAATCTCTAGGTCTATCGCCAGAGATGACAAATTTTTATGTAAATAAAATCTCTACAGGCTTGGATGCATTGAGTTCTGGAGATCAGAACCAACTCCAACAGAAGATTTTTGAAGTACTATCCTTTCCATACTCCGAAGACGGCGGGGAACTCGGACGCCCCAATAACGGGATTCCACAAGAATTTAATCAGTTCTTAGGAGAAGATATCCCCGGAGATACTTTACTAAGTGACAATCCAGCACCCTTGGATGGAGAAACAATTGCTTTCGATGCTTTCCCTGGTTCTGAGGGAGATGTTTTGACACCCAACAATTCTGATTCATTTCCACTCGGGCCAATAATCGGAGTTGCAGGTCTTGGTCTAATTCTGCTTCTACTACTGAGTGGTGATAGTTCTTCAGCTAAATCATCAGTTTCTTTAGGAAATACACCTTCTCCAGTAAATACACCTTCTCCAACAAATACACCTTTGTCTCTCACCAACAAAGGTGAATGCGATCTGACTCCTAGTGGTAATGGTTCCGATCACACACAAATCATGGAGATTCCGTGTAATGTTACTCCTAAACCCCCTACGGAAGTGAGGAAGGTAGTGGAGCCATCAATGATGAAAGCGCTTATATTGCTAATTGTTCTACTATGTATAGTGCGTTATAAACAGCACTCTTTAACAAGTCGTAATTCGTAATTATGTTACGGGGATTTAGAACCTATCTATACAAAGCTACCTATGGAGGTAGCGATGTCTATATAGCATTTCCCGACAAGCGTAAGGTACACCCGTAGGGGCACAACATGTTCATTGGTGTCAACTTAACGTGAAACCGCTTGTCCGCCGGGAATCTTCTTAGTGCCATTCATCCAATAACAACGCCGCCGTACATCGCTCTAAATTAGCTTCTGGGTAAAAGTCGCTACAAATCTTCTTAATCTACACAGTATTAAATACAGTTGAGATGAGATTTCCGCCGATTCTTGTTGAAACTGACAGGTTACTACGGCACTGAGAGAGTATTTAATAACTTCCCCACGTCTTCTATCTCCGTGTCGAGAGAATTTTTGCCGTTAATACTAATCACTTCCTAAATATCTATTAGTTCTACTTATACCTGAATAATCCTGAGAAAAAATTAGTAAATCGTCAGGATATTACTTTTGTGGGCATGTAAATGTGACTATGCCAATTATAAAGATGACATTCACTGAAGGATGTTTATACTGTGTTACAAAAGTTACGATCAAAAACCATCGAAGTTGAAATATTAACTAAGTAGTTGAAATATTGAAAGCCTAGCTGTGGATTGAAATAGCTATTGGTTGAATCAAAAATTTAGCAGCCGATTAAGTTCAGTAATACTGTATCCAATAAAACCATTACAGTTAATTTCTAAAAAAATTGTAATGGAACGTTCAACCATGTTAGTTCATCGTTAATCGCGGGAACAATAGCAACAGTTGAATAGCTGACCGTAATCTAAGCTGACCGAAATCTATTGTTACCTGGAGCCATTGAGACGATCTTTATGCCAGCAACATCTTTTTATGCAGACGCCCCCTACAACACCAAAAAGTCCCGCCAGGCTTTGGACTCGGATCTCACGGTTGATGACAGTGAGTTATCGGTAGATGACCTACAGGAGCTAGAACTGGCTTCTGCTGACAATGCTAACTTTGCTGCTAGCACTAACCGTCGGAGTACAGACCTAGTACGTCTATATCTTCAAGAAATTGGTCGGGTTCGCTTGTTGGGGCGCGATGAAGAGGTTTCAGAAGCTCAAAAAGTCCAACGTTATTTGCGGATGCGGATAGTACTTGCTAAGGCCGCGAAGGAAGGGGATGAAGTGATTATGCCCTATCTTCGGTTAATTGAAGTTCAAGAACGTCTTACTTGCGAACTAGGACATCGGCCGTCTTTGGAAAGATGGGCTGCTACTGCTGATATAGTTTTATCCGATCTTAGGCCGACTTTGGCAAATGGCAAACGTCGCTGGGCTGAAATCGCTAAGTTGACAGTAGAAGAGTTGGAGCAAGTTCAGTACCAAGGACTCCAAGCAAAAGAACACATGATTAAGGCGAATCTTCGCTTAGTTGTGTCTGTTGCCAAGAAGTATCAAAATCGTGGTTTGGAATTGTTGGATTTAGTCCAAGAAGGTACATTAGGTTTGGAGCGGGCTGTAGAAAAATTTGACCCAACAAAGGGTTATCGCTTCAGTACTTATGCTTACTGGTGGATTCGTCAGGGTATTACACGGGCGATCGCTACTTCTAGTCGCACGATTCGCCTACCGGTTCACATCACCGAAAAGTTAAACAAAATCAAAAAGGCTCAACGCAAAATTGCTCAAGAAAAAGGTCGCACTCCAACTCTAGAAGATTTAGCAACTGAGTTAGAGATGACACCGACCCAAGTCCGAGAAGTTTTGTTACGGGTTCCTCGCTCCGTTTCTTTGGAAACCAAAGTAGGTAAGGATAAAGACACTGAGTTAGGCGAATTACTCGAGACTGACAGTGTAACTCCAGAAGAAATGTTAATGCGAGAATCTTTACAAAGAGATTTGCATCATCTTCTGTCAGATTTGACTAGCCGGGAGCGCGATGTAATTTTGATGCGGTTTGGTTTGGCAGATGGTCATCCTTATTCTTTAGCAGAAATTGGTCGCGCCCTTGACTTATCGCGCGAACGAGTCCGCCAAATTGAATCCAAGGCTTTGCAAAAGCTACGTCAACCCAAGCGCCGCAACCTCATCCGCGATTATTTGGAATCTCTAAGTTAGTCATTTGTCATTAGTCATTTGTCATTAGAAAATTACACTTGACAAATGACTAGGGACAAAAGGCTGATTTAATTCCCAGCTTAAAAGCTATTTATAGGCTTACAGCAAATAATTAGCATTAAATTGTACAAGAGTTGCCCCAGACCTTTGCTCAGATATCTTAAAGGTGGGGAGCAACTAGACAATTCAAAATTAACTTATACAAAATTCAAAGTCAAGGGATGCAATCGTTACAAGTATCCTAATTATTAGCTGTATGCAAATTAAATGCACTACAGCTTATTACTTGAATTTTGCTCAAGATTTGATGAATTGTTCTTAAATATTTAGTAAGAATTATCAATAGGCAATGATTGTTGCAAATTGCTCCTAAGATTTGTTATATTCTCAACTAACAAGCTTTGTTGAGAACTATTAGTATGACTGTCTACACAACTACTTCACTCAAGGCCGAACTGAATGAACGAGGCTGGCGATTAACTCCCCAGCGCGAAACGATTTTACACATTTTTCAAGAACTTCCGCAAGGTGAACATCTGAGTGCGGAGGATCTTTATCATCGGCTAGAAACTGATGGCAAAGGGATCAGCCTATCAACTATTTATCGGAGTTTGAAGTTGATGGCCAGGATGGGAATTTTACGGGAACTAGAATTGGGTGAGGGACATAAGCATTATGAGATCAACCAGCCCTATCCTCATCATCACCATCACTTAATTTGTGTTAGATGCAACTCAACTATTGAGTTTAAAAATGATTCAATTTTAAAAATTGGGTCAAAAACTGCTCAAAAAGAAGGTTTTCACCTCTTAGACTGTCAAATGACTATTCATGCAGTGTGTCCCAAGTGCCAACGAGCGCTGATGCCACTTTAGCACTTGGGTGGATAAATAAGACGAAACTACTCAAATTTACCAAAGAATTGGAACTTTGAGCAGTTTGTAATTTGCTGTTACTGGAGGCAAACAACCACTTGGGGACTGACACTAACGACACTAAAGCGGATGTTAAAAGCGTCCGCTCTTAAGATCCTTTAAGCTAATGCCGTAGAATTCCTGGGCTTGTTTAATCGCTTTTTTGGTGTCATCCGCCATTACACCATTCAGCTTGCCTTTATAAAAACCCCGCTCCCGCAGTCGCGTTTGGATTTCTAGGGTATTAAATTCACTTTTGCTAGTAGTATTAACTGAGCCATATAACTTAGCTCGCGTAGTTGGGCCAGCAACACCACTTGCTGTTAAGAAATTAGCTGCCTGAAATCTCTTTACAGCATCAGCAGTAAAGGGGCCATAGTAGCCATTTGGCTCTCCCTCTAAATATCCTGCTTGGATCAATTGTTCTTGAAGGACTCTAACAGGCTCACCGCGATCGCCTACACGAAGTTTATCTCGATTGACTACCTTTTTAGGAGCCTCTTCTCCATCACCAATGCCAATTCCTGGCAGTTTACGTAATGTTGCTGGGCCTACGATTCCATCAACGCTTAATTTGTAAGAATCTTGGAACCGCTTGACAGATTCTTCAGTAATTGGGCCAAATATTCCTGTAGCGTTTCCGTAATAAAAGCCTGCAACTCTTAACCGTTCTTGCAAAACTCTGACATCTTCACCTTCATCCCCCTTCGCAAGGTAGTTGGGATTGCGGCGTTTGCTGTCGGCTGAACTAGCTGAACTAGTAGTGCTAGACTTTTTAGCCTGTTCACTTACAGCAGTAGTTTTTTTAGTTTGTGTAGTTGCTACAACTGTGGACTTTTTGGCTTGCCAACTTTCTAATTTTTGCAGGGTGCTGGCTCCAACAATGCCATCCACTGGTAAGCCAGCGGCCTTTTGGAAGCGCCGCACAGCTTCTTGTGTGGATACGTCATATACTTGGCTAACAGAAGCTTGGTAAAAACCTGCTGTTTTTAACTTTTGTTGTAGATTTCTGACAGAAGGGCCTTGATCGCCTTTTTCTAGTGCCATGACGCTGCTAACAGCACCAAGAATAGATAAAGACAGAGCAAGGGGCAACATATACTTCCAAGCCCTACCAGAAAGCCTTTTCCAGTCTGGCGCAGCTGCTTTGTTAAACAAAGAACTGAGGGATACCAATTCACTGGGTGTGCTGTCTTCGTAGGCGAAAGCTAGGTGCAAATACGCAAGATTCTCCATATTTGTTTCCTACACCATTGATTTTTCTTCGATAACTGCTTCAGCTTGATGTACTAGGTTCCTCAAAGCTTCTAATGTTCCTATATTTACATCCTCCCACAAATTGCGCTGATGTGCTTCTAATAATTTTTCAGCAATATCACGCAGTGCGTAAGGGTTCTTTTGCTGAATAAATTCTACAACAACTGGATCGAGTAAATAAGCATCTGCTACGCCTTGATACATGTAATCTTCGACACATTTTGCGGTTGCATCGTAGGCGAAGAGATAATCTACTGTCGCCGCCATTTCAAAGGCTCCCTTGTATCCGTGACGCATAACTCCTGTAATCCACTTAGGATTAACTACGCGAGAACGATACACCCGTGCAATTTCTTCTTTCAGTTGGCGAACGCGTGGTTGGGCGGGTATGGAATTATCTCCAAAATAAGTTTGGGGATTTTTTCCCTGTAGAGAACGCACTGCTGCTGTTAAGCCACCCTGAAATTGGTAATAATCATCAGAATCGAGTAGATCGTGTTCACGATTATCTTGATTGTGCAGGACAACTTGCATTTGTGCCAAGCGTTGCTTGAAGGCTTCGGTATTGGGGATTGGGGACTGGGGACTGGGGACTGGGGATTGGGGACTGGGGACTGGGGACTGGGGACTGGGGACTGGGGACTGGGGATTGGAAATTTTATCCTCCCCTGCTCCTGTTCCCGAAGAATAGGCGTAAGAACTCCAGTTGATGTAGGCGCGGGCTAAATCTTGGTCATCTGTCCAGTTTTGCGATTCGATTAAACCTTGGAGTCCGGCGCCGTAAGCACCTGGGCGAGAACCAAAGATGCGATAGCGCGATCGCACCACGGCTTCTTGTATAGTTAAACCTTGGCTTGTCCACAAATCAGTTTCTTGGCGAACTGCATCCGCTAGGGGATTTTGTTCTGGCGGTTCATCTAAGTCTGCTACTGCTGATACTGCTTGATCGAATAAGTCAATTAAGTTGGGAAAAGCATCGCGGAAGAATCCCGAAATTCGCAAGGTGACATCTACACGGGGACGCCCCAAAATCGCTAGGGGCAAAATTTCAAAATCTACTACTCGCCGTGCTGCACCATCCCATACAGGTTGAACTCCGAGTAAAGCCAAGGCTTCGGCTATATCATCACCGCCTGTTCTCATGGTGGCTGTTCCCCACATTGATAAGCCTAGTGTTTTGGGATACTCGCCATGTTCTTGAGTGTAATATTCAACGAGGGTTTCGGCGGCTTTTCTGCCGATATCCCAAGCTGTCTCTGTGGGAATGGCGCGAATATCGACAGAATAAAAGTTTTTCCCTGTTGGTAGAACTTCTGGGCGGCCGCGTGTGGGTGCGCCAGATGGAGCGCTGGGGACGTAACCGCCATCGAGTCCGTGTAATAAATGGGTGATTTCTTCGGGGGTTTTTTGTAAGGCTGGGAGGAGGCGATCGCGTATCCAGGTGGAGAGGCGATGAATCGCGTCTCCACCCTCAGCACAGACGCGATGAATCGCGTCTCTACAAGAATTCTGAATTCTGAATTCTGAGTCCTGATTTATTAGTTCTTCTACTAGAAGGGCGGCGTGTTCTTCTAGAACTTCGACGATATCACCGAGGGTACGGCATTGTGTGCCATTGACTATTGAGTATTCACCACTAGTCATTGACAAATCGGCTGTGAGGGGATCGAAATCTAATCCCCAATCTTGAGCGATCGCACGGGTAATACCTGGAGAATGGCGATTGGGGATGCGAGCGATCGCTACTATTAAATCTCGCAGTTGCCTTCCTTGGGGACATTGCCCAAAAATATGCAAGCCATCGCGGATTTGGGCTTCTTTCAATTCACACAGATAGCCACCGATGGAATTCAAAACCAGAGATTCAGAATTAAAAATTTCTGTTTCATTTTGGATTCCTAAATCTAGATGGAGATTTTCTTTGATCACCAGTTTGTGGATGCGATCGCGAATCACTGGCAAACGTGAAGGATCTAAACTGTCGGCTTCATAATACTCATCAATTAAATTTTCTAACTGTTCTAAAGAACCGTAGAGTTCCGCGCGAGTCATCGGTGGCGTGAGATGATCTATAATCACCGCTTGAGCGCGACGTTTAGCTTGGGAACCTTCACCAGGATCGTTGACAATAAACGGGTACAGGTGGGGAAGTGCGCCAAAAGCTACTTCTGGATAACAATTACTTGATAAAGCCACACTTTTACCCGGTAGCCATTCTAGATTTCCGTGTTTCCCTACATGAACTACAGCATCAGCACCAAAACATTCTCTGACCCAATAGTAGAAAGCTAAATAAGCATGGGTTGGTTCTAAATCGGGTGCATGATAATTCAAACTGGGGTCATTATCATAACCCCTTGCTGGCTGAATTCCCACAAAAATGTTGCCGAGTTGGATTCCGGGAACGGGGATGGGGATTGGGGATTGGGTATTGGGTATTGGGTATTGGGTATTGCTGTCGTTTATCCCGTTTTCCTTTTCCCCAGTCACCAGTCCCCAGTCCCCAGTCCCCAGTCCCCACCTTTCACTAATACCTTGCTGAACTGCTAGCGGTAATGAAGCGAAATATTCTTGATATTCGTCCCAAGAGACGCTTTGGTGTACTGGAAGCCATTCTCTACCTTCTGGATCGTTGGTTACGCCAGATGTTAGCCGTTGAATCAACTCATCTCCTTGAGTGGGTGGATTTTCTACTTCATACCCAGCCTGATGTAAAGCTTGCAGGATTTCTACACAACTAGCTGGGGTGTCGAGTCCCACACCATTGGCGAGGCGGCCATTGCGGTTGGGGTAGTTTGCTAGAATCAGGGCAATTCGCCGTTCTTGGGGTGGCTTGGAACGTAGACGCGCCCAATTTGCTGCTAGTTTAGCAACGAACTCAATGCGATCGCTCACTGGTTCATAAATTAC
Organism: Nostoc sp.; assembly: GCF_036917975.1. GTDB lineage: Bacteria > Cyanobacteriota > Cyanobacteriia > Cyanobacteriales > Nostocaceae > Nostoc. The sequence goes on from NZ_JBALEJ010000049.1 coordinate 146,875, forward strand.
CACATCTGTTTCTAAATGGGGATTACGAGTTTGCAATGCTTTAAAAGACACAGCACGAGTAATAATCCGCCCATCTACTTCTGGTAGCGCCACATTCATCCCAATATCGCGGGGAGACAGCCCTTGAAACTGTGACTCCCACTGCTCAATTGATCCGCCACTGAGAATTACCTGCAATACAGGCACATCTAATTTTTGCCAAAGTTCGGTTTGGGGTGTTTCACTTTCCAAACGTGCTAGAGAAAAACTGGTAGTATTTAGCAGCACAGCGATTGATTCGGCTTCTTTGGGTTGGAAAAATTCACTCAACTCAACTTGAACATCTGGTTCACGCAATGAAGAAACAAATACTGGCACTGGTTGTAAATTTTTCTGTACCAAAGCTTCGCATAAAGCATCAATTACTTTAGTGTTTCCCGCTAAATAATGAGCGCGGTAGAAAAGGATGCCGATTTTGGGGATTGGGGATTGGGGACTGGGGATTGGGGATTGGGGATTGGGGACTGGGGATTGGGAGATTTGAAAATCTAAGGTGGATGAATCTAGTTCCGAGGTGGATGAACGGAGTTCTGAGATGGATGAATCCAGTTCCGAGGTGGATGAACGGAGTTCTGAGATGGATGAATCCAGTTCCGAGGTGGATGAACGGAGTTCTGAGGTGGATGAATCCAGTTCCGAGGTGGATGAACGGAGTTCTGAGGTGGATGAATCCAGTTCCGAGGTGGATGAACGGAGTTCTGAGGTAGATGAATCTATTTGTAACTCTCCCCTTCCCCAGTCCCTAGTCCCCAGTCCCCAGTCCCCAGTCCCCAGTCCCCACTCATACAATCCCACACGCGGAATCGGTTGAGGTGGCGCAGGATTGTATACAGTTGATAAACAACTATCGGAGATAAATTGCAGAGCATTAACGAAATTTTCCACGCCGCCTTCGCTAAAATACTGCCATATTTGGTTAACAATAGCCAAAGGCACGGTAGACTGGGAAATTAAATCGGGATCAAAAGCGTCATCCCCTGGCATTACAATGAGGGTTCTACCATTACGTTGCACAATTTCTTGCACTACTTCTAAGCCATAACCCCAATAAGAGCGTCCTCCTAACAAGCGCAAAATAATTACTTGGGCATGTTCTAAAACTTGCTCTCCATAAGTATCTATACTTAATTGTTGCTGCAACTGCAACAGGTTGGCGACTCTTAAAGCCGGAAAGCTTATAGGTAATTTGGGAACCGCAGCTGCCAAGGTTTGAATGTCGGTATCAGCAGCCGTAATCAACACGAAAGGCGCTGGAGTTTGTTCTAAAAAAATTAAACCTTCTGACTGATTCCATCCACCCGATGTGCTACTTATACGATGCATAATCCTGTGTTACCGTCTTAAATTGTTGGTTAGTACATAATCAAAAGAAACTTTTTTCCCTGGATTCAGCCCTCTCTTACCAAAATGATTGAAAATGCTTAGTTCTCCTGATTTGAGCTTTTCTCGAACCTTGCCTATTGTTGTATTTAATCAGCTTGGGGTGTTGTTAGAACAGATGGCTCAAACGGTGGGAAGTACCGCTCTGATACTGACAGAAGTTGTGTTGGTGCGGATTTACATACCTGGAAAGTGGCAACGACAAAGGTTTACATTAGTGGTTTCTGAGCAGTTTAGCGTTCTTTTGGTAGGAACCTTTGAGCAAGGAAGCAGGGAAACAGAGGGGCAAGGAATTTATTCAGAAATCAATGCTCAGTTGACGTTTAATTTAGAGGCGATCGCTTCTTTTGTCTGCGAATTGAGAGATTTATTTGAGTGCGATTCTGATACTCACCAAAATCTCGAACGCTATCAGCAAATTATTAGACCCAATGATGCCACGCTCCAAAGTCAATTTACGCTGTTGTTATTAGAATCTCTCCTAACTCAGCCAAACCAAGAAATAATAGCACCTCCAAGCCCGATTGATCCGGCGGTTTACATCTGTCAGCCAGTGGAAGATGCTTTAAAAAAACAAATTTCCCAAGAGCGGTTGTTGAATCAGGTAACAACACAGATCCGCAAAAGCCTAGATTTGCCTGTCATTATGGCAACAGCAATTACACAGGTGCGTGAGTTTCTGGAATTAGACAGATTAGTAATTTATAAATTTGCAGGTTCCCAAGTTAATACTCAACCATACCAGTCTGACATTATTCCCTTAAATGAAACAGCACTGACAACAGGTATGGAACTATCAGTTAGGGAACCTTGCGAAATCTATTTTTCTATACATGAAAACAACGGTGAACACTCGCCTTTTGTATCAGTTAATAATAAAACCCTCTTAGAAGACTACCAACAATATGGAGGTTATATTGTCTATGAAGCCCGTGCTACAGATGCGATTCGCTCGGTATTGAATTACACAGAAAAAAATTGTTTTATCCAAAGCTCTCAATGTTGGGAGAAGTATTGCCAAGGCTTTACCTTAGCCGTGGATGATGTCGAAAAAACTTATGCTCTGGAAGAGTGTTTGTTAAATTTTTTAAGGGAATGCCAAGTTAAGGCTAAGTTCGCTGCACCGATTATCTTTGAAGACAAACTGTGGGGATTGCTGATTGCTCATCAGTGCGATCGCCCCCACCAGTGGAATGATAGCGAAAAAAACTTGCTAATTGCGATCGCAGAACAATTAGCGATCGCTATTCACCAAGCTGAGTTAATGCAAACCCTCACCCAAGAAAAACAAAATCTCGAACAACGAGTGATTGAGCGTACAATAGCTCTCCGTGATGCTCTCCTCGCCGCCGAAGCCGCTAACCGTCTCAGAAGTGAGTTTCTCGCTACTATCAGTCATGAACTGCTCACGCCTTTAACTTATGTGATTGGGATGTCTTCGACGTTATTACGCTGGCCTTTGGGTGAATTGAGTCAACGACAACGGGGTTATCTGCAAACAATCCACGATAGTGGAGAACATTTATTAGAAATGATTAATGACATCCTCGATTTATCGCAAATCGAGGCTGGGAAGACAGCTTTAAATATTTCTGAATTTTCTTTGGTGAATGTTGCTCAAAATGCTGTAGAGTCACTGCGAAAAAAAGCAACAAGCGAACAAATTAATCTCATCTTGGATTTGCAAATCGATCCCAAGCGCGATCGCTTTATCGGCGATGCAGAAAGAGTAGAACAAATTCTCTGGAATCTGTTAACTAATGCGATTAAATTCACCCCTGAAAATGGCAGCGTTACCTTACGTCTTTGGGTGGAAGATGACACTGCTATTTTTCAAGTGGAAGATACCGGGATTGGTATTCCTGAAGAACAATTACCATTACTGTTTGAGAAATTTCAGCAACTCGATACACCCTATCGCCGCCGCTACGAAGGCACCGGAGTTGGACTAGCTTTAACAAAACAACTTGTACAACTCCATCGGGGTCGAATTGAAGTAGAATCAACTGTTAGTATTGGCTCAATTTTTACTGTATGGATACCAACTCAGGCAGTGAGAGTGTTTAGGAGTGCTGAGTGTTGAGTAATGAGTGCTGAGTAATGAGTGCTGAGTGCTGAGTAATGAGTGCTGAGTGCTGAGTAATGAGTAATAGACATCTCCAGAAATTAAATATGCGTTACCCAGAACCCTTGTAGAGACGTAGCAGTGCTACGTCTCTACGTTATTTTTCGGAGATGTCTAATGAGTAAAAATACCAGTCCCCAGTCCCCAGTCCCTAGTCCCCAGTCCCCAGTCCCCAGTCCCCAGTTATTCTTTCATTCAAGGCTGTGAAACTTGTTTCATCAGGACTGCCTTCTTCACCGATCGATCCAACGGCTCACTGCTGGCGATTGTGTAGAGAACCATAGCGCACCTAACATACTCAAACTGCCACAGACAATCAAGGCATTAGTCGCACCAAAATTATGCGCCAAAGTTCCAGCTAACAGGTTCCCAAAGGGCATCATACCCACCATTGCTAAAGCATAAAAACTCATCACCCGTCCGCGCTTATCTTCGGCAACTAGGGTTTGGATAATCATATTACTACTGGTGATCATGAGGATGGTAAAGCAACCTGTAAACACCAGTATGACGATCGACAGCCAAACTTGACGCGATAGTGAAAAAGAGATCAGACTCATCCCGATAAAGACTTGAGAAACTACAATCAAACGCTCTAAACCCTTAATCCCTCGCCTGATACTCAGATACAAACAAGCAAACAGCGATCCAATCGGCGCTGAGGTACTCAGGTGAGCCATTGTAGTTGCATCCCCATTTAAAATCTTAGCGGCGAAAATGGGCATGAGCGCGATATGAGACATTCCGACTAAACCTTGTAACGCCAGCATTAATAAAATTGCTCTAATGGGCTGGAATCTGGAGACATATTCAAAGCCCTCACGCAATTTTTGTAAAGTATCGCTAAGGTTCGTCAGAGTCAGCGTGGGTCTGACTTTCAGCCGCATCGCTAGCAGGGTAAAGATGGCAGGGATATAGCTGAGAGTATCGTAGAGAAAACAATATTTCACCCCTAGCGTCGCAATCAAAATCCCGCCCATAGCTGGCCCCAACACCAGCGAGGAACTTAACATCACTGAATTCAAAGCGATGCCTTCGGCGGGCTACGCCAACGCATTACTCAAATCGGCGCGATCGCCTACGGTTTCGGTGACAATTGTATGGCGCACAGGCATATCTAATCCCTTGAGCAAACCATTGAGAACACTCAGTACCAGTAGGATGGGAAATGTAATCCAATTCTGAAAGGTCAGAATCGTTAAAGCCAGGGAAACGCTGATTCCCAATATTTGCACCACCATTAACAAGTCCCGACGACTCCAGCGATCGGATAATACGCCGGAAAAGGGAATCAGTAATAATGTCGGTAAAAATTGTACAAACCCTGCAACTCCCAACAACCAAGCCGATTTAGTCAAATCGTATACTAGCCAAGGAATAGTCAACTGCTGGGTCATAAATGTCCCAGACATTGATAGTAACTGTCCCCCAAAAAACAGGCGAAAATTACGCCAACGAAAGGCGGGTAAATGGTGGTAAAGGGTTTTACTTATGCGATCGCCTACTTGCCCATTCCAAATTTTCATCAGGAGGAATTTTAATATGCTCTACGAATAATTAGATTAGCTAATTATTATAGGATAATTGCGATCGCTTATCTGTTTGGGCTAACACCTTTACCTAAATAAACCTCGTCTAACTTGAGAACGGGAGCATCCCAATTTTGCTTAAATCTTTTCCCTCACCCCCAGCCCCTCTCCCATCTTTGGGAGAGGGGAGACATAATTCTAGTTCCCCTTCTCCCAAAGATGGGAGAAGGGGTTAGGGGATGAGGGCTATCAAGGTTTTTGCACATTTGGGATGCTCCCCTTGAGAACTGTAGTTTTTTACTAAAATTTTGCGATTGCTTCCTACCCTGCGGGAACGCTAAGAGCGAACGTTGCAATGACACAACAGAATAATTCAAAACTCCAGGTTTCAACATGGATGAGGTTTAAGCTTTCGTAATAAAGCTATGAAAAAACCTGCTAATCATTTTGCAAAGACTAGCAGGTATGGCTTATCATCAATCGGAGCGGCGGGATTCGAACCCACGACCTCCACTACCCCAAAGTGGCGCGCTACCAAGCTGCGCTACGCCCCGGTCAGAATTACTATTATATAACAAAATTCTTGGATAATCAAGAGGTAAATTTAAAAAACCTTAAGTATCCCAGTCGCTTGCAGTAAATCTGGAACAGCAGAAGCACTCCATTTACCTTCTACACATCGCCCTGTATTCAAGATGAAGCGCAGACTGTAATCATGAGGATAGCCTTCTACTTCCATCCATAATAAATCGCTTTCGGCTTCACAAGCAATTTTTTCCTCTTCCATTAACTCATCTGCAAGTTGTTTCATGGTGTCTGCTAGCTGTGCTAGTAGACGGCAAAAATCATTCAACTCGGCTTCGGTTAACTCAATTGCCCAATCATCTGTACCGACTAAACCTTTAAACTCAGGTGTGTCAGGGTTCCAGCCAATACGCCAACCCAATCCAGTTTTAATTACGCGTTCCATAGTTTAATTTTTGAAACGTAGAGGTACGTAGGTCACGTCGCTTTGCTCCGAATTCAAAATTCAAAATGACGCTCTCTACGAGACGCTAAAAGCGAACGCGGACTCGCTAACGCTACGCTAACAAAATTCAAAATTAATGATCCCCATAAATTTAGGGGCTTGTATCATGAGTCGTTTTAGGTCATTTCAGTAGTTCGGCCCCTCCCCGTTGTGGTGGCTGTGGGGGTGTGGATGTAGCCGGACTGGTTGTGGTGTTGGGGTTAGGGGGTACGGTATTTTGGGAAGTGGGGTTAAATATATTAACTAAGACTTGTACTAAGGCATCTCGCTGGCTGCGGGTAAGATTGGTGATGGCTTTGCGATCGCCATCTATCGGATTTTCCCGTAGTGAATCATTCCCTGGATAGCTAGCATCATACATAGTTTCATTGACACCCAGGTAATCAGCTAAAGTTAGCTTCCAATCCAAGCGATAAATTGGGGCGCGACCTTTGGTATAAATATGATATCTAATGAGACGATTTGCTAAGGTGTTGTTTTCGGCAACCTTCCCGTTTTCTTTGCTGATATATTTATTTTCTAGTGGAAAATCTGGCAACTGTTGATACACTTGCTGCCAAACATCGCTAGGGGTGATTCTCTGAGCGTATGCTGGTTGGATACCAAGTAAAGTTGTCTGTGTTGATTTGTCCGCCCCTAAACCTAAAACAATTACACCCACTACCATGAAGGCAAGTAGTAGTTGTGTTAGCAGATAGCTAGGGTTTAGCCAGTGCTGAATTCCGAGTTTTGAGAGGATTGATTTACGTAAAAGTTTTTTCTTTTTCATAGAACGATATTTTGGGCGTTGCTGAGTGAAGATATGAATTTGCTTTATTCAGAATTCATAATTCCTAATTCAGCACTCAGCACTCAGCACTCAATCTTATAGTTCGCCGATAATTTCTGGCTGAGTCAATTCATCAGACATTTCGATAATTGCCCTTAGCACTGGCTTCATGATTGCATCTTCGTTACTTTCAAAGTCTTCGTAACGCCGACGTTTAGCACGATTTGCCACCTGAACCGTAATGCGGTAACGATTTGAGGCTGCACTAATTAGATCCTCAGCACGGTGCATAATCTGAGATTGAGTTGTCTCGAACTTAGAACGCTTTAGCATAATCAGTGGTTCTTGGGGTCATTCTCCAGTGTAACAGTAGTAAATCAGTCTGCTGCTGTCTGTTTAATCGCCAGCAACCTTTCCACTGATAGAGGCTAAGAGTATTTTAATCACTTATAAGTAACTTGTAGTATAAGATAACGCACCCTCATGGCTGACCTTGTGGAAACTGCGATCGCAGCTGGTAATTTCAATACCCTAATAAAGGCTGCTAAAGCTGTAAATTTCATAGAAACTTTGAAAAGCCCTGGTTCTTTCACACTCTTTGCACCAACTGACGAAGCTTTTGCTAATCTGCCAGAGGGAACTTTAGATTTGTTATTACAAGATATTCCCAAGCTCCAGAAAATTGTGGCGTATCATATCGCTAGTGGGGATATTCGATCTGATGATTTGCTAGAGATTAATGAAGCAGAGACGCTTGAAGGTTCAATTCTAGCTATTGAATCTGCCGACGGTAAATTTAAGGTGAATAACGCCAATGTCCTCAAAACAGATATTCTGACAGACAATGGCGTAATCCATATTATTGACGCGGTGTTGATACCTGCAATAGTTGCGGGAAGGTAATAGACATCTCCGAAAAAGAATGTAGAGACGTAGCATTGCTACGTCTCTACAAGGGTTTTGGGTAACGCATATTTAATTTCTGGAGATGTCTAATGTATTGGGTATTGGGTATTGGGCATTGGGCATGGGGCATGGGGAAAGAGGAGGTAGGAGGCAGGAGGCAGAAGTTTTTGAATTGATTTCTCCCCAGTCCCCAGTCCCCAATCCCCAGCCCCTACTTCCCAATCCCCAAAATGCACCCACTGCGTGCGGGAATAGTCAATGACAGGTGCTGAGTTTCTCCGTCACCATTCCACTTAATTTCAGCAGTGCCATATAACAACTTGTTGGGTTGAGTACGCAAAGTTGGGACATCTGCATTCGCTGTTGCCGAACTTGTGCCAGCGTTGACGGCAATTATCAATTCTTCTGTGCCTAAAGTTCGCGCAAAGATATAAAGTTGTCCTTGAGCATGAAGAACTTGGTAATCACCTGTACGCAAAGCTGGGTAAGTTTGACGTAGGGTAATTAATTGACGGTGAGTATTGAAAATTTCTTGATTCCAGTTACTCTCTAAAGGAAAGCCACGACGCGAGTCGGGATCTATGCCACCAGGTAAACCAACTTCATCACCATAGTAGATGCTAGGGGCACCGGGAAAAGTCAGTAGTAGTAGAGTTGATAATTCCACGCTGGCTATATCGCCGCCTGCAATAGTCATCAATCGGGCTGTATCGTGACTTGCAAGTAAATTGAGTTGAGTTAGCTGAATTTCCCAAGGGTAAAGTTGCAGTACTTCTTGGATTTTAGTGGCGTACTCAGCAGCAAATAAAGGTGGATAGGGTTGATAGTCGCGGCTTTGGACTTGTTCTAAGACTACGCGATCGCCTGCTGCAAAGGCAATTGTCGGCCCGGCAAATAGATAATTCATCACGCCGTCAAATTGTGTCCCATCTAGCCACTGGCGGGAATCTCCCCACACTTCGCCCACAATATAAGCTTCGGGATTGATGGCTTTGACGCGATCGCGAAATTCCTGCCAAAAGCCAGGAGTCTTTATTTCAAATGGTACATCCAACCGCCAACCATCAATGCCTAATTTAATCCAATATTCGGCAATCTCCATAATGTATTCCCGCACTTCTGGATTGTCGTGGTTAAATTCTGGCAAGGCGCGATTTCCCACCCAACCCCCGTAGTTTGCAGGCAATTCCCCGTTGTAAGGTGCTAGAGGCCAGCCTTCAATTTTGAACCAATTTACCCAAGGCGAATGGGGGCCATTTTCTAAAACGTCGTGGAAAAAGAAAAAGCCACGGCTGGAATGGTTAAACACCCCATCCAGAACGACTTTGATATTGCGTTGGTGGGCTGCATCAAGCAATTCCTTAAAAGCCTCGTTGCCCCCTAACATCGGGTCAACTTGGTAATAATCGTGGGTATGATAGCGATGATTGCTGGCGGATTGAAAAATGGGTGTGAAGTAAATCGCGTTAATCCCCAAATCCTTTATGTAGTCTAATTGCTCCATGATGCCCCATAAATCGCCGCCTTTATAACCTTGAAGGGTTGGCATAGCTTCCCAATCTTCCCAACGGGCTTCCTGCAATAACCGTTTGCGCGGCTGTTTGCTTCTGGCAAAGCGATCTGGGAAGATTTGGTAGAAAACAGCGTGCTTCACCCAGTCTGGTGTTTGAATTTGCATGAAAAACTCTTTGTACGTTCAGAAGCGATCGTTGCAAATATTAGCTTCTTTTTGGCTCTTACTTATGATAGAGAATCTGTAATTTGCCAGTATTCATTAGCGATTTAGACTTTTGATTGCTATTTTATACACAAATGCTATCAGTAATTTGTTTTAGTTTTTAATAGTTCAACAAAACAGACTCGCCACTGATTGCATTCTGACCCCTGAATTCTTATTCAAAAAATTTATCTTTTTTATTTATTACTTAATTATTCTTAATTTTATTTTATTCACTTTGTCCGTAATGATTTAGGCAGACAATGGATTAGTTTAATAGCTTCATAAAAATTACCTGTTACCCAAACTTGGGTAATTCTTAGATACGGCTGCTCAAAAATGTCTCATGAACCAGAGAAAATTACTATGAGGGAGACTTCATTCAGGAATATGAGTTATAAATTAGCAGTTGTCTTAGGAATAAATTCCTGCATCCTAAGCTTATTTGATGTTATCTCTGAAAAAAATAGATAACTATAGTCGCATCAAATAATCAAGGCTAAAAAAATACATATAGGACTAGTATTTGATTTATGAAAAAATCCAAGTATGTGTAGGGTGTGTTACGGTTTCCGTAACGCACCAAAATCTTCGGGTGGTGCGTTAGCCTACGGCATAACACACCCTACAAGGCTACTGAGATATTTTCAGAAATCAAATATGATTCCTATAGTTTGCGTTAATGCTAGAGCGACTGATCTTGCTAAAATCACTACTTCGTTGACAGCGAATAATTTAACTTGAGGTAAAAATGAGACACGAAAAACTTTCTCCCGGACTACTGTTAGCATTTCAAGACTATCAAAATGAAGGAGATAAAGCTTTAGTTACACACAAAAAATCCCTTGGCATCATTGCCCACAAAAGCCCAGTAAAACCTACTAAGAACGTTGTTTTTATTTACTGCGACCCTGATGCAGACTTAAGTTACTTATCACAATATAATATTGAAGTCAATCAAAACTCTGGGAGTGTGCGGACGGCTTTCTTACCGATAGAGAGTTTAGATGCCTTATCTGAAGAAGATGTGATTCAGCGAATTAAGCCATCACGCAAACTTCATTTGAGGATGGACACTGCCCTGGCAACAGTCAAACTACCAGAGTTCAAGAACCGAACCGGATTGACTGGTAAAGGAGTAATCATCGGCATTATAGACAGTGGTATTGATCCGAAACACCCCGCCTTTGCTGGACGAATTTTACACATTTGGGATCAAACACTGCCAGGGCCAGGAGTCACAGAGGGCGGCTATGGGGCTGAATTAACGGGAGCGCAACTGACAATTTCTCAGGATACTGCCGGACATGGTACTCACGTTGCTGGCATTGCCGCTGGTGCTGATACTAACTATGGCGGTGTCGCACCAGAAGCGGAATTAATTATCGTCAGGTCAGATTTACAGGATGCCCACATTGCCGATGGTGTGCGTTATGTTTTCCGAGTTGCTAGAGAGTTGGGACGCCCAGCAGTGGTAAATCTCAGCTTGGGTGGACACGCTGATGCCCATGATGGTAGCGACTCCTTATCAAAGATAATCGATGCCGAAACTGGCCCCGGAAGAATTGTTTGCTGTGCTGCGGGTAACGAAGGAAATGATAACATTCATGGACAAGCGATCATACCCAGTGGATGCACTAGTGGTATGCGCTTTAATGTTCCTTTAAATCAAATAGGCATAGTTTGGTTAAACGCCTGGTATTCCAAAGACAGCGAATTGGAAGTATCTGTGCAGAGTCCTAACGGTTTTGTTACCCCCTTCCAAAAAATAATTACTGACGGTAATGCCGCCCAAGATTACCAGTTACCAGATGCACGGGTGCAATTAGCGACACCAGCGCCAGATAAAGCCAACGGCGACCATAATTTCTTTGTGCAAATACGTGGTATTGACCCCTCGCCAGTAATGGGAGGTGTTTGGCAACTACTAGTCCGCAACACTTCTTCAACTGACACACGTTTAGATGTGTGGACATTAGATGACACTTCGTCAGTGTTTTTTACAGGTAAAAGTGTGAAGGATGCGGTCAAAATTGGTTCGCCGGGAGCCGCTAGCACTGCAATTACAGTTGCTTCTTATACTACTAAAGCCACCTACACAGATATTGATAACCAAGTGCGAGAAATGGGGTTAGAACTGCATACTATTTCGGAATTCAGTAGTGAAGGGCCTCTACGCAATGATGGACACAAGCCCGATGTCGCAGCGCCCGGAGCAATGATTATTTCCACCCTTTCCGCCGATGCCAGTTTTGACCGCTCATCGATGATTAATTCCAAGTTTGTGGTGCAGGCTGGTACAAGTATGGCGACACCCTTCGTTAGTGGGTTAGTGGCATTGCTGTTGCAGCGAGATCCTAAACTCGATCCGGGTGCTGTGAAAGACTACCTACGAAAAAATAGTGCAATTCCCGGAAAAGATGCAGGCACATTTGATGAAAAATGGGGCTATGGAGTGATTAATGCTTTAAATCTGTAATTAGACTGAGAAAGGTGGATATTATTTCTGTACAAAGGTAGGCAATAATAACCGATAAATTTGATAAGTTAGGGTAGGCAGAAATTGTCTACCCTCTTTACCAAGGAGTTGCTGATGAATTATCAGAAACTAGATGCCGCTCTTGCTACAGCCCTGAATGACGTTCAAGATTTAGAAGAAACTAATTTGGCAGTTTTTATCCATACTGAACCAGTTTTAGACTCGGTTGCAACTGCTCTTTTAGAAAGTTTAGGTGTCAGTGATGTTAGCAGTGGCAAAGACATTTTCACGGCAACACTGTCAGCAAATGCCATTTCCCTGTTGTCAGAGGAACCTTGGGTGAAATTTTTGAAGCGATCGCACCAATTACGTTTGGTTAATAAGAAAATCAATATAGGCAAGTTGGGCATTTAATGGGTATTGCCTACCTTTTGTACAGATAATTTTTTGTTGTTACTGTGAATCAGGTTTTGGTTTTTCTGGAAACTTACACTTCACTTGAATTTCCAGATTACTTTCAGCAGAGCCTTCAGTAATGTAAGGAATGCCAGCCTTTCCACCCAGCTTAATGCCAAATTTAAGACTTACCTCCTCAATCTCCGCAGTATTGAAGTCTTTAAAAGCACTAAGAGCATAGATAGTATAAGAGCGAATCATTTGCCGAGCTTGTTGCATCTGAGCGATCGCATCTGTTCGCACATCCTTGTATTCTATGCCATCATCATCCTCCTCAATTTCCTGAGTTATTTCGGTAGCTGTGACGTTAATCTCAATCTGCTCAATCTCCCCATCTGCTTGGAAAAATAGTTGCTGCACTTCTGACATAAGCTGCCTCGATTAAAGTTTTGTAACGTATCTGAATAAATTTCAGCTTGCTTGCAGAAAAATAACAGATGGTATTGTTTCTAATAACACAGCCATTGATTGTGTCTGTCAAGATTATCCCGCATTTACCAACCCAAGGTGTGTTAAATGGCACGATACGCGCTTGTTATTGGCATCGCTGAGTATGTCAGCCCATCATTACCGCGTTTGTCGAAGACTACAAATGATGCTGAAGCGATCGCGCAACTCTTAGAGCAATATGGTGATTTCCAGTCTGTACAAAGACTACCACAGCGTTGGAATAAAGATAAAAAAGGCTATGAAATGGCAGCGTCAAAAGTTACTGGCGCTCAACTTGGCCAAGATTTGAGAACATTCCTGCTAGAGCAAGCAACTAATAATGAAGCGCTGATTTATTTTAGCGGACACGGTTTTACTATTTCCGATAACTTGGGACAACAAAAGGGATATTTGGCAAGTTCTGATTGTCAGATTGAATTTAAGGAAAACGAAAATGTTGAACAAAAATATGGCATTCCCCTGGATAGCCTTAACGACTTAATTCGAGCTTCGCAATTGAGTAGTTTAGTGATGCTACTCGATTGCTGTCATAGTGGCTATTTTCTGGAAAGACAGTTAATAGAAAGAACTCTTAACGCTTTCAGTTCGCAAAAAGATTATTACTTAATTACAGCTTGTCGCGGCTTTGAAAGTGCGGGAGTGATTAAAAGTGAAGAATACAGCATTTTCACAGGTGCAGTTGTTAAGGGATTGACAGCAGAAAATGTAGGTAGTAGTAGGCGAATAAGTGGCGATCGCTTGTTTGATTTTGTCAGCAACGAGCTTAAAGGTTCCGTACAGGAGCCGATTCGCATGGGTTGGGGACGTTCCATTACTTTGGTAACTTATCCCCAATTAGATGTTACCACATCCGAAAAAATTGCTTTCAATCAGGAAAATCCTTATCGGGGGCTTTATGCTTTTGAATCAGAGCAAGCGCAATATTTCTGTGGACGAGAAGAAGCAGTTCGTACCCTAATTTTGCGTTTAGCAGAGAGTCGATTTTTGGCTGTAATTGGCTATTCAGGTAGTGGGAAATCTTCCTTAGTAAAAGCGGGTTTGTTACCACAACTAAAAGGCGATCGTCTCCCTGGAAGCAGTGAATGGGCGATCGCATCTTTTACACCAGGAGAGCATCCATTAGGTAAATTAGTTGACATTTTAGCTCGACAACAGCAGCAAAATAAACCGCATCTATTATTTATCGATCAATTTGAAGAAATATTTACCCTGTGTCAAGACGATGAGGAACGCAAAACTTTTATCCGCTTAATAGCACAGGAAGTAAAAAAGGCTGAGGTAGAAACGCGGATAATTTTGACAATTCGCGGTGATTTCTTAAATCGTTGTGCTGACTATCGAGAAATTATTACTCTCATTAATAATATTCCTCCCACATCATTCATCATCACACCGATGTCTTTTGCTGAGTTAGAAGAAGCAATTGAAAAACCAGCAAAATTACATGGGGTAACATTTGAACGTGGTTTAGTTTCACAAATTTCCGCCGATGTAGTCAACCGTCCTGGTGTACTACCCATACTGCAATATGCGCTTAAGGAATTGTGGCGAGTTTGCATTGAAGAACCGGAATCGCCAGAACCACTTTTAACTCGTAAAGGTTATGAAGAAATTGGTGGAGTTAAAGGAGCTTTAGACAAACGAGCGACAATTTTGTATCAAAGTTTAACAACTGTAGATCAAGCCTTTGCGCGTTGCTTGTTTATGGAATTAGTGCAGTTAGGTGAAGCTGGAGAAGTGACGCGGCGGCGTGCTAGCTGGGAGAGATTAGAAGTAGTTGCAGATTCTCCACAACAATTGCAAAGGGTTGTAGGATTACTGGCAGGTTCCCAACAACGTTTAATTATCACCGATCAAAATACTGTAGAAGTTGCTCATGAAGCGCTTTTATCTGAGTGGAAATTATTAAATAGTTGGATTACTGAAAATCTGGAGAATATTCGTCTGATTCGTTCTTTAGAGGAAGATTGCCAGGAATGGCTACAAAGATTTAATAAATTAGATGAAGCACTATTGGCAGGTGCAAAGTTGGCTGTAATTTCTGAATGGGTGAATAAGACTCAGCCCAGACTTACGCCATTAGAATCAGAATTTTTGCATAAGAGTTTGGAGAGACGCGGCAGACAAATTCAAGCTCAACTACAGCAAGAACGCCAATTGCGAGAAGCGGCGGAAGCTAGAGCTAATGCGGAGGCGGAAAAAGTTAAACAGCAAAAAGCTAAAGTTAAAGCTGAAAGGCAAAGAACTCAAGCATTTGCAGCTTTAGCAGTCGTATTAATTGCATTATCAGCATTGTGGGTTAAATCCGAAAAGGATAATACAGAAGTAGTCAAAATGGGAGAAGTCAAAATAGGAGAAGTCAATACATGGATTAAAGTGTCTCAAACATTCTTTGAAGATAATAGACAAATTGAAGCATTAATGGCAAGTGTACAAGCACTCCAGCGACTAAAAAATATAGATGAGAAAGACCCTGAACAGCTTAAGCGACTGGAATCCATTATCTATACTGTCAAAGAGCATAATCGATTAGAAGGTCATAAAAGTAGCGTTTGGGGCGTGAGTTTTAGTCCTGACGGAAAAATAGCCTCTTCTAGTGACGACAAGCTAATCAAGATTTGGGATAAAAATGGCAAGTTATTATACGATTTGCCCGGGCATACTGGTGGAGTTTGGAGTGTAAGATTTAGCCATAATGGAAAATTTCTAGCCTCTACAAGCCAAGATAAAACGTTCAAACTTTGGAATATAGACGCGAAAGAAAATAAACTGATAAAAACTTTTACAGGTCACAATAATACTGTTTATGATGTTAGTTTTAGTCGAGATGATAAAATTATTGCTTCTGGTGATCGTGATGGAATCATCAAAGTTTGGTACACTGATATTCAAGATAACCCACATCAACCCATTAACACATTAAATATCGGGGAATTACTTAAAAAGGAGGGATATAATATAAATAAACCACCTCGAGTTAACAGTCTAGACATTGATCCTAATGACAGTTCAAAAATTGCTTACGTTGATGATGATGGTAGTGTTAGAATTTGGGATTGGGAAAAAAAGGATACTCCCCCAGAAAACATTGGTACACATGGTAAAAGAGCTTTGCTTATAGTTAGATATAGTTTGCAGAGAAAAAACTTACTGGCTTCTGCCGATGAGGATGGTAATATATTTATCTGGAATACTAAAAATAAACAGAAAAAACCGATAGCAATAATCAAGAATGCTCACGCAAGTATAATATACGGCTTAGATTTTAGTCCTAATGGTAAAGTGCTCGCTTCTGGCGGTGTTGATCAAACTGTAAAGGTGTGGGATGTAGATAAAGCTATTAATGGAGAAGGTTCTTTAATAGCAACTTTGAAAGGACACACTCTGCAAGTTAATCGGTTAGAGTTTAGTCGTGATGGCAATATAATTGCTTCTTCCAGTAACGATGGAACTGTAAGACTCTGGAAGTGGCAAAGCAGTTATAGAAAAGATGTTACGGCTGAAGTGGAAAACTTGTTGAAATATAGCTGTAACTTTTTAGAAGAATATTTACAAACCAATAAAAATATACCAGATTATTTGAATAATCAATCTGGTATCTGCTCTTTTAAAGAAAAGTGAACAACTTCACTATTTAGAATGCTGTTTTAGTCGTCAATTTTATCCTTATTTCTTGCTTGGGTTTACTTGCTTGGTTTTATGGGAATGATGCCTTGAATGCCTTGAAAGTCTTTATCTGGAATATGTTCATTAGGATTTTCTTGAGTTGTTCCTTGAGTTGGTTCATTTGGCTTTTTTTGATTATCTGTGTTAGAATTGGAGTTTTTAACGTTCGCCATATATCTGTCACCCTATTTTAAATAAGTTAGCTTAATAGCTGGCTTTTAACTTGCTTTTAGCCAACTGTAAGTGAATACACTATAGAAACAATATTTTACGGATTACATATAGAACTTTTTTAGATTTATTTTTATCACGAGGTTTGTTACAGACTATTTACCTTTTTCCTTTGCAAGCTGTCTCACATGGATAAAATTCTACGCGAGGGATGTGTAGTCGAAGTTTCCTACACTTTTCACCCCAATTAATACAAATGTTCTAATTACAGCACTATCGATTACTACCAGCATTCTGTAAAATTCATCCTAAAGAATCAGATGATCCCCCTTACCTGTGGTGGCAGACAGTCCTAAACTGAAGATGAGAGTTGAAAGGCAGCTGGGAGAAATTTTGTGAAAAAAGTTTTATCAATCATTCTTGGTGGTGGCGCGGGTACTCGACTTTACCCGCTAACCAAACTCCGCGCTAAACCAGCAGTACCAGTAGCGGGTAAGTACCGCCTAATCGATATCCCTGTTAGTAACTGCATAAATTCCGAAATATTCAAAATCTACGTCCTGACACAATTCAACTCAGCTTCCCTGAATCGTCATATCGCCCGTACCTACAACTTTACTGGCTTCAATGAAGGCTTTGTAGAAGTGCTAGCCGCACAACAAACACCAGAAAACCCTAACTGGTTCCAAGGTACAGCCGATGCTGTACGTCAGTACCTGTGGTTAATGGAAGAATGGGATGTTGAAGAATATCTAATTCTCTCAGGCGATCACCTCTACCGCATGGATTATCGCCAGTTTATCCAGCGCCATCGGGAAACGGGGGCTGATATTACTCTCTCAGTCATCCCCATCGATGAGCGCCGTGCTTCAGATTTTGGCTTGATGAAAATTGACAATTCTGGTAGGGTAATTGACTTTAGCGAAAAACCCAAAGGTGAAGCGTTACTCCAAATGCAAGTTGATACAAGCGTACTGGGATTATCAAAAGAACAAGCCCAGCAACAGCCTTACATCGCCTCAATGGGGATTTATGTCTTTAAAAAAGAGGTTTTGTTCAAGTTGTTGAGAGAAGGTATAGAAAGGACTGATTTCGGCAAAGAAATTATTCCTGATGCCTCTAAAGATTACAACGTTCAAGCTTACCTTTTTGATGACTACTGGGAAGATATTGGAACAATTGAGGCATTTTATCATGCCAATTTAGCCCTGACTCAGCAGCCCCAGCCACCTTTTAGTTTCTACGATGAAAAAGCACCAATTTATACCCGCGCTCGTTACTTACCTCCAACTAAACTTTTAGATTGCCACATCACAGAATCAATTATCGGCGAAGGTTGTATTCTGAAAAATTGCCGCATTCAACATTCAGTTTTAGGAGTGCGATCGCGGATTGAATCTGGCTGTGTCATCGAAGAATCTTTGCTCATGGGTGCAGATTTTTACCAACCTTCTGTGGAACGCCAATCCAATGTAGAAAAAGGTAACATTCCTGTAGGTATCGGTACTGATACACTCATTCGTGGTGCCATCATCGATAAAAACGCCAGCATCGGTCACGATGTCAAGATTATCAATAAAGATAACGTGCAGGAAGCTGAACGGGAAAATCAAGGTTTCTACATCCGCAGTGGCATCGTTGTCGTGTTGAAAAATGCTGTAATTCCCGATGGAACAATCATTTAATAGTGCTGAGTTGTGAGTGCTGAGTGCTGAGTTAAGATTTATAAGTTATGAGTTATGAATAAAACTTCCAATCACTCTTCACTCCTAACTTCTTACTCAGCACGGGCTGAACGCCCCGCTACCGCTAACAGCACTCAGCACGGGCTAAACGCCCCGCTACCGCTAACAGCACTCATTTTGCTGATTGGTCTTCCAGGTAGCGGTAAGTCAACTTTAGCAAAACAATTACTGGCAGAATGCCCCCAGATGCCACTGATTTCTACAGATGACATCCGGGGGCAATTGTTCGGTTCCCAAGCTGTTCAGGGGTCGTGGCTGCTGATTTGGCAGGAAGTAAAACGGCAATTTCAGCAAGCTATTTCCACAAATAATACAGCTATTTTCGATGCCACTAATGCCCAGCGCCACCATCGCCATGAAGTTATTGCCTTAGCTCGTGACTTGGGCTTTACCCACATTACGGGAATTTGGGTGGATACACCAGTTTGGCTGTGTTTGGCACGGAATAAAAGGCGATCGCGCCAGGTTCCTGAAGAAGTTATTTTGCGGATGCACCGTCAACTCCGGGATGCTCCCCCAAGTCTGGAAGAAGGACTAGACAACCTGATCCGCCGATCAGAAAAATTGGAGTACGGAAATTGCGATCGCTTGGTGAGCGAGAACCACACTTGATTTTATATATTTTTTGTTAACTTAAAATCAGATTATTTTTGCTTGGCACTATACCAGGCAAATTAAACATCTTAAAAAAAAACATAACGGGAATTTCTATAGGAGGCTGGTAGATGGCTGCAACCGACTTCAAGGACTATTACGCTATTTTGGGAGTCAGTAAGACTGCCAGTCCAGAGGAAATTAAACAAGCCTTTCGTAAATTAGCCCGCAAATATCACCCTGATGTCAACCCAAACAACAAACAGGCAGAGGCACGCTTCAAAGAAGTTAGCGAAGCCTACGAGGTTGTGTCAGACCCAGATAAACGCAAAAAATACGACCAATTCGGTCAATATTGGAAACAAGCTGGTGAAGGTTTCCCATCTGGCGGTGTTGGCACCGATATGGGTAACTTTGACTTCAGTCAATACGGAAATTTTGATGAGTTCATCAATGAGTTGCTAGGACGTTTTGGTGGTGCTGCGCCTCGCGGTGGGCAACAAAGTTACTCTTACCGCCCTCCTACAGGCGCGCCAAGTGGTTTTGGCGGCTTTAACGATTTTGCGTTTCAAGATGCAGGTGCGGGTACTAGCCAAGATAGTGAAGCTGTGATCGCTCTAACTCTAGCTGAAGCATTTCATGGTGTGCAAAAACGCTTTAGTTTAGGTAACGAAACAATAGATGTTCGCATCCCATCTGGGGCTAAAACTGGTACTCGCTTGCGCGTGCGGGGCAAAGGTCAAATTAACCCTATGACTAAGCAACGCGGGGATTTATATTTAAAAGTCGAACTTCAACCGCACTCGTTTTTCCAAATGGAAGGCGAGAACTTGGTGTGCGAAGTGGCAATCACACCAGATGAAGCTACTTTGGGAGCGTCTATTGATGTACCCACTCCCGATGGTTCAGTTAATGTCAAGCTACCAGCAGGAGTGCGTTCTGGTCAATCTCTGCGTTTGCGTGGCAAGGGTTGGCCTCTAGCTAAGGGTGGACGTGGCGATCAGTTGGTGAAAGTGGCGATCGTCCCACCAAAAGACCTCAGCCCACAAGAACGAGAATATTATGAAAAAATCCGCGCTATACGTACTTATAATCCCCGCAGTCATTTGAACCAAGTCAGACTTTGAATATTTTTGATTGTAGAGGCGCGAAGCGGCAAGAAGTGCAACTTTGCGTTTCTAAATTCATTAGGGATAAATTTACTTTGCCATTCTCGCCACCACAATGGACTTAAACGCTTCTACTACCTCCGGTGTAGGCTCGGTAGCTTGCCACGTTGTCCGTGCTACTAAGCGATCGCACCAAGCACTTAGTTTGGGATAATCACTTAAGGAAATGCCTACTCTCGGCAACCGCGTTACCACAGTTCCAGCTACAACTTCGGCAAAAGTGAGGTTGTGACTAGCAAAGTAAGGGCGATGGTCTAATAAATTTTCAAAAAACTTTAGCACTGTGGTAATTTTATGCAGTGCCTTCTCGATTTTTTCTGGATCTCCTCCAGGCAAGCCTAGATACTGAGGTAAAAATATGCTGGTTGCGGGCAAAAGCTCATTCACAGTTACTAGTTGTACCATACGTGCGATCGCTAAATCCTTGGCATCTTTAGGCAACATCGCAGGTGTTGGATATTTTATCTCTAAATAGTCCAAAATTGCTAAGGATTCCACTACATTAAAGCCATCATCCACCAACACTGGAATATGATGGAAAGGGTTAATTGTCAAAAACTCCGGTTTAAACTGCTCTCCATCCAGTTTTATCTCTACCAATTCAAACTCAAGTCCTTTTTCCAGTAGAGTAATCCAGACGCGACGCGAGTTGGGAGAAATCGACGCGTGATGAAGTGTCAGCATGAAAAACCTCACAGTTTTATAAGTAAGGCGGACAATGCCAATTTTACACCTTATAAGTAAGTCGGTGAGAAAAATTCAATGTATATGAATAAATATAAATTAGCTGTAGGGTGTGTTATGCCGTAGGCTAACTTCCTTGAGATTGTTGACGGTGCGTTGCGCTTTGCGACAACACACCCTACATTAAAATTCCTTAACATAGCTGGAAATATTAGCACCGACTTACTTACTCAATTGAATTGTTCTAATAATGTCTCAACGCTAGCATTATGATCCAGAAAAGAAAATAAATGCCAGTAGCGGAGTTTTCCTTCTTTATCTAATATAAATTGGGCTGGTAAAGGCGCTCCCAGTGCTTGTCCTACTTGATAGGTACGAAATACTCTACAACTAGGATTGCTCAGTAATGGCATTTGCAAGCCTAAATCTCTCACAACTATTTGACTCTGCCGTTCATCGGTACTAGTAATCATTAAA
This sequence comes from Nostoc sp., assembly GCF_036917975.1. Classification (GTDB taxonomy): domain Bacteria; phylum Cyanobacteriota; class Cyanobacteriia; order Cyanobacteriales; family Nostocaceae; genus Nostoc. Next base: position 168,261 of record NZ_JBALEJ010000049.1, read on the forward strand.
ACTTCTATACCGAGTTTTTTAAATCGTTCATAGTTTTCATTTAACTCTTTGATGTGAGGAAAACAAAAAGGACAATATTGCTTTTCGGTAAAGATGCGAGTAAAGGCAATTAACACAGGTTGCTTACCTTTATAATCAGACAATTTTACTAATCTTCCGTTAGTAATATCTGGCAGTTGAAAGTCTGGTGTTCCCACTCCCAATCTGAGCTTATTGCTAGCTGGAACTGGTAAGAAATTACGGAAGAATCGCTCATTTAATAAGCCCCTAAAATCATTTGAAGTAAGCATAATAAAATTTTAGATTTTTGATTTTTGATTTTGGATTGTTAAAAAGTTATTGGATAAGCGTTTGAGCGTTTCATATTTAATGAAAAAACCATAGATATATACGGAGGTTGACATTGTTGAATGTATATCTCTGTTTATCTATGGTTTTCATTGATTTTACTCTCAACTCCAACAGTATGGATTAGAGTTTGCTAGCTAAATTTAGACAGCAGAGAAGTAGACTTTAGACTTCACTGGGTCAGGATTGAGTGTTTTGTCACCAGGTTGCCAACCAGCTGGGCAAACTTCATCGGGGTGAGACTGAACATACTGAATTGCTTGTAATGTCCGCAGGGTTTCATCAACGCTACGACCAAAAGCTAGATTGTTAATGGTGGCGTGCTGTATGATACCATCTTTATCGATGATGAATAGACCACGCAGGGCAATGCCTGCTGCTGGGTCAAGAACGTTGTAAGCGGCGCTAATTTCTTTCTTGATGTCGGAGACTAGAGGATAATTCAAGTCGCCAACGCCACCAGATTTACGATCTGTTTGAATCCAAGCGAGGTGGGAGAATTCACTGTCAACGGAAGCCCCAAGGACTTCAGTATTGATTTTCTTGAATTCTTCGTAGCGATCGCTAAATGCTGTAATTTCAGTAGGACAAACAAAGGTAAAGTCTAGTGGGTAGAAAAACAGGACGACATACTTACCGCGATAATCGGAAAGTTTGATTGTCTTAAATTCCTGATCTACTACAGCAGTTGCTGTGAAATCGGGAGCTTGTTGACCAACGCGGAGGCTTCCTTCGGTTCCGTAAGTAAGGGACATTAACCTAATTCTCCTTTATCGGTTTATTAGCGTTGAAATTCGGGTTAGGTAAAACTCACCCATCCACGCTCTCACAGTTTAATTACGATCTGTTACGACTATATCATACTCATAACGATTTTGAGTAGCAAATGCCTGATTTAGATACAAGAGAATGGTTGCTTACCAATGGCTTAGGAAGTTTTGCCAGTGGTACTGTTTCTGGTGTCCGCACACGTACTTATCATGGTTGGCTGTTTGCCGCGACAAACCCGCCTTCTGGGAGGACTCTGCTGTTTTCGCACCTAGAAGCTAGTTTGGAAATATTAGGGAGCGTTGTGTCACTAGGGACAAATTTTTGGGGTAAAAATCAGATTGAGCGGACAGGCTACGAACTGCTACGCAATTTTGATATTAACCCAGTTCCAAAATGGACTTGGGGTCAAGATAACTGGCAGTTAACCAGAGAGTTAGTGATGCCTTATGGGTTGGTGGGGGCTGGGGACTGGGGACTGGGGATTGGGGACAAGGGGACAAGGGAACAAGGGGACAAGCAATGCCCAATTCCCAATTCCCCTGCCCAATTTTGCCATCGAATTTTAATTCAGTATCGCTATGAGGGAAATCATACAGCGATTTTACGGTTGCGACTGTTGATAGCAGAACGTGACTTTCACCACCAGCAGACATATAGTCAAGAATTAAAGTTCTCACAATTGCTAGGGCAACAGCAAGTCTGTCTACAAGGAATCAATTCTGGACATTTCGGTATACCTTGGCACTTGCGCTGGACACAGGGAAATTATCAACCAGATGCAGTTTGGTATTGGGATTATGGATTGTCTGAGGAGACGAAACGGGGATTAGGCGACAAAGAAGACTTGTACAGTCCTGGTTACTTGATAGTCACACTGCAACCAGGAGATACAGTAACTCTAGAAGCGCGAGTAGGTTTTCCTGACTCGGTGTCAGGTATTCTCACCCCTGAAACCTTTGCAGAAGCCGTGGAGGCAGAGCAAGAAAGGCTCTCAAAGATTTTTGGATGGAGTGAGGGACGCAGAGGGGCAGGGGAGCAGAGGAGCAGAGGAGCAGAGGAGCAGGGAAATAATTATGAATGTCCAATGCCCAATGCTCCATGCCCAATGCCCCATGCCCAATTCTCACTCAATCAACAACTACTCAAAGCAAGCGATCAATTTATCGTCTATCGAGCCTCAATTGCAGGCCCTACGGTGATTGCTGGTTATCACTGGTTTAATGACTGGGGACGCGACACATTAATCGCCTTACCGGGGTTGGCACTAGTTCCACAACGCTTTGATCTGGCAAAAGGAGTATTGCGAACTTTTGGGCATTATTGTCGCCACGGTTTGATTCCTAATGCATTTCCTGATATCAATGGTGAACCTATTTATAACAGTATTGATGCGGCGTTGTGGTGGATTGAAACTTTAGGACTTTATTTAGAAGCTACCCAAGACTGGGATTTTTTGGCAGAGCAATTCCCGATAGTACAGCAAATCTACAAAGCATTTGTCGGTGGTACACATTTCAATATCCAGGTCGATGCTACTGATGGGCTAGTTAGTTGGGATACTCGTGGTGTAGCCCTCACTTGGATGGATGTGGTAATTGGATCGCTTCCCGTTACTCCCCGTCACGGAAAGCCAGTGGAAATCAATGCATTGTGGTATTCTGCTTTATGTTGGCTGAGTCAGTGGGCAGAGCGTTTGAGCCAGCTTGAGTATGGCTCGCCAGTGCGTCTCACGAAGCAATCACAGCGTTATGCTCAACAAGCACAACTTGTAAAAACCTCGCTGCAAAAGTTTTGGAATCCTCAGCTAGGTTATTTGTACGATACTATTGAGCCGGACGATCGCCGGAATTTTCAAATTCGTCCTAATGCTGTTTTGGCGTTGTCGCTGCACCATTGCGGATTTTCTGAACAGCAAGGGTGTCAGATATTAGATTTGGCAACTACCAGCTTGCTTACTCCCTATGGTCTTCGCAGTCTTGATCCAGGAGATCCTGAATATAAAGGGAGATATGAGGGCAACCAAGAGCAACGCGATCGCGCTTATCATCAAGGTACTGTTTGGACTTGGCTAATTGGGCCATATATTCGGGCTTGGCAATGTTTTTATCCCCAACAATCGCTGCCTTTTGATTGGCAACCCCTGCTAGATCACTTCCGATTTGACGCTTGTCTTGGTTCTATTTCTGAGATTTTTGATGGCGATTCACCTCACACACCCAGAGGAGCGATCGCTCAAGCTTGGTCGGTTGCCGAAGTAATCCGCCACATTAAATAGTGCTGAGTGATGAGTGATGAGTGCTAATTGTTGAGTTTTGAGTGTTGAGTTTTGAGTGCTGAGTGTGATATATCGCTATAAGTAGCCATCATAAAAGAATGGCATTAATGCCTGTAATCTCTATGGAGTATAGCTTAGAGCTTTTCTTAGTGCCATTCAATCCAGTAGCTATTCTATTAGCCACTAAATAGACATCTCCAGAAATTAAATATGCGTTACCCATAACCCTTGTAGAGACGTAGCAGTGCTACGTCTCTACATTCTTTTTCGGAGATGTCTAATCAACGCTTCTAATTCTTCTAAAGCTTGAAAACTTCCTACTTGCCAACTACGTTCTACAGCAGCAGGGATAATCTGAGTAATAGCTATATCCTCAAAATTAGGACTGGTATTAGATTTTATATATTTCCCCTCTTTCAGTAAATAAATAGAAAGGTTTCCACTGTCGTAAACCCATAATTCTGGGACTCCAATGGCTTCATAAGCATCGAGAGTAGTTTTTGATGTAACATCAGTTTCAATTGCTAAATCTGGCGGCGGATCATCAGGTTGCAAGCGGCGATGACCAATCATCTGTTGATAATTTTGAATATAAAAGCAAGCATCAGGTTCAACTCCTGCCACACCTTGCCGTTTAAAGGTGGTGGAACCAAAAGGTTGGTATCTGATATCTTTAGCCTTCAACAATATTTTGACAATATCAGAAATTAAATCTTTGGGAATTTCATGTTCTGGTAAAGGAGCCATAATTTCTAAAGCACCCTGGCTGTAGGCAACTCGTGTATTTCTTTTGTCTCCCAATTCTTGTAAAATAGATTCAAATTCTTCCCAGCTAACATCAGGAATTGTCACCGTGCTACCAGGTGCTAACTGCATCTGGCTAACAGCTTTGAAAACGAGGATAGCAGCAGTCATGTCGCTTCTCTACGAGACGCCAAGGGCGAACGCTCCAATTCAAAATTCAAAATTCAAAATTCAAAATCTATCAGGTTACGGTGGGCTGTATATCCACCGTAACCTTTAGATTAATAGATTGAGTTTAACAAAAGCGATCGCTCTACACCTTAAACTTCTCGGTAATCCGCTTCATCGCCTCTTCGACATTCTCCCGACTGTTAAACGCTGAAATGCGGAAGTAACCTTCACCCGCAGCACCAAAGCCAGAACCAGGTGTCCCCACAACGTTGACAGTTTGGAGCAGCTTATCAAAGAATTCCCAACTGGATAAACCATTAGGCGTTTTTACCCAAACATAAGGTGCATTCACGCCACCATACACCGCTAATCCGGCGGCTGTGAGTTTCTCGCGGATAATTTTAGCGTTTTCTAGATAGAAACTCACCAATCCTTTGATTTGTGCCTGTCCTTCTTCGGAGTAAACCGCTTCGGCTCCGCGTTGGATGATGTAGGAAACGCCGTTAAATTTGGTAGACTGGCGACGATTCCACAGTTTCCACAGTTCGACATCGGAACCATCAGCGGCTTTTGCGGTGAGTGTCTTCGGTACTACAGTTAACGCGCAACGGGTTCCTGTAAAACCTGCGTTCTTGGAGAAAGACCGAAATTCGATCGCAACTTCTCTTGCACCTTCAATTTCATAAATTGAGTGCGGAATCGCTGGATCGGTAATATAAGCTTCGTAGGCTGCATCAAAGAAAATAATCGAGTTATTAGCTTTGGCATAGTCTACCCAAGCTTTGAGATACTCTTTGGTAGCAGTTGCGCCAGTGGGGTTATTGGGAAAGCAGAGATAAATTAAATCGACTTTCTTTGCGGGAATCTCGGCGGTAAAGTTGTTATCAGCCGTAATTGGTAGATAAACTAAACCTTCAAATTCGCCTTTATCGTTGGCATCCCCAGTATTTCCCACCATTACGTTAGTGTCTACATACACAGGGTAAACTGGGTCAGTAACAGCAATTATATTGTCATGACCAAAAATTTCCAGAATATTGCCCGTGTCGCACTTAGAACCATCGGAGATAAAGATTTCTGAGGCATCTATATCGGCTCCTCGTGCTTGGAAATCATGAGTAGCAATTTTATCCCGCAACCAAGCGTAGCCTTGCTCAGGGCCATAGCCTTTGAAGGTATTGCGATCGCCCATTTCTTCCACAGCTTTAATCATCGCTGTGCGGCAAGCCTCTGGTAGAGGTTCGGTAACATCACCAATGCCCAACCGAATAATTTTAGCATTACTGTTCGCTTCTGCAAAGGCATTCACCCGCCGAGCAATTTCTGGAAACAGATAACCCGCTTTCAGTTTCAGGTAGTTGTTGTTAATAGTTGCCATTATGTAGATTATGAAAAACGCCCTCAAATAGCTTACTGCTAATTTATGAGGGCGGGGAGTAAGAATTTTAGATTTTAGATTTTAGATTTTAGATTGAAATTTAATCCAAAAGACGCTCTCTACGAGACGCTGCGCGAACGCGGACTCGCTCTAAGCGAAGCCATGCCGCAGGCTTTACGCTGCGCTATCGCCAATCCAAAATCCAAAATTGAATTGCCCAATTAGATATTATCGGCTGTTGACTATTTCCTGATGTGTAATTACTGTGGCGATCGCTAATTCGTGAGTGGGTGGTGATTCTTTTCCTGTAATCAATCTTGCTCCGCGATTACGGGTGAAGTAGTTCCACGCCCACTGAATCATTACTACTAATTTGTTGTTAAATTCAATTAAGAAGTAGATGTGAATCACCAGCCAAAATAGCCATGCAAAGAAACCTTTCAGCTTGATAAAGCCTAAATCTACCACGGCAGAATTGTGCCCAATCATCGCTAAACTACCATGATCGGTATAAGCAAAGGGTGGCAAATTTTTACCTGCAAGCCGCTGTTTAATTAATGTTGCGACATATTCACCTTCTTGCTTGGCTACAGGCGCAACACCAGGTAGGGGTTTACCATTTTGATGAGAAAAATTTGCCAAGTCGCCAACTACAAAAATATTGGGATGTCCCTTAACACTCAAGTCAGGTTCAACGATAATCCGTCCAGCGCGATCGCACTCGGCACCTGTGCGTTCTGCTAGCACTTTGCCCATTGCGGAAGCTTTCACACCTGCTGCCCATAATACCGTTTTTGAGGCAATCTCTTTAACTTCATTGCCTTGTTTGAGGGTAACAACATCATTTGCAATATTCGTTACCAATGTTTTTGTCTGGACAATTACCCCCAACCGCGTCAAGGATGCTTCCGCTTCTTGTGATAACTCTGGTGCAAAGGGTGGCAAAATCCGATCCAAACCTTCTAATAACAAAATCTTGGCTTCTGATGTGTCGATGTTGCGGAAATCTTCTTTGAGGGTTTGGTTTGCTAATTCTGCGATTGCACCTGCTAATTCTACACCTGTTGGGCCACCACCCACAATTACAAAAGTTAACCAAGCACGGCGTTTTTCTGGATCGGTTTCATTTTCTGCGGCTTCAAAAGCTGAAAAAATCCGGCTACGCATTTCTATGGCATCTTCTACAGTTTTCAAGCCTGGGGCGAATTCTTCCCAGTTATCTTTGCCAAAGTAGGAATGCTTCGCACCTGTAGCGACAATTAACGTATCGTAAGCTATTGCTTCGTTGCCCACAGTGACTTGTTTGGCTTCTGGATCGATATTATTCACCTCTCCCAGCAGCACTTTCGTATTCTTGCTCTTGCTGAGGACAGAACGCAACGGTGAGGAGATATCAGCAGGAGATAGCGCACCTGTGGCGACTTGATATAAAAGGGGTTGAAATAGATGAAAGTTACGTTTATCGATTAGGGTAACGTTTACTGCCGCCTTGGCGAGTGTTTTTGCCGCATAAAGTCCACCAAAACCACCGCCAACAATAACTACTTGATGGGGTGGATTATTGTCAAGTGAATTTACCATAAGAAATATTATCGTGTATGCCGACTATTGTAACTATTCTTAACAAATTTGTATCAAAAATGTCATCATATATGTTGTATTGCTCTTTACATTTGAAAAAGTATTAAAGTGATCGAGGCTACAGGATGAATCAATTCAAAATTCAAAATTCAAAATTAAATTCAGCTACCTACAAGGGGTGGGGTTTCTAGCTACCTTGGGAAATAAGGATTTTTTCTCGTGCGAACGCTAGGGACTTCCAAGAAATAAATTATCCAAATAAACGAACCACAGAGACAAGGCAGCGCGGTCTTGGGGGTTTCCCCCATGAGCGACTGCCGCGCAGAGAACACAGAGAGAAGAGAAATAGAGAGGATTTTTGCGTCAGTTTTGGGATATTCTTTTATTTGGAAGTCCCCTAGCGCGAACACGCCACTTGCGAGCGAAAGCGCGTAGCGGGACGAAGTACGGTTTTAAACCTTCACTTTTTTGATATACTAAAAACAGATGATTGCTAGACTTTTGCCCAGGCAAAAATCTTTGTATATCAATACTCTTGGCGATTTTAAAACTAAAGCTGCAACCCGTCTTTAGTATAAACAAAACTTTTTAAGTAAAAGGTTCAAACCATAAAGGCTTAAAATATTTAACCGAATACCGTGGGTTTAAGTCCCCCAGTTCAATAACCAGCAAGTTTTGGGTCGGGGTCTAAATCCCCGGACGCTCGCAGGCTCGCTACCGCTTCGCTAACACAAAACTTAATTACGTTAGCGCAGCGTAAAGCCTTCTCTTTTAGAGACGCTAACGCGAACGGCATGGCTTCGCTTAGAGCGAGTCCGCGTTCGCGCAGCGTCTCGTAGAGAGCGTCATTTTGAATTTTGAATTGATTCATGCAGGTTCACTCAGAAGTAGTTGACCCTGGTGTTTGTGTCAAACGTGGGGAATGAGTTCGCCGCCAACGGGTAAAGCCATAGATAAGAGTAACAAAAATTAACAAATAGGGGCTGTAAACAATTAACCAAATACCCAGCTTGAGTAAGCCAACAGAAAATGCACTTAGAGAATGGGTAGAGTTGTTCCAAGTTTCCTGAACTTGCAAACCTAAGGCAGGTTGGGGACTAGTGCTAGAAACTGCTGCTTCTAAGTTCAGCGTAATAGTGGAATAAGCAACTTGATTTTTGAGGTTTTTCAGTTGGGCATCAATTTGTTCTATGGTTTGCCGGACATTACTCAGTTCTTGGGAAACACTAAGCACATCTCTAATAGAACCTGCCCGATCCATAATTTTTTGCAAATTGGCTTCAGTCTTTTGCAAATTGGTTAATCTAGCTTGGAAATCCACCAGGCGATCGCCCACATCTTCGGCAGTGATATTACGACTATTAACGGTGCCCAATTTAGCTAGTTCTTCTAGGGTAGGTTCCAGCCGATTTTCTGGTATCCGCAATTGGATGGTTGCTGTGTAACGCGGGTTGTCTTTTTTGGGTTGTTGTTGTTTCAACCCGATTAAATCCCCTTGCTGTTGATTGATAATTTGCGAAACAGCATCAACAGTCTTATCTACAGAGTTGACAGTCAAAGACATTGCTGCCTTTTTGATGAGTTGGGGACGAGAACGGGCTATTGGTGAAGTTTCCGCGTTTTGGGAAATACTGTTTTGACTAGCAGGTGCAGATACTGTATTTGCGGCGCTATCGGCTGCAATTTGAGGTAAAGCCTTATTTGCCAACCGATCGGAAGAGGCGCAACTGGTGAAAATCACCCCTCCCAATAACGCACTCATAAATAAAGCAGATGTACGCGGCAATTTAGTCGAAGTGTACATAATCTACCCCCAGATAGATGAAGTTAACCCCAGTATTACTGAACTAAAACTCAAAGCTTGTATTGTTGCGATTTATGTAACAGGATTGGGCATTGGGCATTAGTCATTGGGCAATAATTAATAGTTCTTCTTTCCCTGCTTCCTCATCTCCCCAATCCCTAGTCCCCAGTCCCCAATCCCCAGCCCCCAATTCAATATTTGACAGTTCAGCTGTGGTTACTCAATTTGAGGTACAATCTTAAGTCTGCAAATTAATGATGATGCTTGCTGACAGGAGATGCTTCTATGGCCCGGATGTATTATGACGAAGATGCCAATTTAGACCTTTTGGCTGGAAAAACTATCGCTATTATCGGCTATGGTTCCCAAGGTCATGCCCACGCTCTCAATCTCAAAGATAGTGGTTTGAATGTGATTGTGGGACTATATCCGGGTAGTAAGTCAGTTGCAAAAGCCCAAGCAGCTGGATTAACTGTGAAAAATGTTGCAGATGCCGCTAATGCTGCTGACTTCATCATGATTTTGTTACCTGATGAAGTCCAAAAAACGATTTATAAAAACGAGATTGAACCTAATCTAGAAGAAGGGAATGTGTTAGCTTTTGCTCACGGTTTCAATATTCACTTTGGGCAAGTTGTACCACCTGCTAACGTAGATGTGGTGATGGTAGCACCCAAAGGGCCGGGGCACTTGGTACGGCGGACTTATGAAAGTGGTGAAGGCGTACCAGCGTTATTTGCAGTTTATCAAGATGCCAGTGGTCAGGCACGCGATCGCGCCATGTCTTATGCTAAAGGTATCGGTGGAACTCGCGCCGGTGTTCTTGAAACTACTTTCCGTGAAGAAACCGAAACCGATTTATTTGGCGAACAAGCCGTATTGTGCGGTGGTTTGAGTGCTTTAATCAAAGCCGGATTTGAAACTTTGGTAGAAGCTGGTTATCAACCAGAATTGGCTTATTTTGAATGTCTGCATGAAGTCAAGCTGATTGTTGACTTGGTTGTAGAAGGCGGTTTAGCCAAAATGCGCGACAGCATTTCTAACACCGCTGAATATGGCGATTATACCCGTGGTCCGCGGATTGTTACCGAACAAACCAAAGCTGAAATGCAGAAGATTCTCAGCGAAATTCAATCTGGACAATTTGCACGAGAATTCGTTCTCGAAAACCAAGCTGGTAAACCAGGATTTACCGCCTTGCGTCGCAAAGAAGCTGAACACCAAATTGAAGAAGTTGGTAAAGATTTACGCGCTATGTTTAGCTGGTTGAAAAAGGCTTAAGCAAAGAATGTAGAGAATCAAACTTCTACTTTAGGGACTTCCAACAAATAAATTATCCAATCTTGTGGGGTGGACATCTTGTCCGCCCTTGACTATGGGCTTGTCGCCATTGGTGTCAACTTAACGTAAAGCCAGACTAGAATACCGATTTACTAATCATCAAAACCAGGTTTTTGTTTTGGCGAAGACCGTCTCCGAAAAAGAATGTAGAGACGTAGCAGTGCTACGTCTCTACAAGGGTTATGGGTAACGCATATTTAATTTCTGGAGATGTCTAATAGGTAATATTTGTAGATTATTCACTCGCTGTTGAGTTTCGATATTCAACGCACTTGTTAAGAGACATCGCACCTTCCGTACTCAAATTATGCGATCGCTTTTACTCACCCTTGACTGCTATTCTTGCAACAATAGTAATTAGAGCTATACTAACCAGCCTACAACATCTACCTTGAACTTTAAGAAACTATGCTTGCCCAAGATAAAAAACAACGCAACTGGAAACCCATTCTCAAAGCATTCGAGGCTATCCTTGGCAAAAATGGTGTGGTGCAACGCCGTGAAGAACTAATTACCTATGAATGCGATGGTTTAACTGGCTATCGCCAAAGTCCTGCTGTGGTGGTTTTACCCAGAACTACAGAACAAGTTGCCCAAGTTGTGAAGATATGCAATCAATATTCTATACCCTTCATCGCACGCGGCTCTGGCACTGGTCTATCTGGTGGTGCTTTACCAGTGAAAGACTCTGTTTTAATTGTTACTTCATTGATGCGGCAAATCATCAGCATTGACTTGGAAAATCAACGGACAGTTGTACAACCAGGGGTGATTAATAGTTGGGTAACACAAGCCGTTAGTGGTGCTGGATTTTACTACGCACCTGACCCTTCCAGTCAAATTATCTGCTCTATTGGGGGCAACATTGCCGAAAATTCTGGTGGGGTGCATTGTCTTAAATACGGTGTTACGACTAACCACGTTTTAGGATTAAAAATTGTCACACCAGAAGGGGAAATTATCGATTTAGGCGGACAAATCCCAGAAATGCCTGGTTACGATTTAACAGGTGTTTTTGTTGGTTCTGAAGGCACTTTAGGAATTGCCACAGAAATTACCTTGCGAATTCTCAAAAGTGCAGAATCAATTTGTGTGCTGTTGGCAGATTTTACTAGCATTGAAGCGGCTGGAGCAACTGTTTCTGACATCATCAGCGCCGGCATTATTCCTGGTGGGATGGAAATGATGGATAACTTCAGCATCAATGCAGTTGAAGATGTTGTTGCAACTAATTGTTATCCCCGCGATGCTACTGCAATTCTGCTTATAGAAATTGACGGTTTAGAAGTGGAAGTTGCAGGAAATAAGCAGCGAGTTACCGAAATTTGTAAAAAAAATGGTGCGCGTAATGTCACTTCTGCTACTGACCCAGAAACCCGATTGAAATTATGGAAAGGACGCAAAGCAGCTTTTGCGGCGGCTGGACATTTAAGCCCTGATTATTATGTACAAGATGGTGTAATTCCCCGGACTCAGTTGCCTTATGTTTTACATGAGATTGAGGCATTAAGTAAACAATACGGTTATCGTGTTGCTAATGTATTTCACGCTGGTGATGGCAATCTTCATCCGCTAATTCTTTATGATAATTCTGTGTCTGGGGCATTAGAGCAAGTAGAAGAAATGGGTGGAAAAATTCTCAAACTTTGCGTCCAAGTTGGTGGTAGTATTTCTGGCGAACATGGCATTGGTGAAGAGAAAAAGTGCTATATGCCACAGATGTTTAGCCAAGTTGATTTAGAAACTATGCAATGGGTACGGCAAGTTTTTAATCCTAAAGGGTTAGCAAATCCTGAAAAGATATTCCCCACACCACGAACTTGTGGTGAAGCTGCAAATGCATCGGCACTCAAACAATTTGAAGGTGTGGAAAGATTTTAATTTTATCGAAAGGTTTATTTACAGAATCACTAACAGTTGCTCATCGAAATCTTTGAAAAACTCAGGTTTACTTCTGTAACGTGAATTTGCTTGATTTCGATGATGCAGCCTAGCAATACGCTTGGGTTAAGGGTTATTGGTGTAAATAATTGGAGTCAGTAAGGTAAAATAGGAATTCAAAAATTTAATATTTCACTCTACCCTAAAAAGATAGTTGTCCATAAAAATTAACAATTTGATTAAGTTATGTTGATTTTGCGCGAATAATTCTCAATTATTCAACGAATTTATTGCGTTTCAGGGCTTGACTAAAAACAGTCACTTCTGATATTCTCAAATTACTCAATATAATTGGCGCTAGCTATGAGTTTTTCAACTAAGTCGCGCTCAAAGTAACTTTTTTGATACCATATTAAAATTTAACTTTTTACAGAGGGCTTGAAATCGTACACCCATTTGTGAAAATCATCATTAAGACTCGTTTGCCGTTCTTGCGTCTGCCCTGTAGATGCGGCGAAGTTAGTGTCGTAGTAACGCATTTCGCCTAAGGCGCTACGAGCTTGGATGATTTTCGTGCGCTCGATGCGAAGTTGTTCGTAGCTAGTCAGAACTGCTTGGAGATTCGCTGAATCAGCAAAACACTCTCGCAGTTGGTATGCATCTTCAAAAGTGGTATTGGCTCCTTGTCCCATAGCAGGTGCCATTGGATGGGCGGCATCACCTAAGAGTGTGACTCTGCCTTGACTCCATCTGCTTAATGGTGGGCGATCGCAAATCGGCCCTTCCCAAATTTGCTCGGCTGGTGTCGCTTCTACCACCGCTCGAAAGGATTCATCCCAGTCGGCTAATTCATGGAGAATACGGGACTTTACCTCATCGGCACTGTGAGAAAGGGAGTATTCAGGCGAGAATTTCCGACTAATCCAACTGGTATAACCGCCACCCACATTGAGAAGATACATAAACTGTTTATTGCCTTTGACAAAAACTAGTTCATAGTCATTAAATAGCTCGTGGCGATACTTGATGACGGCACGCCAACACATACTACCGATATAATTAGGCTTACCCTCGCCAAATAAAGTTTCTCGGATGACAGAGTTGACGCCATCAGCCCCAATCAGCAAATCTGTATGTACTGATTTTTCACCATCAAAATGAATTTCCACACCGTTTTCATCTTGCTCAAAGCCGATGCAGCGATGATTGAGGTGAATGATGTCAGATGGTAATCTTGATGCCAAGACTTGCTGTAGACGATACCACCAAATAGTCAACAATGGTTGTCCGTATTGCTCTAAATATTTAGTTGCGTTAGTTCGGATTGTTTCTCCTTGAATATTCTTTAAAACCGTGTGGTGAACTTCGCATCCTGAACTTTTGAGGGCTTCGACAATTCCCGGCGCGATCGCATCTAGGGAATTCAAGCCATTGGGGGCAAGTCCAAGTCCAGTTCCAGCCGGACGAAATTCTTGAGCTTTTTCGTATACTTGAACATCTATCCCTTGGCTTCTCAGTGCTATAGCAGCAGCTAAACCACCTGGGCCAGCACCGACAATAGCAACTTTGTCTACTATAGGTTTGGATAATTTCTCAGTTAGATTTGTGTTCATGTTTCTCAGGGGAATAGGGAATAGGGAACTGTTAACTGGGGAAAGAGGTAATATTAATCTACGATTGCTGCTGGTAACAAAAACTACATGCTCTCAGAATTTTTCGCGAATCTGACAACCTCGAATAAATACCATTACGTCAATTTTGGCGATAAATTAACTAAATTTGATTTTTAAATTTCATAAACTTACTGTAACAGAACTAAGCTTGCTGTATCATTTTTATATTCAAAAAAGATTGTGAAGAGGAGTTGGGATGAAATTTAAATCCGCTTCTGTATGTGTTGGTTTAAGCCTGCTGAGTTTTTCAGTCAGTTCATTGCCGCGTTTTGTAAATTCACCACAAGTCCTCGCCCAAGATGTTAGCGCTTCATGTCCTCTAGAATATGAAGTTGCCATTACCTTTCTGAATTCTAAATGTCAGGAAGTAAAAATAGAACAGCCTCAGACTTTTTATCGCTACTATAGTAACAGTGGAAATAAATACGGCAGGTATTTAACAGCTGACAAATATAAAACAAATGTAGAAGTCATCAAGAATTTAGCTCTAAATCAAGCATGGGGCAATCAAGCCACTAGGATAGAAACAATAACTTTACCCGCAGGAACGATAACTTATCAAGGCATTGTTGGTCCTCAAGCACCTGCGGAATGCTATCCAGGTGGTGGTCAACAGACATTTATTAAAGATTCAAAAGATCCAAATATCAAGTGGTCTGACGGAGAAAATATAGTTGTAGAAAAGTTTAGTTGTCCGTAAAAATCATGGGAACCAAAACAGAAGAATTTATCAAGCTGATCGATCGAGCCTCTGAGATTGCAGAACAGATGCTAAAAGATAAAAAACCTGAGCTTTTAGCACAGATAAACAGTGCGATCGCAGCCTTACAATCGATTAAAAGCCAGACATTGAATGGTAAACTTGAACCATCAGGAGGAACTTCAACCCTTGGTCTAGCTCATGGTGTGGCGGATTGGATTGAGCCGTTAGATTCGCCATTATTAAAAGCTGTCGGTGCAATCGAGGAATATTACCAAAAACAACTCTAAATTTTTGGGAACACGATATTAAGAAGTAAAAAATGAAAGGGAGTAGGGAGTAGGGAGTGGGGAGTAGGGAAACTAAGCAGGCTTTTCCGAAAAGCGGGGTTTCAACCAATATGCGATACAAGGATTTTTTCTCTGACGAGACGCTGTTCGCGTTCGCGCCACTTGCAGGCGTTAGCGTGTAGCGGGACGTTCGCGGTAGCGTCTCGTAGAGAAGTACAGCTTTAAACCTAAATCGAGGGCTAATTTCTTCCCCTATTCCCTACTCCCTACTCCCTACTCCCGCCCCGAAGAGATTGTAAAAATATTGATAAATTTCTTTGTTTATTTTAACTTTTAACTTGTTCAAGCCCCTAAATTTACTTTATGGGGATCATTAATTTTAAATTCGGAGCGAAGCGACGTGACCCAGGAATTGAAAATATTAGGTTTAGAGGAAGTAGAATTATCGTTGAATGTCAATAATGTTTCCTACACACTGAAGCTAGAACCTCGTGTTACTTTACTGGATGCAATACGCGAAAAGCTAGGTTTGATGGGCACTAAAAAAGCTTGCGATCGCGGTGAATGTGGTGCATGTACTGTATTAGTTGATAATCGGCGAATCAACTCTTGTATGACTCTAGCTGTAATGCACATCGGTAGTAAAATTACCACAATTGAGGGACTAGCACAAGATGGCAAACTCCATCCGATGCAAACAGCTTTTATTACCCATGATGCTTTTCAATGTGGTTACTGCACATCGGGTCAAATTGTCTCAGCCGTAGGGATGATATTGGAAGAATTACCAAAATCTGAGGTGGAAATTCGAGAAAAAATGAGTGGAAACCTTTGCCGTTGTGGAGCATACCCAAATATTATCGCGGCGATTCAGGATGTGCTAGAGGAAACAAAAAATGCAGCCATTTAGTTATGCTAAAGTAACTTCACAAGAGACTGCGATCGCAACAGTTGAGCAAGACAAGACTGCTGCATTTATTGCTGGTGGCACAGATTTACTCGGATTAATGAAAGATGGTGTCCAAACAGCGAATATATTAATTGATATTAATAGTTTGCCCCTAGCAGATATTGAATCACAGCCTGATGGAATCCGCATTGGTGCAATCTCTCGCATGAGTGATGTGGCTTTTCATCCCCAAATTCAAGAATTTTATCCAGTAATTAGCCAAGCTTTATTACAAAGTGCTTCACCACAACTAAGAAACATGGCAACAGTGGGCGGTAATTTACTGCAACGAGTCCGCTGTGGTTACTTTCGCGATCCGGTTTTTCCTTGTAATAAACATACTCCCGGTATCGGTTGTTCGGCAATTACAGGTTACAATCGAATGCACGCTATTTTCGGGGCGAGTGAACATTGTATTGCCGTTCATCCCTCAGATTTAGCTGTAGCCTTGACGGCATTAGATGCCGTGATTTGCATCCAAGGAGTAGAAAAAAATAGGCGAATTTCAATTCATGATTTTTATCTCTTACCAGGTGAGACGCCACAAAAAGAAACTCTATTACAGCCTGGAGAATTAATTGTTGCCATTGAAGTGGCTAATTCTGCTTATAAATCCCATTATTTAAAAGTTAGAGATCGTGCTTCCTACGAATTTGCTCTCGTTTCCGTAGCTGTTGCCTTAGATATAGAACAAAATATCATCAAATCAGCACGCATCGCTTTTGGAGGAGTAGCACCTAAACCTTGGCGTGCATGGGAAGCTGAGGAGTTATTAAAAGGGAAAGTAATTAACGAAGCTATCTTTACAGCCGCAGCCGAAGCAGCTGTTAAAGAAGCGAAACCGCAAACACACAATGAATTCAAAATTGAATTAGTCAAACGCGCTTTGGTACGCGCACTCTCAATTGTGGCAGAAAAATTATGAATAAAATTATCGGTAAACCACTCGATCGCGTTGATGGTAGGCTGAAAGTTACCGGAGAAGCACCTTACACAGCCGACGTGCCAATAGAGAATTTAACCTATGGAGTGATTTTTCAAAGTGCGATCGCCAGTGGTAAAATTATCCAAATAGACACATCCGCCGCCGCAGTCGCCCCTGGTGTGATAGATGTCGTTACTTACCAACAAACCCCATCTCTGGTAAAAATACCCTTCTTTGGCCCTCAACAACCCCAGCCAACGGAAAAAGACCATAATATCTACTACGATGGTCAACATCTGGGGATTGTAATTGCCAAAACTTTAGAACAAGCCGAAACTGCTGCCTCTAAGATAAAAATTATCTACGCAGAAGCCATTCCAACGCTCACAATGGCACATGCAGAGATATTTGAACCCGAATCAATATTTTTTGGCATCATGCCGGGTAAAATCACCAGAGGGGACATTGAATTGGGGAAAGCCCAGGCACATGTGCTGGTAGAGCAAGTATATACCACACCAATAGAACATCATAATCCCTTAGAACCTTCTGCAACGATCGCAATGTGGGAAGGGGATAATTTGACATTGTATGAAACCACTCAAGGCATTTCTGCAACCCAAACAGGGATCGCATCTGTTCTCAATATTCCTCAAGAAAATGTCCGTGTCATCTCCAAATATTTAGGCGGTGGATTTGGTTGTAAGGCGCTGCTGCGATCGCATACAATTCTAGCTGCCATTGCATCTCGTCAAGTAAAACGCCCCGTGAAAGTTGTGCTAACGCGATCGCAAATGTACACAGCTTGCGGCCACAGATCCCAAACTCAGCAGCAGCTAACCTTAGGTGCAACCAAAGAAGGTAAACTAACCCTGATCAATCACATTGGCACATCCTTAACTTCCCTCTTCGATGACTTTGTAGAACCTGTGGGTGCAGCCACAATCATGATGTACGCCTGTCCCAATTTGGAAATTAAATACCGTTTAGCACGTATCAATACTGCCACACCAACCTTTATGCGTGGCCCAGGAGAAGCCACGGGAATGTTTGCCCTAGAGTCGGCAATGGATGAACTGGCATACACCTTAAATACTGACCCAATAGAACTAAGACTAAAAAATCATGCAGATATCGATCCCCACAAAGGATTACCTTGGTCAAGTAAATCCCTAAAAGAATGTTACCAAAAAGGGGCAGAAATTTTTGGTTGGTCACAACGCAACCCAGTTCCCCGTTCTATGCGGGATAATCATTTTCTGATTGGTTGGGGAATGGCAAGTGCAACATTTCCCACCAACGTTCAAACAGCATCGGTAAGGGTAGAAATTTTTGCCACCGGAGAAGTGAAAGTACAAAGTGGTACTCAAGACATCGGTACTGGCACGTATACAGTGATGACGCAGGTAGCTTCGGAAGTATTAGGCTTACCAGTACAGTTTGAATTAGGTGATAGCAATCTTCCCAAAGCCCCGATTACAGGGAACTCAATTACCGTTGCTAGTGTTTCTCCGGCGGTGCATAAAGCCGCGATCGCCGCACGAGATAGAATAATTCAAATGGCGATCGCTGATTCTAATTCTCTGCTTTATCAATCTCAAGCAGAAGATATTACCGTTGAGTCAGGGCAAATATTTTTAAAACAAGATCCATCAAAGCGAGACAGCTATACCGATATTCTGCTTCGCCACGGATTAGAAAGTTTAGAAGTTACAGAGGAATCTTCACTCAACCCAGAAAGCAAAGAATACGCCAAACACTCATTTGGTGCAACGTTTGTCGAAGTTGCAGTTGATGAGTTGTTGGGAGAAATCAAAGTTAGACGTTGCGTAGGCGTTTATGGTGCTGGACGAATTCTCAACTTTAAGACAGCGCGGAGTCAAGTTATTGGCGGCATTACCTGGGGAATCGGCATGGCGCTGATGGAAAAAACTGTAATGGATATCAATCAGGGCAGAATAGTTGGTGCTAACCTTTCAGATTACCTGATTCCGGTTCATGCAGATATTCCCAATATAGAAGTGCAATTTGTTGAAGAACACGATCCTTATGTGAATACACTAGGAACCAAAAGCTTAGGAGAACTTCCGATTGTTGGGGTAGCTGCTGCCATATCTAACGCAGTTTATCATGCCACCGGTAAGCGGATTCGTGACTTACCAATTACGCCAGATAAGCTGCTTTGAAAAAGATTACACCAATTTGAACAAAAGGCAATTCTCAATAATCCAAAATCCAAAATCTAAAATCCAAAATGGTATTACTTCTTCAGTGCCAGAGTTAAACCATCTGCGATCGCAACTAAACTTAGACTAACTCGCTCATCTTGATGCAGCTTTTGATTAAAGGCACGAATTCTTTTAGTTCTATTATCCTGCACTTGGGGGTCAGCAACCCTACCTGACCAGAGGACATTATCGATGGCAATCAATCCCCCCGGACGCACTAATTGCAGCGATCGATCATAATAATCATCATAGTTCCTCTTATCTGCATCGATGAAAGCAAAATCAAAAGTTTCCGCTTCCTCAGTTGCCAGTAGCCGATCCAAAGTCTCCAAAGCTGGGGCAATATGCAGTTGAATTTTATCCGTCACTCCAGCTTCCTGCCAATAGCGTCGAGCGATCGTTGTAAACTCCTCACTAATATCACAGGCTACCACCTTACCATCTCTCGGTAACGCCAATGCCACCACCAAGGAACTATAACCTGTAAATACCCCAATATCCAAAGTTTTCTTCGCTCCCAACAACTGCACCAGTAACGCCAAAAACTGCCCCTGTTCGGGAGCAATCTGCATTCTCCCTATTGGATAATCGGCTGTTTCCTGTCTTAATTGAGTTAAAATTTCCGGTTCTCGCAGAGAGACTGACAGCAAATAATCATACAGGTTTTGTTCGAGTCCTAATGTTTTAGTTGTCATAAAATTGGGTATTGAGAATAGGGGACGAGTCTTTTTTACTCGTAAATGATTTTTTAAAATTCAAATTTGAAAACTCAAAATTAATACAGTGTAAGCATTTCATTGATTTTGAATAGGTGGTTTATTTACGCCGTGTTGTACTAGTTTTTATGCGTACAGATAACTCTAACAATCATGTAAATTATAAATTATCATGCAAAAAGCGTGGTTTACCGCCGTAGGCATCGCACAAACATTTTATGTGTAGAGATATTGCATAGCAAGTCTTTATTTGAGTTACTTGCTTAAACCCTTCTAGAATAAAAACTATTGTGGGTATTTTATTACTAAATTTGTTTTTATTGTGGGAGGTTATGATGAGCCGTCCAATCATTCTTGGTATTGTCGGCGACAGTGCGGCTGGTAAAACAACACTAACGCGAGGAATCGCTCAAGTACTCGGCCCAGAAAATGTCACGCTCATTTGTACAGATGATTATCACCGTTACGATCGCCAACAACGTGCAGAAATTGGTATTACTGCCCTCCACCCGGACTGCAACTACTTGGATATTATGCAGCAACACCTATCGTTGCTACGTACAGGACAGCCAATTCTGAAGCCAGTTTACAGCCATAAAACCGGTACATTCGAGCCACCACAGTATATCAAGCCCAGTAAATTTGTGATCATTGAGGGATTACTCGGTTATTCTACTCGTGCCGCCCGTGACTCTTACGACGTAAAAGTTTACCTTGCACCGCCTGAAGAACTACGCGCGAAATGGAAAGTCAAGCGAGACACCCAAAAGCGCGGTTACACTGCTGAACAAGTGCTAGCGGAACTAGAAAAGCGTGAACCAGACTCAGCACAATTTATTCGTCCGCAGCGACAATGGTCTGATATAGTCATTAGTTTCTATCCACCCGCTGAGAATGATGATGAAATCAATGGACATCTGAATGTCCGTCTGGTATTACGTCCGACAATTCCCCACCCAGATTTTACCGAGATTATCAACTCTGGCTATGGTAATTCTGACTCAGCAATCCGCTTGGGGCTAGACAGAGATATGAGTAAACCTGTAGATGTTTTAGAAGTTGATGGTCATGCCACCTTAGAACAAGTGAATAAGCTAGAGCATATTATTTGTTCTGATATGCCCCATTTACGAAATATTTGCGATCGCGAAAGTAATCCCGAACTGGGTAAAATTGCTGGTACAACTGGAGAAACATTGCAAAGTTATCCTCTCGCACTCACCCAGTTAATAATTACCTACCACATGCTGAAAGCAACTCAAATTTATCAGTAATCAGCGAAGATGAAGGGGTTTAATGGGTTTGTGTAGAGGCAAACCCGCTTGTTGTCATAAGCTTCAATTTGCCAACTTTCTCCGACAATTGCAATACCTCCCCTTGTCACAGTGGAATCGGCAAGTGTGAATCGGCGAATCAGCACAAATGGCTCTGCGGGTTCGGGAACGCCGAAGCGCTTTTGCAGATCGTTACCGACTTCTTGAATTTTAGAGTCAATAAAACCTTTGAGATTGTTGAATAAATCATCGAACATAGCGTAGTTTACCGCCGTAGGCATCGCCTATGGTAGCAGGTACATAATTGCACTTATTAAACTTGGTAACAAGTATATTTTCACTGAAAGTCTACTGTCATTAGGGGTAAAGCGAAAAATCTAATCATTTAACTATTGACATCAACTTAGCAAATTGCTAAGTTTTAATAACTACGGTTTGACACTTCGAGGGACATTCTTATGAGCTTTATTTTGAAAAAATTCATTTATTATGCATATTATTTCCAATACAGCACTAAAACTTTTTTATCAAAAGTATCCCGATGCTGAATCTAGTTTACGTGGTTGGAACAAAATTGCAAAATTAGCCAAGTGGCAAAATATACTTGAAGTTCACCAAGCTTTTAACTCTGCCGATCCAGTAGGTGAGCTTACAGTTTTTAATATTCAAGGAAACAAGTATCGCCTTATTACCTATATTGACTATCAAAGTCAAAAAGTATTTATTCGCAACGTATTAACTCATACAGAGTACGATACAGAGAAATGGAAAAATGACCCTTGGTTTAAATAAACGTCCTACCTACATTGAACTGCTGCAAGCATTTCCTCCTCGTCCTATCAAGACTGAGGATGAGTTATCTGCTACCCAAAAAGTTATTAATTCTTTGATAGATAGCGCTCCATTAACATTGGATGAAAAAGATTATCTTAATATTTTAGGCACTCTAGTTTACGAGTTTGAACAAACGCAAGAGCCTGTGCCTGATATTTATGGAATAGATTTACTTCAGGTTTTGATAGAAGAAAATGGGCTACTTCAAAAAGATTTAGTACCCATTTTCAAAACAGAATCTATTATATCGGCCATATTGAAAAAGCAGCGTAAATTAACAACTAGACACATTGAAGAACTCGCGAAATTTTTTCATATTTCACCTGCTGCTTTCTTCCCAAATAGTCTTGAGTAACTTGGTATAAGATATATAGAAATAGAGAAAATTTCCTAAAATTAAAGATTTTCTCAAATAATGATGATTTTGAGAGCAAACGAGGGATAACTAAGGATAGTTCTATGTGTGGTGCTATTTTCTTAGTTTAATATGACCTATTGCCTCAGAATTGCCGATATACCTACAAATGAGCGTCCGCGTGAGCGATTAATGACGCATGGAGCGAAAATTTTAGCCACAGCAGAGTTAATTGCAATTCTTCTAGGCACTGGTCAAGGGCCAGGAAAACTATCTGCTGTGGGTTTGGGACAATATATTTTGAGCGAATTAGGCAAACACCAACGCGATCCTTTGGCAGTTCTGCGAGAAGTTAGCCCCGCAGAGTTGATGCAAATTTCTGGTGTTGGCCCGGCGAAGGCGACAAGTATTTTAGCAGCAATTGAATTAGGTAAACGCGCCTTTCAATCTCGTCCAAATGATGGCACATTAATTGATAGCCCACTTGCGGCTGCTGCTACCCTTAGCCAAGATTTGATGTGGCAGACACAAGAACGTTTTGCAGTGGTGCTGTTAGATGTCAAGAATCGTTTACTGGGTACGCAAGTAATTACCATTGGTACTGCAACTGAAACCCTCGCCTCTCCCCGTGATATTTTTCGAGAAGTTATTCGCCAAGGCGCAACGCGGGCAATAGTTGCCCACAACCATCCTTCTGGGAACCTTGAACCCAGCCAGGAAGATATAGAATTGACGCGTCAGTTATTAGCAGGGGCGCAGCTTTTGGGCATTCCGGTACTAGATCATTTGATTTTGGGTAATGGCAATCATCAGAGTTTACGGGAAATAACAACCTTGTGGGATGAACATCCACAGGGAGATTAAAATAATTCGTAATTTGTAATACTCGCCTCCGGCGAGAAGCAAGCTACGTAATTCGTAATTAAAGACTTGTGAGAATTGCAAACGGCAGATTCCCGACTTCTTTAAGAAGTCGGGAATCTTGTTTCTGCGCGTTTGATTTAGGATTGCTATGTTACAACTTACTTGCTTTCCTGCATATTTCTGACCATTTTAGTCACTAGCTTTCTGGGAGTAAATCTTACAGATTCAGCGAGGAGCTTATTTTTAATTCCAGGAACAATAACAGTTTTGTTTTCAAATAAACCACGATAGCCGATTTCGGCTACCGCTTCCGCAGTCATAATTTTTTGACCGCTTACCAACTTTGAGTCTTCCATTGCGGCTCTTTGTTGAAAACCGGATTCGGTAGGCCCTGGACAAAGGGCTGTTACAGAAACGCCTGTACCTTCTAATTCATTAGCGATCGCTTCTGAGAACGATAAGACATAGGCTTTACTAGCGTAGTATACTGCCATCAGCGGCCCTGGCTGAAAAGCAGCAGTCGAAGCCACATTTAATATTTTTCCAGACCCCCGCTTAACCATACCCTTGAGGAATAACTTGGTTAAATGTGTCAGACATAAGACATTGACCTGTAGCAATTGCAATTCAGCATTCAAGTCAATTTCGTGAAATAATCCGTAGGTAGCAAAGCCAGCATTATTTATCAGCACATCAACTCTAATTGATGCTTGTTCTAGCTCAGTAAAAATTTCTTCTGGGGCTGATGGATTAGATAAATCCTTGGAAATAACTTTGACATCAATGCCAAATTTCTTTTTAAATTCATCAGCGATTTTATTCAGCTTGTCCACGCTTCTAGCTACCAACACAAGATTGTAACCATCCTGAGCAAATAACTTCGCGAATTCATAACCGATGCCGCCAGATGCACCCGTAATTAGAGCCGTTTGTTTGCGATTACCTTGCATAATTTTTCCTTTGTTAACTGCTTCAAAACAAATGAATCATTAGTAACCTAACGTTCTTTAATGACCCTCGCTATAGGAAAGTCTAAAATCTTTATCCAGGTAGATTTTGGTCACTCACTAGGCTTCTTATGAAAAATGACATTTATTTCCATTGGGAAATTTCTAAGCGAACTGCCGCATTTGTTCCTAAGACTTTTTGCCCCCGTTCAGGTAAAGAAACATAAGCAACATATACATCTGAACTGGATTCTGGATTGGGAGTTAAGTCTATTACTGGCTCTTTTTGATCGGAATTCCAACTATAGGTAGCTTTGTAAGTGTTATTTGATGCGGCAACATCGGTAATTAAATAGTCAGACCACAGAGGTACTTGGTCGAGATGACTGTCACGCAACCAATTTGTCTCTTGTTTTGTAAAAGAATGCAGTGCTAAACGCAGAGCATATCTACAGGTATTATCATCACTAGCTGAATTTCTGGGGATTAAGAAAGCTGTAAACAGGGGAATAGGTTTATCTGTTCTGAGTAACTCTTGGGTGATTGGGCAATAATGAGCGATCGCTTGCTCATATATAGCAATAGGAAGACCACGCAAAGCAACCCTAGTTTCCAGTTGATAAAAATTATTGTCCTGGTCTTTTAACTCAATATTGCTCAGAGATAGTTTTACCTGGATATCACCAAACAAAAAGCGTTGTAAATTTTGATAACCTTCTTCTGAGTTGACTATGCCATAACGCCCACCATGAGAACGGTGAACATAAGCACGATGAGATCCTGTGATGTAAGCTTTATCGATTTGAACTAGACCATCACTTTTCACCCCTACAGCCTTTTGTGAAATACCAAAAAGTTCTTCATAATCATGTGCATTAGTACCGATTAGAGAAAAAACGCGGTTTGGCGGGAATGCATCTTCTAGGCTTTGTAGTTTTTCTAGCTGAAAGTCATCGGGTAACTCATTTGTTGGATCGTTGGCTTTAGGTGTTAAATACTGGTACATTCTCTGGGGGCCAAAGTCATCAGAATTATTTAATTTAAACTTGTCTCTAAGACTTTCGATTAAGCCACTTCCAATCTCAAAATAAATACCACCATGAGGTGTAGCGTAGGTAAATAATTTGTCAATGTG
Organism: Nostoc sp.; assembly: GCF_036917975.1. Classification (GTDB taxonomy): domain Bacteria; phylum Cyanobacteriota; class Cyanobacteriia; order Cyanobacteriales; family Nostocaceae; genus Nostoc. Next base: position 193,445 of record NZ_JBALEJ010000049.1, read on the forward strand.
ATCCACAGCTTGCTCACCTTGATCTGGATAAATCTTTTGAATCAAGCTACGACAAACAAGACCTCCCATTGAGTGAGCAACAAGATAAATTTTGTCAGCACCCGTCGTTTTCTTAACATCATCAATCAGTGTTCTTAAACCCTCAGCTATCTGCTCCATTTCCTGTCTGACTACACTTGAAGAGTTAAAACTAGGTGTAGTTACATCATAAAATCGGTAGACCCAAATAGTTTTATTAAGTTGTCCAGATAATCTTTTAATTTGATTGCTCACATTTTGATTGTCAACAATCGGTTGATAACCATGATCGGTCATTAGCCGCAGTAATGGACTCTCGAAAAAAAACTTCTGGGGATTTTCGTTCTCATCTACTCGAATATGGGTTGAACCATTATTGAATCCATAAAATGGATCGTCAACTACATGCTCAACATCTTTTTGTGTACCTGCATATCCACGAACGAAGATGATTGGTAAATACTGCATATATATCCCCGCTATGTAATAAATATTTTTGCTCGTTCCCAGTTTTAACCTGGGAACGAGTGCAGAGTATTCAGACAAGTTGTTTTAGTACAAAATTTGATCAATTCGTAGTGAATTCTCTGTGCCTCTGGAGCATTTAAAACACTACGAAGCTGTACTAGAAGGTTTTCACAAACTCAATTAGGGCCTTCTTATCTTTATCTGGGAGATCGGAACCAAAATAGTGACCCTCATCTTCCACGAAGTCAGGAGATTTGTTGGCTCTTAAAAGCACACGTGCCAACTTACTCTTAATTCCTCCACCTGGTTTCAAGTCTTGGAAAAGGCTGCTGAGATTGAGAGATGTAATTGCCTCTCTAATATTGATGCTTGCCAGCAAATTCACAGGCGTACCTTTAGGAACAGGAATTCTAAATCTCGGATTCGGATCTCCTGGGGGAAGCTCTAATTTCGTATCTTTAGATGTCCTGCTGATAATTCCCTCGCGCTTTTCAGGCCAGAGTAGCTTTTCCATTGCATCCGTATAGGCTTCTACACGTCCTTTCACTGAAGGATCTTCGTTGTAAAGTCCTAGTGTGTTGTTGTGAAGAAGTGGTGCTGTTGCCCAAATACTTACTAGCGAAGGTGTACGATAATATCCCAAACCGCCGTCTGGTATTTTAAATTCGATGGGTTTTTTCTCATCAAAGGGGTTGTACAGCGTCAAAGTACCTGGTGATGGCAGTTCTTTGTAAGTCTTGGATGAGAACTGATCCCAAATATGCCCCTTAGTGGCATTTGTTCCTAGCGATCGCGCCGCATTAGTACCAATTAGGGTAACTGGATAACGCTGGTCATCAGACAAAAAGTTGTGGTCTAAAAAGTTACTACTGAGTACAGACTCTTCATACCATTTCTGAGCCTGTTCGGGGTCAGCAGCAATTTCAGCAGGTGGCTTTTTGCTGGAATGGCAACTAGCACAAGTGCTGGCAAAAACCAGTTTGCCACGTTTGAGAACTTCCTCGTCTTTAGTTAAGAAGTCTTCACCATCAGGTGCATCTTTTAGGTGCAGCGGCTTGATGGTTTTCAAGAATGCTTCGGCATCAGCCATACGTGCTTCTGTCTGTCTCCAGCCTTCGCAGTCTTTCCGCGCCTTGGCGATGTCAAAAGGTTTTTGGGGAGTTCTGCCTAATAAAGGTTCATGGAGACTTGTCCAGTAATCGCCACACATCCCAATGTTGACGTAAACCCGTAGTGAGGCATTTGCCACTCCTGTGGAGTCTGCACCATCCTTGAGAATATGATTCACATCCTTGGTTGAACCATCGTTCATCACCTCTGGATATTTGGGGCGATCGCCTAAATTAAAAATGGCATTGATCGCATTCGGATTGTTGATGTGATCGGTAGCAATTCGAGAAGTATCAGAAGTCCCAGGTTGTTGAGAGTCAAGTACTTGCTTAATAAAACTATTTTCCCCAACGCTGGTTCCAAAGAATTTGTTTTCCTTGATGTACTGATTACCCAATGCTGGTACGAGGTTTTCCCATTTTGGATGTTCCTTGTCTTTGGGTGGGTTGAGGGGATCTAACGCCACGTGACAGATGGCGCAAGACTGCCCAATTAAGTAGGGAGGCTCGACTTGTGAGGTTTTGAAATATTCCTCAGAGTTCCATTTTGCTTGGTCGAAGTTGGGATTGGGGAACTTACGCAACCCAATAACACCACTTGAGAGCGGGTCTTTACATTTATCTAGCCGCAACCCGTATTCATCTTTTTCTGTGGATTTTTCACATCCAGGATCGTTAATTGCGCCATATAACTCAAATCGCTTGTCATGCTCTTTTGAGTCAATCAGCTTTAGCAGGTCAGCACCACCATTTGTCCGTTTCGCTAAATCACGATAGTACTTATCATTACCGCCAGTCCATAAGTACCAGGTGCAACGACCCCGTTTTTCGGCATCTGTCAAATTCTCCTTTGTGTACTCCGGGAGATAACCGATACCCTCGCAGTTATCAGGGTATTCGCTTACACCAGTGTCAGAGTACTTGTTACTTATGGGCGCAGGTGTTTCACTATACTCATCAGCTAGGGCTGTAGGCGTTCCATAAAAGCCGCAGACTATAAACATAGTCACGAACAGAAGGAGCAGACAGCCCTTAAAAATTAGACTTGTCTTTTTCATAAAACTCTCTGGTTGTAACCCCTAAACCTTCTCCATTGCACCTCACGTTTGCAGAGGCACACTAATGCTTCATCACTAATTTCCCATTTTCCAGATTTAGTCTTGGGATATTTTGATGATTTAAAATGTACCTTACTGAGGTTCGTTATATATGAACTTACTACACAAGTTTGCAAAACGTCATTAATAAACTTTTATACATTTCTAAACAAAAAATTTAAAAAATTGTAAATTTACAGTGGTTTGAATAACCAATTTGCTATGGTTATATGCGTTACTTACGTACTTGGTAATGTTTGTAACAAATCGTCAAGTGCTTCTTTTAAAGTTGCCTTAACCTGATCAGAGAAATAAAAAAGAGGAAAATTTTAGCTTTTTTTAAGAATTGCTCTGTAAATACCGTAGGTTTACAAATTGCAAAAGTCTTTATATAACTGTAAAAACCAATAAGGCTAAATACCCATGCTGAAACTTGGTAAGTAAATCTAAGTAACAAAAAATTAATAATTAGCGTTCCCATCCGAAAACCTGCACTGTGGATTTGTAGACATAAGAAATTGCCCTCGCAGAGACACTAGTACCGCAAGGCGGAATTCAAAATGACGCTCTCTACGAGACGCTAAAAGCGAACGCAGACTCGCTAACGCTGCGCTAACAAAATTCAAAATTCAAAATGAATACAGCGTAAGCGTTTCATTAATTTTGAATGGGTTGTTTATTTACGCCATGTTGTACTAAAAAAATATTTCTCTGGCGAGACTGTTAGTGCTACGAATAATTTTGACTTCTAATTTTATTGCCGAAAGAACACGAAAGAGAGAGGAACAAATGGAAAACGATATTATCTTTGAACCATTGAGATTTCGTAATCTCACAGTAAAAAATCGGATATTTCGCTCTAGTATTTCCGGAAGATGGGATAACTACGATGGTTCAGGTACTCAAGCCCGAATCAATTGGGAAGAAAAGTTTGCTCGTGGTGGTGTCGGGGCAATTATTACTTCCTTTGTTCCAGTCGCCATCCGGGGCAGAATTATGCCCAATTACGCCACAATTCACTCTGATGAAACCGTTCCTTTTTGGCGAAAAGTAGGAGAAAAAGTCCATGAATATGACTGTAAATTTATCTTACAATTAAGTCATTCTGGGCGACAGCAGGATATTGGCGGTGTCGAAAACTTAGGGAAAAAAGCATTAAGTTCTACTAGCCAAACCGAGCCATTCCACGGCTTTTTGTGTCAATCGATGACACTAGCAGAAATTAAAGAAACAATCCAATACTTTGCCAATGGCGCTAGACGTGTCCGGGAAGCAGGTTTGGATGGAATAGAATTGCATAGTGCTAATGGATATCTTTTTAACCAATTTCTCAGTTCTGGAATTAATGACCGTCAAGATGAATATGGTGGTTCATTAGAGAATCGAGCGCGGTTTTTGCTAGATGTTATTAGAGCAATTCGCAAAGAAGTAGGTAAGGACTTTCACCTACAATTCAAAATTAGTGCTGTTGATTATAACAACGCTGTCACCTTTTGGGAAAAACCAGGTAATACCATCAAAGATTCCATTCAAGTTTGTAAATGGGCAGAAGAAGCTGGGGCTGATGGCGTTCACGTATCAACTGGTAGCTTATTTCCTCATCCACTCAATCCCATTGGTGATTTTAATTTTGATGTCATTACTAGAACTTATGATACTATGTTGTCGAGTGGCGTAGAGACTACACGTAACTACATTTTATTTCGCAATTCCTTTTTGCATCCTGTTTTCAATCTTTTATGGAATCGAGTCAAAAAGCAATTGGCTCCGCAAGCATTTAGTGGTGACGATGTAAAAGACCCTAAAATCAAGCAATTACTGGCAGAGAACCAAGGCAGAAACTTACTAGATGCCAGAGAAATTAAAAAGCACGTTAATATTCCCGTACTATGTACTGGTGGTTTGCAACAGGCTTCTTATATTCGTCAGGCAATTAATGATAAGTATTGTGATGGTGTCACAATGGCTCGTACCCTAATTGCTAATAATGACTTAGTTAAATCTTTTCAAGCAGGTAAAGACCTAGCAGATAAACCCTGTACCTATTGTAATAAATGCCTACTGAATGTAACTGAAAATCCTTTAGGTTGTTACGAGCAGGATCGCTTCAATAGTTATGAAGAGATGATGGAAGAAGTAATGTCAGTCTTTCATCCAACTCAGTTTGCCAATTCATCTAAATAAAAAAGCGATGGGTATCAAATTGACAATTTCGCTTACAAATAATCTCGACAATATGGGGAGTGTTTCATGACTGAACAAACAAACCCTACCCTACTCCCGACCTCAATTAAGGGAATCTTCCGGCGAATTTGGGTTGTGATTGTCGGTGTTATTGCAGTAGCAGTATTTTTCCTTTGGCCTGTTTTCTCTAACTCTCCAGTGGATTATGCTGACATTGAAAACCACTTTAAATATGGTTCAATTGGCAGCGAACCCATCAATGGTATTCCTTACTGGATTTGGAAAGTTTTACCAGAATTATTCCCAGATAAATTACCTGGCAAAGGTTATGCTTCTCTGGGATTTATCAAAGAACCTGATCAAGATTTACCTGTAGGTTTTTCGCAACGGCGAGTATTTATTAATCGAGTTGGATTGAATTGTGCTGTATGTCATACAGGGACGCTGCGAGATAATCCTAATAGCGACCATCAAGTGGTTACAGCAATGCCTGCTAATGTACTTAATTTGCAGGGATATATCAAATTTTTATCAGCAGTTGGTCTGGATGAGCGCTTTACTGCCAACCGGATGTTACCAGAAATTGAAGAAATCAGTGGTGGTCTGAATCCCATTGAAAAATTACTTTATCGCTTCATTGCAATTCCCCAAACTAGAGATGCACTAATTAATCAGGCATATCGACTTAAGTTTGTGGAAGAACAACCAGATTGGGGGCCAGGTAGAGTAGATACTTTTAATCCTTATAAAGCGATTCAATTCCATTTCCCAATGGATAAATTGCGTCAGGATGAACTAATTGGTACTTCTGATTTCCCCTCAATTTGGAATCAAAGACCCCGCAAGGGACTAGAGTTGCATTGGGATGGTAATAATAGTTCTGTTGATGAACGTAATAAAAGTGCAGCCTTAGGCACTGGAGTTACACCCACAACGATTGATTTGCCTCGGATTGATCGAATTGCCGATTGGCTTTTGGAACTACCACCACCAAAATATCCCTACGAAGTTAATGAAACTTTAGCAGCCACCGGAAAACCGCTTTTTGAAAGTAATTGCGCTAGCTGTCACGCTTTTGGTGGGGCTTATACAGGCAAAGTTGTGCCAATTCAAGAAATTGGAACAGACCGACATCGCCTAGATTCATTCACTTATGAAACCATCTCTAACCAAAATACCTTGTATGCAGGTTATCCGTGGCGCTTTAAGCATTTCCGTAAGACTAATGGCTATGCAAATATGCCCCTTGATGGTGTTTGGTTACGCGGCCCTTATTTGCACAATGGTTCAGTCCCCACCCTACGGGATTTATTAGAAAAACCAGAGAATAGACCACAAGAATTCTATCGGGGCTATGACGTTATCGATAGAGCCAAAGTTGGCTTTGTCTCTGATGTTGCTGAAGAAAATGGTAAAAAATACTTCAAGTTCGATACAAAACTTGATGGTAACAGCAATAGCGGTCATTTGTACGGCGTTGATCTTTCCCCAGAAGAGAAAGATGCAATTGTTGAGTACATGAAGAAACTTTGAAGGACACTTTAGCAAGGAGAAACCTAAGTTTATGGCAATACTTAAGTCAAAATTAGGGAAAATAATCACCTCAATTGCTGTAGTTATTGTCCTGATTTTTGGGGTTGTGGGTTACGCGGGATGGTACAGTCTTTTCCGCGAAGCTCCTAGCGAAGTTTATGAGTTACCAGAGGATCATTTTAAATATGGTTCTATTGGTACAGAACAGGCGCAAGGTGTACCGTATTGGATTTGGTTAGTATTGCCGCGCATCTTTCCCGATAAGCTACCAGGTCCAGGAGGTTATACTTCTTTGGGAATTACATGGGAAGAAGGTAAAGAGCTACCAGTCGGTTTTTCTAAAAAAACCATTGGGTTTCCGAGAGTTGGGATAACTTGTGCTGTTTGTCATCATGCTACTTATCGAGAAAACCTCAAAGATAAGCCAACAATTATTGCAGCCGGGCCTGCTAACAAATTTGATTCTCAAGGCTATGTTCGGTTTCTTGGTAACGCTGCTAGTGACCCCAGATTTGAACCTGACTATATTCTTGATGAAATTAAATATAGTCATGAGTTTTCTTGGTGGGAAAACCTGCTTTATCGTTTTGTAATTATTCCCGAAACTAAGAAAGGATTGCTGCAACAAAAAGCAAACTTTGCTTGGACTGATTCTCGTCCCAATTGGGGGCCGGGTAGAATTGACCCCTTTAACCCTGTGAAGTTCACTACCTTAAAGTTGCCTAAAGATGACACCATTGGTAACTCAGATATGATGCCTCTGTGGAATCAAAAGCAACACCAAAACTTTGCTCTGCATTGGGATGGTTTAGAAACTTCATTGCGAGAAACGGTGCAAACTGGCGCTATTGGTGACGGTGCAACCAAAGAGTCTCTACCAGTGAAGGATCTCCAAAGGGTAGAAGATTATATTTCAGAATTACCACCTCCCAAATATCCGTTTGCAGTTGATCAGCAATTAGCTACACAAGGAAAAGAAATTTTCAGCAGTACTTGTGCATCTTGCCATGCCTTTGGCGGCGAAAGGACTGGTAAGGTAATTCCTGTTGCAGAAGTGGGAACTGACCGCCACCGTCTAGATATGTGGACGCAGCAAGGAGCAGATACTTACAACAAATTTGGTGATGGTTATCCCTGGGACTTCAACGAGTTGCGGAAGACTGATGGTTATGTATCTGTCTCTCTTGATGGTCTTTGGTTAAGAGCGCCTTATCTCCATAATGGTTCTGTGCCATCCCTAGAAGATTTGTTAGAAAAACCAGAGAATCGTCCCCAATCTTTTTACCGAGGATTTGATGTCTACGACCAGAAAAAAGTTGGCTTTATTTCCGAAGGAGAAGAAGCGGAACGTGTAGGTTTTAAATACGACATTAGCGTTCCTGCTAATAGTAACCAAGGACATCTCTATGGCACTGATTTACCTGCCAAAGAGAAACAAGCATTAATTGAATATCTCAAAACTTTGTAACTAAGCTATGAACAAATATGCTGTTTGGTTTCGCCGCATCGTCTGGCTAGGCGTTATCCAAGATTGGGCGATTGGCTTACCGGCGATTTTTGCACCGAATTGGTTGCTGGAATTACTTCACCAAAGACCTACCCAAGACCCAGTATGGACTTCCTTTGCTGGTTTGCTAGTGGTTCTGCTGTCGCTGTTCTACATTCCTGGAGCAAATGACCCCTACCGCTACACTCCCAACGCTGTATTAGCGACCCTTTCCCGTCCGCCTGGAGTTCTGTTCTTTTTCTTTCTTTACCCCAATATTTATCCTGCCTTCGGGATTATTGACTCAGTTTTGTGCTTATTCCAAATCCCATTGTTGATACTAACTATGCTCAACAACCCTCAAGCTTCTACCCCGGACAACGATGTTTTCGAGTATGACGGGTCTACCTACAAAGAAGTAAAAGAAGTTGGTTTTAGTGAACCCTATGGTGAACCCCTGCCTTACCAACAAGGTGTAGGATTGACAACTTTTGTCCAGTTGTTTAATGATGCAGCGCGGAATTTGTTCGACAGGCGTGATATCCGCCCCTATTACGATAAGCTAATCCACGCTAATGGTGTTTGCTATTCAGGTCTTTGGAAAATCACTGAGAATTCACCTTACACGGGTTATTTTACTAAGGGTTCAGAAGGTTTAGTATTTGCTCGTCTTTCCGTTGCTGGTGCTGGAATTAAACGGGGCGATCGCAGGGCCTTGGGTTTAGCTGGTAAAGTTTATCCTACCCTCAATCCTCACGAAAAGGTAAAACCAGGTAATTTCGTGACTGTCGATTATCTCACAGGCATCAAGACGAAGCATATCACTGATACTGAGTTAACCAATTTTCCTGATGTTGGCCCAGATATTGGTGCTAAACTTGTTAACCGCGTGATTTTCCGACTGGTAGATAAAAGACCAGGGTTTCGCCAAGTCTTTCCCATCTCTACCCTTGGTGTCGAACCAGGAAGCAAGGTTGTTACCCCAGACCTGTTTATGCTCAGAGTGGCAGAAGGCACACCTAAAATTGATGCAGAAGATTTCCGGGATGAATTGCGACTAGAAAAGTATCCTAACAATACCTTGGTCTACACCATCAACGTCAAAAACTTCGATGAAAAAGAGTGGACGCAGTTGGGCGTAATTGAATTGAATGACTATGCCATCTGCGAAGGTTGCGATAAACGGATACACTTTTGGATTCCCCGCGATATCCCAGTACCAAAAAGAGATAGCCTTGCCCGCCCTTCAGACCCCGTTGTGATTAAGTAAATCCTATGAGCCAGCAATTTGATGTCATTGTAATCGGTAGCGGCTTTGGTGGGTCAGTAGTTACCTGCCGTTTGGCTGAATCAGGAGCGCGGGTTTTGGTGTTGGAACGCGGTCGGCGTTGGACGAAAGACCAATACCCACGTCAAGCTAAAGATGCCTGGATTTATGAACACACCCAGCCGCAAAAACATAATGGCTGGCTCGATTTACGTTTTTTTAAGGGGATGGCTGTTGCTCAAGGGGCCGGGGTTGGTGGCGGTTCTCTGTGTTATTCCAGCGTGGTTTTAGAAGCAAATCCAACGCGATTTGAGCAAGGTTGGCCACCGGAAATTACTTATAGTGAATTGCAGCCTTATTACGATCGCGTGCGGAAAATGATGGGTGTCCATCCCATACCTCCAGGGCAACATACCCAACGGGCAAAATTGATGGAACAAGCGGCGCAAAAGGTAGGATATGGCGATCGCTATCAAAGTATGCCCTTAGCAATCTCCTTCGATCCAGACTGGAATTACCAACTGGAAGACCCATTGAATGAAAAGCACTCCCGGCAATTTGTCAATGCCCAAGGGCAAAAACAAGGTACTTGTATTCATTTGGGTAATTGTGATTTGGGGTGTGATGTCCATGCCAAGAATACCCTCGATTTGAACTACATCCCGGCTGGGGAAAATAAAGGGGCAGAGGTGCGATCGCTCCACTTGGTACGCTATATTCAACCAGAAGAAGGTGGTTATCGCGTTATTTTTGACCGCATTGAAAACGGGCAATTAATTCGTGGGGAAGAGAGGGGCAAAATAGTTGTCATCGCCGCAGGTTCCCTTGGTTCTAGTGAGTTGCTATTAAATAGCCGCGATAAGTACCGCACTTTACCTAAAGTTAGTCAGCAACTCGGTAAAAATTGGAGCGCTAACGCCAACGTTCTTACCCCCGATTTCTACGGCAAAGATGTTGAGGTTAGGCAGTCCATTGGCCCAACGATTACCGCAGGTATGGACTTTACTGACAGTAGCTTTGAGGGAGAGAGTTTTATTATTGAAGATGATGGCTTTCCCAATATGTTGCTGAATGCCATTAGCAGCAAGCTGAATTCTGGTAATTTCAGCCTATTCGCCCTAGCTTTACGCAACCATTTGCAGCGTGGTTTGGATGAAAAGAATCCCTTAAGTAACGTTATGGTTTGGCTAGGTGCGGGTGTTGATGCTGCCGATGGGCAACTTTCTCTCGGTCGTAACTGGCTCAAACCTTGGGAAACAGACTTAAAACTTGATTGGAATATCCAGCGCTCAAAGTCTGCAATTGATGCCATCTTGAATCTGCAAAAGCAACTTTCCCAAGTCAACGGCGGTAAACTTTATATTCCTTTTTACTGGTCAGTTCTCCGCAGTTTGTTAACAGTGCATCCTCTGGGAGGATGCAAAATGGGGACAACTGCTGAAGATAGTGTGGTCGATCATAAAGGAGAAGTTTTCGGCTACAAAAATCTTTATGTCGCTGATGGGGCAATTTTACCTCAAGCTATTGGACGCAATCCTTCTATGACTATTGCTGCTTTAGCAGAACGGGTGGCTCACTTGATGGTGAGCAACTGATAAGTAAGTCGGTGATAAAAATTCAATGTATATGAAGAAATATAAATTAGCTGTAGGGTGTGTTACGCCGTAGGCTAACTTCCTTGAGATTGTTGACGGTGCGTTGCGCTTTGCGACAACACACCCTACATTAAAATTCCTTAACATAGCTGGAAATATTAGCACCGACTTACTTACACTTGATAATTTTTGCTTGCGGGGGCGATCGCTCTTCATCATTGACAACCACATAATAGCGTAGGCGTAGTCCGCCCTTATGCGCTTGTAGATTTACACTTCTTTGTAGAGCATTCACTTTGAACACGATCATTCAACTGAGATAAGCCGTCAGAGTCATCAATTTTTTAATGTAAAATTAAACATGGCAGCACAACCCAAGATTTCATGACAATAAGGTTTATTCTGAGCGAATATGTTGACCGAGCGATCGCCCAGGCAATTTATGACAAGTTAGAAGATGGTACATTTACAGGTAGAATTCCTGTTTGCAAAGGAGTGATAGCCTTTGCATCGACTTTGCGCGAGTGCGAGGATGAATTACGCTCAATACTGGAAGACTGGATTTTGCTTGGGTTAAAACTGGGACATTCTTTACCAATGATTGATAATATTGATCTCAACAAGGAGCCAACCCTTGAGCCGATGGATACCGTGTAAACGTCGGGATTTTGTGAAGAAATTACGACGGATTGGGTTTGAGGGGACTTATTCTGGAACAAGACATCAGTTTATGGTTTATGGCCAACATCGTCTAACTATTCCCTCTAATGATGAGTATTCTGTACCGCAATTGCGGATGATGATTGGGGAAGTTGAGGTGATTCTAGAGCGGGAAATTGCGCTAGATGAATGGAATAGCCTTTAAGATTTGCAAAAGAAGCGATCGCTTGCAATTTACACTTCTTTTTTAGAGCGATTCCCAGCTTGCAGCTCAATGATATACCAAAATGAATGCGTGAATTACTTAAATGAGTAAGCAAACTGGGGTTTGAGAAAGTAAAAGCTCATTTTACTTGCGGAAAACACTAAAATGAGTAAGCAAACTGGGGTTTGAGAAAGTAAAAGCTCATTTTACTTGCGGAAAACACCAAAATGAGTAAGCAAACTGGGGTTTGAGTAAGCAAAAGCTTATTTTACTTGCGGAAAATACCAAAATGAGTAAGCAAACTGGAGTTTGAGTAAGCAAAAGCTTATTTTGAGTAAGTGAAATGGCATTTTGAGTAAGTAATCAGATATTTTTACTTAGTTCAATATGAATTTTAGTCTAGGCGATCGCGTTTTTCAGTTTTATCACGGTACGCTTTGCACAAAACTAGCTTATTCTGGATTTGGGGGGAGGCGATCGCGAAAATCTGCTAAATTTTTACGCACAGTAACAGTATTAGGATGATTTGCGCCTAACCGTTGCTCTAAAATATCTAAAGCTTGGATGTAAAGGGGTTCGGCTTCGCTGTATCTGCCTTGGTTACGGTAGAGTAATGCTAGGTTGTTGAGGCTAACGGCGACATCTGGATGTTCATCTCCGAGCAGTTGACGCCAGAGTGCCAAAGCTTGGATGAAAAGGGGTTCGGCTTCGCTGTATCTGCCTTGGGAGTTGTAGAGTGACGCTAGGTTGTTGAGACTTTGTGCGATATCTGGATGTGATTCTCCCAGTAGCTGGCGCCTGAGTGCCAAAGCTTGGATGAAAAGGGGTTCGGCTTCGCTGTATCTGCCTTGAGAGTTGTAGAGTAACGCTAGGTTGTTGAGACTTTGTGCGATATCTGGATGTGATTCTCCCAGTAGCTGGCGCCTAAGTGCCAAAGCTTGGATGTGAAGGGGTTCGGCTTCGCTGTATCTGCCTTGGGCACGGTAAAGTTCGGCTAGGTTGTTGAGCCTAGAGGCGACATCTGGATGTGATTTTCCCAGTAGCTTGCGCCCAAGTGCCAAAGCTTGGATGTAAAGGGGTTCGGCTTCGCTGTATCTGCCTTGGTCATGGTAGAGTGCCGCTAGGTTGTTGAGCCTAGAGGCGACATCTGGATGTGATTCTCCCAGTAGCTTGCGCGTGAGTGCTAAAGCTTGGATGTGAAGGGGTTCGGCTTCGCTGTATCTGCCTTGGGATTTGTAGAAATACGCTAGGTTGTTGAGACTTTGTGCGACATGTGGATGTGATTCTCCCAGTAGCTGACGCCTGAGTGCCAAAGCTTGGATGAAAAGGGGTTCGGCTTCGCTGTATCTTCCTTGGGATTCGTAGAGATACGCTAAGTTGTTGAGGCTAAGTGCGACAGATGGATGTGATTCTCCCAGTAGCTGACGCCTGAGTGCCAAAGCTTGGATGTAAAGTGGTTCAGCTTCGCTGTATCTGCCTTGGTCACGGTAGAGATAGGCTAGGTTGTTGAGACTTTGTGCGACATGTGGATGTTCTTCTGGTAGCAGCTTGCGCCTGAGTGCCAAAGTTTGGATGTAAAGGGGTTCGGCTTTGCTGTATCTTCCTTGGGATTCGTAGAGATTAGCTAGGTTGTTGAGGCTAGCGGCGACAGATGGATGTTCTTCTCCCAGCAGCTTGCGGTAGAGTGCTAAAGCTTGGATGTAAAGGGGTTCGGCTTCGCTGTATTTGCCTTGGGAGTAGTAGAGTCCTGCTAGGTTGTTAAGGCTAGTGGCGATATCTGGATGTTCTTCTCCCAAGCGCTTTTTAGTGACTTTTAGACATTGTTCATACCAGGGTAAAGCTTGGTTATATAAACCTTGACCATTATAAAATAGGGCGTTACCGATGAAAGGCCAAATTAAATCATCATTGCTAAGGTATTGAATGAGATGATTCGCTACTTCAGCTATATGAGGTATGGCGGGAGAAACGCCGGTGATTTGCTCAAGGGTGGGTGTTTCAGGAATATCTTTGGCAACTGCTACCATTACCCGACAAAGCGATCGCTTTAATTCCTCTACCTGTTCTAAACCTGTAAGCTTATCTTGAAAAAACTCCCTTAGCAATGGATGCAGTTGATAGATTTTCTCACCCTTATATTGGAGTAGATGTAACTGTAACAAATCACGTCTGGCTTTTTTCCAATCTTGAGCCTCATCTGCTATTGTTATAGCCTCCACCAGTTTCCAAGGAATCGGAGCTAGGGCAAATAAACTCAGAAGACAGCCTAAAAGTTGGTCATTTTTTCGCAAACGTCGCCAACTCAACTCAAAAGCAGCAGCCACACCCAATTTAGCAGTCATTTCTGGTCGAGTTTCGTCTAAAGATTCATTCTTCAGACGCTCATTTTCCAGATATTGCAGCATTTCTGCTAAAGATAGCTCCTCATCACCTAACAAATAACGCCCGACTAATTCCAAACCCAAGGGCAAATATCCTAGCCACTTACAAAGTTTTTCTGCAACTAAGTGTTCGCGTCGCAGTCGTTCCCTACCAATTATGGATTCAAATAACTGCATTGCCGCTAGTGAAGTCAGCACATCTAAATCTAATCGCACTATTGGCGGCTGTAATTTTTCCCGTGTGGTAATCAACACTTTAAAGCGAGAAAATGGCGGAGGTAGGTAGGGCTTAACTTGTTGATATTCTCCAACATCGTCTAATACTAGCAGCACATCACCTTCGCGCCAGTGCTGCCAGCAGTATTCCACTTGACTGGGTAAGTCTCCATCCAGATATTGTGGTGGGTTTAAGTCAAGTTGCGTTCTGGCAAACTGCACAACTTGAATGCCTACATCTCCAGTCTTTGCCAGCAACCAGCAAATTCCACCTTTGTAAATTTCACGGTGAGCCATTGCATATTGTAAGGCCAATTCTGTTTTACCCAGTCCACCCATGCCAGCGATCGCCGCAATTACCACCTGATTATTTTCCTGCAACATCTCATGCAGGTTTTGCAATTCCGCTTCACGTCCAATAAACTCCACCACCCCACTCACGGGTAAATTTTGCGGTGTTTCAGTACAGGGATTTAACTTTACCTGTTCCCGTTCAGGCGACTGTAGTCAGTTGTAAGTGTTGTGCTGTTGCTCAATTATTACTTGTTGGGCAATTGTTGATCCTTTCTCTACTTTGATCTGGTCTGCTAACTTAGCAAAGTTGTTGACAATTGATGGTTGCGACTCAATTTTTTTTGCTAATTTTTGAATTTCCTCAGCACTCCCAGATTGGTCATTGTTGGTTGCTGCTTCGACTTCTCGCACAGATTGAGCAATTTCGGTATCTGCGTCTGCTGCTGCTTTTAATTCCAGTACTGCTTTGCCATAATCTAACGGCTGCTGTGTTCCATCTGCTAGCAAGGGTAACTTATTCTTATTATGTAGCTGTTCGATTAACTCACGACTTTTGTCTAATGCAGCTTCCCCAAGCTTTTCGCCAGTTTTTTCTAGAGCTTTAGTTAAAACTATAGTAGCGATTGCTGTTGCAACTGCGGTCAATGTTACAGGTTCCATAATAATGAAATAGTTGATTGCAGTAGGATATACAAATACAGTTCTGTCTATTTCGGAAATATATCATAGATAATTAAACCCATATCCCGCCTGGCAATCAATTGCAAAGCTAATAGCCCAATCCACACCAGTGAAATTAAAATCCTTACTGTTCGGTTCAGACAAGAGACGCGATGAATCGCCGTCTCTACAAAACGATTGATTTATTGTAGAGACGGCGATTTATCGCGTCTTTATAATGCGATTTATCGCGTCTTTATAATGATTCATCGGATCTTTGCTCTATAATTTCCATCAAAAAACCTTAACCGAACCCTATTGAGTCTGGAAAAACAATCCGCGAAATTACGATTGGATGCGTTCAAACCAATCTTTAACATGAGAATATGATAAAATCCGCTCTTTAAGCGGACTAGTACGAAGTATCTCATCTATTTGTGCAGCGACAGCTAAATCCGCTATGCTCTGATGGCTTCCCACTAACCAATCTTGCTGACTGAGGATGGTATCAAGGTTGCCGAGATGGTTGAAAAACTTTTTTTCAACGCGGTTCTTGTCGATGCGACCGATTCCTTGAGCATTCAATTGCTTTTCGTAGGTGTAGCGAGCCAGAGGAGCAAAGATTACTTGCTCAAACTTTGATCGTCCTTTACATAATAAGCTGTTCGCTAGCTGGAGAGCATCTGGATAGCGGAAGCGAAAATATACTTCAAACCAGTACAATGATTCATCTGCCCAGTCTTCCCACAAATAGGCTTGTGCTAAATCTTTGCTATCTGCGGGGTAAAGTGGATGTTCTGGATGTCGGGCTTCCAAAAATTCTGCAATTTCCGAGCTGTCTTGAATCTTCTCACCATCGTATTCAATCACGGGAAGCTTGCCCACAGATGACAATCGGGAAGCTGCCACTGCCAGCAGACCATTATAGTTGACAACAGAATAGGCGAGATGCTTGTGCTTAAGAATCTTACGAACCTTGTTACAAAAGGGAGAAACTTCCCATTGATGCAGGATGATTTTTGGCATCGCGCTCACCGATATTTTTGAATGTCGATAGATTGGGGATTGGGGACTGGGGATTGGGGATTGGGAAGTCTTAAAAAAGAGAAGGCGATCGCTGTTTGATGTTAATACTGAGGGTTAGAGGAAAGATTGTCTAGAGTTATCTACAAATTTTTATATTAGCAGTAGCGATCGCCTTTACTCTGAGTTAACTGCTGGATTACCCAGCTACGGTAGCGAGGTACTGCCCCATTCAGTTCTGAACCCACATCCTAAAGTTGCTAATTTGGCATGAATGAGGGGAGAATTTATCAGTCAAGTCAAAATACCTTTCCAAAACGTAATAGTGGATGTTACCGAATTAGTCAAAGTTTCAATTATTCTCTTACTTGTTGCTACCGGTGTAGCTATGCTCTCCCGGCGGCTGCGAATTCCTTATGTTACAGGTTTAGTATTAGCAGGTTTGCCAATTACTGAGCTATTATCTCGTCGGGTTGGTTTAAGTCCAACCCTTGTTTTGGATCTTTTCTTACCAATTCTCATCTTTGAAGCTGGTATTAATACAGATGTCAGCCGCCTACGCAGCACCTTTAAACCAATTGCCCTATTAGCTGGGCCTGGGGCTTTGCTTTCCAGTGGTATTATTGCTGTCCTGTTAAAATTTGGGCTGGGGCTGGATTGGATACCTGCGTTATTTGTCGGAGTAATGCTGGCAAACACTGATACAGTTTCCATGATTGCCGTCTTTAAGGATATACCAGTACCTTCGCGGCTTTCTACCATCGTTGAAGGAGAAACTTTATTTAACGATGCCGCTGCCCTAGTTTCCTTCAACCTGATTGTACAAGTATATTCAACAGGCTCACTCACATTTGTAGAGGGAATCCAACAACTGCTATTTATCTCTCTAGGAGGCTGCGTTGTCGGGTTAGTTTTAGGCTACCTGAGTATACCCGTATTCGCCCGTTTAGATGATGCTCTTAGTAGTCTTTTACTGACAGTCGCAGTTGCATTAGGAACTTTTCAGGCTGGGCAATTTCTTGGTGTGTCAGGCCCCGTGGCTGTAGTTGTTGCTGGATTAATTTTCGGGAATCTAGGACTTTCTCGCAATACCTCTGCTTCTAGCCGCATCACTTTATTGAGTTTCTGGGAATATGCCAGTTTTACGGTCAACACCTTTATTTTTCTATTAATTGGTGTAGAAATAAACTTGGTAACGCTCTGGAAAACTTTACCTGCAATTTTACTTGCAGTTTTGGCTTATCAAGTCGGGCGAGTTCTTACAGTCTATCCGCTACTAGCTGTGGTTCGTTGGATTGACCGCCCAATTCCGCTACGCTGGCAACATTTACTGTTTTTAGGCAACATCAAAGGTTCGCTATCAATGGCTCTGGCGTTGAGCTTACCTGCCACATTGCCAGGGCGAGAAGTTTTGATAGCTATAGTCTTCGGCTGTGTGCTGGTGTCCTTAGTGGGACAGGGTTTAAGTTTGCCTTGGGTAGTAAAACGCTTAAAGTTAACTAAATTTTCCGAAATTCAACAACAGGTTGAAGAATTACAAGCTCAGTTGATAACGGGTAAGGCAGCACAGGATGAATTAGATAGTCTGTTGAAATCAGGGGTGTTACCAAAAGCGGTTTATGAAGAGATGCGTTCAGGTTATCAGGTGCGAATTGCCGGTGCAGAAAAGACGCTACGGGAACTATATAATCGCCGCCCTGATGAGGTGGAAGGCGAAAGTGGCAAGAGCAGTAAACTTGAAGCGATTCGCCGACGTTTACTCTTAGCAGAAAAAGGAGCGCTCAATGAGGCGATGCGGAAGCGAATTCTCTCGGAAGAAATTGTGCGTGGACGGATACAGACTCTTGATGAGCAATTGTTGAAATTGGAAGATGATTAATATTGGGGCATTGGGCATTGGGCATTGGGCATGGTTTGAGTTTTGTGAGGTTAAGACAAGAGACGCGATGAATCGCCGTCTCTACAATAATTAGTGTTTCGTGGAAACTAGGAATGAAGAAACTTAATTACGAATTATTTTAAAGGCGATCGCTTATCGTTATTTTGGCTTTTAATTACTCTACCAGGACTAACAAAGGAAATTCCCTGTTGAAAGTCAGTACCAATCATGACTGCCTCTACTATAGGTTCGGATATTTCTGTTTGGGCTACCCATTCGACAATAAAGTTTGCGCCTAAACCTCCACTGGTATCATTTCTATTGATAAAAAAATCTGTAGAAGCCAGGGCATCAAGTTGAATAGGGCGCTCTAAATACTGCTTCACTAATTTTCCTTCTGAGTTGTAGTAGCGCACAGAGGTAATAATAATCGGATTGGTCAAATCTGTATTCCGAATACTGAGTGTAACAGCTAACTCAAAAATCTCCTGGCGATTGTAATGATAGATATGAGAATAAACTGGGACATAAAGAGTTTGACTGCTAGCTATCTTAAAATTCTTATCCAGCGTCACTGCTTTTTGCACCGGGGTTGCTTGAATAGCACTAGGTTGTGACTTGGGTGGAATATTTGTGGATTCACAAGATGCCAGAATAATAGCGATCGCTAAATAAATATATCGATACGGCTTCATCAAAACTCACCAATTTTTTTATATGTGTAGCTAACCCTACCTAATAAAACAGGAATCAGAATTCAGAATTCAGAATTCAGAATACTATACCCATAAAGGGATAGAGTTTTAAGGTGAGAATATTTTAATTTTGTTCGCCCACCATTCCACTCGCTTTTAACCAATATTCAGACGCGACTCGAAAATACTCGCTTGCCGCCGGCGCTATCACCCACTCGTACAGAATTCATACTGAATTCTGACTCCTGAGTTCTGAATTCTTCTTATAAACAGTTTAGGTAGGAACTATGCTCAACATCTTTGTTCAATAAAATCAATGACTTGATGTAAAGATCCTGGTTTAGTCACAATCAGCACAGTTGAATGAGGTTCCAGTATTGTACTACCGTTAGGAATTATCAAATCTTCGTGGGGATGGGATTGATAGCCAATAATTAGCGAACCACTAGGAAATTGTGAATCCTGAGCAATTTCGGCAACGCTACGACCAGCAACATAGCAATTGTTGGGGATGGAAAGTTTCAGAACCTCAATCTGTCCCTGCTCAAAATGCATCATTGATTCCACTTGCGGATACTCAATGGCATTCACCATTGTTGAAACTGATAGTTCAACAGTACTGATAACGTGGTTAGCTCCAGCTATCCGCAACGGTTCGGCAAAATCGGGGTGGCGCATCCGACTTAAAATATGGGTTACACCGTAGTGTTTCGCAAGAGTTACCATTGCCAAGTTTAAGGCATCACT
This sequence comes from Nostoc sp., assembly GCF_036917975.1. GTDB lineage: Bacteria > Cyanobacteriota > Cyanobacteriia > Cyanobacteriales > Nostocaceae > Nostoc. The sequence goes on from NZ_JBALEJ010000049.1 coordinate 212,962, forward strand.
TCTCAGAACCGCCGCCAAGGAACCAGCTTTGCGAATCCCAGCTTCTAACAATACTTCTGTACTCACAGCACTGCCTTCAAAAGCCATTGCTCCCACTTGTTCACGGGCGTAGCGGCAAGCGATAGGATCAATATCAATTACAGCAACAGTATGTCCTAGTTCTACCAGCTTTTGCGCCAAACTTAAGCCCACTAAGCCTGCTCCACCAATTAGTACGTACATGAATATTCTTAATGCTCCTTCACTCCACTCTCTAGGCTAACAAGGAATGAAGCTATAGCTTTTAAGCTTCCCCGCGCTAAAGCGACGGAGATTTCCGAAGAGTCCAGAAAAGAACTTTCTTAGACGTAGTAGGTTGGGTGGAGCGGAGCGCAACCCAACAGATATACTGTTATCCTTATTCTTTAACTATTCTGAATTCTGAATTCTTAGTTTCTCTAATTGTCCAGTCCTTTAAAATTGTAATTTTTGAATTGGTATTTTTCGAGCAACTCTTTAACTTGAGTGGCTACTAAAGGATGTGTATCTTTCTGTAACTGGGGGAGGATTTGCAGGAGAACGCGATGTGAAACCATATTCAAGTATGCGATCGCAGCTTCTCTAACAAAGCCGGTTGGATGACGTAAACTCACTAATATCTCAGAACTGGTGAGTCGGATGCGTGTAACTTGAGCATAATGAAAACAGCAAGCTAGACACCAGTCAGACAGGAAGTTACCCAACATCAGCAATCTGTGGAGGCGATCGCTAACTACCATATTCTCATATTCTACGACCTTGGCTTCGATCAGATGTTGCAATTTTTCTGACTGGGGTCGGTTATCTAAAATATTCAGCAACAAAGACTTTGAAGACAAAGTTACCGTATGCTCTAAGATTTCTAAGCCCCGCGCTAAGTTTACCACTGAGGGCGATCGCAGATTGAAGGATGCTGCCTGCATCTTTTCTGGCGAGTAAAGCAGTCTCAATAACAGTAGCACCCGCTCTTTGACATCCAATTCCAATTCTAAAAGGGCGCGTTGCAATAACTCAGAGACAATCACAATCCTCTCCCTAGATTGATAATTTTCTTTTTGGTCTATTGTTTGGAAATCAATGTATGCGGCGTAAATTTCACCTAAAAATTTTAATTCCTGTTTAATTAAATTTTCTACCCGACTTTCATAAAATCGATCTACTAAACCTTTAATTCCTGGTTGTTTGTGTATTTTTAGTAAGCTGCGAAGAATATGATCTCTTGTAGTACCCCAGGATATCTCCAAGTTTTCCCATAAAGTATCCAAAGCTTCTTGAGTGCCGACTTGAGCAATGGTGCGCCAAGCATACATCCGCACTACTTCTGGTTTGTAAATATTCGTAGCTAACCGCAACAGCATTTCTAAAGCTTCATTTTCTAGTCGCGTTAGGGCTGACATTGCTGTACTGCGGGTTGATTTGTAATAAAGTGCTGCAATCAGTGCCGAATAGTACTCTTCTAAATGAGTTGCTGCAATCATTTCCAAGACAGCACAGCGCACTCGTAATGACTCATCTTGTAATAAATTCGGGATGTGAATCCGCAACGCCTGCAAATAAACTGCTTCTCTCAGCGCTCTAACTCCATTTATCCGTTCGCGTTCTTGCTTATGAGTCAGCATCCGGCGCATGGTTTGGGTAGCTGCTACCTTTTGCATCGGCGTTCCCTGACGTAAGACTAAAGCGGCGGCGGTGGCGCGGATGAGTGAGTTTTGCCGGGGGTTCAGGTATTCTTCTAGGAGGCCTAAATTGGGATTTGGTTCAGCCAGCCAAACGTAGCGTAGCGCTAAGGCAAAAACTTCGGGGCTAGTTTCTTGGGATTGTTCTAATAAAGGACGAATGTCGGCTAGATAAGCCGGATTTGCACCTCCCGTCAGCATCACCTCCAAACTTTGGCGTTGCAAATCTGGGGTTAACTTGACTAGTAGGGGTGCTAAAACTTCCGCAGCTCCTTGGGAATCCATTTGGGCTAAAAGTTCAATACAAGAGCGTTTATCAGCCTCACTGCCTTTTTCTGCCAAAGCTTTGATTACTCCCTGCTTGAAGAATCGTAAGCCCATATTGGTTGCACTTAAGTGACCCCGCGCCACACTCAAGACTAACAGTTCAACGTAGCGCGATCGCAATTCCCAAACTACTGTTAAACAAGTGCCAGCGATTAGCATTGTTTCTGCTACTAACACCCATTTTTGCAGTGATACAGGTACAAACCGTCCACAAAATAATAGAGTTGCAAAAATTAGCGCTCCTGTCAAACCTGTGGCGATCGCTTCGGCAGTTCCACCAGATAAAGTCTGCATCCGGCTGCGTATTCCCTCTGGAATCGGTTGGTACAGGATGGGGCCACTACTCATCACAAAGGTGTAGCGCAGAAGTTCATCAAAGAATTTAACAATTACCAAACCCCAAAAAAAGCTTTGTGATTGGATGGCTGGAATTAAATGCAGCAATATCAGCACACCCGGTAGTGAAAAACCAACGGTAATTGGTAAAAGCGTAGCAGTGAAAAATACCCCCATTCGTTCAATAATTCGGCTGGAAATAAACCACTGCAATAACAACTCACACAGTCCCAACGTCCCACCAAACAGACCCAAGAAGCTGGCGAGTTCTCGCTCGTCCAAATTGGATTGGAGTTCGCGCAAATACTGAAAGTCTATTAACAACCCAATGACTTGCAACAGACCAACAAAGGCAAACAACTGCCAGACATACCGTTTCAGTGGACTTTTAATGAAACGCTGACGTGAAGCTTGTTCTTCAGGAATTAGTCTTTGTGGGGTTTCAGGAAAAGCTCCTCGATAGTGATTAGTTAAATAGAATAAAATCCCCGATCCGAATAAAATCACTACACAGGAGATGAGGACAATCTTATTTAGCGTGGTGTATTGTACTAGCCAAGGCAAACTAAAGCCACTAATTACATCTGCGACCAACAGACCACTACTCACCAATGGATAAGTGCGCTTAATCTCCCGAATGTTAAATAGTTGGTTGGCGACAATAGAGATGTTGAGGTCGTTAACCACATAAAGTGCATCTACCCACAGCCGCAGCAGAAATACCGAAATAACTGCCAGGTAGGAAAAATGAGACCCCCAACGTAATACAATTAATAAAACTAATGGTACTAACATGCAGGGTGCGATCGCCACAATCACCCGACGTAAGGGAAACATCTTTTGCAGACAAGAGTATAAAAAAACCAGCCCAGCACTCATCGCGGCACTAGCAATATACATCCACGGCAGCAGATGAGTCCCATACTCATCCAAAAACAGCGCCACCGTACTGTCCTCTGCCCAGCGCAGTCCTACACATACAGTTGTGTAAAAAAGAAACATTAGCTGAGTTCGTTCGCTCTCCTCTGGCCGGAGATTCACCCACTGTAGTAATCGTGTTAGAACACTTTTATTTGCAGCCAACCAGTAATTTTTCAGTTCCATGCAGTTTTAGTTTCTGGTAGTATCACCGTTTCAGGAGGCAGAATAGCGCAACCGTAGGGGGTAGGAGTCTTTAAATTTTGAATTTTGAATTTTGAATTTTGAATTTTTAATTGATTTCTACCCCATCTCCTGGAAATAGCAAAAGTCCTGAGCGACTGAGTATTATGTTTCCCACTCAGCCTTCAGGACTATCGATTTGAGATAAATTTAAATTGTTTTAGCTCCCTTCATACTGCGACTGAGCCTGCCAGTAATGGCAGCAATAGTGTTGAGTATAGTGTATCGACAAGTACAACATCTTACGGATGTATTGCGATCGCTAGAAATAGAAGGATTAATGTGGGTGGAAGCAATGAAAGTCAGTAAACAAGCGTTGTTTCAAAGACTCAATAGTTTGCCGGCTCACCTATTTGCACTAGTTTTTGAGCAAGTGATAGAGCATCTGTCAGCGAAAAGGAGCGCAAAAGAATTAGCCCCAGCTTCGTCATCAGTAGCACAAAGATTTACCGCCATCTGGATTGGAGATGCGTCATTAATGAATGGCACTAAGAAAAGCTCAAAAGCTTGTGTAGCCTCGTTCCCAGCCTGAAGGCTGGGAACCAGTCAGGGCAAGGGCTGTATCTTAACTTAGTGCCATTCGGTCATTAATACCGTCGTCGGATTATCTGCCGTCCGCCAAAGGGCTGCCGACGTTGGATTATTTGCCGTTGTCTCAACTGCTGGCGTCGAATTATCTGCCGTCTGCCGAAGGGTCGCCGGCGTTGAATTATCTCCCGTCGTCGGATTCTTTGGTATCGTCCTTCTCGCCGTTGAGCAATCAAAAACTCTCCGGTTTTATTTCCAACCAGGTTAGCATCTGGTGCAACGCTCTGTTCATTCAGAGCATTACTTTGAGAAATATTTTTTGCTTCAGCTAATGAGGGTGGAGACACAAAGGCAAATAGCAACACTGCTATTGAAGATAGCTTCCTGAAACCTTTCATGTTTTTGCTTCTCTAAACTTTGGTAATAACTTTATTAAAACATTTTCAAGTCTGAAAATTATCACTTAAACGCTTTTTTAAAACTGAATTTGGTATGAGATTCTAATACGTAATTTCATCCTTGTGAATAGTTGCAGTTTTTTTATCATTGTGTATATAAATATTGATTATTTAGCAGAATGTAATTTTTTCTACATCTATATTAGATAGGTTTATTAAGTTAATAGACTAAATTTATGTTACTGTGAAATGGGACGAAAAGCCTTGCTTAGTAAGGATTAAGATACTCTATTTTTATTTAAAAAAGTCTTAGATCGTACTTCTCTCCACCCCAAAAGATGTATCAAAACTGTATGTAACCGATAACTACTAAATATTCTTAGTATAAACTGTAAATAATAAGCTGTTATCAGGTTTTTAGCTCCAACCAAACGAACTCAAATAAACCCTAAATATTTTGAGACACGATATGCGATCAAAATACCTACAATTCCCCCGATAACACTCCATAGGATCGAGGTAATCGATAACAAACTTCCACCCCATAATATCGGTATATAACTGCCAATAGTAGTTCCTAAAAACATACCAATTCCGATCAGTAATTTATTCATTTGGAAGAAGCCTCAAAAATGGTTGAGTAGCTATGAATGTCCAGAATTTAGCTTGCAAAGGAAAATTCCGTACTTCTACCTTGCTCAACTTTTGAGTCACTGGCAAGGGTAAAATTACAGCAGGTTTCATCTATTTGAACGACATCTATCGTCAGGGCACAGCAATGTTTATTGGTGTCAACTTAAGCTGAAACTCCTTTAAAACCCAATACGCTTGGGTTAAGGATAATCGTAGGTTGGGTGGAACGAAGTGAAACCCAACAAACCCGCGAAAATGTTGGGTTTCGTTCCTCCACCCAACCTACGCATCTGAGGGGTTTTTGGCGCTAACTGAACCGTATTTATTTATACTGCGAATTACCAACCATGCTCCTCCAGAGGAGATAAATAACAACGGTGTTAACCAATCACCCCAGCGCACATATAAAGTCTGTGTCTGTCGCCGATAAATTGTTTCAGCATGAGTTTCGTAGGTATTATATCCAGATATCCACAAGGTTCTACCATGAGGATTTATAAAGGCTGAATATCCAGTATTAGTTGCTCGTGCTGACCAGCGATCGGTTTCAATAGCCCGCATGATATCCTGTGCATGATGCTGGAATGGCATCGATGCAGTGTAATGAGCATCATTAGAAGAACTGAGGATAAATTGCCCACCCGCCGCAGCTTGACGGCGAAATTGTTCAGGAAAAGCAGATTCGTAACATATACTAGCGATCGCACGACCAAATGGAGTGTCAAATATCTGATTTGCTGAACCAGCAACTTGATGTGCATCCAAAGGCGACAAGCGTTTAACTAGTCCACCTAAAATTCCTTCAAAGGGAATATATTCTCCCAGAGGTACTAGTTTGGCTTTATCGTAGCGGCTGACAATTTCACCTTTACTATTGAAAGTAAACAAGCTAATTGTATAACTATCTCCCCGTTCGCCAAAAGCCCCAATCCAAGCAACTACGCCTTTTTCCTTAACTGCTGCGACTAAGGCAGTTCCCAGCAAGTCACGTTGGAAAATAGGTAAGGCTCCTTCTGGGGTGAGGACTGCATCGACACCTTGATTTGCTAAAGTTAGATACCCACTGGTGTAATTTTCTTGAGCGCGACGAAACCCTTCTGAACTTCTTAAAAGTCGGTTTGGAATATTACCCTGAACAATCCCCACTTTCAAGGCTGCTTCTGGTGGTTGGGCAATGGGACGACTGTATAAGATAAAACCTATGATATGTAAGGTAATTAATAGTCCTGTGGCTGTAACTAAGTATTTATTAACGAACCACAGAGGCGCGGAGGACACAGAGGTTCTCTCTGCGCTCTCTGCGTCTCTGCGGTTCGTCCATCCTTCTGCAATTAACCCATTAACAGCAACAATCGCCGCTGTCACAGTATTAGGCCCAGAGAGTTGCCCCAGATGTACAATTACGAGATTGTGCGGACTCTGCGTGTAAGCCAGGGAACTCCACCAAAGAGGCCCCGCACTCCACAGACTTTCTAAACCGCACCAGACGGCTGTACCAATCAATATACGTAGCCAGGGTTTTTGCCCGCCCAGGCGAACCATCACAGCCGCCCAAATAGCAACGAATATCCCTCCCAAGACACTGATAAATCCCCAACAGAAAAGGGTGATTGCCAAACTCGGCAACCACGGAACGCCCAACCAAGTCATGGGATGAATTCCCGTAATCCAAAATAGGGCGACACCGTGATAACCGATACCCCAGAGGAAAGCAGGGGGAGATGGGGGAGATGGGGGAGCAGGGGGGGATTGGTTTTTGCGTTTGGAGTAAGTAACAACTAATACCCATAAGGGAACTAGGGCAATCCAAGCCAAGAACCATGCACCCACTGGAGCGACGGTTAGTCCCATTAAAATCCCACTGGCTAAGGCAATCAAGTAAGGGAGTAAGGCGGTTAACCTCTCCCCCTGCCTCCCCTGCTTCCCCTGCTTTTTACTCTGCTTCTTCTGCATCGGCAGCATCAGGCGGAACTATTGCCACTCCGGTAATAGCGTCATCTTCATCTAAACGCTGTACTCTTACCCCAGTCGCCGATCGCGATTGGATCGAAATCGCATTCACCGCTTGCCGGATGATAATACCGCGATTTGTCACCATCATGATTTCATCATCATCATTGTTGACAATACGTAGGGTTGCCAATTTATCTTTGGTTTTGCGGTTTTTGAACTTGGTTGCCATTAAACCTTGACCAGCACGATTTTGTAGTCGGAACTGGGCAACTGGTACGCGCTTACCATATCCTCCCATTGTAATTACCAACACCCAAGGGCCAACAACGCCACTGGTAGGCACTTCTGCGGACTCTTCATTAGTTTCGGTAATTTCGATATCTTCTGTTTCGATTGTTTCGATTGTTTCGATATCTTCAATTTCGGCTTCTGTAACATTCAAAGTTTCAAGAATTGCTGCGGGCAGAATATCCATACCCACCAGTTCATCTTTATTTTTGAGTTTCATGGCTTTCACCCCACGAGTCGCCCTACTTAAAGGACGCAGTTGTTCGTGGTTGCACCGGAAGTTAATCGCCATCCCGTTACGAGAACCAATGATTACACTGTCCTCGACTCTGGCGCGTCGCACCCAGCGGAGTTGGTCGCCTTCTTCTAAGGAAATAGCAATCAAGCCATTGGCGCGAATGTGACTAAATGCTGCCAATTCGGTTTTCTTGATATTGCCACCCTTCGTAAGCATGACCAAGTATTCTTCGTTGCTAAACTCGTCAACCGGTACAATTGAGGTAATTTTTTCCTCTTTGGGAATCGGTAGCATTTGGACAATTGGTGTCCCGCGACTGGTACGCGAACTTGCTGGAATTTGATAAGCTCTTAAGCAGTAAACGACACCACGCTCACTAAAGAATAAAATACTATCGTGATCGCAGCAAGTTAAGAAATGCTCAATAGTATCATCATCTTTGACCTTGGCTGCGGCTTTACCTCTGGTAGCACGGCTTTGCGCTTCAAAGGTATTAACTGGCATCCGTTTGATATAGCCTTGCTCTGTCACCAAAATGATCGCTTTTTCATTAGCAATTAGGTCGCGATCGTCTAATTCCCCTTCTCCTGGTAAAATTACCGTGCGCCGGGGTGTGGCAAAGCTAGTTTTGAGTTGCCCAACTTCGGTTTCAATGATTTCTAGCACTCTCTCCCGCCGGGCCAAAATATCCTGCAAGTCGGTAATCTTCGCTTGCAATTCATCGTGTTCCAGACGGATTTTGTCTGCTTCTAAGGCAGTCAAGCGCCGCAGTTGCATTTGCAAAATCGCATCTGCTTGCACTTCTGAGAGTCCATAAGTTGTGATTAATTCGCCTTTAGCTGTGGGTGCATCGGGGGCATGGCGAATCAAGACAATAATTGGATCTAACTGAGCCAGGGCAATTAATAACCCTTGGAGGAGATGGTCGCGTTCTTCGGCTTTGCGTAGTTCGTAGCGGGTGCGTCTGGCTATGGATTCAATACGGAAATCCAAGAATACGCTTAAAAACTGCTTAAGGGTGAGTACTTGGGGTTCGCTATTCACCAACGCCAACATATTTGCGCCGAAGTTGGCTTGCAGTGGCGTTTGCTTGTAGAGGTTGTTCAGAACAACGCGGGGATAAGCATCACGCTTGAGTTCGATGACAATTCGCATCCCGTCGCGATCGCTTTCATCCCTTATATCTGCGATGCCCTCTAGCCGCTTTTCGTTCACCATTTCGGCGATTTTTTCAATCAGCGCCGCTTTGTTGGTTTGATAGGGCAACTCGGTAATGATAATTGCTTCTCTATCTGGCCGTCCCCGTTGTTCAACGGTTTCAATGTTAGCGACACCACGCATGGTAATGGAACCACGCCCAGTGGTGTAAGCTTCTCGAATGGCAGATGTTCCTAAAATCTGCGCCCCAGTCGGAAAATCTGGGCCGTGGACATACTGCATTAATTCCAGATCGGTGATTTCTGGATTGTGGATTACAGCCACCAAAGCATCAATCAATTCGCCCAAGTTGTGGGGGGGAATGTTGGTGGCCATACCCACGGCAATCCCAGAGGAACCGTTGAGCAATAACTGGGGAATCCGTGCTGGTAAAACTGTCGGTTCTTGTTGGGAACCGTCGAAGTTATCGGCAAAGTCTACAGTTTCTAATTCGATGTCGTGGAGTAGACCAGCACTAGTTAAAGCTTGCAAGCGGCATTCTGTGTACCGCATCGCGGCTGGCGGATCGTTATCTACCGAACCAAAGTTACCATGCCCGTTCACTAGGGGCGATCGCATGGAAAAATCCTGCGCCATCCGCACCAAGGCATCATACACCGCCGTGTCGCCGTGGGGGTGATATTTACCTAATACTTCCCCTACCACACGGGCGCATTTCTTAAAGGGGCGATCGTGGAGCAGACCTAGCTCGTGCATTGCGTAGAGAATGCGGCGATGCACAGGTTTTAGACCATCCCTGGCATCTGGCAGCGCCCGACCCACTATCACGCTCATGGCGTATTCCAGATAAGACTGCGACATTTCGTTTCGCAAGTCTGTCGGGATAATCCTCTCCTGTGAGGTTGTCATAACCTAAAAATCTCCAAAAATCGTAGATTTTAGCTTTTTTACTCAACAAAGCGCAAAATTATTCTAAATTGCTCTTGAATAATTGCTATATTTTGATACAATCTTAGCATATATTGCTTTTTATTGCCTTGGAGAGCTAACTTAAGGCGCTAACGCCTGCAAGTGGCGCGAAACTAGTATTAAACTTTTTCACTCATTTAAAACTCTATCCCTTCCCTACAGGACGCTGCGCGTAGCTTGCTTCCCTGTAAGGGTACATGGGTAGAGAATTCACCAATTCTGACTCCTTTTTATCATTGGAATTCTGGTGTAAAAGACTGTGCTACGAATGGCACTAAGTTAAGATACAGCCCTTGCCCTGACTGGTTCCCAGCCTCCAGGCTGGGAACCCATTCTGGGAGGCTCCGCCTCCAGTAGCTTGACGAGAGGCAGAGCCTCTCGGAATACATTCCCAGCCTCCAGGCTGGGAACGAGGCTACACATGCTTTTGGGCTTTTCTTAGTGCCATTCGACTGTGCTACTGGTTTATAAATAACTTTATGGGAATACTAAATCTGGAAATCTTATAGATTAGGTTTACGAAAAAGATAAGGTTCAAAGCCTCGCCCGCAAGTGGCGCGATAGCTCCCTTGCTCCCTCGCTTCCTTGGTTGAAGCCCCACCCGCAAGTGGCGTGGTTTTTCTCCTCTGCTCCCCTGCCCCTCTGCTCCTCTGCTTTTTCACCCTTCCCTCAGCGTCCAATTTCCACATCTTCCAGAATGCCAAGTGCATCGGGGATGAGAATGGCTGCGGAGTAGTAGGCGCTGACAAGGTAAGAAACGATCGCTTTTTCGCTGATGCCCAAAAACCGCACAGACAAACTGGGTTGGTATTCATCAGGGATACCCGTTTTGTGTAGACCTACCACCCCTTGGTTTTCTTCTCCGACACGGAGTACCAAAATAGAGCTAGTACCTTCCTTGGTGATCGGAATTTTGTTACAAGGAAAAATCGGATAGTTGCGCCATGCAGGTACAATCTTTCCGTTCACCTGTGTGCTTGGAGAATAGATTCCACGACGGTTACACTCCCGGTTAAAAGCTGCGATCGTACGAGGGTGAGCCAGGAAAAAATGGGATTTGCGCCGCCGAGAGAGCAATTCATCAAAATCATCTGGAGTCGGTGGGCCGGTGCGGGTAAAGATGCGTTGCTTAAGGTCGGCATTGTGCAACAACCCGAAATCAGGGTTATTCAGCATTTCGTATTCTTGCCGTTCTCGCAACGCTTCGATAGTCAGCCGTAATTGTTGCTCCGTCTGGTTTATCGGTTCGTTGTAGAGGTCAGCAACTCGCGTATTCACCTGTAAAATGGTTTGAGCGACGCTTAACTCATACTCCCGTGGACTCAAGTCGTAATCAACAAATGTCCTGGGTAACTCAGTTTCCTGACTATGACCGGCGGACATGACGATCTCGGCTTGATTGTACCTATCCTGAGGTTTGCTCAACATCGCTCTCAAGCGATCGACCTGAGTTTGCAACGCTTCAGACTGGTTTAGCAACTCCCGAAACGCCTGTATTGGCAAAGACAAAACTATACAACGCGTAACAGCTCTCAGGCTAACTTCCCATGTATCCTGAGATAAAACTATCGCTTCGCCACCAAAACAATCGCCGTCAGCTAAGATATCCCGTAAAGCTTCCGCCTCATATTTTCCTGCCTTAAGCTGATTAACTTTACCATGAGCAATTAATAACACCTGGTCGGCTGGTTGACCTTCCTGGACAATTACCTCACCAGGGGCAAATTCTTGTTGCACAAAGCGAGCTGCCAAGGCGTTGAGTACCTCAATATCCTCAAACCCACGCAGTAAAGATAGTTCACGAAGTGCTTGGGGAATGACCCGTACTTCGGCCCCTACATTGGTAAAGCTAACCCGTCCATTGCCAACATCATAGGTCAAGCGACGGTTAACCCGATAGGCTCCACCTGTGACTTGCACCCAAGGCAACATCTGTAACAACCACCTGGGGGTAATGCCCTGCATCTGGGGCGGAGTTTTCGTGGTTTTGGCTAAATTCCGTGCCCCTTTAGTGCTTAAGCTAATCTGGGATCGCCCGTTTTCTTGGTCTAAATTTGGCCCAATCGAAGCATCTGTCATAAAGTTAACGTTTCATGTAACTAAATTTACATTCCTAAGAGAGAGCATTGGGGGGTAGAGGCGAACGCTTGCTCTGACTGGTTACCAGCCTCTAGGCTGGTAACCCATTCTGGGAGGCTCCGCCTCCCGTAGCTTGACAAGAGGCAGCAGCCCCTTTAAATACATTCCCAGCCTGGAGGCTGGAAGACGACACAAGTCTTTAGGCTCTTCTTAGTGCCATTCACCAATGAGCATTGCTGTTCCCTGACAACAGATGTGGTTCAAATACATGAAAACTGCTGTAAAGAGGATGTCCGACTACTTAGAGACCAATTTCTACATCTTCAAGGATGCCTAATGCGTCAGGAACAAGAACGGCTGTAGAGTAGTAAGCGCTGACTAGATAGGAAATAACAGCCTTTTCGTTAATACCCATGAAGCGCACAGATAAACTAGGCTGATATTCATCAGGAATGCCAGTTTTATGAAGACCAATGACACCCTGGTTGGTTGCTCCCGCACGGATTAAGAGAATCGAGCTAGTACGCTCTTTGGTAACTGGAATCTTATTGGAAGGATAGATGGGAATACCACGCCAAGAGGGAATTGCACTGTTACCTGTGGGGATAGGATCGGGATAGAGTCCTAGACGGTTGCATTCTCGACCAAAAGCAGCAATAGCGCGGGGATGAGCTAAGAAAAAGCTTGGTTCTTTCCAAACAATAGAGATCAATTCATCGAGATCGTCAGGAGTTGGCGGGCCACTGCGGGTAAAGATGCGTTGTTTGAGATCGGCATTGTGTAACAATCCGAAGTTACGATTGTTAATTATTTCGTGTTCTTGGCGTTCCCGTAATGCTTCGATGGTGAGCCGCAATTGTTCTTCAGTCTGATTCAGGGGTTCGTTGTAGAGGTCAGCAACCCGTGTATTGATTTGCAAAATAGTTTGAGCGACGCTTAACTCATATTCCCGTGGATTGAGTTCATAGTCTGCAAATGTCCCTGGTAATACTTCCTCTGCAAGGTGGCCGGAGGTAATATCAATTGAGGCTTCCCCTTCTTGGTTTTTGGGCTGGCGCAATTTTTCTCTGAATCGATCCACTTGCGCTTGCAGAGCCTCAGACTGGTTAACCAGGTTTTGAAAGGCTGCTTCAGGCAGAGATAAGATTATAGAACGAGTCAGGGCGGTGAGAGTGACATCCCAAGTATCCTGGGATTCCACTAAAGCGTAGTCACCAAAATGATCGCCATCGGCTAATACATCCAAAACAACTTGCTCATCATACTTGCCAGGGCCAATTTTATTGACTTTACCATGAGCAATCAACAATACTTGATCGGCCGCTTGACCTGCTTGGATGATCACATCTCCAGCAGCAAATTCTTGTTGCACAAATTGACTAGCCAAGGCGTTTAACACCCCAACATCTTCAAATCCCCGCAATAAAGGTAACTCAGTGAGTTCTTGAGGAATAACCTGTATCTGAGCGCCTGTATTGCTAAAGCTAACCCGTCCATCCCCAACTGTATAAGTTAAGCGGCGGTTGACCCGATAGGTGCCACCCACTGTTTCTACCCAAGGCAGCAGTTTTAAGAGCCACCGTGAGGTAATGCCCTGCATCTGGGGTTGGGTTTTGGTGGTTGTTGCCAAATTACGCGCCGCTTCTGTCCCCAAACTTATTGGCTGTTGCTCAATTTGATTTTCTAGGGGAGTATTTGCTGCATTAGTCATAATAAATCTCCATTGGTAGTGTTTGTTGACAAATTACTTAACGGAATACGGACTCAGATTGGAATGGCACTAAGAAAAGATACAGCCCTTGCTCTGACTGGTTCCCAGCCTCCAGGCTGAGAACCCATTCTGGGAGGCTACGCCTCCAGTAGCTTGACGAGAGGCAGAGCCTCTTTTAAATACATTCCCAGCCTCCAGGCTGGGAACGAGGTGACACAAGCCTTTGGGCTTTTCTTAGTGCCATTCGACTCAGATTGAGCTAACCTTTAGACATCTCCATAAATTAAACATGCGTTATCCAGAACCCTTGTAGAGACGTAGCACTGCTACGTCTCTACATTCTTTTTCGGAGATGTCTTTTAGTTCTTAATTAATAGCGATCCGATTTTGGTAGCTGAAGTCCCTAACCCTGTTGGGCCACTCAGTAAGTTCTGCACCACTGGCTGAACATTGGTTTGAGTTGTTTCCTGACCGACACTTGGTCTAATCTGGATCGCCGCAGTGCCTAACCCTGTAGGGCCTTGGAGTAAGCGTTTTTCTGTCGAGTTATTCCGCAATTCAAATTCCTTATAGCGGTCTACTGCTCTATGCCATTTGAGTACCCCACACATCCACTGCTCTAGTTTCTTGATATATCCGTACAGTTTCTTACGGGTGCTTGTATCCAGTCCGAAATCATCACACAAGGCAGGGAGTTCAGTAGCAACAATATGTTCAAACTGAAGGGCACGAGAGGTCATCAGGTCGTTAACAATTGCGATCGCGTGGGGGATATCGCAGTTCAGGAAATTCTGAACCGCCAGCACACCGTTATTAATCTCGCCCTCAAATTCGATTTCTTTCTGATAAGAGAAAATATCGTTTGTCAAACAGGCGAAATCAGCAGCCGAATTATCGATATTCTGCATGGTTCGGGTGCGGAATATCTCTGGTGGGATCTCGTCGCCTTGAGAAAGTCGAGACAGGCTCATGGTTAGATCGGAACCAAAGGTCTTACGACGCATTTCCACATAGTCTATCGGGTCTGGAATGCGATTTTGGATTTGGTTAGCTAGTTCCCATAACCAGCTTTCCGTCATATCCTCAATCGCCCGACGAAACAGACGACGAGCATTAGGGTTCATGGGGCCAGCCGTCCGCGCCCAAATATCCGCCAAACCCCGTTCGACTGGGTTGGTGGCTTCGGGAACAGGACTCCCATCAAGGGGCATAAAGTCCGATAACCTAGCGTTGAAGATTTTCGCCCCGGCCATGTTGCGGCTATAACCATACAGCGCCGGGAAGTAGTCATCAGCATAGGTTCCCCAAACCAGCCAGCAGGCTGTGATATTCAACTCAGCACTAGACCCATTGGGATGAATATAAGCACCGCATAAAGCTACGTCAGCCACATCGAATTTATGGTCATCCCAAATGTAAATGCTCGGTATCCCTGGTAGTCTGTCCAGCATCCCCATTTGACGCGCCCATTCCTTAGAATGCCGCCGAGCCTCTTCTAGATGGGGATTCAAACTGGTGGAAAAGGGCATATAAAACTGTGGCAGGGTTACTGGCCCTACAGGCTGATAGGGAACATGGGTGAAGCTTTTAAACCGTTTTAGTCCCAAACTATCGTATAAGGCTCCCAGACGGGCGGCCGATGTGCCTAGTCCAGTGGGGCCACCTAAAAACCAACTTGCTGTCGAAGATTTGTCTGATGCCTGGTTCATGTAGCGGCTCGATCGCGTATGCCACTCATGACCCCCCGACTGCCAGTCCTGAAGTCCTTTGGCATATAGGACAACTTTCAGACGCTCATCAGGAGTCAGACTATATTCCTCGAACAAGGAAGGAAGTTCAGTAACAAAGGTATTCTCGAACTGTTGCACGCGAGATGTGAGTAAGTCGTTAGTCAGGTTGGCTGCTTCTTGGGTACTCACATCGAGGAATCGTTCCAAGACCAAGATACAGTTCGCATTTTCCCCTTCTTCTTCTACTTCTCTTTGATAAGAGAAGATGTCATTTCGCAGATGTACCCCATCAGAAAAGGTGTCTTTGAGGACACGCATTGGTCGAGATGGCGCGATCGCAGCTGGAATTTCTGCCCCAACCGCGTGTTCTACTAGGTTAGCTGACCAGGGCGCTCCCCCTACCTTACGGCGCATCTCAATGTACTCAATGGGGTTCGCGACTCGATCTTGGCTGATATTGGCGAGTTCCCACTGAGATTCTTTGAGAAGATTGATGGTACTTTCAGAAAATCGGATTACCCAGTCTTGGGAGGCATTGGGAATGGTGCGATTCCAGAGGTCTACTAAACCCAGTTCTACGGCGTTGGTGGGTTCTGGCGACGTTTCTTGGGGCTGTACAGGCATAAACGCTGGTAGTCCATTGAGGTACTTCTTAGCCCCGGACATATCTTGGGTACGCTTGTAAAGCTCAAGGAAGTGATCGTCAAAGAAAAATACCCAAACATACCAGTCAGTTACCAGATTGAGCATCTGTTCATCGGCATCTGGATGGGTATAGGAACACAATAGTGCATAGTCATGGGCATCAAACTTGCGCTCATCCCAAATCCCATAATCTTCTGATCCTTCTGCCCCACCCAAAATTCCCATTTCATAAGCCCAAGCTTTAGAATGTACCCGTGCTGCTTCCAGGTTTGGGTTCAGCCGTGCCGGCCAAGGTACATAAAAACTCGGCAACTCAAAAGGTTGCTTACTTGAAGTCATTGTCCATTTAAACCTATCAGTTTAAGCTCATTGTTTTGATTTAAGTCTTGTTAATTTTTTTGATATTTTTGGTTAATCTTTGATACCATGAACTTTCTCCTTATAATCGAAAAATTCACAAATTGCTCTTACCAGAATTTCGTGAAATTGTTTAACCGACTACCGTGGGTTTAAATCCCCCAGTTCAATAACTGGCAAGTTTTGGGTCGGAGTCTAAATCCCCGTCACAAAACTTAATTACGAATTATTTAAGATAATCCACTTTTTGCTGTGCCTACTTAAATAAATTAAGCGGCTTTTTAGTTAAATCTCATTATGCAGGAGTCTGAATGAATATATAGGAGTGCGATTTGATTTCTGAAAAAATCTAAGTATCTGTAGGGTGTGTTATGGCGTAGCCTAACGCACCTAAATCGTTAACTGGTGCGTTAGCCTTTGGTGTAACGCACCCTACGTATATTTCAGAAATCAAATATGAGTCCTATATACTGATTGACTATCAATTGCTGCTTCTAAAGGACTAGGTTTACGCCCCGCAGCAACTCGAACTCACTAAGAAAGTTTGTCATACACCTTCAGCCAAGTATTATCTTTGCTTTATCTCCAAAAATAGCTATAAACATCTGTCTTTAAGATCATCTCAGCTTTATCAATAAAATGCAATAACAGTTAAGACGTTTAGTTATCATTAATTGGATAGTTAAGACAGTTAAGAAAATAATTAAGTAGACAGTTAAGACAGTTAAGAAAATAATTAAGTAGACATTTAAGACAGTTAAGACAGTTAAGAAAATAATTAAGTAGAGAATGAAGTGAATAATTAAAATATAAAAAAAAATAATAAGTAATATATCAGTTCCCAATGAGAGCAATGCGATGGTAGTTCCTACAGAACAGTGCAGGTAATCAGAAATAGAGCCAATCCTCCGGCAAACCGAGCCTACAAGTAAGGAAAATCGTTACTGAAACGATCGCTTGTTTTTTGTTCTGAACCTCGAAACCCTATATATTTCGTACCTGCACCCGTTTGTAGGGACTAGCGAAGAAATATCCAGAGGCGATCGCTGGGTAATTGAGGCATCAGCTGGAACAGCCTGCCATGTTGCGATCGCGTAGCATCTCATAGAAAGCGTCCTGGTTGAATTTTGAATTCCGCCTTGCGGTACTAGTAATTTGGGAATACTAAATCTGGAAGTTTTAAGGATTTAGCAGTATGGTTAGCACTATTGTCAGTATTCCCGGATATCGCATCAGTAAAGAACTCTACAATGGTTCCAGAACCTTGGTTTATCGGGGGTATCGAGAAACCGACTCATTACCTGTAGTGATTAAAATACTGAAAAATCCTTATCCGAATTTAAGTGAACTCTTGTCATTTCGCAATCAGTACACCATTGCTAAAAATCTCAACTCACCGTTAATCATCCAAACCTATAGCCTAGAAGCCTATCAGAATGGCTATGCGCTGGTGATGGAAGACTTTGGCGGGATTTCTCTCAAAGATTATTTCACCTCTGACCAGGGGCGATATATCGCGTCTGGTGAAGAGTTTTTACGGATTGCGATCGCACTGTGCAATACCTTAGATGTATTGTATCGAGAGCGGATTATTCATAAAGACATCAAACCCGCCAATATTCTCATTAATCCCGAAACCAAACAAGTTAAATTAATTGACTTTAGTATTGCATCTTTACTACCACGAGAAACCCAAACACTAATTAATCCCAATGTCTTAGAAGGGACACTAGCTTATATTTCCCCAGAACAAACAGGCAGAATGAATCGGGGAATTGACTATCGGACTGATTTTTATTCTCTGGGTGTGACATTCTACGAGTTACTTACTGGTGTTTTACCATTTCAATCAAACGATCCGATGGAGTTGGTGCATTGTCATATTGCAAAACTTCCACCCCTAGTACATGAAATTAACCCACAAATCCCGTCTGTAGTCTCGGAGATTGTCAGTAAATTGATGGCAAAAAATGGTGAAGACCGCTATCAAAGTACCTTGGGACTGAAATTTGATTTAGAAAATTGTTTAACTCAACTGCAAGAAACGGGTTCCACTGAGAACTTTCAAATTGCCCAAAGGGATATGTGCGATCGCTTTATTATCCCGGATAAACTCTATGGACGAGAAACCGAAGTATCAACCCTCCTCCAAGCATTTGAAAGAGTGAGCCTTGGTGCAACAGAAATGATGCTGGTAGCTGGTTTTTCGGGAATTGGTAAAACAGCAGTTGTCAACGAAGTTTATAAACCGATTGTGCGGCAACGCGGTTATTTTATCAAAGGGAAATACGACCAATTTGGGTGCAATATTCCTTTCAGTGCATTTGTGCAAGCATTTCGAGATTTAATGGGACAACTGTTAACAGAAAGTGAAGCTCAAATCCAGCAATGGAAAAGCAATATATTAGAGGCTGTGGGGGAAAATGGACAAGTAATTATTGAAGTCATCCCCGAATTATCTAGAATTATTGGTATCCAACCAGCAGTACCAGAATTATCAGGAACTGCTGCCCAAAATAGATTTAATTCAATATTTCAGAAATTTATTAGCGTTTTTACAACTAAAAAACATCCCTTAGTGATGTTTTTGGATGATTTACAGTGGGCTGATTCGGCTTCTTTCAAACTGGTTGAATTATTGATGGCTGAGAATAGCGGATATTTATTATTAATTGGTGCTTACCGGGATAATGAAGTGTCTCCAATACATCCTTTGATGATGACTTTGGAGGAGATGCATAAAGTGGGTGCAGTTATTAATAGTATTACATTGCAATCTCTTAGTGAAAATACTTTAAATCGACTGGTTGCAGATACTTTAAATTGCATACACGACCTAGCGACACCTTTGACGCAGTTAATTTATCAAAAAACTCAAGGAAACCCATTTTTTAGTACACAGTTCCTCAAGGCTTTGTATGAAGATAATTTGATTGTATTCAACTCTGATCTAGGATGCTGGCAGTGCGATATTACTCTAGTTAAACAAGCTGCATTGACTGATGATGTGGTAGAATTTATGGCGCAACAGTTACAAAAGCTGCCTTTTTCAACCCAAGGGATTTTAAAGTTAGCGGCATGTATTGGCAATCAATTTAATTTGATGACCTTAGCAGCTGTTTCTCAACAGTCAGAAAATGAAACTGCTGCCGCACTTTGGAAAGCTTTGCAGGAAGCTTTGATTTTACCAGAAAGTGAAATTTATAAATTTTATATTGCCGAGAAAGAAGCAATTTATCAACAAGAAATGTCCCATGTTGTTAATTACAGATTCTCCCATGACCGCATTCAGCAAGCTGCTTATTCATTGATTCTTGATGAAGATAAACAAGCAACACATTTACAGATTGGACGTTTATTATTATCCAATACTCCCGATGGCGAACAAACAGATAAATTATTTGATATTGCCAATCAATTGAATATGGGAATTTCCCTGATCGCCGATGATGTTGAGAAAAGTAAAGTTGCTCAAATCAATCTCAATGCTGCTCAGAAAGCGAGAAGGGCAACGGCATATTCTGCGGCTTTTAGTTATGCAGAAAAAGGGATGAGTTTGTTAGATGATAATAGTTGGCAACGGCAATATAATATTACTCTTGGTTTGCATAATATTGCCGCAGATACAGCATTTCTGACGGGTAGGTTTGCAGAAATTACTCAATTGATGCAGGTAGTAAAACTGAATTCCCAAACAGTAGCAGATAACCTTGCTGTTTATGAGGCTCAAATTCAAGCTTATAGTGCCCAGAAGAATTATCAAAAGTCGATTGATACGGGTTTAGAATTTCTCCAATTATTAGGGATTAAATTACCATCGCAGCCAAGTAAATTACAAGTGTTGGCAGAATTAATCAAAACTAAGGTTTTATTGCGTGGTAATTCCTTAGAAAAGCTGTTGCAATTACCTGTGATGACAGATCCAGAAACTATTGTCGTACTGCGAATTAGCAATTTAATTTCCTATCCAGCATATTTCTGTTCGCAGCCATTAATGGCACTATTGGCATTTCTGGGTGTCCAAAAATCCCTTCAACAGGGTAATTCTATCTGGTCATCTAGTTTTTATACAATCTATAGCATTATTTTATCAAATTTGCAGGAATTAGAAGCAAGTTATCAAATGGGGCAATTTTCCCTCAAGTTACTAAATAAATTACCAAACCTCTACATTGAAGGAAAAATAAAAGTAAGCATAGCAATCTTCAGCCAATTTTGGCAACAACCACTCAGCAACAGCTTACACTTGATTCAAGAAGGCAAACAGGCAGCCTTGAATTGTGGAGATTTTGCTTTCGTAGGTGTGGGATACTTCAGTGAAATTAATGTAGGTTTATTCTTAGGAAAGTCACTCACTGAGTTGTTACCAATCTCTGAACTCTACCATCAAGCATTGACAACGGAAATACCCAATGAAGTGAGTCTACAACAAATTATTATACTGCGGCAGGTAATGCTAAATCTGACGGAGGCATCTTTGCAACCCCATATATTAGTTGGCACAGAGTGCGATGAAACACAGCTAATTCCCCACTTTCAAGCCAGTAATGATGCTGTCTTTCTTTCTACTATTTATTGCTACAAAGTACTTATTGCATACTTGTTTAATAATATCTCAGTAGCACTTGATGCAGCAGATGCTTCCCTTCCCTACGAACCAGAATTAATTGGCATCAATGGTATTATATCTACTTGGTTTTATGATGCCTTAACGCGATTGGCTGCTTATCCTAACTCCTCACCTCAACGAAAAAAGCAGTTACTCAAACGAGTTACCAAAATTCAGCACAACCTAGAACGACGGGCAAAATTAGTTCCTACCGACATTAAACACAAATGCGATTTAATTAGAGCAGAACGCTCAAGAATTCTCGGCAATAAACTTCAAGCACAAGAATATTACGACCTGGCAATATCAGGGGCAAAACAAAACGGCTATATTCAAGAAGAAGCTTTAGCAAACGAACTCGCGGCTAAATTTTACCTCGAATGCGGTAAAGAAAAAATCGCTCAAGTCTATATGCAAGAAGCATACTACTGTTATGCCCGTTGGGGAGCAAAAGCCAAAGTTACCGATTTAGAAAAATGCTATCCCCAACTACTCGAATTTCTCTTGAAACAACAAAAACTTAATCTCAATCTCAATCCCTTAGAAACTATTGGCTTTGCTGGGACTTTCTCATCTAGTTACACGAATACTACTGGCGGCACCAATATTTACGACGTTTTAGATTTTACCTCTGCCCTGAAAGCCGCTCAAGCTATTTCCAGTTCTCTGGAATTAGATACACTTATCGCCAGTCTCACCCGGATTATCTTAGAAAACTCTGGCGCGAGAAAAGCTGTACTGCTACTTCCCCAAGAAAATATTTGGCAAGTACGAGCAATTACTTTTATTGATCGTGAGAAAATACAAACCAGCCTTAGCCCAGAATCACTAGACAATTGTCAAGATATTCCTATAAAAATTATCCATTACGTCAAAAATACCCAACAAACAGTGGTTATAGACAATTGCAAAACAGATATCCCTGGTTTAATTGGGGAATATATGTTGCAACATCAACCCCAAAGTGTATTTTGTACTCCGATTATTAATCAAGGGCATTTGGTGGGGATTCTCTATTTAGAGAATCAAAGGATTCAAGGGGTATTTAACAGCGATCGCCTCAGTATAATTAACTTACTGTCTTCCCAAGCAGCAGTATCCCTAGAAAATGCTCGACTGTATCAACAAGCCGGAATTGCACTACAAGACTTACAACAAGCCCAATTACAAATTGTCCAAAGTGAGAAAATGTCTGCATTGGGTAACTTAGTTGCTGGGGTAGCCCATGAAATGAATAATCCTTTGGGATTTATTTCTGCCAGCCTCCAACAAGTTAAACCCAGCCTTGCGGATATTGTTAAACACTTCAAACTCTATGAAGAAAGTTTTCCCAATCCAGGTGATGAAATTATCGACCATGCCGAAGAAATTGACTTGGATTATACCTTAAAAGACTTGCCCAAGATAATTGATTCAATGGTGATGGCGTGCGATCGCCTGGAAAATATCAGCACTAGTTTAAGAACTTTTTCCCGCGCTGATAAAGATTATAAAGTGCCGTTTAATATCCACGAAGGTCTTGACAGTACGATTTTAATTCTCAAACATCGCCTGAAAGCAAACGAACAACGTCCAGCAATTGAAGTGATAACTGATTATGGTAATTTCCCACAAGTCAAATGTTTTCCTGGGCAATTAAATCAGGTATTTATGAATATTCTTGCTAATGCCATTGATGCGCTGGATGAATCAAATACTGGGCGGAGTTTTGCAGAAATTAAAGAAAATCCTCACAAGATTACAATCAAAACTTCATTGAAAGGTCATCAGGTTGAAATAAAAATTGCTGATAACGCTAATGGCATGAATGAAGAAGTCAAACAAAAGATTTTTGAGCATTTATATACTACGAAAGCTGTCGGTAAAGGTACAGGATTAGGGTTGGCGATCGCTCGGCAAATCATCGAAGAAACCCACGGCGGTCAATTGAATTTTAACTCTGTTCTAGGTGAGGGTACAGAATTTATCATTACAATTCCTTTGTAAAAAACTTTACTTTTGTTTATCAATAACCTGATCTATTCTGGGAACACTAAATCTGGAAGTCTTAAAGATTTAGCAGTATGGTTAGTAATCTTGTGAATATTCCCGGATACAAGGTAAGTGAAGAACTCTACAATGGTTCCAGAACTCTAGTTTATCGAGGGTATCGAGAAACCGACTCATTACCTGTAGTCATTAAACTACTGAAAAATCCTTATCCGAATTTCAGTGAACTCTTGTCGTTTCGCAATCAGTACACTATTGCTAAAAACCTCAACTCACCGCTAATTGTCCAAACCTATAGCCTAGAAGCCTATCAGAATGGCTATGCGCTGGTGATGGAAGACTTTGGCGGGATTTCTCTCAAAGATTGGGGAGTGGGGAGTAGGGAGTGGGGAGTGGGAGGAAGCGTAGAATCTCTGATGGAGTTTTTAGAAATAGCGATCGCACTGTGCAATACCTTAGATATATTGTATCGAGAGCGGATTATTCATAAAGATATCAAACCCGCCAATATTTTAATTAATCCCGAAACCAAACAAGTTAAATTAATTGACTTTAGTATTGCATCCCTCCTACCACGGGAAACTCAAACACTAATCAATCCCAATGTGTTAGAAGGGACACTTAGTTATATTTCTCCTGAACAAACAGGCAGAATGAATCGCGGAATTGACTACCGTACTGACTTCTATTCATTGGGTGTGACTTTTTACGAGTTATTGACTGGAGTTTTACCGTTTAAATCAAACGACCCGATGGAATTGGTACATTGTCATTTAGCAAAGATACCACCATCTCTTCAGGAGGTTAAAGATAAAGAGATTCCGCAAATATTGTCAGATATCGTGATGAAATTGATGGCAAAAAATGCCGAAGATAGATATCAGAGTGCATTGGGATTGAAGTTTGATTTAGAAAAATGTTTACATCAGCTACAAGTTGATGGTAAGATAAAAGGCTTTGAAATTGGACAACGGGATGTGTGCGATCGCTTCATTATTCCCGACAAACTTTATGGACGAGAAGCAGAAATAGAAACACTACTCCAAGCATTTGAAAGAGTTAGCCTTGGTGCAACAGAAATGATGCTGGTAGCTGGTTTTTCGGGTATTGGTAAAACCGTTGTCGTTAACGAAATTCATAAACCAATTGTCAAACAACGCGGTTATTTTATTAAAGGTAAATATGACCAATATCAACGGAATATTCCCTTCAGCGCATTTGTGCAAGCCTTCCGAGATTTAATGGGGCAACTATTAACAGAAAATAATGTTAAAATTCAACAATTTAAAAATAAGATATTAGCGGCTCTAGGTGATAATGGACAAGTAATTATTGAAGTTATCCCCGAATTAGAAAAAATCATTGGTCAACAACCCCCCGCTACAGAATTATCAGGAAGTGCGGCACAAAAACGATTTAATTTATTATTCCAGAAATTTACTCAAGTCTTTACTAGTGACAAACATCCATTAGTAATATTTTTAGATGATTTGCAATGGGCTGATTCGGCATCGTTAATGTTAATGCAGTTATTAATGGCTGATACCAAGCATCTGTTCTTAATTGGTGCTTATCGTAATAACGAAGTTAATCCAGCACATCCATTAATGTTGACTTTGAATGATATCCAAAAAACAGCAGCAACGATTAATACGATTACTTTAGCACCACTTAGTCAAGAGCAAATAAATCAATTAGTTGCTGAAACACTTAAGTGTACAGAAAACTTAGCATTACCTCTTTCTCAATTGGTATTGCAGAAAACTCAAGGTAATCCATTTTTCGCGATCCAGTTTCTCAAGGCATTGCATCACGAGAATCTCATTCAATTTACCCCCCCTTACCAAGGCAGGGCTACGGGGGGGTGGCAGTGTGATATTGCCCAAATTAATGAACAATCGATTACAGATGATATTGTTGCCTTTATGGGTTTGCAATTACGAAAATTACCGCCATCCACTCAAAATATCTTGCAGTTAGCAGCTTGTATTGGCAATCAGTTTGATTTGGCAACTTTAGCTATTGTTGCAGAACAACTTGAAACCGAGACATCTGCTGATTTATGGCAAGCTTTACAAGAAGGGTTGGTTTTACCAATTAGCGATTTTTATAAACTTTATCAAGGGGAAAATAATGATAAATTAGCGAGTCAAAATGAAACTAACAATAAACAATTAGCTAAATATAGATTTTCGCACGATCGAGTACAACAAGCTGCCTACTCTCTTATTTCCGAAAACCAAAAACAACTGACGCATCTCAAAATTGGACAAAGGTTACTTAATGCCACACCCGAACAGGAGCGAGATGAGAAACTGTTTGAAATTGTTAACCAGTTGAATCAGGGAGTCGCATTAATTACTACTCAAACTGAGCGCTACGAACTAGCAATGCTCAATTTTGCGGCTGGACAAAAGGCAAAATCTTCAACTGCTTATGTAGCCGCAATGCAGTATTTAAATCAAGGCATTGAACTGCTAACTATAGAAAGCTGGCAACATTGTTATGAAATGACTTTAGCTTTATATGAGTTAGCTGCCGAAGTTGCTTGTCTGAGCGGTGATTTTGAGTTAATGGAGCAACTTGTGGATGATGTGTTGCACAATGCTCAACACTTACTAAACACTATTAAAGTCTACGAAATAAAAATTCTGGCCTATGTGGCACAGAGCAAACAACCCGAAGCTATTAAAATCGCCCTCACAGTTCTGGAATTATTTGGAATTGTGTTTACAACCCAGCCTAGCCCAGCAGAGATTAATCAAAGTTTACAAGAAACTAAGTTACTCTTGAACCAAAAGCAGTTAGAAGAATTGCTGAAATTGCCTGAAATGACCGATCCTGAATCCCTAGCAGTCATCCGAATTCTGGCAGTAGTGACAGCAGCAGTCTATCAAGCAGTTCCCCCTCTGTTGCCAATGATAGTGTGTAAACAGGTTTGCTTATCGATTCAACAAGGCAATGCGACTGTATCCACACTGGCTTACGCTTGGTATGGCGTGATTCTTTGTATCACAGGGGAAATTGAGTTAGGAAATCAGGCAGGTCAATTGGCATTGGATCTCCTGGCAAAATCTCGGAGTCAGGAATTTAAAGCCAGCACGATTAACATGGTGTATCCATTTGTGAAGCCGTGGAAATATCCCCTTCAAACATCTCTTGTTCCTCTCCTGGAAGGATATCAGAGTGGCTTGGAAATGGGTGCTTTAGAATATGCAGCTTACTGTGCTTATAATTACTGTTCTCTATCCTTTTTCTTAGGCAAAGAACTAACTGTTTTAGAAAAAGAAATGGCCGCTTATAGTCAAGCATTGGCTCAACTTAAGCAGGAAGTTTCTTACAACTATCTGAAGATTTTCTATCAATCTACTTTGAATTTAGGGTCAACTTCAGTTAGTCAAAGTCATCTACCTTGGCAATTTCAAGGCGTAGTTTATAATGAAGCCAAAATGCTGCCCTTGCACCAAACTGCTAACGATCTTTACGCCATTGGTACGCTGTACGTCAATAAATTGATCCTTTGCTATCTGTTCCAAGAATGGGATGAAGCTATTGTAGTGGCAGACTATGCTCAACAATATTTAGATGGGGTAGCTGGCTGTATCATGGTAGCAATTTTTCATTTTTATGATTCATTAACCCAGCTAGCTATCTTACCTGATACTTGTGAAGAGGAACAAGAAAGATTGCAGCAGCGAGTCCTTGTTAATCAGCAAAAACTGAAACAATGGACATCTCATGCTCCCATGAACTTCCAGCATAAATATTATTTAGTCGAAGCCGAAAAATATCGCGTTTACGGACAGAATACACATGCAATGGAACTTTACGATCTTGCTATTCAACTGGCTCAAAAAAACCAATATCTCCAAGAAGAAGCCCTAGCTAACGAACTCGCTGCCAAATTCTATCTCGACTGGGGTAGAGAAAAAGTCGCCCAAACATATATGCAGGAAGCATACTACTGTTATGCTCGTTGGGGTGCAAAAGCCAAAATAGAAGACTTAGAAAAGCGCTATCCTCAACTACTGCAAACAATTCTGCAACAGCGACAAATTAATTTCAATCCTCTAGAAACTATCGCTTTTTCTTCTGGCACTTCTTCATCTCATCGCGCTTCTACTACTACCAACACCAGTATTTCTAATGCCCTAGATTTTACCTCAATCCTCAAAGCCGCTCAAACTATCTCAAGTTCTCTAGAATTAGATCAACTCATTGCCAGCTTGACTAGCATTATCCTAGAAAACTCCGGTGCGAAAAAAGCTGTGTTAATTCTTCCCCAAGATGATATTTGGCAAGTTAGGGCAATTACCTTTATTAATCATGAGAAAATACAAACCATTCTGGAATCTCAATTACTCGATGATTGTCAAGATATTCCCGTAAAAGCGATCAATTACGTTAAAAATACTCAAAAAACAGTAGTTATAAACAATTGCAAAACAGATATTATCGGTTTGATTGGGGAATATATGTATCGAACACAACCCCAGAGTGTATTATGTACCCCGATTATAAATCAAGGGCGTTTGGTAGGGATTATTTATCTAGAAAATCAACTGACTCAAGGGGTATTTACTAGCGATCGCCTTTCTGTGATCAATTTCCTTTGCACTCAAGCCGCAATTTCTTTAGAAAATGCCCAATTATATAATCACCTCCAAGAGCGAGACAAGTTCCTCAGTAGTATTTATGAAGGTGTTGGCTGTCTGATCTTTGTGATTGATGTCCAGGATAATGGTAGGTTTGAGTACACCGGATGGAGTAAATCGTGCGAATTAGTGATTGGGATACCTGCTGCAGAAGTGCTGGGTAAAACTCCGCAAGAATTAATTCCTTCTGATGAAGGTGCAGCAGTAGAACAAAAATATCTCCATTGTTTCCAAACTGGTGTACTCGTCACCTATGAAGAATGTCTAACATTTAATGAACAGAAAATTTGGTGGTTGACTACACTCAATCCCTTAAAAGATCAGACAGGCAAGGTTTATCGCCTAGTTGGGACAACTATTGATATTAGCGATCGCAAACAAGCTGAAGAAGCAGTAACCGAAAAATCTCAGGTACTCGGAACAGTTTTAGAAGATTTACAACAAGCACAATTACAAATTGTTCAAAGTGAGAAAATGTCTGCACTGGGTAATTTAGTTGCTGGTGTCGCCCATGAAATGAATAATCCTTTGGGCTTTATTGCTGCGAGTCTCAAACAAGCTAAACCAACTATTGCTGATGTTGTTCAACACTTGAAACTTTATCAACAAAGTCTACCCAATCCGAGTACTGAAATTATTGATCATGCAGAAGAAATTGACTTAAGTTATAGTTTAGAAGATTTACCCAAGTCAATTGATTCAATGGTGATAGCGTGCGATCGCCTCAAAAATATCAGCACTAGTTTAAGAACTTTCTCCCGTGCAGATAAAGATTACAAAGTGCCATTCAACATTCATGAAGGTATTGATAGTACGATTTTAATTCTCAAGCATCGTCTCAAACCAAATGAGCAACGCCCAGCAATTGAAGTGATAACTGAATATGGAAGCTTACCGAAAGTTGAATGTTTTCCTGGGCAACTAAATCAGGTATTTATGAATATTCTGGCTAATGCTATTGATGCGCTGGATGAATCAAATACTGGGCGGAGTTTTGCAGAAATTAAAGAAAATCCTCACCAGATTACAATCAAAACTTCCTTGAAAGATCATCATGTTGAAATAAAAATTGCTGATAACGCTAATGGCATGAATGAAGAAGTCAAAGCAAAGATATTTGACCATTTATTTACTACTAAATCTGTGGGCAAAGGGACGGGGTTAGGGTTGGCGATCGCTCGTCAAATTATCGTAGAAAAACATAGTGGTTCGATACAATGCAATTCATCCCCAGGACAAGGTACAGAGTTTGTAATTGCTATTCCAGTGCGCCAATGAAGATTGCTGAGTGAAGAAGTACACCCAATATGTTTCGGTTAAAGCAAGAGACGCGATAAATCGCCGTCTCTACAATAATCAGTGAGACGGCGATTCATCGCGTCTTTGCCATCTAGAATTTTCATCAAAAAACCTTAACCGAACCGTATTGGAAGTACACCCATAGAATCTACGTAGAATAAATCTCCGGTCAATCTAAAATCTAAAATCTAAAATCCAAAATTGTTTGACTATTGACTAATTGCTAAACAATCGGTTTCTGCCCACCAGATATAAATAGGTGTATCGCGGTCTGGTAAAACGCCAAAAGTATTCGGTTGCAATACATGAATCCTAATGCTATTTGTTAATTCCACAACATAATTAACGTGTGTACCCAAATACATAACGTTGATCAGCCGTCCTTCAAAGCAGTTAGCTGGCAAGTTTGGTGAATAAAGCGAAAGCTGTATTTTTTCTGGACGCACACTCACGACTACAGCTTGTGATAATTCAGTTGGTGTATCTTCAGTGCGGCTAATGACAATTGAGAGTCCTGTTTTTGTCGAAATTTGCACATTGGTGGAGTCTACTGAGACAATTTCACCACTGAATAAATTAGTATCGCCAATAAAATCAGCAACAAAAGATGTACAGGGACGTTCGTAAATTTGGCTGGGAGTACCAACTTGTTCAATTTTGCCCTGATTCATCACAGCAATGCGATCGCTCAAAGATAATGCTTCTTCTTGGTCGTGTGTCACCATCACAAAGGTCAATCCCAAGTCTTTGTGTAAATTTGATAACTCAACCTGCATTTCCTTACGTAGCTTTAAATCTAATGCCCCTAAAGGTTCATCTAACAATACAACGGTGGGACGATTGACTAAAGCCCTAGCTAAAGCAACTCGCTGCTGTTGACCACCAGAAAGTTGATTGGGAAAGCGCGATCGCAAACTTTCCATTTTCACGAGTTTTAAAGCTTCTTGGACTCTAGATTCAATTTTCGATTTGGGTATTTTTTTTAACCGCAGTCCAAAGGCGATATTATTCCAGACATTTAGGTGGTTAAATAAAGCGTAACTTTGAAATACAGTATTGACGGGTCGGCGGTAAGGCGGCACATTAGTCATAGACTGACCCTGAATCAGCACCTTACCAGCGTCAGCGATTTCAAACCCAGCAATTAAGCGCAGTGTTGTTGTTTTACCACAACCGGAGGGGCCTAAAATACTAAAAAATTCTCCTTGTCTAACATCCAAGTCGATTCCATTTACTGCTGGTTCTTGGTTAAAAAACTTGAAGACGTTACGCAGTTCAACATCAAGTGGCTGAAAACTTGTTATCCCCCTCTGATTCTGCATGACAATTTGAGCCATAATCTTCAGTAGAATGCCATGATCTTACGTTATTTTGTCACTTTATCTAGTCTATTGGGCAGACTAGATTTAACACCTTGGTTCATTGTATCCGCCAAAAACTATTGTTTAAGAATATACTCGCCGGATTATTTCATCCTCAGTATTATAGTATCAGCTTAATTGTATATACTCGTGTTAGTACTTAGATATTCTTTGATGAAGCTATTGAAGGAGGCAGGAGGCTCAGTTGGAGCATATCCAATATTGTGGGGTGGGCATCTTGCCCGCCATATCGACTGGGCGGGCAAGATGCCCACCCCACAAGAGTTAATTGAATATTTTTTTATTTGGAAGTCCCTAAGCATTAAAACTGCATATTAACAATTTCTAAAAGGCTCGCTAAAATTGCGTTTATTCATTATTGAATTTTGAATTTTGTAATTGATACCTATGTCTTTATTCCCATCACTTGGCAGTAAAAAAGATACCCGTACAGTTGGACGTGGTTTCCAATCAATATTTTTAATCCTATTTACCCTATTAATGACGGCTGGAATTGGGGCGCGTTTGGCATATTTGCAAATTGTTGAAGGGCCAAAACTCCGGGAACGAGCCGAAGCAAACCGAATTCGGCTGATTCTCAAACAACCAGAACGGGGCAATATTTTTGACCGGAATGGCAAACTTTTAGCCAGTACTCGCTATCCTAGCTCTGTATATTTGTGGCCGATGGCACATACTAAACCTTCCTGGTCTGTAGTCGGCCCGCGTTTAGCGCAAATTCTCAACATTCCGCAAGATGAGATGGAAAAGAAATTAGAACAAGCAGGTGCTAATTCTTCTTCACTCATCCGAGTTGCCCGCGATCTAAATGAAGCAGAAATCACGGCATTAAAGGAGTATAAGAATGAACTCCCAGAAGTGGAAATTAATACAGACTCAGTGCGCTATTATCCCCACGGTAAGGAATTGGCGCATGTACTAGGTTATACGCGAGAGTTAACCGCCGACCAGTTAAAGGACAAAAAGGAGCAAGGCTACCGACTGGGAGATGTAATCGGTCAGATGGGCGTGGAAAAAGCTTATGAGAAAGCTCTACGGGGCGAATGGGGCGGTCAGCAGGTAGAAGTAGATGGTGCTGGTAGACCAATCCGGGTTATTGGGGAGAAACAGGCAAAAGCTGGTAATGATTTGCACCTAACCATCGATTTAGATGTGCAAAAGGCAGCCGAAAAAGCTTTGGGAAATCAACGAGGCGCGATCGTCGCCATTGATCCGAAGAATGGTGCTGTTTTAGCAATGGTGTCTTATCCCACCTTTGACCCAAATATCTTCTCTAAACAAAAACTCTCCCAGAAAGATTGGGAAAGCGTGCAAGGTAAAGATCATCCCTTGGTAAATCGTGCCCTGAGCGCCTTTCCCCCCGCCAGTACTTTTAAAATTGTCACTACGACAGCTGGGCTGGAATCAGGTCAATTTTCTCCAGACTCAGTATTACAGACCTTTGGTTCCCTGACCGTTGGGGGGGTGACATTTGGTGAGTGGAACCACGCCGGATTCGGGACATTAGGATTTCCCAGAGCGATCGCTATGAGTAGTGATACTTTCTTCTATCAAGTTGGTAGAAAAGTCGGTGGCCCAACTTTAATCGAATGGAGTCGCAAATACGGGTTTGGTCAAAAAACTGGCATTGAATTTCCCAACGAAGAATCAAAAGGTTTGGTTCCAGATGAAATATGGAAGCAGAAGGTTTTGAAGACACCTTGGACTGTAGGTGATACCATAAATATGTCGATTGGTCAAGGCGCTTTGCAAGTGACACCCCTACAATCGGCGATTATGTTTTCTGTCCCTGCCAATGGTGGGTATCGGGTTAAGCCACATTTGCTCAAAGATAATGAAGAAGCAAAAAGCTGGCGAGAATCCTTAAATATGAAGTCGGAAACCATCAAAGTTCTCCGCGACGGACTGCGGAGGGTGGTGAGTGAGGGTACTGGTAAGAGTTTGAACGTGCCCACAATTGCCCCGGCATCTGGAAAGAGTGGCACTGCTGAAGCCGGTGTTGGTCGCCCAAATCATACTTGGTTTGGTGCTTATGCCCCCAGTAATCAGCCGGAAATTGTGGTTGTGGCCTTTGGTGAAAATACTGGCGAGCATGGCGGAACTATTTGTGGCCCGATGGTTTTACAAGTGCTGGAAGCTTATTTTCAACATAAATATCCAGGTAAGTATCAAAAAACTCAGTCTGAAGGAGCAGAGGCTAAAACTCAGAGTTCAGGACATGGCACTGGAGACTAGTACATTGTGGCGGAAGTTTGCCACTATCTTTGTTATCTCGATCATTGTCCTATTTTGAATACTTTAGTCTGTAGAACTTTTGTATTCAAAATTCTACGCTTTTTCTTCATGCAGCCCAGTAAACTAGACCAAATTTTAGGACTAGAACTACAGCGTCGTCGCACAGAGAAAGGTTGGTCACAGGAGTATCTTGCAGAAGTGACAGGTCTGCACAGGACTTATATCAGCCAGCTTGAGCGAGGGCTAAAAAGTCCATCTGTTAGAGTTCTTAGCCATATTACCAATGCTTTAGATATAACAATGAGTGAGTTTTTACAAGCTGTAGAGGAATCCCTGAGTGTTGACGGACAACGAGATTGAAAGATTAACCCAAGCCATTATTGCTACCATTGCATCTCCAGTCATCGGCTCGATAGAAGATTATACGTGGGAAGCAATTTTTCATTATGTTAAGGATATTCCTTTATCAGATCCCGCTTTGGGACGTAGCAAGCTTCTCTATGATGCTGTTGACTTGGTAACTAAAACTGGTTGGTCGCTCAAATCCCTGCAACTAAATAGCCTCAACTTTACAAATCCATTTTTCTTTGTAATTCAGAGAGCAGATGTCATCAAGAAAGCTGTCCAACTGGGTTTTCCTGGTCTGACTGAGCAATCTTTGCCTAATGAGCTTGGATCAGCCATTATCCAACATTGGAACGAAAAAATTATTTTGAGTCAGGCAGCACAAAGCGTTGTAAATAGTTATGAAGGCATATTACTGAAAACTATCAAAGGCTATGAGTATATTTACTGTGAGTTTCCACTCAATCCTCTTGATCCAAATAACTTTTCTTGGGCTTGGACGGTAGATAGAACTACTGGGGGATCAGGGGCTGGACTACAGGGAAGCGTTGCAGGCAAAATAGAATTAGTTTGGTACAAAAATCAGAAACAACTTTTTCGAGCTAGAACTATTCCTACACAGGCGGTTCGGATTACAGTTGCAAGAACTCGTCTTACGCTTGCTCGATATGTAGAGACAGTTCTTTCTGCTTTGCAAGATCAAATCAATACCCAGTTTTCTGAAGATAGGTCTGAAGAATAGATGAAGCGATCGCTTTACCTAGCAGGGGAGGTACAGATTCACCAATTTGAGAAGCCATCTCAGTATATGTTCCCAAAAAGTGAAAATCATCTGGATAAGAGTGTAATCTTGCAGCTTCACGTATTGTAATTGTTCGATCTTGAGTAGGATGAAAAAACCTACCCGATCCTGGATGGAAGACCCATCTGGTGATAGTTCTCGCTGGCTTATCCCAGTAAAGTCTCCCGTATGCGCCGCTATAGTGCTTCTTGGGAGCTAATTCAGGAGGTAAGTCCCTAGCATCTTGTCCTTCAGAAAGAGCGCGAGCTCTCGAAAATTGAATTGGACTTAAAGCACGAGCAACATGATTAACAATTTTTATGCTTTCATGACGCATCATCCCTTGATATGTATTTTGTGGAGGAGAAGGATAAACTTCAGCCTCATACTCTTGTCCTGCATGTAGTGGTGGTAAGTCTCCAATGGCATCTCTAACCGTGACAATTGGAGAAATATTTCCCTCTAACAAATTAAGCTGATTATAAGATTTTGTAGTTCTATAGTCACTCCGAATGTCACCAAAATGTGTTGGTTCAGGAAAATGAAGTAAGTGATCTAGACTAGCTAGAAAAAAAGCTCTGGTTCTCGTTTGTGGTATTCCATAATGTGCAGCATTTAATGATGAAGAGACAACTTTATAGCCCAATGATTCAAGTTTTTCTGTTATTTCTTCCCTAATCACGCCATTATAAGCTTTTAATATTTCAGGCACGTTCTCCATTACGACATAAAGGGGTCTAAACTCCTCTACAAATTCCAAAAACGTTCGATATAGCAGGTTACGGGAATCATTGAGGTAGCGATAACCAGCAGGAATATTTCTGGAAAATCCCTGACACGGGGGGCCGCCAATCAACAGTATTGGTGCTTCTCGCCGCAAGCCCAACGCTAATCGTAAGTCATCAGGACTGACCTGACGTATGTCCTGATGAATGATTTTAGTTTTTGGGTAATTGTGCTTGTAGGTCGCCAAGGCTTTTGCATTTACATCGATTGCACATAGAGATTCAAAGCCCGCCATGTGAAATCCTTTTGTCAAGCCACCAGCACCAGCAAATAAGTCAATAATCTTGTGTGTCATTTATGAATACTATAGTATTCATAAACCATCGTCAAGCAACTCCTTTATCAAAAATAGTAATCCCTAGATCAACTTTTATTGAGGTATTTTAGCGGGTTTCAAATTTCTGGCTTTGTAGAACATTTCTAAACTATTGCGATCGCCTACAAAACGCCAGTGCCAAGGCTCATAACTCACACCTTGAATATTATCTTTGGGAAAAGACATTTCAAAGCTGAAACGCGCTGCATTTGCTTGCATCCACCGATAAGCCTTGGTATTGTCAAAGTTGGTTTGGAGATTAGTTGCTGGTACTGCTCCGTCTCCAATATCCACAGCGTAACCTGTGTGATGTTCACTATGACCAGGAGGAGCGCTAAGGGCAGCTCGTTCTGCTGGGGTTTGATTTCGTTGGGCACCGACAGCAAAAAACAATTGCTCCTGATCTTTGACTGAGCGAAAACCAGAAATTGGTACTACAATTACCCCTGCACTCCGCGCTGCTGCTACCATCTCCTCAAATTTTTGGGCAGCAGCTTTTCGCATTCTAATGCCCCTATTTGCGGAGATGGTTACTAGTTCTGACTCAGGCGCTTCTGGGTAGGGAAAATGCCCTAACACAGTATCGCTGGAATTATTAGATGGTGCGGGAGTTGGAGTTGTGGGAGCAGAAGTAGCTGGTAAAGCTTGAGAATCGGCGGTTTTTTTGGGTGCAGTGAGGAAAAACAAAAAACTGCTAATTAAAGCCAGCAAGACAAATCCCATTACTCCCCCAATTAGCACAATTCGGGGTTGTAACCAAATTTTCGGTGTTGCATCAGGAGTATCGCGTACTGCCACTGGAATATCATCACCAAGGTCAGTTGATGAGTTTTGCGGTTTTCCAGAAAACCCTGCCTTATTCAAGGGTAAACTCCTGTTTTTGTGGGATAGCCATAACAGATTTTGCACTGGACAAAAGTAAACGTAACAGGTAGCATTTTACATCTGTGGTTTTTAGGCGCAATCTTGACAAACCTTTTAGAACTATACGTCAAGCTAGGAGGATTAGTCCTGGTAGGTTTTATTCTGGGACGCAAACTACCTGTGACAGTTCCTACACGTTTGGGACAGTTCCTATTTTGGGTGGGAGTACCCATAAGCATAGTATCCTTTTTACGTCAATCTAGCTTATCAGGGCAAGTTTGGATTGCACCTGCGATCGCTTACCTAGCCATTTTACTCGGAGCATTTTTAGCTTGGTTAGGGATTAAAGGACAAGCATATTTTAAAAATACTGTCCCCCAAGCACCAACTCAGGCTAGCTTGATATTAGCGGCAATGTTGGGTAATACAGGTTATCTTGGTTTTCCCATTACCTTAGCAATGGTAGGCAAGGAATACTTTGCTTGGGCGCTATTTTACGATTTGTTAGGTTCCTTCCCCGGAACTTATGCCTTCGGTGTGTTACTAGCAGCGCGTTTTGGCGGTGGTGTCCAGAATCATTGGCAGATTGCTAGGGCTATCTTAATTAATCCTGCCCTATGGGGTTTCGGATTTGGCTTGCTGTTTCGACAGGTGACAATTCCCACTGTCGCGGAATTCTGGTTAGAGAAATTTGCTTGGAGTAGTGTAGCTTTATCTTTGATGTTAATTGGAATGCGACTGGCGCTGCTCAAATCTTGGCGTAGCCTACCACAAGCAGGGATGAGCTTAGGAATCAAAATGCTGCTAGTTCCCTTGATATTGGGCAGTTTTTTACCACTATTTGGATTAACTGGGCCGATCGCAAAGATCATTGTGCTACAAATGGCCATGCCTCCAGCTTTTGCCACACTGGTAATTGCTGAGACATTCAATCTCGATCGCGATTTGGCAGTTACAGCCTTAGCTGCTGGGGCTATAGGATTGCTGGTTACTCTCCCAGTTTGGCTGTGGCTATTTTAATTTGGGATTTATGCATTGTGATGCGATCGCTCGCTTATAACCCCAGGAGAAACGCATCTTATCGTTTTAATTTAAGCGCTTTTAGAACATGATTTTGAAATCCTACTAATCCACCTCGGCTACCCCAATATTCGTTGAATGTAGGTAGGGTTTCCAAATTCATCACTTTACCCCCTTCAAGATGGACATGATAACCAAACACCATGTCTTGTTCTGGAGGTACACTCCAATAATCTGCTATCCAAACTACTTGAACGAGACGGGAGATACCAAATTCTCCACCGAGAGGCTCTTTATACAAAGTCTTGTTCAGAAGTTTGACAATATGCGTTACTTTGGCACGCTGTCTTAAAAGAATGAGTTCGCTTTCCTCTGGTTTAAGGGCGTTCTCTGCACATTCTGTTTTCCAATTTAATCGAAAAATATTTAAATCTGGGTCAATTTTTTGATAAGCCCAATATTTATCATCACCCTTATGATTTACATTTTTAGTCCACTTTAATTCTGTCAAATCCATACATTTAATCTCTATTGTAACAACAAACTTTATATATCAATATCAGCTAGGGATTTTGCATAACCCCAGAATAGTTGCTACTCTCAACTTTTACAGTTTTAACATAACAAGTAGAAAAAGTGCCATTTGCCATAATTGTAGAAATTTTCTTAAACTCCTGTTCTGTTAATATTTGTCCACTATCAGATATAATAATATTCATAATCTTGTTACTACTATCAAAGGTTGCTTCAGCCCCTCCTGCCATAGTCTCATTAAAATTTTTTGCACATAATCTTCCGTTTACCTTTCCAGATATTGAAGAAGATTCAGATCCACTTCCAGAAGATGAAGAAACAGATGGAAATGAAATATTAATCCAGGCTAAAATTAAAAATCCTAAGATAAGAAATATGATATTAAAAAACATTCTTAAACCTTGATGACATGATCGGATAAATTTAGAAGATACATAAGTTTCTTCATAGGATTTTCCAGTAAATCCTGATATATACCACTTACAAAAATTCCATAAAGCTGATAATATTACGAATATTACTACCTTTGGGTCATATTGCTTTTTACCAGAGATAGATTGATAATATTCTGAAGATTTATCTGTTGATTGTTTTTTGGTAGGAGAATTTGTTAATTTAATTTCCGATGAATTTGATAAAAGCGGTAATTCCTCTGCAAATGTAAATTCTTGGCTCCATGCCGGGAAGTCTTCACCTGTACGTCGTCCGTACACCTGAACTATTTTAACGGACGAAATATTCAAACCCGTTATTCCTCTGCGAATAAATTCAACTAGAACCTGTTGCTCTGGGACTAGAGTTGATTCCAACATTACCTTTAAGCAACTATTTTTAAAAGCAATCTTGGCATTGATACCTTTAGGTTGGAGAGAGCGGTTTATCAAAACACTAATCGCTTGTGCATCACCCTGCTTTGCAAGTTTCAGATAATTTGGTTGCGTCATTTTTTAGTTCAAATAGGTTTGCTAGTGCTGAACTCCACAAAGCCCTATCTGCTGTGGACACACAGCAATTATTTCCTACATCGTATTCTCTGCAAATTCTTGCTGTCATCCGAAGAAAACGAGGATTGTTGAAAACTAACATTAGATTATTTCAGTAAATTTACTGTAAGATTATCATCTATAAGCTGTAATTTTTTCAACTAGTTTCGTGGAATTCACCATCTCTCTATAGATAAGTTATTTCTGTGCGATTCCTTAGCATTATTAGAGCATTGCGAAGGAATTGACGCATATCAGTTAAACTTCTACTGGATGCTGCCCGTAATATGGCAAAGCCTCTGACCAATTAGGATATTTGCCCTCTTGCCAATCGAGATTAGCTAATTCTAAAATACTTGTTACCGTTGCTGCTAACCCAGATTGGGCTTGAATCAACTGATAATTAGTGTGCCAATTCGCTAAAGTTTCCTGCCATGCCTCTGGTGTTAACACTCTATCTGATAAACACACTCTTAGTTGAGAAACATCTGATTCAAACTCATAAATACCAGCAAAAATTTGACCTCGTTGTGCTGGCATTTCCACAGCAATAGTTTTTGGATTTTGACTTTTGCCTGCTTCTGACCAAGCTACCGCAGCCAAAGTTGAAATCGCAAATACAGGAATATCTAACTGTTGCCCCAAAGTCCGGGCAGTAACAACACCAATTCGAGTGCCTGTAAAACCACCAGGGCCTTTTGCAACGGCAATAAAGGACAAATCTGCCCAAGTTTGCGGTTTGACAAATTCAATCAAATATTGATGCAATAAGCTAGATAAATCACGCCCCAAATTCCAAACTTGGGAGCGAGTTTCACCAACAAAATCACTAATTGCCAAACCTAATTCAGGTGTGGTGGTGTGTAGTGCTAAAGCGTATTTATTTATTACAAAGCCTTTTAGTTCAGTTGTCAAAGTTACTTAAAATATCTATTCTTATAGAGTTAACATCATTTATTCAAGCATATAACATAGCGGTTCTTAAGTGAACTCGCTTGTTTACCTTGAGAGTAGGAACTTCCGTGACGCGTTAAATGGACATCAAAAAGTTCACCTCACCAATAGACATCTCCAGAAATTAAAGATGCGTTACCCAGAACCCTTGTAGAGACGTAGCACTGCTACGTCAAAACAATTCTTTTTCGGAGATGTCTAATGGTTAAAGCGATCGCGTTCCGTCTGCGGTTAGATTTGCCATACCATAGATTCACCCTCAGAAGGATATTGAATCGAGATGTTTCCAAATTAGCACACTGTTAAGTATATCTGCGGCATGAATCTGGAAGAATAAGTAACTAAAACAGTACGATTGTTCTACTATAAACTAATTAAAGATAGTATTATTAAGGACTGTTTCATAAGAAACTCCTTCTTCGCCGCCCAATATGTCAGACCAACAGCTAGCAGCATCCTTGAATGGCCATCTTCCCAACCCCAGCCACAACAGCCAGAATACCATTCGGATTCGGGGTGCTAGGCAGCATAATCTGAAAAATATTGACTTGGAATTGCCACGCGATCGCCTAATCGTCTTCACTGGCGTTTCTGGTTCTGGTAAGTCTTCCCTAGCCTTTGATACGATTTTCGCTGAAGGGCAACGTCGCTATGTGGAATCCCTCAGCGCCTACGCACGCCAATTTCTCGGACAACTGGATAAGCCGGATGTGGAAGCCATTGAAGGCTTAAGTCCAGCGATTTCCATTGACCAAAAGTCAACGTCTCATAACCCCCGTTCCACTGTGGGTACGGTGACAGAGATTTACGACTATTTGCGGCTGTTATTTGGTCGCGCTGGTGAACCCCATTGTCCGATATGCGATCGCTGTATTGCACCCCAGACAATCGATGAGATGTGCGATCGCATCATGGAATTACCAGACCGCACCCGCTTCCAAATCCTTGCACCCGTTGTTCGGGGCAAGAAAGGCACACATCGTAAGCTTTTGTCAAGTCTGGCTTCCCTTGGTTTTGTCCGCGTGCGAATCAATGGCGAAATCCGCGAACTGTCAGATTCTATTGAATTGGATAAAAATTTTACCCACACCATCGAAGTGGTAATTGACCGCTTGGTGAAAAAAGATGATATCCAAGAGCGTTTGGTTGATTCTCTGTCTACGTGTCTTAAGCAATCAGGTGGAATTGCAGCCATTCTAGTGAGTCTACTTGGTGACGACGGCCAAGAAAAAGAAGAAGAATTAGTATTTTCAGAAAACTTTGCTTGTCCAGAACATGGCGCGGTAATGGAGGAATTATCGCCGCGATTGTTCTCTTTTAACTCACCTTATGGTGCTTGTCCGCACTGTCATGGCATCGGGACTTTAAGGAGATTTGCGCCAGACTTGATTGTACCCGACTGGGAAGCGCCAGTTTATGCTGCGATCGCGCCTTGGTCAGAAAAAGATAATTCTTATTATTTAGAATTACTTTATAGTGTGGGACAGATTTATGGCTTTGAGTTACAGACAAATTGGGGCAAGCTGACAGAAGAACAGCAGCAAACTATTTTGTTTGGCGAGAAAGATGAACGAACCGCAGAGGCGCAGAGGAAGCAGAGTTTTAAAGGCGCTATTCCAATTTTGCAACGGCAATATGAGGGTGGTTCGGAATTAGTTAAGCAAAAATTAGAGCAGTATTTAATCGATCAGCCGTGTGAGGTTTGTCTGGGAAAACGGTTAAAACCGGAAGCCTTGGCGGTGAAGTTGGGACAATATGGAATTTTAGATTTGACTACCGTATCAATTCGGGATTGTCGAGAGAGAATTGAGCAATTTAAGTTGAGCGATCGCCAGTTACAAATTGCTGATTTAGTATTGAGAGAAATCAAAGCTAGATTGCAATTTTTGTTGGATGTCGGTTTAGATTACCTCACCCTTGACCGTCCTGCCATGACCCTTTCCGGTGGCGAAGCCCAACGAATCCGTCTAGCAACGCAAATTGGTTCTGGTTTAACAGGAGTTCTCTACGTTTTAGATGAACCGAGTATTGGTTTACATCAACGAGATAATGGCAGGTTGCTTAAAACCTTAACAAAATTGCGCGATTTGGGTAATACGTTAATTGTCGTTGAACACGATGAAGAAACAATTCGTGCAGCCAACCATATAGTTGATATTGGCCCTGGTGCAGGAATTCACGGCGGAAATATTATTGCCCAAGGTGATTTTCAGGCGTTATTAGCAGCAGAAGATTCCTTGACGGGTGCTTATTTATCAGGAAGACGAGTAATTACCACGCCAGCAGAACGCCGAGAAGGAAATGGGCGCAGTTTGGGAATTAAAAATGCCCATCGCAACAATTTACAAAATATAGATGTAGACATTCCACTAGGTAAACTCGTCTCCATCACCGGTGTGTCTGGTTCTGGCAAATCTACCCTAATTAATGAATTACTATATCCATCTCTGCAACACCATTTAACTAAGAAAGTTCCCTTACCCAGACATTTGGATAAAATTCAGGGATTAAACGCGGTTGATAAAGCGATCGTTATCGATCAATCTCCCATTGGACGCACACCACGTTCTAACCCTGCAACTTACACAGGAATTTTCGATGCCATTCGGGATGTATTTTCCCAAACAGTAGAAGCCAAAGCTAGGGGTTACAAACCTGGACAATTTTCCTTCAACGTTAAAGGTGGACGTTGCGAAGCTTGTAGCGGACAGGGTGTGAATGTGATTGAAATGAACTTTCTCCCGGATGTTTACGTGCAATGCGAAATTTGTAAAGGTGCAAGATACAACCGCGAAACTTTGCAAGTGAAGTACAAAGATAAGTCAATCTCTGACGTACTGAGAATGACAGTTGAGGAGAGTTTAGACTTTTTCCAGAATATTCCCAAAGCGATCGCGCGTTTGCAAACTTTATTTGATGTCGGGTTGGGTTATGTACAATTAGGACAACCTGCGACTACCTTATCTGGTGGTGAAGCGCAACGGGTAAAATTGGCAACAGAACTATCTCGACGCGCCACAGGTAAGACACTTTATTTAATAGATGAACCGACAACAGGGTTATCTTTTTACGATGTCCACAAATTGTTAGATGTGTTGCAAAGATTGGTAGATAAAGGCAATTCAATTTTAGTCATTGAACACAACTTAGATGTAATCCGTTGTTCTGATTGGGTGATAGATTTAGGACCAGAAGGTGGCGACAAAGGTGGAGAATTGATTGCTGTGGGTACACCGGAGGAAGTTGCAAAAAATCCCAGGTCTTATACTGGGCAATATTTAAAGCAGGTTTTGAAACAGTATCCGGCAGTGAAGAAGTAGCACGGTGCTTTAGTGAAAGCTAGCGCATCCTACTACCTCACCACCATATCTAATTTCAGAGGATGTTTGAAAAGTTTTGGGCGGATATAATTTGCTACCACACTGGCATTGTCCGCCTCCTCGGACTCACATAAAATCAATGTCTTCAACCCACGGAGGTGGGTTTCGTCTGTGTAGCCGCGAATTATATTCGCCAGGGCTGGTATTAAATTAGACTTTTCAAACAGCCTCTCATACTTGGTTTTAAAATATTTAATTTTTGTATGTTGTATTACAGTATGGATGAGTCAACTGTGCATTGTCTAAAGTCCCTAGACCACCATCAGCTTTTCTCTTGATGTGATCTATAGAGTTAACACGAGTGGGGAGATAGCCACCACAGATTTTACATCGTGGAGAGCCAGGTAAAGCATCTCTGATAAAGGCAGCAGCTTTTGTCTCTCGTGAGAATTCTTTACTTTGGATATCACTTGTATTACTTTTAGTTTTAGTTTTTAAAGAGCCAAAACTTTTTTCGGTAATGATCTCCTTAATGACATTTTTCTTATCTATTCCTTGCAATAATTTATCAATAACTTTTATATAAAAATCTTTAACCTTGTCTCTAGACTTAAGTGCATTTCCATTTTTGCTAACAATCTGTGGAACCATATCATCTTGCCAAATGACCCATTCAAAATCTTTTCGTACTTTTATAAATTTAGAGAAATATGTATTTTTTTCTAAATTTAACATTAAGGTAACGATGCCATAAAATGAGCCGATTTTGGGCTTACCGGTACTATTATAAAAATATATTATGGGATGCAAACCCAGAGAGGAAGGATGATTGCTATTTATCCTCTGCACAACTTTTTTGCAATTTTTTAGCAGTTCTACAGTTTTTTCTCCTGTGGGATCGTCTCCTAATTGCTCATCGAATTCTATACTATTAACCATATTTACAAACTCTAATATAACTTCAAGTTTTTCCGGAACTGATAGACTACCCACTATTGGTAAGTCTAGAGTTTTAATAGGGTTCTTTAGTTTAGGTTCAAAAATAAGTTGATGTATTTCTTGAGCTAATTGTTCGATTTCATCTTGTTTCTCTTGCGAGAAATCTGACCAATACTTGTGACCATTACCACTTCTCATAATTGCACGAGCTGCAACACCATTAGGTGTCTTTCGTGCTTGTAATAAACGCATCTCAGTCTCACCAATAGGTGCTGCCTTTTGGTTAATTTTGAAAAAAGATGCTTCTGCTTTTTCTGAATTTCCTTCAACCCACTGAAGCTGGATACCTAAAGCTCCTAAGTTTCTTGCTCTATCAAGAAATTTTTGATCTACTTGTCCTCGATTCTGTGTTAGAGATTGATAATCCTTGTAAGAGCCTATACTTGCTTTAATAAGTTTCCTTACCTCTTGAGCAGCGCCTTTTTGCTCTTCTGTAATGTCCCCATCATAAAATTCTTTGGAAATTTTACCATCACCATAGTCATCATTAATCCACGCTATTAGAGAACTAAGTCGATGGGAGCCGTCAATAACAAAATAATAACTGCTAGTACTTCTCCAAAGAATAACAGATGGTATTAAATCACCATCTAAAAAACTTTCTACAAACTCACATATTTTTTCAGACTCCCATTCATTAGTTTCTCTTTGAAAATCCGGTTTGCGTAAAAATGGATAGAAAAAAGAATTTTTTTCTAAATCCCGAATAGATATCATAGGAATATTTCTTCCTATGTTTTGACCTT
Organism: Nostoc sp.; assembly: GCF_036917975.1. Lineage (GTDB taxonomy): Bacteria > Cyanobacteriota > Cyanobacteriia > Cyanobacteriales > Nostocaceae > Nostoc. The sequence goes on from NZ_JBALEJ010000049.1 coordinate 256,984, forward strand.
GTTGCCCTTGTACTTCAAATGCTTCTCTACATATCAGGGCATCTAAACAAACCTTTAGACTGTCTTTTGGCATCTTAAGTGGCTCTTTAGTTTATTATACTTACTACAAGTATATACAACATCTCAGTTAATAAGAATACAATAATAATTTTAATTTATCAATATAAGAGCTAGAAGTTTTCATAGCAATTAAGTTAGGCTAAATGAATAGTCGCCTATTGTATCTGAACTAGGTTTCACTAAAAAAAGCGATCGCTTATTCTAAAACAAACAAACTTGTATTAACATGAAAAAACTTTCCCAAAGCCTCAGCTTGGTTTTTAGTGATTTCTAGTTCGCTATTCATGATTTTAGCAACAATCTCGCTCGAACCAAGAATTTCTACCAAATCAGCTTGTTCCAAACTCCTAGCTTCCATCAAATGCTTGAGTCTTGAGCGAGGCGTAGAAACATTAAGCTGATAATGCTTATCTTCAAAATCCTTAATCAGTTTTACCAATAATTCCAACAAAGCATCTTCTTCAAGAGTCAGATGGGAACGAGAAAGCAGTTCTTCAACAATTTCTAAAAAATTCTCATTTTCCTCTTCTGTCTTGATAATCCGAGGTTGATGTTGAGACAGCAATTGGCTGTAAATATCTGGGTTAAAAGTAAGGGTCATTTTTCCAATAGCTAATTAGCTGTTTCTCCCATTTGCCAAAACTGCTTTAAAATCTCCCCGGGTTTACGATCCCAGGTGTCGATATGCTCGTATATCAAATTATCTTGGTTGACTTTATATGTTGAATAGCCATTAAAAAGCAAACCTGCTTTCCAAGGAACGCGCAACACTCCCCGCACTGTCCACTTGGCTAATATTGTATCTTCGGCTGACTGATAAACTTCATGCACGTCAAAATAAATTTCGGTAAAAAATAGCCGAGCGTGAAATCGCAAAGTCCAAAATATAATGCGATAGTTAAATTTATATTTGAATGTATTTACCGGGTCTTTAAAATAGATATTCTGTGTATAAATATTATAAGAAATATCTTTTTCAAAAAGTGTTGGTAAATCCTCTTTTAAAGTCTTAATTACCTGTTCCATCGAAAATTGAGATTCCACGCGCCTTTTCCCTTAAAAAATCTTTTTTAACAACCTTTGCCAAATTGAAGATGTACTCTTATCACTCACGCTACTCACACTCAAATCTGACAGAGTGGGAAATGATGCAGATTTAGCATATGGCCCATTTCGTAAAACTTTAGCTAAGGCATTATCATTCTCGCGCAAACCTTCATAAAAAAAGAATACCTCACCTTGAATTCCAAGTTGGCGATTGTATTCAATTGCCTGCACCAGATATTCTGGACTAATGCAATAACTACCAAGCTTCATCAGTATTCCCGGTGCTAACTTCGGTAAAGTCGCATCTGTGAACTGCTGGTTTACCAGTTTATCAGCGATCGCCTGATAACTCCCAAAATCACGGCGATAAATCTGCGGCTGAATCATATCAACTATTCCCCGCTTCAGCCATGCGGGGGAGTCTTGCAGATATTCCTGGAATGCCCAATCATAAATATTAGGTGCGATCGCTACTAACAAATTAGGATTCACCGCTTTCACTTCCCGGTAGAGACGCGCCAAAAAGTCAGTGAGAATATCTGCACGCCACTGTAACCATTGCCTATCCTTGGGATTCTGTGGCGGATTGCGATCGAATTCCTGGCGATAACGGGTGACAGTTCCCTCATCATACCCACCTTCAGAGGGTAATGCCGGGAAGCGATCGTCACCTTGAACACCATCCACATCATAATTCTTTACAACTTCCAGCACCAAGTTCAAGAAGAATTCCTGCACCTGTGAGTCGAGTGCATTCAACCATTCAAAGCCGTTTTTCTTCAATAAATTGCCGTTATAATCACGCGCCGCCCATTCCGGTTTTTTCTGTAAAAGTACACCACCATTCAAATTGTAGGAACTAGCAAAGCCGTATTCAAACCAAGGGATGACTTTCAACCCAACTCGCCGCGCCTCAACCACTACTTCTTCTAAGGGGTCACGACCTACAGATAAAGGGTCAATTTCAACTCCAAAAGTCTGCCCCATTGTTTGACTGGGATACAAAGTTACTGCCTTGTTCCAAACAACTGGAAACACCACATTAAATCCCGTCTCAGCCAGGAAATCCATCGCCTCACCAATTCCTTGCTTTGACCTGAGAACTTTACTATCAGTAGTAGTCAGCCAAATACCACGCGTTTCTATTATGCTCATTTTATTTGTATCTCAAATGAATGAAGAAACTACTAAGAGTACTCCAAGAAATAAATTATCCAATATTGTGGGGTGGGCATCTTGCCCATTGGTGTCAACTTAAGCTGGAAATAGCTTATCTGTTGGCTTCCATGCCCGCCAGGGAATAAATAAATGAGTAATGAGTAATGAGTAATAAGTAATAATTCAGAAGGCAGAAGTACGAAGGCAGAAGGCAGAAGGGAACCCACGTTTAAAAACGTGGGATTGAAGCAATGACGCTTTGTATCTCGCGCTACGCGTCTCGATACAATTCTTTTTTTAAACTGGGCAATAACCCAGAACTAAAGTTTTTATTAATACTCCTTTCATAAAAGCCTTCTGCCTCCTGCCCTCTGCCTTTCTTGTAATACTCATTACTCATTATTTATAAGAAGAATTCAGAACTCAGGAGTCAGAATTCAGTATGAATTCTGTACGAGTGGGTAATGAATATTGGTTAAAACCGGACTTCGTCCCGCTTTGCTAACGCCCCTGGTGGGCGAAAAAAATTAAAATATTCTCGCCTTAAAACTCTATCCCTTTATAGGTAGAGTATTCTGAATTCTGAATTCTGAATTCTGACTCCTGTTTTATTACTTATTACTTCAAAAATAAATTATCGGGCTTTTAGCTAAAGTCTAATGAAGTAGACTGGAGATTTTTGGCGATATTTAGTCATCTTCAGATGACTTTCGCTATTATACGGGAATTGAAATTCCCGGCGGACAAGCGGTTTCACGTTAAGTTGACACCAATGAGCAATGCTGTGCCCTATTGTGTATTGCATCCAAACGAGAACCGCTATATTTCCTGATGCTAGACAGAAATGCTTAGTTTTGTATCAGGTACAGTTACCAAAACTGCAACGGTTATGAAATCTCAGGCTGCTCAAGACTATTCTAAATAAGTAGAAACTTCAAATGTGACAAAACAAATTTAGTGTGAGGATTTGGCCATGTCTTACCCGATTCCGTCCAAAATGTGGCAACGAGTCAGTATTATTGCACTGTTATTATTAATACCATCAATAGTAATTGCAATTTTACGTCAGTCTGCTACGGTTGCGGTTCCAGCTAATCAGACTCCTCCCAGTTCTACCATTCTGCCCAATCACCCTGACTATCAAGCACTCCAGGGATTGGTAAAACAGTATAGTTGTGTCGTCTCAATCCAAAACTTTGGTACTCTTCCCATAACTCGAACTGAGTTTGCCAGAGTCTTGAATGACTGTCTAAATCGCATCAATGAGCTAGCAACGACTGATCCCAAGATAGTTACCCAAGCAGATATGAAAACTCTGCAACGCTTGCAGTCCGAATTCGCGCCGGAGTTAGCAATCCTCAGAAGTTCGATAGATGAATTGGATGCTCGTAATCTTACCACTCCAACTCAGACTACCAGAGAACGTACTCTAGCTGAGTCTACCCGAAAGACTCAACCCTTACCCACAGTTCTACCCCCTAGTATTCCGTCTAGGGCATCTGTGCAGGATCAACTTGTTAGCCGTCCCGCAAGCCCTAAACTCCAAGCTGGTAGTAGTATTGGAAGGGTTGCACCCCAAACTGAAACAGATAGCAGATTCAATACAGAAAACTACAACCGAATTGAGGATAATCCCTTTCATCGCGTCGGGAATGACCCACTTTCCACCTTTTCTATTGATGTCGATACAGCATCCTACAGCAACGTGCGACGGTTTATTACTCAAGGGGAATTACCACCCAAGGATGCAGTGCGAATTGAGGAATTGATCAATTATTTTACCTACAATTATCCTCAACCAAAAGGCGAACGCCCTTTTTCTGTAACCACTGAAGTTGCTGCTACCCCCTGGAATCCTCAACATAAGATGGTACTAGTGGGTTTGCAAGGTAAACGCCTAGAGAGTGAAACCTTACCACCCAGCAACCTAGTATTTCTGATTGATGTCTCCGGTTCTATGGATGACCCCAACAAATTGCCCTTGGTGCAACAATCCTTGAAATTACTAGTGAATAAACTGCGCCCTGAAGATCGGGTGAGTTTGGTAGTTTATGCTGGGAATGCTGGATTAGTCTTACCTGCGACTCCTGGTAGTCAGAAATCAAAAATTCTGGCGGCTATTGACCGCTTGGAGGCTGGAGGTTCCACTGCTGGCGGTCAGGGTATTGAACTAGCTTACAAGATAGCCAAACAAAACTTCCTCAAATCTGGCAATAACAGAGTAATTTTAGCTACCGATGGAGATTTTAATGTCGGGGTTTCCAGTGATGGCGACTTGACGCGATTAATTGAACAGAAGCGAGACCAGGGAATTTTCCTGACGGTGTTGGGATTTGGCACTGGTAACTATAAGGACGGGAAAATGGAGCAATTGGCTGATAAGGGTAACGGCAACTACGCTTACATTGATACCCTATTGGAAGCCAAAAAGGTTTTAGTTAACGATTTGAGGGGAACTCTGTTTACGATCGCTAAGGATGTGAAAATTCAGGTGGAATTTAATCCGGCGAAAGTTCAGGCATATCGGTTGATTGGCTACGAAAACCGCTTGCTGCAAAACCAAGATTTCAATGACGATAAGAAAGATGCAGGAGATATTGGGGCTGGTCATTCTGTGACAGCACTTTATGAAATCATTCCCACTGGTACAAAGAGTGATGTGAAACTGCCAGAGGTAGACCCCTTGCGATATCAGCGTTCTGGGGAAACTGCCTCGGATGCTGTCGGCAATGAATTGATGCAAGTAAAACTACGCTATAAGTTGCCCCAGGATAGCACCAGTCAATTAATTACCCAAACCATCCAAGATGATGATGTAAGAGCCGACCAGATACCCTCTACAAACCTGACATTTGCTGCTGCGGTTGCTACCTTTGGGATGGTTTTGCGTGACTCTGAGTATAAGGGGAATGCTAATTATGATTTGGTGATGAAATTGGCAACCCAAGGGAAGGGGGAAGACCAGGAGGGTTATCGGGGTGAATTTATTCGTCTGGTGGAACAATCTAGGGGGTTGATTGCCAAGACGGGGAATAGGGAGTAGGGAGTGGTGTAGTTCAATTAGAGTACTTCAATTAAAAAAATGCCCAATTGTCATTGCGAGTGAAGCGAAGCAATCCCAGTCATTGCGAGCGAAGCGAAGCAATCGCAATGACGAGTTTTGGATCATTTATTTTTTGGAACACTCTTACTTGAACAGAAATGTTTCGCGCAGTCCCCACCTAAAAATACTATAAAAATATCTACATTCTGCGCTATAAAGCAGATCGCACTTTGGATCACAGTTGATTAAACCAAGTGTCTAAATCAGCCAAACTGGTAAAATCTAACAGTGCTTCGCCGAGATTTTCTAATTGTTCTAGTCCGAGAGCTTCAATGCGTTGACGCACATCTTGAGGTAATTCTCCCACCCTTCTTTGTAGTAGACGCAGAACGAGCGATCGCTCTCCCTGTTCTCGTCCTCTTTGTTCTTCCTCTTGCACTCCTTCTTCACCCAGAACCCTTGTAGAGACGTAGCAGTGCTACGTCTCTACGTTATTTTTCGGAGATGTCTATTGAGTCTCGGCGCATGAAGTATTGTATTTAACTTATTTCTTAAATCTGCAATACATTTGATTTTACATTTTCGCGATCGCTAGAAGGTTAATTCACCATTTACAGTTAACCCCCGGTGATCCATTCACGGTGCAGGGCAGGATTTCGTGGGAGTTTTGATCTCGTTTGCGCGATCGCGTACCTGCCAGATCATGGCGTAGTTCACCCGCGAAGCGATCGCACTCGTACTTAATTTTAGGCGATTCCTGCGGAGCGCTTCTCTACGAAACACTATGCGATCGCAGTGGGCAAAAAACTACATTGAAAAAAATCTACTTTGTTATCATAGAAAAATGTTTAACAACAGCAATAACTCCCAAGCTAATCAAAGTAGTGTTCTCTACAGACATGGCGACGTTCTGATCAAAGGTATTGTTACCTTACCTGTCGCTGCTCAAAAGCGCGTAGGTGCTACTCTCGCTCATGGTGAAATCACAGGACACAGCCATCGCATTCAGCAATCCAATGCTGTTCAGTTGTGGGCACATGGTAGTGACCTTTTTCTTGAGGTTAAAGAAGCAAGTGCTACTTTAGTTCATGAAGAACATCGGGCGATTGAATTACCCCAAGGGCTTTACCGCATCTGGAAACAACGTGAATATCGCCCTGATACTTATGTAGAGGTGATGGACTAATGCTCAAGATGATGTCAAATGGACGTGTGCCAAATAAACAAGTTTTGCAGCGCCCCAAGGAAAGTCACGAGCCTATATCGGCCGAAGTTGCTCGAAAATTTATCCTTGAGCATCGCGCCTGGGATGGTATGCGTGTTTTAGGTCATCTAGATTTAAGCAATGCGTTGAATCTTTACAATCTACCTGAAAATCTAACCTGTGAAAGTATTGATATCAGCGATTGTGTAAACCTCACTACACTTCCCAAAGGACTCCACGTTACTTATTGGATCGAGTTAGCGGGAAGTGGAATCACCAGTCTATCTGCGGGGCATGGTTTTGTCTTACGCTGGCGAGGCGTGCAGGTAAACGATCGCATTGCCTTTGAATCCCAGTCAATCACCGGGCAGGATATTCTCAATATAGAGAATGTTGAGTTGCGCCGCGTACTGATTGAACGTTTGGGATACGAAACATTTTTGCAGCAAGTGGGAGGATTGATCCGCGATCGCGATCGAGATGTTGGTGGAGAACGCCAACTAGTCTACATTCCTTTTGAGGATGATGAGCCGCTTATGGTATTGAAAGTTACTTGTCCCTCTACAGGACATATCCATATCCTGCGCGTTCCACCTCATACGCAAAGTTGTCATCAGGCAGCCGCCTGGATTGCAGGCTTTGATAATCCAAATGATTATAACCCTGCGATCGAGGCTTAACAATCCATCTTACTGCTATGATTTCATCGCTAAAGTCCCAATTTATACCTTTGCTAACGTCACGATTTCTAGCTGATCCTGATATTTTCCCTGACGAGTTTCATAACTAATAGCGCAGGGTTCACCTTCTAAAAATAGTAATTGTACCACGCCTTCATTAGCGTAAATGCGACAGTCAGCGCTAGAAGAATTAGAAAACTCTAAAGTTAAATGACCCCGCCATGCAGCTTCAGCAGGGGTTAAATTTGCAATTATTCCACATCTTGCATACGTAGATTTACCTATGCAAATCACGGTAATATTCTCAGGAACCTCCAGTTTTTCTAGAGCAACCCCCAGACCATAGGAATGGGCAGGTAAAATAAAATAACTACCATTGGCATCTGTATGCAGTGCTGTTGGTTCTAGATTCTGGGGATTAAAGTTTTTGGGATCAACTACAGTTCCGGGAATGTGGCGGAAAATGCGGAACTCAGCCGAAGAAAGGCGTATATCGTAGCCATAAGAAGATAAACCGTAGCTAATTACAGGTTGAACCGCTACAGACTCATCTTTTTGCACTTTTCGGATTAAACTTGGCTCAAAGGGCGAAATTAGACCCTGTTGAGACATTTCAGTAATCCAGATATCGTTTTTAATCACAACTTCACAGCTAATTCAAACCGAATTACTAGGATATCCTGAATTGAGTATTTTGTTTAAGGTCGATAACTCCGACGGATTTCTGTAATTTGATCTGCTACATCCAAAAGAGATTTTGGCATCTCTGGCCCTGTAAGAATGATATCGACGTGGGGAGGGCGTTTTGCCAAAAAAGCTAAAACTTCCGTTTCAGGAATTAAACCAAAATTAATCGCTAAACTTAACTCATCTAACACTACGAGAGAATACTTACTCTCACACACTACTTGTTGTGTATACTGCCACAGCTTTTGTAAGGCTTGGTTTTCCGTATCATCTAGATGTGGTGTATCGATACAACGAGGCAAATCACAGCGAATCCAATCTAAATTTTGTCCTAGTTGTACAGGTCGATCCTGTCCTTGACGAATGCCTCCTTTGAGGAACTGGACTATTAATACTGTTGTTCCTTGTCCAGCTATTCTCAGTGATTGAGCCATGACGGTCGTAAAAAAATTGCGATGGGGACTAGTGAAAACTTGTACTAGCCCTTCAACTGGATATGGTAGTGTAAGGGTTGAATTGATACTTTGAGTTTCTAGCTGGGCAACCATAGTATTAAGTATTAAAAAATACAATAAATCAAGAGTTTATACTAACAAAGGTTTTTGTCAATTTGCGTGTATAATCAATCTGTTTTTCACAGGTGTGCTGGATTTAGCAAATTGCATTCTTAGTCAAACATTACGTTTGTGTTGAAGTCAAGAGTTATTTTAATTTAAATTTTTTTGTCTTTATATCCGAAATAAGTTGTAAAAATGAAAACATAAGAGGTACAGTTCCAATTATTTAAACAAGTTGGGTAGAACGTCTGAAAATCGCTAAATGTTAGATTTGCCGCTTATTTGGGCAAAACAGACTTAGTTAGTAGCGAATTTGACAGAAGTGAGGAGTAAATTGTTGTGAGATTGGTGATTCTGGGAGGTTCAGGATCGGGGAAAAGCACTCAAGCACAAAGGCTTTGCAGATACTTTGATATTCCTCTGATTTCTACAGGTGAGATTTTACGGGAAGTAATATCTGGCGATCAGCGCCTACCGGAATTTCGATGGTTGGAAGGCGATCCCCGAACTTCTCTTTCGGTTTACGCTAGCTTGAGTGAACTAGGCTACCACGCACAGCCCTACATTCAAAAAGGTGAGTTAGTTCCAGACGAAATGATCGTTGAATTGATCAGAATACGCCTCAGACAACCAGATATTAACTGCGATTGGGTGTTAGAAGGTTATCCCCATACTGCCTTCCAAGCTGAAGAATTAGATTTTTTATTGGATAATTTAGGGCAAAAGCTAGATTGGACTATTTATCTCCAAGTTCCAGAAGCGGTAATGGTTAGTCGATCCTTGGGGCGATCGCTACCAGATGACCAACCAGAAATCGTGCAGCGCCGTGTAGAATTATTCTACGATCGCACCATTCCCATTTTAGAATACTACGACCGCTGTCGCTGCTTATTGACCATCAACGGCGACCAGTCACCAGAAATGGTGCAGCAAAATATTTTGACTCTGCTTTCAGTTCCTTGAAGAGTGCTGAGTGCTGAGTGCTGAGAGAGTTAGGAGTTAGGAAAAATTCTTGCCAATGCCCAATGCCCAATCCCCAATGCCTAATACCCAATAACACTAAGGTAATCTATAAGGCAGTACTGTAAAACTTGAGGCAACTCCAATGGCTTGGCAGCGTCCTGACGGTCGTCTTCCCTATGAACTACGTCCGATCAGCTTTTACCCCAATTTCACCCGCTTTGCCCCCGGTTCTGTTCTCGCAAGATGTGGTGATACTCAGGTACTTTGTACTGTTAGCGTTAATAAGGGAGTTCCAAAGTTTCTTGAAGGAACTGGTAAAGGCTGGTTAACTGCTGAGTACCGGATGCTACCATCTGCTACTCAAAAACGGCAAGAAAGGGAATTATTGAAATTATCTGGACGGACGCAAGAAATTCAACGTCTAATTGGACGTAGCTTACGCGCAGCAGTGGATTTTGAGGCATTGGGAGAACGCACGCTGACTGTTGATGCTGATGTGTTGCAAGCGGACGCTGGAACTCGGACAACAGCTATTACAGGCTCGTTTGTGGCGTTGGCTCATGCGGTTTCTAAATTGTCGCAAGAGGGCACGTTGGAGCGATCGCCTTTATGTGGTCAGGTTGCAGCAGTTTCCGTAGGATTACTGGAGGAAGAGCCATTTCTGGATCTTAATTACATAGAAGATGTGGCTGCAACAGTAGATTTTAATGTGGTGATGAATCAACACCTGGGAATCATTGAAGTCCAAGGAACAGCCGAAGAAGGCAGCTTTAGCCGCACTCAGTTGGATAAATTGCTAGATGTGGCTCAAAAAGGAATTCAAGAATTGTTAATTGCCCAACGTGAAGCGATCGCAGACTGGGAAGCGTTGTTTCTAATTAATTAGTTTTATTAATTTTCAATAAGAATTAATAAATGTATCCTTTGTGGCGTTAATCAACCAAGTATCAAGTAACTGGATGTAAATAAAAATTAATCATGACAGCGATCAGTAGTTAATGCAACTCACTACTGACAACTTACGCTTCAAGGTGATAATGAGCGTCTACATTTTTCCAGTCTACTTAATCCACGATGTTAAATGTTTCAAAAGTTAAAAAGGGGGATTGTAATAAGTTCGGTATGGTATTGCTGGAAGCCAGTAATATGATGATGAAGCCATGAACAAAACTGTTGAAGTTCTACCGGATCAGCCGGCGCTGGTTGCACGAGCGCTAGAATTAATTCTGTCTAAGCTAGAAACTGCCATTGAGCAGCGTGGGCAGTTTACCATCGCCTTGTCTGGTGGCAGTACACCTAAACCGTTATACGAAGCGATTGCTACTCAAAAACTACCTTGGGATAAAATTCATATATTCTGGGGGGATGAGCGCTACGTACCACCAGATCACCCCGATAGCAATGAATTGATGACGCGTCGTGCATGGCTAGATCGTGTTGATATTCCAGCAACTAACATTCATCCCGTATCGACTTTAGAAGCCAATCCAGAGCTATCTGCTGCGAAGTATGAACAACATCTCAAAGAATTTTTCAGTTCTTCTGGGGTTGAGTTTCCTGCATTGGATGTAGTATTACTAGGAATAGGTGATGATGCACATACTGCATCTTTGTTTCCCCACACAGAAGCTCTCAAAGTACGCGATCGCCTAGTGACTGTGGGTAACAAAGACGGAAACCCCAGGATTACTTTCACATACCCCTTCATCAATTCTGCTCGCAGCGTAATTTTTCTGGTTGCTGGTGCTAATAAACGACCAGCTTTAGCGCAAATCTTTGCACCTGTGGCCGATGATTTCACTTACCCATCCCGCTTAATTCGCCCCCAAGGAGAACTTTGGTGGCTGCTGGATGCAGCAGCAGGTTTGGAAATCCAACAATAATTGGGGCATTGGGGATTGGGGATTGGGCATTGGGGATTGGGCATTGGGCAACAATCAATAGTTTTCTTCCCCTACTCCCTGCCCCCTGCCCCTGCGTAAGAGTGTCCAATTCATTGTTCCATTAGCAGTAATTGCTAGAATCTAAAGTTAGGGCCGCCCTCTGCTTGCCAGTCCTACCTATTATTTATGATGATCTTGAACAAAGGCTAAATATCGATGATCGTCTGCCCTAATTGCAATCATCCCAACCCTGATGGTGCTGTCCAATGTGAAGCTTGTTATACACCGTTACCCGCGACTACTAATTGTCCCAGTTGTGGGGCAACTGTGCAGGCAGATGCTGCATTTTGCGGTCAGTGTGGCTATAACCTTCACTCAGCAGGAGTTCCACACGTTCATACCGCAGTAGCTACAACAGTCACTCCAGATATTTCTGTGGAAGTACCGCCGTTAGTATCACCCGATCCACTGCTAGAACTTTTACAACCAAATGCTTTGGGAATCGGCGAATCTACTAACTCCCGTCCCCGCGAATCATCTTTACCACCAACAGAGGTAGCAGTTCCCCCAGAACCAGCGCCACAGATACCTGTTACACCAATCAGCCCGCCAGAACCAGCGCCAACCATTGCAATTCAACCTGTAGTTTCTGTACAAAGTATTCCTACTCCACCACCTTTGGAACCAGAACCGACCTCTGAAGCCGAAGTATCCGCGCCACCAGCAACAACTGCAACTGCTGCCAGAACGCAATTGCAGCAGGTTACAGCGCGGTTAATCCACGTTCAAAGCGATCGCTTAATTGAATTGCCGCAAAATCTCTCTGTGATTCATATCGGTAAACCCAATGACCGGATTCCCCCTGATATAGATGTTTCAGGATTTACCAATTCAGAAATTGTCTCGCGGATTCATGCAGATATTCGCGTCGAGGGAGATGCCCATTATGTAGAGGATGTGGGAAGTTCTAATGGCACTTATATTAATAATTTGCCACTTTTACCAGGCAACCGTCATCGCTTGCGACCAGGCGATCGCATCAGCTTAGGTAAAGGAGACTTGATGACATTCCTCTTTCAACTTGCTTAACTGATTTTCGCTCAATTGTGACATCAGTCTTCCGAATTTGAGATTTTGAATTTTGGATTTTAGATTGAAGAAATAATCTAAAATCTAAAATCTAAAATCCAAAATTAAATGCCCCACGAATTAATCTGGGGAATAATCTAAAATCTAAAATCTAAAATCTAAAATCTAAAATCAAGTGTCCTATGAGGGAATCAAGTAAAAATTTTGAAACCTTACTTACCAAAGAAGCCCCGCCAGTTGTTGAACGTATGGGACTTACCTGGCTAGTTGCCGCAGCGATCGCAACTGCTTTATTGTGGCAAGTACCAGGAGGGGATTATATCTTATACCCATTTACAATTCTGGCAACTTGGTTTCATGAAATGGGTCACGGCTTAATGGCACTGCTATTAGGGGGACAGTTCCAGAAGTTAGAGATTTTTAGCAATGGTTCCGGTGTCGCAACTTATGGCATCCGGTCGTTATTGGGGCCAATTGTCCCGGCAATAATCGCCGCCGCAGGCCCAATGGGGCCACCTATTGCCGGTGCAGCTTTGATTCTGGCTTCCCGCAGTTTTACAGCAGCAACCCTCTGTTTAAAAATATTAGGGAGTTTTCTGCTATTTTCGACATTAATTTGGGTGCGTTCCTGGTTCGGATTGGTGGCAATTCCCTTACTGGGTTTAATAATCTTAGGTATCGCCCTGAAAGCACCTCGTTGGGCGCAAGGTTTTGCTATTCAATTTCTGGGTGTACAAGCTTGTGTAAGTACATACCATCAACTTGATTATCTATTTAGTAGTTCTGCTGGTCCCCTTGGAATCTCTGATACAGCACAAATGCAGCGATATTTGCTTTTACCTTACTGGTTTTGGGGCGGGTTAATGGCGATCGCATCTTTGGTGATTTTAATCCAAAGTCTCCGTATTGCTTATCGTTCTGAGTAATGAGTAAGAAGCACCATCAAAAAGCGATTGAATCTTTAGATCAAAGAATTACCGAACATCAAGAAAAGATTAGATTGGAATCAGAAAAGAATTTTCCTGACGAAGGTTTAATTAATCATTGGGAAAAAGAGATTTGTGCTTTTGACAAGGCAATCCAACAAGCGCGTAAAAGATTGGGACAATAACTAAAATATGCAGATTAGCGATCGCCCTCTTGCAGTCACCAATTCAACCCTCAGTACCTTGATTGCTGAATTAGGTACAGAATGCCTGAAAGTACAAGCCTTAATTAACCAGTTACAGTTAACTAGTTTAACTGCTAACCAACAAGCTGAAATTCTCGCAGAACTCCTAGCTGCTGCGGTTCATCTGTATAATCATTGTGACGAAGATTTTCAGACGCTAATTACTGAAGAAATGGAAAATTTGCCTGATGATGAGGATTAAAGAAAAATTCCGAAGTCACAATTCAGGAGTCAGAATTAAGAGTTTTTATCAGTATAATAGCCTGGATGTTGTTAAAAAATTGCCGCTAATAACTCTTGCCTTCGCGCTTCGATACTCTAAGCATGTCCACCCAACCCACAATTCAAAGCATATACACCGATGGTGCTTGCACCGGTAATCCTGGCCCTGGCGGTTGGGGTGTAGTCGTCTACTTCAGCGATGGCTCAATCCACGAAATAGGTGATGCATCCCCTCATACCACTAATAATAAAATGGAGATGCAGGCTGCAATCGCCGCTCTGCAATTCCTGCAAACGTCTAAACAAGCCCAACCAATCACCCTTCATACCGATAGCGAATACCTAATTAACTGCGTTACCAAGTGGGTGAAAGGCTGGAAAAAGAAAGGCTGGAAAAAAGCAGATGGTAAACCCGTCCAAAACCAAGACCTTTTAGAAATCTTAGATGAACTCAATACCCAACAGGTAAAATGGCAACACGTCCGGGGACATTCTGGTAACATAGGTAACGAACGTTGTGATGCGATCGCTCGCACTTATGCAAGTGGCAAAACCCCTTCTCTACAACAATTATCTTCCACAGATTTTTATAAACCTTTACCTTCCACAAATGAACTAAATGTAGCAAAAGTAGCTGATTATGAAAAAAAACCTAGAATAATTAACCAAAGTCCGCAAGAAATCAGTACTTCTGCACCAGAAATAATCGTTATGGAACCATCAACCGGGCCAACTGCGGCCGTAACCGATGAAAAACCGCCAGAAATGAGGGTTTCGCAACTCCGCAGCTTGGTCGAAACTCTGCGTATAGCTGACGAAATTTCCGAAAAAGGCTACTTAATCACCAGTTCTGAGTTAGCAGACTTGATGGATGTCCATGCCAGCGCTGTCACCAGTCGTGGAGATCAATGGCGCTGGCGAAACTGGATAGTGTCACGGGTACGCCGTGAAGGAAATCAAATTCTTTGGGAATTGGAACGCGGGGATCAAGTAGGAGGGGAAGAAGAGTAGGGAGTTATGAGTTATGAGTTATGAGTTATGAGTTATGAGTTATGAATTTTTAACTCCTCACTCCTAACTATACTTGCGTCCTCGCCAATCGCGCGGCGTGTGGAATGCAGATAAGAAGATTCGCAGTACAGCTAAGGGATCGGCCAAAGGTGAAAGCCAGAACAACCAGCCGCCTTTAGCGCTTGTGCGATCGTAGGAAGGTGCGATCGCTATCAGCATAGCAAAGCGAATTACCACCAGGAATAAATTCAGTCCCAGCAGCAGGAGTGGGGGAGTGGGCAAATCTGAGAGTGGGGGAGAAATCAACAAAAAAGTAAGGACAATTAACAGAGGTAGACCTTGAACAGATGTGAGTAGCCATAAATCTCCCCACAACTGAGAACGAGAAGTCGCATCCTTGAGATCGAGACTCCGCCCCCATTCCTTCCACGTCTCTATTGCCCCTTCATACATTCTTACCTTTAGCACCTTTGCACCGTCTAAAAAGCCTACCTTATAACCTTGAGCAGCAATATTTCGTGCCAAGGTAACATCATCACAAAAAGAACTCTTCGCACTGCTATAACCACCTACAGCCGTTAAAACGGAGCGACGACACAAAAAACACTGCCCATTTGCCATTACCCGTTCTGGCTGCTCTGTATTGATCCCTGTTGGATCAAATCGATAAAGTAAAGTCATCAACAAAGCAGGTTGTAGCCAGCACTCCCCAGGATATTTGAGGATGAATTGGGGTGAAAGGGAAACAAGGTCATAGCCTTGTGCTTCGGCTGTCTTCACCAAACCAGCAACTAAACCAGGATGTGGTTGGATATCAGCATCCAGCCCCAGAAACCACTGACTCGCTTCTGAGCTATATAGAAAACCGTTATGCAACGCCCAAGGCCGCCCCACCCAACCAGAGGGTAAGGGATCATCTGTCATCAGGCGAAAGCGCGGATCTTTCTGCTGTGAGGCTTTTACCAAGTCGGGAGTGCCATCACTGGACTTGCTGTCTACAACCATAATTTCCCGAACTTCATAGCTTTGCTGACTTAAACCAGCCAACAGAGGGCTAATGCGAAGTGCCTCGTTGAGTGTAGGAACAACTACGCTAGCCTTACCCAAAAGCTCAGGTGTAGGCTGTTGGGGTTCTATTGGAGGATGGCGTTTTGGCCCCTTTAATAGGCGCGAAAACAAAATTGCCGTTGCTGGTAATTGGATAAGTAGCAAAAAAAGGGAAATGGCGCTTTCTACTATCAAAGCGTTGTCATTATTCATTATTCATTGGGCATTGGGCATGGGGCATGGGGCATTGGGCATTGAAAAGAGGCAGAGGGGCGGGGTGCGGGGTGCGGAGGGGAAAACTCTTCTCTCTTGCTCCCTGCTCCGTTGCTTCTTCCCCAGTCCCCAATCCCCAATAGACTTATTTCAAGGCAACTTCAACCTTGGCTACTGATACTTCTTTGGTTACTGGTTCAAAAGCAATTTCAGTAAGTGTTGTTGAACTCCTGAACCATAGCACTACGGCAGGAGTTACACCTAGTAATAAACCGAGTAACACAGGGATAGAGAACCCAGCTGCCAAGCTAAGACCGGCGGCGAAGGCAAAGTTAGTTAAATAAACTACTAAGGGCAGATTAAGTTGCGATCGCTCTAATTTAATCGAGGTATTTCTCCACAATAATCCTGCCACACTCATAAACAGGGTGCTAGTACCAAACCAACCTGCATAGTTCTGGTAAGGTGTCCCAAAAAAAGCTCCTGGTTGTTCCCAATACCAGAAGGGCAAAGAAGATTGACTCATAGCTGGCTCAAGGGCAAAATCCCAGCAAGTGAAGAGTAAAGCACCAACAGCTATAGCAGCAATATGGCGTCCCCAACTGGGTTTTTGAGCCACTTTCAAACCAGTTCTAGCAATTAAGTAAGACGACAGCCCAACATAGAACCAAGATAAGGGAATTGTGAAAGGAACTAGCCCCCCAATCTTATAACCTAAGCCACTCAAGTAACTATAATCACCAAATGGAAATCCTGTACTAGTTCCCAGTAGTTCACTCCCCAAGGAGATAAACACAGCCGGCAACATAAATGCTAGCCAAGTTCCTAATCCCAACGTCCGGTAAGCATAAATAGAGACAGCTATTGTCCCCAAGATGATATCCACGACACCACCGCCAGCCATACTTAACTCTATGGCAGTTTCTCCGACCTGCGATGAGCTTAAAATTATTTCGGCATTAGGTACGACCAGTAGCATCCCTACTAGTCCAAAGGCTTTTGACACGATATGACCAATGAGGCATACGCGTTCAGCAATAACAAGTTGTCTCATAATAATTCCTTAACAAGATGTGACACGCGGCTACTCGGCTGCTAATAGTTTACAAATCTTTAACAACATATTTAACTACTTTGTACCGCAATTATCGACAAACTTGTTTGGCTTTCTTGGGAAGAGCATAACAGCCTATTGATTGAAGCTATAAGAAAATATGATGATAGACTTACCAGTTTAAGCCATATAACCAAAATCTACATAATTTCATCTGCAAAAACTTCTGGTTTCTTGTCTCATTGATACCCGTATCCTAAAAAACTCCTTTTATACTGGGATATCCTTGAGCAAGGACAGCCATCTTAACAATTCAAAATTCAAAATGACGCTCGCAGACTCGCTAACGCTGCGCTAACAAAATTCAAAATTAAAGAAATTTCAGACGTTCGCGTAGCGTCTCGTAGAGAAGAGAAGTGCCTTGCGCGGGTTCCCCGCGTTGTGGCAACTGACGCTCCTCCGTCGCTCTAAGCGAAGCCATGCCGAAGGCTTTACGCTAGCGCTAACGGGGGATTTAGCGAGAAACGCGGTCTTGGGATGCATCCCAAGTGGAGCGATTTCTCAAGACAAACCCCGACTGAAATGGGTGCTACATGTAGATTGCAGGTTCTTAAACCCTTTAATTTACGATAAACTGAGCAAGCTCTCAAGCAAAATCAAGTCTTGAGTTACTACACTTAGTTATTGTTAGTTATCGAATAAAAACTTGACTCTGTACTAGGAATATTAACCCATGTCAATTTTGAAAAGAGTTCCTTGGGTCTCCCTGGCGCTAGTACTGCTTAGTTATAGTACTTTGGGCTGGGTAATATCTGAAACTCGTGCCCCTCTGTTTGTGTGGGTAGTAACTGTAGTTGCTATCTTGCTTTTAATCGTAACGTTGACCGCTCCTTGGCCGAAGATGACATACTACTACAGTATTTTACTTAAATCAAATATTAGGACTTTCGGTGTTGCCGTCTTAGCAGCTTTTTTATTTTTTATCATGATTGCCTGGTTTCGGGTATTTCTTGATACCTTACTCATCATTTCAGCGACTATATTAGTCAGGATAGACTTTCAAAGAGCGGGTCTTAAGGAAGGGTTAGCCTTTTCCACTGCGTCTATCTTTTCATTGGGAGGTTTAGCTTTGGGTGGGCTAATTTATAAGTTAATATATTCCCACATTTCGCTAATGTCATAAAGTCTATCCAAAAAAGCTCGCGATCGCTGTTGCGGGCTGTGCCAACAATTCAGAATCAGTATTACTTTGAACCTCACACGACTCAAAGTCGCGTGAGGTTCAATATTTTGGTTGGGGTCTGAATCCACGTACTTAATCTTAAGAGACTCCGATCCCCCAATTCCCAATCCCCAATCCCCAATCCCCAGTTCAATACTTAGGTTCAAAATGCAGCCTGTTCAAATAGTAGTAGAGAGAGGAAAAAATCCATGATAAAAATTGACACCCAACTAGTAACAACTGCTTTTGTCGCCGATTCTCCTACTTCTTTTGCTCCCCCTCTAGTAGTTAAACCCCAACTACAGCCAATGACAGCAACCAGCACTCCAAAAATAAACCCTTTTAGTAAAATAATAAACAAATCTGACGGCTGTAAAAAATTTCTGACTGATTCTAAAAATGTTTCGGGAATAATTTGGTAAAAGTGTGAGGCGGCAAAAATGCCGCCGATGATGCCTGTAACTAAAGCTAAAATCGTCATCAAAGGTACCATCAGACAACAAGCAATTACTCTAGGAAGTACTAGATAATCAATTGGATCAGTTTTGAGCATATAAAGTGCATCAATTTGCTCGGTGACTCGCATTGCACCTATTTCTGCTGCAAAAGCAGAACCTACTTGTCCCGCCATAATACTAGCAGTTAAAATTGGAGCCAATTCTCTACAGAAAGCTAAGGCAAAAGCACCTCCCACTGCATCGACAGCCCCAAATCTGACTAATTCCCTCGCCGTCTGAATAGTAAAAATCATTCCGGCAAAACCACTGACAAGAAGAACTGGAGAGATAGAACCTGGTCCAGCAGTCACGAGATGTTGCAGAATCTTACGATAGTAAGTTTTTCCTTGGAGTAAATGTAGCCACACCTGACCAAAGAGCAGTATTGCTGCAAAACAGCGTGTAATCCAAGATTGCTCAAAATTTCTTTTTGGTTGCAATTTTATAGTCCTTACGACTGACTTTTTTTGCACATTCTGTTATTTCAACTCTCCAAAATAAGACTACAGATATAAACGGCGGAAAACCAGCCAGGTGTAATCTGACTTTCTCAATTACGTAAATGCACAAAATGTGGCTTCCCGTTCGCGTAGCGTCTCCTGTAGGAGAAGGATATTACGAATTGGTATTAGCGTATGGTACATGAACAGATGCACTAGATGTCTACCCAATACTGCGTAGGTTTTGGAATTTCTTGGTTGAGGCAAGCAGGGGGAGCAGGGGGAGAAATGGGGGCAGGGGAAGAGTTTTGCCTCCCCTGCTTCCCCTGCCTCCCCTGCTTATCCGAGCAGTATTGGATGTCTACCCTCAAAGTAGAGGAGGTGTTTGAGCATGGTTCAGTTTAGCTTAGTAAACTTGAGCGAAAAATAGCATTTATGGTAGTATCAGCCTTTTTGCTAGTGCTTGCCATATTTTTTGTGCTAGGGAACATACAATCTCTGGTCTGTCAAACTAGGAAAAGTCGTAAGGGTACAGCATTGCTCATGAGTGTCAACTTAACGTGAAACCGCTTGTCCGCCAGGAATTGAAATTCCCGTCTCATAGCGAAAGTCATCTGAAGATGACTAAATATCGCCGAAAATCTCCAGTCTACTGAAATAGACTTTAGCCTACTAGCCCGGAAATTTATTTTTGAAGTAATAAGTAATAAGTAATGAGTAATGGGTATTACTTATTACTCATTACTCATTTATTTATTTCCGGGCGGGCATGGAAGCCAACAGATAAGCTATTTCCAGCTTAAGTTGACACCAATGAGCAATGCTGTGCCCCTACCACGTGGTCTATTTACCTGAAAATAGCTGTAATTAAATAATTTTTTATGGATAGGATTAGATACATAATATTTTTTGTGTTGCTATTAATACTTCCTTTCTCAGTGGTACATCCGGCTTTTGCAGATGTATGCCGCAATTACGATGTCTACGATGGGCTACAGCTACATCACCAGATTTGCATTCTCAGTATCAGCCGAAGTGCAAAAAATTATTGGGAATACAGGGCAGCCATTAGTGTAGATGGAGTAAAAAGACCTACCGAGGTTTACAATTGCCGTGAGCGATTCAAGGTTCACCAGGGTGAAACTGTTTTGCCCTTTGAGCAAAAAGTCCCTGGTGAGATGATATGTAGCTTTTTTAATTCTTCTCGGCGGTAAATACACGCCAGATAATGAAGATGGTGAAACCTAGATAGGCGAATACTGTTAGCCATTCTTGCCAGGCACTAAATGCATTGTTCATTAGCAAAAGCCGGAAAATTAATATTTTTCAATCCTACACGCTGATGCGACCAGTTGGTTGCTGCATTTTGGGAGATAAAATAAGGGTAGTCAAAAATTCTTAGCTAATTTTCCGGAATCGATCGCAACTGGGTGGTAGTACATATCAGAGCATCGATAATTATACTGAACTTCTATAACAAACCTTCGGGGAATATAACCCCATTGTTTCCGCCCAAAACCCGGTCTTCATGACCGGGTTTTGATTTTGCTTCTATTTTAAGTTTTGTTAACTAGGGGACTTCCAAATAAAAAAATATCCAATTAACTTTTGTGGGGTGGGCATCTTGCCCGCCCTATGTACTGGGCGGGCAAGATGCCCACCCCACGATATTGGATAATTTATTTCTTGGAGTTCCCTAGATGCGTAGGTTGGGTGCAGGAACGAAACCCAACATTTTCGCGGGTTTGTTGGGTTTCACTTCGTTCCACCCAACCTACGATTATCCTTAACTGAACCGTATTGGAAGTTGTCGGGGATCTAGCGAACAGACTCAAAGACTACTGTCGTCAATATTAAGCAAAGAAGAATCAGCCCACACCGGAAAATGACCCAATATAAAACAAAGGGTAGTAGACTCATCGCAATATGTGAACTTCCAAAAATAGCTGACACAACGTAAGCGATCGCTAGACCAAATAATCCCAGCGCAAAATATTTAAGAACCCGCGAAGTCAAACGAAATAAAAAGCTGTGACGATTCGTATCCATATTTTCCTCCTGATAAATTAATAAAAAACAACAGGGTTGATGTGGCACTTTTTAGCACCATATCAACCCTGCTGTAGTCTTTTTCTAGACTCTCTTGGGCTGGAAAACTATTCACTTGTTAACCTCAATAACGAAAACAATTTTCTACTGTTTTTCTAAAGCTTGAGGTGAAATCAGTGGCTTTTGATAATTACTTAAAAAAACAACCAAACTTAGTCAATATCCAACAACTCAGATACCATCCAGCCAAATATCGGCGCGGTATTTCCCTTCTTGCATTTAGAAAAGTCCAGGCTGAGTAGTCCAAACCCATTCTTTAACAATCCCCTCAACCCCACTCGAAAGCGATCGCGATAGATAGATACCTGACTTTGCGTATCTGTCGGTAACTCCTCTAAATACCTATTTAGATCCGCATGAACGCAACGAAAAGAACCTCGAAAAGAGATGACACGCACTTCAAACTCATCGGTTCCGATCTTGCGGATACTCACTTCAATCATTCCATCCTTGCAAGTGTGACAAGCAAGAATGTCTTTCTCAAGTAAGTCAAATAATTCCTGAGTAGAATTTGAAACGTCAGGTGTTGGCATAGTGTGGGGTACCTCAGTGCTATTTACTTCAGCTATCCTCGCGATTCACACCTAATTTGTTATCGATTCTACATTTACTTTATTAATCTTGTCAATAAGTTGATAGGTAGAAATTGACAACTTGATAATTTAGACTATAGTTAGTTTAGTAGTTTCTTGTCAATTCACTTTTCTGTAAGATGCTAGGTGATGTCCACGACGGCTACGCCAACGCACGGGACTGGAGACTAGGAAACCCGATAAATTTATCGGGTTTGTGGTTGAGTTTAATACAGACCTAACCCCCAACCCCTGCTAGATCCCCGACTTCTTGAAGAAGTCGGGGATCTGAACACCACTAACCTCTCAAAACTTTTGGGACAGACTACTAGCGTTGGGGAATAAGAATAAAAAGAGAAGATTTGGGTATAAAGCAGTAGAAATATATCTCACATCTACCTCACATATCGATAAATAGTTTTGGCTGGAGAAATTTATTTCATGACGGAAATTCCTGAAAGTTTCTTGAGAGCGGTTACAGCCGAACACAATGTATCTGAGGCTGAGGTAAGTGCCTTACTTCTAGCTTTAGCTGGCCAAACGGCAGAATCTATTGCCACCACTCTCGAAATTAGTGCAGCAGCAGTGCGAAAGCGGCTTGGTTCGGTTTACCAAAAGTTTGATATTGCTGGGAGTACTCCGGGGAAATTAGAAGTAATCAGGAGTATCTTTCAGGAAAGATATCAGTTATCAACAGTAGTTAATACCTCATCCTGTTATGATTTTGGCGAAGCGCCTGATGTCCCCGTTTTCTTTGGGCGTGAGTCGGAGTTAGATGTTTTAGAGCAATGGGTAAATAAAGATCGTTCCCGACTGGTGGGAATATTCGGGATGGGGGGAATTGGCAAAACAGCCTTATCTATCAAGCTGGCACAGAAAATTCAGGAACAGTTTGAATATGTTATCTGGCGATCGCTACGTCATGCACCCTCTGTTAAGGAGATTTTTGCAGACCTGATTGAGTTTTTCTCCAAAAAGAATGAGCCTAAAGAAGTAGGAATTTCGCAATTGATTGCCTATTTGCGGAAACATCGCTGTTTATTAGTACTGGATAATGTCGAGTCAGTTTTACTTGGAGGTGATTATGTCGGTCAATATCGAGAAGGATATGAAGAATATGGAGAATTTTTTCGACAAGTTGGGGAAGTGCCTCATCAAAGCTGTTTAGTCTTAACCAGTCGTGAAAGTCCCAAAGAAATTATCACCTTAGAAGGAAACAATCTTAAAGTTAAATCCTTGCAGCTAAGTGGGCTAGAAAACATCGCCGCAAAAAGCATATTTGTGGGCAAAGGTGATTTTTTGGGTTCAGAGAAAGACTGGAACAAGTTAATTAATCAGTATGCAGGTAATCCTTTAGCCTTAAAAATCGTTTGTAATACGATTCAAGAAGTTTTTGGTAGCAATATATCAGAGTTTATTAGTTGTGATATATCTGTGCTATTTGGAGATATCCGCAATTTATTAGAACAGCAGTTTAATCGGTTATCAAATTTAGAAAAAGAGATTTTATACTGGTTAGGAACTAATTGCAAACCTACTTCCTTTGTCGAATTACAAGCAGATATTATTTCAACGACATCACAACCAGAATTAATTGAAGCTTTAGAATCATTGCGACGGCGATCGCTAATCTTTAACGAGAAGGGTTTGGCGAAATTCATGCTCCAAGCTGTAGTGATGGAATATATCATTAGCAAATTTGTTAATCAGGTTTGTGAAGAAATTGTTTCCGAGGTTACTCTAGAAAATATTTCCTTGTTAAAAAATCATGCCTTACTCAAAGCGCAAACAGAAGGGAAGACTAGAAATGCTCAAATTCGTTTAATTATAGAACCAGTTGTTGAAAAACTAATTAATAGATTTGGCAATAAAGACCGGATTAAAGAACATCTGTTAAAAATTATAAAATTGCTGCAAATAAACACTCCGTTGACATCCGGTTATGCTGGGGGGAATATTATTAACCTCCTTTGTCATCTGGGAATTGATTTAAGTGGATGTGATTTTTCTACTTTAAAGATATGGCAAGCATACCTAATCAATGTGAACCTGCATAATGTAAACTTTGCCAACTCTGACTTATCTAAATCTGTATTTACAGGAATCTTCGATAGTATTTTATCAGTGGCATTTAATCCTGTAAATGGAGAAATTGTTGCTACAGGTGACGCTGATGGTCGGATTAGCTTTTGGCAAGCTACTTATGGGGAGCAACTATTTCATTGGAAAGCACATGCTAATTGGGTAAGAACTGTTGCCTTTAGTCCCGATGGTAAAACTTTAGTTAGTTGTAGTGATGACCATACTGTAAAACTCTGGGATGTTGCTAGTCAAAAACATCTCATGACTTTTGAAGAACATACTAGCTGGGTCAGGTCTGTTGTCTTCAGTCCTGATGGCAAAATTGTCGCTAGTGCTAGTAGTGATAAAACTATTAGAATCTGGGATCTGGATACCCAAAAATGCTGGAAAATTTTCAAGGGACATAGCAACTTTATTCGTTCTGTTGCCTTTAGTCCTGATGGAAAAATACTCGCCAGTGGTAGTGCTGACCAAACTGTGAAGTTGTGGGATGTAAAAACAGGTAAATGTTTGAAAACTCTAGAAGGACATACCAAATTAGTCCAGTCCGTAGTTTTTAGTTCTGATGGAGAAATACTTGTCAGTTGTAGCGATGACAAAACTGTAAAACTTTGGGATGTTCTAACAGGGAAGTTATTAAAAACTTTAGAAGGACACACTAATTTAATCCATTCTATAGCCTTAAGTCCGATCCCCTCTTCACAAGGAGGAGAGATCATCGCCAGTTGTAGCGACGACAAAACGGTGAAACTCTGGGATATTCAAACGGGGGAATTATTAAAAACTTTAGAAGGACATAGTAATTCTATTCTGTCTGTTGCATTTAGTCCCGACGGAAAAATACTTGCTAGTGGTGGCTATGATAAAACCGTTCGGTTTTGGGAGATCGAAAATTATCAATGTATCCAAATCTTGCAGGGATACACTAATTGGGTACACGATTTAGCCCTGAGTCCAGATGGGAAGATAATTGCTAGTAGCAATGATGATAAAACCGTTAGGCTGTGGGATGTTCAAACTGAAGAATGTATCAGCACTTTGGAAGGACACGCTGGCCGCCTTTGGTCTGTTGCTTTTAGTCCGCTAGCTGGGGGGCTATTAGCTAGCGGCGGTGATGATCAAACCATCCGTATTTGGGATACTCTAAGTGGACAGTGCGTGAAAATTTTGCAAAATAGCGATCGCATCCGTTCTATTGCTTTTAGTCATGATGGTCAAATTCTGGCTAGTGGCAGTATTGACTGCAACATCAAACTCTGGAACATTCGGACTGGCCAATCCTTTGAAACATTACCGGGGCATACAAATTGGGTGCAGTCTGTCAGTTTTAGTCCTGATGGTGAAATCCTCGCCAGTGGAAGTGATGATCAAACACTGCGGCTATGGAATGTTCATACAGGGAAATGTATTCGGGTTTTAGAAGGACATACTATGCGAATATGGTCTGTTGCTTTTAGCCCGCTTCTCCCTTCACAAGGGCAACTTGGAGGGCTATTAGCTAGTGGCGGTGATGACAAAACAGTACAGCTGTGGGATGTTCAGACTGGCGAATGTTGCAAAATTTTAGTCAATCATGATTGGATACGTTCTGTTGCTTTTAGTCCTGATGGTAAGATTCTTGGCTGTGCTTGTGTTAATCACACTGTAGAAATTTGGGATGTTGACACAGGTAAACGTTTAATGATTTTGCAAGGACATAATAATTGGGTTCGTTCTGTTACCTTCAGTCCAGATGGAACTTTGTATAGTGGTTCCCAGGATGGGGCTATTAAGCAATGGAATGTCACAACTGGAGAGTGTATTAAAACCCTCATGCCAAAAAGACCTTATGAGGGAATGAATATCAAAGGTGTTTCCGGTTTAGGGGAAGAACAAAAAAATACACTTAAAGAATTGGGTGCTATTGAAGATTAATCGGTTAATTAAAAATAATAATCATGCTCTTTAATTGCACTCTTGGAAATGTGTATTAGTTTCTGATTGTTGAATATCATTAATTTTTTCTGAGGATTGCCATTATGCCAAATCATATCGGTCTGTTCAGTCCTTCTATCCGTCCACTGGCTATGGCCTTGTCACTAGGAGTAGCTTTAGGTTCTGGTTTTGGATACGGCTTTTATAAAGCGGTTTTCGATTCTAAGCAGCATGGACAATCTGCTCCAACTAAACCTGATTGTGTCAGCCGTATAGAGTTTGAACAGTTACAACTAGGAATGTCCTTAACAGATGTACGCTCAATCTTAGGTAAAGGGATAGAGGTTAAGCGTTCGACAACTGAGGTAACTTTTGTTTGGAAGAATCCTGATGGTTCAATAATTACTCTTACTTTCGATAAAAGTTCTAAACTCGCAGAGAAAGGACAGTGTGAGTGGAAGTAAGAAAATAGAGTAAAGGCGATCGCCTTTTCCTCTATTTTTTATATAAGTTAAAAAAATAATCATAATTAAATGTCACAACTTAACCCTAAAAAAATTGAATTATATGAAATTAAAGATATAGAACGGCTGCCTCAACTGCAAAAACTTTCAACAGCAGACCGCTTGGCAATGAAAGCAGTTGCCCAAGTATTACCGTTTCGTGTCAATAATTACGTAGTAGAAGAACTGATTGATTGGGAAAAAATTCCCGATGATCCGATCTTTCGCCTCACATTTCCTCAAAAAGAAATGTTGGCTCCCGAATCTCTCGACAAGGTTATTTGGCATCTGCAAAATTCTACACCAGAAGAACTGCGTCAAGTAGTAAATACGATGCGATCGCAACTCAACCCCCATCCAGCCGGACAGGCACATAATATTCCCACTTTAGATGGAAAACCAGTACCAGGAATTCAACATAAATATCCTGAAACAGTCTTAATTTTTCCCACAGCAGGCCAAACTTGTCACGCATATTGCACATTTTGTTTCCGTTGGCCCCAGTTTGTAAAGATGGATGGAATGAAATTTGCTACTCGTGAATCAGGATTTTTTCAAGAGTATCTCCGCCAACATCAAGAAGTCACAGATGTTTTAATTACTGGCGGAGATCCAATGACAATGAAAGCGAAACATCTGGCTTTATATATTGAACCACTGCTCAATTCGGGTTTTGAACATATCCAAACAATTCGGATTGGGACTAAATCGGTAGCTTACTGGCCTTATCGCTTTGTTACAGATGAAGATGCTGATGATGTCTTACGTTTGTTTGAGAAAGTGATTAGCTCAGGCAAACATCTATCAATTATGGCACACTACGATCATCCAACAGAAATCAAAACTGAAATTGCTCAAACAGCTATCCAACGCATTCGTAGTACAGGCGCACAAATTCGCACCCAAGGGCCGCTTATGCGCGGAATTAATGATTGTCCACAAATATGGATAAAAATGTGGCAAGAACAAGTTCGCCTTGGTTGCATTCCTTACTATATGTTTATGGAACGAGATACTGGAGCAAAACATTATTTTGAATTGCCAATTATTCGCGCTTGGGAAATTTATCAAACAGCAATACAAAAAGTGTCTGGATTAGCTCGCACCGCTCGCGGGCCAGTCATGTCAGCACTACCAGGTAAAATTGCAGTGGATGGCGTAACTGAGATTTATGGCGAGAAAGTGTTTGTACTTTCTTTTTTACAAGGACGCGATCCCGATTGGTGTAAACGTCCTTTTTTTGCACGTTATGACGAAAAAGCAACCTG
Source organism: Nostoc sp. (assembly GCF_036917975.1). Taxonomy (GTDB): domain Bacteria; phylum Cyanobacteriota; class Cyanobacteriia; order Cyanobacteriales; family Nostocaceae; genus Nostoc. The sequence continues at coordinate 284,680 of NZ_JBALEJ010000049.1, forward strand.
GTTAACTGATTTAGTTCCAGCTATGGGAGAAAAGGAATTTTTCTATGAGAATAAATTAAAAGAAATTCTGAAAACACAAATCAGAGAGTTCGCGTAGGCAGACTTCTCTGCGAGACGCTACTACGCGAACGTTTGTGTAGCCGCGATTTCCAAGATACTGTTGGTCAATTCACGGTGGGTTTGACCCCTCACCCCTAAAACCTTGGTTTGGCGTTGCATTCCCGCCCTGAAATAAATTTCGGGCTAATAGCTCAAGTCCGTTGAAACGGACTTAAATCAGAGTAATCAGGAATGATGGGTTAGATCCCCTATTAATTCGCCAACAGTATCTTTCCAATCGCCCGGTGTTTCTTCCAAAAGTGGATGCTCCCGATTTTATTGGTCTGGTTCTCCAAATTCTGCAAAAATTAACCAATGTCATCTTCTGCTCGTTCAGAAAAATGCTAAAGATTAGGTAATTTCGCTATGATTAGCAAAGTTTGAACTAACAGTATTTATGGATAACGATTTACTGGCTTTCTTTGCGGGTGCTGGATTCCTGATTCTCTATCTTATCTTCTCAGCATTAACTGAGATGGGGACTAAATTGCCTTGGAAGAAATAAATTAGACTTTTCAAACATCCTCTAAAGCGATCGCATTTCCTAGAGAAAGTTGGAAAGGATTGTATCTGTAGGATTATTGTAGAAACTAGACGGTACAGCGCCAATTTGTATGTACCATAAAAATTTGTATTGCTGTACTTTTATGGAAAATCAACTAGGATTTGTTCTGAAACTGCTTTTACTCTCAGCTTTATTATCGATATTAATTAAGTATGCAGGGCCAAGTCTATCAATTCCGGCGACAGCAACCAACGCGCTAATTATAGTATTGTTACCGATTGTGATGATTGCGATCGCGCTACTGTGGCGATTCCAAGCACAGAAACAAAATTAGCTCAAACCATGACTACAAGTTCCTAAAATCAGTTAACCTAGCTGAATTACCAGAAAATTGCATTTTGCCACCTCTTGGGAGTCAGCCTGTGAAACTTGGTCAATGGATCGGCTTAATCGCCATAGTTCTTTCTTTATACATCCTGTGGCAAATTCGGGAAGTGCTTTTGCTAATGTTTGCTGCTGTTGTGTTAGCTACTACTTTAAATCGGCTGGCAAAACGCTTCCAAAGCTTTGGGATAAAACGTGGATTCGCTGTACTCTTAGCGGTGGCTATCTTTTTTGCAGGTATAGTGGGTTTTTTCTGGCTAATTGTGCCACCATTTGCACAACAATTTCAAGAATTAACCAATCAGGTTCCTAAAGGGTTTGAGCGCTTTAATGATTGGCTTGATGCCCTGAGAACTCGGATTCCTAGCCAATTAGTTACTTACATTCCAGATATCAATAGCCTCATTCAACAAGCACAGCCCTTCGTCAATCGAGTGCTAGGAAACTCCTTTGCTTTTGTATCTGGTTCTTTGGAAGTTGTCCTCAAGATTTTGCTAGTCTTGGTTTTAACAGGAATGATATTAGCCGATCCCCTAGCTTATCGCAAAGTATTTGTGCAGCTTTTCCCCTCATTTTATCGGCGGCGGGTAGATGGAATTTTAGATAAATGTGAAGTCTCTTTAGAAGGATGGATTACAGGTGCTTTCATTGCCATTTGTGTTGTAGGGGTGATGAGTTTTGTTGGCTTATTAATTTTGGGTGTAAAAGCAGCAGTAGCTTTAGCGGTTTTAGCCGGATTTTTCAATTTAATTCCCAACCTTGGCCCAACCATGAGCGTCATCCCAGCAATGGCGATCGCCTTCTTGGATGAACCTTGGAAAGCCATCGCCGTCTTGATTACTTACTTTATCATTCAACAGATTGAGAGTAATTTCATCACACCTGTTGTGATGGCGCATCAAGTCTCATTGCTACCTGCTATAACCTTAATTGCCCAGCTATTTTTCGTTACTTTCTTTGGTTTTTTAGGATTATTTCTGGCGCTACCTCTGACTGTTGTCGCGAAGATTTGGTTACAAGAAGTGTTAATTAAAGATGTTTTGGATAAATGGGGAAATGAGCATATACAAGAGACTGAGTTTGTGATAGTTTCTGAATCTCCTGGAGCAAATGATAATTGGACAGCAGAAAGTCTCGATATTAATCATGAGCAACCGATTGATGATGATAAGTAGACTGAATTCTTGTAGAGACGGCGATTCATCGCGTCTCTTGCCTTAACCAAACAGTATTGTGTAACCCACATTCCGCACTTCAACTTGAAGCATAAAGAGATTACAGTCAAGATAAAAGCGAAAAGTCAGGATAATTAAGAAAATAATACTGAATTA